>NZ_JXAL01000024.1 GCF_000829465.1 Cohnella kolymensis | reverse complement strand
GTTAGTGGAGTCGATATAAACTTAAACTAACAAAGCAATTGCTAATATATCGAACAGCACGAGAGTTGTAATAAAATTTCTAGATCGAAATCCTTTTATGCTTACCTTATTTGAGATAAAAGCGGCGGATCCATCCAGATAAATATTATCACCGTCAAAATGAAGGAGTACACCTTCATGAACCCGTCCATCTACAGTAGAAACACGAACGAGGCGATTTATGCAACTATGGCAAAAATAATGCAGTTCATCCAAATCATTTGCCCTCCTCTCTTCACTTAATGGATATTGTATGGATTTTTTTCATAAACGTAAGGGGGATATGTCCAACTTTTGCAGTGATTGCCAATACATCAGCAATGGCGGAGTTTCGGTTGCCGAACCACAGTTTCCGTATGGAAATTGGTTTCTCATAAACCCAGAGATCCAGCACAGCCATCATGGACAACCGGGAGTGATTGTACTGATGCGGGTTTTGTATGATTTGTACTAATGAACTGACCGTATGATCATGGACAACCGGGAGTGATTGTACTGATGCGGGTTTTGTATGATTTGTACTAATGAACTGACCGTATGCTTATCCGTACCATACATTGACAGGGTGATAAATAAACACGATTACAAAAAGAGGAGGAGATTTAAATGGCTTACGGAGTTGGTGGTTTTGGCGGCTCTTGCGCAGGTTATGGTGGTATTGGCGGCTCTTGCGCAGGTTATGGTGGTGGGAGAACAGCTGCATTTGCGCTTGTGCTTTTCATCTTGTTGGTGATTATCCTTCGTAGTGGTATTGGAGGCTATTAATAAGTCGCTTTATTTCTGCATTACATGCCAAACTAGCGGTCAGTAATCGGTCCAAGCATGAAAAGAGCAGCAAGGTTATCCTTCCTGCTCTTTTTCGTGTTCCAGCAGTTGCCCTCCTCTTTTGAAAACTACTTAGATGATCAGATGCTCAAATAAATAAATGATCAAATGACGCGCAGGAAATTTTCCTGGCCTAAAAATAAAAAAGCCCACCACGTCCGAAGACGTGAGGAGCCAAAGATGCTGCTGCTTCATTATGTTGTTCCGATTAATTCGGAATTCCTATGAAATATGGAATTTCTTATCACATTGCTCACAAATGGATTCATGTTTCGGAAAGTGGTCACGGCTTTGAAATCCGTAAATCCCATATCATTAATCAGTTTTCCGAAAAATTCATCTGCGAACGAACTCGATATTGAAGTAACGCCAGCGAAATCAAATATGATCGGATTAGAAGCTGAGGCAGCTCGGATGACAGGGATGAAGTTTCTTTTTGCTTCCCGACCGCCTTCTCTGGTTGTTGTGAGTTCATTAAGCTCCACAAACCTGATCAGCATACTAACACCTCCTCACCATAGATCCCTATCGCCATTCATTATTGCATCAAATGATTCCGGTGTGTTTCCCCAAATGATCTCTGGATCAACAATTATATTGGTTCGGATCCTAAGATGAACAATGGTGCCAGTCCATTTGGGTGCGTCATCCACACGCTTTACTTTGCCAGTGACACGCAATTGTGCTTTGTCACTATTTATTCTAAGTGTACCACGATTTTCTTGGATAATACGTTTTGTATAAAATAATCCCGCACCTTTGTTTATTTCAGGATCTACCGTTACATCCTTCTCCACTGCGATGTCCAGAGCTTCTGTTGCTGATAGATCTTTATAGATTGCTCGACTTTTCAGTCGCTTCGGTATGCCCATGCCCCCATCAACAACTGTTACATCAATGCGATTTCGGCTAGGGAAATGTTGTGCCACCACAAAGCCATCAATTTTGGTTTCCGAGTGATTAAATACATTATCAATGATCTCTGCGATGCTCCAATCCAGAGCGGCAACGATACTCCCATCAATACCACCCCATTGTTGTTGGATGATCTTCGTCAGATCGGAAGTAATGGACATGTAGTTACTTTCCGTAATTCGCGTGATTGGTATGAAGCGACCGGATTCTTTACGCCTTGTGAAATGCTCTTGATAATGGAACCCTACTTCATCAAAGAAATTCATCCTTGATATATAATCGGCGTTTACTGACGAAAGATTAACGCAGAGAACGTCAACATCATGTCTAAGCCGAAGTTTCTCCACAAAAGCTGAGACTACCGCTAAAAGCAAAGGAGAAATAAAGATTTGATTTTGGAAGTCGAGCTGCACTGCCAACTTGGATTGGTCCGGATCCCTGTGCACTAATATGCCCTGCATTTGCCGCAATACTGAAGTTAATTCGTCTTCCTCAAGCTTTATTACGTACACGCCAGCCCCCCCAGTATTACCCAATTATATCATTCATGTAACATTTGTGAATGGTTAATTTTGTCAATAGGGAGTGGCGCATTTATATTATCATTCAATTATCAACGGCGTGGAGCTTTCCAGATATCGCCAAATAAAGAGTTTCAGTGTAAAATAATGGCGATCATGTGAGAGCAAATACCTCATCCGATGAGGATTTTCCAAGGGCGTGTTTTACTTGAAATGGAAAATTTTTATTTTGTCCATTGCCACTGTCTTCATCATCGGTTGTAGCAACAACCAATCTAAAGAGGACTCTGAGTTGGTATCAAAGCTGGATCAGGTAAACAAAGAAGTTGAGTCTCTAAAGGCTGAAAATGAAAAACTGAAAACAGAATTAGAAACACCTGGAACATCAGAAGATCTTTCTGTAGAACAGGAGCCAGGGACTGTTTATTATGCTAACTGTACCGAAGTGCGAGAGGCCGGCGCAGATCCTATTCACGAAGGTGAGCCCGGTTACAGTACAAAGTTAGACCGCGATCGAGATGGGGTTGCTTGTGAATAAGGATATAGTCGAGTGAACTCAGGAGGCGTTTAGTTTGAAGCGAATCATGGTTACTGCAATTATTTTAATACTATTCACAACAAACAGTGCGCTTGCGCACCCCGGCCGAACTGATGGCAGTGGTGGTCATACCTGCCGCACGAATTGTGAAAAATGGGGATTAGATCAAGGCGAATATCATTATCACAATGGAGGATCTACGAAAGCTCCAGCACCGGCTCCGAGTAAACCAAGCAGTAAATCTAGCGCTGTTCTAAAGGCTGATAAACTTAAACCGCCGGCAAAAGGAAAACTTTCAGTCTATTTCCTTAACGTTGGCCAAGGTGACGCTACATTTATCAAGACAGCTGCCGGCGATGACATCCTAATTGACGGTGGTAAGAATGAGGCCGGCAACATTGTGGTTAATTACTTGAAGCAACTAGGCGTGGATGATATCGAAGTTATGATTTCCACTCATCCGGATGCTGATCATGTTGGCGGATTAGACACCGTATTGAAAAGCTATAAAGTGGAATCTGTATACGCACCTAAGGTATCTCACACCACGGACACTTTTAAGGACTTCCTTCTCGCCGTAAAGAATGAGGGCCGTACAATTAAAGAAGCTAAAGCGAATGTTTCACTACAGTTGAAAGGCGTAACAGCCACGTTTGTCGCACCTGTTAAAACATACGGTGATGATCTTAACGAGTGGAGCGCCGTGCTGCACTTGACCTACGGCAAAAACTCATTTCTTTTTACTGGAGACGCTGAATACAAATCGGAAGGCGACATGATCGGGTCCAGCCAGATACTAAAGGCGGACGTTTTGAAGGTTGGCCATCACGGATCCAAATCTTCAACCAGCACGAAATTCCTTGAAGTTGTCGGTCCTAAGTACGCGGTAATCAGCGTCGGAAAGAATAGCTATGGGCATCCGACAAAAGAAATCTTAAATCTTCTCAAAAGCAAAAAAGTAACGACGTATCGAACTGATCTAAACGCCACTGTGACGGCTGTCAGTGATGGTAAAACAATTTCGTTTATAAAGGTGAAATGAATGGAACGTGGTGTGATTGATCGGTTTGAGGAAGAAATAGTAGTAATTGAAATCGGAGGAGTTACGAGGGACTATCCGCGGTCCTCGTTGCCCAAGGGTGCTAAAAGCGGCGACGCAGTTATTATTGAACAGGACCGGATCCGTATCGATAATAAGGAAACGAGCAAGCGGAAGAAAGAAATACAGGATTTAATGGATGAACTTTTTGAATAATTAAGTGCGAAAATCCCCACCTAGCCACAATGGCCAAGTGGGGATTTTTCGTGTATGTGCGGATTATTGATTGATCTGTGCTAATGGACTGACCGTATGCTTAACCATACATAAGATAACAAGGTGATGAAGGGACTGTCACAATAAAAAACCGGAGGTGATCTCTACGGGTTTTCTTCCTGGTGGTGTACCCTATGGAGTTGGCGGATATGGTGGTATCGGTGGCTCTTGCGCAGGTTATGGCGCTGGGAGAACAGCTGCATTCGCACTAGTGCTTTTCATTCTGTTGGTTATTATCCTACGAGCCGGATTTTAGTAAAAGTTGCTTTGTCCTCACACCATGGCTAATTGAGCATGGTTTTTTTTTACTTTCAATAAACTCTCATATCAATCTGTGTGGCTGCGCGGGGGTCCGCCTTATTTTTCAACCGTTACACTTCTCTCTGCTGTACACCAAATAACATTAGCCCCTAACCCTTCAGACACCGACCGGATGGGAACAAATGCACTTCCATTTATGATTGCAGTTTCCATGACCAGTTCTCCGTTTATAGTAGGCTTTTTGGCTGCATTGTCCCATCCGATAGCACCGCCGAGCTCTTCCCCTATGCAACGAATCGGAACAAATACAGCGCCATTGATCAACGTACCGTCAATTACCGACTTGCCATTTACTTTGATGCTAATGGCTATCGGCTTCGGCTTCATTACCGGTTGTTCAGTCGGCGGACGCAACCCGCTGCATAATTCTTCGATAGTGAGCCCAAAGCTCATCTGAATGTGAGGCATGTCCACGAAGCGATCCCAATCGCCTCCCCACTCAAAGCCAAGTGACTTGGCGATCTCAGCCACCTCGAACCAATCCTTATGGCCGTTATGATTTCCATCTCGCACCGTACTCCACGATACCGATTTACCGTCAGGCATAAGCAATACATAATCTGCAGCTAAGCCGTAATTGTGCATGGAACGTCCGGGGCGAGCATTGGAGACAACATCCTTCGGACGCACGACCTTGCCGTAGTTGTCCCTTCCCTTAGCAAATATGGCGGCCTGTTCGGAAAATGAACGAAAGCCGGACGTTATCAGAATCAAGATGCTTGCGGCATAGCACCGTATGATAAGTTCCCTAACTTTTTCTTTTACCACGGGGTGCATGCCTATAAGGCTAGCTTGAGACTTATTAAGTACCTGATCGACAGACAGCATGTTATTTGCCCTCCCGGTTTTTGCTGTATTGATATTGGCCGCTGGCGGTCAGTCCGAGGACCAGAATAGCAGTTATCGCATTCTGAACAGGAGCTGGCGACAACACAAAAATAGCCGCCATAGCGATGGCGACCAAAGGCAAGTATTTCGGCTCAAACAATTTGAAGGTCTTAACCACACCCACGCATGCGGCGATCACGCCGGCACATGCCATTATGTCTTGAGAGTCCATGTCTGTCATCCTCCCATGAATTAGTTCTTACCGGTAACGTTTTGCATTGAAAAAGCTCTTTCTGCTTTTGCTTTGATCTCAGAGGCAACGAAATTCAAGACTTTCTTAGGAATCCATCTACCCCAACCGGCACGGTAACTATTAGCAGTCATACTCACCCAGCTATGAAAAGCGAGAGCGAATGTAATTCCGTAATAAGCGATTCCTGGCTCATGGATACCGAAGACTTCCGCCGAGACTTTATCAAGCAGCCAACCAATGAACGGAATCCATAACATCAGGATCGTTCTTAGTACACCTGAATGGCCGTACTCGCTTTTGTACGTCCCGGTCTTTCTGGCCGCCTCGGTTCCGGAGATCCAGTCCGCTACAACGATCGAAAAGAATAGAGCGTATGCCCAAAAGTGACCGCTTCCAGATAGGCGCTCAGCTAACGGAGCAATAAATGCTCCGATTGTAGCTGCTTTACCGTTTGAGGGTTTTATCAGCGAATCAAGACTTACAATGGCCTTTAAATATCTTTGCACGTTCGCACCCCTCCATAGATCTATTCGGCAGGATCCCCGATCGACTGTTTGTTCGCTTCCTTCTGTTTGTTCTCGGCATCACTGATCGTCTTGCCCAGCCACAGTTCTACTTCTCTGAGAATGTCTAGTTGCTGCGGTCCATGAAAGATAGAGATGGCGATAATACATTCTTTAATCTCTTCTATCGGTTGATCAATGTTGACCGAAATGTCGAGCCTCTTCTTTATTTCTGCCATAGGCGATAACTCCTTCAAAATAAAATAAGCCCTCGAACGTATCGAGAGCTTTGCATGTTTATATTATGACATTATATGGCTTCGCATTTACTGCGGAATAAGGTAAGGAAAGTTTGCCTGACCTTAGCCCTATTCGTTTGAATCGATCACTCTATCGACGTACCCTTTTTTGCCGTCCATCTCAAAGAAGTCTCTTTCCATTTGTTTGGTACGCTCCCACGCCCTCCGTGAATCATCCTGGGGATTAGATTCTTTTGGTTCATACATGGAGAGCAGCATGACGATAGCTAAAGACAAAACGATAAACAGCGCTGCCACAATATGATAGCCATATAGAACGAAACCTTGTTTTTTCGTGGAAGACTTCGCTTGTAGTTGTTCTCTTTCCTTCTTCTCGCGCTCAAGCGCCGCTTTAATTTCTTCTTTGCTTAATGTCATGGTGTTTGTGCTTGAAGTTTTGCTTTTTGTGCTTCTAACTCCTTGATCCTGGCCTCGAGCTCGGCGATTGTATTTTGCGTTTCTCTCTTAGATTCATCCGAGATTGCGAAGCCGCCGTCAAGGAATCCTTTTAAGTTTTTTAACTGTATCTCGAGTCCTCTTATATCGAAGTCTATGCCTTCAACACTAACTCCAGTAGTAGCTGGATCGTTCAAATTAACACCTTCTTTTTTGGTGTAGATGACCGTCTGGTTTTCGAACTTCACATCATAGCCGATAGCATCGGCGATGGCTCGATTGGGAGTATACGTCGTGCCACTAGATGCGATAGCCTTTGAGTCTAACTCTTTACCGTCCACAATGACCACGTATTCCGCTTCAATCTTTTTCCCGATATTCGAAATTGGCCCTGCTAGAGCCTGCCCGGAGAACATCAATAAAGCACCTGATAAAAAGGAGATGACAATTTTCTTCATTATTCATTCCCCATTCCCTAATTTTGCCACTATTATAACACCTGCTCTTTAATTAGGGAATTGTTCAGGGAATGTTGACAGTGGCTAGTAGACTTCCGCTCATAGAATACAACTTAAGGTTGCGAGTCGACTGGTCGAAAGCCATATTGGTAGCGAAATTAGAATCTACGTAAGATGCGCTTACTTTGTTATCCAATGCTTGCTGCAGACTTTGTATGTTCCCCGCTCCATAAACCCTACTCCAATTTGGCACAACAACATTCCCGTTTGCGTTTAGTTCTATATCTGAGGAAGCTGATATAAATGCGGTGCCAAGACTGAACAGTGTAACTCCATTCCCGGAGGCTGAAAGGGAACCTTTCTGTCCGCCTCCAACAACTAACACATAGGCTGGTGATCCGTTGTAGTTAGGCACGATAATATTGTAATTACTGTTGTCCAGGTAAGCGCCGACCAGATTACCTGAACTCGACAACTCAACCCGTGTGCCACCATTTGCGGTTTTAATGGTGGCTCCAATCAATGTGCCACCGGTAATTGTTCCATAGGCCGTAATGTCGCCAGAGAACGATCCGCCAGTAGCGTGAATCATGCCTGTGATATCAGCTTCAGTGGCCACCAGTTCGCCGGCCATATTCACTCTAAACGGAGCACTCCCGAAGCTTTGATTGCCCAGGTAGATACCTTGCTGATCGGATTTGAACACATTACTTCCGGAGCCTATTTCGATGGTGATGAAGTTACCCAGTACGCCAACAACTTTCTCGGCAACAAGTCCTGCAGCTGTCAATGCTGCTTCTGCCGTTTGTCCGCCATCCAATGTAATATAGAGTCCGGCAGAAGATAAGACGACCTGATCATTTGGGTCTACCTTGCTCTGTAGTACAATTCCTCGCGGATCGTAGATAACTTCAGATTTAGAGTTATTGATATCGTGAACAGCTTGAGCTGCAAAGTTTTCAAACGCGGAGGTTCTGACTTTTCCGCCGCTTATGATGTCCGTGACGATCTGTTTAGCCTTGTCCAAGTCAGCAATGATGTCATCATAGTCCCGCAAAAAGTAGTTAGCTAGCGTGATGTCAGGCTGCTTCCCTGGATCGTAGGGGTATTCTTTGATTTCCATAACCCGAGCCGAGATGTCGTTGATCTGCATTTCGCTGTCAAACATACGGATGGTGTCGCCAAGGAATATCTCTGGTTCCTCGCGATCAATCTTATGAAGGTCGGCCACATTTAACGGCACCTCGATCGCCGGCACCTCTTGTTCACGCAATGCTTTTCTCGTTGATTTAAGCAGCTCCAGTGGATCTTCGATCTCTTGGTTAATGATCTCACCGTCGTAGTAGGAATTCGTCGTATTAGACCAATATCCCGCATATGGCGAAATAAGATAGTTGACCTTGATGATTCCGCCGACGATTGCTCCCGGAACAGCATTCAGCAGGTCGTATTCTTCCTGTGTTAAATTGGAAGCGTTCAACCCGATGAATGTAAGCCCATCTTTCATTTGGCTAAACATGCGAGTAACCAGCGCACGGGAGCTGTCTTTGAAATTTACATTAATAATGTTCTTCCGGATCCTCGCCTGGAATCCCCGATCCATTCCGATTTGCTTCTTCAGATGGATTACAAAGTTGTCAGGCTCTACTTCACAGCCATACTTCTCAACTACATAATTGAGAGCTTGGAGGCAATTGCCGCGTCCAAAATCTTTGATATCCTGCAGGTCGAATTTGTCATCGACGGAGAATGAGAACTTCCCATTCGTGGCAGCTGAGATCGAATTAAGTAGTGTAGCGATGTTTACTCCGAAAGCCTCTTCAATGTATGAAGCGTAGGGAAATTTGAAATCTGCCAGTTTGAACATGACGTGCATGCAGTCGAACTGGACCATTCGCTTTACGCCTTCACGTTTGCGAGATCGGTCATTGATGACGTAATACTGGCTACGGTCATCCTTTACATGGCCCTTGATCTGCGCGATGTTATAGTCATCGCTAGACATCGGCACAACGAACGATAGAGTATAGTCCGAATTCACTCGGCGTTGCCTCTCTATGTCCGTTGCGTCAGCAGCTGCGCCTAGCTGGTTCATGTTTTTGTCATATAACAGAAGGCGTTTCATGTCGACCACCCTCAATACAGGTATTTGTCACGATGTGTTACTCGAATTTGAATTGTCCTCCCGGATGATTGGTCCGTTATGGTTAGCTCATTCTGGCCAGGGTGTATGTCGAAGAAATCTCCGGTGTATCCGACAGGCTCACCATTCTTTGAAGCGCGAAGTTTCTTAGCATCGATCACCACTTTATCACCCGGCACAATGGGTGAACTAATTTGTATTTCCTCAACATGAAACCTGCTCATATTAGCTAATAACGTGCCACCCGCATCAAGAGCTGCGGACAGGATTCGCTCGCGTAGCAGCTCTCCACTGACAGAGCCGATGCCGTCAACTTGGGCCGCGAACAGGACACCTTGTATCAGGTCCCCTATTACTTCAGCTATTCCAGTCAGTTCTGAGGCCATAACTGTGTCACGGTTAAGAGATGCCGCCGCAGTTCCTTGTCCATCTAATGTTACGGATAGCAAAATTTCAACAGAAAACGGTCTATTGAACGGCGCACGATTAAATGCAGAACTTTGGTTAAACATTTATTTCACCGCCTCTGCGGGAGAGTGTTATACATAGCTCCGCGTTTGCGGAGTGCTTTTAGGCGCACTTGCATACAGCTTCTCTTCCAAGAAGTGCATTGGCGAGATCCGCTGGCGTACAATCACCATCTAACCGGTCCGGCAACAAATCGCGGCCTATCGACCCGTAACCCCGGTCGATAAGCTCCGAACAGATGACAGAATTGACCGAGTCCCATAGATTCTGTTTTTTGCTAAGGCCAATTAGGCGAAGAAAAAGCCCCGCGATTTGCTTGTAATCGTAGGGCTTGCCGATTTGGTTTATAAGATATTCCACCAGCCTTACCTTCTCATTGTCGTTCAAGCACAAATCCACACTGGGGCAATCATGATAGCGATTCTTGCTGATCTTCACTCGCTTCAGCGCGTCCGCTTCGATGATTTTTTTCTCGGTTAGATAGATAGCGCAATGACTGTATTCGGATCGAGTGAGCCACCTGATTAACCAGCTAAACGGCGACGACGACCGAACGAAAATGATATCCCCGATTTTCATAGCAATCACCAAGCTAAGGCGGCAACTTCTTCGATGGTAGTGCAATTCATAACTTGAGCTTCAAGATACATGAGCTGCCTTACCAGTCCTTCTTTATGTGTTCCGCCGTCTTTGATGACTTGAAGGAACTGGCTGCGTGTCAGTGTCACAAAACCCTGGCTGGTCTTCCAATCTATTGCATCCACAGTGGGGTCAATAACCAATAGTAATGCCTTTTCTTGAAGGTACGCTTGGTCGATGGGATCAAAACCAAAGTATAAGGTTATTCCAGTAGCATTCGATGAGAACCCAGCATATAGATGCTTGTCTCTTTCAGCAGCAAGCTCTTTAACTTTATCTTGCTTGGCCTCATCTAAACTCATCCCCATATACGGAGGATCGCCTTCGTAAACGATTTCCGTGCCCGCTGCTATGCAATCGGCGAAATATTGAGCTTCCTCTTTCGTCATAGACACAAACCCGCGTCTATATGGGTTGAACTCTTGGACAATATGAACATTGTCCGTTTCCGAATGTATAGAATACCCCCAACCGTCACCAACCGAATAAACATCAACGTTCATTTATTATCCCTCCTTTAGCTTAGAATCAATGATTTTGGCGTCGGCTTAAATGCTTTATTATTCTTAAAGAAACCGGTACCGGCCGCCAACTTTGTATAAACTGACCCGTCTTGCATACAGAGCACCCTTGTGACGTAATTGTTTGCCATTCCAATTGTTACGTTATACGCAGTATTTACGGTTCCGGTATATCTATCTATTACAAGTACGTCTGACGCGCCCGGTGTGGATAATCTATAAATGTACCTGCCGCCCGGAAAATACACTGAGCCTACTCCGCTAGTGCTACCGGGCATAGCGCTGTGAACGTTACGGGAAATGGAGTACGCATATACCGGGTTAGATGCCGAACCTCCGGATTGGTAATAAATTGTGTCGTCTCCGTCATATACCATATTTGCACCGCCGCTGACGCTCGGCGTCGGACCTTGTAAAGCGGTCCAAACGTTACCGGAAATGCTGTACTTAGTAAAAGATGTCCCTGTCAACCATGCGTAAATAGTATCCGACCCATCCCACAATAAATTACAACCGTTGTTTTGTGCCACTAGTAAATTAGCAAGCGCTGCGCTCCACGTATTCGCGGCAATTTCGTAACGATAAAACCCTTGATTGCTCGCTCCAACGTAATATATAAATCCGTCAGCATACTTTAGAGCAAGGCCATATGCGCCAACCGCCGGCAACGGTGCCAACGTAACCCAACCCGCATTTGGGTTTGTTACGTCATATCTGCGGAAAGAATTGACGCCTTCGTTCTTATCTGCATAATAGATAAACCGTGTTCCGTCTGTTGTCCAACCAAACTCCGCGTTTGCTCCCGGTGCGACGGGCATATAACCCGCTACTTTACTCGGGAAAGAAATATAATCATCCCCGACCCCGAGCCTTAAAATATCTCCACTAGCCATATATTAAACCTCCTTCAAATACAGTCCTTGATCATCAACATGTAGCGTATACTTTATTCCCGTTGATTCATTTGTTGCAAATCCCGATATTTCTTCAACATGTTTCCCATCAATAGAATCGGCATCTACACCGCTACCACTACCATCTACCGTTATAGCTTTGCTAGTACATCGGAAGCTGTGTACGTGTTCTGTACAAATTCTGTTGTAGCTATTTGTGTTGAGTTAGTTCCAACTGCGGCTGTCGGTGCTGTAGGCGTACCTGTAAACTCTGGAGATTCATTCGGCGATTTATCATTTTCTGCATCAGAAATTCTATTTTCGTGGTCAGCAATGTTCTGTCGAAGAGATTCATAATCCTTAGCTGTAAAGTTACGTGCCACTTTAGAGCCTACTCCCCATGCTATAGCCGCGCCTTCAACCCCCCTCATCACACCGGTGAGAGTATTCCCGGCCTTTCCGGTATAAAGTATAGTCTCCGCTGTTTCATCCGTTCCGATGGTGACCAGGTTCGGAGCATCCGGAACCCGGGAGGAGACCAGAAGTGGGACTGTATTCTGAACGGCGTCAATACCGGCAGATATCTCCGTCTGAGGGCTGTTTGCCAGCCCTGCATACATTGTTTGTTGCATTTATTAGCCTCCTTAGCTCAAGGTCAGGGTAAGTGAGTCCAGAAGTACGCGAGGTCGGTCGCCGGAAAGAATAGTTCTTGCAGCTGTCCATGGTCCGAAGTAGAGTAGATTCCCACCATTGGCAGCATCTCTAATGCCTAAGTGTGTTACAGTTCCCCAGTCTGCGCTGGCAATAGGAAACACAATTTCGGCGTTGTTTCGAATTGTCTCTTTGCCGTTTGCTACGGATGGCGCACTAAAGGTAATGGGCTGTCGGGCATAAGCACCACCCTCGACTTCAGCGCCTGTATCCACAACTGTGGGATCGGATGTGTATAGTGCAAGAAATACGGTGTTTGGTCTTGCATAGTCGATATTCCGGAAGACTTGGTTTAACAATGCAGTGGCCAAAAAATTACTGATATTCATTGTTTGTCACACTCCTATTCAAGTTGGTATTCGTTTTGAATTTTGAATCCATTGACCGCTTGATCGCCTTTATTCGTTAAAACAAAAGTCGGACTGGCGTTTAAGTCGCCGTCCGACTGGATAACTATCTTTTCAGGTGAATCAGTGATGGTTGTTTCAATTAATTGTTCATCCGCAGCTTCCGGAAACGGGTCGTACATTTTCATAGGCAGTGTGAACATCCCATCGAAAATGATCTTTTCAATCGGGAGGCTTCCCGCATAACGCATGCGATATCGTTTGCCGGGAATGTCGCTATAGGTGATGATCCTCTCACCCTTTTTGGCATCGAACACCCGAGACAATTGCCTAGCCTTAGCTTGGTAATCCATTGTCGGATCATCCGCCATCAAGATGCATTCGTGATTAATCACTCGCGAACCGTACTCCGAACCAAAGTCCATCTCTCCGTCCTGGCCGGCGATCTGCGCCGTGTAATCTCGTGTTTCTGGCAAGAGGTCGATATCTCGCTTCTTAATTCCGATCCCAAGCGACGAGAACGAAACGCCGTCAATCCATGCTTCGATCATCTTTGCTTCGCCCCCGTTCGGGATTGAATTCTGCGCACCATACTATCTCGCTCATTCCAGTAGGTTCGAACGTCTGCATTATCTGTGAGAATGGTGTCTCCGGAAGATATCTCCCAGTAGTGCTTGTTCACAATGGTTTGATTAGATCCGGAAGCCATGGCGAAATCAGGCTTGGAAACTCTCAGTTGCGGCATTCTGAAATTAAGCAGTTTGAATAGATTCGACTGCTGTGAAGGATTTAGATACATCTCCCCTACTTCAGCCATAACCGGAACCGTTTGCCCTAAGCTCGGGCCTTTTACCACTCCACCATCAGCGAAATGTTGCAGCTTACCGGTGTCTTGCTTAATGCCGTATTGATCGCGAATCTCTTTATTCCGAGCCTCTATCCTGGCCATTTCCTGCTTGTCGCCTTTGGCCTTTGCCGCATTCCACAGATCCTTATTGCCATTGTATTCTTCGAGATCTTTTTGCTCCGGAGTCAAAGACAAGTCGCTTATTTTACTCATTTTTGACTGATACTCTGTAATAAAGGCGTCAAGCAGCCTAAGTATCTCTGCATTTTTCTCCGATTCCTTAAGGATTTGGAGATTTTTTAACAGTTCAGCTTCCCCTTCGATATCACCTTTGTAATCTTTAAAGGCTTCCAGCAGATCATCAAAATGATTTTCCGCATCCGTAATATCTTGTTCAAAGGCTTTTAGCTTTTCAGTTTTCTCGTCCTCCAACCCTTTCTTGTCGGATTCGAGAGACCGCTTACGGAGAACGCGTTGATGCTCGAGCTCCATCTTCTCGATTTCTTCTTTTAGATGACGTCGTTCCTTGATACCCTCTGGACCAACAGCGGATTCGAGTAGTTGGAGGCGAGCACGTTTCTTGGCTAGCTGTGCCTCGTAATCGTCGTCTTCATTCGCCTCTTGCTCTTTTTGAATGAGCTCGTCGATCGCACGAATTTTAGCGTCCTGAGCTTCAACGTAGGCATCGCGTTCGTTCTCGATCTTTTTGATAGCGTCTTTTCGAAGCTTCTCAATGGCATCGGTTTGAACTGAAATGAGGTCCTCTATGCCGCTTTTCTCTTCCTCAATGAGTGCCATTTTAGCGGTGTGTACTTGTTCGTCGGCGCGCATTCTTTCCTCTGTCCCGACTCGGTAACGAGCCTGGACGCGCTCCCAAGCTGCCAGTTCTTCAGCGGCAGACAATTCGCCCATGGCTTTCTTGTGGGAGATCCACTTTTCCGATTGCGAGAAAGCTTCTTGATCTTTCCTCTGCTTGTCCTCAAGCAGTTTGTTTTGCAAGTCGTAGATTTTCTCTTCAACCTGCCACCTTAACTCCAGGCTTTTAGAGAATTTACCTTGAACGCTTTGCCATTCCTTTAGCTCTTGCTCTGTGGTCAGTTTGCCTATAGCCTTCAGGTGTTCAATACGCTTATGGAATGCTTCAAACGCCTTTTGCTGAGGATCATCCTTTGAACTTGATCCGCCTGATTTGGAACCATTTGGCACATTAGCTCCGTAAGTATCATCTTTGTAGAGACCCTCGAGCGCTTTTTTTTGTTTTCTCTCTAGCTTCACCTGCAGCTATGATGGCTGCGCGTAGTGCGTCATCCTCTGCCAGCCTACCCCCTAATGCATCAGGTGCATCACCCATGTTTCGGAGATAAGGAGGAACGACGGTTGGAACCTTCTCAGCCTCTATCATTGCTGATTTCAAATCCATGATTTTCTGGATCTCGATATCATAAGCGCCGATCCGATCTTCCATGCCTTTGAAAGCATCGCTGGTCATAGAGGACTGAGCCTGAGCGGACTTTACAGCCAACTCAATCTTTGCATTCTTGATGTCGTTGACCGCGCCTTTTTCAACGACCCAACCGTCCTTGGTTTTATGAATCTGACTAGCTAACTGCGGATAGTCATGGATCAGTTGAGCGACCTTCTGAGCATTAAGAGAATGGCCGGCTGCCATGTCTAAAGAGACTTGGTTAAGATCGGCTATAGCAGACTCAGCATCTTTAAGTTGAGTCTGTAGATCCTTTAGTTGATCAGCAGCATCTTGCGCCGCTTCTGCCGATTTTTTTGACGACCCCGCTAACTGATCTACCTTCTCGACTTCCATCTCTCCGAGTTGCACATTAACGCCGGCAAGTGCATCGGTTAATTTGTTGTTATCCGTAGTGAGGTCTTGGACCTTCTGCTGCGCCTTCTCCAGTTGGGCAGTCATTTGTACGCCGACTTCACCTGCAGTTATTCCGGATGTTATTTGCGCACCTAACAGTTCATCCTTAGCAGCCTCCAATTCTTTCAGTTTCTGTTTCTGCTGATCCTCTATTTCTTTTCTCTGGTCCAGGAGCACATTTTTTCTTGCTTCATTCTGTTTAGCGATTAACTCATCAAGAACGGCGATTTGTTTCTTTACTGCCTCGTCGGTGTAGTTAGCCGCCTGCAGGTGTGCTGCTCCTTCTTCACCGAGGGTAATAGTTAGCGCTTTTGAGATATCGTCTAGTTGCTTTTTGACCTTCGCTTCTTTGTCCGCCGATAGAGTGCCTTTTTCGAGCATACCCTGCAATGAGTTATGCGCATTAGCCAGTTTAGGTATAAGCTCTTGCTGCCTTTGATACTGGCTGATCATCTGCTGTGCAGCAGAATCCTCATCCTTTAGAGCTTGAATGTGGTCACGGTGAGCTTTTTCGGATGATCCCATATAAAGAAGTGAGGCTGCAATCGCCCCAGTTAGAAGGGTAATTCCTCCTGTCGCTAGAGCCGTCATCATCGCCGCATTTCTTGCGGCCGCTGCCTGAGCAGTCATGGCAATGGTCTCGGCATTCGTGACAACAGTGTTAATCCGCATCGCGACTGTGAGTGCTTCCTGTGCCGTCTTCCACATAACGAGCGGCTGTACAACGTTTTTATAAAGAACAATCAATCCTGCGATGCTCGCTGAAAGTGTGAAAATCTCTTTTGGAACTTTTGTGAAGCCGATGAGCAGTTGGTCCAAAATGTCCAGAGCATCTTTAATTGCCGAACGAAGTCCGTCATCTCCTGCTTGATTGAATATTTCGAGTAGAGATGCCTTGGTTTGTGCCGCCTTGCGCTGGATCGTGTCCATTTGGACTTTGAGATATTCCATGGTGCTGCCGGTAGAACCGATAGACGCCGCCGTGCCGAGCAGGATGTCTCCGGCATTCAGTGAAGCTGCAAGTTTCGCATATTGATAGACACCGCGTGAGATGTCGGCATATGACTGTGTCAGGTCGTAGTTTTTATCGGTCACTTTAACGGACAGGTCAAGCAAAATATCCTCTGCTTTTCTCCACTGCTCCGTGCCGTTTACAACCTCTTTTGTAGCGACGCCCAACCTCTCGATCTCACTGACTGCTTTGTCCGTCCGGATCGTACCGAAAACCGTCTTCCACATGTTCCCAAGGTTCGCGCCGCCGAGCGCGGTATTCCGAACGCCGGCAGAAATCAAACCGTTCATGAAGTCGAAAGATACGCCTGTCTCGTCGGCGATTTTACCTGTCCGTTCGAATGCAGCCGCAAGATCCTTGGCAGGCGCCATGGTGTCGTGCGCGACTTTCGACCAGCTATCCAGGACGCGATTACCCATTACCATCGCATCGTTAACATTATGAATCTGCACGCCATATTGAGCGAAAACAGATTCCATCCCCTTTGTTGCATCTTCCAACTCTACCAGATCAACCGTTGAAAGCTTTGTTGAAGCGCGTACCATTTCTTGTACGATGCCAACGTCTTTATACATCCGGCCCCATAAACGAGCGGATTCAGTTACGTCGGTGATCTCGGCTCCAAGATCATGGGCTGTGTGAATGAATTTCGTTGTCTCCGCATGTAAGCGCTCAGTGTTCATAACCATTTCAGTATGGCCTTTATTCCACGAAACGAAATAGTTCTCATTGGTCTGAACATAGCCGGCCATGTTAGCCTCGATGTCTACAAGACCAACCTTTAAAGCTTCCTGCGCCTCGTTAATGGCAGTGTATACGCCATGAAACACTGTAGCGTGAAGTGCGGCGCTCTTTACTTTATCCAGGAACGAATGGCTTTGAGATCCATCGAAATCCAGGGGCATGGCGCTTTGTCTCGACATGCGCTCCATCTGCGCTGCGTGCCGTTGTTGTTCCATCTCCAGCTTAATGTTACCGTTTCGCATCAACTGGAACTGGCGATCGATCTTAGCTTGCGCAAGGTTTTCCTGCGAGCTGGCAGCGGCGGTCTTTTGTGTCAGAGTCGCCATCCGTTGTTGATGTTCTTTTTCCTGCTGCTGGATTGCATCCTGCCGTTTCTTTTGAATCGCTTGCTGTGATTTAAGTTTGGAATCCACAACCTGATTCGTCAGATCCAACTGCTGTGTCTTCGCCTTATACAACTCAGCCTGCGCGGTCCGGGATGCGACAAGTGCTTTCGACTCTTCAAGTATCTTCTTCCGACGTTCATCCGCAGTTAATGTCAGCTTGTCAGCGGCTTTGCCCATCGTCTCATAACTTTTTGCAGTTACTGCGAGCTCAGCGTTAAGTCCTTTGAAAGATTCAGCGTTCTGTTTGGCTCCCTCATCGATAACACGGAATGCCGGCAGGATCTTCGATGTATCGAGGTTAATTCTCGCGCCAACTACGTCTTTGTTTTGCTCGTCTGCCAAAATAATTCACCCCTTTGATCAGGTCAGGAAAATTTTCCTCACCTCGTTTTCAGGCAAAATAAAAAGAGGCCGCGTGAGCCCCTGTAATTTCCGATATTTATCTAGCTTTATTGTAAATCTATTTATCTGCGTGTTTACTTCGGATTTTCTAGCCAATACAACAACTTTAAAATTATCCCAATCGGTTCCATTTATGGCGCAAGATGGAATAAAAAACCGCGTGACCAATACAATTTTAAAGTGTGCAAAAAGCTTAATGGAGGCTGTGGAACATGAGGATTAATGATTTTGCTCTGGCTGTAGGTAACGTAGTTCAAAAACAATACGATAAGGTGGTGAACCTAGCTACAAACATCAACGGCGGATGGGAAGTATGGATGCAGTGCGAAATATTCCTGAAACTGCATGAGAATAATAATAATATTGTTTTTGATCGTGAGGTGACTTACGATCAATCAACATTACGCGCGGATTTCACCTTTGTTCCGTTGAACGCTCCAGATACGAAAACATGGGTTGAATTAAAGGTTTTAAAGATGAGTAAAACTGATGTCGCTGTTGTTGAATTCATGAGGGATATTACCAAGGGGACTGAAGTGAAACGCTCTCTTAAGTCGACCCATTCAGCTACCGCCATGTTGGTAGTACCTGTAAAGGCTTGGGATGCGTTAAAACAAGTAAAGGAAACAATTGCTGACATTTCAAAGATAGGATTTATCTACGCTGATAAATCTTCACGCTCAGCAGCTAGATCTTTATCATCTAAATTTCCTCAGGAGTCCGAAGTCGACGGTAAAGCACTAGTATTATATTACACTATTCAGGATTCGCATTGATCTTTTGACAATTGTCATGATCAATTTTATAAGTTAAGGGGATGGACAATCATGCCAGGTCAAGAGTTGCAGTTATCAGGAGCAATTGTTGCATTTGCAGGAGCCGCTAAGGTTGCACAGAAACTGATGAGTGACGGTGAAGATCCAATGACCATTCGCGAATATACTTTTACAGCCAATTTGGCAACGGATATTACCATAAACAACCAATTAGATGTTGGTCTCAACATTTCGAGATTGACCCTCAAAGATAAACTAACCATTGATTATAAGGAGCATTGGGGACTAGAAGTGAAATGCACGATTGTGCCTAGCGCCTCGCTTGCTCAAACAGCACAAGGCGGTTAATAATTTACAATTAGACGTATTATTAGGAGTGGCCCTTATGACATCCTATGGATCTCGTAAAGACATGTTTTCATTGGAGAATGGTTGGATGACTTTGGATGATTTACTACAAGGGCTTGCCCGCTCGATTCAAACTGCCCAAGATAAACTTCATGAAGCCGGGGATTCGAAAACTCACTTGCAGATAAAGGATATTCGAATGGATATGCCGATGGAAGTTCATCATGAAGCAGAAACTAGCGAGACTCGGGTAAGACTGCCGAGTGTATCCTTGCAGATGAACGGCGATGTGAAGGAAGCGCATATATCAAGATTTCAGTTTACTCTTGGTCACGTGATTAAACATGAAGAATAAGTAAACAACAAAACCCTAAATCTTTTTAGAAGGAGAAGTCAGGGGCGGCTATAACCAAAAAAAGACGCGCCCAACACATAGTTGTGGCGCGTCTATTGTTTTGGAAAGAAACCTAGATCTGACAGATAAACGGCCTTTTTGGGCTTTTTCTTGATCTCTCCGCCATGCATAATAATATCCAGCTCCTCCCGTTCTCTCCGAGCTCTGTTTAAAGCCCGGATCTTCGGGATGGTCATGTTGTGCCATTCGCTATCAGAGATGCCACAAAGAACTGCAGTCGCCCACAGCTTCATAAAATCGGCACCTTGGTTTGTAGCTCCGCCATCCGAGTCTACTTCGTCTTCGTCTGGATCTTCGTCGTCCGGCGGGATTGATTCAATATAGAAATCGATCGAGGAGCGTATCCAACTCCTGGACGTTCGCGTTTTCGTATTCTTCGTCAGTAAGCCCTTCAACGAGTACCATACCAAAAGCTTCTCGGTAACTCGCTTCGATGGCCGGGAAGTCCACTTCTTCATCGCCAAGCTTTCGTTTTTCGCGGCCAACACAGAAGGCGAACCGGTAAGGGATATCTTTCATTTTTTGCCGTACTTCACGGATCACTTTAACGCTGCCAATTTTCACATGCTTTGTAAGCCCTTCGGCCAACGTTACTTCCGGGCCGATGTTCAGCGATTGATCAAGTGTTAGATCCACGTTCATTTCCTCCTTGGAATAAAAATCCCCCACCAATTAAGGCAGGGGATTTAGACGTGATTTTTAGATACCGAAAATCAGTTCAGCTGCGTATCCATTCGGATTGTCAGCGGTAATGCCAGGCTCCATGATTTCAACGCTCATGTTGTTCACGTTCGGTTTTTTACGCTCTTGCGAGATATCCAATGTACCACCGCCGAGAGCCTTCCAGATTGTAAGTTGGCAAGGAACCTCTTGGCCCGACTTATCGTCCAGCAATTTGAACCGGTGAACCAGCTTAAATGGCTTCGGACGGCGGGTACCGGAAAGGCCGGTTCTCGTGCCGTTCGTCTTGCTCCACTTGAAGATCACGATGATGTTCTTGTTGTTGTTTGAAGCTTCGGATGTGATCTTGCCGGCGACAGTAATTGCATATTGTGCGGCTGTCGGTGCGGCTGCTGCCCGTTCCAGTTTCGTCAGTTTGCCGTTTGCATCCTTCAGGTAAACCTCATCGCTGGTTTCAACGAATGTGCCGCCAAAGGTTGTCGGAGCTTTTACGGTGTAGCCATTCACCGGATCAAGAATGCCTTCTTCCGATTCGTCGAATTTCACTGCACCTTCGACCGTCTCAGCACCTTGCGACAGTTCTGCAAGCGCTGGAGAGAACCGAGGTACTTCGATGCTCACTTTGTCGGCCAGATCCTGAGCAGTGTAGTGGAACGCGTAACCGGAGTCACCGCCCATAACTTTCTGCCAGTCGAGCTGCGCTTGGAACGTTACTTTGTTAATTTTTTCGTCAATGAACTTCAGGTTCCCTTGCAAGTCGTGCGCCCAGAGCGTACCTACGCCATCAAAAACCAATGGATTCATAGATGTGTTTACCTCCTTTGAAATGAAAAAGAACTGGCCTTATGATTTGACCAGTTCCCATAGACGCGTATCAATTTCTTCAATTCTCCGGTATTGCTCGGTTTCGCGGAAATCCGGCTTATCCTTCACCTTTGCCCAGAGTTGCTTCTTCTCGACGACTAGCTTTTCGAACTCTTCCGATTGCTCGGGCGCATCAGATTTATCATTTGGCTTCATGTTCTCACCTCAATTCGTTCTCAGGTAATCGACATCGTAGATGGATTCATACCCTTTAACACCGGTAATGCCAGTGGCGAAGTCATCTTCGTAGGCTAAGACACAGAGGAATGAGCCAAAGTTCGTATCTCTGATCCGCTTGTCGTGGAAGAGTTTAAACGCTCTCTCGGCCATCTGCTTTGCTTGGTACGATGACTTGCCATAGAAGTCTAAACAGAACTTCCCCTCGAACACGAGCGGATTGCTGCCGAATCGTCCTGGCTTAACGTACATCAGCAGCATGGGTACTGTGTTGCCGCTAATTGCTTGCTCAGGCTCCATACCCTTAACCATTTTGACTGTAATACTCGCAGAAGGAGATGTAGGCGTGAGTCCCAATAGCGCCATAAACTCAGCATCAGCTTTCAACGTGTTGTAGATAGCGTCAATTAGTTTTAAGCTCAATCCTCATCACCTCGCCGTGAAGTATTTGTGGTATGGAAACTCCTCGATCACACTCGCAATGCCCTGCAGGATCCGGTTTCGATTCGACTGTAAAGCTACCCGTAGGAAGAACGTCGGCGGCGTAGGCCCGAACTTCGGATCAATGTCGCCACGCTCGGCCAGCTCCTCCAGATCCACGCCGGCATATCCGCCTCCAGAACGCCGAATCTTTCCATCAATGCTGCGGTAGTTTCCCTTTGGTCGACCGAGCACGACACGGCTGCTACGAGAGCGCAGGCGGTTCCAAGAATCCGAGTTGAAATACTTCACAAGCCCCGGATTCTCGTTTGTACCGGCCATTAGCGATCCCTTACCGAACTGCTCGAGCCACGCTTGCCAGTAATCCGCCATAACCTCGCCGCAGATCATCTTATTTGCAACAACGAACAGCTGCGCATTTAAATGATTCCTGACCTCAGGGTAATAACGGATATTCGACTTAGCCGTTTGCAACACAAGCGCCGTCAATCCTCGGATTTCCGTTTCCAACGCCCTCTCGAGCGCAGCAGTCGCTTTCGCTGTGTCATATCCGGACAGCACTTCGGTAATCATCGGGTATCCTCTGACAACTGAACCTGCAGCAGGCCGGGGTACTTCACATCATCGACAACATCGACCTGGTACGATCGTCCGTTGAGAATGATGCGGTCCGGTTTCAGCAGTAACTGGTCTTGTGGACGTTTAACGTCCGTGTTTGATTGCAGGATGAGGATATAGGCGGTGCTTGGGAGCAATCCGATATCCTCCTGCCGAAGCCTCGCTGTCACGTACTGAGCGTACGCCTTCACATTCGACTGAACAGCTGTAAACGATTCTCCGGTTGGGTTATCGTTCTCGTCGTACGTTTGGGCATAGCGCTGCACTTCGACTGATGCATTCGTCTTGATCAATGTGCAGGATTTATCAGATTCCGTCGTCGGCCGCACCGTTTGAACAAAGAATGTCTCAGAGGTTATAACGCGAGATCCAGGACGCACATTCGAATTCGGTGCAAAGACACCATTGAACAGGAACTCTCTGGAGGTAATGGATGTTGCCCGACTATCACGAGAGAGGATGACCTTGTCAGCTGCACCATCCACTAAGCAATCGGTATGTCGGTGAGAGAACTCGTTAAACATATCCTCACCTCATTGGTCGATTGACGTATTCGGACAACAGATCCGCGATCTCCGGCGTCACGAGGTTGTTACCGAAGTATTCAATGGAGAAATCGAAGTCCTTCTTAGACTTCACGTTGGAATTGTGATTACTGGCCAGAGCAGCTACCAGTAAACCACATGCTACCTTCACTTTGTCTGGAATTGGATTCCATCCACTCGTATAGGTGACTTCAAGCGCGTCGTACGGAGCTCCGAATGGAGAATACCCGCAAGTTAACGCTCCGATCTCCTTGTCCACGTCTACCGTGTTAAGGTCAGAAATCGCTGTAAATGTTGGCGGCCCGAAGAAGTTATCTCCAGTTATTCCGTATTTCGGACGACCTTTCAAAGCTGTGACTTCTACTACCGGGTAATAAGACAAATGCCCTCGCTGCATCTCTGTCAGCGGTACACGCTCGGTATAGGATTTCACAGTGATGTCTCGCTTACAGTGACCTTCGATGATCGCTGAAGCTCGGAGAATCAGGTTGTCGCTCGCTATTACGCCTGATGGGAAATAAGGTTTATCTCCATCATCAAGCGTTAAATACCGGGTCATTCAATATAACCGGCATTCTCCAGCTCATCGGCCAGATCGGGCGGCAGTTCCGCCTCGCCGTTCTTGAAGTTAACAATGCGGCCGCTTTTTAGATGGATTGAGTGGTTTCTCTCAACACCATCTTCCCAGCCTTTGAGTTTGACGCCTTTCAACGAAACGTTGACGACTGAATCGGCTGCTTTCACGACCGAAGCTTCGAACATTTTGACTGCGGCATTCACTGATTTAAGCGCCGCCTCATGTTGCTCGGGACCTGAGGATTCCGAGTCAACTACGACCTGCGCTGCTTCGATGGAGGACGATAGAGAATCAACATTTGCTTGCGGATACTGTCCTTCTTCATCACCGATAACCGCACCGTCCCTTAAGGCCACTGCCGCAGCAATCGCCACAATTAACTTTTCAAGCACTGACTTTGCCAATGGTTTTACCTCCTTTGGTTAACAGACGTTAAAAGGCGACCGTTATGGCCGCCTCAACATCTCAATTATTGATTAACCGATTTTCGCAAGCGTTGGACGAGTGATCTTGCCGTATGCATGCGCATAGGAAGCGCCTTTCGCCACTGGCGCACCATACTTAGCACCGATGAATTTCATTTGCAGATCGCTTGTGGTACCAAGTTCGAACACGAATGCATCTTTACGACCGACATAGTGATATTCGATCATTGGCTCGGTCACGATTGCAATGCCATAATCCGTTTTCGTTGCATCTGCGCCGTTAACCGTCGATTCCATGAAAGGCTCAGGAATAATCGGAATGAGACCGGCAGCCGTCATGATCGCCCTGACTTCGATACCTGCAATGGTCGTTTTCGAGAGGCTTGAGATTTGCGTGTTGTTGTTCGCAGCTACACGCTCTTCTTCCTCCATGTAGTAATGACCGATCGGATCGATATAGATTGCGGTCGGCAACAGTTCGAACTTCTCACTGGCAACCATAGCAGCCACTTGGGCACGGATTGCTGCGACGATGGACGAAGCATCAGCTACGGTAAACGTGTTTGTGATCTGCTTGCACAAACCGCGATACTGAAGCGTCGTAGGAGCAGAAAGGTTCGTATCGTTTCCTCTCCACAATGCCTTACCATGAGTCAACGTGATGCCGTTGATCATGTCGTTCAGGTCCTTCGCTTTCAGCTCAGGGAAGTTGTTTTGCTGCTTTGCCAACTCCAAATCATAGTGACCGAAGTTCACCTGATTGGTCAGCGCCTTCATTTTGAATGTACGGGGCACACGAGCATTCTGTGATGCAGCCGCAGAAGGGGCACGCGGATCTACGAACTCTCCGCCGTTCAATTCTGTTTGTTCGTAGTACGTGGAGAAGTCACCCGTTGCCGGCACGTAACTGATACGTGCATCCAGCACAGAATTCCGGCGCAAGGCGTCGGTGATTTCCTTTTGAAAGTCATCGGTGATGAGTGCGCCCGGGGCAATAATTTGCGAAGCGCCCGCGATATCGATCCATTGCGTTTGTCCAACTCGGCTCATTGATTGGAACACCGTCCTTTATTGTTTTAAGTGAGTTTTGTTGCATATAAGAAGCAGTAACCCATGTTGGATTACTGCTTCTGGCTAGATGTCACCAGTTCTTTGTGCTTCAATTTCAGAACCATCGACTGTTGAGCATCGAGGTTCATTTGGTCGACAGCGGCGCAGAAGGAAGAGTGATCATTCACATCTTTCTCTTCATACGTTTTACCGAACTTCGCCAGCAACTGAGCGCCGGTTACAGTCTTGCGCTCCGGTTCCGGAGGAGTGACGGCAGCGGCGGCTTTCAGATCGGCCACTTCTTTCTCCAAGGCAGTTGCCTTGTCTTGTGCAGCTTTCAGATCGGCTACAGCTTTGTCGTCCTCGGTCTTTTTCGTTTCGTCAGCTTTCGCAGCCTTGATCGACTCGACCTCTGTTTTGATGGTGCCCACCTCAGTCACAACGGTTTGTACGCTTGTAGACAGGGCGGTTACTCCATCCGTCAGTGCCTTCATGGAATCTTCCATGGCCTTAATTTGTTCTGGTGTCATCGTATCGACGACCTCCTCTTTAGGTTTTTTGTCTCTTGCCGCGAAACTCGTTGTCTTATAGGCAGCGGCTTCGGCGAAAAGAATCGCCGCACCGGTTCCGCAAAATTCGATCACGTCCAGGATGTTTTCATCATCCGAGGCGTTTTGTACCGAGCTTCCATTTCAAGCGAAGCGCCGAATTGATAATCCGACCAGTTGTATTCGGCGGCCAGTCCGTTATAGTAACGGATCGTCGCCACCACATCCGGGAAGTCTTTGCCGTAGATGTAGCCATCCACCCATGCAAAGCCATCCATCGATCGATATGCCTTCTCGATCACAGCGACCTTGAAGCGCGGATCGTGGTCAGCCATCCCATTGACGTAATCAATGTTCAGCGCCATGCCGACAAACGTTTGAAGGTTGGCGTCGCATACGGCAGACGAAATCCGAATCTTCTTTCCTCCAGCTCCTTGCGGAGAACCATCAGAAGGAACGTCGACCGCAAACAGGGCGCACTTGAACGGTACCTTGTTCGGATGACCTCCGGCGTCCGACAGTTTGAAATGTTGCACCCGGATCGTTTGATTGCTCATTTTCAAAGTCCTGAGCATGTTTGTTTCTCACCTCCTTAAAGGCGATGAATTTTGCCAACAGATGATGACTGATGGATTACTGTTTGTCTGGGCAACTGTCTGCCGGTTCAGCAGGCTTAACCACTGGGTTCAGATGGAACCCGAACTGCATCTTCGCTTCGTGCATGAAACCAAACGGTTCAGGAAACGGCTCCGAATTGATGAGACCGTCTTGTGTCATCATGCGGGAATTTGCCGACGTTTTTACCTCGAAACGGTTTGACTTGACCTGATAACCAAGTCCGGGTAGCTGGTTAACCGTCTGCTCGGCTGCGTCCATGATCTTCTTGATCGCCGCCTGGTGCTCCGGCGTGGCAACATCGCCAATAAATTTCAATTCAACCGAAATACTCATTGTTCTCACCACCCTCCGATATTGGAATGTTAAACGAGCATGTAACCAACGATCTGCACGCTCGGGTTTGCCTTCAGTCGAAAGTCATCATCGTAAGATTTGCTGATATATTCGATCTTTTCGGGCAGCTGCTGAGTGTTTGTGATTGTCTCGATCGCACCCGTTGGCAGCCTCACAGCGGTAACCAAAACTTCCGGAACTCGACCGCTACTTGCGAAATCATGAGCATCTAAGATAAACCGACTTTTTAACCGCTCGATCTTCATCACCACCCCTCCGGACAAAATAAAAACACCGTCATCTAACTGCCGGCGTTCGTTGTTGATCAATTATTATTTTCATCAATAGGAGCATTGGGATCTTTCGGAGCTGCGCTTTGAGCCTTCGCCTTTTCTTCATCGATCTCTTCCCTTGTTTTGTTGATGTCAATTACCGTGGCTTTACTTGGCATGAGGATTACTTCACCGTGCTTGTTCTTATGAGCCTTTTTGCCTTTGCTCTCCCGAACTTCATCGATTGTATCAACGCCGCGATCCAGGTAGATAGCATCAATGTCCGCTTTAATCTTCTGGTCCTTCAGCGAGGTGGCATACTTGAACTTAAATTGAATCGCGCTAACTAGTTTTAAATGGCCATCGATTATCTCGTTATTGATGTGTTCTGCGATGGTGTCGGCGATGGACTGGATGGTTGCGCTGGTATCATCATCTTCGCTATCGGCTGTGCTGCGGTTTACATCTTTCGTTTGCCCCAGCTTTTTAGGAGAGATACCGAACGCTACTGCGATCACTTCGATGAGGAACCTTTGCCACTCGATGAACAAAGCTTTGTCGTCGGTTGCACCGAGATCCAGTACACTCGGGTTTTCTCCGCCAATGATCGGCATCTGACCGAGCCCTTGCACCTCATTGTTCCAGTATGCTCGGTATGCTTTTACATGCGAATCTTGAGCACCTTTGCCGAGGTTTAGGATTTTGCGAATAAAGCTATTTCCCGCTTGTTTGCCTGCCGACTTATGCGCCGCTATGAAGCTATTCACCGATTCCCACACTGTTTCAAGTGGAGATAGCCCGAACGGCGTATTTGTTCGCGGATTCATCCGGATATACATCAGTTCGGAGTCTTTCAGGTCAATATACTGTCCGTTTATCCTCTGAGCATATCGGTTTGAATCTCGTTTACCGTCCCAGTTTGCATATAGCTCGATCGAGAAAGCATCTACCGGGAACAAGCGAAGCGGCCTCTGCGGATCGCCAGCTCTGACCAACTCACTCGCGCCGGCGCTGGCGACTAACATATCCTCTACAATCTGCTCCAGCCATAGCCGGAATGAGTCTGTTTGATTCGGCTTCCGTAGCACATTCTCAGCGGTTTTGCATGCCTCTTGCAGGCTTTCTTGCTGTGTCTCGTCGATCGCGGTAACCGACCATTCCAATTTTGCGATCTCTTCTTTAATGACGTTGATCGCCCGGCGTGGTATCGGCGATTCACTCAATGTTCGCAGGTTGGTTGGCGTTCGCTTCATAACCGGCGTATTATTGTTGCGTCCATACCAGAGGTAAGGATACATGTCTGTCTGCCGATCCGGTTCATTCTTCGTTCGCCCAGCTTCAAGCCAGCTGATTACCCATTGTCTTACACCCAAATGTATTCACCTCCTCGCCTTTGCTTGATAATCTTCGAACGCCCTCTGCGCTCGTGCTGCCTTGCTGATCGGCGCTCCGACTCTCAGGCACTCTCGGATGAATTCATGACTCACGTCTCGATGAGGAATGCCGCAAGTGTACAACCGCCAATGAACCAACTCATGCAGCAATGTACCCTTAACCGCTTCCTCTGTTCGTTCCGCATTTCTTTTGCGGCTCATTCCGATGATGGGTTCATGAGTGGACGGACTTCGAGCAATGAAGTGACCATTCCTGTTTGTCCACTTTCGGTTCGTCAATTCGATTTTCCCTGTGTAATCAACGCCCCAATGCTTATTTGCCAGTTCATTCGCACAGCGATATAGATCCTGTATTGTCGCGTCCATAGGAACACCCCAAACAAAAAAGCGCCGACAACTGTCAGCGCTCATTCTTATCCATGTATAGAATAACATTCGATAATTACGGAGTTACTGCGGATTTTTAACGATCATGTTCTTCTTGAGTAGGTGCTTTGTTACTCGTCCTTTGTGATCCTTTGATTCAAAATAGATAGAGGCACATTTACTCATTTCTTTAACCAGTTCTTCCCTTACATATGTTTCTACCCCAATTTGCAACATTGTTTTTGAAGGTAGGTTAATTATCTTCAATTCGTCAGAGGTTGAACCATATGATGTGTTTCTTGTTGTGCGCATATCATGAGGAGTTTTCTTGAATATCACATTTCGATACGAATCATAAAACACAACCTTTATATCTTGGAATCCTCTAGGTTCATCTGAGCTATTAAAAAAAGAAATCTCGAAAGAAATGTCGACATATTCCGCCTCGGCATAGTCAACCGTACCTTTAGGATACCCAGAGTCGAAACGGTAATTCTTAATATCAAAATCATCTACAGTTATATAAACCTTGCCTATCTTCTTCAAGATAAACGTTACAATCATAGTGACTGCAACGCCAAGGACTGCGCCAATAATTCCTTCATAATCTTTTAGTATTTTCGCTAACATTTTCGCCCACCTCGCTAATATTTTACATTAGAAAGGTAATTTTAGCCAAATGCAAATCCAGAGTCGGATTCTACATTCGCAAACGCCAAAACAAAAGCGTCGGCTCGGTCTGGCGAGGACAACCCGCGCTTCTTCATGTCTTCTTTACGCTCTAATTTTATTTTTCCATTGCTTCCCATTCTCCATTTGCGTGTTGTGAGTTGTGTAATGAGTTTATCATCGTCCGGAATTTGCAAGTCACCAGGCAAGCCAAGAATATAATTGCTCATGTTCTCGTCAAGCCTTTCTTTGATTTGGCCCCATAGTTCTGAGCCTTTGTTTCCATAGTATTCGTCATCACTTGCAGATCCGTTGTGAACGGGGATGATCTCATATCCAAGTCCCTTCTCTTCGTTCACTTCATCAAGCCTATCCGTTACACCGCCACCGAGCCCATCATCATCAATTCTAATTTGGACATGAGTAATTTCAGGGTATGCTGCTTTGCATCTCGCGGCCATGTTAAGGATCCAGCCGGCAGTCACCATCAGCCCTTCTTTGTGATGAAAATGCGAATCAATCGGCACCCCGTTTAACCGGGCATAGATCGCCGTTTCATCATCTCCGAACCTTGCTATGTCGGCGCCAAGATAAAGCGTTTCTCCCTTTGGAGTAACTGTCACATTCTCTTTTGCAAATAGCGCCATCTCCAGAGAGATGAAAGTATCCGATTCCCCGCGTGGAAACTCACCTTCTACCCGTACCCGCCATACATCGCTGCCTTCCCCGAACTTTCGTTTCAACATGGCAATGTTCTCTTTGCTCGTCCTCGGGCTGTTCAAACAGGAAACCTTGTGCGTCCGATAGTCTTCACGATCTTTATTGTGAGAATCAAAAAAGACCCCACTTGTTTTAGTAGGGTTCCCGCACATTAATAGCTTATTGTATTCACCAGATAACGTACCAAGGATGGCTTCCATAATGCGATCCTCAACACCAGATGCTTCATCGACAATGAACAGCATGTAGTCTTCGTGGAAGCCTTGCATGTTTTCAGGCTTTGTTGCTGTGCGAGCTGTGGCGAACCACCGCTCCTCGTACTTCCGCATGTATATCTTGGTTTTCGTCCATTTGAGGATGCGCTTAAGTATCGGGCTCTTCGATTGCCACTTACTAATCTCAGCCCAGAGTACATCAATCAGCTGCTGTCGAGTAGGAGCTGTACAAACCACGCGAGGAAACGGAAAACAGCAGAGGAACCATAATGCGATGGCCGCTTCTAACGCAGTTTTGCCGACTCCCTGCCCGGATCTGACCGATACGCGGTGATAGTTTGCCAGGTCATCCGAAACTTCTGCCTGCCATTCATCCGGATTGAACTGCAGTATTTCCTTAAAGAATGTCTTAGGACTCTTACGATATACCGGTATCCTCTTCTTGAATGCCGCTAATCGTTTCTTCATCCCCTCCGTCTTCTCCATCGTCCATCACCGCCTCGACCCAATCATCTATAATTTCTTCGTCCAGGTCGCCTTCGCCGGCAGCCTTGACCTTCTCGAATTCGAAACGCTCTTTATCCAGCTTCAGCTTCTCTTCCTCGATCATGCGTTTGTGCTTATCCGGCAGGAGATCAATGTATTTGGTCAGGGCATCCAAGGCTTTCATCTTATCGTGGAGCTTGATGCTAACTCCGTCTTTCCCTTGTTTGACCTCACTGATCACGGTTCCATCTACCTCGTCGCTGTTCTTAAAAGCGACAAAGTTGCGCTTATATGTCATCTGTTCACCCGTCATCGGATCCATCGCCGGACCTTCATCGGTGAACAGCGGCTCGTCCTTCTGCCCAAAGTCTAGCAGATCGGTAATGTCGGTGAAGGCGATCTTCATGTACTCCAGCAATACGCGCTGAACGTTCATCCCGATCTCTCCCAAAGCTGTCTCGCTATGCCTCTTGATCACATTTTGAATATCAACATTTTTCAATAGAGCGAATCCGATCTGATATGCAGTCTTCTTGCTGTATCCTGCTGCTATCGCCGCTCGCGTTGCATTGAAATCTCGGAGATATTCCATTACGAATATCCGCTGTTTCGGCGTTAATCCTTCGTCATCAGGTATTTCCGGTTCCGGCTCTTCCTCAACAACTGGTGGGCTCTCTTTCCTTTTGGAGCGTTCCATATTATTGGAGCGTTCCGTTTCTTTTTTCGGAGCGTTCCGTTCCGTTCTATTCGGTTTGGTGGACGCAGGTTTCCCCGGATTAAACTCTTTTATAAGCACCTTTCTCGGTTCAGACCCTACAGAGGGACTGACAAAACCACGCAGCTCCATGGCATGAATCAACCGCGCCGCACTGGTATAACCGATTCTCATTCTCCGTTGCAATAGAGATGTAGACGCTTGTTGCGCTTCAACGACAATAAGAACGGCATTCAGGAATAACTCATCCTGTTCGCCATCGTCTTCATCTTTTTGTTCTGGTTTTGGAGCGTTCCGGTCCTTTTTCTTGGAGCGTTCCTGCTCCACCGCTTCACCGGTCAGTAGGTTCTCCCACTTATCCTTTGCCTTCCAACCTCTTACCGTTCCATCCCCGACACCGAGCTGCGTGGCGATGTCAATGAGATTGATTTCGCCTTTAGAGGCTATGTAGATATCTTTTGCTTTGTCTCTATTCGGATCTCTCTGGCGTCCCATCTCTATTGATCACCCCCGACAGCTAAGGAAAATTTTCCTGACCTTGTTTTATTTCCAACATTCGCAATCCAAGAACGCCCAGCATGATGAAACACATGCCGATGCAAGCCACGAATATCTTGAAGGCTGCTCCTTCGGTATCGTCATTCATGGCCGTGTGTCTCCTTGGACATAAAAATAGGGAGATACGATGTTAGTCGCACTCCCTATTTTTCACCAATATATGTTAATAATTTTTTCTGTGTTATAGTAGTTTAGATATTTTTTTGTTTAGGGTGGTTATGAAATCGATACTATCAAAAGCTTATTGTCCGAAGAGATAGAATTACTTAGGCAAGCACTCGAGAAGAAAGTAAAAATACATAACTACAATTTTCAGCATCCGGAAGTGTTCGAGCTAGTAAAGCTCTTGATGTTATTATTGAACGTTATTCGAAATTAACCGCTTATTGTAATCAAAAGAAAAAGCACCCGTAGGTGCTTCAAAAAGTTAAGAGAAAAATGCACTAGCCGTTCTCTGATTCTCATCTTTTTCTTTTACAATAATATTCAACCGCGGTTTATTGTCATACACATCAAATTGTTTTGCAATAATCTGTACGATTGCAGAAGTTTGACTACTGCTTCCATTCTTTTTTGCATACATTATTTCTTCAGTATTAAGTAAAGCGTATACTTCGCCATCGCTCAATTCTCTGGTTAGATCGAAAGAGTTGTTCTTCTTACCATCTGTTCCAGTATAAATGAAGTTAACCTGCATTATAGCACCTCCCTTCGCCTATGTGTTTTCGACATAAGGAAGGAATTTCCTGTTTTACCGTCGAATTCTGATGGTGAGAGGAGGTGATATCATGGCTACCTATATCGTGAACACAAACACCAAGGAAGTTCACAAAACTGCAAAAGTTGAACCCCGGTGCAAAATCAATGAAATGAGCCCTTCTCATCGTATAAACACCGACAACGCAGCGCCTTATTTCGCCCAAGGTTACAACGGTTGTAAATGGTGTTATCCTGAACGTCACACAGGTTAAACGGGTAGAGGGGTTTCGGCCCCTCTATTTCCAATAATATTAAGTCCTTTCTCGAAAGGTAACCCATTTTCTTTATGCCAGTTTCGGCAGTCGTCTTCCGTAATGCAGCCTGATTTTAAAATCATTTGCCATGTATCGTTGTGCTCTCCATCTGCGTAATAATACGGATATGCTGTGTACCCGAGTTCTTTACCCTTAGCAACGCTGGACTGACTGATCAATGCGATTGGCGGAGATTCATGGCCCTTCCATTTGCCAAACCCATTTTCCCACTCCACTATTTGGCCGGACTTCCCATGCCCGCAGCAACATCCAAGTGTGACTACTCCTTGATCATTGAGATACTGTATTTCATCCGCAATACACGCATCAACCTTAACTCTCTTGTTGATTTGATTATGGTTAATCACATCCACCCATTTATAGACGCCATGTAAGCACATAACTAACACCTCATATCAAAGTATTCTCGCTCCAGGACTCATATATTACCCATTTTTATTTTCATTCCATATATGCTATGAAGAAGTAGGAGGTGTTACATGCCAGAGAAGTATACGTTGCGCGACGAGCCGGATAAAACGATGTTTGTCTTCCAAAGGTTAGGAAAGGTTTACGGCCACATAATCAAAAATCGAACAGACAAAGCACCGGCTAAGTTTATTTTCGAAACAGAGAAGTATAATTCCATCGATGAGCTCAAGGCTCAATACCCGGAGGAGGGAAATTAATGTTCAAGTCTGGTTATGTCCTCGATACACCGGAGAAGATAGCCGCTGCTATTCATAACCAAACACCAGTTGATGTCTGGCACCTCGGAGAGATCGTCGACTATGGCGGGAAGCTCCTGTCACAGTCGGATGCTGCAGTTAAATTCCAAGACGGTTCGTATTATCTTAAAGAGAACCACGAATTTAGGATCCGTTAATCCAGTAATGAACCAACTGCCCAGCAAGCAAACCCAGCTGCACGACAATACATAGAATTGCTATTCGTATCGGTTTAGGGATTGCCAACCATGTGCGCTTCATTATCAATCACCTTCGTTATCAACCTGAGATTCAGCCTCGGACTCAGTCATCTTGCAATCGGGACAGAATGATTCCCTGCAACATGGACATTGTTCCCAATAGGTTCCGCAAGTCGGACACTGATCCATTATTTATTCTCTCCTTTAACGCAATTTACTAGACTGCAAAATTGTTTTGTTTCCCTCCAGCTCCCCCAAATGCACCCTCTACATTTCTGCGGTTGTAGCACCGGCGGATCGCGCGGGATACTAACCTTAATCTTGTTCATATAATCAACTCCTGGGAGCCGCTCCGCACCGTCCCAAGTCACGGCAGGAGAGGTTGGTTAAACCTTGCGAAGCAGCTGAATAATGAGGAATAGCGATAGATGTTAAAAAACAAAATGGCCCGCACAATGGCGGACCGAGTTAGGAGTATATTAAAAGGTTAGGAATACCGTAAGGAGTCAATACATCGAAACCATCAACCGGCACTCGGAAAGGATGCTTCTCAGGCATCCCCAAAGCGCGAGGTCGTCCGGACAACCCGGTTGAAAGCTTCGATCTATTAGCGGGCCTTGCGTATTCGCTTGACACCCGCTCTCGATCTCCCTTGTAAACATACAGTTTGTACACAATAAGTTGTACAAGGGAATGGGTTATGTGAGGCCGACCATTTGCCCCACGTTGTTACATTTAAAGCATAAACCTTCTTTAGTCCGGTGTTACTGCGGATTTTGATATCAGGTATAATCCCATGTTGTTTAGCTTTTCTTCAGTGAGTGTGATTTCCTTGTCTGGTGACAATGCATGAACATTTAAGCCGAGCTCCCTTGCCATTGGTACGAACCATCCACGTTCAATCGCCTCTTTTGCGGTAACAACTATATTCATGCCCGGTTACCCTCCATTCGGAAGCCTCAGACCGATTTCTCCGTCCTTATTCCTTCCTCTTCCATAATCTATCACAACAAAATCCAACGTTCCATTAATCTTTAAGCTGCTTGCGATGCTGGCAATGGCGCGCCGGCGCTTCTCCGCAAAAGTTGTAGGCGAGATCGCGTGAATGTCCTTGCGATATCCTTTTTCTAAGTAGGATTGCGCCTTCAGATATTTCATTCCATCCAGGAACAACAGCTTGGCCGTCAATCCCTCGTGCGGATCCCGAATATTTGAGATGACCCCTCTTATGATATTCGTCAACGCCACATAGAATTTGTAATTCATCTGACGCTTTTCTTTGAAGATGACGGACACTGCTGTCACGTCAGAGGTTAACTCCTGCCCAGTTTCTCTCTTTCCGGCTGACCCTTCAGCGGTAAGCAGCTCGTAAGCGGATAATCCGTTCTCCAGTTCCCTCATGGCCATCTCATAGTTCTTGATGATGTCGATCATTTCTGTATACATATTAAGCAGCCACTTGGTTTTTCGGATGTCTTCTTCTGTTATGTCGTCGAAGAATGTGATCTGGATGATCTTCTGCGTATCGTCCCGGTCCTGCATCAAGTCGTCTTTCACTATGATTGCGCTCATTTACCCCACGCCCTCTGCTTATTTGCTTTTATCTTAGGGCAGTATCGTTACTGATTTACTACGGATTAAATGGAACAGTGATAGAAAATTCTGTAGCAAGCATACCGTCCATTATAACGCTAGATATCTGATCTCCAGCGAAGCTCTGCAATGATCGGATAATGATCTGATGCGTTGGAACGCTGTACCCAGGCTGAATCCTTTTCTGTCGGAAAATTGACAAAGATATGGTCGACCTCTTCGGTGGGGGGCTCGTTCTTTAACATGATTTTGTGCAATTGAGAGTTCAATGGTTCCATCAAAGGATCATCAATCCCCATATTAAAGTCCCCGGCTATGATTGCAGGCCGTTCAAGCTTATTTATCTCATCTAAAAGAACCGGGAACTGCTTAATCCGTTCCTCCGCATTTACCCCCAAATGGGTATTTAGTACGGTAACTGTTCCCGCGTCTATTTGCAATCTCGCCGTCTGGATGCTCCTTCGTTCTATGGACCCGCCAATATACTTTATTTCTTTGGAAATAATCGGATATCGGCTTAGAATTGCATTACCATATTGGACGATAAGGAGATTTACACTGGGGGAGAAGCAGGAATACATCCCAAGATGTTTAGCCAGCCTGTTCAATTGATGTTTAAAGCCGCTGCGAGGCAAAAAACGGTCAACCCCCTGTAAGACAACAACATCTGCATGTGCTCTCGCTATCTCTTCTGCTATGGGGTACAAGCTAGTTTTCCCATCCATGCCTTCTCCGTGATGTATATTGTAGGTCATCACTTTCATATAGATACTGGCGGCCATCGAGTTCACCACTTTCTGCTGATACGACGGCTCATACCGTCTAAAATAGCAAGTAACATAGTATAGACCAATCAATTTACATTTTATACAAAATGGTGTGTTTTTAGTCTTGGTTGTCCTTCCCGAATTTGTTTCCTAGAACGGTTTCGGATCAAGAAATTCATACAGCTATCACTTCAAACGATAAATTGGTTTGTTTTCAATCACCCGGATATTCGGCGTCCACGGCTCGCTTTCTGGAGTCGTATCAAGAGCATCCGACTGCCTGCATCCTTCATCCCTCCCAATTCCACAAACTGAGCTGCCCCTTCGCCGGGATCGGCTTCGACAATCGTGTTACAGCAGAAAGTTCCCACGCAAAGCGGCCGGGGCTATAGTCACCGAAGTGGTACTCGTTGCCCCGAACCGCAGAGACGGATACCGCTTGCTCGTCTCGCTCGACTCGTTCGAATCCGATCCAAGCCGGATCAGATAGGTCATACATAACGGGCCAGCACTCATGTAGACAACCAAGCGCCAATATCACCCCAGTCGGAAGGTTGGTCTCGTCGTATCCATGATTGGCGAGAACCGAACGGATTGGCTCACGCCGGCATGCCGCTTTGTCGATCTTCTTCCCTGCATGGATGGCGAGTACACCGCGATACTTTGTTGCCCATGACCGAGTTTCAAATTTCTTCTCACCAATGGCAATCAAAGTCGCCCATGGTTGAATGACTGTTATAACCTTCATCTATTTGCCCCCTTTACGCTGACTCCGTGTTTTCTGCTTCGACATCCAATCCCAACTGTTTTCTGCGTTCTCTCCACCACGGCCGGCTGTAATCGAAGCCAACGATCCGAGTGGCCAGATCATTACAAAACTTCTCTTCCGGAAGATTCTCATGGATCTCGTCCTGCAGGCTGATCGTTTCATCCGCAAAGTAGAAGTCCGATGCAGCTTGAGGGTTTCGAAAATTGAACCGTTCCATGATGAAATCGTCACGCTTATGACTGAAGTAATAGATCAGCAATTTCTCATCGTGTAAAGCCGTATGTGTCAGTTCATGAAAAGTGATCCAAAGCAAGCTTTCCAAAGTCTCGGATTCATCTACAAAAATATAGATTTGGTGCTCTTTCATCATGTTGAACGCTCTGAATGATCCATCTCCACGGTATGTCCAGCCCTCGTGTGTTTGTTCATGGATTTTGCGCTTCAGATGCGCGCCGGCATACACGATGGAAACTCTCTTATGGTCATATTCATAACTCTTCAACCATTTGAGGATCTGTGCCGTACCGACTTGGCACTCTCGGCATTCCAATGAGATCCCTTGCTCTAGCTCTTCAATCTTCAAAATGTCCATATCCATATGATCCTTTCGGTTTTACTGGATCGATGCCAGCAGAGACTACATCGGCCATCAATTTAGCGAATACACCAACCTCCCGATCATCCATGCCGTCTATGACGCGGATCTCTCCCACTTTCAATTTCCTGCCGGCAGCTGTGGAAAGAAGTTCGACGATCGGTCTAATGCGGTCCATACGTTGCTTATGCTCTTCTTCCGCTGTTAGCTCGGCGGATTGCTTGCGACCATGCTCTTCCCAATCTTGTTGATCGAACCAAAAATAACTGCCGTGTTTCTCCAGGTAAACTTGAATCCAGTGGTTCAGCTCGTCCATGTTCGTTTGAATGCGATCATGACATGGCCAGCACAAACGCAGTCCATTCGTCTTAACGCCTCTTCCGCCGCGAGCTGGAGCCCGAGGCACAACATGGTGTGTCGTAGTGTCAGGGTTCTTAAGACAGCTTTGGCATTTGCCGCCTGCTTCTGTAATCAACTCCTCGATAACTTTACGTGGGAATTCTCCGCGATCTTTAGTAGATGGCGTGGATTGGTGAGAAGCTAGGATGTTCTGCCGCCATGGCGCGATTTCTTTTTTTAGCTTTGTTACTGCGAGCTCTCAGACCTTGATACGGCTGTTTCTCTTGCTTTTGCGGTTTAGGGAACATCATACCTTCTCACCAACCTTTCTAATTTAGAAATCGAATAACTCCAATTGGACAACCTTCTGTATCCGTTTCTTTTCGTACTTCTTCCTACATATTGGTCCTAATCCGGTACGTTTTGACTCCGGATCTTTCAACCTGCGCCGGCATGCGAAGCACTTGTTGTAAAGAGGTTGTTTAGTTTGTTCCATTGAGCGCACCAACTTTTTCGATCAGACCCGCCTCTTCCAGGACCGTGTAATGCTTCGCTCTTTCAGCTACGGTGCAGTTAGTAGGTAGAATACTGAATGCGGTATAGAAGGCGACTGCCTCCCGGATCTCTGGCGGCTGGTTATCCAACTCTCCAAGGTTGATCGTTGCTTCTTTCATCTGAATCTCTCCCTTCTATTAGGTAAGGAAAATTTTCCTGCGCTTCATTTCATCATTTGATCATTTCTTCATTTGCTCATTTACGTATTTAGTTTTCAAAGAGTATCTATGTAAAGGTCAGCCATGCACGGCTAACTCGTGGCGGATTTCCGCGACCACTCCATCATCTCGACGGTGTGATTTCGTTCGCTTCCGCAGCGAACTCATCAGGCGGAGTGTTTAGTTTCTGAGCAACTTCATGCGCTTGCTGACTTGTATCACTCAACTCAGATCGCGTTTGCTCGACAAGTTTGAACTTCTCCGTATCCCAGACCCCCCAGTAACGGATGCCATCTAACCTGACTTGGGTTGCAGCGTATCTCATTATCCATATCCTCCTTAGCCCCCACTGTAGAGGTCGTGTGCTATTCTTCTCCGTTCCTTATGGCCAACACTCTTCTTGTCAATATTTCGACCATGTCCGTGTCGCCCTTTTCTTCGTTTACAGCAATCCTCTCTGCAAGCCACTCTAATTTGCGTTGTTGAGCTTCTAACACATCCATTCCCTCCCCCATAGAAGGGACCAGTTGGCCCCATGTGTTATTGCAGATAGTAGCGATCCTCATTTCCGTAATTCTTTACTTCGCGGTATTCCTTGCCGTTTATTTCATGGCTGTAATTAAAACCCTTCCACCTTATGAAGCATTTTTGACCATCTGTGTATACCGTGCGCTTCAGATCCTTCCTCCAGGGATTCATACCCGGCTGTTTGATCTCGGCTTTTTCGATTACAACCTTCAACTCGACTTTCACCACTGTCATTACCTCCAATACTTTATTTCGTTATTTCGCTATTTCATATCCTTATTATAATTCCGTTATTTCGTAACGTCAACATAAAATTACGTAATTGCGGAATATTTTTTCTTATGTTACAATTCGGGTAATTGGAGGTGACTGTATGATGGCAACCTTATATATTAAGGTTCAGGATTTGCTCGATGAACGCGGCTGGACACAGAAACATCTTGCGATTATGACTGGACTGCGAACAGCTGCAGTCAGTGAGATATGTAATAACATGCGAACGTCCATAAACAAGGAACACCTTGAAAAGATAGCTGAAGCTTTCGGTTTAAAGGATATTAATGAGTTGATGGAGTTAAGGTAGGAGCAAGAGGGATAAACCCTCTATGCTCCTTTTGTTTTGGTCTACGCCGATTTGATATCCACGTTCACGTTCAGCTCGATCGGTTCCAAGGTATAGGCATCGACTATGGGCATCTTTAAAGCCGCAGCTATAGAGATTTCAACGCCAGCTCCCGAAGATGTTTCCCAACCTTTCAGCAGCGCCAGCGTGTCCGCCTTCATCAATTCCGCAATGTCGTTTCGCATGCATGCCGACCACTCTTTTACCGGCTGATCAACCTCAGCCGGATTGATGACCTTGTGTCCGAGACCTCGCAGCTGCTGAGCAATCCGGTTGAATTCCGGGAAGTTCAGATTCTCGATTCCACTCATGGGGCCAGAGAGATAAATTACTTGGATATTTTTCACTTTTGCACGCTCCTACTCTTCAGCTTTTCAATAACCTTGTCCAAGTGCTTGCCGACCTCCACCTGGGCAATAGCCTTATCCTCTTCGCTTTCCGTTTTCTCACCCATGATGCCGGCGAACTGCGCTGTTTTGAAACCGAGGGCTTCCATCATCTGTTCGTCGCTACCATTACCGCACACGAGGTAGTAGCTAATAACTGAATCCTGCTGACCCATCCGGTGCGTACGGTCTTCGCATTGACTATGTATGCCCGGCGACCAATCCAACTCACCAAAGACATTGATATTCGCCCGGTGTTGTAATCCATCGATACCAGCTGCAGCTCTTAAAGAGATGATGATTAGGTTTGTTTCTCCGTTAATAAACTTCTGCTTGGCCTCTTCCTTTTGTTTTTGCGACTCGATACCGCTTACTCGAACAGGATTAAAACTGCTCAGTTCTTCCATCCAGATCTCATAGACCTCATGATGGTATCCATATAGGACGACTGCCTCGCCGGCTTCAAGAAGCATTTTCACGAAGGCTGCGACATAGGGAGCTTTTGAGATACCCGTCGCCTGCCTCATCCTTTCCCCGATCTCCTGTTTGGCGCGTCCCTTTTCGAAGCCTTCGATCTTGTCGTACCGATAAACCAACTCCATAACAGAGCGCATTTCTTTAATGAAGACTTTGTCGTCTGAGTCGATGTCTTGCACAATACGGCGCTTTGGAGGAAGTTCCGTAAGAACCTGCTCTTTGGTTCTCCGCAGCATAAGTCCCTCCCGCCTTAGATGATCGCCGAGCATTTCAGGATCCGCGACAACATCCTCGTTATATCCATAGCACCATTCCCGCGTAAAACTGCCCCAGTCTCCGAGACATTGATGCTGCAGGATGTTCATGATGTAATAAATTTCTCCGCCCTTGTTGTAGATCGGTGTTCCGGATAGTCCGATCGCATTGCCGGAGCTTTCGGCCAGTAGTGAAGCGGAACTGTATTTCTCTGTCCCTGGATGCCTGAGTTCTTGAATCTCATCGAACACAACGAATTCAAACTTGTACTCAGGAAGTGCCTGTTTCCATCCACGCAGCAACCCGTAATGGATGATATAAAATTGCGCTTCCGGCAATTCATATGGCGTTAACCCTTTTATGGTATGGACCATCTTGTTCTGATCCGGGAATAACGCGAACTCGCCGGGCAAAGGCTGCGGATGTATGAAATTCATAATCTGACTTCGCCATTGCGTTTGTACGCTGGTTGGAACCACGATGATGCCGGGGAACTTCGCCTGCGCCGCAATCCACGCCAATGCCTCAACGGTCTTTCCGAGCCCCATGTCATCGGCCAAGAGGGCAGGAGCGTTATTGTTTAGGAAGGCAACACCTTCCTTTTGAAATTCCGTCAGTTGGCCTTTGAAGATCAACTGCGATGGTTCTGCCTTTTGTGGGCCCCGTCGAATTTCTTCACGCCGGCGAATATATTCCACAGTCTCCCCGAACGCTGATTCCCATTGATGCCGATCGATGATCTGTAACGGATACCGCATCATCAGCCAATTCAGATCGCCGTTCGTCCGTTTATTGCTCTTAAATCTTGCAACCCCTCGGGTTCTTCCCTCAGCTCCGGGAAACAGTCGCTTCGCCACCTGACACACTGCAGGCTCTCCCTCGACCACCCAGAAACCTTCTTCATACCGAAGTGTTCCGTAATAATAATCACTTTCTCCGACTTCCCTTAGGAACTCCGGGAGCTCAGCCGCGCCCATTCACCACACCTCATTTACTGACAATGCCCCATAGTTTTCTTAATCCGATCGATAGAACTGGCTTACCGTTTATTTCTTCCGGAAGATCCATGTAACGCTCGATCACCAGAATTAAGCCGTTCACTGACTCGAATTGTGCATAGCGTTCGAGTTGCTTCAACACCTGCAGCTCGTTCGGCTTCCCTTTCTTCGCCTCTATGCCAATTCCGTTATCTGTAAGAAAGTCGATTCGATTCCTCGGGCCGAGGGGAACTTCGCTTTTAAACGAAATCCCCTCTTTCGCGAGTTCCCGAGCAATAATCTCATGCAGTTTGTATTCGCTGATGATGACATGACTTCGAATTCTTTTAAGAGCTGTAACCACTCTATCCATAATCAATGAACCAGTTGCCGGTCTGTAATTTCTTCTTCTGGACGTACCCACACATCCATATGAGAGAACATGAACGACACACCAACATTGGACAGAACAAGAGCCATTAGAATTACATTCGCCATTCCCTGAGCAGCATCTGGCGGAACCGCATTCCCTACATATTCCCGTGCTTTTGCGTCACTGCATCCTTCTATTTGAAATGGCCGTCCATCAGGCAAGTGACTTGGAAAACCTTGCAGAGCTCCGAGCTCATAAGTTGTAAGTGGTCGATGCCATGTTCCGTCCTCGGCAATAATGACCATGACACAGCGCTCGTTCTGCTCGGGTATTCTTGGATCCGCGATAGCTGCGCTTCCGGAATGAACGTCTCCGGAGCCGGTTACGGTTGTTGCAGGCTCGTCCCACTTTTGGACACCGTATGATCCGGATCGAGGTTTGCAACCTAGTCGCGGATCGGATACGGATTGCGCGCCGCTGCCAAGAGTGTCTTCACCAGTTATAGTGTGGGCCTGACCGTCCCAAGGACGAACCGAGTATCCGTTACTGCGTCTTTCACCGTTACGGTCATTTGCTCTTGGATCTGCGATAGCAATTGCCCCACTTCCGAATCTAGTGCCGGTTACACATGGCGCAGTTTCATCGATCTGGACGATTCGGTATACTCCTGGATGTCTGTTCTCTCTATCATTCAATCGCGGATCTCCGACACAGAGGGAGCCGTTATTCGGGCGCATCGCACCTGTGACGGTAGGAGCGCACTCATTGTATTTAGAGACACGATAGATCGAGACATGGGTGCCTCGCTTGAAATTAGTCCTTGGATCAGCTACCGCAGCGCAGCCACTGCTACCGTTCACCTTAGCTTGTCCGGTGACGGTATTTCCCGGCTCGTCCCAATCTTGCACTCCGTAAGAACCGCCGCCGCGAGGTTGGTATTCTAATCTGTATTTCTCAAACTCTACTTTTTCGAGATCTCGCCAGTCTCCTCCGGCAGGAATAAACGCAAGACGCTCCCACGTCTTTCTTTGCAACAATGGCACGCGGTGCATTGGACCTCCGCGCTCTTCATCTCCAGGTAACGGAAGATGGCCGATGACTTCACCGATCGTTTTAAGCGGCTTGATTTCCGGTTTATAGACGAATGACGGCATTTTCGTTTCTTGCCTTGCTATCAACAAATACCGTTTCCGATGCTGTCCGAGTCCGCCGATCTCTCCGCAATCATGACTTTCATCGTTGACCGCATAGCCGTACTTCTTTAGGACCGTTTTGATCTGGTTGAGAATCTTCTTCCCCCGTGTCATGATGCGCGGCACGTTTTCAAGCAGTAACAATGATGGGAGCTCCCCGCCATAATCGCGGCATGCTGCCAGTGAAATATCAATGCCCCGAATGGTTAGGAGATTCAAAGCCTGATACTTTTTGCTGCCTGCCGATTTCTCCGGGAGCAGTCCCGAGAAGCCTTTACATGGCGGTGAAGTAAATATCACATCAGGTACTTCCTCACCGAATGCCTGCCAAATGTCCCACGGCTCCGCTTCGTGCCAATCAGCTGCAGGTTCTTTATCGAAGAAGTCGGTGTATTGCTTTCGATCAAAGAGATCCATGCATACAGCCTTCTGGCCAGTGATCATTTCGTAATTCCGGCAAACGACCGGATCGGCATCAATGCTGCACAAGGATCTGAATTGCGCCAGCTTTCCCATGTGCTCGGCACGAGCCCCCTTAAATCCGAGGCTCCGCCGCCAATTCCACCAAACAAATATGCGACCGTATACTCAGTTTTCATCCGTTAGTCTCCGATCTCATGTGTTGGTAGGTACATTACGTCTTGATCGATATAGGCAGTGACTTGGTTCTCATCTTCTTCTGGAGATTGGTGTTCAGCGTTTTGGTTGTCGCTCATGCAGTATTCGCCCTTTCCCTTGCGATTGTTTAATCAGTTTGTTCATTGCTCGTTTGCGGTCAACCTTTTCCTTTTTAACGTCCTCGATCGGAACCCACTGGCCGCGATACTTGGTAATTACAAGTAACTGCAGGTCCGGGAACCTGGCTTTGAACAGCCGGCGCTTTACGCTGAAGGTGGATGTTTCCTTGCCCTTCACATCAACGATGATCTGCTGGCCGTCAGCGAAGGAGATCAAGAAGTCTGCAATATACGTGATCTTAGGCTTGTCCTGCAGCACGTAGCTTGGGTGGCATTTGATTTCCGTTATCGCGCCATCCTTTTGCATCCAGAGGAGCTCTTGGTAATAAGAGCCCTCCATGACGCTATCAAACTTTTCTCCTTCGACTTCGATTCCAAACCGTTTAATAGTTTCAACTTCGAATAGCGTGCCGTCCGCCGTAACAATTACTTTCTTGGCACCGTATTTGCTCATCCCTCACTCTCCGGTTCGATAAGGAAGAACCAGATGCAAGGCCAGTTCGTCCTTGCCCCGTACAATGATGGGGCTTGTCTTACCATTGAGGCTCATGGTCATTTGATTTGCATCTATGGCCTTTACTGCATCCGATAGGTATTTCTGATTAATTCCAAAACTGAACGACTCACCTGTAAAACCCTTGATGTCAACGAATTCTTGCACCCGTTTGGTCTCTTGCTCTGACACCATCATGAGTTCATTCTCATTGACAGTAACTTTCATAAGGTTTTGCTTACTCTCTTTTGCCACTATATTTATCCGGTCGAGTGCAGCGGCAAGTTCATGTCTATTTACTTCCAGTTGCGTTGCAAAAGTGGTAGGGATGATCTTGTCGGTATCAGGATAGCTTCCAACTAGTATTCTGGAGTAGAAAGTGAAATCAGCAGATTTAACCAACATTGCATCGTCAAAACTGATTTCGATATCTCCGTCTCCTAAGATTTTGGAAAGTTCCAAGAGTGTCTTTCCGGCCACAACACTGTGAAAATCTTCGCCGCTTATCTCAGACTGGATACGACCGAGACGATGACGGTCAGTCGCCGTTAGCGTTAACACGCCATCTTTTTGAGTAAACGAGATCCCCGTAAACATTGGCGTTTCTTCCTTAGTGCTGATGGCATACGCCGTTGTGGAGATCAGTTCTTTCAGGTCCTTTCCTTTCATGGAGACGCGTGTCCCGTTAACCATGGGGAATGTCGGGTATTCTTCCGGATCCAGAGTAGACAGAGCGAATTCTGACTTGCCAGCTTTAATCACCACTTTTCCGACTTCCGTCTGGATCGTTATGAAATCAGACAATTTATTTACAATCTCCGTTAACTTCTGCCCTGGAATGGCAGTGGCGCCGGATTGTTCAACAGTAAGGTCATCGCTTGGGATTAGCGATTGTATGAACGTTTCTGTGTTCCCAGCCGTGATTCGAAGTCCTTCAGGTACAGCTGCGAGAACTATGTGAGATAAAATTGGAATGCCGTCTTTACTTGGTAAAAATTTCGATGCGCTCTCCAGATGCCTCTTTAACGTGGATTGTTGAATGACTATTTTCACAAAATGACCTCCAAAAGATTCGGATAATTGCAGTTAATTACTTGCCGCATCTGCTTGCTTTGCCATAGCTGTGAGCTCAGCGATTACGAGGTTCTTTAGCCTTTTCTCGTAGCCTGCGGGGATGCGATATTTCAGCACATATCTCCTGACAAATCGATCAACACCCTCAAGCTTAGGTTTATAGATCCGGGTGAGATCTTTGATGCTTTGTTCCACTTCACCGATTTTTATCACTGCCATTTGCTAGATCCCCTTCCCGGATAATTTCAGCCACTAACTCTTTCACTTTCTGCTGGATAAAGAACGTATAGTTTGCGTGAGAGAAGCCTGCCGTCCCCATGTCGGCGCACATCTTTCTAGCCAGGTGATCTAGCTGTTCCAGTTTGTCTCGGATTAACCACTCATAGCTTTGATAGATATCCTCCATCTCGGAGTGATAATGCTTGTTACTCATGGCCGTTGACCTTTCTCAGCAGCTCGGCAATCTCGGTAGCATAAGGAGCCAGATACTTGCGCTTCATTTCATCGAACTCAACGTCATAATCAAATGCGCCGGTGGGTCCGATTATCGGCACAAACCTCAGTCCGCCAGAGTAAGCTTTCAGAAACGTTCCGACACTTCGTAGAGTCCATAACCGCCGCTGTAGTAGTTCAGCAGTTTCTTTGTTCTTAAGAGTGGGAATCGTCCTTAAGAGTTTTTTCCATAACGGCGAGTCAGGTAGTTCGGGCCGAGGATCTTCAAAGATGTACATCAATTCCTCTACTGGATCACTCACCCGGCTTCACGCCCCTGCCGTTTACTCCATTTGGCTTTTGTGTCGTTCAATTCTGTTTCGCCGAAGTCTTTTCCAGCTAAGTCGTAAGCTCTTTTCACTGCAACAATGTACTCTTCCTCTGTCATTTGCGGATCTTGATCGTTGTCTTTAACGACAGGCATTGAAGGTTTCCCTGACCTGGACCTCTGGTTCCCATTGCCATTCCGGATCTCCGGAGGAGCGCCCGGTGGAGGGATAGGATTTAGGGAGGCGACAGTTGTCTTACCTTCCTCGATCATGCCGTTAATGATTGTTACAAAATATGGGACATGCTTTTTCTCAGCCTTTTTGATGGCTTTTTCGATTACTCCCGTTTCAACTTGTCCGATGTAGGTGTAAATAGTTTCAAGTCCATCAATGCCTACTCCCTTAAGTCCGCATTCGATGGTAAGAAGCCTTAACCTATTTTTAATTTCATTCAAGTTTGCGGGCAGTTCCGTTAAGTTAGCTTCCTTTCCCTTCTCTTCATTTCTTTTCTCTTCTTTTAACTTCTCTTCTTTTAGGCGAGAATCAAAATCTGAATCAGCATCATCATGCTCAGAACCTTTCTCATAATCATTCCGAGAATGACTATTGGAATCTCTCTTGTCTATTATTGGATTAGGTATAACACTCTTTTGAGGCTTATCTACACGTTGAAACTTAAACCAATTAACAAGCCGGATGTACCTACTCTCGTCAACAATGTACTGTTCGATAGAACCAATTTTTTCGATATAATTCAGGTCGTCAGTAATGTCCTGAATGGTGAAATCCTCATATGAAAAGATAATTGACCGTATAAAGGCTGGATTCCCTCTCAGCTTCCCTTCATCATCAGCATTTGAAAATAGCCCAATGAGCAGCAGCCGCTGGCGGACTGTGAGTTTAGACACATCCTCGCTCTGCCAGAAGTTGGGGTCGATCATACGCCTACGTGCCATAAACCCACCCCAACTTATTGTTTTTTCTTCTGTTGCAATTTCTACAGGTAATCACAAGGTTGGGCAATTCATCGGTGCCGCCGCGACTCAATGGGATAACATGGTCGATCTCATGTTCGATCCATAACCATGCGCCCTTGCCTTTCGATCCCGTGAAGAGTCTCGATGCCCCGAATCTTCTACAATAAGTACAGTTTGCCGAACCGTCCCGCTCAACTATCGACTTTACAGTTTTGTTTGATATGGACTTTCGAGCCATACCACCTCACCCCGGATCATAAACATATCTTCTTCCTTGCCAGCCAATAACTGTCGGGATGTCATTTTTGAGCTTCATCACTTTCACTGAATTATCGATTAATGGTGACTCAAGTACGCGGATCGTTCGCGGTGTGTGCGGCTCCCAGTCAATTAGCCCATTCTCCTTCAATCGATCCAGATGGCCCATTACCGTGGAAGAGGAAGCCAACCCGACAGCGTTAGCGATTTCTCTTACAGTTGGAGAGTAGCCATTACCTTCAATATGAGAGGAAATGAATTCTAAGATCCGTTGCTGCCGACTCATTTGGTCACCTGTAGGAACGCGATTTTGATATTCCCTGCATAACGGTGGACACATTCCAAGTGATCACTAAAGATCCGCTGTATCAGCCAATCACGATAATCCATATTGTTGTTTCCCAAGATAACAGCCTGCTTCAAGGTTGGTTTTGTTCCTCGGACTCTGCTCAAGTCGGTTCCCCCTCGTAACCTTTTAAAATCCAAACCTTTCTCTTCTCCCGACCGAATTTCATAGCATCGGATACCTTGTCCAGAAACACGTCTACGTGATAACCATCGACCTTCCCGCCAGTGTCCTCAGCCCGGCAATATCCATAACCCTCTACAAACAAAGAGCTGCCAAGTGGGATGTACTCGGGATCGACCGCACAGACGCCTACCTTCGCTCTGGTACCGGTGTAAGTAATTCCATATCCTTTCATGCCCGGACGCTTACCTGTCGATTCTGGCCCAGCCGTATAAGCTGTGACGACCATCTCTATTGGCTCAGTCTGATTCACCTTTACATAAGCCGTTTTGGTGATAATCTCCGTTTCAACAATGGTTCTTATCTCCGGCTTTGGCTGCGGCTTCGACGGGTAGAATACATTGACGACAAGGGAAATTAGTATTGCTGCAATAATTAAATCCAGAGAATATTGATTTATCCATTTGAGAGCTTTCATGTCATACCTCCGTTTAAAAGAGTGTGATTTGTTTTTCTGCTGTATCCACCGACGCCGCCGCGGGGTTGATCCAGAGTACTTCGGTTCGTGTGCGACCAGCCTCGGCTTGCACTTTCCTTTCTTCCCGCATCCAATGCTTCAGCCGATTATCATACATCGGATGAGCATAACCCGAGAGCAAAACAGGACCGGGATGAGCGTCAAGCACCTCGAGCAATTGCTCGTGGTCGGTATCTTTCATTTCGTTTCGATACATCCTGTTATTCCGAGTTGAGAGTATATAGGGTGGGTCTGCATAGACCAGAACTTCTGGTCTCTTATATCGCTCTAATAATTTGATAGCCGGTTGCCATTCGATTTGGACATTGCGCAGCCGATCAGTCACCGTGAGGATCTTTCCCGGAAGCGCCTGCCAATCCTTTGCCGGGTGAGGGGCATTAAGGTTGATGATATGCCTCCACCCGGTTCTATCACTCGTCTTCCCACCTCGAGCCATCCAACAGCGAACAAGGAACCGCCGAGCTCGTTCTATGTCGCTGCCCTCAGAATCATATCCCTTGTAATATTCAGCTCGAGCATATGGAGTCCAGTGGATTAATCGCGCCAATTCTTCCGGTCTATCTCGGATGATTTGAAAGAGATTGGATACCTCTCCATCCAGGTCGTTTATGGTTTCCAAGATTGCCCGCGCCTTGTTAAACAGTACAGCCCCGCTACCGAAATAGGGTTCTAAGTATGTTGTGTGCGGCGGCATGTGACTGATAATCCACTCAGCCATGCTCCACTTGCTTCCTGGGTAATGCAATATACGTGGAGTTCTTTTCATGTTGTCTCCACCCGCGTAGCTCGGCTTTCAAGGAATGTTTGAAAATCCAATCGATGACCTCCTAGCCTGCCTTCTCAGCTTCCTTTGTTTTCGTGAAATAACCGTATCCAGCATCTTCAATGTGTTCAACTGAGTGACAGATCGGGCATACCGTTTGTGAATGATCTACTTCCTCGTAATCCTCAACGGCAAAGGTCACCACGCAATAGGTGCATTCATATAGGTGCATAAAATGCTCGGAATCCGATGCGGCCTTGTCCCTTTTGCTTTTTCTAAGTGGCCAATGTTCAGGATTCTTCTTTCGTTCTTTGCTGATGATGGACTGGCAAGAAGCGTTCGGAATCCCCAACTCTTTGGCTATCCCAGCCATCAGCATGCCGGACATGAACAACTGATGAAGCCGGTTCTTATCGACTGCCATAGCTACTCCTCCTCATCTGGTGTAATTGATTGACCCCTCTGCGAAATTTACTTTCATCTTTAGCCTTAAGCCGTGCAGTGTCTCGGTCATGGAGTCAAACTCGTTCCGCCACTTCTGCATCCGGCCATAAGATTCAGCTTCCATCTGACGGATCTTCGTGATTGCAAGCTCGGCGTTTTCCTTCTTAGGGCGATCCGCTTTAATGTAGGCTTTTGCGTACTCGGTATCACGATGAACGTGCATCCTCTTGTACAGCCGATCACACTCTGAGGACAAATCTCCGATCAACACGAGACACTTTGTCAATATTTCGATCTTTCTTAAAAGTGCTGCCGGATTATCCTCCTGAAGCTCGACGGCCAGTTCCTTGTATCGATCGATTTCCGATATGTACTGGTCAAGGTTCAATAGATTCACTCCCGGCATTCAGCTCCGCTATAAAACGGCTTGGCTCCATGATCTCCGTCTTTCCCCAGCTGACGGATTCCCTTGTGGAAGAGATAATGAGGTTTTGCTTTGCCCTCGTAACTGCCACATAAGCAAGCCGGCGTTCCTCTTCCATATCCCGAGTGTTTTTACTAGGGAAGATTCCCTCATTCATTCCGATCAGGAAAACAGTTGGAAATTCCAATCCTTTGCTGCCATGGATCGTCATGATCTTGACGGCATCCTTTGTATCCATCAGCTTTTCTTGGATATCCCGGATGCGCACCCACTTTAGGAATGTTGGAGCATCGCAATCTTCACCTATGGCCTGCTGCCGTTCCATCCAGTAGTAGATATATTGCTGGGCATCATCTAAATCCTGAATCCGGTTATGCAGATTCCGTTCCGAGTATCTCCCTCGCAGATCCAAGCACTCCGCCAACTCCGTGAATGAATGTAGGGCCGTGTCGGCGGATAGGACTCGATCGGACACTTCTGTAAAGAAACTCCGCGACATTGAGAAGTTCTCATGCTGTATCATCGCGTCCCTTAGCGTCAGAGAGTGATCAGTTGCGTATTTCTGCAACTCTTTCATTTGCATCTCCGCGATGATCGGCTCAGGGAAATTGATAGCCCGTTTAAAGTTCCTTTCATCTTTTGGATTAAAGATGCTAATGAGATAAGAGATTATAGAGCGAACGTCATTCTTCTTAAGTGGGTCATCCGATCCACTAAGAACAAGGCAAGGAATTCCCGCCGCCCTCAGTTTGTAATACATGAAGTCGATCTGAGCATTCGTCCGGGCCAGTATTGCGTAATCCGAGTAGCTCTCACCTAGCGCTTTTTGCTTTATCAATCCCGCAATAATTTCTGCCTCAGAATCCTGGCTGGATAGTTCAAACCGGTCGTATGGAAGGCCGTCTTTGTTTGCGATTAGCGTTTTTGCCGTTTGGTTCTCGTTGTGTTTGATAAGGTTGTTGGCCGCTTCGATGATCGGCTTTGTCGATCGATAGTTTTGTTCAAGCTTGATGACCTCGGTTCCGGCGAACTCGTTCGGGAATTGCAGGATGTTCTCAACCCTCGCTCCGCGCCAGCCGTAGATAGCCTGAAAGTCGTCTCCTATTACAAACAAGTTTTCAGGAGATAGGAGCTTAACGAACTGAAGTTGCTCCTTGTCCGTGTCCTGGAACTCGTCCACGAATACGTATTTCCATTGCCGGCGGTAATACTCAGCAACATCAGAATGCTTCACGAACAATTCGTTGACCTTGCGAATCAGGTGATCAAGGTCGACAGCGTTGTAACGCCTAAGCTGCCAACCGTATTCCCTGAGCACCGAGGCTTCTGGCTCCCTCGGATTTGTCCGGCCCATCTGTTCGATGACTTTATTAACAGATGTTTGGGAAGCGAGTCCGAGCGTTGCGAGAATGGATTTAATGATTTCTTCCCGATCCTCTTGAGAGTAGATGGTGAACTGTTTATCCAATCCGAGCCGATGACCCCACTCTTTCAGGATGCGAACGGCCAGTGCGTGGAAGGTGGAGCAGTTCAGTTTCTTTGCTTCCTTATCCCCGATCAGCGGGCCGAGACGATCTTTCATTTCCTTCGCCGCGGCGCGTGTGAATGTGATTGCGATCACGCTTGATGTTCCGACGCGGCAGTTAAGGTTCAGATGAGCCAGACGGTGGGTGAGGGTCCGGGTCTTGCCCGTCCCCGCCCCGGCCAACATAAGAATTCGTTTGGATTCGGATAAGACGGCCGCCGCTTGCTCGTTATTCAATCCGTCAGTCAGACTCGGCAATCTTTTCACCGTCCCTCAACGAATCCAGTTGTTCGTAGATATGACCGATGACCTTTGATTCCGGAAGCCACCAAAGTGAATCATCGTTCTCAATCAGGTCGTTGATCCAGAGATAGCCATCATCGAACTCATTTGCGGCCAGCAGAATACGACCGCCTTCGTACTGAACCGAACACACGATGATTTGTCCTTCATGATGGTATTCAATAACCGCCCCATCGTATATTTCACCGAATCCTTCCTCCGTTTCATGATCGTCGTGGATTTCGGTGAATTGTTTGAGTTCGACGTCAATAAATCCGAAAGTGTGAGTGTTTCCGTCCGATCCCTCGCAGAATACGAGTCCATGCTTCCAATCGACGGAATAGACGGCAAACATCTTTTTCAAACGAAGGTGCCACGCCCGAAACTTGATTTCACGCATGCACCGCTACCTCCGATACACCGAGACTCCAAACCTTCCAGCCATCGACGTCGGGCTCATCCACCACGCCGGCAATAAGGATGTTGTCCAGTTTGTGTGCCAATCCGTTCAGACCGTTCAGCAGCCCTCGGAAGTTCTTTTTGTCCAGGTTCTCGATATTGTCCAGCGCCAGTACCTTAAGCGGCGGGTTCGCCCGTTCAAGCAGCGTGACAAGGAATGCGGACAGGAACATCAACTGCTCACCAGTAGACAAAACGTCGAAGTTGGTTTCGTATCCGTTCTTCACCCATCCAAATTGGAACACTTCTTTGCCCGTTTCAGATTGAGTGGAGAAGAATACCGGATTTTCAATGCCCATCAGGCGGAGGTTCTCATTGATGGACTCTTCCACAGGCCCAAGGATGCCCTTGACCAACTCTCCTTGAATGCCCTTCGCCCCGAGCGCTGCCGACAGGTTCTTCGCCGCCGTGTGGTAGTATTGCGCTTTACTGGCGGAGATCATGGCCGTCTGCGAGTTAGAAAGCGTTATTTTGGCCTTCTCTTTCTCTTCAAGCACACGCTCCAGTTCGGCGATTTGGTTTTCCAAGGCGGTGTGTTGCGGCTCCAAGATATCAAGCGGAGCGAATGCCGGCGGCTTCTCAGCGGTGAGTCGGGTTAGCTCCTCATGTAGAGCGTTCACTTTGCCTTGCGCTTCTTGCTTGAATTGAAATTCGATTTGCTCAGCCTTGCGGACTGAGTCGATCTCCGCACGAATTCTCTCGTTGGATTTCGCTTCCTCAACAAATGCTTGATGCATCGCGCGCTTGGAATCCTCGACGATTTTCGTCTTTCCTTGAATCGATTGGATTTCCGTTTTTTGAGTCAGGGCACGGGCATTCAATTCGTCGATCTGTGCCTGCAATGTCGGGCCTTTCTCACTAACAAATCCGGTGAATTTCGAGAAATCCTTATCACAACCAATTTTGTGGTGGAGGACGCAAACGCCAGCGCCTTTATCTTGAATGTTCTTAAGAACGGTGTTCATGGTATTGAGTTCAAGATCCAATTTCGCCAGCTGTGCATTTGTTTGGTGCAATTCGGTTGTCTTTGTCGATTCCAAATGACGCAGTGTGTCGATGTCCTTTTGGATGCTCTCTGATTCTGCGGCAATGTCGGTCTGCTTGATCTTGGCTTGCAGAGTAGCAATTTCCGCTTCGTAGTCCCGCGCAGTGTTCGTGTTGATCATCGTGGTCAACTTTTCGATCTCGCTGCGAAGCTCGTCCATACGGCGGTTCTTCAAATCCCACTGCCGCTTGATTTCCTTGCCGGCCGTGATCTGCCCGTGAACGTCGGTATACTGCTTCCGGAGTGTTTGTATCTCTTCTTTCTTGGCGACGATATCCCGATCAGTTTCTTCCAAGCGGTTTTTCATATCAGCAAGCTCCCGGACAGCTCCGGTTGCATCAGCCTGCTTTTTATTCCAGTGTTTTTGCTGGCTTTCCACCCAAGAAAGCATCGACTGAAGCCCGGCTGTGAGATCGTATCCCTCCGGCCATTCCGCCAGCGCATCATTCATCAATTCGTGCGCGGATCGTACAGATCGGGATTTGTTTCCTTTATTCCCGGTGTGAGGAGAGTTTTGATAAGATGAGCGGTTACCTTGGGCTTGTCCCATTCATCATTCGAAATGGGAGATAACCCGTAGATGAATTTTCGCCGCTCTGCATCGGATTTATTGAGGAATTCTTGAAAGTCGAATACGACAGGGAAATTGCCAATTTCAGCCGTAACGCGGGCTTTCATCTGTGTCGCGTTCTTTTCGCCTTTATTTGGGGATACGGAAAGGGATTCGCTATAGCTAACTTCCTTGCTGCCGTCACCTTTCAGCTTTTCCGAACGAACGATGGAGCGGTCAAAAGTGAAGTTATCCAACTGCAGTCCGGCAGTCATTTCCTCTCCCGAACTAAGCTTGAAAGTCTCTTGATTCGTTTTTCCTTTGCCGGGGATATAGCCAAGCATCGCCAGTTGGACAGCCTGCAGCCTGGTAGACTTTCCGGAGCCGTTACGACCCACGAAAATATCAAGGCCGCTGAGTTCCTGTGTAAATGTGTTGCCCTTTATCTGTTTTGCGCGAATGGATTTGATCATTAGAATCGTGGTCCTCCTTCATGGGATAGTAAGCTGATTTCGCTTGTTTCTTCCTGTGTATCAATGAATGTATTGGATACGCTAGCACCTTCAACGTTGCCGGTTGCCAGCAATTCCCGTGAAAGTTCATGAAGCTGCTGATCAGAGAAATCCGACAGAAAATTTGCGACAAGGACACTGGCTACACCGAGCTGAGCCTTTACTTTCACTGGCGGCATGCAAGGATGCTTCTTTAATGAGGACTTCCATGCCAGCGTCGATGCCTCGCGCTCGCCGTAGTTCTTCCTCCGGATGAAGTTTGAAACGATCGGGATAATATCCGCGCATTCAGTCCTTGCGTAGATTCCCATGTTGCCGTGGAACGGTTCGAAGTACCCGGTTTTGCGCTCATCTTCATCCAACTGATCAAAGGTGCAGAGTCTGCCGGCATCCTTATTCAGAGCAATCGCAGCATTAAGCTCCATTAGAAACAGCAAGCGGATATCGTGCATGACCGTGGCCGCGCTAACAAATGGTTTACCGTCCAGTCCTCTGCCGACTGTTACGTGATATGCCCAAAACTTTTGAGGCGTGTTAGTCTTTTCGTCGTATTCGATATATGGATTTCCGACTTCTCGTCCGTCTGGAAGAATCATAGTTTTAGTTTCGATGCTGCGGATGCCGGCGACGATATTGATTGCCCGGTACCCTTCGGCGCTTATGATCCAATCCCCGTCGTCAGCCTGGAATAGATGACCCTCAGCTTGAGAAAGTCTGACTACGCCGGCAACCTGATCTGCCCTGAGGAAAAGCTGGCCATTTGGTACGTTCGCCGGGATCCAACCATGTGGATCTTGTACTTCAACCTTCTGCATTCACTTTCGCTCCAATTCGTGTTAGAATTAGCGCATATCAGTTCCGCCAAGAATGATATGTGCGCGAAAAGTCGACTCTTCCGGAGTTGGCTTTTCTTCTTTTCCAAGATGCTTTTCCGACAACTCCCGACCGGCGAGTAAATGAAATTCCCGTTTAGCGAGATTCATTTTTGCCCACAATATCAGCCACCGTTGAACATCGTATTTCCTTCCTTGTGCCACCATTTCGCGGGCCATATCGTAGCAAGCATCGGCATACATCTGCATTTCATTTCCGTCGAGTTGGATCGTCCCTTTTGAGTTTTCCAACGGTCTGAACCTCCTTCTTCCTCTCTACACGAGCGGCGTTGATGTAGAATTCCAGACGTTGCTTTGGAGTGAGGTACTGCTGAACGTTGATTCTCATATGCTCACCGCCCATATGAAGATGATGATGGCCATTAATGCGGGGAGAACCAGTAACACCGCTAAGTAATCTTCTAAAGTACCGCCGCTAAGCCACTCACGAATCTCCTGCAACCGCCCCGCCCCCGTTCTCCCTCTGAGGCTCATTCGGGAATCTACCTTTGATGTTCTTTGCGTAGAAGCTTCCGACAGATTTGGATGCCATCATTTCTTCGTATGTTTCAACTGGCACACCGTAATAGGAGTAGGTTGTGGTTTTTCCAAGAAACTGAATGATGAGAATGTTTTGAAAGTTGTTATAACCGACTGCTGCGATGTTGGATGATACGACTGGAGTGAGTTGCATTAGATGTAATCCTCCGGATCAAACGTCTCGATAAACATCAATGCTGCCACGTAATCCATTCGCTTGATGTGGATGTATTTGCTGGTTCCGAAGCGCTTTTTCAACTTGCTCCAGATCATTCGACGATACTTCCCGACAGCGATCTTGAATTTTTCGTCATCCTCTTTGTGACGGAACTTGGCGATTTCAATCGAACGATCAACAACAGCTTTATACACATCGTCCACTTCGCTTGGGAGCAGCCGGTTCGTGTCACGAAACTCTTTTTCGAACTGCGATATTTCATTCCGAGTATCGTGAACATCCTTCGCCAGGAAAACAATCTCTTCCCTTACTTCCTTAGTTTCATTGCTAACGGCAACAACCTGTTCAAGCATTGCTTTCATGGCTGCGAGTGTATCTTCCGAGTTCTGTATAGTCTTCTGAGCAAACTCGATAACATTTGAATCTTTCATACTTACACCTCCACGATATTAATTTTTGAATTCAGAACATCTCGTAGCGTCGCGCAGAATTCTTCGAGAGAGATAATGCTTTTTTCGAAATCCTTTTTCATGATGGGGTTGGTAGCAATTGCGCCTTGAAGAAAAATGGTCGGCGCTGCATCTTCAAGGAATTGTTTAATCTTGATCTGCATGTCGTAAATGCTGACTCGGCCCTCGATCTGCATCTTTTTCTCCTTGAATTCCAGGTCACTCAATTCTTTGTGCCTCTGATCTAACTCCTTCCGTTCATCCCGCATCTTCCGTACGTAGCCCTTTAGTTCTTCTATCTCGTCTTTAACTTTTTGAGGGACGATTTCTTTAACTTCCGGTTTTCGCGATTCAAGTTCACGGATCTGCCTGTCCTTTTCGCGGAGTTCTCGTTGCTTTTCGATCTCCATTTGCTCTTGGTGTTGCTCCAGTCGGTAAGAAACAGCCTCCTCCAGTTGATCCGCAGGAATAGCGTCCTTGAGCTGCTTTTCAAGTCGCCGCCTTTCCGCGTCGATTTGCTCAGCTCGCTCCTCGGCTTCACGCAATTCGGCCTTAACTTCTCGCAGTTCACGAACAGTCATCTCATCGATCATTTTGGTTTCGCCTGTAGACGGAATTGTGTGAGGCTGCTCTCTTTCTTCCGCCGGCATACTGGAGATTTCATATAAAGCGTTGATTCCCAAACCGAAACTCGGGATTCGATTTACTCCTACTGAAAACTCCTCATAAACCTTGATGAACTTGTTTGCGTGTTGTGGAGTAAAATCCACTTCATCCCTGCACCAACGCTCCCATTGACCATGAGCAAGATCGTTTTCTTTGACGTGCTTTAGTCGCTTTCCAATTTCAAACAATGACTGTCCGGCAACTTGTTTGTATGTATTGATCTCAGTTGTTATCTGAACCAGATCGTCAGACAAGGTAATTGCTGTTTCGCTCAATTGGATTCTCCTTTCCTGAGTTTTGATGACTCAATTAGTTGTAATAAGGCGTAAACGATGACCGCCGTCTTCTTTCCCGTCGAGTTAGAATTTCTCCGAAGTCCTCAAGGATAGCCGATGACACATAGGACAACCTGCTCTTGATCGCTTTACCCCGCCGTTTTCGCTTTTGCTTTGCATGATACGAATGCATCACTATGTAACTCATGGTGCGAACAGCTGCGCTGCGTTTCTTTTCCTTCTTAGTGATGCTTGCAGCTGACGGTGTATCCTGTAATTTAGAAGCCGGTGGTGCCGGTCTACGAAACCGGTTTCTGATCAAGGATCTTAACCATGCATAAAAGCTGAATTTCTGAACTGCTTGTGTCGACATATCCCTTTCTCCCTTCGCAATTTCGGGTTGATCCATTATTTGAAAATCTGAGCAAAGTGTCTGTCCAGAAACTCAGCCATCTTGACCGCCTGGAACGACCATGTTTGCCCTTTGGACTTTGGATAAAAAACGAATCCGCCTTGTTCTACGTCTAAAGTTTTTCGAAAGCGGGAAGGGTAAAGAATGTTCTCTTTAATCCACTCGCTTTTGCGGTTGATCCGTTGCTCCAAGTCTTTCATTGACCAATACACGCCGGACAGTTCTTGTTTTTTCAATTCCTCTAACTCCACCCTGCTGATCAGAACAGATCCAGCCGGAATAGGAATTGAGAGCTGTACGGTGAGTTGCTGCATTCTGTTTGTTCACTCCTTCCCATCGCCCACCCTAGAGGCATTGTGAGGCTCATTGTCTAATTAAATTAGACTCACTGTCAAAAAAAATTTCCTCCAACTCTCTTTTGACGACGCGCGAAAATTGCTTAGCAGTTCCAATAGTCATTTCCTCGGGGTTTCTCTCCCACTTCATGTAGGTCTGGACATGGACGCCAAGAGTATTGGCTACATCTTGTTGGGTCATTTCGGCCAACAGCCTCGCTTGCTTAATCGTCAATTTCACCGTTATTCAGCCTCCTTTCGACTCCATAATAATCTAATTAAATTAGAGTGTCAACACGATATTCTATTTTAATTTCACTTTTTATATTGAATAATTTCGATATTAGATATATAATCCAAAGCAAATAGAGTGTGAGGTGTGAAATGGGAATCAAGGAAAATATCAAAAGAATTAGGGATATGTATGGTTTAACACAACAAGACCTTGCCGACATCGCCGGCGTTACAAATAAAGCAGTATCTTCGTGGGAAAGTGGACTGGCCGAACCAAGAATGGGAGCAATCGAAAAAATGGCCGTCCGTTTTGGAATTAAGAAAAGCAACATCATAGAGGATGGGGGAATGGAAGAAATTCAAAAACCCACTACTCTGGCAGCTCATTTTGACGGAGAGGAATTTTCAGAGGAAGAAATGAAGGAGATTCTTAAATACGCCGAGTTTATCAAGTCACAACGAAAAGAAGGCTGATTATGCCACTGAAGAAAATGCTTGCTGAAGCAGAGTTTGCGAATGTTCCAGTGGTAGAACATCCCTTCAGCTCTCAACGTCTAAAAGGCTTATACGTGGATGGCGTAATCACAATTAACTCCTCCGTAGAACATACTACCGTCGAAAAAGCTTGTATCCTCGCCGAAGAATTGGGCCACCACTATACCACCATCGGGAACATCCTCAATCAAAATAATGTCGTCAACCGCAAGCAGGAACTCCGGGCAAGAAGCTGGGCTTACGAACGACTCGTCCCACTCAATGGGATCGTGGAGGCATCTTTGGCCGGTGTCAAAGGGAAACACGAGATCGCAGAATTCCTTGAAGTTACAGAGGACTTTTTAGTTGATGCCATAAATCGATATAAAGAAAAGTATGGTTTATACGTTATCGTTGATCGGTATGCAATTCATTTTGAGCCGCTATTTGTGCTGGAGATCTTTGAATAGCGCAAAATTCCCCTCTGCCGGCAGGCTAGCAACACTCATAAATAGGACATATGTTCGATGGGAGATGATGAAATGGCATCTTATCAAAAGCGCGGAAAGACATGGGAGTATTGTATTAGCCAGATGGTAAATGGCAAATCGAAACCGATCCGCAAAGGTGGATTCGCGACCAAAGGGGAAGCGAAAGCAGAAGCAACGGACATCGAGGCTGGCTTGCAGAAAGGTATCGTGCCGCATCTGAAACCTGAACCGTTCGACAAATACTTCGAGGAATGGCTCAAACTGTACAAGCCGCACATCGGTGGAAACACGAGGGAACGATACCTGAATACCCTAAATACGATCCGGGAGTATTTCCCTGGTGAAGCGATCCAGAACATCACCAAACGTAAATACCAGGCGTTTTTGAATTCCTACGGATCAACTAGAGCTAAAGGTACAGCAGGGAAACTTAACAGCCATATCCGTGCATGTGTACGTGATGCGATCGACGAGGGTATTATTAGAGTGGATTTCACACGTAAAGTAGTTTTGTCGGGTAGTGTTCCTGCAAAACGGCCTGAGGAGAAGCATCTAAATTATTTCGAAAGCAAACGACTGACCCAAGCTTTGGAGAAGCCTGTAGCTCTGTCCCATTACCTTATTCTGCTCGGGCTGACGTCCGGCCTACGTTTCGGCGAGCTTGTGGGACTTACACGGAAAGACTTTGATTTCAAGAAAAGCCAAATTAACATCGACAAAACATGGGGCTACACGAAGAAAATGCACCAAGGTTTCGGACCGACAAAGAATGAGCACTCAGTCCGAAAAATCAAGATGGATAAAACGACGATGAGCATTTTTAAGAACTACTTTGATTGCACTCCAGATAACATCCTCGGCTTGGTCTTTTATAGCCCGTCATCGAAGTACAAAGTGTTGTGCAACACGGCGGTGAATAAAGTGCTGAAGAAGATTCTTGGGAAACTCAACATCGACCCGATCAGCCCTCACGGACTTCGACACACGCATGCCAGTATTTTGTTGTATAAGAGAGCGTCAATCTATTATGTGTCCGAGCGGCTCGGTCATGGTGACATAGAGACTACATTGGCGTATTACGCCCACATCATTAAAGAGTTGAGAGAGCAAGACGAAACTATCTCAGCTAAAACGTTCGAGGAGTTGGTTGGATGATTTTACACATATTTTACACAAAGGATCACAGATATGTTGATTTATAACCGTTTTCGCGCTGATTTAGACGTCCTCCTGGGACGCCATTACTATGATTTCTTCCGTTAATCCCCGTTCTTATCAAGGGTTTGTCCTTGATCGGAACGGGGATTTTTTGTTTTTTCCTTGTCGCCATTGGGGTAATAAAGAACAACTCAAAAGGCAGACAAGGAGGCCTCGGTAATGACACGCAAACAAAAAGCGATCGGTTTCGGGAAGGCGATCTTCGCCCGTTTTCGCGACGATGACGTTCCTTCGCTTGGGGCGCAATTAACGTACTATTTGCTGCTGTCTTTTTTCCCTTTTCTCATTTTTCTCGTTAGTGTCGTCGGATGTCTGCAAATGAACTCGGATCGGGTGATCGGCGATCTCGTTATGCTGCTTCCTGCCGATACAGCCAAGAGTATCAGCACCGTGATCAACGAAGCGAGACAAAACCAGAGCGGCGCCCTGCTTTCCTTCGGGATGCTCGGAACGATCTGGCTGCTTCCAACGGAGTCAATGCCATTATTAAGGGGTTGAACAAAGCCTACGACGAGGAGGAGGACCGCCCTTTCTGGAAGGTGCGCGGCATCTCGATTATCGCTACTCTCGTGCTTGCGCTCGTTATTTGGGTCAGCATGCTTACGCTTGTATTCGGCAAAGTCATCGGAGAATATTTATTTCAATGGCTGCATTATCCGTCCGGTTTCCAATATATCTGGGGTATACTAAAAATTGCCGTTCCGGTTGCGGCGATGTTCGGCGTATTCTTGCTTCTTTACCGGCTGGCACCGAACCGTAAACTCGGATGGCGGGAGGTTATTCCGGGCTCCATCTTCACGACGCTCGGGTGGATCCTTTCTTCCGTACTGTTCTCCTTTTACGTGAATAATTTCAACAACTATACAAAAACTTATGGCAGCCTGGGCGGTATCATTGTGCTGCTGCTCTGGCTTTACCTGAGCTCCATCATCATAGTGCTCGGGGGCGAGATCAACGCCACCTTAGCATTCGACAAACAGGGCCAGCTCAAGAAAGCCTCAAAAACGTATGCCGTCCACATTCCCTGGATGAGAAAAAAAGCGCTCTAATGATGGCGGCACAACAAATCGGATCAGCGGAGGCCGGCAATGGGTGTTTGGTTGATATATGCGCTGCTCGCGGCAGTGACTGCGGCTTTTGTGGCGATATTCGGTAAAATCGGATTAAAGGAAATCGACGCCAACTCAGCCACCGCCATTCGTTCGGTGATCATGGCGCTATTCCTTCTCGGTGTAGTCGCCGTCCAAGGAAAAATGGGGCATTTGAGCGAGATCCTTGCGCAGAAACGGGCGATGACGTTCATCGTGCTGACCGGGGTCTCCGGCGCGCTTTCGTGGTTGTTTTATTTTCTGGCGCTTAAATACGGTAAGGTGTCGCAAGTAGCTCCGATTGATAAGCTGAGCGTCGTCATTGCGGTCGTTCTAGCTTTCTACTTTCTCGGTGAGAAAATTTCGTGGATTAACGGGATCGGCGTATTTTTGATTGCGGCCGGCGCAATCCTGGTGGCGATCAAATAAAAAAATGGGATGCGCGGGGGGCCGACCCCTGCTGGCATCCCAATTTTTATTTGGCCTCCGTGTTCAAGTGTCTGTCCAGTGCGTCTGAGATACCATCATACGCCAGTATTTCAGCTGCAAGTTCCGCTTGATCCTCGGCTGTGCCGATCGCGTTTCCGCTAATGTCTTCAAATGCGGTGTGCATACTGTTGTCGTACCAGTCCAATTCGTAGTCTGCGTTGTTGGCCAACACTTGAACCAGCGAATATCCGCCGCCCTCGGAGGCTCTGCTGAAATACGCCAGCAGCCGCGGATTTTGAGGATGAGCGGTCATGACTTCCACTTCCGCCAAAGCCTGCCCTCCGCGTTCCGCTACCTTTCGAAAATGTGCGCTTACAACACCAGCCATCGCTCTCATCTCCACCCGATCGTTTTAATGCAATATATTCATCTCTTCGATATGCTTTTTCGTTTCTGCGGTGCCCAGCTTGTGCAGCATGGTGTAAATTTTTTTAATATCCGCATCGTATTCCGTATGATCCGGTCTGTCGCTGACCGTCGGCCAGCCGCTGACGCTGAACGTCGAATCCTCATCAACGTCCGCCGTTCTTTCGAACAACTCTTGCAGGATACGCAGCTCTTGATCATTTGCCTCAATGGAAAACTCGAAAGCTGCTGCCTCTTTATCCTCTAGAACTTGCCTCGCGCCGACCGCTACATAATACGTCTTTCTATCATTGCCGGAAACATGAGTTTCGTTCATTTCGGCCTTAGGACTCCCTTCCGCACCGGATGCGCTCGATTGCTTTATTTTCCCGCCGGACATACATTTTATGCCCTTTTTCGCATATCCATCTTATGATTGGTCTTTACGTGCGAGGAGGCTTGAGAGACCATGTGTGGAATAACAGGATGGATTGACTGGAACAAGGATTTGACGAAACACGCGGATACGATCATGAAAATGACGGAAACGCTGGAGCTGAGAGGGCCCGACGCAGAAGGCACTTGGCTGTCGCGTCACTGTGCGTTCGGCCATCGCCGGTTGTCTGTCATGGATCCTGCGAACGGGGCTCAACCGATGATTCGTCCTGTCAAAACAGGTGAACGTCATGATTGTGTCATCGTCTATAACGGTGAAATTTACAATGCCCCTGAGCTTCGCAAAGAATTGGAAGGACTCGGCTACCGCTTTCGCACGACTTGCGATACGGAAGTTTTGCTGCAAGCTTATGTTGAATGGGGACCGGCCTGCGTCGACAAGCTGAACGGCATCTTCGCTTTTGCGGTATGGCAGACCGATGAGGAAAAACTGTTTATCGCCAGGGATCGGCTGGGCGTCAAGCCTCTCTTCTATCGGCGGGAGGAAGGCAGACTCCTCTTCGGCTCGGAGCCTAAAGCGATTCTAGGGCATCCGGAAGTCCCGTCCGAAGTGGATGCGGAGGGGCTGGCAGAATTGTTCATCATTGGCCCAGCGAGAACACCGGGTCACGGGGTTTGGCGGGATATGCACGAACTGAAGCCGGGCCACTGTCTGATGTACGACCGCGATGGAATGAAGATTTCCGCGTACTGGCAGCTTCAGAGCGGGGAACACGACCACGATGAACAACAAACGGCGGATCATATTCGCGCTTTGCTGATCGACACATTAAACCGGCAATTGATGTCCGACGTCCCGGTCTGTACGCTGCTTTCCGGAGGATTGGATTCCAGCGCGTTGACCGCCCTTGCTGTCAGTTACTACGAACAGACCGGACAAGGCAAGGTCGAAACCTTCTCGGTAGATTACGTCGATAACGATAAAAATTTTCTCGCCCACGACTTTCAGCCGAATTCCGATGCACCTTGGATTACGAGAATGAGCAGCCATTTGTCCACTGTCCACCATTCGGTACAATTTGACACTCCCGAGCTGGTCGACGCTTTGGAGGCTGCTGTTATTGCGAAAGATATGCCGGGAATGGCGGACATCGACGCATCCCTCTATCTGTTCTGCCGGGAAATTAAAAAGAAAGCTACCGTTGCGATTTCCGGCGAGGCTGCCGACGAGATATTCGGAGGTATCCGTGGTTCCATCGTGAAGAGGCGCTTAGTGCGGATACGTTCCCGTGGTCGCTCGCCGCCAATATGCGGGCCGGGCTGCTTTCGGCGGAGCTGCGTGACAAACTTCGTCCTCAGGAGTATTTGGCCGACCGCTACAGTCAGGCCATTGCGGAAGTGCCGGGATTGAAAGGCGAAGACGAGGCCCGGCGGCGGATGAGGATCATGTCATACTTGAACATTACTCGATTCATGCCTACTCTGCTTGACCGCAAAGACCGGATGAGTATGGCCGTAGGATTGGAGGTTCGTGTACCTTATTGCGATCACCGGCTGGTCGAATATGTATGGAATATTCCGTGGGAAATAAAAACGGCCGGCAACCGGGAAAAAGGGATTCTGCGGAAAGCGCTCGAAGGGATTCTGCCGTATGATGTGCTGTACCGGAAAAAGAGTCCTTATCCGAAGACTCATAATCCGAACTATTTGGCGTCTGTTCGGGACCGGCTGCTCCAGCGGCTGGACGATCCGGACAGTCCGCTGCTGCCGCTGGTTGATGCGAAGCGCATACGGGATCTGGCCGCCAGTACGAACGCCGGCTCCCACCTGCCTTGGTTCGGACAGCTGATGTCCGGCCCGCAATTATTTGCCTACTTGCTGCAAATGGACTTCTGGCTGCGCCAGTACAAGGTGAAGATTGTTTTGTGAAATAGAAAAGCGGTTGAACAGGCGTTTGTTTGCCGTGTCAGCCGCTTTTCGCTCAGGCGAGTTTGCCTGTTTAAGGCAGGTTGGTGGATTTACAGCATGGCGCGCAGGATGGGGAACGAAATGCTGTTCCAGCAGCTGTGCATGGAGAACATCGAAACGTTCCAGAAGTACGGTGTGAAGAGAATCGTGACCGCCGACCCGCACGCTTACAATACATTGAAGAATGAGTATCCCGAGTTCGGCCTGGAGGAGGTGGAAGTCCTTCACCACACCGAGCTGCTCGATCAGCTGATCAAGCAAGGGAAGCTGACGCCGAAGCATGCGGTTAACGAGCGTATTACTTATCATGATTCCTGCTATCTGGGTCGTTACAACAATGTATATGACCAGCCGCGCGATGTTTTGCGGGCCATTCAGGGCGTCGAGCTCGTCGAAATGGAACGCAGCCGTGAGAACGGGATGTGCTGCGGGGCCGGCGGCGGGATGATGTGGATGGAAGAAACGTCGGGCAAACGTGTCAACGTCGCCCGTACGGAGCAAGCGCTGCTCACGAATCCGACGATGATCAGCAGCGCATGTCCTTTCTGTCTCACCATGATGGAAGACGGCACCAAAATGAAAGAAGTCGACGACAGGGTAAAAGCGCGGGATATCGCGGAGATTCTCGAACAAGCGGTATTCGGCGATTCCAAATTATCTGAACAATTGACCGTACAGGAGGTATGAGGCAAATGGCAGCAAAAATCACCAAAGCCGCTGTAATCGGATCGGGGGTCATGGGCGCCAGCATCGCAGCCCATCTGGCCAACGTGGGTATTCCCAGCCTGCTGCTGGACATCGTTCCGGCAAGCTTGACGCCGGAAGAGACAGCGAAGGGACTTACTTTGGAGCATCCGGCGGTGCGCAATCGGCTCGCGACCGGAGCGCTCAGCAGATTGTCCAAGATCAAACCTGCTCCGCTTTATGACGAGGCCTTTGTCAGCCGGATCACGCCGGGCAATATCGAAGACGACCTCCACAAAATTAAAGATGTGGACTGGGTGATCGAGGTTGTCGTGGAGAACCTCCAAGTGAAACAAGAGCTTCACCGGAAAATCGAAAGTCATTGGAAGCCTGGCATTATCGTAACCTCGAATACATCCGGAATCTCGATCAATGCCATGGTCGAAGGCTGCGGAGAAGAGTTCAAGCGCCATTTTCTCGGTACGCACTTCTTCAACCCGCCTCGTTACATGAAATTGATGGAGATCATTCCGGGAGAAACGACAGATCCGGCGATCGTGAAGCAAATTGCCGAATTCAGTGAAAAGACGCTCGGCAAGGGCGTCGTAATCGCGAAGGACACGCCGAATTTCGTTGCCAACCGGATCGGTACGTATGGTCTTCTCGTTACGCTGCAGGCCATGGCGGCCAAAGGTTTCACCGTCGATGAGGTGGACGCGATAACGGGACCGGCGTTGGGGCGCCCGAGAAGCGCGACTTTCCGCACGCTGGATCTGGTCGGCCTCGATACTTTCGTGCATGTGGCGAATAACGTATTCGAGAAAGTGGAGGAGGGCGACGAGAAGGTTGTTTTTGAAGTTCCGCAAGTGATGAAGGACATGGTGTCCCGCGGGTGGATCGGCGAGAAATCCGGCCAAGGCTTCTATAAGAAAGTGAAAGGCGAGAAGGGCAGCGAGATCTTGTCTCTCGACCTTACGACAATGGAATACGTGAAGAGCAAGAAGCCTGCATCCGCTTCATTGGAGGCTGCGAAAGCCGCCAAAGGGGCGAAGGAAAAAACAAAAGCGCTGCTTGGCGCCAAGGACCGCTACTCGGAGCTTGCTTGGGATATTTTGAAGAAGGTGCTTGTATACTCGGCCGGCAAAGTCGGAGAGATTGCCGATTCGATACACGATATCGACCGCGCCATGAAATGGGGCTTTAACTGGGAGCTTGGACCGTTCGAGACGTGGGACGCCATTGGCCTGGTTAGAACCGCCGAACGGATGGAGTCCGAAGGAGAGACACTGCCGGATTGGGTGAAGGAATGGATTGCCGCGGGCAACCAATCTTTCTATCAAAAAACGAATGGAACGACTTTTTATCTTCACAAAGGACAATACACGGCAATTGAACAGCGTCCTGAAATCATCTCTTTGCGTAATCTGAAGGAACAGAATAAAGTCGTCCGCTCGAACAGCGGCGCAAGCCTGATTGATGTCGGCGACGGCGTCGTCTGCCTGGAGTTCCATTCGCCGAACAATGCGATCGGCGCTGATATTCTGACCATGATCCAGCAGAGCGTCGATGAGGTTCGCCAGAATTATGACGCATTGATCATCGCCAACGAAGGCCGGCACTTCTGCGTAGGAGCTAATCTCATGCTTCTGCTGATGGAAGCGCAGGACGGGGAGTGGGACGAGGTCGACAACATCATCCATATGTTCCAGCAATCCATGCTTAAGCTTAAACATTTCGAAAAGCCCGTTGTCGCCGCTCCTCACAGCATGACGTTAGGCGGAGGCGTTGAAGCGTGTATGCCGGCCGATCAGATCGTGGCGCACGCGGAGACGTATTACGGACTTGTAGAAGTTGGCGTCGGTTTAATACCGGCCGGCGGAGGATGTAAGGAAATTGCGCTCCGGGCAAGCCTCGCGAACCCGAATCCGGAAGTGGATTTGCAGCCGTATATCAACCAAATGTTCATGAATGTCGGTACTGCGAAGGTTTCAACAAGTGCGGAGGATGCGAGAAAGCTCGGTTACTTCCGGCCGCATGATCGTGTCGTCGCCAATCAGGATCACCTGGTGTATGAGGCCAAACAATCTGCGCTTGCCTTGGTTCGAGGCGGGTATCAACCGGCTCAGCAATCGAAAATCCGCGTCATCGGCGCAGACGGCAAAGCGGTATTGAAGCTTGGCGCTCAAGATATGAAATATGCAGGCTATATCAGCGATCACGATCTGTTGATTGCGAGTAAGCTGGCGCATGTCATGGCCGGAGGAGACTTGCCTGCCGGAACGATGGTTACCGAGCAATACATGCTGGATCTGGAGCGCGAGGCATTCCTCAGTCTCTGCGGCGAAGTCAAAACCCAGCAGCGTATGCAGCACATGCTTGCCAAAGGCAAAGCGCTGCGCAACTAAGCCAACTAATGAGAGGTGATCGAACATGAGAGAAGCAGTGATCGTTTCTATAGCACGTACCCCGGTCGGCCGGGCCAAGAAGGGAAGCTTCGTCCACACCCGGGCGGAGGATTTGGGAAAAACGGTGCTTGAGGCAGTGATCGATCGGGCTCCGGGTGTGAAGAAAGAGGACGTGGAGGATGTCATCATCGGATGCGCCATGCCGGAAGGGGAACAAGGTTTAAACTTCGCCAGAATCATGTCGATGTACGCCGGGTTTCCTTCCACTGTCCCTGCATTGACGGTTAACCGGTTCTGCTCATCCGGTCTGCAAGCGATCGCGTTCGCTGCGGAACGCATCATGGTTGGGGGCGCTGACGTTGTCATCGCAGGCGGTGTGGAAAGCATGAGCCACGTTCCGATGACGGGCTTCAAGCCTTCCCCGCATCCGACGATTGTCGACGAAATGCCGGACGTGTATATCGGAATGGGCCATACGGCTGAGAATGTGGCTGCGCGCTTCGGTGTTTCCCGCGAGGATCAGGACAGATTCGCGGCGTCCAGTCATGCCAAAGCCGCGAAAGCCATTGCGTCAGGGGCCTTCAACGATGAGACCGTACCTGTGAAGACGTCGCTGAGAGGATTCGGCGATAACGGTAAACCGTGGGAGAAACCTGTCACTGTCGAGACGGATGAAGGCGTAAGACCGGATACTTCGGTGGAAGGGCTTGGAAATCTGAAGCCTGCTTTCAAGATGGGCGGCACCGTCACGGCGGGCAACGCCTCGCAAATGAGCGACGGCGCGGCTGCAGCATTGGTTATGAGCAGGGAGAAAGCCGAAGAGCTGGGTCTCAAGCCGCTGGCAAGCTTTAAGTCGTTCGCGCTCGCAGGCGTCGATCCCGATATTATGGGCGTGGGCCCTGTGGAAGCGATCCCGAAAGCGCTGCAGCGCGCAGGACTTACGATTGAAGACGTGAAGCTGTTCGAAATTAACGAAGCGTTCGCTTCCCAGTGTCTGCACGTCATCCGGGAACTGAAGATTGACGAGAGCATCGTGAACGTGAACGGCGGCGCAATTGCCCTGGGCCATCCTCTCGGCTGTACGGGTACGAAGCTGACCGCCAGCCTGATCTATGAACTTCGCCGCCGCGGCGGCGGGCACGGTGTCGTCTCGATGTGCATCGGCGGCGGCATGGGCGCGGCAGGCGTATTCGAAGTTTATCCGGAATAATCGTGATTGATCATAAAAGGGAGAGATGAACATGACTGAAAAAACGTTAGATAAAGTGATCGGCGGAAGCTTCGTCATTGACGATCTGGACTTCAATTCTATCGTCACACCGGATGATTTAACCGAGGAGCAGCGCATGATCGCGGACACGACCCGCGAATTCGTGGAAGGTGAAGTGCTGCCGCACGACGAGGAGCTTGAAAAGCTGGACTATGACCTTACCGTGAAGCTGATGAGAAAAGCAGGGGAGCTTGGCCTGCTTGGCGCCGACGTACCGGAAGCTTTCGACGGACTCGGCCTCGATAAAGTAAGCTCCACCCTGATCAGTGAGAAGCTGGCGAAAGCATCTTCGTTCGCGCTTTCCATCGGTGCACATGTGGGTATCGGAACGTTGCCGATCGTCTACTTCGGTACGCCGGAACAAAAGAAAAAGTACTTGCCCGAGCTCGCGAGCGGTACGAAAATCGCGGCATATTGCTTGACGGAGCCTTCCTCCGGATCCGACGCCCTCGGCGCCAAAACGACCGCGGTGCTGACACCGGACGGCAAGCATTACGTGCTGAACGGCGCTAAACAGTTCATCACCAACGCCGGCTTCGCAGATATTTTCATCGTCTACGCGAAAGTGGACGGTAAAGAATTCAGCACCTTCATTGTTGAGAAAACAATGGAAGGCGTGAGCGTAGGTCCGGAAGAGAAAAAGATGGGCATCAAAGGCTCATCCACCCGTCCGCTCATTCTCGAGGATGTTAAGGTGCCGGTCGAGAACCTGCTGTGGGAAGTCGGCAAAGGCCACCTGATCGCGTTCAATATTCTGAACATCGGCCGTTTCAAGCTTGCCGTCGGATGTCTCGGCGGATCTAAAGAAACGGTTGAGCTGGCTGCCAAATACGCGAATGAGCGTACCCAGTTCGGCAAGCCGATTTCATCTTTCCCGCTGATCGGCAAGAAGCTCGCGGAAATGAATCTGCGCACTTACGTGCTGGAAAGCATGGTGTACCGCACAGCAGGATTGTTTGACGCAGGACTAAGCCACATTGACTATAACAGCCCTGAAGCCGGTGTCGAATCCGCCAAAGCCATTGCGGAATACGCGCTGGAATGCTCGATCAACAAAGTATTCGGTTCCGAAGTGCTGGATTTCGCAGCGGACGAAGGCGTACAAATTCACGGCGGATACGGCTTCATTCAGGAGTATAAAGTCGAACGGATTTACCGCGACTCGCGGATTAACCGCATTTTCGAAGGAACGAATGAAATTAACCGCCTGCTCATTCCGGGCACATTGCTTAAGCGCGCGATGAAAGGCGAGCTTCCGCTTATGCAGAAGGCCCAAGCGCTTCAGTCGGAGCTTCTCCAGCTCGTTCCGGGGCAGACGTTCGACGGCACGCTTGAGGAAGAAACGCACCTCGTGTCCATGGCCAAGAAAATTTTCCTCATGGTGGGCGGAACGGCCGTTCAGAAATACCAAGTGAAGCTTGAGCAGGAGCAGGAAGTGCTCAGCCATATGGCTGATATCATGATTCAACTCTATGCGATGGAAAGCGCGCTGCTCAGAACGAAGAAGCTGATGGCCAAGCAAGGAGAAGAAAAGTCGGCGAACGCGATCGAGATGACGACTGTTTTCGTGCATGAAGCGTTCGATGCGATCGAGTCATTCGCGAAAGAGGCTTTGTCTGCAATGGAGTCGGGAGACATCCTGCGCACGCAGCTGTCCGTTCTCAAAAAGCTCACCCGCCGCACGCCGGTGAATTCCGTACAGCTGAAACGACAGATCGCCGCACGGGTCATAAAGTCGGAAAAGTACGTGCATTAACCCTTATTCCAAGAAGAGGTGATGGGTCTTGGCACAGCATCCGTGGTTACTTCATTATCCCAAAGAAGTACCGCCGACTTACCCGTATCCTAAACATAATCTGGCGGAGTTTCTCATCCAGTCTGCGGCGAAATACCCGGCACGCACGGCGCTGCATTTTATGGGCAAGGAAATGACTTACTCCGAACTGCTGACCTGCTCGTACAGGTTCGCGAATGCGCTTCGGAAGTTAGGCGCAAAGAAAGGGGACAGGGTGGCGATTATGCTGCCCAACTGTCCCCAACTGGTGATCGCTTATTACGGTACGCTGCTTGCAGGCGGGATTGTCGTCATGACAAACCCGCTTTACATGCCGCGGGAGCTGGAGCACCAGCTGAAAGACTCGGGAGCTTCGATTGTCGTTACGCTCGATTTGCTGTTTCAGAGGGTGAAGGGTGTCGTTCCGGCTACGGAAGTGCGCCACGTCGTCGTTACTTCCATTAAGGATTACCTGCCATTCCCGAAAAACCTGCTGTATCCGCTGAAAGCGAAAAAAGACGGCTTGAAGCGGGAGGTCGAGTATGGGGACACCGTGCACGCGTTCGTGAAGCTGCTGAATGCTTCGCCAAGCACTTCGGTATATACCGAGGTGGACGCGGAAAATGATTTGGCCTTGCTGCAGTACACCGGAGGCACGACGGGCGTGTCCAAAGGGGTCATGCTGTCGCATCTCAACATCACGGCGAACACCGTACAGAATGGTCTATGGGCATATAAAAGAAGCGAATCGCAAGAACGTTATTTGGCAGCGCTTCCTTTTTTTCATGTGTTCGGGCTGACGGTGCTGATGAACCAAGCCGTCATGTTGGGCGGCTGCATGTATTTGATCCCGAAGTTTGAAGTGTCGCAAATTCTGCAAACGATTGACCGCTTTAAACCGACGGTGTTTCCGGGAGCTCCGACGATGTATATCGCTCTGATCAACCACCCGGACATCTTGAAATACGATCTGTCGTCGATCAATATCTGTGTCAGCGGTGCCGCTCCTCTGCCCCACGAAGTACAGAATAAATTCGAGGAGATAACCGGCGGACGCCTGATCGAAGGCTATGGTTTGACGGAATCGTCACCGGTTACTCATGCCAACAATATTTGGGAGAGCCGCAAGCTCGGCTCCATCGGCATCCCGTTCCCGGATACGTTCGCCAAAATTGTGGACCCGGACTCCGGCGATGAACTTCCTCAAGGCGAGATCGGCGAATTGGCCGTTCGCGGGCCTCAGGTGATGAAGGGTTACTGGAACAGGCCGGACGAGACGGCGAAGGTTCTGAAGGACGGCTGGCTGCGGACAGGCGATATGGCGCGTATGGATGAAGACGGATTCTTCTTTATCATGGATCGGATGAAGGATATGATCATTGCCGGCGGCTTTAACATTTTCCCTCGGGAAATCGAAGAGGTACTCTTCGAACACCCGGCCATTGAGGAAGCTGCTGCATTGGGCGTTCCGGACAAATACCGCGGCGAGACGGTTAAAGCTTATATTGTCTTGAAACAAGGGGAAACCTTGGATGCCAAGGATCTCGAGAAATGGTGCAGGGAACGGCTCGCCGCTTATAAGGTGCCTCATATCTATGAATTCCGCGAAAGCTTGCCCAAGACGATCGCCGGGAAAGTGCTGCGGAGGAAGCTGGTCGAGGAAGACTCGCAGCAGCAGGAGCAGGTCACCAAGTAATAAGCAGACGCGGTTGCAAGCCCGGAAGGAGAAACACGATGGACACTCAAGAACTGCAGCAAGGATTCGAGGATTTGATCGAAAGAGCGAAGCGAACTTTCTGGGGATATCTAGGATGCGAGCTTGTCGAGATCGAAAGGAATAAGGTAACCGTCGCGCTGGATGTGAAGGAGCATCACCTTAATCCGCTTGGGATTCTCCATGGCGGCGTTCACTGCGGTGTTCTGGATTCCGCCATGGGAATCGCCGCAATGGTCGCCCGTCCCAATGAGAACCTGGTCACTTCGAATTTGAACATCCATTTTACTTCGCCGGTTGGCGTCGGCAGAGTCAGTGCCGTGGCCGAGATTGTACACGTCTCAGGTAAGATGGTTACCGCTCAGGGAACGTTGACGGATGAGAACAACAACATATGCGCAATGGCCACCGCGTCGTTCCGGGTCATTGACAAGAAAAAATAATGGTTGGATTCGAGTGACACCTTCGGCTGAAGGTGTCTTTTCGTTATACAGGTATTATGTATGATGGCGCTTTGGCACAGTTTGCGTTAAAATAAGCTGTAACTAAAGGTAAGTACGATCTTTTTTTCCTACATAAAATCCTGTCAACAGCTTTCATGACGAAAGCTGTTTTTCATTTCATTGAATTTGAAAGCGCTTAACGTATATGATTAATACAGAATCCAATATCCAATAATAATGGGTAATGGAAATTAGTGAAGGAGGTTCAATCATGAGTGAGAGGCAACAACAAACCTCTTCCGAGGGAAGCGTAAAAGTTTCCGTTCAGCGTTTCGGAAGATTTCTCAGCGGCATGGTGATGCCTAATATCGGCGCTTTTATCGCTTGGGGACTTATTACAGCGATGTTCATACCGACCGGATGGTTTCCGAACAAAGAATTGGCTGAGCTTGTAGGCCCAATGATCACGTATCTCCTCCCGCTTCTGATCGGATACACCGGCGGGCATATGGTCCATGGTACTCGAGGCGGAGTGGTGGGCGCTGTAGGCACGATGGGCGTAATCGTCGGCGCGGATATTCCGATGTTCCTCGGTGCAATGATTGTTGGACCGGCATCCGCATGGATTCTGAAACAATTTGACAGATCCATCGAAGGCAAAGTGCGTTCCGGCTTTGAAATGCTGGTCAACAACTTCTCTGCAGGCATTATCGGCGGTGCGTTAGCCCTTCTGGCTTTCAAAGGAATCGGCCCGATCGTGCAAGCGATCAGCAAAGGGCTGGCTTCCGGCGTAGACTTCCTGATCGATAACGGACTGCTGCCGCTGGCCAATATTCTTATTGAGCCTGGTAAAGTCCTGTTCCTTAACAATGCCATTAACCATGGCGTATTAAGCCCGATTGCTTTGCAACAAGCAAAAGAAGTCGGTCAATCGGTGATCTTCCTGCTCGAAGCAAATCCGGGTCCGGGGCTGGGTATCCTTCTCGCGTACTGGCTGTTCGGGCGCGGATCAGTGAAACAATCGGCTCCCGGCGCAGTGATCATTCACTTCTTGGGCGGGATTCATGAGATTTACTTCCCTTATATTCTGATGAATCCGCGGTTGATTTTTGCAGCCATTACCGGTGGTGTAGTGGGAAGCTTCACGTTCAATGTGCTGGGCGCAGGGCTGGTGGCTACGCCTTCTCCGGGAAGCATCTTCGCACTGATCGCTATGGCTCCGAAAGGCGGACTGTTACCGGTGCTAGCCGGGGTATTAACCGCGGCTGCGGCATCCTTCCTGGTCGCCTCCGTAATGCTAAAGACGAGCCGCAAAACCGAAGACGAGGATCTCGAGACCGCAACGGAAAAAGTAAAACAAATGAAAGCCGAATCGAAAGGCGCGCCGGCTTCAGCAGCGGCAGGAGCCGTTAAAGCGAACGGCGATGTCAATAAAATCGTGTTTGCCTGCGACGCCGGTATGGGATCAAGCGCCATGGGCGCCTCCATTCTTAGAAAAAAACTGACGAAGGCAGGCATTGCGGTCACCGTGACGAATGCCGCGATCAGTGAAATTCCGTCGGATGCGGATATCGTTATCACGCAGAAGACACTGACCGACAGGGCAAGATTAAAAGCACCGAATGCGGAACACATTTCGATTGACGACTTTGTCAAAAGCCCGGAGTACGATGTGCTCGCCGAACGTCTGGGTAAATAGAGAATAGCAGAAGATGCAACGCTGACGGCTCGTTCGTCGGCGTTTCGTCCATTTTGTCAGGCGGAGGATGCCGGTATTGAGAGTGTCCAACAGACAGCGCCGCTTATTGGAAGTGCTGCTGAACCGGCAGGATGAAATCACCGCCGGCCAGATCGCGGAAGAGATACACACCAGCACCAGAACGGTTCATCGCGAGCTGCAGGAGCTTGAACCGCTGCTATCTTCTTATGGATTATCGCTGGTGAAGAAATCCGGAATCGGCATCATGATTGGCGGAAGTAAAGCGGATCTAGCCGGATTTAAACAATCGCTGAACGAATCGGAGACGGTTACCTACTCGCCGGAGGAGCGCAAAGTGCTCCTCATTTGCCGTCTGTTGGAGGAGGATGCACCGGTCAAGCTGTTTGCGCTTGCCCATTATTTGCATGCCGCTATCCCCACCGTAAGCCACGATTTCGATGAAATCGAGCCTCAGCTGTATCACAGCGGGTTGGCTTTGATCAGGAGACGCGGCTACGGCGTAGAGATTGAAGGTCCCGAATCTTCGAAACGCCGGTTTATAGCGCGTTTGGCGCAAGAGTTTCTGGACCATTCGGATCTTTTCGGTGCGACACACGGACAATCTTCAAAATGGCCCGTAACCCGGAAACTGCTGACAATGGTAGGTGTAGACAACTTTTTTGCCATTGAAAAAACGCTCTGGGATTGGGAGGACGAGTGGCCGAACCGTCTATCCGAGACAGCTTATACTCATCTGCTGATCCAACTGTCCGTAGCGATTTCGCGCATGCAGCGCGGACATTGGATCCTGAGTTCCGAGCAGCCGGCCGCAGCAGACAAGGAGCAGGATGACCCTCGCTTGAATCGGCTGGCTGCGCCATTCGGCCTCGAGCTGCCGGAGGGAGAAAAGGCATATTTGCTAAAGCTGCTCGACGGCGGTGAAGAGAAGGCGTCCGATGCTTCCGGCGTGCTGCTGGAAAAGTACGGCTTAATGCTTGCCGAGACAGCGGTTGATCTCATTCGTTCAGTAGATGAACATATGGACATTCCGTTCACGAAGGACCGCTCGCTGCTGGACGGCTTGATCCGGCATATGGGGCCGGCCTTGGAGCGGTTACGCAGAGGCGAAGTCATTCGTAATCCGCTTCTTCCGCAGATTAAAAAGGATTATGAATCTTTGTTCGCGGCAGTGCGGGCTGGTGTTGACCAAACCGTGCGGGACGCGGTCGTCCCGGATGAAGAGATCGGTTATATCGTGATGCATTTCGGCGCTTCCGTCGAGAGGTTGAACCTTTTTCCAAGAAGCATTAAAGCCTTGCTTGTGTGCACAAGCGGTATCGGCTCATCAAAACTGCTAGCGGTCCGCATCAACAAAGAAATTCCGCAAATCGATCTGATCGGGCATTACTCGTGGTATGAAGCGGCGCGCATTCCGGAGGAACGTTACGACCTGATCATTTCTACGGTAGATCTTCAGTTGGCCCCGGATCGTTATATCAAACTCAGTCCGCTGCTCACCCGTGAGGAGACTGAAAGACTCAAATCATACATTCGTAAAATAACGCTGAAAAAAGTACCTGCCGCGGAACCTGCCGCACCGGCGGATCATGGGCCATGGGACCGGATCAAGCTGATGCATGGATATGCTTTGGCTGCGATTCAACTGTTAGATCGGTTTGCCGTTTATCGGCTTGATATAGAGCCTGGCGAACGTCATTTGGAAAATGTGGTAACCGAGATGGTTGGCATTGTGTCGTCAACGGGCAACATAGTCGAAGAGGACACCGTCATCCGGCAACTGATCAATAGAGAAAAGCAGGGCAGCCAGATCATCCCGGATACACAGCTGGCGCTTTTTCATACACGAAGCGAATCGGTCCGGCAACCTGTTCTATGCTTATTCCGCCTGAATGTTCCTCTCCTGCTGGGAGAAGAACAAGCGGCCGCAGATGTGTCACACATTCTGCTTATGCTGGCCCCTGGGGAAATTGATAAACCGAGCTTGGAAGTGCTGAGCGAAGTGAGCGCAATGCTGCTGCAGCCTGAGATGGTGGAACTCCTCAAAGCCGCGGAGACGGAGAGGATCAAAGCTTTCATTTCCCGTGAGCTAGAAGCTTTTATAAAGTCTAAATTGGAATGGAGAGAACACTCATGAGCATACTGACCAAAGAAAAAGTGAAACTGAATGTGAAACCCGGCGATAAAACCGAAGCGATACGAATCGCAGGACAACTGTTGGTTGAAGCGGGACATGTGCCGGCGGAATATGTAGATAAAATGCTTGAACGGGAGAACACTTCCTCAACGTATCTGGGCGGCGGTCTCGCTATGCCTCATGGCACCAATGATTCAAAAAGTTTAATCCGTTCGACAGGAATGTCCGTTCTGACTGTCCCGGACGGTGTCGATTTTGACGGGGAAACGGCGAATTTGATTATCGGGCTTGCAGCGGTTGGAGACGAACATCTCGAGATTCTCTCGAGTGTCGCCGTTCTGGTCTCCGATGAAGACGATATGCAGCGGATCTTGCAGGCGAAATCCGAGGCGGAATTGATCGCGATCTTCGAAGAGGGGATGGAAGCATGAAGGCCGTTCACTTCGGAGCCGGGAATATCGGCAGAGGCTTCATCGGTCTGCTGCTCTCTAAATCCGGTTATCAGGTACAATTCGTGGATGTTAACGATCAGTTAGTTGACCTGCTTAAGCAGCGCGGAGAATATACAGTGACACTGGCCAATGAGCAAGGCGACACTATCGTAGTTGAGAATATCACTGCTATTAACGGCAAAGATCTGGACGCCGTGGCGAAGGCCGTTGCGGAAGCTGATTTGGTAACGACGGCAGTCGGCGTGAACATCTTGAAATTTATTGCCGAAGGTATCGCCAGAGGCATTAAGCTGCGGGTGGCGGATTCGGCCTATCCTCTTCATATCATTGCATGTGAAAATGCGATCGGCGGCAGCTCCCAGCTGAAGGAGCATGTTTACTCCCATTTATCGGAGGAGATCAGGCAGCGGGCGTCATCGAGCGTTGCGTTCCCGAATGCCGCGGTGGACCGGATCGTTCCTCTTCAGCAGCATGAAGACAAGCTTCACGTTACGGTAGAACCTTTCTTCGAATGGGTGGTGGACCGTTCCGCCATGCTGCCTGGGTTTCATGAGATCGAGGAAGTCGATTATGTCGACAACCTGCAGCCTTATATTGAACGGAAATTGTTCACCGTGAATACGGGTCATTGCACCGCGGCTTACCACGGATTTCTCAAAGGATATGGCACTATACAGGATGCGATGAAAGACAAGGCGCTGGCGGCTGAGGTCAGGGAAACACTTGGCGAGACGGGAGCGGCATTGGTCAGGGAGTACGACTTCAATCAGGCGGACCATAACCAATACATTGACACAATCATCGAGCGCTTCAGGAACCCGCATTTGACGGATGAAGTCGTCCGAGTCGGCCGCTCGCCGATCCGCAAGCTGTCTCCGAACGACAGGCTGGTGCGCCCTGCGCTTATGGCACACGCTCACGGCATGCAAGTACCGCACTTGGCCAGAGCGATGGCAGCCGCTTTGTTATTTGATTATCCCGAAGACCCGGAATCTGTAGAGTTGCAATCAACCATTAAGGAACATGGGGTCCAAGCGGCCATTACGAAATATACGGAGATACCGGAGACGCATCCCGTTCACGAGCTAGTCGTGGCGGCATACGAATCGTTGAAACACCGGGATTAACGGCAAAGGAAGTGTTGAAAGATGATGAATCAGTTGTTGAAAGGCATTGCAGCTTCGCCGGGGTTAGCTATTGCTAAAGCTTTTGTGCTTAAGTCCGAAGAATATACCCCTGTTCAAACCACTGTGGGCAATCCTGAACTCGAAGCGGAAAGGTTTATGAACGCGGTGAATCAAGCTCGTGCGGAGCTTGAGCAAATTCGGGCATCAACAGAGGAGAAACTTGGCGCGCATGAGGCGCAAATTTTCGAAGGCCATTTGTTAATCCTGGAGGATCCCGATCTGATTGACGTCATTGTGGACAGAATCAAGACGGAATCCGTGAACGCCGAGTTCGCGCTTTATGAGGTGTCGCAGTCTTTCATCGACATGCTTAATCAGATGGAGGATGAGCTGCTGCGGGGGCGTGCGGTCGACATTCAGGATGTGACCGGGCGTGTGATGAACAGGCTGCGGGGGACGGACAGCGGGAATTTGTCGCAAATGACGGAGCCGTGCATCATCATTGCCGAGGATTTGACGCCATCGGACACCGCGCAGTTAAATCTTCAAGCAGTCCAAGGTTTTATCACCGAAATCGGCAGCCGCACCTCGCACTCTGCCATTATGGCGAGATCATTGGATATCCCGGCAATTGTAGGAGCGGGAGCCGGTATCCGCAATATTCAGCCAGGCACCATGGTGGTGATGGATGCTTCCGAAGGAGTCATTGTGGTGGATCCCGGTGTTGACGAGCTTGCCGGCTACCAGGAGAAGAAACGAGAATATGACCGGCGCAAATCCGTGCTGGCACAGTGGGTAAATCGGACGACTGCTTCCAAAGACGGTAAGCTGGTTGAGTTGGCTGCGAACATCGGTAAACTGGAAGACGTGCAGAAGGCGCTGGATAACGGTGCGGAAGGCATCGGTTTGTTCCGGACCGAGTTTTTGTACATGGGCCGCAGCCAGCTTCCGACTGAAGATGAGCAGTTCAACAGTTATAAATATGTGCTTGAGAAAATGGAAGGAAAGCCCGTAGTCATCCGCACCTTGGATATCGGCGGGGATAAGGAGCTGCCCTACATGGATTTGCCGAAGGAAAGCAATCCGTTCCTGGGCCAAAGAGCGCTCCGGCTTTGTCTTGACCGCCCGGATCTTTTCCGTACGCAATTGCGTGCGCTGCTTCGTGCCAGCCGATATGGAAATCTGAAAATCATGTTCCCTATGATTGCCGTTCTGGATGAACTGCTGGAAGCTAAACGCATTCTGCAGGAAGAGAAACAGAAGCTGGCTGCGGAAGGCGTGGAGTTGGCTGAGCGTATCGAAGTCGGCATGATGATCGAAGTTCCTGCAGCGGCTATATCAGCTCACGTATTCGCCAAGGAAGTCGACTTTTTCAGCATCGGAACCAACGACCTCATTCAATATACGATGGCTGCCGATCGCATGAACGAAACGGTATCTTACCTTTACCAGCCATGCCATCCTTCGATTCTGCTGCTCATTCGTATGGTCATTGATGCTGCAAAGCAAGAAGGGAAATGGGTCGGCATGTGCGGTGAAATGGCAGGGGACGAAACCGCGATCCCGTTGCTGCTGGGCATGGGGCTCTACGAATTCAGCATGAGTGCAGGCTCGATCCTTCCGGCCCGGGAACTCATCGCTCGGCTTTCACAGTCCGAATGGTCCGGTCTAGCTGAGCAGGCGCTTACGATGCACGGACAGCAGGAAATTCAAGCCTTCGTTCAGAACAACAAGAAAGGAGAGCAATAACATGATTACGAAATCATTCACGATTATTAATCCGACGGGCTTTCACGTCCGTCCGACGAAAACTTTCGTCCAAACCGCCAGCCAGTTCCCTTGTAAGGTGAACGTCATCAACAAAGGTAAAAAGGTAAACGGCAAAAGCTCCTTGAGCATGCTCACCTTGGGCATCGCCACCGGCGATGAGGTCACATTGGAGATTGACGGCGAGCAAGAAGCGGAAGCTATGGAAGCGCTGGGCAAGCTGCTTGTAGAAGTCCACGAATAGTCAGTTCCATATAAAGCGAAGCCTTAGTCCACGTTGGACTAAGGTTTTTTTGCATTTACCCCTTGCCTGTAAGTTGGTAAAATATGTAACGTAGTACCACCATCTTAAGCGCAGAATAAATTCCTGAAAAGAGGTGATGTTTCCAATGATCATCGCCACATGGAACTGTAATATGGCATTTCGCAAAAAGGCATCCCACATGATGAACATAAAACCGGATATATTAGTGGTTCAGGAATGCGAGCATCCGGATCGGCTGACCTTTGAAAGTCCATTTTCTGAACCGTTGCACAAATTATGGTTTGGGGACAACCAAACAAAAGGGCTTGGCATTTTCGCTTACTCCGATTTTAGACTTGAACTTCATAACAGCTACGATGCCAATCATAGATACATCGTTCCCATCAAGGTCAGCGGCGCTGTCGATTTTAATCTGCTCGCTGTCTGGGCAATGGACGATAAGCTCAACCGGAGAAACAGATATGTCGGACAGGTCTGGAATGCGGTCAATCACTATTCGCATATCGGTGACAAAACCGTCATCGCCGGTGATTTTAACAGTAACGCTATTTGGGATAACGAGAGCTCGCTTCGGTCAGGCAACAATTTTTTTTACATCGCAAAACCGACAGGCCATACCACATCGACTACTGTTTCCTTTCAGAGGAATTTGTGAACATACTGGATGCAGTAACAATAGGAGAGTACGCAGATTGGATCAAATACAGCGACCATATGCCCGTTTATATTAAATTGCGCTGTTAAAGCGCCAGGCAGGTGTTAAATTGATAAACCGAGTCCTTACTTTTTTTAATTGCCATCGTTATTCTATGTGGTTGTAGAAGCGATTCTGTAGAAGATGCGTTCTATTCCAAGCATGAAGAGAATGAGATACTGCATATTCACCGGGATCATGGAGGTGCTGTCGTGTTCTATCAAGCCCCTTTCGACAATGGTACGGGCATCGGGGCTGCGATCATCGAGGGGGATGATCACAACGGTTGGGACTATTTAAAGTCCTCAGCAATATATATGCCAGGCTTCATGCTTAATAGTGACAGGGTTAATTATATTGAGGATCCTGCTGTACGTTTGTTTTACGGTGTTCTTGACGACCCAAGTGCGGAAAGAATCATTTTCGAAAATAAATACGACAAGCAGCAAGAGGCGCAGATTGTAGATACAAATTGGAAAAGGATATGGTTTGCTTATGTAGCCGTACCAAATGAGCTCAAATTTAAAATACTAGATAAAGACAGTAATATTTTATTTAAAGTGCCGGCCGCCGGCGGTTAAATGCTGAATGGCGCTGCCGGATGAATTAAGCCGCCAATTATAACTCGGAGTTGATTAATATGGCTAAAATCTGGTAGTTTTGAGGTAAATGACAAAACAAGGGAGAGGTTGACCGAAATGAGAACATTACATAAAGAAATTGTAGTATCAGAAAGTAAGGAGTTAATTTGGTATGCATGGACGATATCTGAGCGGGTAAGTCAATGGTTCGCACCGGCAGCCAACATAGATCCGCGAGTGGGAGGCGCATTTGAACTGTTTTTTATCCCAGGCAATAAAGAACAGATGAACACTAAAGGTTGTAAAATTACCTCTTTGTCACCGATGGAACAGCTATCTTTCACATGGAAGGGACCGGATGATTTTGCAGGTCTCATGAATTCATCAGACTCACTTACCGAGGTGCAAGTACGCTTTACGCAAGCGGGAGACAAAACGACAAATGTAACTATCGAGCATACGGGTTGGGGCACAGGCGAACAATGGGATAAAGCGTTTCAGTGGCACGAGATGGCATGGACGCAGGTATTAAACAGTTTAAAAACAGCTTTGGAATCAGGTGAGGGAGAATTGTGCTGTTCGCCAGGTCAATCTGCATCATAATTGCGCGATGTCTACCTATCTTTTTCTGCCGATGACAGAGGAATATGCCGCCTTGATCTCGCATTGGAAGTATGACGAACCATACTCAGTCTACAGTATGGATGGCAGTAAGGAATGTATCACTGAATTACTAAATTGTGAGTATTATTATGCTTTGCATGAGCAGAATGGGTTATTCGGCTACGTCTGCAAAGGCGAGTCAGCGCGTGTGCCGGGCGGATATGGCGCCGGTATCTATAACGACAGTATCTATGTGGATATTGGACTGGGCCTGAGACCGGACATCACAGGACAAGGCAAGGGGTTGGAATTTTTGATACTCTGTATGCATTTTTTACGAGAACAATTCAATATCCACCACTTTCGGTTGGTTGTGGCAAGCTTTAACGAACGTGCGATAAAAGTTTATGAACGTGCCGGTTTTGTGAAGGGAATTACTTTTCAGAGTAACGTAGATGGTCAGGACATGGATTTTACGGTAATGCGCTACACTTACTCGACAACATAGGAGACTCATATAAACCGCATTCTGGGTTTTGTCCTTGTTGAAATATATCCAACTTTAAATAAACCGGTGGAGCAACAGCTCCGCCGGTTTATTTCATTATTTGCCGTTATCGTAGTTAAGTAGAGTTGTATAATGCTCTGCTGGATTGCCCTATATTTCAGATAGCTTCTAAGATCTCGCTCAAATCTGGCCACTCACCACATCTGATTCTATCTACTGACACCATGATCGGCCATATAGATGGTTGCTGATTTATACTGCAGAAACCAAGGGATGAAGGGGGTAAATCAAAAAGTTCCGAGTTCGGCGAACGCTTGCTCTACCAAGGTGTAAAACTCATTTAGAAGGAGTGAAAAAATCAAATGAACTGGAAAAAATTCCGTATACAGATCTCATTCGGCATGGCACTGTTGATAACGCTTTCATTCGCATTGCCTGTACAGGCAGCAGGTCCAACAAGCACCGGCGAAAAAGTCGATCTCAAGTCCAACTCTCCGCAGATTATGGCCGTGAAGGTAGATCCAAAGGTACAGAAACAGTTCGAAACTGATCAATACGTCACTTTCCTTGTCAAAATGAAAGAGCAGGCGGATCCCCAAGTTGCTGCGCACAAAGCGCGGCAGCAAGCGACAGCCGACAAAGTTACACCTTCTGCGGCCAAGCTGGCTATGCGAAACTCCGTTGTGAGCACACTGCGCGAGACGGCCTCCCGTACCCAGTACAACCTGGAATTATATTTGAAGAAAGCGAAAGGCAAAGGAGAAGTAAAAGATTACAAGAGCTTTTTTATCGTTAACTCAATGGCGATTACGAGTACAAAAGAAGCGATGGAGCAAATCGCACAGCTCCCCGAGGTCGACAAAATTCTGCCTAACCAGGAACGCTTTCTCGACAAGGTGGAGAAAAGCCAGGCAAGCAGCTTCACGACGGCCGGTGCCCAACCGAGCAGTGTGGAATGGAACATCGCGCAAGTGCATGCTCCGGAGGTTTGGGCAATGGGAATTGACGGTACAGGCATAGTCGTTGCCAACTTGGACACAGGAGTGGAGTATTCTCACCCGGCCCTGAATCGCAAATGGCGGGGACTCGATGCGTTGGGCAATGTTTCACATCCCGAATTAAGCTGGTACGATGCGCATAGTCACTCGCCGCTGCCAGCGGATGGCCACGGCCACGGCACTCACACAATGGGTACGATGGTAGGCTCCGAAGCGGACGGCGTTAACCAGATCGGCGTTGCTCCAGGGGCTAAATGGATCGCTGTACGTATTTTCAACCCTAGTACGACAGATGCCATTATTCTGGATGCAGGACAATGGCTGCTTGCCCCGGTGGATTCCGAAGGGAATCTCCATCCTGAGCTGGCGCCTGATGTAGTGAATAATTCTTGGGGCGGCGGTCCAGGAATCGACGAGTGGTTCCGCCCAATCGTGCAGGCGTGGCGTGCCGCGCAGATTTTTCCTGAGTTTTCTGCGGGCAACGTCACCGCCACCAACCCCGGTGGACCAGGTTCCGTAGCGAACCCCGCCAACTATCCGGAATCGTTCTCCACCGGTGCGATCGATATTAACGGTAACTTGGCGAATTTCTCTCTCCAGGGACCATCTCCATACGGTGAGATGAAACCGGAAGTGTCGGCTCCGGGCGTAAATGTGCGCTCATCCGTTCCCGGCGGTTATGAAGGCGGCTGGAACGGCACTTCGATGGCTGGCCCGCATACCACAGCGACTGCAGCGCTCTTGCTTCAGGCCAACCATTCTCTAACGGTGGATCAATTGGAACAGATCATCACGACTACGGCGACTCCACGCACAGATGGCCAGTTTCCTGAAGCTCCGAACAACGGTTACGGGTATGGGCTCGTGAACGCCTTTAACGCCGTTGGTTCCGTTATAAGCGGAATCGGTACCGTCACCGGAAAAGTGACGACATCGGGTGACGACGATGAACCGCCGGTACTGGATCATACGCCGCTGGCCGTCGTATACACAGGCTTTGACGTACCGTTGACGGCTCATGTCACGGATAACGTCGGCGTCACCGCGGTCGAGGCGTTTGCCAAAATTGTCGGCACGGATCAATATGTATACCTGCCTATGGAACGCATTTCAGGTGATGCGAAAGACGGTATGTATCAAACATCGTTACCGGCATTTCTGCTTGATTCAGCCGGGTTGGAGTACTACATCCGGGTAAACGATTACGGCAACAACGGATTTGAATCCCCGAAATACCGAGTCATTGTCTCCAATGGTGTCCAGCCTGGTTATATGCAGGATTTTGAAACCAATTTCGACGGGTTCAGCACAGGCGGTGATCATAATACCTGGGAGTGGGGCATTCCGACAAGCGGACCGGGCTCCGCGGCATCGGGACAAAAGTTGGCAGGCACTAACTTGGATGGACCGTATGATCCTAACTCGAATGCTTACTTGCTGGCGCCTCCGATTGACCTGTCAGCCGGTACGCAAGGCGTCGCTTTGTCCTTCAAACATTGGTTTGATCTTGAAACTGGTTTTGATTCGGGCGTCGTTTACATCGCTTCGGAGGACAACAACTTCACTTTCGTTCCCAAAATGCAATTCACCGGCAGCAGCCAAGGCTGGAAGACGCAATTCATAGACTTGAACGAATACGCCGGCCAACGGATTTATGTGCTGTTCAATCTGTTTTCGGATGGTTCTGTCCAACGGGCGGGCTGGTACATCGACGATCTGACCGTTCTGGCTCCGGATTCAACTCCTCCGGCAGTTCCAGCCAATTTGACGGCTTCGTCGGATCCGACCGGCAACGTTGTGCTTGGCTGGTCGCCTTCTGCGGACGCAGACTTCAAACAATATGCGGTATATCGGTCCACACTGCCGGGTGCGGGCTATGACTTGCTTGGAACCACGACGGCAACGGTTTATACCGACAGTACTGTGGCAGACGGAACCACCTATTATTACACGGTAGCCGCGCAAGACTATAGCGGTAACGAAAGCGGCAAATCGAACGAAGTTTCCATTACGGTTCAACGCTCTATCCCGATCTTCAGCGATAACTTCGATGGAAGCACGGATAACGGTTGGATCCATCAGGGGACGAATGACGTATGGGAACGCGGCGCGCCGGCTTCGCCCGGACCGACAAATGCCGTAACGCCTCCGAATGTGTGGGGCACCGATCTCGACGGTAATTACCTGAGCGGCAGCAATTTTTCTCTCGAATCCCCGACCATTGATCTGACTGCGGCATCGACAGCCGTGCTTACATTCGATCACTGGTATAGTTTTGAAACCGGATGGGATTTCGGCCGCGTAGAAATAACCTCAAATGGCGGAAGCTCCTGGACGGAACTGGGCAAATTCTCACACGTCAGCAACGGAATGCAATGGACTCCCGTCTTCTTTGACCTAGCGCCTTATGCAGGGCAGCAGATTAAAGTTCGTTTCAGAGTGACATCCGACAACAGCGTTGTAAAAGCCGGATGGTACATCGACAACTTCCAGGTGCTGCCGACTACAGCGCCTGCGACAACACCCGATGTACTGCCTGATTTCGGCGAAACAGCAAAACCGAAACCCATCTACGGCGATCTACTGTTCAAATTAACGAAAACAGGTAAAGACAATTTCATAGAAAAGAAGCCGACAGGCGATGTTGTGCTGCAAAGTTTACCTGTTGGAGCGTCTGTGACGGTCGTTGAAACCGGTGTCTCCACTCAATCGGATATGTCTACCGGACAGTACAGCTTCATGCATGTCGCAGGCGATTACCACCTTAAGGCCGAAACATACGGCTACTATCCACAAACTGCGCCTGTAACGATCACTGACAACGCAGCAGTGACAGCCAATTTCAAACTGCAGCCGATCCCTCATGGTCGTGTTGCCGGCGTGGTCACAGACGAACGCTCGCATGAGCCTATTGCCAATGCCACAGTGTTTGTGATGGAAGATGCAAGGATAACTCCCGTGCGGACCGGCGCGGACGGAGCATTTACATTGGATGTGTTGGAAGGAACGTATACAGTGGCGGTTTCCGCGCCTGATTATTACAACAAATCGGTAACGGTGACGGTTCCTCCGAACGAAAGTGTGGAAGCGAATGTTGCCCTGAAACCCTTTGTTGGATTTGCGGGCGACATCGGGTATGACGACGGTACGGCGGAAAACGCTAGAGCATTCAATGCGGCAAACAATGCATGGGCGGTTAGAATGACTCCGCAAGCGGGAACCGCTCAGGTCACCGGCGCGTCGTTGCGTTTCTGGAATACGGAATGGCCGCAGCCGGGCGGAACAGCGTTCCAATATGCGGTATTTGACGCATCAGGCGCTGGCGGAGCACCCGGACGGATGCTGGCAGGTCCGTTCGACGGTACCGCTCTCCGCAACGGGCAGTGGACGTCCGTCAGCCTGGCGGATCCCGTTGTCGTACAAGGCGATTTCTACATCGTATACATTCAGACAGCCGCCTATCCGAATACACCCGGACTGGGGACGGACGAAGACGGAACCAACGCCGAACGCAGCTGGCAGAGAGTGGGCGGAGTGTGGGGCCAATCGCCGCTTGACGAAGGCAACTACATGATTCGCGCGATCGTTCGATATCCGGTGAACGCTCCGGTTATTGCATCGCCGGCTCCGAATTCATTTACGAACCAAACCTCCATAACCGTCACGGGCAGTTCCCCTGCAAACGGCGCGACCGTTAACATTTACAACGGAACGGAGTTGGCAGGCAGCGGCACGGTGGCTGAAGGACAGTTCAGCATTCCCGTATCACTACAGCCAGGGCAGAATCAACTGACTGCTGAAGCGGTAGTTAACGGCAAATCGACCGACCGGTCCGAGCCTGTGATTGTTACATTGGATCAAACAGTTCCAGAGTTGACGGTAACCGCTCCGGCGGATGGATTCAAAACAAATGTGGAAATGGTATACGTCGAAGGATCTGCAAGCGATGAGCACCTCGGAGAGATTACGGTTAACAATGAACAAGTGAATCTCAGAGCCGACGGCACGTTCTCTCATCGCATTCTCGTTAATGAAGGTGACAACTTCATTACCGTCACCGCCAAAGACCGTGCCGGAAATGAAACGACAGTCACCCGATCGGTTGTTGTGGTACTTGATCTGCCGGAAATCACCAACATCTCTCCTGCCAGCGATGTCCATATAACAGCAGGGGGTACGTTACAGGTTTCCTTTGATAGCGCACCCGGCTTGCATGGCTCGTTCAGGGTTGAGCTCCCGCTGGCTCCAAGCGCTGCCGGAAGCAATGAAGTGTTGATGACGGAAACGTCATCGGGTCACTACGAAGGAACTTATACGACACCGGAGTCTCTCGTTGTTAACGGCGGCGTCATCGTTATCCGGGTTCGGGATGACGCGGGTAACGAAGTGGAAGTGCAGGCGCCTGGCAAATTGTATGTATCAGGACAGCCGAAACCTCCATCTAACGCAGATCCGGTTGCAGTCATCACAGCTCCTGGTTCTGCAAAACCGAAGAAACCTGTGACATTCGACGGTTCTCTCTCAGGAGATGTGGATGGAACGATTGCCAGCTACGAGTGGAGATTTAGCGATGGAGGCACTGCTTCCGGAGCAAGCGTAAATCACACATTCTCGAGAGCCGGCTCCTACAGCGTGACCTTAACCGTGACGGACAACGCCGGCGCAACGAATTCCATCACGCATACGATTGTTGTAAAGTAAGTTCGATCTTATACCAGTAATAAACAATGCCGCCCGGCGATAGGGCGGCATTGTTTATTATTTTTGGCTCTGTTAACTCTGATTGTTGATTTCTGCCCAAAATAAAAACGCCCTTATTATTGGGTGTTTAATGCTGAACTATCGTTCCCCCGTTAGTGAGTATCTTTCAATCGAGTTCTTTCTTAAAAGACAAAATAAAAGCGGTTTCATTTTCATTAGTATCCAACAGTATATCACCATCATTTTTTTTGCATAATTTGTTTGCATATCGTTAAGCCCAGCCCAGTCCCTGATGATTTATTGGTTATAAATGGTGTGAATAATAAATCTTTTATCTCGTCAGGGATCTTTGGACCATTGTTAGATATATATAGATACACATTATCATCATCCTCTTTCATTGACAGTGTGATTTCTTTTTTTATGGGAAACTTCAAGTAACGCATCAGCTGCATTGTTTAATAAATTTGAAATTACTTGTTGTATGCCCTTCTTTTTGCACCCTGATAATTTTATCCTTTTTAAATTTTTTTTTTACAAACATAACATCTTCTTGTATTAATCGCGGATTTAACATGGATAGAACTGAATTAATAATTTGTATTAAAGAGATGTTTTCGTACGATTCATCATGTTTTACATTCCTGGAAAAACTGAGAAAACCCGTAATTTGCATATTAATAGTCTCAAATTCATCTTCAATAATTTTTAAATAATTAGCAATCTTTTGGTTCATTTCAGATGAAATGTTTTGTTTAATGAGTTTTAAAAATCCCTGAATGGAGGTAAGAGGATTTCTGATCTCATGAGCCATACTGGCTGCCATTTTGCCAATCAGAGTTAAGCGCTCACTATGTAGCTCGTTAATTTGCTTCTCTTTTTCCAATATAACATTCCGAGTCATGTTCCAATAATTTTCACGAGCATGCTTCTCAAATAAATCCATCCTATATATGTACTTTTTTTATAAGTTGATAGATGTCAATCTGATTCTCTATGGCAACCATTTCGACAGTTTCAAGAATAATTTTTCTCCAAATGTTTGTAGTAATTAGAATATATTCAATATAGTTATACCGATCCAGTGAAATTTTGGACCATTTGGGTATAGAATTAAAAATTGGATGGTCGTCCGCAAGGATTTCTAATTTCATTATATAATCTAAATAATTATCAATATTTTCATCTGAGTCTAGAGGCAGATCGGGATAAATTTCACGAACTTCCCGAGACCATCTTTTCGATAAGGTCGCTTTGTGGCTTAACATGATTGAAACATACTCATTATTCATTATTAAAGCCACCGCCTTATTACGGACTAATTCGACAAATATTAGCCGAATACCTTTAAATCATATATGTTAATAAAATAATTCATATTTGGTTTGTTTCGCATAACTGTCCTTTAATTCAAGAACATATATCGATAAAAGACAAGAAATTGTATCGGATCCTCTCTTACACACAACCGAACCGCTCTTCAACTCATCAGTGCAAATTACAGTCGACGGCCTTAACATCAAAAAGCTGCCGGAGCGAGTTTTGACCGGTCAGGTAGAGAGATTCCTCTTCCATCCGTCACAGACGGCACTTTCGCTACACCAGGAAGAATATTACAATAGAAATATTTAAATTACGGCAGCAGGTGGGTGAGCGACACAGCCCGCCGGTTCGAACACATATAAGTTGTCTCAAATATCAGGACAGCCTTGCGAACTAAAAGGAAGCGTATTGATGTAACTTTCCATGTAGGCCCAATCCGGCTCACCTTTCGAGGTCACAGGCAAGCGGATAACCGACTAAATAATCAACAACAAAGTTTAACAGAGCCTTATTTTTAAGAATATAATCGTCCTTCGAGTCCTACCCCGGCCGCAGGAATTCGCTGTATAATAACCTTTGGGTTGCGAAATTTCCAAATAAAGTGCATTCAGGGGGCGAATCATGAAAACAAATGTTCGGCCCAATGCGAAAGCGGGGAAGAGAGGCTACCCAAGTCAGTGGGAAGGCCCCGCAACAGGGTGGGATTCATACTTTTACAGTGATTTTGATGGTGTGGGTGAACTATACAATGAATTTGTCTCAAAGGGTGCATTAATTGCGTATGAGCCACAAATTGAAACGATGGGAGATAAGCAGTGGAAATTCACATTTTAACGACTTGACTGACACTATATATTGATGGTAAACTCAGTCCCATAACTAAATATTGTGAAGAAATCGGTGTTTCTAGCATTCGCATGCTAAGAGACTTAATAGGGAAGTTCGGTGTAAAACCGACGCGGTCCCGCCACTGTAATGGGGAACGTGATGCATTTGTCCACTGGCCGTCGGCCGGGAAGGCGCATCCACGTGAAGAACCTAAGCCAGGAGACCTGCCGTTTCTTGAACACTAATGACCTACGGGAGATAGGGAGGTGTTGAGATGGGGCGGCAGGGTTGCCACCCGTTAACCGAGTACAACTTGGCATTTCGACGTTTTCTATAAACGTTGGGATGCTTTTTTTATTGCGAAATGGAGGAAAAATGGAATGATAGTTGTCAAAAGAAACGGTCAAACGGAAGAAATGCAATTTGCGAAATTCAAGAAAGTGATCGACTATGCGATGGATGGCAGCGGACTGTCCGACATTGAGATGGAAGAAGCCCTGTTGCCGCAGCTGAAGGACAGAATGTCGACAAAGCAGATTCAGCGCATTCTGATCCAGACCGCCACCGAGAAAATTTCGGTGGAACAGCCGCAATGGGAGAAGGTAGCAGCGAAGCTGTATCTGTATGATCTGTACAAGGAGGCGGCGGTGAACCGCGGTTATGGGAGTAAATCGTTCGGGTACGGAAGCTTTTATGACCTCGTGCAGATGCTGACTCAGCTGGGCTTATACGGAGCATATGTGCGCAAAGCTTATAAGAAGTCGGAGATTGAAGAACTGGGCCGGTACATCAAGCCGGAAAGGGACGAGTTGTTCACCTATGTCGGAGTGAAGACGCTTGCCGAACGTTACTGCGTGCGGGGCTTCAACAAGGAGGTCTACGAGCTGCCGCAGGAGGCTTTCATGGGAGTTGCGATGGCCATTGCCGCGGCGGAGAAACCGGGGGACCGGGTGCGCTGGGCCAAAGAGTTCTATGATGTCATGTCTCTCCTGCAGATGACGGCGGCGACACCGACGATGTCGAATGCGCGAAAGCCGTATAACCAGATGTCGAGCTGCTTTATCGGCACAATGGATGATTCTCTCGAATCCATTTTTCACGTTGTGGATCAGTTCAGCCAGGTGAGCAAGTACGGCGGGGGAATGGGAATTTACATAGGTAAGGTGCGGGCCGCAAACTCGGATATACGAGGATTCAAAGGGACAAGCGGCGGCGTCATTCCGTGGGCTCGCATTATCAATGACACTGCGGTTGCTTGCAATCAGCTCGGTATGCGCAGCGGCGCGGTCAGTGTTACATTGGACATTTGGCATCGGGATATCTGGGAGTTTCTGAATTTGAAAACGAATAACGGGGATGAACGCCGTAAAGCACATGATATTTTTCCTGCGATATCCATACCGGACGTTTTTATGCGGCAGTTAAAGAAAGAAACACGTGTCAGGGACGGCAAGTTTTACTTGATGTGTCCGCATGAAATCCGCAGCGTGATGGGCTGGAGTCTGGAGGATTGCTACGATGAAACCGAGCAAGGGGAATTCACCCGGCGTTATTGGCAGTGCGTTGACCACCCCGATTTGAAGAAAGAAGAAGTGCTTGCTATAGATCTGTTGAAGGCGATCATCAAATCCGATACGGAAACCGGCACGCCCTTCCAGTTCTATCGCGATTCGGTTAACCGGATGAATCCGAACAAGCACGCAGGAATGATTTACTCCAGTAACTTGTGTATGGAAATCAATCAGAACATGTCCGCAAGCGGTCCGGTCGAAAGACGCATAAGCAAGGATCGGGACGGCAATGAGTATGTGGCGGAAACGAGAAGAAGCGGGGACTTTGTTGTCTGCAATCTCGGATCTCTGAATCTTGGACGGCTGCAAGACGAGCAAAGTATAGCCAAGGTTGTGCCGGTCGTTATTCGCATGCTCGACAACGTCATTACGGTTAACCATCTGCCGGTGAAGCAGGCGGAACAGACGAACAGCAACTATCGGTCAATCGGACTCGGCACCTTCGGTTACCATCATATGCTGGCCATACAGGGAATTCAGTGGGAATCCGAAGAGCATGTCGCATTCGCCGACCGGATTTACGAAGCGATCGCCTATCACGCCATAAAGGCGAGCTGCGATCTGGCGAGGGAGAAGGGGGCTTATCCGCTTTTCTCAGAGTCGGAATGGGCAACGGGCGCCTACTTTGAGCGGCGTGAGTATACGAGCGAGAGATGGAAAGCACTGGCTGCGGATGTCGCGGCGTGCGGGCTGCGGAACGCTTATCTGATGGCTGTAGCTCCGAACGGCTCCAGTTCGCAGTATGGCGGCTCCACGCAAAGCATCGATCCGATATATGCGAGATTTTATTTGGATGAAAAGAAAAACGCCGTAATCCCGATCATCGCGCCCGATTTGAATGCCGACACCTTCTGGCTGTATAAGGAGGCGCATCTGATCGACCAGAGTTGGAGCATCCGGGCATGCGCGGCCCGGCAGCGGCATATCGACCAGTCTCAAAGCTTCAATCTTTATATTACTCCGCAAACGAAAGCAGCCGACATTGCCCAATTTTATGTATCCGCATGGGAACAGGGTGTGAAGACGCTGTATTATACGCGCAGCCGAAGTGTGGAGGTAGAAGACTGTGCGGCTTGCTCCGCTTGACAGTATATTTCGTAGGAGGATAATCGCATGCAAACGCTGAATCCCAAAGCGCTCTTCAATCCCGACGCCGATACCCGTGAATCCGGCAGGACACTGATCGGCGGCGAGACGACCAATCTGATGATGTTAAGCAACAACAAGTACCGGTGGAGCTTTCCGCTATACAAAACGATGATGCAAAACTTTTGGATTCCCGAAGAAATTTCGCTGGGGCAGGACAAGCTTCATTACGATCGGCTGGAACCGGCCGAGAGGGAAACTTTCGACAAGGTCATCTCGTTTCTCGTGTTTCTCGATTCTCTGCAAACCGTCAATCTGCCGAACATTAACGAGTACGTCACACTGCCTGAAGTCAATCTGCTGCTGAATATCCAAACCTATCAGGAAGCTTTGCACTCTCAGAGCTACGGCTACATTTTGGAAAGCATCGTAGGCGCACAGCGGCAGCGGGAGATTTACGAAATAGCCATTAAGGATCCCTATCTGCTGCGGAGAAACCGTTATATCGCCGATTGCTATCAGGAATTTATCGATGAACAGACCGAGAAGGGCTTTGCCAAAGTCATGATGGCGAATTACATTCTGGAAGGCATTTATTTCTATGCGGGTTTCTCTTTCTTCTATAATCTTGCACGATTTGGAAAAATGACGGGAGTCGGTACGGAGATCAAATATATTAACCGCGATGAATTGACGCATCTTGCGCTGTTCCAGAATATGTTCCGGGAGCTTCGCAGTGAGTGTCCGGGCATATTCACACCTGCATTCGAAGAAGAGCTTCGGGATATGATGAGGCGGGCGGTTGCACATGAGATCGAATGGGGTGAATATGCTTTCGGCGACCGAATTCAAGGCTTGAATAGCGGCCTCATACGAGACTATATCCGCTATTTGTCAAATTTCAGGCTTGAAGCAATTGGACTGACGCCGCTGTATCCCGAGGAGGTGGAGGATCCGCTGCCGTTCATTCGCCAATTCACTCAATTTAATCAGACAAAGACGGACTTTTTTGAGGAAAAGGTTATCAATTATGCAAAGGGAGGATCCGATCTCGATCTGGATGCCCTTGATGATTTCGAACTTTGAAAATTAGCTGAAAAGAAGGAGGAGTGCGCTGATAAAAGCGACTCCTCCTTGTTTGTATAGCACGGTAGTTACTTCACTTGTTCGTTAACAGAGTGCTGACCGAGGTGTATATTCGAGGCAAGAAATTCAAGACGGTGCCGCTCTGTGGAAAGTCGATGGTTATGCCGTACACGGCGTCATCAACTTGCTTCACAATCAGTTGCCGGGTGCTGGTATCGCTGCTTGCAGTGAGCATCATCAGCGCTCCGCCAAGTGAAGGGCTAATTTCAGAGGGAGGGGTTTCCTGCACCTCTCCGATCGGGATGAGCTCTTTCTCCGCTGCTTGTTTGATCTCTTCCAACTTATAGCCTGCAGGCAGCTTTTCAATGGTGGCCCGATACCGGTCATCCGTTTCAAAAGTCATTGTTCGCGAGGCGTCGTCAAACGTTAATCCTTCCAGCACATACAAAGCATATTCGGGTAAGATCCTCAGGCCTCCTGAGTAAGTCCACGGGCCACCATCGGTTTCAACCGTGAAGTCCTTCTGCCGCGGAAGCAAATCAATCCCTGTCTTCGGCGGAGCGTCGCCGATCTTCTTGATCTTCTTGATCTTCTTCAAATATCGCTGGAAAATGCCGCCCTCAAGCGGTTCTTCTTCATACTCGATCCAGACTTTGTCGCCTTCATTGATTTCACGGAAATCCAGGTCGGGAGTTTCATACGTTTGAAATGCCGTTTCTTGCCCGTCGATGTTGATCGCCACAGTGTGGGCGTCAACGCCTGCTACATATTCACCGGTGCCTTGCTTGGTTATTCGCACCACAGGCGTCGAAGATGCCGGCGGTGCCGGGGTCGCCGGCTCCGTCTCCACGGCCGGAGATGAGCTGACCGACGGCAGCGGCGGCTGTTGCGCGGCCGGCTCGGTTTGATCCTGCATTGCGAATCCAATCACCAACGCCGCGCATACCGCAAGCGAAGAAATAGCGGCTAGCAGCACATTACGGGGAAAGCGCCGCCGTTCCTCCACGGCTTCCGCCGCCTGCTCAATCTTCAGTATTTTTTCCATAGTGAATGTCTTTGCCTTGATCGGATCTGATTTCAGCGCTTCATACCATTGCGGCTCACGCTCTTCCATGAATCCATTCCTCCTTCCAGGCTCCGTTTACTTTCTGACGCGCCCGCGATAATCTCGATTTAACCGTGCCTTCCGATACGCCGAGCAATTGCGCGATTTCTTTTTGCGACAGTTCATTCTTAGCATGCAGGACGAGAACTTCACGATATTTAACGGGTAGATTCATGACCAGCTGCCAGAGTTCGCTGGAAAGGGAATGCTGCACCGCTTCCTGCTCGGCGGACGGATGGGTTTCGCTGGGGGTTACCGATTCGGCCAAAACAATCTTACGCATGAAGGCACTCCTGCGGTAATTGATCGAAATATTGCGCGTGATGGCAAACAACCAAGTTCGCATGGAGGATTCGCCCCGAAAAGAAGCGATATTACGATACACTTTCAGAAACACGTCCTGCGAGATGTCATCCGCAAGGTCAGCTCTGTTGGTTAGCAAGAAAGCATAATTCCAGACTTCCTGGCCATATGTCAGCATTAATTCCCGAAAACTTTCGGCATCCAGACTTTCAGCCACTTTCCAATACTCCAGCTCCATCACGATCTCACCTCTATTAGTTAGACAATTCAAATCGGAAGTTCGTTCCAAACTGGCTGTATTTGTCAGCAGATTGTTTGTATACTTAATTCATTAGCTGAACATAGCAAGCTGTTCAAGAGAGGCTGATGAGACGGATGGCAATTTATTTCGCGCTTTTACGAGGCATTAACGTAGGTGGAAAGAACATCATTAAGATGGCTGAATTGAAGCGGATGTTTGAGGCTATGGGGCTGAGCCGGGTTCAAACCTATATCCAAAGCGGTAATGTTCTGTTCGAATCGAATGATGAGGAAGAACGTTTGCGTGAACGAATTGAGCATGAAATTCAGGCGGTATTTGGTTTCCCGGTAAAAGTTATTTTAAGAACAGCGGAAGAGCTGAAAAGAATTGCTGCCAGTTGCCCGTTCTCAGAGCAGGAAGTAGCCGAAGCGGAGGCATTCTCTGAAGGAGAGAAGCTGTACGTCGGCCTGTTACTTGAGAAGCCTTCCTCGGAAGGGATTGAACGGCTGAAGCCTTACCAAAGCGTAAACGATCAGTATCGGGTCGTTGGCAAAGAAGTGTTTCTTTTGTTCCGGGACAGCGTACGCAATTCCAAGCTTGCGGCCAACCTTGAGAAGTTAGGTGTACCGGTGACCGTACGTAACTGGAAAACGATGAACAAGCTCGTCGCCCTAGCTCATACTATAGAGGTTAAATGAAATTTGAAGCCGGCTCAAGTGAACCGGCTTCTTTTTGTTTGGAGAAAATGAATAACAATTTTACATTTCGTAGACATGACCATCTTTATCCATTACTATAATGTTATAAACGATACACAAATGTTCGTTTAAAACTCGCGATGGAGTTGAATTTCATGTCCGTTTCTCCACGTTTGAATCGAATGTTTAGCGCTCAGGGCAAATGCTTCGATGTAGCGATAGACCATGGCTTTTTTAATGAATTTACCTTTTTGGCTGGAATAGAAAACATGAAACAAGCAGTCGAGACCATCGTAGATGCGAACCCCGACTGTATTCAACTGAGTACCGGACAAGCCCGGCATTTGCAGTCCATGAAAGGAAAGCAGAAGCCGGGACTTGTGCTGCGGGCGGATGCCGCGAACATTTACGGCGCCGAGCTGCCGAAGTTTCTGTTCAGCGAGCTGATCGAGCGTGCGGTTGAGCAGGCGGTCGTTTGGGATGCAGTGGCTGTCTGTGTGAATCTACTGTCACTGCCGAATCAGCCCGAGCTTCATCATCAATGTGTGCGAAATATATCCCTTTTGAAAAAAGAATGCGAGAAGTACGGAATGCCGCTCATGGTCGAACCTTTGGTCATGCTTCCAAACGAACAAAAGGGCGGTTATATGGTGGATGGAGATATTCGTAAAATCATGCCGTTGGTGCGTCAAGGCGTTGAACTTGGTGCGGATGTGATCAAGGCGGATCCCTGTGACGACGTGTCCGAGTACCATCGGGTAATTGAAATCGCTTGCGGCATACCCGTACTCGTTCGCGGCGGCGGGCGTGCAAGCGATGAGGAAATTATGAGCCGTACCGTGCGGTTAATGGAGCAAGGCGCCTCGGGTATCGTCTATGGACGTAACGTGGTGCAGCACCCGAATCCCGCGGGTATGACCAAGGCGCTGATGGCCATTGTGCATCATGGAGCAACTGCCGAGCAGGGGTTGGCACTTCTGAAAGGGGACGGACGATGATGGTCAGCAGAGTCATTCGATTCGGCGTGATCGGCTGCGGTCTCATGGGCAAGGAGTTCGCCAGCGCCGCCGCTCGTTGGTGTCACCTGTCCGATGTCGACTTCGAGCCCCGCATCGTGGCGGTTTGCGATGCGAATCCCGACGCAACGGAGTGGTTCCGGGAGCGTGTGCCGACTGTTGAACGGACTTATTCGAATTATAAGGAATTACTCGCCGATCCGGCGGTGGAAGCTGTTTACTGCGCCGTTCCGCACCATTTGCATGCACAAATTTATGTGGACATCATTAATACGGGCAAGCATTTGCTTGGCGAGAAACCGTTCGGTATCGATCAAGAGGCGAATGGTTTGATTCAGCAAGCAATTCGTGAAAATCCCAGCGTCATCGTCCGATGTTCCTCCGAATTTCCGTTCTTCCCGGGAGCTCAGCAAATCATCCAATGGGTTCGGGAAAATCGCTTCGGCAAAATTATTGAAGTAGAGGCGGGTTTCTGGCATTCTAGCGATCTCGACCCGGTAAAGCCGATCAATTGGAAACGAAGGGCTGCAACGAATGGAGAGTACGGATGTATGGGAGATCTTGGCATGCATGTGCTGCATTTGCCGCTGCGTTTCGGATGGAAGCCGGCTAACGTTCGGGCGCTGCTGTCCAAAGTCGTAAATCAGCGTCCCGACGGAAAAGGCGGCATGGCTCCATGCGAAACATGGGATAATGCGATCCTTGCGTGCGAGGTCGAAACGGAAGTACAGAGCTTTCCTATGGTTCTGTCCACCAAGCGGATCGCTCCGGGTCACGCCAACACTTGGTTCATCAAGATTCAAGGCACGGAATTTTCAGCAGAATACTCGACGAAAAATCCGAAACAAGTCGCTTCGCTCCCTTATCGGCAGGGGCAGCCGCAAGCATGGCATATTGCTGATGTTCCGTACAAATCCGCTTACGATACGCTGACAGGCGGTATTTTCGAATTCGGCTTCTCGGACTCCATTCTCCAAATGTGGGCTGCATTTTGTGACGAGATTTCGCATGCCGGCCAAATGCGGCAGCCGTTCGGGTGTGCCACACCGGAAGAAGCGGCAGGCAGCCATCTCGTGTTTACAGCTGCTCTGGAATCTCAGCGCACCGGTGATACGGTTGAGGTGAATTGGAGGGATTAAGTTGGACCAACGACAGGCTTCGGACATCATTGTTGCAGGACATATTTGTCTGGATGTCATCCCCCTTATTCAGGAGAAACAAGGCGGCATGGACGCCCTTCTTATTCCGGGTAAGCTTGTCGACGTCGGACCTGCTTTGACCGCTACCGGAGGTGCTGTCTCGAACACAGGATTGGCGCTGCATCGTCTCGGTATAGCGACCAAGCTCATGGGCAAAGTTGGCGACGATTTATTCGGGCAGGCGATTATCGATGCTTTGGCTCGATACGGGGACAGCTTGGCCGACGGGATGATCAAGTCGCCCGGAGGGGTCAGCTCCTACTCGATCGTGATCAATCCGCCCAATGTGGATCGCATATTTTTGCATTGTACCGGAACGAATGACACGTTTGCCGCTGCTGAAGTAAATCCGGAAGCGTTGCATGGAGCGAAGATTTTTCACTTCGGTTATCCGCCGTTGATGCAGCTTATGTATGAGAAAGATGGAGAGGAGCTGCAGACTCTCTTATCTAGAGTCAAAGCGCAAGGTCTGACGGTATCGCTCGATATGGCCAGACCCGATCCGGAGTCGGTTGCGGGGAAGGCGGATTGGCGGCTCATTCTTTCGAAGGCGCTTCCGTTTGTTGATGTCTTCATGCCCAGCTTTGAGGAAATTCTGTATATGCTGCAGCGAGATACTTTCGATTCACTGGTACGGTCTTATCAGACGACTGAGCTTGTTCGTTTTGCCGACAGCGATTTGTTAAATTCGCTGTCCCAGGAACTTCTGGACATGGGAGCAGCGATCGTGGCTTTGAAGCTTGGCGAACATGGTTTGTACGTGAGAACGACTGCCGATCCCGGCCGCCTTGCGGCCATGGGATTTGGTGCGCCCCAGACGGCGGCACAAGCGGATTGGTTGGGCCGCGAACTGCTTATACCCTGTTACGAGGTGAAGGTGGCCGGCACCACCGGGGCAGGAGATTGCACGATTGCCGGGTTTCTCGCGGGCTTGCTTCGCGGGGTTCCGATTGAAGAAGTGCTTCACGCCGCGGTAGCGGTCGGAGCGTGCAATGTCGAGAAGGCGGATGCCACGAGCGGCGTTCCAAGCTGGGAAGAAGTACGAAGCCGAATGGCAAGCGGCTGGGCACAGAAGCCGATTGCTGCCCACTTTGCCGGCTGGGAGCATGACAGCAATACCGGAGTTTACTTTAGCGGGAGGAACCGCAATTGATGAGCGCATTATTGAATGAGAGGCAGCAACAGATTCTTGAGATGTTGAACACGGACGGCGAAGTGAAGGTAGCGGAGTTGAAGGAAACGTTATCTGTGACCGAAATGACGATCCGCCGCGATCTGGAGAAGCTTGAATCCGCAGGCATCGCCAAACGGACTTTCGGCGGCGCCATCCTGATCGGCAAAGATATTGCCATCCATGAGCGAACGGGTGTCATGACGGAAGAGAAAATACGCATCGGCAAAAAGGCTGCGGAGCTGATTCGGCCTGGGGAATCGATCTTTCTTGACGGGGGCACGACCACTTTTCAGGTGGCGCGTTACTTAAAGCCGGGTTCGGATGTGACCGTCGTGACCAATGCGCTCAATACAGCGGTCGAGCTTATGAGCAAGAAAATCCCCACCCTGGTAACCGGCGGCATGATTCTGGAGACGACGTCCTCTTTGGTGGGACCGATTGCTGCAGAAATGCTCTCGGGCATGGCCTTCGACCGGATCTTCCTCGGAGCGACGGGTGTGAACGAAGCGCATGGATTCAGCAACTCCAATGTGTATGAAGCGGAGATCAAGAAAATCGCCATGAAACAGTCCGCCGAAGTCAATGTGGTGCTGGATCACACGAAGTTTGGAGAGAAGGTGCTCGTCTCTTTCGCATCCCTCGCCAGTGTGCATAGAATCATTGCGGATGAAAAGCCGGACCCCGCATTGCTTCGCGCATTAAAAAAAGCCGGCGTAGAGATCCTACTCGGTTAGGAAGGAGGCTGAGTGTGATCCGAGGCTTTCTCTTCGAGCACCTGTTCAACTTTGGTGATATGCGTCTCCATCCGGACAGCCGCTTCAGACGGCTTCCGGTTTGCAATCGCCTGGTATATCGCATAATGCTCCTGCAGAAGCCGCTCCGTCGAAGACCGTTCCGCATAAATCCACAATGCTCGCATATCTTTCATACTGCCATGCAGCTTTTGCGAGAGTGTGCCCATCAGGTCGTTCAGCACGGGATTGTGCGTCGCAGCAGCAATCTGTTGATGGAAAAAGATATCCGCCTGCTCGTTAAACGACTCGTCGCCCAAATTTTTCTCCATGCTGTGCAGTGTTTCCGCCATCGAGGAAAGATCCATATCCGTCCGGTTCTGGGCGGCGAGAGATGCGCACCCCGTCTCCAGCACACGCCTCACTTCGAGAATATGACGGATCGAAGCTGCGCGGTGCACCCAGGATTCGGGGTCCGACAATGCCGGATGCAAAGGCTGCGAACCAGGCTCAGAACCTGTAATTACCGGCTTCACGAACGTTCCTCCGCCTTGTCTGACATCCAGCTTCCCCATTGCTTTTAGAGCGCTTAAAGCTTCACGAATCGTAGACCTCCCAACGCCGTATTGCGCGGCCAAATCGACAACCGATGCGAGGCGGTCTCCGGGCGCAAGCTTGCCTTCCTCCAACTGTTTGCTCAGATCATTCAATACCCATTCATGCTGCTTCAACGGGCGATCACTTGCTGTGCTCACTCTAGTCACATCCTTCAAAATTTCCACTTTGCTCCATTTACATATCAGAGTATACTAAAAGTTAACAAAAGTCATCAGATGACCTGATTAATATATTGCGATTATAGCAAATGAGGTGTGCAAATTGCTTCAAGAGGAAGCTAGACTCGAGCTGAAAGCTATTGTGGGCGATAAGTTGTTCAAAGACGACCCTGAATCGTTAGTTACACACTCCTATGATGGCACCCCGATGCTCCAAGCGTTACCCGATGCAGTCATCTATCCGGAAAATACGAATCAGGTGTCGGATATCATGAAGGTGCTTCACCGTTACCGTATCCCCGTAATAGGGCGGGGTTCCGGAACGAATTTGTCCGGCGGCACCGTACCTGTACAAGGCGGCGTCGTGATGGTCATGCACCGGATGAGTCGGATTCTTGAAGTGGATTTGGATAATCTCACTGCGACCGTGCAGCCCGGCCTAAATACGAAAGAGTTTATTACATACGTTGAAGGGCTTGGACTGTTCTATCCGCCGGACCCAAGCAGCATGGCGGTGTCCACGATCGGCGGCAATATTGCGGAATGTTCCGGCGGATTGCGCGGCTTGAAGTACGGCACGACCAAGGACTATGTGATCGGTCTGGAAGCGGTGCTCGCTAACGGCGACATTCTGCGCACAGGCGGCAAATCGATGAAAGATGTCGCGGGTTACGATCTGACCAAGCTGCTGGTCGGCTCGGAAGGAACGCTGGCGATCATTACGGAGGCGACATTAAAGCTGGTCCCGCCTCCTAAGTATAAGAAAACGATGCTTGCCATGTACAAAGATTTGTATGGTGCGGCGCGGACGGTTTCGAAGATCATTGAACAGCGAATCATCCCGGCAACGCTTGAGTTTCTCGATAACTCTACCATTCGGGTCGTAGACGATTTTGCAAAATTAGGCTTGCCGCTCGACATGGAAGCAATTCTGTTAATCGAGCAGGATGGAGAAGTAGAGAGTGTTGAACGGGACATCGCGAGCATCGAAGCGATTTGCCGTGCGGAGAATGCCGAGAGGGTGAGTATTGCGGAAAGTCAGGAGGAGGCGCTGAAACTTCTGACCGCTCGCCGCAGCGCTTTTACCGCTCTTGCCAGACTGCGGCCAACGACGATCCTGGAAGATGCCACCGTGCCCCGCTCCAAAATTGCCGACATGGTGTTGGAAATAAACAGGATTGCGCAGAAGCATCGGGTGCAGATCTGTACTTTCGGCCACGCCGGAGACGGCAACCTTCATCCTACGGCCACCACCGATGCCCGGGATGCCGAAGAGATTCATCGCGTGGAAGCCGCGTTCGAAGAGATTTTCGAAGCGGCCATCCGGCTTGGCGGCACCATTACCGGTGAGCATGGCGTCGGACTTGTGAAGTCTCCTTTTCTCGAATGGAAGGTAGGAAGCGTCGGCATTGAAGTGATGAAGTCCATTAAGCAAGCTTTCGATCCTCTGAATCTGCTGAATCCGGGGAAAGTTTTTGCCAAAGAATCGCGCAAAAGGGTGGTAATCAACCGTGGCTGAGCCTCTCACACAAACGACACTTAATCCGCTCGCCCAGAAGCTGCGTCTTCGTCTGGATGAAGATCAACTGACCAACTGCATGCGATGCGGGTTTTGCCTTCCGGCTTGTCCGACGTTCCGGGAAACGGGATTTGAGGCGGAATCGCCGCGCGGCCGGATTGCCTTAATGAAAGCGGCAGTGGACGGTATTCTTGCGCCGGATCAAGCGTTCGAGGAGCAGATGCATAATTGTCTGGGGTGCCGGGCCTGCGAACCGGTATGTCCGGCAGATGTCAAATACGGCCAACTGATCGAGCAGGCGCGGGATGCGATTGAGGATCATACGGTCAACCACCGTTGGTGGGTGAAGCTTAGCCGGCGAGCGGCGTTTAACTTCACGTTTCCCCACCAGAATCGGATGCAGTGGATCGGCCGCAGCTTGCGATTCTATCAAAAGTCAGGGTTAAGAAAAGTCGTTCGCGGCGCTGGCATAATGAAGCTTTTTCCGAAGTATATGAGGGAAATGGAGAAGATTCTTCCGGACGCTTCATCCCGCGGGGTGGTTGAGCAGATTGGCAGTCGTCATGCCGCAAAAGGTGAGAAAATCGCAACGGTCGGCCTTTTTCGGGGCTGCATCATGGATGTGCTGTTCACGGACACCAACATTCATACGGTGGAATTGCTGACCGAAGCCGGTTTCGAAGTGGTTATACCCGAGACGCAAAACTGCTGTGGAGCGCTTCATGCGCATAGCGGGGAAGCCGAAGGAGCCAGGTCGCTTGCACGCAGAAACATTCGAGTGTTCAAGGAAGCCGGTGTGGATTATATCGTTTCGAATGCGGGCGGCTGCGGGGCGATCTTAACGGAATACGATCATCTGCTGCATGAGGATGCCGAATGGGAGCAGGATGCGAAGTGGTTTGCCAAGCGCGTCATTGATGTGAGCGATTTGTTGGTGAGCCACGGAAGAGTTCCAAGCTTCGCGGAAAGCTCAGCCCTCCCGCTGCGTATTACGTATCAAGATTCGTGTCATTTGCGCAACGTTATGCGTTCTTCCAATGCTCCGCGTCAGCTGATGAGTCAAGTTAATGGCGTCGAGTTTGTGGAGATGAAGGAAGCGGACCGCTGCTGCGGCTCGGCTGGAATCTACAATCTGACGCGTCCGGAGATGGCAGGGCAGTTACTCGAGCACAAGATGGAAAACGCAAACGCCACTGATACCCATTATTTGCTGACCAGCAATCCCGGTTGTTTATTGCAGATGAAGCATGGGATCGAGCAGCATGGTCAGTCCGGACAAATGCAGGCTGTGCACGTGGTGGACTTTCTCTATGAACGAATGAAAAAGCAGAAGTAACCAGGCTAAGCGGAGTGCGCACCGGCAACAGTATGCACTCTGCTTTTTTATTTCATGGCTATGTTAAATCTTAATGTTGATATTTGACAAAAAGAAAGCCGCCATCTGAGAGGGCGGCTAATTAAACTAGCGTATCCGTTAGCGTAACAAAATAATTACGATTAAAGATAAAATGGTAGCCAAGACAGTCAAAACAAGCATTGTCGTTAAGTGTTTTCCCCATTTTCCTACAAAATTGTCTGACATACTCCGTCCTTTAGAAAGCTCTTTTTTGAATTCCTTCCTAAACAAATACAATTGAATTATGACTATTAGGCAAATGAACGTTGCAACAATGCTTAAGATGACACGGGATGATAAATCCATGTTTTAAAGTCACTTCTTTCAAAGATTTAATCGCTCGCCTTTTACATAATTCCCGTCTCCTTATTACACTAAACTGCCCGTTACTTCAATAAGAAAATCAACAACAAAGTTTAACAGAGCCTATTTCATAATGATTTCTTTTTGCCTATATACATTAAATGTGAGGACATACCGAGAACGGATTTGTCCTTCGCTGTTCTGATCAGTAACTCAGTCAACTTTTTATATTCTTCCTCACCCTGCTGCTCCCAATATTGTTTCTGTTCTTCCGAAAGTGAAACTCCTATGTTCGTGGACCCGATCAAATCGATCGTTGCGAATCCGTGACTTTCCATAAAAGGCTCTATTTCATCCACATCAAAAAAATACGCGCCTGTATACCTTCCTTTGTCGCTATGGTTGAATATACCTGTTCGTGAAAACTCGTCGATTGCGTTCAGATTGTCATGCGGCCGCCATTGCTTAGGGTGTTGCAGCGACGTCATAATCATGTTGATTCGGCTTCGAAAAGCCACATAAACGACACCCTCGCGTTTGGTGACACGATAAAGTTCCTGCACCGCGGCTTTTCTCTCTTCTTCTTGTAGTAAATGATAGAGAGGTCCCAGCATCAACGCAGCATCGAATTTTTCATCTGGTAAATCAGATAAATTTGCAGCGTTTAACACATGAAATCCGTCAAAGCATTCCGATAGATTCAGTTCGATGGATTTTTTTTTTGGCGATCTCGACTAGATTAGGAGTTAAGTCGGTTAGCGTTACTCGATATCCATGTTTGGCTAATTCCATCGAGTATTTACCTGGTCCTGCGCCGTTGTCCAAGATCGCACCATTGGGTGGCAAGTGAGTTGTGATGTAATGCCAGTTCACTGTGAATTCAAGCGGCTCCCGGCTTAATCTTCCCCATTCGTCAAAGCGTGAATAGTAATCTATAATATCGCTCACCAGGCTTTCACCTCCTTCGAAAAGTGATTTTTCCTATTCTACTTTATGTCCATTATCTGTAAAATACAATGGAAACGATTAACTGAGAACGGTGAAGGGGTGTCGGAGAATGGAATCTATCATTTTCAATCAAATCGAGTTTAGCAGAAAGCGTACTTTGGACGTGGTTTCGCCAGTGTCTGAGCAGCATGCGGACATCGTGCCGAAAGGATTCAACAACAGCATCCGCTGGAATCTGGGTCATATCCTCACCATTCAAGAGAGACTTGCCTTCGAATTAATCAGAGAACAGCCGGATCTGGATGCGAATTTAATGGGCTTTTTTATGAAAGACACCAAACCCTCCGATTGGCAAAGCGCCCCGCCGGATCTGCCGACATTATTCGAACTGTTGAAGGAACAACCTCGCAGGCTGCAGCAGCGTCTGCAAGGACGCTTGGCGGAGCCTTTGGTTACTCCGTTCAGAGGCGTGACCCGGCTTGATGAACTGCTCATTTTAACGATCGGCCATGAAGGCCTGCACACCGGATACATAATGGCGCAAAAAAGAGCCGTAGCCGCGCAGGTGCAATAAGAAAGCTCCAGAATGCTCCGAAAAATTAATGTTGTCGAATTGATGGGACAGCCTGTATTCAATTGACTCATTTTGTCATGTATAATGAGTGCTAACAGCATCAGGTGGAGGGTATCGAAATTGGCACAGTTATACTACAAATACGGCACGATGAACAGCGGCAAATCTTTTGAAATCATTAAAGTGGCTCACAACTACGAGGAACAGGGGAAGCCGGTATTGATTTTTTCCCCGTCTATTGATACAAGAGCAGGAACGAACAAGGTCGGGTCTCGCGCGGGCCTATCCCGTCCTTCCATTCCTGTCGATGATAAAACAAATCTGTATGATCTCGTACATAAGCATCTAGCGGACATGAAACCTAAACGCATATATTGTGTACTGGTGGACGAGGCTCAGTTCCTGAACAAAGAGCAAGTCATTCAACTTACGCAGATCGTGGATGAGTTGAATATTCCGGTTATGGCATTCGGACTGAAGAACGATTTCCAGAACCAGCTGTTCGAAGGCAGCTACAACCTGCTCATCCAAGCCGACAAGATCGAAGAAATCAAAACGATCTGCTGGTACTGCGACCGCAAAGCGACCATGGTCATTCGGTTCAGCAACGGTGTGCCGGTTAATGAGGGGCCGAAGATATTGATCGGCGGGAACGAGGATTATAAGCCGGTTTGCCGGAAGTGTTACAATAATGCGTTTAAGTCGAAATAAGGGTGATAGGAATGCGACTCCTTCTTATCGAAGACGAGCCGGATTCATTAATGGGTATGCATAATGCGGTAACGGCAATCAACCTGGACTTCACCGTCTCTACTGCCAATCATGCAGAAAAAGCATTAGAAATCATAACAGCAGAGCGTCCGGATTTGATTGTAACCGATATTATGCTGCCCGGCATGACCGGGCTGGATTTAATCGAAACTCTAAAATCCATAGATTATCAACCTAAAGTCATTGTGGTCAGCGGCTACAATGACTTTGAGTATGCTAGAAGAAGTATTCGGGTCGGCGCAGTCGATTACTTATTAAAACCATTCAGTACAGAAGAATTTATTGAAAAAGTGGAGAAGGTGCTTCTTCTTATCCAAGAAGAAAGAAAACACGATATACAATTCAAGCAGCAAACAACCTATGCTGAGATTGGTAATCGTACGATGCGGGACAGCTATTTGATTGATTTCTGCTTGAAGCGTACACCGCTTGAGGAACATCTATATCAGAGACTTTCATTATGGGAAATGGAGTGGCTTGCGAATGAATCTTATTGTGTGATCATACTGGACGCCAAAGGCTACCCAGACGGCAAGCCCCTTGGCCAAGATTCTTCATTGCAGACGTTTGCAATCGGTAATATTGTTCAAGAATTGATCACGGATCATACTTCTTCGATTCTATTCATAGATCCAAAAAACCGGTGGGTTATATTGACCAAGGAATTAGAGGTCGATGTACTGTCTCGCCGTATCATCGATGAAGTAAAAACATATCAAAAAATACAATTAGCTCTAGGTGTCAGCTCCAAGCGAGTCGTGTTTGAAGATATTTGCGCCGCATATCACGAAGCTCTAAAGGCATTCGTTATTCATTCGCTTTCTAATGAAAACGGTTTCTCCTCCATGTCCGATCATCATCATATTATGGCCACAACTGAATCCTCTTGGGCCCCGGCAGAGATGTCTTCTTTCATCTGCGAGAAAGAAAAACTGTTAATTGAAACGGGAGTCAGCGGCTTTATCCGTCAAACCCTCCTCTTCGACGGAACTGAAGGGCGAGAAGACATTATTCGGCACATTATGAACTACTTGGCGCAAGTTCATCTTGCGTTAAGCGAAATAAGGTCTGAAGAAATCCAAGAGATTCCTATGAGAGTTTGGGAAAAGCTTGACGAATGCAGAACGATTCAAGAATACGAAGCGGTCGTCAGTGCATACTTCATCGCGCTCAGCACGGAGATGCCGCCCTTAAAGATCGGAAACGCATTGATCGAGCGAGCTATGAAGATCATCGCGACTCGATATTCGGAGGAACTATCGCTTCAGCTTATTGCCGAGCAACTGGAAATCCACCCTGTATGGCTAAGTCAGCTGTTCAAAAAAGAAACCGGTCACACTTACATGGATTTTTTGACGGACCTCCGAATTGAACGTGCCAAAACGCACTTGAGAGAAACAAACCTTAAAATTTATGAAATCGCAGAACGGGTTGGCTATCACGATCTTCAGCATTTCGGTAACAAGTTCAAACAACGGACAGGGCAAACACCTAAAGAATATAGGTACGGAAAATGAGAATCAAATTATTTTCCAATCATAATCGGTTGTTCAACAAAATGTTTGTTCTTATGGCAATTTCCATATTTTTACCTGTCGCACTTTTGGGTTACTTATCATACGGCAAATCCAAGGAACAACTCGAGTCCGTCAGCTCACAATTTCTAGAGGACAATGTGCGGTTAAATGCTCAACAGATCAACAATTTTTTTGTCAATGTAGAAAAACAGTCGCAAAACATGATGGCCTCTCTTGAATTGCAGAAGGTACTTACTAAAAAACCGCCCAAGACTTATTCGGAGGAAGTAAGCTTCATTAACCGTATGATTGAAATCATTATTCAGCGTCAGGGTCCTTACGAGTTGTATGTAATCCCTAAAGATATGCGGAATTATCCCAATTATATGAAGCTTATTAACACGAATAAAATCGAATTAAGGCCCAAATTGTTCGAACTTGCCTTTCAGCAGCAAGGAAAAGGCGTATGGTTCCATGTATGGGACGAGAACACGAAGAAACCCGTTTTTATCTATATTAGGGCGGTGCGGTCCTCTTATTACTACGAGCCGATCGGTGTTATTGCATACCAGATACCGGATGACACTTTAAGGGAAGAGTTTGTTTTACCGTCGTCGTTTCATAATTATCAGATGATGATGGTAGACAGCGAAGATAAGATCATCTCCCATCCTAATGCAAATCTATATAATCAGAAGTACTCGACGACTGGTGGTTGGAGTACAGCTGACATGAAGCTGAATGAGCAGGGTTGGAAGCTTATCGCAGCAGTTCCGACCAAGGATTTAACAGGTAACATTGATCAGATTCAAAATTTTACCGTCTGGATTGTAATAGGAAGTTTGCTTTTTATCAGTTTATTTCTAAGCCTAATTGTAAGGAGCCTTACTTTACCAATCAAAAGATTGGTTACACACATGGTAAAAGTACGAACCGGAGCACTAGGTCATTTCGGGTATAACGACAGTCGTACGGATGAGATCGGACAACTGGTTCGGGGATATAATCAAATGATTTCGGGGATGTCCGATATGCTTGAGCGCACTAAAGAAATGGAAGCGGACAAACGCCGCCATGAGCTTGAAACGCTTAATCATCAAATCAACCCGCATTTTTTCTATAATACATTGGACGCGATTAAGTGGCGCGCTGAGTCTGCCAACCAGAATAATATCGCGTCTATGGTTACCAAGTTGGCCAATCTACTGCGTTTCAGTCTCAATAATGACAAAGAATGGACCACAGTTGAGAGGGAAATTGAGCACGCACGTAATTACCTGGAGATTGAGCTGCTAAGGAGCAACCGGGCATTTCAGATGTATTTTCAAGTCGATCCCGAGACGATCAAGCTTAAAGTGATTAAGCTGATTCTGCAGCCGATTATGGAGAATGCGGTTAAGCACGGTATCAACAAGCTTCCGGAGGGCAAAGGGAAAATTCGGCTAACCGTGAAGCGCAGTGATCTGGATATCATCTTCATTATTGAAGACAACGGACCCGGTTCATCTGAACCGATCGAATTGGAAGTGTACAATGACGGTGAAAGTGAACGGCAGCACGGAATCGGCCTAAGCAATGTAAACAAACGGCTGAAGCTCCATTTTGGCAATGACTACGGAATACATATCCAGAGTAATCCCGGGCAGGGATTTAGAGTACAACTTCGGCATCCTATCATTTCTGAAGTATAGTTGTGCATCACTCAGACCCCTGTAGTAACGGGGGTCTTTTTATAGTTAACTTAAAAATCCACGGTGAAACATTAAATTGCCCCTGTTCAATGTGCATTCCCCGAACTGTAGAATTGAAGGTGAATAGGAACAGTCATTTACTCAAGAAAGGGGAAGCCACTGTGGCAAAAATGAAATATGCATATAACACGTTGGTTTACGGCGACGAAGATATTGAAATAGGTATCAAAAGGCTAGCGGGTTACGGTTATGACGGAGTTGAATTTGTAGGCGATACAGCGAAGCATGATGCCGGCAGAGTAAAAGCAGCGCTGAATCAATACAACATCGGAGCTTCATCCATCTGTGCCATTTACAATAATGAGAGAGATTTGGTGTCGAGCAACAAGAGCATTCGACAAAATGCCGTGAATTATATTAAGGAATGTGTTGATTTTGCTAAAAGCATTGGAGCGCCAGGCATTTCAGTCACACCGACAGCGAATATGAAAATTAAACCCGAAACCGATTTAAAGACGGAATTGAAATGGGCTGCGGAAGGCATTCGAGAAGCAGGGCTCTATGCAGGCGAACATGGCATTCGCCTATGTGTAGAAGCATGGAATCGATATGAAACGTACTTAATTAATCGCTTAGAGCAATCATTAAGTCTTGTTACGGAAATAGATTTGCCGAACGTAGGATGTATGGGCGACAGTTATCACATGAACATTGAAGAAGCCGATATTGCACAGGCGTACCGCATGGTTGGCGACAAGCTTTTCTACGTGCATTTCGCAGACAGCAACCGAGCGGCTCCAGGTCGCGGGCACATCGATTTTAAACCGATCGCACAAGCGTTAGTGGATATCAAATACCAAGGCTTTATCTCTATGGAGATACTTCCTCCCTATGCTGACCCTTTCGGCGGAGCCAGACATGAAGAATTTTATGATCAGTACTCCAAGGAATCTATCGACTATTTAAAACAATTGTTCGACTCCATCGACTAAAGGAGGTATACAACAAGTGAAAACGATGCTGGCAGCTGTCCTTCATAAACCCGAGGATATGCGCCTGGAAGAAGTAGCAGTACCTGAAATATCGGAGAACGAAGTGTTGATCGCTGTGCAACGCTGCGGAATTTGCGGCACGGATCCACACATTTTCCGCGGGCATTTCCCAGTGCCTTTTCCGCTGATTCAAGGGCATGAATTTTCCGGAGAGGTTGTTCAAATCGGTAATGCGGTAACCTCCGTGCAGGTAGGCGACAAAGTAACCGCAGATATCAATATCAGTTGCGGCAAATGTTTCTATTGCCGAATGGGACAGAAGCTGTTCTGCAACGAGATTGTTCAACTTGGAGTTCATGTGAACGGAGCGTTCGCACAATACCTAAAAGCTCCGGAGATTAATATTTATAAGCTGCCTGATGACATGACTTGGGAAGAAGCCGCCTATATTGAGCCGCTTGCTTGTGTCATTCGCGGGCAGCAAAGAGCCAATATCACAATGGGAAGCACGGTGGCGATCATCGGTGCCGGACCTATGGGCTTGGTTCATGCGCAGTTGGCTAAGATGAACGGGGCTGCTTCAGTCATCATTTCGGAGATGAACTCTACACGGATCGCAAAGGCACGTTCTCTAGGAATCGATCATGTGATTGACGCCTCCTCTCATGATCCGGTGGAAGCTGTTCGTCAACTGACAGAAGGCCGAGGAGCTGACTACGTAATCGAAGCCGTCGGGGCCATTCCAACCTACCAGCAAGCGTTCCAGATGGTACGACGAGGCGGTGTCCTAGTAACGTATGGTGCAGCACCTGCGAACGCCACTATGGAAATCAAACCGTTTGAAATCTACAACAAAGAATTGACTATCGTCGGTTCTTACGCCGGAACTTACGACACTTGGGTAAGGGCGATCCAACTGATCTCGAGCAAACGCTTCAAACCGAATGACATCATCACCAAGACCATTCCGCTGCCCAAAGTCGTTGACGGAATTAATGAAGCGATTAGCAACAAAGATACGATCAAAATCATCGTAGATTCGACTCAATCGTAAACCACTATAGGGGGATTCCTACAAATGAAGAGAATTCAGGTTACGGTCATGGTTTTACTTGCAAGTCTGCTGATATTGAGCGCATGTAGTTCATCCAAGTCAGGGAACGGGGCATCATCGCCGGCTGCAAGCGGTTCGGCATCATCACCGGCTGCTGAGAGCACAAAATCCGGCGAGCAAGTGACTTTGAACGGAGTTTTCCTGGGAGCGACTTGGGGCCAAGCGACACAAGAACTGGCTAAGGAATACGAAAAGGAAACCGGAGTTAAAGTGAACATTGAACTGGTAGGACGCGATGTCATCTATCAAAAGCTCGCTCTCTCAATCGCCGGTCAAGCGAACTATGATCTGTTTAACGTAGACTACAACTGGGTGCCTGAATTCGCATCGAGAGACACTCTTTATCCGCTCGACGAACTCATTAAAAAATACAATGTCGATACCTCTCAATACCTGCCAAGGGCATTGGCGCTAACGCAATGGAACGGTAAAAACGGTTCATTCGGCGAAGGCGGAACCATCTACGGACTGCCGCAGACGATCCATCCGCATTTGCTGTGGTATCGCTCGGACTTGTTCAATGACGCCAAGAACAAAGCGGACTTTAAAGCGAAATACGGATACGATTTGATTCCCCCTACAAACATGAAACAATTCAAAGATGCGGCAGAGTTCTTTAACGGCAAAGAAGTTGACGGGCAAAAAATATACGGCTGGGCTGCTCAAGCTACAAAAGGCTTCGGCAACGTTCACACCTGGTTGACGTTTATGTATTCGAACGGAGCGGATGTTATCGATTGGAACAACATGACATCTTCACTTTCTACCCCAGAGGCAATCGATGCAACTAAATCTTGGGTAGACATGATGAAATTTACCCCTCCGGGAATTAACGATTACACATTTGCTGAGGTTGCATCTGATGCAGCCCAAGGCAAATTGGCTATGGCTCTTCACTGGTCCTGGTCCGCATTTGAAGTAGACGATCCGAAAACATCCAAAACAGTCGGCAAGTGGGACTTTGTTCAAGTACCTGCGATGAAAGAATCCATTCCGCATCTTGCCGGATGGTCGATCGCAATTCCAAAAACTACGAAGCAACCGGATGAAGCTTTTAAATTTATGGCCTGGTTGGAGAGCAAGCAGAACGACGTACGCCAAGCCCAGATGGGCGGCGGAGATCCAGTTCGTTCCGAGTCCTATACTGATACTGCACTTACAGGCATGAAAATTGAAGGCACTGATGTCGATAGATTCCGTCGTTACAAAGCATTGGAGGAAGCAATGAAAACGGCAAAAGCACGTCCTTTCTTCCCGCAAGAAGAGAAGTGGGAGACGGTCGTTTCCGATTACTTGAGCCAACTACAATTTAACCAAACATCCGTTGAAGAGGCTATGAAACAAGCAGATGACGCTGTTAACCAGATGCTGAAATAAATTAACCTACAAACGAAGTGGAGGGGGAGGGTTCTCCCCCTCAATTTTCGATCAGGGGAGTTCCCAAATGAAAAGCTTAAAATTGCAGCGGAGCGGGCCTTATCTGGTTATGGCGCCGGGGATCATACTGCTTTTGTTATTTGCCATTTATCCATTCGTGTTTCTATTAAAGATTAGCTTTCAAGAGTACAGCCCCATTAATGCGGTGAATCCCTTTGTGGGTTGGGACAATTACAAGGAATTGTTTCAGAGTAAAATTTTCTGGAATGCGCTATGGGTTACCGCGGTTTTTGTTTTTTGCACGGTTTTCCTAGAATTCGTCATAGGATTCGGTTTGGCGGTTATCTTGAACCGGCTAACCGTTGGGCAGCGGATTTATCAATCGATTATTCTGCTTCCGATCGCTATGGCGCCGACTGTCGTGGGCTTGATGTTCCGCTTCATGATGAATGAACAGTACGGTGTTCTTAATTATTTTGCCGAAATGTTCGGATTTTCAAGAACAGCTTGGCTGTCGGATCTCAACTACGCTTTGCCGGCTTTAGTCCTTACGGATGTATGGCAGTGGACTCCCTTCATGATGATTATTCTATTGGCCGGCTTAAAAGGGCTGCCGGATGAACCTTATGAGGCTGCTTTAATCGATGGGGCATCCTCATGGCAATCATTTCGTTACATCACCATTCCGCAGATGTCCAGAATTATATACATCGCCCTATTGCTGAGAACGATAGATGCATTCCGTATCTACGATACGATTTATATGATGACCAAAGGTGGACCGTTGACGAAAACCTCTACGCTAAGCTGGATCGTGTATGACCGGGGGATCAAGTTCCTTGATTTTGGATACGGTGCTGCCATCTGTGTGGTCATGCTGATCCTGGTTGTAAGCCTGATCACTTTCATCTTGAAGAAAATCGATTTGTTTGAAGTGGGGAATCGAACATGAACGCATCTAAGAACAAATCAATCGTCACGCTTCAATATGTCATTGTTCTCGTCGCTATGATCTGTTTTATTTTTCCAATCTTCTGGATGTTTGTTACCTCTCTGAAAAACCAGACGGATGCGTTCTCGACCATACCCAAATGGAGCTTTGCAGTTACTTGGGAGAATTACAGTACCGTACTCTTCGATCGAGGCTTTCTGACATACTTGATGAACAGCTTCATTGTATCAGCTGTCTCTACGGTGTTTGCAGTCATCTTGGGGATCGGGATTGCCTATCCTTTTGCTCGATACGGACTGAAGGGAACGGAAAACGTTCTGACCTGGATTTTGACTTTGCGTATTATTCCGCCCATTGTAACCATTCTTCCTATATATCTGCTTTTTTCAAAACTCGGGCTTTTGGATTCTTACACCGCACTAATTTTGATGTACACGTTTATGAATTTGCCTCTAACGACTTGGCTTTTATATGGCTTCTTTAAAGACGTGCCCGGTGAGATTGAAGAATCCGCATTAGTGGATGGGAACAATCGTTTCAGTGCGTTTTTCAGGGTGATTCTGCCGATTGTCGGACCCGGTCTTGTATCCGCGGGACTGCTTTCCTTTATATTTGCTTGGAACGAATTCTTATTCGCAAATATTCTTTCCGGTCCAAATGTAAGAACCGCGCCTGTCGGTCTTAACGAGTATGCTACACCGGTTAGTGTATTGTGGGGACAAATCGCTGCAGCAGGAACTATGATTATTATTCCGATCGCCATCATAACCCTGATCTTACAAAGGAAGATGGTTCGAGGATTGACAATGGGAGCAGTTAAAGGATAATGCGCTAAGGAGGAAACCGATGTTTAGGTATAGTGTGACCCAATGGATATTCGGAAACGAAGATGTAGAGTCCAGCTTCAAACGCTTGAAAAAATACGGTTACGACGGAATCGAACTGGGCGGGGAGCCTGGGTCCACGGACGTAACTGCGGTTCAGCAGCTAATGGATAAATACGAACTGGAATGCACATCGATTTGCGGAATCTATTCCGGTGAGAGGGACCTTTCCAGTTCAGATGAGTCGTTACGGCGCAAAGCGATTCAGTATGTTAAAGATTGCGTGGATATGGCGGTGACTGTCGGGGCATCACTGGTGATTGTGGTTCCCTCGCCAGTCGGCAAAAGCGGGCCGGACCGAACGATCCGGGAGTCTTGGGAGCATGCGGTAAGCAGCTTGAAAACAGCCGGACAGTATGCTGAGAGCAAGGGTATAATATTGGCTGTGGAAGCCTTGAACCGCTTCGAAACATTTCTGGTGAACAAACTGGCCAATGCCAAAAAGCTGGTTGAAGAGGTGAATGTTCCGAGCGTCAGAATCATGGCGGATTTGTTCCACATGAATATAGAGGAAAGAAGTCATGTTGAGGCGCTTCGCAACATTGCGCCGTATCTCGCGCACGTGCATATTGCCGATAACACGAGGGAAGCGGCCGGGTACGGCCAAACGAATTTCTCGGAAGTAATGGAAGCATTGTTAGAACTAGGTTATAAGGGGGCCATCACGATGGAGTTTATGCCTCCGGTGGCGAATCCTTATTTAAGTGCTCAGCAGAATGCGTCCACTGAATCGAGTGCTGTGTTTGATGAATATACGCATCAGTCGATCGATCATATTAAGACCATTGTGAAAAAATTGACCGAGTAACGTGAAAGGGCTTATTCAGAAGTCTTATGGCTTCGGAACAAGTCCTTTTTTTTGTTTATGATGATTGTGATGTTTGTCCGATGAAGGAGTATGCAGCAGCATCCGGGAATAATACATTGGATTGCTATAAGGAGGAGTATTTTATGGCTAACATTTTTAGCGGTTTATTCGGAAATTACTCGGAGGTTTCGATCCCGGATCTCATGAAGCAGTACCAAGGCTATCTTATGCCGGACGAAAAAATTCACATGGGGTTTAAACTTGTGCGAGATACGTTCATTGTCACAGATGAGCGCTTGATATTTATCGACCACCAGGGAGTTACCGGCAAGAAAACGAGAGTGGCTTCAATTTCCTTGGATTCTATCTATGAAGTAACAATGGAAACTGGAGGTACCGGCTTCGACGACAGTGAATTGACGATTCACTACATTACCTCTCCTTATCACAAGTCCACCGATCCGCGGGTCGCATCTTACAAGTTCGAGTTCGGTAAAAAGTTTAATCTTCAGCCTTTTTATGTAGCTTTAGTTACGCTTGCGCACCAGAACCATAAGCGGTTGAATGCATAGGTGTGTCTGTGGAAACCCAGCTGCTCTAAATGATCCTGCGTACCACTTACCCCAACACCCCACACTTTTTAAAGACATTTTTCCCAGAACTGTGTAAAATGAACTCGAGATATAGCGAAGGATTTAGCGTAACTGAGGGGGAGATACGAGGGCAGTGCGGAAACTGATTATTTACCTATTGTCTCTCAGCGTATTGATTCTTTTAGTTTTTGCAAGCGCTTATTCTATTAGAGTTTTGAACACCGATCTGAGCATACCGCACACCGCCGACACACCGGAATCCGACATTCGGCTTGTGCTTATTACGAGTGAACTCGACACGCCGTTCTGGGACAAAGTGAAAGAAGGCGCGTTAGCCGCGGCCCGCAGCAATGGCGCGAGCTTGGAAGTGTGGGGCAGCTACGGAAAGAACGAACAGGATTTTCTGAAGCAGATGGAAATCGCCATAACCTCCAAGGTAGACGGAATTATCGTGCAAGGTTTGGATACGGCGGAGTTCAAGCATCTGGCGATGTACAAAGCGACGGAGAAAGGGATCCCCATTATCACGGTGGCCAATGATGTGCCGATGAACGAAAGTCTTCGCAGAACCTATGTCGGCTCCAATCATTACGAGGCGGGACAGATGCTTGCGCGGCAGCTTTTGTCGGATATGGGCTTCTCAGGCAAGGTTGTCCTTATGGCCTCCAATCGGCAGGAAGAGTTTCAGCGCTCACGTCTGAAAGGGATCCTCGAAGTCTTGCAAATCTATCCGGAAATACATACGAAAATCGTAGGCTCAGGTACGACAAGAGAAGAAGTGGTGCAAGCTACGAATCAGGTGCTGAACGACGACCCGGAAGTGAAAGCGATCATTACAACGACGGCCCTTAATGCAAGCGCTATTATTCAGGAGATCGGCAAGCGGACGCTTGTAGAACCTTACTTCATCTACTCATTCGATGACAGTCCGGAAACGATGACCCTGCTGCAGCAAGGGAAGATTGACGCATTGATTACCCAGTCGCCGGAAGCGATGGGTGAAACAAGCGTGAAGTTGATGATGCAGTGGCTCCAAGGCAAGCAGCTGCCGCTCAATACCGACGGCTATTACACGGGCATTCGTGTGCGTAAGGCGGAGGTCCGCCAATGAACAGTATTCAAAAGAAAATCCTTTCCCTGTCGGCAATCGTACTGTTCATCATGGTGATCATCTGGGTTATTTTGACGTATTACAATCAACAGACACAGGCGCAATACAATCAAATCCTGCAACGGTATCTGCGAATGAATGAGATGACGACCATCAGCCAGCAGACGGTGACGTCTCTCAACAACTATCTGCAAGCGCCTTCTGTGGAGACGATAAACGAGTTAAATGAAAACAAAGCGAGAGCGCAAGAGGCCAAGCTTGAAATCGCACAGCTGAAAAATCGAGATAACAGCTTTACTCTCAGCAATTATATGAACATGGTCGACAGCTTGCTCGAGGCGACGGACTTGTCCCTCATGTTCTTGGAGCAGAAGAATAATGAAGCGGCGGTGACCCGTTTTGAGGAAGCGTCCCGCATTTCCAAATACATAGGCGAGACGACACTTACACTGATCGATAAAGAACTTAAAACCTACGACGAATTCTACCGCGGCATCATTCAGCAATCTGCGGAACTGAAAAAGCTCGGGTTTCTCATTCTAGGATTCGTATCCGTCATCCTGCTGTTATTCACTTATTGGTTCTCGCTGAGCATGACCCGGCCGATCCAGAAGCTGACTTTTGCCGCGAAGGAGCTGTCCAGGGGCCGGTTCGACCTGCAGATCGATATCCCGTCCAACGATGAAATTTCGTACCTAGCCAAGACTTTCGACCGGATGCGGATCAATATCAATAACCTGATCTCAGAGATTCAGAGTAAGGCACAGCTGGAGCGAGAGCTGCAAGAGAGCAGGCTGCTGCTGAAAGAGAGCCAGCTGCGCACTCTGCAAAGTCAGATTAATCCTCATTTTCTTTTTAACACTCTCGACACTTTATCGAAAAAAGCGTATTTGGAAGGCTCCCAGCAGACAAGCGATCTCATCGTAAGCGTGGCCAATCTCTTGCGGTACAACCTGAGAAATATGGATAAGCCGGTCACCCTGCAGGATGAGATGGAGCTGCTCCTCCAATATATTGACATTCAGAAAGCGAGATTTACCGACCGCCTTCGGTTCGTTCAAGAGGTGGATGAATCCTGCCTGAGCGTGCAAATCCCGAGCCTTACCCTTCAACCGATAATCGAGAATTCGGTGATCCATGCGGTGGAGCCTTCGGAAGAGGGGGGGACGATTATTTTCAGAGTGTATCAAAAAGAAGATCGCATCATGGTGGAAATAGAGGACGACGGTGAGGGCATCCCGCAAGACAAGGTTACGCAGATGGTCAACGACACAGCCGCTGTACCGGCGCAGGGAAAAGGGCTCTCCACGGGAATCGGGTTCAGCAACGTCGTCCGCCGCTTAAGGTTGTTCTACGGTTACGAGGATGTCATCGACATCGAAAGCAAGCCGGGCATCGGCACGAAAGTCATCCTGCAGCTTCCGCAAGTAAAGGTGGTCGAACAATCATGAAACTGCTGATCGTGGACGATGAACAAGTGGAAAGGGATGGGCTCGAGGCCATTCTGCGTGACGGCTATCCCGGTCTTACTATCCGCAAAGCGAGGAATGCGGCGAAAGCTATTGAGACGGTTCGGGAGTTCAGACCCGATCTGATTTTGATGGATATTAAAATGCCGGGTATGAACGGGCTTCAGGCGGTGGAAATCATTTGCGGCGATTATCCCGACACCCATTTCATTATGGTTACCGCATACGATACGTTCGACTTTGCCAGAAAAGCGCTGCAGCTGGGCGTGGAAGATTATTTGCTGAAGCCGAGTAAAGCAGCCGAAATCATAGAAACCGTGGCGAGAGTCCTCAGGCAAATTCAGCAGAAGCGCAGTGAGCTTGAAGAGAGAACCTTTGAGCAAGCTACGCTTAAGAAAGTAATGCCGGTGGTCGAAGCGGACGTTGTCACTCAGCTTTTGTTCGATCATGTGCATGACATTCATCTGGATGAGATGATGGGCTTGCTCGGCGGGGAAATGACCAGCGAGGCGTTCGTCATCTTGATGGTCATGGGGTCGTTCACCTCTTCGGAGCGGCTGTATTCTGAAATCCACGAGAAAATGCGGGAACTGCAGAGCGGCTGGGTCGGCGCAATGTCCGGCAGGCAAATTCCGATTATCGTGTTCCGTGAATCCGGGAAGTCCTATCGCTCTCAGGCGTCGACATTGGTCCGTCAGCTGTTGACGATACAGGAACGGGTACCGGGGAGTGAGACTTTTGTCGGAATTGGAAATCCTTATGAGGGTCTGGAGCAGATCAAGCTTTCGTATCAAGAGGCGCTTATTTCGACGGCCGACACTTCCCTGCCTGCCAAGCATCGATTCTATATGGACATGCATGCGCTGAACGAGCGAAAGAATAATTATCCGAATCAACAGGTGGAGAAGCAATTTGTCGATCAGATCCGATTAGGACAGTGGGACCGGGTGCGCGATACAGTTGCTGAGATCATAGATTGGCATGAAAAAAATAGAGAGAGCCTCGTGCATGCGCAGCAAAGAGTGATGGAGGCGCTTTGGATCATCTCCAGAGTGCTGCTCGAAATGGGAATGGAAGCGGACAAGCCTCTCTTCTCCTTCCAGGCGCACGATTATCGTCAATTAAAGACGGAGACGGAAAGCCTCTTGAGTAAACAAATCCATGCGGTTTCAACGCACAACGACCGGCTGCAGCCGGATGTCGTTCAACAGATCAAGCATTATATCATCGAGCATTCGCAGGAAGATATATCGCTTGAGATGATCGCGAAGAAAGTCGATCTAAGTCCTTACTACATAAGCAAGATGTTTAAGGAGCAGCTGGGCATCAACTATATCGATTTCCTTACCGAATGCCGGATCGAGAAGGCGAAGACCCTCATGAGTCATCCTGAAATGAGTCTGAAGGAAATCACTTTTGATGTCGGCTATAACGATCCGAATTATTTCAGCAAGGTGTTCAAGAGAATTTGCGGGGTGTCACCGACGGATTACCGCAAAACGATGCTGGCACAAAAATATAAGCAATAAGGAGAGGGCAGCGATGAAAGTCTCCACGAGGTTGATGCTTGGTTTTGGTGTCCTATGTTTGTTTCTCGTCTGTCTTGGAATGTTTTCTCTTATCACGATGAAGAATGTTAACTCGCAGACGGAGCGGATCATCACGAACTGGATGCCTGCGGTTTCCAAGGCCTATCAGATTAAACTGGAAGTCGACGAGATTTACCGGCTGCAGGGCAAATTCATTAATGACCCGAAGAACGCCAATATGGAGGAAGTCATTACCGGGAAGAAAGCCGGACTTAAATCACTAGTCGACGCTTACGTTGCTGAGTCCATATCGGCCAAGGGCAAAGATGTGGCGACACGATTCTTCATGGACTACGAAGGCGGTGAAGCGACCGACAAGGAGATTATGCAACAGGCCAAGTCGGGCAATGTGAAGGGCGCATTATTGCTGTATGACGGGAACGCTACGCGATTCTATGACGATATGAACAAAAGCTTAGACGAACTGATCGGCATCAGCGAGAAGGAAGCGGGTGAAGCAGGCACGGTGAATCGGCAGCAATACGATCAGGGATTCCGCATCATTGTGGCAGCAATGGGCCTGATTGTTCTCATTGCTATCGTGTTGTCCTTGTGGACGATACGGTCGATTCTCGCGCCGATCGGCAAAATTAATGCCATTCTGAAGGACTTGGCCGGGTCCAAAGGAGACTTGAGCCGGCGTATCCAGCTTCATTCCGGCGACGAAATGGAAGAGATGGCGACGAATGTGAATCAAGTATTGGAAACGGTCGAAAAAATGGTGACGCAGATCCGCGTTTCGACGGCAGAGGTCGCTGCTTCGTCGGTAACCATTGAGGAGAATTGCAGCCAACTGGCAGTCTCCACGGAGGAAATCTCGACGGCGGTCACCAACCTGAGCGGCAAATCGATGGAGCAGGCTGATCAGACGCACATGTCACGGCAGCTGCTTCAAGACTACTTAAGCAAGCTTGCCAGAATGGCGGAGAATGCCCAAGAGACGTATGAGTTGGCGCAAAATGCCAAAGAAAATACGGAGCGGGGCAATGAGCAAATGATGTCCATTCTTGAGCAAATGCAGGTGATTACGGAGCAGAACGATACGGCGAATGCCACATTGCTCAACTTCCGCAATATGCTCGAGCACATCGAGAAAGTAAATAAACTGATCAAATCGATTTCTGAAAAGACGAATATCCTCTCTTTGAACGCCGGAATCGAAGCGACGCGTGCGGGTGCGCACGGCAAAGGCTTCCTGGTAATCGCCGGGGAAGTGCGCAAGCTGTCTAACGATACGAACGAATCCGCCGAGAACATCATCAACTTGCTGGACGGGGTTAACGACGAAGTGGAGAAGCTCACCAAGCAGTTCATGGACAACACGAACAATATCAAATCCGGCAGCCAGCAAATCCGCCGCCTGACCGACATGTTCAATCTCATCACCGAGATGAACGGCACAGTCATGAGGAACGGAGCGCTCACGAAGGAAGAAGCCCAAGAGATGCTTGCGAGCGCTGAAGAAATCTCCCGGATATTCGACATGATCGGCGGCTTGTCCGAGGAGCAATCCGCGGTCAGCCAGCAAATCTCCGCTTCCGTGGAAGAGCAGCTGAGCAACACGCAAGTCATCGAATCGTTCACGAAGGAGCTGGCCAAGCAGTCGGATCAGCTCAAGCGGCTGGTAGAGCAATTCCATGTTTCCCATGTAAACGCTTAAAAAAGTACAGACGATCGCAAAAGATTACAGAAATTGTTCCTGAGACTCTTCCTTCAGACGTGATAAAGTTCAAATGTAAGCATTTACATTCGCTTTAAAAAGGGAGAGAATAACATGAAAAGAAGCTTTACGCGAAGCGGGGTTGCGGTACTGATTCTTGCGCTGACGGTTGTACTGGCGGCGTGCGGAGGCAATAACGGCAACAAGGCGCCGGCAGCTTCCGGCGGATCGGCTTCAAGCCCGGCTGCATCGGGAAGCGCCTCCGTCAAAGGTGACGGCGCAATCAAGATCGGTCTGTCACTCGATACGCTGCAAGAAGAGCGTTGGCAGAAGGATAGAGATTTGTTCAAAGCGGCTGCTGAAGCGCTTGGCGCAACAGTTGACGTTCAAGCGGCAAACAGCGACGATGCCAAGCAAATCGCTCAAGCTGAAAGCTTGATCAGCCAAGGCGTGGACATTCTGGTTGTCGTGCCTCACAATGCTGAAGCTACTGCAGCAATCGTGGAGAAGGCGCACGAGGCCGGCATCAAAGTCATTGCGTACGACCGTCTGATCAAAAACTCGGATGTCGATCTGTATATCTCCTTCGACAACGAGAGAGTCGGCGAAATGCAAGCGGAAGCAATCACGAAATTGGCTCCAAAAGGGAAATACGTATATATCGGCGGATCCGAAGCGGACAACAACGCCCACCTGTTCAAGAAAGGCGCGTTTAACGTTCTTCAGCCGCTGATCGACAAAGGCGACATCGAAGTGGTATTCGACCAGTTCACGAAAGAATGGAACCCGGCGAATGCACTCGCTAACATGGAGAACGCTTTGACGGCCAACAACAACAAGATCGATGCGGTCATCGCAGCGAACGACGGTACGGCCGGCGGTGTCATCCAGGCTCTTGCAGCTCAAGGTTTGGCCGGCAAAGTCCCGGTATCGGGCCAAGACGCGGAGCTGGCTGCGGCTCAACGAATCGTTGAGGGCACGCAATCCATGACGGTATACAAACCGATCAAAGCTCTGGCTGAGAAAGCCGCTGAACTCGCAGTTAAGATGGCGAAAGGCGAGGATGTCGCGCCGACAAGAAAGTGAACAACGGCAAGATCGACGTGCCTTCCGTGTTATTGGATCCGCAAGCGGTAGATAAATCGAACATCGATGCTACCATCATTGCAGACGGTTTCCATAAGAAGGAAGATGTTTACAAGAACGTGAAGAAATAAGCATTGAACGGGAAAGGGGAAGAAGTGAAACCACATTTCACATGCTTCCCCCTTTCACCATTGTGAGGTGAGAAGACCGATGACTGCGGCGTTAGAAATGAGAAACATCACAAAGGAATTTCCAGGGGTTAAAGCTTTGAACGACGTTTCCATCGTCGTCAAGAAAGGCGAAGTGCACGCCTTGTGCGGGGAGAACGGAGCGGGTAAATCAACGCTGATGAAGGTGCTCAGCGGTCTTTATCCCAGTGGAACCTACGACGGGCAAATTCTGATTAACGGTGAAGAGAAACATTTTCACACCATCAAAGAAGCGGAAGAAGCGGGAATCTCGATCATTTATCAGGAACTGGCGCTCGCCAAGGATTTATCGGTCGGTGAAAATCTATTCCTGGGCAAAGAACCGGCGAGATTCGGCATTATCAATTGGGAACACGTGTACAAGGAAAGCGAGAAATGGCTGAAGGAAGTCGGTCTGAATGTCAGTCCTGAGCAAGTGACGGGGATTCTGGGGATCGGCAAACAGCAGCAGGTGGAGATCGCGAAGGCGTTATCGAAGAATGCCAGTATCCTTATATTGGACGAACCTACGGCGGCTTTGACGGAGCAGGAAGTCGACATTCTGCTGGGGATTTTGAGAGAGTTCAAGAACCGCGGCGTGACCTGTATCTATATTTCTCACAAGTTGAATGAAGTGTTTGAGATCGCCGACTCGATTACGATATTGCGGGACGGCAGGACGGTTGGGACATATCCGGCCGCTGAAATTACGGAGAACCGAGTCATTTCTCTGATGGTCGGACGTGAGTTGACGGAGCGCTTTCCGCGGATCGACGTTAGTCCCGGCGAAGTGGTAATGAAGGTCAAGGACTATACGGTAATGAACCCGGACGTCCCCGGCAAAAAGGTCATCGACAACGTGTCGTTCGAAGTAAGAAAAGGAGAAATCCTCGGGATTGCAGGCCTGATGGGCGCCGGCCGTACGGAGCTGGTCATGAGTTTGTTCGGTTCCTATGAGGGACAGAGCCGGGGAACCGTCGAAATCGACGACAAACCCGTCAAGATCAAGAATACGGAGCAGGCGATCAAGGCGGGGCTCGCACTCGTTTCGGAGGATCGCAAGAAGTTCGGTCTTGTGCTCGGCATGGATATCAAAAGCAATGTGACGATGGCCAGTCTGAAAGCAGTCTCATCTGGCGGGGTCATTAATCATAACCAGGAAATCACAAGCGGTAATGAATACATTCGTTCCTTGAAAATAAAAGCAAATTCGGTGGAGACGATAACAGGCACGTTAAGCGGGGGAAATCAGCAGAAGGTCGTATTGGGCAAATGGCTGATGACCACACCGAAAATACTCATCTTGGATGAGCCGACTCGAGGCATCGATGTCGGGGCGAAGTTTGAAATCTATAACATTATGAACGAGTTGATTCAGCGGGGCGTAGCCGTCATCATGATCTCTTCCGAGCTTCCGGAGCTGCTGGGGATGAGCCACCGGATCATGGTCATATCGGAAGGAAGAAAGACGGCAGAGTTTACAGCTGAACAAGCGACACAAGAGTTAATTATGACGGCTGCTACAGGAGGAAAAGAAAAATGAGCCCAAACGGCGAAGTGGTGCTGGACCGGTCGGAAATGAAACGGACTTTGACCTGGTTTAAAATTGATGTACGAGCTTACACGATGATCGGCGCATTGCTGTCGATCTGGATCTTGTTCTCCCTCCTGCACGAAAGGTTCTTGTCCGCAACCAATCTATCCAATCTTTTTCTGCAAATGTCAGCGACGGCGATACTGGCAATCGGGATGGTTCTTGTTATCGTAGCAGGCCATATCGATTTATCTGTTGGCTCGCTGGTCGGATTTACCGGCGGCGCAGCGGCCATGCTGAACGTTTGGTACGATTGGAGCACCGTGCCGGTCGTGCTGGTGACGATTGCGCTCGGAGCGGCGATCGGTTTCGTGCAAGGATGGATCATTGCTTATCGAGCGGTGCCGGCCTTTATCGTCACGCTCGGCGGTATGCTGATGTTCCGGGGATTGCTGTTCGGTACATCGGGAAGCGTAACCATCGCGCCGCTATCCCCGTCTTTGAAGTCCTTGGGCCAAGCATACATTGCAGACACGATTGGGTGGATCTTTGGTATTGCCGCGCTCATCTTTGCCGCGTATCTGGTGCTGAGGAGACGTGCTGCACGCGCGCGCTATGGCTTTGATGTAGAGCCGATGTCGATCAGCATTCTTCGCATGGTTCTGATGGGGATGTTCATTCTCGGTTTTGTATATTTGATGAACAGCTACAAAGGCATTCCCGTACCGTTCATTATGGTCGTGGTGCTGGCATTCGTGTTTACCTTTATTGCAAGAAATACGACGTTCGGCCGTCAGATCTATGCGATCGGCGGCAATCCGGAAGCCGCGCGGCTGTCAGGGATCAATATCAAACGCCGGGTTCTCACCGTATTCGTCCTCTGTAACACGCTTGCGGCGGTAGCTGCGCTCGTATTAACGGCTCGTTTGAATGCGGCTACCATGAGCTCCGGACAGAACGCAGAATTGGACGCTATCGCCGCCTGCGTCATCGGCGGTACCAGCTTGATGGGCGGATCCGGTACAATCGTCGGCGCGATTATCGGAGCTTTGGTAATGGCCAGCCTCGATAACGGGATGAGCTTGATGAACATGGAGTCGTTCTGGCAATATATCGTCAAGGGCGCAATCCTGATTCTCGCTGTTTACGTGGATATTTACAGCAGACAGAGAAAGAAAGTCGCTTAAAAGCGAGTGCCGGCCGAAGAGGCTGGCTTTCGGTGAATAGCGGGCCGCAGGCCCGCTGATATGAACGAAACCTGTCAAATCGAAGCGCCTAAACAAGATGTTTTCCAGCCTAAACTAAGCCTGTCAAGCGATTTTCTTTACAGGCGACTTACCTTCAACCAATACTTTCTTATGCCTTCCGACTTTTCGTCGGAAGGCATACCATACGGCGAGTAACGGGGTGCAGGGGGCGTGCTCCCTGCGTCTTCCCCTTAAGGGGACGGAAGGGGGAATCATTTTTTAGCTCGAAGGCAAAAGCAATTCGCCGGTTGGCAATCTGATATACGTGGATTCTCACACATTTTACATACGTCTGAAGAGCTTGCCGCTAACTATTTTCGAGCGTACATTGAGCATTTGCTCAAGCGGGCCACGCGGATTATTCTCTTCACCTTGCTGATTTTGCCTCCGAGGTAAAAAATAATTCCTCCCAAGATCGCCTCCTTATATTCGTTTCTAGCTGTTCATTACGTTAGCTTTCAAAGTTGCTTATCCAGCGATCTTTTGCTGTTGTAATTTCTCCAATTCTTTTGCAATAGCCCATACAAATCCCGCAAGTTCTCTAGCGATGGCAGTCACTATGCAGCCTTTGTGTTTACCTTTGTACATCATGCTTTTGTATTTCCTGTGTAGCCGATTTTGCGCTGTCCATGCAACGGCTTGTATTTCAGCCGGAAGACCCGTCATACGCTCGGCCATCTTTCTTCGAATGGCTGGTGAGTAGCGATAACTCCATGCCGCTTCCACCAACACCCTACGAAGATGTGCGTTGCCCGCTTTCGTAATTCTTCCTTGCCACCGACTGTCTCCAGACGAATACTCGCTTGGTACAAGCCCGCAGTAACTCATGAAGGAAGTAGAGTACCCAAATCGAGAAATGCTCGCAACTTCAGTGGAGAGCGTTGCCGCAGTAACTAATGTGACACCACGCAATGCTTGGAAAGCTTGAATTAACGGCGCTTGCGTGCTGGTTACGGCTTGTTGCTCCATTTCTTGCTCGTAACGTTTAATGCGTTCCTTCGTCTCAAAAATGGACTGGCGATACTCTTGGAACGCTAGACGCTGGCAGTCATTTGCAAAGCGCAACGTGTCGAGCCATTCCTCATACTTGGAGCTCCCAGACTTTGAGCCCTTAGGATCTGAAAGTTGGAGCCTGAGAAGTAGCTTGCCTAGCCGTTGCATATGCCGACAAAGATCTTCTTTGGCATCCTCACGAGCGCGAACTAAGTCTCGCAGTGCTTCATCCTCCGGCGTCGGGACATAAACGGCAGTCAGTTCACCGGCACGATACAATTGCGCCAGCCTCAGTGCGTCTCGCTTATCTGTTTTAACGCGGTCTCCAGGTTTTTTAGGAATGAGCGACGGAGCAACGACGTTACAAAAGACGCCCAACTCAAGCAACCAACGATACAAAACATAACCCGTCGGACCAGCTTCATAACAAATATTAAGCTTTACATCCTCGCGACTCAGTTGCTGTACAAGCTTAGTTACTGCTGCTTTCGAGTGTTCAATGGCACCCCAATAGCGGGCTTCCTGCCTGCCTTCCTCTGCACATGCGACTGCAATCTTTGATTTAGACACGTCTAAACCTACATATTTCACGGCAATACTCATAATAAACCGACTCCTTATTGTTTATAGCTCTGACTTGGTTTTTGGTGCTTACAATCACCATGTTTACCAAGTTAACCTACGAAATAACAATTAGGCTGTCGGTTTCGTTCATTATAACTATTTGTCTGTATACGGACCCCGTGTTCGTATTAACGGACCTCAGGCCCGTTACCCGAATGATCAAGTATCGCTGCAGAGGCGCAAATGGTAAAATATAGTTATTAAAAACCCAAAGGAGATGTTGTATATGACGTTCGCACGACCACCCTGTTAAGCCTTAGAAGCAAATAGCTCACGAGCGCCTCCATGTTTGATTGGGATCCTGACAATCAGAGAATGGAGAGGAGCGTATTCATGAGCTATCGGTCAAACCTATGGAAGCTTTATGCCATTCGATTCTTCCACAACCTGATTCCGGCCTATGTCATTGAGAGGCTGTTCTGGGAAGAGCGGGGCATGACCATTCAGATGGTCGTTTATGCGGAAATCATTTATGCGGTGACGATCGTTCTGCTCGAGGTTCCGACAGGCATCCTTGCAGATAAGCGGGGCCGCAAGCAAATGATCGTGTTAAGCGCGCTGCTTGGCTGTTGTGAGTTTCTTATTTTAGTGTTCGCGACGGTGTTTTGGCACTTCGCGGCCGTCGTTTTTCTAGCGGGAATCGCCCGTTCGGCAAGCAGCGGAGCGGAAAATGCGCTGCTCTATGATTCATTGCTGTTGGTTGGCAGGGAGCAGCATTTTGAGAAACATCTGGGACGCTTGAACGTGTGTGATTTGACATCAGCCGTCCTTGCCGCACTTTGCGGGAGTCTGTTGGCCAGCCGCTTCGGATTTGAGCTGAATTACTGGATTTCCTTTGCCAGTATGTCCGTTTCGTTGCCGTTAGCGCTCATGCTGGTTGAACCTCCGGTGAAGAGCAGCTTGGATGAGCCGATACCGGTCAGACAGTACCTTAAGACTTCCGTGCTATTTTTCCACAGAAATCCAGGGGTTCGTATGGTGCTTCTTACCGGCATGATCATCGGTTCATGCTTGACGTTCATCGACGAGTTCTGGCAGATCTATTTGAACAGGTTGGAAATTCCGGTCGTCTACTTCGGGACGTATTCTGCAGGATTAATGCTTTTGAGAGTGCCGGGAAATTTGCTTGCGCACATCGTGAAAAACAGGCTCCGTTACAGGCCGTTGCTGCTGGGTGTGACCGTAGTCGTTGCGGCAGGGTACCTATGCATATCCGTATATATCGGTTATGCCGGGTTAGCCTCGATGCTCCTGATTTGTCTGATGTCGAGCATCGTTGAACCTGTTGCTGCGGGATATTTGCACCATAGAATCGACTCCTCCATGAGAGCGACCATCGATTCGTTTCAGTTGTTGGGCGAGAATATGCTGATGATTATTACAGGTTTGGGTTTCGGATATTTCTCATCCCAATATGATATTTTCGGCGGTTACGGTTTCCTTGCTTTGGTGTGCGGTGTGTTCCTGGTTTATTTTGCTGCCGGGTCCCGGAAGGTTTGATAGGATAATGGAGTGCCAACTGTCTGCAACTTGGCGCTCCATTGTTGTTTCAAGCTGTCTTCCTTAGAGGAGAACCGGGAAAATTGTCGAATAAGTTGAATCACTAACGCTGAGGAGCTGTAAAATGCTTTTTTGTATGGATCGCATTATGGGCAGTGGCTCTTTTCATGCTGTTGTCAGATCCGCGTTCCGCGGTCGCCCGGCGACTGAGCGCCTTAGCATTCAGCGGAGGGGCGGGAGCGCTGGCAGCAACGCTAGCCAGCACATTTATTCCTTATATAAATGCCAATTATCCCAATCTGCAGATAGAAGATACACTCTACCATGTACAAGCTACTTCTTCGCTTATCTCTTACTACGGGGTTCCTTATACTTTTCTGTTGTTTTCGTTGGCTTACCGGTCTGTTAGACTGTCAGGCAGCTGGAAATGGCTGCTGCCGTTGATATTGCTTCTCCCGATTGCGGGCTGCCTGATCCTTACGCCGCCTTATAATGAAATGTATCCGGTCAGTCATGACGTGGTGGTATGGTGGGCGGTTCCTTATTTCATGACCGGGACGGCGCTCGTTTTGTGGAGACGCCAGGATCGCTATTTTCTCTCTCCGACGCATTGGATTCTCTGTTTGGCCGTACTTCCTCCCGTTCTTTTTTGCATGCTGATGAGTTACGTCCTTCCGAGCTTCGGCGTTCTGCGGATGTGGATTTACAATACGCTCTTCGTCGGAATCGGCGTGGCGGTGTTCGTCATCGGCCTGTTCACTTATGGCTTTATGGGTGTGCGGGTGATGATCGAGCGCAGGAGACTGGACTCGACATTACGGGCCGTTACCTCGGGTACTGCCATTCTGAACCATGCGATTAAAAATGATGTCGGCAAAATGCGTCTCTTCGGCGAGAAAATCAAATCATACGCGGAAAACACCGGCCAGCCGGAATTGCTTGAGGATATTCGCATCGTGCTGAACGCCTCATTACATATCCAGGACATGATTTCACGCGTTCACCGTCGTACTGAAGACCTGGTGATTAAGCCTGGGCGTATTAATCTAGGGGAGCTCATTCATAGGTCGCTGACACCGCATAAGCCTATGATGGGTAACATTCAATTAATCGTTGACGTGCCGGCCGGATGGATCTGCACTGTGGATCCTGCTCAAGTCGGAGAAGCGGTTAACAACTTGGTGTCCAATGCGGTTGATGCGCTCGCAGGCGAAGGTGAGCTGTACGTTGCTTTGCGGGAAAGCAAGCGGGAGCTGACGATTGAGATTCGCGATACAGGGCCGGGGATGGACAAAGCGCAGATCGCTCTAGTTCTTCAGCCATTTTACACAACTAAGGGAGGCAATAACGGCAACTTTGGTTTGGGTCTGCCGTATGTCTACTATGTGATGAGAAAACATCGGGGCTCACTGCGCATTCACAGCAAAGCAGGCTTCGGCACTTCCGTTTATTTGACTTTCCCCAAGCGCAATGTGCAAGCGGAATATGTGAACATCGGCAGTGCTGCCAAAGGGGTAGATGCTTATGGAACCCATTAAAGTATGGATCGTCGAGGATGACCGAGACTGGCTTCGCGGACTCACCGCGTATCTGGGCAGCCAGGAAGGCATTGAGGTTGTTTTTACGGCGGACAAGCCGGACGATGTGAGGATCGCGCTCGCTGCAGAATCAGAAGATGCGGATGTCGTATTAATGGACATCATGCTGGGCGATGTTCCGGAGGGAATAGCACTCGCGGAGGAAGTGGCGGAGTGTACCGGCGCCCGAGTCATCATGCTCACATCCATGGAGGAGAAGGATCTCATCTTCCGCTCCTTTCAAGCGGGTGCCATCGACTATCAGATCAAATCGGATTTCGAATCCCTGCCCGATGCGATCAGAGCCGCCGCCCGGCGTGAATCGCCGATCAGCTCCGCGGCCGCCGAGCGGATGCGGGAAGAGTTCCGGCGCCTCAAGCGTATGGAACGTGAATTTCAGGTGAAGACGATGCAGGATCTAATCACACCTTCGGAGCTTCAACTGCTGAAGCTGATCGACAAAGGATACTCCCAATCCGAAATCGCAGGCAAGCTGGTCGTGTCGATACGAACGGTGAAAAACCATATCAACCATATTCTGAAGAAGCTGAAGTCCAAAGGCTCCAAAGAAGCGGCTCAGCAGGCGAAAGAGCTCGGACTTTTAGATAAAGATACGTGATGACAAGATGGTACCACATAAAGTTGGTACTATTTTTTTTTATGCCAATTTTCTACAATGAAGCTGTAACCGAAACCAACTCGAACGAAGGAAAGAGGGGTCGGAATGGCATTCGAACCTTTCACGGCGGCGCATGGAATGGGCATCGCGATGGCTGCCGCTATCGTGATCGCAATCATCGGCTTCCGGAGGAAATTGAGGGAGAACGCAGCCTGGAATCGAGCAGCTCGTTACGGGCTGGCCGCATTCCTGGTGAGCTGTGAAGCAGCGCTTTATATCTGGTACGCGATTACGGACAATTGGGGCTTGCACTCGCTGCCGTTCCAACTGTGCAGCATCATGATGTGGCTGTCGGCAGCGGTGCTGCTGAACCGGAGCCGAAGGTTGTACGAAGTCACGTTCTTCATCGGGATGCTGGGTGCCTTACAAGCGCTGTTGACCCCGAATTTGGATGCCGCGTTTCCACAGTTCCGCTTTTTTCACTTTTTCCTTGCTCATGGAGCAATCATAGGCGCCGGTGTTTTCCTGACTGCGGTTGAAGGTTACCGGCCCCGGGTGTCATCGGTGTTCAGAGCCATCGGTTGGCTGCACGTTCTTGCAGTACCGGCAGCTGTGACGAACTATTTTACCGGAAGTAACTTCATGTTCTTGGCGCGTAAACCGGCAACGGCCTCACTGCTGGATGTATTGGCTCCTTGGCCTTGGTATTTGCTTCAGCTGGAAATCGTGACGCTTGTCCTGTGCGGCTTGCTTCTCGGCATAGTGCTGGCTGCGGATCGGGTGTTCACTGCGAACAAAAGAAGTTCATCCCCTATGGAGGCTGATTGATCATGGATCAAATCATTCGTAAACACTGGACATCGCTGCTTGGCGTGTTATTCATCGTGGCAGCATTTGTGACATTATTCAAATACACAATCGATCAAGGCTGGATTAACGATTACATGAAGATCGGGTTCGGATTGCTGACGGGAACCGGATTGTGCGTCGCCGGATTGGCGTTAACACGACGGGCTATCAGCTTAGCAGCCGTTCAAATCATTCTCGGACTGGGCGCCTGCATCCTGTACGCAACGTTCTCTTTTGCGGGTATCTATTATGAGTTATGGAGCCCGATGACCGTGCTGATCGGCATGACGGCAGTCACGGCGGGGGCATCGGCATTCGCTTACCGGTTTGACTCCCGATTGCTGATGAACATCGCGCTGGCGGGAGGTTTGCTGTCACCGCTGCTTATGCAGCCTATAACGGACCAGGTGTTCACGCTGTTCCTGTATCTTCTCGTAATCAACTCAGCCTTCTTTTACCTGAGTATCGCCAAAAACTGGACCGAGTTGCGAATTCACGCTTTTATCGGAACATGGATCGTGTATGCGGTGTATTTCGTGCACTTTAACCCTCCGACGGAAGGGATTTGGAGTATGCCGTTCCGTTACGCGCTCGCTGCATTCGTCTTTTACCTGATCGGGTTCCTGTTGTCCTCTTGGAAAAGCAACCGCTGCTTCGACGGATGGAATTTGTACCTCAGCTTGGCCAACGGTGTACTGTTCGGGTGCTGGGCGGTGTTCATTCTGTACGGTGAATTGCATTATGCTTATGTGCTCACATTCATCGGATTGGTGTATCTGATTACCGGTGCAGTGATACGTCGTCTCATCGGTAAGATCGATGTGTCGTCGATGAGCCATGCCCTTGTCGGACTGCTGATGCTGCTGCTGGCAGCGACCCACGTGGGCAGCGGGATGGATGTTAAACCGCTGATCAACGTGTATGTATGGGGCGGTATTGCCGGCGTTCTGGCTGTAGTCGGTCAGGCACGGCGCTGGGTGAGTATGACTGTGACTTCTCTAGTCATCTGGTTTGCGGTCGGCTGTTACTGGTTCGCAGTCACATGGGACACACCGCGCGGCGAGTGGTTCGGCACTTTCATTCCGTTCCTCAATTGGGGCGCAATGGCATGGGTACTGCTCGCGGTCATCGGATTTTACTATTCGATCGAAGCAGCTAAAAGTAATGAATCGATGATGTCCCATACGCTGGCGATTCTTGCCCACTTGATCGTGGGAGGTCTGCTGACGGTTCAAATCATGAGCGTATTCGAAGAGTATTTCAGCGGTTCCTCCGGTCAACTGCTGCAGCTGACTTTGTCGGTATCCTGGGGGATTTACGCCTTGCTGCTGTTCTTATGGGGAGCCTACCGCCGGCAATCGCTGTTTCGTTGGTTCGGTACGGGCGTGCTGCTCTTGGTCGCCATCAAGGCGATGTTCCTGGATCTAAGCGGGGAGGTCGTGCTGTACAAAGTGCTCGTGCTGCTTGTCCTTGGCGGGATTTCGTTCCTCATTACTTGGGTGAATGGAAAATGGGCCGGGGAAAAGGCGGCGGATGTGAACGTGCAAGAGAGTCAGGATGGTGCTTAATGCCGGATTGGATTCGATCGGCGATTCAACTGGAAAACCTCCTGCTAATTCGCTCGTTCAGACCTTGGTTTTCCGGCAATAAATAGCTGCACTGAAGAAGAGACCTCCAGCTTCCCTAGCTGGAGGTCTCTTTGATGTTACAGTTTGAATCGTTCTATATGATCCCGTAAGTTCTCTTTCAACAAGATTTCCTTTTGCTTCGGGCCGATCAGGTCGAAATGGGGAAAGGGCGGGCGGTTATGAATATATTTGGGATTTAGTCCGTTAAGCCTGCACCACTCGGTTAATACTTTCAGGTCGGCACTGCCCACTTTGGTTACGGTTTTAACACCCGGAAACCGCGAATCCAGCCAGTAGTGGGTGAGATATGCGATTTCTCCCCTGCTGACGGCTGTTTTCCAACGATTCAATTCCACTCTCGTAATGCCGAATGCCAATATGCTCATCCTTTTCCGGATCAGGAATCCAAGGTTGTTGTGATTATTATAGCATGTTGAAGAGGGTTTGACGGTGGGGTGAAGGGCGCGGATAATAATAGCATGTAATGCCGACCGGCCGAGAGGAGTTTCTTATGTCTACCGAATTGATGCAATCACTGGCACGCGAGAAAATTGTGGCGATTATGCGGGGATACACATTAGAACAGACGGATGCTGCAGCAAAGGCGCTCGCTGATGGGGGGATCGTATTCCTGGAGGTAACGCTAAATACGGACGGAGCGCTAAGAACGATCTCACATTTACGGGAGAAATACGGCGGGAGAATGAGGATCGGAGCCGGTACGGTGCTGGATTTGGGGCAAGCCAAACAAGCGCTGGCAGCAGGGGCCGAATATCTGATTTCTCCTAACCTGGATGAAGAGGTAGTGGGTTACGGCATTCAGCAGGGCGTGGAGGTATGGCCTGGAGCAATGACCCCTACGGAAATCGTTCGAGCGTATAAAGCAGGCGCTTCGGCAGTCAAGCTGTTCCCGATGGCGGCTTTAGGATTCGATTACTTTAAAGAGATACGTGCGCCCTTGAACCGGATTCCGATGATCCCGACGGGCGGGGTAAATCTGCACAACATTCGTGCTTTTCTGGATGCAGGTGCCGTTGCGGTAGGTATAGGCGGCAGTCTGGTGGATCATCGCTGTGTGAAAGAAGGCAAGTATAGCGTTATTACGAATACGGCTCAATCATTTGTAGCGGAAGTTCAAGGAACCGTACAGGCCTAATTATAAAATGAACAAACCCCCGGATAACCTATCATCGGGGGTCAATCATGTTACACGACCAATCGATTAAAACTCTCGTCAAATTCCCGTCTTAAAGCCGCCTTTTCCTCCCCGTCCAAAAAAGATGCCTCCACGCCATTCAAAATTAACGCTGTAATTTCCGCCAAGCTGAATCCGAATTTGTCTGCGAGAACCTTGTATTCCTGTGTGATGTTCGTGCCGGACACGCCGGGGTTATCCGTATTGACGGTGAACAGGATCCCTTGCTCGAAATATTCCCGGATCGGATAACAGTCCCATCCTGTGACCGATCGCGTCTGAATATTGCTTGTCGGGCAGAGCTCAAGCGGAATTCGTTGTTCACGGATCATCTCCATGACCCGGACATTTTCCTTCAATCTCACACCATGCCCTATGCGGCGAGCTCCCAGGTTCACGACCGCTTCCTCGATATTATCGGGTCCTGCAGCCTCCCCGGCATGAATCGTGATCGGAATTCCGCGCTGCCGGGCGAGCCGGAATACTTGACGGAAGAGTTCTGCGGGATAGGAGGCTTCGTCGCCCGCCAAGTCAACGGCAACCAACCCTTTACCGTAAAAGGAAGCCGCCGACTCGACCACTTCCAGGTTCGCGCCGAACGAATGGTTCCTCATACATATCGCGATGACGCGCGCTTTGACACCGAACTGCTCTTCGCCTTTATTCAATCCTTGGATCACTGCGTTAATTGCTTCTTCTGTCGTTAATCCGTTATGGCGGTGTAATTGCGGCGCGAACCGGACTTCGATATATCGGATACGGTGAACCGAAGCCTCCGCAACGACCTCCCAAGCGACTTGTACCAATGCTTCTTTCGTTTGCAGGAAGGGAAGTACGAAGTCGAATTTGACGAGATAATCGGAAAGATTATTGCAGCCTCCATCAACTTGCAAATAAGTTAGAAGTCCGTTGGCCTCATATGTGGGGAGAGGAATTCCTTGCAATTCCGCCAGCGACAAAAGTGTGCGGGGTTTGACACAGCCGTCGAGATGGACATGCAGATCCACTTTCGGTAGCTCCTCTAATACATGTAAGGAAACGATAACCATCACCCTCTTCTGATATATATGTTAATTAATATAACATCAATGTGCAGAAAATTAAACCATTTTAGAAAAATGGTTATTTTGTGTAAACTATATTAACACAAAGTTAACTTTAGGGTTGTGGAAGGGCTCGCGTATGTCGGATTGAAAAGGCTGCTTTCAGGGTAAAATTCAACTTATGTGTGCGTGCCCCGAACCAAATATGACAACATATAAATTAAGCGAATTATATATTGTGTCATAAATGGGTTTGTGGTATACCATACTTATTAATGTGACAAACGATTTGAGGAGGACATGCAGAAATGAAGTTTTTCTTGGATACTGGGAATGTCGACGAAATCAAAAGAATCGTTAAGCTCGGTTTGGTGGATGGCGTTACGACGAACCCGTCTTTGATAGCGAAAGAAGGACGCGTTTTTAAAGATGTGATTAAAGAGATTACAAGCATCGTAAGCGGTCCTGTGAGTGCGGAGGTCGTGAGCCTCGACGTGAATGGAATGCTTAGTGAAGCTCATGAGATCGCGCAATGGGCGCCTAATGTCGTCATCAAGCTGCCGATGACGGAAGCTGGATTGGAAGCCACGCACCACCTCCATAAGGAAGGCATCAAAACGAACGTAACGTTGATTTTCAGCATCGCACAAGGGTTGATGGCAGCCAAAGCGGGTGCGAGTTATATCAGTCCTTTCGTAGGCCGGCTGGATGATATCGGGGCCGATGGTATGGCGCTTGTCAGCGGCTTGCGTCAAGTATTGGATCAATACGGCCTTGCATCCGAAATAATCGCAGCAAGCATTCGCCACATCGGCCATGTGGAGGAAGCCGCTCTGGCCGGGGCCCATATTGCCACCATCCCCGGTTCTCTGCTGCCTGCACTATGGAAGCATCCGCTGACGGATAGCGGCATCGATCGATTCCTCAAAGACTGGGAGAAAGTACCGAAGCTGTAAAGCAGCTCATTCAACTTTCGACCATCCCGAAGGAGGAAACGGGTATCGAACTCACCGCCAGACAACTGACGATCATTGACCTGATCAAAAAGCAAGGCCCGATCACCGGTGAACAAATCGCCGAAAACCTGGGCATCAGCCGTCCGACCATCCGGTCGGACTTGTCTGTTTTGGTCATGTTAGGGTATATAGACGCAAAACCGAAGGTCGGTTATTTCCTTGGGAAAGTGATGACATCCGAAGGACAGCTTAACGAGAAGCTTCTCAGTCTGAAGGTTAAAGATGTGATGTACCGGCCTGTTGTCATTGAAGAAAGTGCGACCGTCAACGATGCTGTTATCAGCTTGTTTGTGGAAAATGTCGGAATGCTTACAGTGACGGATGAGCAGGGAAGCTTGGTTGGACTGGTTTCCCTTAAGGATCTGCTGAAAGTCACTTTGGGCAATCCGAATGCCGCGTCCATACCGATCAGCATGGTAATGACGCGGGTTCCTAGAATCGTTACGATTACGCCGGAGGATTCCGTATTGGAAGCGGCGAAAAGAATGCTGCATCACCATGTCGGCGGGCTGCCCGTCGTTAAAATACAGGATGACGGAAATCGATATGAAGTCGTCGGGCGGATCACCAAGACAAGTTTGACGCAGGCTTGGGTGGATCTTACATCGGGTGCTATCGCTCAGTAGGGGGAAAAGGAATGCCGGAGGAACGACAGAAGGTTATTTTTGTATGCTCGGATGCAGTAGGGGAGACGGCGGAGGCGGTGGCCAAAGCGACCATTCGGCAATTCGCCACCGAGCAGGTTAAGCTTCGGAGGTACGGCAACATCAAGCACGAAGATGAAATCCGGTCTATTATCGCGGAGGCTGCGGCAGCCGGCGGATTCATCGCATACACGTTAGTTCAGCCGGAGCTTCGGGAGACGATGCGCGAAGAGACGATCCGCGCGGGCGTTCGCGCCGTGGACGTGATGGGGCCGATGATGCAGGCCTTTATCGACACATATAACGATTCCCCGAAGTACAAGCCCGGGCTGCTCCATGAAATGGACGAGAATTATTACCGTAAAATTGAAGCGATAGAGTTTGCGGTCAAATACGACGACGGCAAAGACGCGAAAGGTCTGCTTCAGGCACAAGTCGTATTGGTAGGCGTCTCTCGCACCTCGAAGACTCCTGTCAGCATCTATCTGGCTCACAAAGGCATCAAAACAGCGAACTATCCGCTCACCATCGAAGTCAAACCTCCGAAGGAATTATTCGAATTATCTAATCCGCTTGTTATCGGATTGACGATGCAGCCCGAGAGATTGCTCAGGATCCGGACGGAGCGGCTGAAAGCATTAGGCTTGCCGAGCCAAGCGCATTATGCTTCCTTGGAGCGGATTGAAAAAGAAATACGTTTCGCCGCGGAAATTATGGACCGATTGAATTGTCCCGTGATCGACATTTCGGAGAAAGCCATTGAAGAAACCGCCGGCCTCATAATGGAAATGTTGGCTCCATAACTTCTTAATAAACATGCAGTCCCGCACAGAATGAACCAGATTCTGCCGCGGGACTGTTTTTTGATAAAGCGCTATTGACACCGATTTATGTAAGCGGTACCATATTGGTAAGATTATGAAAAGGTTTTCAAAAAGAAAGGTCCACAACAAATGAAACCAACAATTAAAGATGTTGCCAAGCTGGCTAACGTCTCGATCAGCACGGTTTCCCGCGTAATGAATTCCCCCGATTCGGTAGTGGAGAGCAAGAAGGTCCGTGTTCTCGATGCCATCGACAAGCTGAAATACAAACCTAATGCATTGGCACGAGGATTAATTTACAAGAAAACCAACACCATTGGCGTTATCATCCCGGATATTCGGAATCCATATTATGCGGACATCATCCGCGGAATGGAGGATGCCTCGAAGAAGCTCGGATACAGCCTCATCATTTGCAACACCGACCGCGACAAGAAACGCTTATTTTCCTACCTGAACAATTTCTACGAGAAGCAGATTGACGGCATTCTGTACACCAGCGATCCCGTGTTTCCGGATTATTATCATGAATTGCAGCGCCTTCGCATGCCTATTGTCCTTGTGTCGACTCATTCGATGGAATACGATCTGCCATCTGTGAAAATCAACGACGAACAGGCGGCATATGACGCTGTTAAGTTTCTGATCGATTCGGGACACCGCAAGATCGGTATGATCGCTTTTGAGTTAACCGACGGGATTGCCGGATGGACCCGATACCACGGGTTCGTAAGGGCGCTGCGAGAGCATGATCTTGAAGAGTGTAAGGACAACGTCGTGTTTGTGGAAGGCTGGACTTACGAGACGCCGGACGCAGCAGCCTCCACCTTGTTATCGAAATGTCCGGATTTGAGCGCAGTATTCACAGTCTCCGACGAGCTTGCGATCGGTCTGCTCTGCTACTTGAACGAGCAAGGCATCAAGGTTCCGGAACAAATATCCGTCATCGGCTTCGATAACATCAGGCTTGCGAAGCTCACGGTACCCAAACTCACCACAGTCGCACAGCCCACGTACGAGATCGGCTACCGGTCAGTGGAAAAGCTCAATGCGATCATTGAACAACAAGAAGATCCGGTATTGCGAGAGTATCTGCCCCATGAAGTGATTGAAAGGGCATCAACCCGCAGGCTCAATCGTTAATTTGCGATCTGTGAAAAGCTTTTCATAGGCGATTGGTTGATGCAACGCGCGGGCGGCCCGGTAAGGCCGGTTACCGGCCTTGCAGCACAGAGTAGCAGGACGCTTTCGGCGTGTAAGGCCGGTTTGCTGCCTTAGAGCACAAAGTAGAAGGAAGCTTTAGGCGTGTAAGTCCGGTTGCCGGCCCTACAGCACAAACTGGCAAGCGGTTCCGCTCGTGTAAGACGGCTTAGCCGCCTTACAGCACAATTGACAAGCGGATCTGCTCGTGTAAGACGGTTTAGCCGCCTTGCAGCAGGAGCCGCCGGAGAAATATCTTCTGTAAGACGGCTTAGCCGCCTTACAGCCCGAGCAGTAACACAAAAGTGTGGATGTTCCAGTAAACCCACCATGCGATGCGCGCACAGAGAAACAGAAGAGTTGGCAAGCGGATCCGCTCGTGTAAGACGGTTTAACCGCCACGCGAGGCGGGACGACTTAGTACGGGTGTAACTTTACATTCATTAGAGGAGGTGAAGTTCGGGAATCATTTCGGAGTTATGTAAGCGGATGCATAGCAAGAGAGTGAGAAAACAACATTTTATCAAAGGGGCTGAATCGATTGAAAAAAATGAATAAAACGAGCAGTCTGGTTACGGTACTTATTCTGGTATTCGCCTTAATCATCTCCGCATGCGGTAAGAACAACGCCGAGAGCTCTCCTTCGAGCTCAAGCGAGCCTTCTCCAACTCCATCAGCGAGTGCCAGCACTCCTGCTCCGAGCAGCAGCGCACCGGCAAGCGGCAGCGCGTTGGAGGAAGCGCTGGCCGGCAAGTACAAAGGAACGACAGTAACGATGTTCGGTCCTTTCACCGATGCCGACCAAGTGAAATTCGAAGAAGCAATCAAAGACTTCGAACAGAAATCCGGAATCGATATTAAGTATGAAGGCTCCAAAGAGTTCGAAGCTACGGTATCCGTTCGCGTAGAAGGCGGCAACGCGCCGGACATCGCCGACTTCCCGCAGCCGGGCCTTCTGAACAACCTCGTTCAAAAAGGGAAAGTCATCGATGTCTCGAGCTTCATTAGCGCCGACAAAATGAAAGAAAAATACAATCAGAGCTGGCTCGACATGGCCTCGATGCAAGGTCCTAACGGCCCGATTATGGCCGGAGTCTGGGCTCGCAGCAGCGTGAAGAGCCTTGTGTGGTATCCGAAAAAAGCGTTCGAGGAAGCCGGCTACACCGTTCCGAAAACATGGGACGAAATGATGGCGCTGACCGAGCAAATCGCTAAAGACGGCGATCCGGCTTGGGCGATCGGAATCGAAAGTGGTACGGCAACCGGTTGGCCGGCTACCGACTGGATGGAAGATATCATGCTCCGTACGACGACTCCGGAAAACTACGACAAATGGGTAAAAGGCGAGCTTCCATTCACGGATCCGGTCGTCAAAAAAGCAGCCGAGAAGATGGCTGAAATTTGGTTGAACAAAGATTATGTATACGGCGGCACGAAATCCATCGTATCCACAGCATTTGGTGATACACCGAAGGTCATGTTCGAAAATCCTCCGAAAGCTTGGCTGCACCGTCAAGCAAGCTTCATCACCACATTCTTCCCGCAAGGATTGAAAGCAGGCGAAGATTACGATTGGTTCCCATTGCCGCCGATCGATCCGGCATACGGTCAACCGGCACTGGTTGCAGGCGACATCTATGCAATGTTTAACGACCGTCCTGAAGTACGGGCTGTAATGGAGTTCTTCACCACGGGCGAATCCATCAAAACTTGGATCCAGTCCGGCGGCGTAATCGCTCCTATGAACGATGCAGACCCGTCCTGGTACACGACAGATGTTGAGCGCCGCATGGCAGAATTGGTCAAGAATGCTACGACAATCCGTTTTGACGGTTCGGACCTGATGCCTGGCGCCGTTGGAGCCGGAACATTCTGGAAAGGTATGACGGACTACGTAAGCGGCACAGTTGACTTGGATACAGCGCTCGCTGAGATCCAAAAAGGTTGGCCGAAGTAAGAGATAACAGGGATGCGATTAGCAAACACGAAGACGGAGGGCAACCCGGGCAACGGCTGCTGCCCTCCGGTTTTTTTTATGGAAGGAGAGTGGGACACGATGATTGCCTCCGCTGCCAAACAGAGTACGGTCCTCAAAATACTATTTAGTATATTGGTGCCGGCGATTAACGTTGCGGGTCATACGGGGATCTTCATATTTCTTCGGGACAGCGAATTGAATTCCATTGTTTATGCCGTGCTCGCCATTCTATGGGGCGTATTCGGAGTGTATTTTATGTACTGGTCTTTGAACTGGGTTGTCGAACTATATTCGGATGTATGGAGGAGACGCATTCAGCCGTTTCTTTTCGTAGGTCCGGCATTTCTGCTCTTGAGCTGGCTGCTGCTCATTCCAACAGTCCGGACGCTCATTATGAGTTTTCAGAATGCAGCATCTACCGAATTCGTCGGATTCGCCAACTACGCCGCGGTTTTTACCGACCGGCTTCTTATCACGGCACTGCGCAATAACCTGCTTTGGGTAGTATTTGGAGCTACCGCCTGCATCGTGCTCGGCTTGTTGATCGCCGTTCTGGCTGATCGAAGCAGCTTCGAGCGAACCGCTAAAGTGATTATCTTTTTGCCGATGGCCATCTCTTTTGTCGCTGCCGGAGTAATCTGGAAATTTATTTACTATTATCAACCCGGAGACGAACAAGTCGGTCTGCTGAACGCCATTGTAGTTGCCTTGGGCGGAGAACCTCAAGCCTGGACAAGCATGACGCAGCCGTGGAATAACTTATTTCTGATCGCCATTCTGATTTGGATGCAAACCGGTTTTGCCATGGTTATATTTTCAGCCGCTCTCAAAGGGGTGCCGGACGATATTCTGGAGGCCGCCAGGGTCGATGGCGCGGGGGAAATTCGAATTTTCTTTCGCATTATCATCCCGTTCATCATGACCACCATTTTGTCCGTGTCGACAACGATCGTTGTATTTACGCTTAAAATTTTCGATGTTGTTATGATTATGACGGGCGGTCAGTATAACACGGATGTTGTGGCAACGCAGTTCTATCGTCAGCTTTTCATGTACCAGAACAATGGTTACGGATCCACGCTCGCTATGATTCTGCTCATCGCCGTCATTCCCGTCATCGTATTTAATTTGAGGCAGATTCGCAAACAGGGGGGATTTTGATGAGACGCAGATCAAGTAGAGCCGGATCCAAAACCGTTGTGAACGTTGTACTGGCCGTCATTTGTCTGATCTGGCTGATTCCCACCGTCGGATTGTTTGTCTCGTCCTTCCGGCCGGCTACAGAAATTCTCAAGACCGGCTGGTGGACGGTGCTGCCGCATAAGGAGAATGTGGCCAAGGACCAAATTCAGCTTCCGAAGGATACCGACCTGAGGCAGCCGATCGAAGTAAACGGTCAAACTTTCAGCGACGATCAACTTCGGGAGGGTGTGAAGTCTGCCGACGGTACGACATTCATGTGGCAGAACCGACGCGCACGGACCATTGATGTCCTTGAACCGGGATGGATAATGAATACGGAATTTACAGCTGAAAATTATAAGGGAGTCCTTACAGGTAAGACCTACGAAATCAAGGACACCGATGGCACGGTAAAAACCAAAAAAGGGAATGGAATGTCCCAGGCGTTCATAAACACGCTCGTCGTCTCCATTCCGGCCACGATCATCCCGATCCTCATCGCGACTTTTGCAGCGTACGCTTTCGCGTGGCTCCGTTTCCCGCTCCGGAAAACGATGTTCGTGATCGTGATCATGCTGCTGGTCGTTCCGCTTCAAATCGCTATGATTCCGATTTTGAGAGACTATACCGCGCTGGGTTTAAACGGAACCTTCCTCGGGATCTGGCTTGCTCATGCCGGATTCGGTCTGCCGCTCGCCACGTATTTTATGTACTCATACATCAGCCAGCTGCCGAGAGACCTGTTCGAGTCCGCTTTTATGGATGGGGCGTCCAACTTTACCATTTTCACACGGTTAATTCTTCCGTTATCGGTGCCGTCCATCGCGTCGATCAGCATCTTTCAGTTTCTCTGGGTATGGAACGACTACCTGGTGGCCCTTATCTTTATCGGTAACCAGCCGGATGTGCAGGTGCTGTCGATGAAAATCGCCGATATGGTGGGTACGCGGGGCAATGACTGGCATTTGCTGACCGCTGCCGCGTTCGTTTCGATGCTGATGCCGCTCGCCGTATTCTTCGGTTTGCAGAAATACTTTGTTCGCGGTCTATTGGGCGGTTCGGTTAAAGGATAAGCTATAAGAAAAAACGTGAAGAGGGATCAGGATGAAACCTTTTGTGGCACCGCCCTCGATTTACCCGCTCGACGAGTGGCAAGTAGTCGAGGAATCGTTCGAAGAGCAGCACCGGCAGCGGAACGAAACGATATTTACAGTAGGAAACGGCTACATCGGCATGCGGGGCGGCTTTGAGGAGAACGACGAGCAGCAGGTCCTGAACGGCGTGAACGGTACTTATCTCAACGGCTTCTATGACTCGGAGCCGATTGTATACCCGGAAGGGGCATATGGCTACGCCAAGCAGAGCCAAACGATGCTCAACGTGGCGAACACCCGAATCATTCGAATCGAAGTGGATGGCGAGCTGTTCAGTCTCCATACAGGCAAGGTGCTCGCCTATAATCGAGAGCTCGATATGCGCACGGGTGTGCTCACCCGTACAGTGGATTGGGAGTCCAAGACAGGCAAACAAGTCCGTATCGTTTTTCGCCGGTTCGTGTGCCTTGCACACAAGCACCTCGCAGCCATTCAATGCGAAATAACCGCCCTCAATTTCCAAGGCAGTGTGTCCATCACTTCGTCCATTAACGGCGAGGTAAAGAATCAGGCCGCTGCAGACGATCCGCGTGTAGGAGCAGGCTTCTCCGGGCAAGTACTGCGCACCGAGGAGGTACATACACAAGGGGAACGCACATGGATCCGGCAGCGCACGAAAAACACCGGCTTCGCTCTTGTCGCTGCCACTGCGCAGTCTGTCCTGTCCGATCGCAAATTCATGCCTATCGGCAGCACGGAAGGACAGAGCGCGTCCGTTGGCTACCAGGTTCCGGTCACTGCCGGTCAGCCGATCTATTTTACGAAATACATGGTTTATTTCAGCTCCAAGGACTGTCCTGAGCCGGAGCTTGCCGACCGTGCGATGCAGCTTCTGGATGAAGCGTTGGAGCAAGGGTACGACGCGCTGCTCGCGGAACAGAAAAATTTTCTCGACGACTTCTGGAGCCGGACGGATGTGAAAATTGAGGGCGACAAGGCGCTTCAACAAGGCATACGCTACAACATGTACCAGCTGCTTCAATCCACCGGGCGTGACGGTAAAACGAACATCGGAGCCAAAGGGCTGACCGGCGAAGGGTATGAGGGGCACTATTTCTGGGATACCGAAACTTTCGTGCTGCCGTTCTTTATCTATACGACACCGACAATTGCCAAGGATCTGCTGGCGTATCGTTACAACACGTTGGACAAAGCCCGCGAGCGAGCGGAGGTGATGTCTCAGAAAGGCGCGTTGTACCCATGGCGGACGATCAACGGGGAAGAGACCTCGGCTTTTTTCCCTGCGGGAACGGCGCAAGTTCACATCAATGCAGACATCATTAACGGATTAAAAAGATATTACGAGGCAACCGGGGACCATTCGTTCATGGCGAAACACGGCGCAGAAATGCTTTTTGAAACGGCGCGCTTCTGGGCGGATCTCGGTTATCACAATCCTGCACGCGACGGAAAATTCTGCATCACCGCCGTGACCGGTCCGGATGAATATACCGCCATTGTCGACAACAATGCATATACGAACGTGATGGCCAAAGACCATATGGAGTTTGCTTATCGGACCTCGGAATGGATGAAGCAGCATCATCCGAAGGAGTTTGCGGCTCTGGCCGCTGCGATCGTGTTGTCTGAAGAAGAGCCTGAAGCATGGCGGCGCGCAGCTGGTGAGATGTTCATCCCCCGGAACGAGGAGCTTGGCATTATCGAGCAAGATGACGGCTTCCTCATGAAAGAGAAGTGGGATTTTGAGAACACGCCTGATGACAAGTATCCGCTTTTGCTGCACTATCACCCTTTGGTGATCTACCGCCACCAGGTGTTGAAGCAAGCGGACGTCGTTCTTGCCTTGTTCCTGCAGGGGCACCGGTTCTCACTGGCGGATAAAATCCGGAATTACAATTATTACGAGGCTATCACGACCCATGATTCCTCGTTGTCCCCTTGTATTCACAGCATTGTGGCCGCCGAAATCGGCTTCGCGGACAAAGCGTACGATTACTTCATCCGAACGGTGCGCATGGACCTGGATGATATTAACGGCAATGTGGAGGACGGCCTGCACACAGCGTCGATGGCAGGCTCCTGGTTGTCGATTGTCAATGGCTTCGGGGGAATGAGGGATTACGAAGGCAAGCTTCATTTCAAACCGCTGCTGCCTAAGCATTGGGATAGCTATCAGTTCAAAATTTCTTACCGGGAACGGCTCATTGACATCCATGTTTCGCCAGACAACGTCACCTACCGGCTGTTGCGCGGCGCGCCATTGGAAATCCTGCACGGCCGCACAACGGTTCATCTGATACCGGGTGAATCTTCAGAGATTTCTACGAAAAAAAGGCTGGAGGCCGTCATTTTCGACTTGGACGGGGTCATAACTGATACAGCCGAGTATCATTACTTGGCGTGGAAAGAGCTGGCTGACGATTTGGGCGTGGTGTTCGATCGGGAAACGAATGAGCAGCTTAAAGGCATCGGACGCATGGAATCACTGGATATCCTGCTCGGGCCATCCGCCGCCAATTTCACGACAGAGCAGAAGCAGGTGCTTGCCGCCGAAAAAAACGAAAAATATAAAGCGTTGATTGAGCGAATTACTCCGAACGACCTGCTCCCGGGAATCCGGCCGTTACTGGAAGAGCTGCGAGCGAGCAACGTCAAGATGGCGGTCGCCTCCGCCAGTAAGAATGCGGTGACCGTTCTTAGAAAGCTAGAAATTGAGCCGTTTTTTGATGTCGTTGTGGATCCGAATTCGTTAGCCAAAGGGAAACCGGATCCGGAGATTTTCCTGGCTGCCGCCGAACAGCTCGATGTGGAACCGACAAACTGCATCGGCATCGAGGATGCCGCCGCAGGAATCGAAGCCATTAAAGCGGCGAATATGGATGCAATCGGCGTCGGCGATCCTAGGCTGCTGAGCAACGCGGATGTCGTCGTAGAAGATCCTTCGATCATTAATCTGGAAATGTTGGAGCAGCAGATGGCCAAATAACACCCGCCAAAAAGCCCGTGTCGACCAGGGGGTTCATGAGACCCCGCGGCCGGCTCGGGCTATTTTTACAATTGTTGTTCCGGGAACTATAATCAAGATATCCTATTTCGCCAGAGAATGAGCCAGAGGAGCTTAAACCATGATTACTCGCAAAGTCACTCCGTCGGAGAGCGGCAAAAGGCTGCACCGGTTCCTGCGCAACTTGATGCCTAACATCCCTCTGGGACAAATTTATAAAATGATCGACCAAGGCAAAGTAAAGGTCAATGGCAAACGCAAAAATCAAAATTATGAACTGGCTGCCGGTGACGAACTGATTCTCTATGTGGAAGAGGAAGCATATAAAGAAGCAAGCATCGGCCAGAAAAAGGTCAAGTATGTCGGGGTCAATGCGAACATTGACGTCGTCTTCGAAGATAACGAACTGCTCGTCGTACATAAGCCCGTCGGAATGCTTACTCACCCGGATCAACCGGATCAAAAAGACACGCTCGTCAACCGGGTTCACGCCTATCTGTACCGCAATGGTGAACTTGACAGTCCGATGTTCATGCCGGCTACCGCCAACCGGCTGGATCGCAACACAAGCGGTCTTGTGCTGGTGGGGAAAACGGCAGGCATGCTGCATCAACTCAATCAATGGATTCAGAAGCATGAGATGGAAAAATATTATGTGACGATAGTGGAAGGACAACTGGCGGGAGATGGGACTTTGTCCGCCGATCTCATCCGGGACGAAAAGAAAAACCGCACGCACGTTGTGAAAAATGCGGGGGATGCCGAGCGTCACGGCGGAGTGGAGCAAGCGAAGTCCGCTGTAACGAAATACCGGGTGCTGCAAACCGGCAGCTCATACTCATTGGTGGAAGTCGAGCTCGTCAGCGGCCGCACGCATCAGATTCGCACCCATTTTCAAAGCATCGGACATCCGCTGCTCGGGGATATCAAATACGGCGGGCACAGATTGGGTGAACTGAACCATCAGCTCCTTCACGCCTGGCGGATCGTCATGCCGGACGACCGCGAATTCCGTGCGCCGCTGCCGTCATTAATGCAGTCCACATTGGAACGCATCGGCTTGTCTTTGCCATAATCATAATCACCTGTAAAAAAGAGAGGGGAAATTAAGCGTGACTGGAATTGAGGAAGTAATACGCGGTCGTCGGAGCATTGGGAAAGTGAAGGACGACCCGGTACCGAAAGAGCTGGTGGAAAAGCTGCTTGACGCTGCAATATGGGCGCCTAACCATCATCATACGGAGCCATGGAAATTTATTGTGATGACTGGGGAAGGCAGACGAACATTAGGGCAAGTTTATGTGGAATGTGCGGCGGATGCGATCGCGGCATTGCCGGAATCGGAGCAGGAGGAACGCCGGCGCAAAGAAATGGCCAAAGCGTTCCGCTCGCCGGTGGTCATTGCGGCGGCCTGCGTGCCGTCGGATTCGCCGAAGGCCGTCTTGGCTGAGGAATTGGCCGCTGTGCACGCCGCCGTGCAGAATTTGCTGCTTACCGCACACGCAGAAGGGCTCGGAGGCGTATGGCGCACGGGTGTCCCTGCGTACGATCCCGCGATGAAGAAGGCGTTACAGTTGGAAGATCACGCGCAGGTCGTCGGCCTGATTTTTATCGGTTATCCCGACATGCAAGCTCCAACTGCCAAGCGTACCCCGGCGTCCGCAAAGACGGTGTGGATCGAACAATAAAACCAGTTCGCGGAGGTTTTGTGTATGTTCATTTCCGTTACAAGACTGCGGTTAAAAGGCAAACGCATGCTTCCTAAGTTTTTCTTGCACACAATGAAGTCCATACGCCAAGCGAAAAATGCAAACGGCTTGATCCATTCATCCTTCTATAAAGAAGACTGGACGACATTCTGGACACTCACCGTATGGGAGAACAAAGAGTGTATGACCGAATTTAGAAACAGAGGCAACCACCTTGAAGCTATGCGAATATCGCGGAAGATTGCCGATGATTTGGAGAAGATTAACTGGGAGTCTGACCGTATCCCCAGCTGGAGCGAAAGTAAGGAACGCCTCCACAAACACTACGGCAGAATAGAGAAGTTAGGTTGACTCTGGCATGGCCTGGAAATAACGAGAAAGTCTACCGCCTCCAGTTCACTCTAGCAGAGGAGCTGGAGGTTTTTCATATTGTGTATGTGCTCCCCTTTCACGATGATCCCGTCGGCTCGGGGGACAAGGTATGCAGTTTATACTCTTTTGTCGATATCCCGTCTACTCAGGGGACAAAGCAGGCAGTTCACACTCTTTTGTCGATATCCGATTCGCTAAGGGGACGCGGAGCTGGAGCATACAGGCCAGCTAGGCAGGTAAGGACAGACCTCAATTATCCTAACGGACGAGGTTTCAGGGTATAAAATCTATCCAGCCAGGCTTGAGCCCACTTTATATTGTCGTTTAGGCCGGGAGGAACGTATGAGGGTAGAGCCTGTTAACTGGGGGTATGTGATCGTTCGGGTAGTGGCGCAAGCCTGTAATAATTCCGAAAATACAGCTTGTTTGTGACGGTTCCAGATATAGCAATATTGGTCAAGGTATACCTGTAAGTGTTTTGGTCCAATACCCCGAAAAGTGTGTCCAAGAAAACTCTCAGCGTCAAGGCAAAGTCGGACTAACGCAAGGTTACGCTGCCGGCCGATTCTTCGCTTCACTATTCTCCGCACTTGCGCGGTCGGGTCAATATTTTCACGGATAAAGATTTCTTGATCTGGGCAATCATATCGGTTTTTTAATGGGACTTTGTTTTGTTTCTTTATTTTAATGCGGACGACCTTCCCTGTTGGTTCGCCCGAAGCTCCGATGATCAAAGGTTGTTCCTGTTTATGCCATTCCAAGGAAGGTACAGGACGGTCGCAATACACAGCGTCAGAGAGAGAAACGATACCACTCAACAGCTGGTCACGTTCTGTCAAGCTCATAGCATGGCGAATTTTATGACAGATCAACCATGCTGTCTTGTATGTAACACCGATAATTCGTGATAGCTGCAGTGCATTGATGCCAGCCGGCCGCGTATGAAGGTAGATCGCTTGAAACCAAAGCCGCAACTGCGTGCGGCTGCCCTCCATCAGAGTGCCCGAGATGAGTGAGGTTTGCGACTTGCAAGCTTGACACTCATAGAGCGGCAGTCTGCGAGTGGAGATGACATATGCGTATGGGTGCCGGCAGCGCGGACAGCAAAAACCGTTTGGCCATTTAGCCTGATACAACGCTAGAACACAATCTTTTTCCGTTGCAAACCTGCTGCAAAACGACTCAAAACTTACCGCATCCACCGACATGTTAACGTACCTCACACCCGAATGTATGTTCTCCTTATTTTACCAAACGTATGTTCCTATTTCAATCTAAATTTGTTAAAAATGTCTTGATTGGTGGCAGACAGCGGAAGGTCCTGAATGGAGGGGATATCGTCAAAAGGTGTGGTGGGAGATAGGCTCCTGAATGGAGGGGATATCGTGAAAAGGCGACAACTAACGTAATCCTTGAGTGGCTCCCGTTGGCCAAGCAAGGGTAAAAAAGCGGGCCTAAGGCCCGCTAAGGTCCAGTGATCACGACCCCAAATTGCTTTACAGAAAAAAAATTACCGCGAACGCACAGGTCTGTTAACAAGCATGTAGATGGCTTCAATAAACAATATGATGGCGGCCACCAAATGCAGAAGCCAGCCCACAAAAGGAATCACTCCAAGCAGCGCACTGGCGAGCCCGACAAGGTTGCCCGTGATGACCATCCGTTTGCTCATCAGCAGGAAAACAATAGCTGCCGCATGCAATATACCCGTAATAAGCAGCGGTGTCCAGCCATTCGCAAGGATAATTGCTCCCCCGAGAAGAGGAATGGCCAAGAAGCTTCAACGCCAAAAGACACCCATTTCAACAATTTATTCATCTGCTCACGCACCTCCGGTTAATAATGGCTGTATTGCAGCCAAGCGTCTGAATAAGGCTATTTGTAAAATACACAAGATAAGATGTCCCAAAACATGGGTTGCGAAAGGAGAAGCTGACGTTGGAAATTGAATTGTTGAAGGACCTGATCAAGGATGAGCGCGGCAATTATTATACGGTGGTTCACAGAGACGGCACAGAGATCACGCTGGTAAACGCTTTGGCGGAGCGTTCTTATGCTGAATTGTTGGAGTTTACTGACGAGTTCAAGAAGAAATACGCGGAGTACGAGCACCAGTTCATCGGCAAAATCGCAATGGATGTTCTGCGGCACGACATTGTATTTGCATTAAAAGAGGACGGGCATGGCCGAATCCATCCGCTTGACGCCGTGATGCAGCAATTTCGGGTTACTTTTGTGGATATGATCGAGTTTTACCGTAACCCCCAGGCTTGGCGGGGCTCTCACAAACCGGAATAACACCGGCGCTTCCGGTTAACAATAAATGGGAAACTTGAACAGGAAAAGAAGGGAAGAATCCGGTGGCTCATTTTGTGTATTTACGGAATGTGATCAAAGATAAGCATATTGCGTCGATCATGCCGACATCCGCATCCGGCGTAAGAAAAGTATGCAGCAAAATCGATTTTTCCAAAGACAATGTGTACGTCGAATATGGTCCGGCTACAGGTATTTTTACCAACTATATTCTGCAAAATATGACGCCGGGCTCCAATGTGATACTGATCGAGAGGAACCCTAATTTCGTCGATGTGTTACGTCAGACATTCAGCGACGACCGCGTACATATTTACCACGACAGCGCCGAGAAAGTCGCGGATATCGTTCTCCGTGTATCCGCAGACGGCGCCGATTACGTGTTGTCGGGAATCCCGTTTTCCTTTTTCAACGACCAAATGCGAAACGAAATCGTGCGCCAAACATACGGCATCCTGCGAGAAGGAGGCAAGTTCCTGCCCTACCAGACCTTCTACCAGAAAGACCGCCACCTCTATAATCATATAAGGAACATATTCGATACGGTTAACGATGAATATTTCCTGTGGAACGTACCGCCTATGCGTATTTATGAAGCCGTCAAATAACTGCGCGTCTCAACGTAACTTCTGAATAACTGTCCCATCTGGTTCTACCGCTGCATTAAACGATATTCGATTTAATTTCGCATATGTTTGTTTGTTGTAATTGTTGTCCATGAGCCGCGGCTGAGTGTTCACGATTCGAGCCGGCACAACTTTAGCGGCCGCGGTATTCCCGGACAAAGTAAGCTGCACGATCATAGAGGACTTGCTCATCTCCGCCTTCGACGTAAACACGAAATTGCCAAGCGAATAGAAGATGGGCTTGTTTTTGTACCATTCGATGCCGTGCAAAGAGTGGCTGTGCGCCCCGATCACCGCATCAACCCCGGCGTCGATAAACGCTCTTGCATATTTCCTGGCGTAAGCTTCGGGATAATCGGTTCTCTCTTTACTCCAGTGAATGTAAATGATCGTGTAATCCGATTGTTTCACTGCTTTCTTGATGTAAGTCATCATGGGTTCCATCGAATAACCTTGGGCGATGCCCGGCTTATTCTTTCCTGCATACCAGTTTGCATCCGGCAGCACCCTGCTGATTCCGAGAATGGCAACCTTATTGCCGCGGACCTCTTTAACAAAAGGCTGGAAAGCCTCATCCTGTTTGCTTCCGGCGCCTGTAAACCCGAGCTCGTATTTGCGGAGGTGGCTCATCGTATCCTCCAGAGCGGTGATTCCATAATCCAAAGTATGATTGTTAGCGAGGCTCACGCCATCAAAGCCAGCATTCACCAGGCTCTGAAGAGTTTCAGGGCGGGAACGGAACGTATATTGCTTCACCGCCGGCTTGCCCCGGGTGGAAACTGAGGTTTCCAAATTGCCGAAAGTAATATCCGCATTCTGAAGCACGCTTGATGTTCCTTTGAAGGGGTAGTCGACGCCATTTTTCCTGATGTATGAATCTACTTCGTTATCCAGCAGTATATCCCCGACAAAATTGATCGTTACCGGTTGTTGTTTCGGTTCTGTAGTGGGGCTTTCGGCGGCGATGACTGTCGGGAAAGCGACAAGCAGAGCTATGAACATTACATAAACGACCCTCATGTGTTCACCTCTTTTTGGTAAAATTTACATAATTTTTACTATACCACAAAAATCTCTCTTTCTATTAAACAGATAAAGACCCCGCGGGCTGAGCCGCGAGGTCCTCTTACAGTGGGAAGCATCAATCAGCAATACACTTCCAACACATATTTCTTATGCCGCTAACCGTTTCTGGGGTAACAATTGCCTTAAAAATTTCAATCTTCTATTGCGTTTTAGAACTAACATGGTAGACCAACCTTTCGGATCCCTTAATCCCAATTACATGGATCATGTTCTTCCGCTGTTTGATGCTTCCCACTTAGTTATACTATACCCTCTTCCGATAGATTAGAATCTCTTACTGGCTTAATTTACTACGTTTATTTCGGCTTGCGGAGCCTGTTTTTGGGTTAATAAAAGAGCTAAGCCACAAATCTTATGAACTCAAGGGGGAAATGATAGATATGTCAGCTGAAAATGCAAAGAAATTGAAGCCGGTGCCGGATAAAGGGATAAAAGGTAAAACGGGAGCGGAGGCGGAAGGACATCTTGCGCGCGACGTTGAGATAGAAAATGTAGTCAAGACTTCCGGCGATCCGGAGTCTAAACAAGACGAATAACGATTCGAAGCACCTTGGAATCTGTAATGATTTCAAGGTGCTTTTTTTGTACGTCTCTGAAAATTTGATAACTAGGTGCATCTATGCTTGAATTGTACTGTAAATCTACTTGAGGAGGTCACAGAATGACAGATTCAGTAAATCGGCTGAAAGACAGCACCACGCTTCACAATGGCGTAAAAATGCCCAGGTTCGGGTTGGGTGTATGGCGGGTGAGTGAAGGTGATGAAGTCTTTTTATCGGTCAAGCATGCTCTCCAGACAGGCTATGTAATATCGATACCGCTGCGGCCTACAAGAATGAAGAAGGTGTAGGAAAAGCGATCAAGGAATCCGCATACCGCGCAATGAATTGTTCATTACGACAAAGGTATGGAATGCGGATCAAGGTTATGAATCTACATTAGCTGCGTTTGAACAAAGCATTCAGAAGCTGGGTCTGGAATATTTGGACCTGTACTTAATTCATTGGCCGGTAGCGGGAAAGTTCACCGAGACATGGAGAGCGATGGAGAAGCTTTATCAGGACGGCCGGGTTCGGGCAATCGGCGTCAGCAATTTCCAAATTCATCATCTTCAAAAAGTGATGGAGAACAGCAGCGTCAAGCCTATGGTCAATCAGGTGGAATTCCACCCGCTGCTTACGCAGAAAGATTTACTCGCCTTCTGTCGGAAGAACCAGATTCAGCTTGAGGCCTGGAGTCCGCTGATGCAGGGCAATCTGGATGTGCCGCTGTTACACGATCTGAGCAGCAAATACGGCAAGTCACCCGCACAAATCGTGCTTCGTTGGGACCTGCAGCATCAAGTCGTCACCATTCCGAAGTCAGTGACCAAACATCGGATCGAGGAAAACGCCAATATTTTTGATTTCGAGCTGTCGCAAGAGGATATGAATCGCATAGATTCCCTGAATCAAAACAAGCGCTTCGGCCCGGATCCGGACAATTTTAATTTTTAAATAGGGGCAAGATCTTCCGGTTTTCCATCCTCTGTGATCGGGTAAAGTTATCCTATCCGACTATGGGTGATGCTAGAGCATCCGATCAAGAGGAGGAATTGCCATGCCATGGAGAAAAGGGGACTATCCCCCTTCAATGAAAAATCTCGAGCCCAGGGTCCGCGAAAAAGCCGTTGAAATCGCGAACGCCTTGCTCGAAGACGGTTCTGAAGAAGGCAGAGCGATAGCGATCGCTACGGATAAGGCCAAGGAATGGGCAGAGAATCATCCGGAAACAGAATCTAAGCGGTCGTCCAAGAAAGAGGATGACTCGAACGCTGAGCGTGATCGGTATTTCAAAGACCGCGCCGGCACGGAAGACGCAAGATTTCATGTCGTACCTGATGATAACGACGGTTGGGCCGTTAAAGCCGAGGGCGAGGATAAGCCTGAATATACAACGAATTCCAAGTCCAAAGCCGTGAAGGAAGCCAAGAGAATGGCGGAGGAAGCGGGCACGATGGCCATCATCCACGCGGAAGACGGCAAGATCGAGGAACAGCATAATTATCAGTAATTGGAATAGTCCGGTCAAAGGCTTGCTGCCTTTTTCCGGGCTATTCTTTTATAAAAATACAGTTATATCATGACGGGAACTGACAGCATTTTTGATAATATTTTGGTAAAGTATCCGTTACTAACGCGTGATCCGCGCGAATTGAAACGGAGGCACAACCATGGACCGGACAAGCATTTCAATCCACGAACTGGCCAAACAGCTGAATATTCCCCTTGCAACTATGCGCAGATACATAAGGCAACACGGGCATCTGTTAGATCTGGAAAAGGACGATAAAAATTATACGATTGGAGAAGATTCGATCAGTACCTTGGCGCAAATCCGTGAGGCCTATGCACAGGGTCTAACCGTTGAAGAAGTGCAGAGGCGGTTCTCTCCAACAGGCTTTGCGCCGAGTGCGGCGACCGGTGGAACAAGGGGTGACAGCCTGTATGCCGAAGTCATGCGAGCGATATCCGACCTGGAGCAGCTCATGATCGAACGTTTCGAACAACACAATCAGCTGCTGAACACATTGGCCGAAACTGCAGCTGCGCGTCTGTCCGACATTACACGACACGATCATGACTTGCAGCGGCTTGAACGGATCGAGCGAGTTAATGATCGTCTGGCCGAGTGGCGCATTGAACGAGCGCTGCAGAAGGAAGCATTGGAGAAATGGGCAGCGCTTCCGGAGGCTCAGCGTCTCGTCAAGAAAGGGATGTTTAATAAAGAAGAGGACAGGGAGGAAAAGGAGCGTTTCGTGCGTGACTATGTGGATAAATATTTTGAAACGGAGCTGCGCCGCGCTTATGGTTTGTGATTGAAGCTGCCGGATCCGCGTGGTCCGAATGGTCAGAGACAATAACGGGCTCCGTTTTGAGGTGCAAAGTAAGATTTCAAACGCAAAATGGCATTCAAATTGCAACCAATTTGTATGCCATTTTTTATTGATATATCAAGGGTTTCGGCTTTTATGCTCCCTAATTGGTCACCCGTAATCCCTTACTTCGCAGCCACGTTCAAGTTTATCGACTTTGGTTACGTGTTTCGAAATAGCGATTGTTAGATATCAAGTTTGCGGGTACCGATCCATTTCACCATTTCAGGATCGTTATGTGAAAAGAACAGGCTCTTTTTCGTATCTAACGTAGCAATCGACTCCATATCCTCATGGCTTAATTCAAAGTCAAAGATATTGAAGTTTTCGATAATTCTTTCTTTGCGAACAGACTTTGGAATCACAACGACTTCTCTTTGTGTCAACCAACGTAAAACCACCTGAGCGACGGATTTATTATGCTTTTCAGCGATGGCAACCAACACCTCATTCTGGAACAAGTCATTTTTTCCTTCAGCAAAAGGGGCCCAGGATTCGATCTGTACATTGTTCTCTTTCATGAATTTTGCACTTTCGATTTGCTGGTTGAAAGGGTGCGTTTCAACCTGGTTTACGGCAGGAACTACTTCATTATGAATGATCAAATCGGTCAAACGATCCATCTGGAAGTTACTAACGCCAATTGCCCTGACCTTTCCTTCACGATACAATTCCTCCATCGCTCGCCAAGAGCCATACACATCGCCAAATGGCTGATGAATTAAATACAAATCCAAATAATCCAATTGCAATCTTTCCAGTGATTTTTCAAATGCTTTCTTTGTGGGCTCATAACCCGCATCCTGAACCCAAAGTTTCGTAGTGACAAATAATTCCTCTCTTGCCACGCCACTCCGTTTGATTGCTTTGCCAACCGCTTCTTCATTTTGATAAGAAGCAGCGGTATCAATCAGACGATAGCCTGCGATAATGGCTTCATAAACGCTTTTTTCACATTCATTTGCATCTGGAATCTGAAAAACACCAAAACCGAGTAAAGGCATCTCAACACCATTATTCAAAATTACTTTTTGCATATAAAAATCCTCCAGTATCTCTAAGATTTTGTTAACGACAGCTTCAACATCTTTATTATGTACCAGATCAATAAAAGACGGTTATCCCATTCGCGCCAAATGATTGCCTAATCCTCTCATTGTCACTTACTATAAAAGTGTAGATTGCCCTATAATTGAAAAAGATAAACCGATAAAGGAGGAGCGTATGACTGAAGAAGAACAAAAGCAACAGAATGAGCTCGCCAAACTGATTGAGCGTCATTCGCGTCAGGATGGAATTAACGACACTGCTATCCCAGCTTTATTTTTTATTCGCCACTCTAAGGTGACCGAGCCAGCCCGCGGAGTTTACAAGTCTTCCTTCTGTTTCATAGCTCAAGGTTTGAAAGAGGTATTGTTGGCAGATGAACGTTATCAGTATGGCCCTGCCGACTACCTTCTTTCATCGATAAATTTACCAGTCATCGGTCAGGTCATTAAAGCTTCTTCTGATGCTCCGTATTTGAGTTTCACACTTGAATTTACGAAGAATCAAATTTTGGAGGTTTTGAAGGACTCTGGAATTAAAACCACTCCACAAGAAAATGCAAAGCGAGCTATGTTTGTCGGTCAGATGGAGTTATCTATGCTGGACGCGATAATCAGGTTAGCTCGTTTGCTGGACAAACCCAAAGACATACCGTTTTTAGCTCCTATCTATATAAAGGAAATTCTGTACAAGCTTCTGCAAGGGCAGTTTGGTGTAACGCTGGCACAAATTGCAATGGAAGGAAGCAGTGCCTATGGAATCAGGGAGGCTACCGAACATATTATCAATAACTCTGATAAGCCATTGCGGATTGAAGATCTTGCGGAAATAGCCAGCATGAGTATATCTTCCTTTCACAGACACTTTAAAGAGGTAACCGCTATGAGCCCTATTCAGTTTCAAAAACAACTGAGACTGCATGAAGCACGGCGTCTGTTATTATCCGAGTCAACAGATGCCGCTGATGTCGCATTCCGAGTAGGCTATGAAAGTCCATCGCAATTCAGCCGTGAATATTCTCGCATGTTTGGTTTCCCACCTAGACAAGATATTAAGCGTCTAAAGGAGATGTATTGACCATGAATCGTCTGCACAACGAGGGGTTCAAGTAGCTCAATAAAAACAAGGAGAAGCCGCCTTAGGCAAACTGCTCCTTGCTTCATATCTTATTAAGCTATTCTGCCATTTTTTCGGCCGCCATTTCTTAACGGAACCCATCCGACTAAGGATGGGCTTCTTTTTTTAGTTCTTATCCGCGTATACTGCCATTGCATCCCGCATATATTTTGCCAGACCGTCGCCGTACTTGTCGATGTTTTTGGTGAACCGTTCATCATCCACGTACAGTTGCCCTAAACCTTTGAATGCTTCCAGCGAATAAACGCCCATTCTGTTCAGGAGCGTATACCACTCACCGATTGCCGCTTGCGCCTCTTCCGATTCAGGGGAACCGTTACGGACAGCCGCGATTTTCTGATAGATCGCACCAATTTCTTGTGACATTGCTGCTTGTTCTTCTTTAGACATGCTGCCCAGTTTAGCGTTTGACTTATCGACCGCTTGATCTCCCCAACGTTCACGAGCTTCCTGCTCGTACGGGTTATGGCTGAAATCAAAGCCTTCGAATTTCTCTTTGTTTGACATTTCAATCTCTCCTTTCGTGTGCCGTATCGTCTTATCAATCGTCTCAATCATTTTATCGAGGCGGCCTCGTTTCTCTAGCAGCATCTTCCGATGCAGTTCCAACGTTTCCTGGCGGTCGAATGACGGATCGTTGATAAGCTCTTTAATCCTTCTTAAAGGCAGGCCGAGTTCTCTAAAAAACAGGATCTGCTGAAGCATCCCGAGATTGGCGTCGGAGTAAAGGCGGTAACCGGAGTCGGTGATCTCATCGGGCGTCAACAGCCCGATCTCATCGTAGTGATGAAGCGTGCGCACGCTTATGCCGACTAAATCGGCTACTTCTTTCACTCTCATCTGTCAGGGCCTCCTTCTAATACTGATCATAAAGTATCACGCAACGTGAGAGTCAACACTTATTATGGATTTTTTTAGGAGGAACGGATAGGCAATGTGTCCAAGATAACAAAAATGGACAGCCATAAGGCTGCCCGTTTGTTTTAGTGATTACCCTATATGCTGCTTAAGATCACGGATGAAATGATTCCTATAACGCCGATCCATAACAACCAAGAGCGAAAAACTTTTTTTTATTCCTTTATCTTGCCTGGCCAAGATTTCTGTGTTGTCGTCTAAGGGCAGTCCGTCAGCACCTCTTATGACCCTTGGTCCAAGCAACGTTGCTGCGAAGAAAGCCAATACAATGAGTCCCAAAGAGATGAAAAACAATAGATCAGACAGTTCTCTCATATGATCACGTCCTCCCTAAGTACATCTAGAAACCTAACTGTTAAATTCACCATACACGCACGATAATCCTTCATCGTCATTTGGGCGCAAACAAGCTGCGTATCGCATATACTGCATATATTCAAAATCATGAAGCTGGAGGTTGCTATGAGATATACGGTGCAATATATACCTCTTAGCAAGATCAAACCCGGAGTTTCCGTGAAAATAACGCAGCGTCTCAAGGAGCTTCGCAAAGCCGCTCAGGATTGTCTCCATTTGATGATTGTCCGCAAGAGCAGAAAAGAAGGCGGTTACGTTATTGTAAGCGGGAACAACCATTTTGAATATCTCAAAAAACATACGAAGAAGAACGTTGCGCCATGTCTGGTGGACGAAAGTAAAGTTTCATCCGGCCTTGCTTCGCTCCTGCACCGGATCCGAAAACGAAAATTGCCTTATGCCGTCCCGTACCTGAAACGAGAGCGGGTAGCCGCGAGCAGCTGGTCCATCATTAGAGCGTTCTTGAAGCAGGATTCTCGATTCAGACATTTATCCCGACGACAGCAAATCAGAGTGCTTCGGCTTGCGCTTCAATATAAGAAAACGACACTATTGTCCATGAAAGCGAAGGTTGATGAATTACTTACAAATAGCCAGTGATTCAAGATCCTGTGGAGCGGTAATGCCTCACACCGACGTGCCATATCGCAAGACAGGGGAGGATGAATATTGCTCCGGCAAGGGGAGCCAGCATGTAACCGATGCTGCTCCCATTTGTTTTGTCCAGGATAAACAGCAAAGGCAGATAGTTGACGCACCCGAACGGAATGATAAAAGTGAAGAACACTTTCACCCATTTTTCATAAATCTGAAGAGGGTATTGCGCCATCTCCCTACCGCCGTCGGTAAAGATGTTGGCTACTTCAAGCCCCTGCACGGTCCAGAAACACATCGTCGCGGCGAGAATAAAGATGCCCGAGAAAATCAAAACCCCGCAGCCGATCATGAGCAAGAGTGTGACCGCTTTTGCAATATTCCAATCCACTGAAATGTGTGTAACAGCCCAAATGAGTACAAAAATTCCTTGAACCAATCGGCCGACGCGAGTGAATTCAAATTTGGATCCCAGCACCTGGAGCACCGTGCTCCTCGGACGGACGAGAATCCGATCGAAGTCTCCCCCGATCACGAGCGATGAAAATGCATCGAACCCGCGTGCCAAGCATTCTCCTAAAGAAAAAGCGACATGAATAATGCCGAAGCATAGCGCCACTTCATAGAAAGTCCAGCCTTCGATCTGACCGAAGCGTTGAAAAAGAAAATACATTCCGGCAAACACGGCGAACGGAACCAAAAATTGACCTGCCGTGAGAAGCCAGAAGGAAGTCCTGTACTGAAGCTGCGATTTAAATAAGATGGTCAGATATTTCCAATAAAGAACCATCCGCTCATCCTCCTTGTACGACGACTTGCCGCAGTGCTTTGTTCATCAGCATTTTGCCGAGGGTAACGAGTACAACGAGCCAAACCAGCTGAACCAGAATACCCCATGCCGCATCGTGTGCCGGGATCTGTCCCGAGTACACGCGAAAAGGAAAATCAGCCGTCCATCGAAACGGCAAAGAATAGGCGATCTTCTGCAGCCACTCGGGCATCAACGGAACCGGAATGATCAACCCAGCCATGAACTCCCCGAAGGCGCCGATCATCAGCGTTGAGCCGACCGGAGACATTGTCCAGAATACGGAAATATAGATGAACATGGAGATGGACACAAGGAGCAGCAGTCCCATGCAGAGCGTCACCGCGAACAGCGCAAATGAGACAAAACTAGGCGGATTTTCCATTCGATAGGGCTGCGGGAGAGCAAATGCCGCAATCAGAATCGGGAAGCAGCGGAGCAGTGCGCTGGCGAGCCGCGTTGCGAGCAGTTTGACATACCAGTATTCATAAATCGCACAAGGGCGGCATAATTCATAAGCGATATTACCGGTCGTGATCAGCTGGAAAATCTCCGCATCTCGAAACCAGAGAACAATGAACGTAATAAAAGCTTGTTGAAGCCACACATACGATACAAGTTGATCAAGCGAGATGGACGTCATCCGGAGGGGATCATTTTGGCTGAAAAACGCCTTGTAAATCATGATAATGATGAACCCCCAGAAAAATTGGGTTGCAATGCCGGCGAAAGCGGCGGATCGGTACTGCAAGCCGTTAATGAATCGCAGCTTCCCAACGGATATATACGCCCTCATATCTGATACTCCCTATACATTTGCACAACCGCTTCATCCATCGTTTTTTCTCCGAATTGTCCCCGAAACTTTTCCAATCCGCCGTCATACAGAAGTCTTCCCTTGCCGATCATGAGGATCCTGTCAGCAAGGGCTTCGATGTCATTCATATCGTGCGTGGTAAGAATGACGGTTACACCTTTTTCTTTATTGATGTCCTTGATGAATTGTCGAACAGCCAGTTTGCTGACGGCATCCAGGCCGATCGTCGGTTCGTCCAGGAAAAGAATTCGCGGTCCGTGAAGCAGCGAGGCGGCGATTTCACAACGCATTCTTTGCCCGAGACTTAGTTGTCGGACAGGCGTATGGAGCAGAGCACCCAGGTCAAGCGTTTCCGTCAGCAACTCCAAGTTGGCCTTGTACTCTGTGCCTGATATTTTGTAAATATCCTTAAGAAGCTCGAAAGAATCGATCACCGGAACATCCCACCACAGTTGGGAACGTTGGCCGAACACCACCCCAATGTTTCGCACATACGCTACTCTGTCCTTCCAAGGCGTATAGCCCATGATCGAACAAGCTCCGCTATCCGGCACCATAATTCCGCTCATTACTTTAATTGTGGTCGATTTTCCGGCACCGTTCGGACCGATATAGCCAACGATTTCTCCGGGGGTTATGCGGAAAGAAATACCTTCCAACGCATTCACATGAGAATATTCGCGCACAAAAAGCGCTTTCATAGCTTGACGCAAGCCGGCGGACCGCTTGGCAATCTTGAAAGATTTGCTTATTTCATTTAGTTGAATCAAATGCTTCCCTCCTATCGGTAGAAATTGGAAGGATAAGATAATATCATGGGTATATCCCGCACGTCAAGAAAGGTATCGATTACCTGATTATGGTAGTATTTATCTGAAAAGACAGGAGGGATTGTTGTGACAAACGAACAGCCGAAGGCCGAAGAAGTTGGAAGCGACCTTCCTAAAGAATTGCTCCGTCGAGCCCTTGCCGACAAGGGGTTATCGTTTGCAGATGGCTCAGAAAATACGGAAGACATGAAAGCAAAAGGAGAATTATGAAAAAAATTATTTTCACCGGAGGTGGCTCGGCCGGCCACGTGACGGTGAATATTGCGTTAATTCCTCGTTTCCTTCAAGATGGCTGGTCAGTCGAATACATGGGCTCGGAAAGCGGCATAGAAAAACAGCTCGTTTCATCCATTCCCGGTGTGAGATACCATGGTGTTGCAACAGGCAAGCTAAGAAGATACTTTGACTGGCAGAATATCAAAGATCCGTTCAAAATCGTTAAAGGAATTCTTCAGGCTTATCGTTTGATAAAGCAACAGAAACCGAATGTTTTATTTTCAAAAGGGGGATTCGTTTCGGTCCCTGTCGTCATTGGGGCTTGGCTCAATAAAGTCCCTGTAATTCTTCATGAGTCAGACGTTACACCAGGATTGGCTAATAGATTGTGTATTCCTTTTGCTGCAGCCGTTTGTACTACCTTCCCTGACACAGAAAAATTTTTACCAAAGGAAAAAAGTCATTATGTCGGACCTATTGTTCGTCAGGACTTAAAGCGAGGGAGTGCTGAACGGGGTAGACAGTACTGCCAATTCACCGATAAAAAACCTATTCTACTGATCATGGGCGGCAGCCTAGGTTCCCGAAAAATAAATGAAACGATACGAGCAGGATTAAATCAACTGATTCAAAGATTTCAAGTTGTTCATCTTTGTGGTAAAGAGCAAATAGATTCTACTATTCAATGTCCGGAATATAAACAATACGAATACCTGAACGAAGAGCTTGCTGATGTAATGGCGATGACTGACATAGTTATCTCTAGGGCAGGCGCTAATTCTATTTTCGAGTTCTTAATTTTGCATAAGCCGATGCTACTTATTCCTTTGACAAAGGAACAGAGTCGTGGCGACCAAATATTGAATGCTGCTTCCTTCAAAAAATCAGGTTTCTCCGAAGTGCTTTACGAAGAACATCTTACAGTTGAAACAATGATAAGCGACATTATTCGTGTATATGACCATCGCGAGGTTTACAAACAAAATATGGAGAAATTTATACAAAACGATGCCTTGTCCTTTGTTTTTGATTTAATCAAACAAACGGCAAAATAAATGATCTAGCATCCGCGGTCTACAGTGCAATAAAAACGACGGAGGCGGAAAATAATGTTTTTATTTGGTTGTCTGCTATTTGTTGTTATTATGACTCTTGTACTTAGAGGTTGTGGCGTACCGTATTCTTTCTCTAAAGGAATCGCGATAGTCACGGGATTCTCCATAGTGTCTGCTTTATGTCTGGCACAGAACTACACTCAAAGCTTAATCCCCGAAGCTAACGACGGTATTGAAATCTCGAACCGAATTGCGTATTGGATTATAGGTGATGACGGCTGGTCGACAGACAGGTTTAAGAAGTCATTCGATCAATCCATTTACTTCACGTTATTCTTAATTGTCGTTTGCCCATTTATTGTTCTGATTGAGTCGAAAGTTACAAAGAGAAGCTCTTGAAGATGGAACTACTTTTGAAATTGGAGCTGTATTTATGAGAAAAATTTCGGCGGTATTGGCGGTATTATTGATATCCATTTCTATTATCGGTTGCGGCCATCGGCCTAATGTAGAAAATCACTCTGCAGAACCGGTAAACATGACGTCGAATGAATCAGCACCACAAGAAAAGAAAATGATCAAATGGACGAAAAAAGAAATATCTGAAAAAACCGGCTATCCCCTGCATTCAGGTGAACAATTTCGGCGCTATCTTCCACCGGGGTTCGTCTATGGACCTGCTTCCTCTGAAGAAACTGTTTATGCCGCGCAGTCGAGACCGGCTTCAGAGCAAGGTGTTTATTTACAGGCCTTTCCGGTCGACAAACACATTCGGGTGACGTTATCCGAGGTAGACAATAGTTTGAGAAAGACGGATGAAATAACCGTAAAAGAGTATCTGAAAGATACAAGGAATGAAAAAGACATCATCCACAAAATACCGATTAGGATGGCTGTATTTTTACCGGAGAAGAAAGATGTATTGTACACGTTGGTCACCGAGCTGGTTGAGGAAAATGGAAAAGTTTCCGATTCCATCATAAGTATTATCTATGTGCCAGGTGACGAGATCAATGCTTCAGTTTCTACAGATAAGGAAGTTTATAGCTGGAACGAGACGATGAACTTGAAACTGACCAACAATGGACCGACTTGGTTATCATTCGGAGTCATGTACCTTTTGGAAAAAGAGGACAATGGCGTTTGGACTCCAATTAATAGCGATTGGGTTTGGACATTAGAAGGCTATAGTGTGAGTCCGGAGAGCGATTTTAGTCAAGCTATCACGCTTGATATGCTTAAGCCAGGAAAGTACAGGATTTCTAAGCATGTCGAAATTACTGAAGGAGATTATGGTGTGGAATTAAGCGATACCTTTGAAATCAAATGAAGAAAGTGAAAGGCTAGACTAGGAGGGATTTATTTAATGTGGTTTTTATTGAGCATTTTTCTTCTAGCTGTAGGATTGTTCATGTTTTTTAAGCCTTTACTAATTTGGATGATTACCGAAAGCTGGAAATCTAACGACGCCACAGAACCATCCGATCTCTATATTTGGTCAACTCGCATTGGTGGAGTTTTGTTTACTCTTGTTGGTATAGGGGGTATTTTTGTTTTTACAATATTGTAGCGATTGCTGATCCTTATGTAGACTAGTGAGGATCATGTTCAAATAACAAGGGCTATCCCCAAGCTGTTTTGCAGCTTAGGGATAGCCCTTTGCTGTAGCGGGCGTGCATCCGGATTTGACAAAACAAATGAAACCATTTAATATTTAAACAGTTGAAATATTAAGTTATAAAATAATGTACTCTGTAAGGAGATTAAAGAATGGATTTACTTACCCAGAGGTTTCTTGATGCTCTACAGGCGTTCAGGCGCAGCTTTGAGTCGGAACTTCTGCAGAAGCTGAGCGCTCAGATCACGGGACCGCAGATGTTCCTGTTATATTTCATTGACCGGCAAGGACCCTGCAAATTAACGCAGTTGGCCGAGAAAATGGAAGTGAAACCGAGTGCGATTACGGTGATGATCGATCGTTTGGAGAAATCCGGCTTCGTAACACGCACTCATGGTACGGCAGATCGAAGATCCGTATTCGTGGAAGCGACATCTCTCGGTAAACAGGTATTGGATGAAGCGATCCGGGAACGTAATGAAATCGTAGGCGAGTATTTGACCCGGCTTGAACCGGACGAAATCCGCACCGTGACCGCGCTGCTTGAGAAGATGATGAAGATCGACCCGCCGAAAAACTGAATTTCCAACGGACGCGAGGTGGTGGCATGGATAAGGACGAACAATGGATCAGACTGCTTCCACTGATGAAGTCAGTCGTCAAAGAAATGAGGAACGAATGGTACAGGCAGGTCGATGACAGCTTGAGCAACACGCAGTTTCATTTGTTGGCTAAGTTGAACCGGCATGGTCCCATGAAGGCAACCGATCTTGCAGACGTTCTGATGATTACGAACAGCACGCTGACTGCGCTGGCCGATAAAATGTGCGAAAGACAGCTTGTCGCCAGGGAACGCAGCGCGTGTGACCGAAGAGTGGTTTATCTGGAAATTACCGATAAAGGCCGGAAACTTGTAGAAGGCCACAAAGACGTCGAGCGTTCGGCATTCAAAAAATACTTCGATCGGCTTTCCCCGGAGGATCTGAACCATCTGGAAGAGATTTTTGTTAAGCTGCATGCAAAAGATTAAAGAGACATAGGAGAGAGAAACTTTGGAAGACTTATCACATAAACGCAAAATTACGATCATGATCGCCATTATTTCTGCGATGTTCTTCGCTGCGATCAACCAAACCATCGTCAGTACAGCAATGCCAAGAATCATCGCCATACTCGGCGGCATGGAATATTACACGTGGGTCATCACCATCTATATGCTTACCTCGACGATAGCAACGGTCCTCGTGGGCAAGCTTTCCGACATTTATGGACGGAAACCGTTTATACTTGCCGGTATTATATTTTTCATCATAGGGGCATTTCTAACGGGATTCTCGACCGACATCTTTCAGTTGATCGCTTACCGCGGCATACAAGGGATTGGTGCCGGCATCATCATGGCCTCGGCTTTTACGGCGGTCGGGGATCTGTTTGCACCCCGGGAGCGGGGCAAATGGACGGGCATCATGATGGCCGTTTTCGGTTTTTCAAGTGTGCTTGGTCCGACACTGGGCGGTTGGTTGATAGATAACATGGATTGGCAATGGCTTTTCTGGATTTTCCTTCCGCTCGGCGTTGTCGCTTTCATCCTGATCCTGACACTTTTCCCTAAAGTGGAACGCAAAGCGGGCGAGAAGATCGACTATTCCGGTTCTCTGTTTCTAAGCTTAACCATAACCGCGCTGCTGCTCGGCTTCTCGTGGGCAGGTACGAAATATGACTGGGGTTCGGTGCAAGTCATCGGATTGTTTGCGGCGGCCGCCGTTTGTCTGGTCATCTTCCTGTTCATTGAGACCAAAGCGACAAGCCCCGTGCTTCCGCTCGCCTTGTTTCGCAACGATATCGTCACTTTGTCCAATATCATCGGGTTTATTATGAACGCAGGGATGATGGGTGCGCTGATCTACCTGCCCTTCTTTGTCCAGGGCGTGGAGGGGATTTCCCCAACGTACTCGGGTTATGTGACCATGCCGATGTCGATCGCCATGGTTATCGTCAGCACCGTCATCGGCAGGTGGATCACCAAGACGGGCAAGTACAAACGATACGCAGTACTGGGCATGCCGGTTATGATCTGCGGCATGCTGATTATGGCTTATATGAACAGCGTACCGCTGGCGGTCGTGGCCATGATCGTATTCGGAATCGGCCTCGGCATGGGCATGCCGGTCTTCTCGCTGACGGTGCAAAACGCAGTGAGCCCTGCGCAGCTTGGTGTAGCAACGTCGTCGTCCCAATTGTTCCGAAACCTCGGGGGCACAATCGGGATCGCCGTCATGGGCACGATCATGCAATCCAGCTTGCGAACCAACATGGAGGATGCAGCGAAGGAAGCGGCGGCTACCGGACAAGGATTCGATTTCTCCAAATTAGACCCCGCCACAGCCAAACAGCTCGCCGATTTCCAGAATCCGGAGATGCTTCTGGATCAGCCCAAGCTGGAACAACTGCAACAGACGCTTCCGAAAGACATTCAGCCGGTTATCACGCAAATGGTAGAGACGCTTCGCAATGCGCTGAGCGATTCGCTCACCACCGTCTTTCTCGCCGGTACCGCACTGGTTTTCGTCGCGCTGATCCTGGTTTTCTTCCTCCGGGAAATTCCGCTTCGCACTTCCAATAAGATGTCGCAGGAAGAGAAGCAAGTCGGCAGCGCGGCCGCTATTGACGGCTGAACCAATGGAACTAGCTTGACCGGGCTCTGACTGGAAATCGTTCAAAAATGCAGCTTGCCTGAGTTTAAGGCAAGCTGCATTTTTCATTTTTCCAGTTGCTTACTTCGGAGTTTTCAGTTTGAAGCCGTTCATACAGGCATCCCAAGCGTGGTTAAATCCCCTCCAGTCTTCTCCCTTCGGCAGCAGCACCGAGCAAATTCCGTCCAGCCCCCAATCCTCGTAAATTACGTCTGTACGATCCTCCTGGTGGTTATTCACGATAAGCAACTGGAATTTACCACGCATCAGCGACTTTAATGCTGCGTGCAGCTCCAGTGCTTCTTTTTTTTCGTTTGGGTTCTTATAAATAGAATGGGTTGACCTTGAATGGTTTTCATAAATCGCTCTACACGTCGATTGAGCGTCTGTTTAAACGCGGGATACGCTTCCCACCATCTTTCCGCAGTGAGGTATAGAGGAAAATCATGAAAAGATACGATGTGATTTGCGCTGTCTCTTACAACATAGCACTCATTGGTTCTGCCAATCAGCTCGAGCTGGCTAAGTTCCATAAATCAGTTGAAACGTTGATTGATCAAGCGAACCAATCCGTTGTTCGAATCGGAAACAAACCAGTCTAAGGGGCCTGCATATTTTCGTAACGGTTGCTTCGGCGGTATGGAAAACTTTATATCATTGTAGGTGGAACTAATGTTATGACTAGGAAAAAATTTATAGATACAGATAGGAAAGAAGAAATTGAAGAGTACCTAAAACGAGTAAATCATGACAATCCGTCGCCGCAGCTCATGTGTTTGAACATGCGATCCACGCATCCACGTATGCGGTGAAGTCAGTCGCTTATGCCAGTGACTTTGATGCTATCGCTATTGCGAATGAACGATCTTGGCAGTATCAACATCTACTAGACTTGTCCGCTTGAACTGTTAATATTTATTAATTTTGCATTGAGCGGGAATCGGTTACAATTATTTAGACTTTCATATCAGACAGGAGAAATGTGCATGAAGAAGTTTTATAGTACGTTGGCGTTACTATCGTTGTCGCTTTGTCTGGCAATTCCCGCATTCGCGGCTGAGGAACCTATCGAAAGGTATTCGCCGTATGATATTGAGGGCCACTGGGCCCAAGCTGAAATAGAGAATTTCGTTAAAGCCGACCTGATCCGAGGTAACTTGGACGCAGAGGGTTATACTGACATTCGCCCCGATGACAAAATGACCCGTGCGGAATTTGCCGTCATGCTCGTTAACATTGCCGGTCTTTCCTCAGATGAAGCCGGTAAAGAGTTTAAGGATGTTAAAAAGGGTGTTTGGTACTCGAACTCCATCCGTATCGCAAGTGCTCTCGGTATTGTGAACGGCGTGTCTCCAACGGAGTTTGGAGTAACCAAGATTGTCACCCGTGCTGAAATGGCAACGATGATTGTCCGCGCCTATGAGGCGAAAGCTTCTATTGATTTTAAAACCGGCGCGACGAAGTTCAAAGATGTGCCGTCGAACTATTTCGCTGCACCTTATATTGAGAAAGCAAGTGCGACGGGACTCATCGGCGGAACCTCTGCCACGACTTTCTCTCCTAAGTCGGAAGCAACTCGTGCCCAGGTAATCGTCGTACTTAACCGTGCTGTGATGTTGGAGAAGAAGAATCTACCGGCCGAAGCCGAACTCGTCGGCATAGTCCAAGCGGCTAACAAGGAAATTATGGATCAAATGAATGCCGGCAAGATTGATCAGATCAACTGGGACAAGTACTACACCGGATTCGAAAAAGTAGACTCTCTTGAATCCATCAGTCAATATCAAGAAGTGATTGCACAAGGTGCAACCATCAAATATGAGATCGTTGCTGAAGAGAATCTCAAGGTCGTTAAAAGTTCAGATCGATTTGCTGTAGTTCAATCTACAGGGGGCAAGATCAGAGTCACTGCCACCAACGGAGACCGTAACATGACGGACGTGATGGACGCTGACGGCTCTTACTACTTGATGAAAACGACTGACGGTACATGGAAAATGTACATGAGTAAATAACTAGTGAACGGAAGGACCGCATCCTTTAAAGGACTGCGGTCTATTTTTGTATTTTTTAAAAAATTCCTTGACAGGAATATTCCTTTTAAGTTATATTTGCCATGAGGAAAATCAATTCTAAGGAGGGAGGAGAGCATCAATGAACCAGGAGGTCACCACATTTATCGAATGCCTTAATCACCCGTGGCAGGTAAACGTTTCCAATCAACATCGCCTGATGGTCCGTGAATCCATTCCGGAAGTCGAAGAACGGATTCAGTACAAGAAGCCGCATTTCCTGAAGAATGGGCATTACGCAGCGGTGATTTCCCCTTCTAAGGATGCCATAGCGTTTATGGTTATGAATGCTGATGGTGTTGAATTTCCGAAGGGTTTTGAAGGTCCTGCCGAGTGGAAATGACTCAAAATCCGTGAAGGGGATTCGCCCGATTATGAAATGCTTGCCGGGCTTCTAGTAAAGGCATCCGGTTCTCTATAACGCAAAGATCGGAGGGGCAGATATGAATACTACAACTTTGAGTGCGCTCGCCGAGCCCAACCGATTACACATGGTCGAACTGCTTCGTGACGGTCCACTTACCGTAGGAGAAATCGCTGACCGGCTCCATGTCCGGCAACCGCAGGTTTCCAAACATTTGAAAGTTCTTAATGATGCGCAAATCGTTGAAGTACGCCCCGAAGCAAACCGCCGGATCTACAACCTGCGGCCCGAGCCTCTCCAAGAATTGGACTCCTGGCTGGCAACGTTCCGCAGTCTGTGGGAAGACCGATTGGATCGGCTGGAGGAATATTTGAATGAACTCCAAAAAGAAGCAAAGAAGTAACTTCTCCTCACAGCTGACGAACACACGGCCTTTGAAGGAATGCGGCCGCATGTACAGCAAGGTTTGGGTGGTACCTTCGATCAACTCGCCGATTACCTGGCAAGCCAGAAATAATTCGCAACAGCTATGGAGAGCACCCTTAGACGGCAGCCGCCGATTCTTCGGGGTGCTTTTTATGTTAACAGTATGTCAGCGGGCGGCTGAGCAACCTTTTCCTTGAAATTAACCAATGGAGAATAGACAATGAGACAAAGAATTGCTCTAATCATATTGTTGCTAGTAATTTGGGTTGTTATAGGTTATTTTTTCGACAAAATATGAATATGACAGAGACTGTGGAGTGAGTTGGGCTGGATATTAAACGAGATGATTTAACTGGAACTGCAGTGGCTGCATTAATCGGGGAACATCTACAGAGTATGGCAACTCATTCCCCGCCGGAAAGCGTACACGCCTTAAATCTTGAAGGATTGAAAAAACCGGAAATCACATTCTGGAGTGCATGGGAACAAGATGAAATAGTTGGCTGCGGGGCAATGAAGGAACTTGATGGTCAACATGGAGAGATAAAATCAATGCGGACTTCTTCATCACATTTAAGGAAGGGTGTTGCCAAGCGAATGCTTGAACACATTATTGAAGAAGCCAAGCGACGTGGCTATCAGCGTCTAAGTTTGGAAACGGGCTCAATGGATGCTTTCGAACCGGCTAGAAGACTATATGCAAGTTTTGGGTTTCAGTATTGTGAACCGTTTTCGGATTACATTGAGGATCCAAATAGTGTGTTTATGACAATGGAATTATGAGTTCAGTTGACGAAGATAGTTCAATATCAAGCAAAAGCCGCCATGCTGGCGGCTTTTATTACACTAATGGGCCGGTATGTGGTAGAAATCGGTAACTTTACATCAGTATGATGCGTTTATGTAGGTGTGGATCTTTGAATGTACGAGAGGGGCATATGGGTATGATGAAAAAGTTTGTCTATTTGATATTGTTAATAGCCGTATGTATCTCTGGTTGTACGTCGAGGTCCGAACCCAATGCCGCTTCAGCGGACTCAGTTAATCTCCGCGGCGTGGCCGACATTCAAGATCCCAAAGTTAAGCATTGCCCCGACGCTGAGATTGATTATATTGACGCTTTAATGTGGAATGACATCCAGTACCGCCATATTGGAGAAACAGATTCGATTTTCACCTCACAGGATGTTTCAAAGCTCGTTAAGGGTAAGGAACTTGGCGAGATCGGCTACACTTTAGCCGATAACGCATGCATGGGCTATAAAATGAAGAGCGGGGATGCAACCTTCTTGCCTAAAGGAACGAAAGTATATGAAGTTGTGGGTTATAAATCGACTTTTCGGCTTCTCGCTGGAGAGAAGCTATATCAATCGGATGGGAACCCAAAAGCTCATACCGTTTCCGACGTATATGATATTGAGGGAAGAGTATCCAAAATAAGCTTCGAGAGCACGTACGACGGGCATCATCTTTCGTATTTTACTGAAGAAGCGGTAAGTGAGTTCATCGAAGAATACCTTGCGTTGGAATATGTGGGTTTCGATGAAATATACAAAAAAGGAAAAGGACTCGGTGACACAGGGAGGCAGTTTCTCCGCATTCATTTAGACGATGGCACATCGTTCCGCATTAGCTACTGGACAGAGGAGAATCTCATAAGCCCTGGTGCAGCGGGAACGGATAAATTAAAAACAATCACTATCTTGTACATGATTGGACCTTTTATCGGCATCCATTAGTAATGGACATATCTAATATATCTGATAACTGGAAAACAACAACAGTATCAAACATAGAGGACATTAAGTTTATTTACAATGAGTTACGGTTAGGCAAGAAGGCGTTAGGAAACACAAGTGTTTCTGAATCAGGCAAGCATTTTGCTATAACAATAAGAAGTAAAGCAAACACAGGGAGTAATACTCTTATTGATCAATTTAATGGTTACATTGATGGAATCGTACATATTAACAATGGGGAGAAAATCTACATTACTGATCGTCTAAATAAATACATTGAGGAAGTTTTTCAAAATAGCAATCCATAAGAAACGGAACATGTTCATTTGTGACAGAATAAGCTTGTACAATTCTAAAACGAGATCGAAAGGATGATATCAAATGGGAACTTTGAAGCCTTATCTTATATCCGAGGATGCGAGGTCTCAAGCTGAGTTCTACATACAATCGCTCGGAGGAGAGGTCGTTTCCGTGCTGACTCATGAAGAGGCAACGGGTGTACAAAATGAGCTTAAGGATAAAGTCATGCATATGTGTATAGCAGTTGCTGGAGAAAATAATATTTTTATGGCTGATGCAGTTGAGCCGCCTACTCAAGGATCAGGGATCTCACTGAGTATTGCATACAACACAGAAGCTGAAGCTAGAGAAGCGTTCGAGAAGCTTGCGGCAGGCGGTAATGTGAAATTTCCTTTTGAATTTCAGCCATTTGGCATATTCTACGGCGAATTAACAGATAAATTCGGGGTAAGCTGGATGCTCACCTCCGAGCCGCAAGCGGGCCAGTCCTGATTAAATCACCTACATTACTGGATAACCACAAGGCTGCCGTGACGAACGGTGGCCTTTGTTGTGCAGGAATATTCATTAAGCCATCGAATAACGCTGTAAACGGTTTGTTAAACGAACAGAACAGAGGTGGCTATTTTGCCAAAGTTGTTAAGTGATTTTGTGTCTTTTATTGTCGGAGTTGTATTCATGCTTCTCCCCGAACTTCATGATGTATTGATTGTTAACATTCTTGGCATTGATTCTTTTCTGAAAAGCATATTGAACACAGCTGGACTAATAATTCTGGTGATCTTTGGTTTCAAAATCATTAAAAAGACTCTAAAGGATTAAATTAGTGCCGAGTGGCTATGCAGGGGGGCTAAATCCATGGAACATGAAAAAGAAATACAAGAGCTTAAAGAGCGATTGGCCAGTGTTGAGAGACAACTTCAACGTAAATCACAAACCTCGGGACTTTTAAATTTTATATTAGGATTTTTTATTGTGCTTATACTCTTATCGATTTCCATTGGAGTAGTTCAATTTATAACGTAATATGTGGCAACACCTTATAAGAGGGTGATTTATGAATGCAGAGACAATTCAAGATCAGCTTGATTGTGCTGTCTACTTCTCTTTTTCTAGCCATTGTCTTATTTTTTCTGGTCGATCTATTTACCTTACGATATAGAGGAGAAGGACACGGTATTTCAGGCAATGGAAACTTGGGAATACTGTTCATTTATCCTGCGATCCCCGTTTATTTATTTATGTTGGTCTTCGTTTATAAAGTCGGTGGATCATATTTTCGTCATCGAAAAAACATTGCCGTATTGCCAGTGATTTTGCTGCTTTTGCTCTTCTTTTCCATCTACGGCGAGTACTATCTAGTCCATTCACTCTTCCGTGGCTTGCTGAAAAGACAGGATTTCTGTTTGAATGTGTGAGGAAAGAGTTTTCCTTTGAGAATAATCGATGGACTGACTTGTTAATATATTATAAGAACCGAGATTAAAGGGAGATAGTGGACTCTAAGCAATCCACTTAGGACTCCTCATATATTCTTTTGAAAATGGTGGCAAGTGATATCCATTCTTTTATTGAGATAAAATCTATGGGCATCATGTCGGTGAACGCCTGAGTCCAAGTGAAATTGCTGATAATTAATTGTAAAACTTAATAAAGGAGGAAGTTTAATGGATAATATACAAGAAGTGTTGGAGGGGTATTTTAAGTGTTGGAATGAAGCATTTATAAGCAAAAATGGTGATGAAATTAGGAATTTCATGTCTAAAAATTTCGTTGGATATTGGGCTCATTCCAATATTGATAAACCTGAACAATATGATTATAACTATGATATTAACAATGTTTTAAAACAATATGATGATGCCGAAAAAAGTTTTGAACCAGTTTCTATTACTAAACGAAAGGATGGAGAGGATTTTTTAGTAGTAGGGACAGAAACGAACAAGATAAATAATATACCTCATACTGCGAAATGTATGTTTGTTTGGCGAAGAGAAAGTGGAGAGTGGAAATTACTTAGAGAATATATTGAATTAGAAAAATGAAACTTATTAAACGATATTCCAATACCTGCGAAAGCCGCCGCCAATTGCTTAATTAAAAATATTATCCTTTACTTGGGAGTAACTATGACACGAAATCGTGGCTTTCCACAGTTTGAAATCCTTCAGATAGCAGAAGATGATATTGGTGCGTATGCAAAATTAAAAGCAATCTTTGCTGATGGAGACATAGTTATTCGTTGGGGGTTAGACAGTTTCACATACGGAACTTAAAACGGGCAGTGCCTACGCGTTATACAGGGTATCTTGAATGCATATTAGGTAAGCAAACTAAACAGCTTGAATTTAGCTGTACTGAACTGTTTGCAGGTAATATCGAATGGATACGAACAATGAAAGGAATCTCAGAACTCGAAGCAATCAAATGGAACTATTAGTGCGCTTCTTTCGCACTGTCTACTCAAAGGGGATAATATTAAATTTCGGCAGCATGTTCACCTAACGGGCAGATTCATTTAGTAAAAATAAGATGAACTGTACCATAAGTAACGGAAAGTTTTTTTTCGTGTTCCTATTTCATTTTTTCACGCATACCTAGTTACAAAATCCCTAAAATTTCCATAAACCCACCAATTGCAGGGTAGAATTTTATCGATGTTCCGTTGTATAGTGGAGAAAGATGTAGGTCTTTCTATTCTGAAGTGGGAGAGGAATCGTTAGATGAATCAGAGATATCGCAAACGGAACACGCCTGCTTTCACGGCGGCATCGTATTTTGCATTGAGCGCAGGTCTCTTTTTATTCTGTCTGGGAGTGTACAACGCCGACTGGGAATTGAATGTGAAAGGGTATTATCTGCTTTGCATGGTGTTGATTACGATTACCTGCATCGTTGTGCAGAAGGTCGTTCGAGACAATACTGAGGATAAAGACATTCGCTTGGAAAACCCGAAACACCGGATGAGGAACACAGGAGCTTTCACAGGTATGGCTTTTGCAGGTTTGATTATCGGGTTTGCGATGTTCTTTATTGGCCTTTACAACGCACCGTTTGAATTGAATGTAAAGGGATATTACATAGCTGTTATTCTGTTGATATCATATAGCGCCATTGGCGTTCAGAAAGTGACGAGAGATAACGCAGAAGACAACGAGATTCTTGCCGAGCAAGATGCCAGATGGAACATTCAGGGGTAAGATGGGTCGTTCAAATGATATGAGGAAGTCCATCCTGTAATGGATGGACTTTTTTCATTAAACTTGCCGATACTGACAGCGCGGTGAACCGTCGCCATCGCAGCCTGCTTTTTTTGTTAGGCAACGGGCAAATTGAAAGAAAGGACTTTCATCCCCAATGAAGAATAACAACAAACAAAGCGGGTACAGGAGGTCTCTATAAGACTTATGAACTCAATCATATTAACTGGCGAGAGAGTGACACTGAGAAATATCACAACTGAAGATCTTCACACTTTATGGGCGTTCATCTATGGTGAAGAGTTTCCCGAGTGGAAAAACTGGGACGCCCCTTATTTTCCATTAAATTTTCAGACATACGAACAATTAAGCGAACAAATGAAGACTTTACTGCAAGCTGCATATTGGAACGGAGGATATGGCACGGAAGCGTTAAGGTTATGGATAGACTACTTATTGTCTTCTTTGCCTTTAGTTCGCATAGGGTTAACCACGTGGTCTGGCAATCCAAGAATGGTTCGTTGTGCAGAGAAGTTAGGAATGAAGATGGAAGGTTGTATACGTAAGTGCCGTCTTTATAAAGGAAATTATTATGATTCCATTCGGATGGGAATGCTTCGTGAGGAATGGACTACATAACAAGGTTGCAAGACTTTCTACACCTATACAAGGACCGTATATGGGAAGAGAATTTCGGCTACCTGGACCGATCAGACATCCGTTAGGGGTGAGACTTGTCACGCTCTCTAATACTGGTCTTATGGCCATGGGTTATCACACAGACATTTTTGCTCATGGTTATCTAAATATAATCTTCCCTGTAATTTATCCTTTTCTAACAGCGTGTATTGGATTTTTATTAATTGTTGTTTTTGTGATTATGCTCGTATTTCGGTTCAAAAGCAGCAAAGGTGCTCATTAAATTAACGGGGTACGATAGCACAATGACACCAGGTTGCGACAGAATCGGCAGCCTGTTCGACTTATAAAGTTGAGCTAGGAGTGTGTTTCAGAAACAATGGAAATCCGTCTTAATGACTGGATACTCGAAGTCGACTTCGACCGAACATCTAAATTTTATAATGACATGGATGACGAAATACAATGTGATTGTTTAAGCTGTCAGAATTATCGGCTGTATCTCAAGAAGAATAATGGGGTGCGGTCATTTTTCCAGCAACTCGGAATCGATCCATTTAAAGATGGTGATTACACTTCATATGGTGTTCCTGAAAATGGACGACTTCTTTATTTAGGTGTGTATCATATTGTTGGCGTGATTGTGAGTGGTCCGACTGTAATTACTGATATGTGGAGTAATGTGAATTTAACTAAGGTTGAAGATTTTAATATAGGCTTTAGTTATGAATTAAGATGCGTAGATCCAGATTTTCCTGAACCCATTATTCAACTGGAATTTGAAGCGAACCTTCCATGGTTGTTAGACAAAGAATGGGCGGAGTGAAAGTTGTTTGTTACGCTCCCTCATTTGAATTCCTCACGCAAGCTCGTGTATTCGCAGGATTTCATCCCCTTTAGATTGGGATGATGGAATGCAGAGAGCAAGGATAGCTAGGTTTAGCCGATGAGGGCATGCGGGAACAGAGGTGGGGGTAGATCCACCCAGTTTGTTCCATATGCTGCACGTATTCTCCACGCTGCCCTTAGCGATTTTCACTCCCATGTCTCAACGGGTCTTAGCCCTTTCATTCCTTCGTTACACCTATCTAAGGGGTGGAGGTCGGTCTTTCTAACGGAACGGGTCATAGCCCTTTTGCGTAACATATCCCGATACTCCGTGCTTTCTTTGTCATCCTGCGAATACGCCAACTTGCGTGAGGCGTGTTTTTGTTTTTAAGCTGCTAGTGCAAACACTTTATCCGGTTTGTAAGTTTCCTCGCTACGTGCCAAACCGACTAAAAGTCGGGCCAACTTTCCGCATAATTTCATAATTGATTTCATTCTTTTAAGCTTTTTAACCTGAACGTTATGTTGATGCAAAGCTTTGAATTCTTTGTTGGTCATAACCATGCACATCGTCATTAGGTAGAGGAAGTGCCGTAGACGTGGGCGGCCTCGTTTACTCAACGTCATCTGGCCTTTCCATTTCCCAGAGCTTGCCTCGGTCAAATTCAGGCCTGCGTGACGTAGTAGTGAGTTCCCGTGGGCATAACCGCTGAGATCACCGGACTCCCCTAAAACGCCAGCTAAAGCGGTCGCACTTACGCCAGTAATGGCAAGGATTTTACCCGCATAGGGGATTCATTCAAGTACGGTTTTGGCTTCAGCTTCGATTCTCTGCAGTTGAGTACTCGCTAAGTCAGCAAGATCGATGAGCAACTTAGCCCTACGCACACCAGAGTGACGTTTCATGGACTTTTTCCACCCCGCAATTACATCGGCAGGCTCTAATTTACATAGATCGGCGGGAAGTGGAAACAGCCGAAGAGTTGTCAATGCACCTTTGCAAGTTAAGATTTTGAAGACCTGTCTAAGTTCAGGGAACACAATGTCGACCCAACGGTGGATCTGATTCACTGCGCTTACGAGCCGTTTAACAACGGTCTCTCGGTTTGCCATGATTACTCGCAGTTCTTCGTATTCTGTGGAATGGAAACGGACAGGGGAGTAGTAGCCATTTTTCACCATGTCTGCAATGACAAGCGCATCCTTTTTGTCACTTTTAGATCGTGTATTGTCGCGGTTTTCTTTGTTCTTTTTGACAAGGTGAGGATTAACAAGTACCGCTGCAATCTCCTTGTCCTTAAGCCAATGGGCAAGGGCGAGCCAATAGTGTCCTGTCGGCTCCATACCGACGATTATGTTGGTTAGCTTGTACGAAGCTAGTAAGTTCCGGATCCAGCGATCGAGAGATTGGAAGCCGGCTTCGTCGTTACTAAATTCCAGTGGATTACCCAGGGCAATGCCGCGAAAGTTTACAGCTCTAGCAACGTGGGTTTCCTGAGCTATATCTACACCAACAACAAGGTGATTACCAGTGATGTTCTCAATGAGTTGATTTTGCTTATCTTGTGCCTTAAACTTCATATTAGAGTGACCTCCTGATGTGGGATTTTTTAAGGGCTGTAGACCCGTTTCGTACTCCCATCGTACAGAGGCACTCTTTTTTTATTCAAACTCCAATATATTCGTTCCACAGGAATTCTAACGGGTACGATAGTGGAAAAACGGTTTGTTTCGGTAACGATTTATGTACTCAACGCGGGTAGTTTATTTCAATATGGATGTTTAATGATTGGGGGGAGAATATGATGTTTGTTAAAATTTATCAGTACCACATCCAAAAAGATAAGGTAGATGAGTATTTAGCCATTCAAGACAAAGCCTCAGAAATTTATGGTCGGTATTTAGATTTTCATACAATGTATCTAAATAGCAAAGATGATGATACAAAATGGATAGAAATAACAAGGTATAAAGATGAAGATGAATATAACAAAAGTATGAACATTATAAACGAACAAAAAGATATACAAGGCCTATTTGAAGCATTCCAATCACTTTTATTAACTGAGAAGAGTGAGATTAGTGAAGAAGACTTCATAGAAAAGAAAGAGAAACGTAACCTTTTGGTACAATCTTCTTTAAGTAACGGAGAGTGATAGTGGAATAGCGGTTGCTTCTGCAAAGCATCTTCTTCAATAACATCAACGAAGGCTGCCGAACTAAGCGATCGGTGGCCTTCTCCGCTAACGGGGCAGGATAGTGAAATGATACAATTGATGCTAAATAAGGGTGATTTTATACTTAGGAGAGATATGGGGTGATTTTATTATTTGATTGGTCTGTCTATTGGCGTCGTATTTTTTTATTTTGTTTTTGGCAATTGCGAAGACAGTTCGTGAGAATGTGAAATATCATTATAAGAGAGGATTGAAGGCGAATGTTAGATGTATTGAAGAAACAATACGGCTTCATTCAATCCGCAAGACAAACTTTGTTTGAATTTTTGAAAGAAATTCCCTTTCAAGAGTTACACAATACGGTGCCCAACTTCGGGAAAGCAAGTATAATCAGAACCCATATTCACGTTGCTGATTGCTATCGGTACTGGCTTGGATCATTTGCATTTAAACAAAAACGAGCTGATTTTTCGTTCGCTTCTGAGTACGATATTGAGCATTCAGATGTTGATAAAGTTCAGTCCAGATTTGAGTTAGTAGACGAGGTAGTACAAAGGTTTTTAGATGAATTCAATGCTCGGTGGTTTGAAAACATCGCAAATGAGGTGAAGTGGCAGGAGGAACACTGGAGTACAACTCCGCTATGGTTGTTGACCCACACCGAGACGCATGAGTTTCATCATAAGGGACAAATCGTATCAATGGCTCGGCACCTGGGTTACAGTCCTCCTAATACAGATATTTAAGACGTGGAGTAACGGTTGCTGTGGCAGCCGTTTTTGTTTTCTCAGTTGGACGGTATGAATTGTGAAAACTTAAAAATTATTTACCAATTGGGTTAATTGTTGTAAGTTTATTTCAATGCACAAAAGTGCCTCTAAGCTAGATCCACAAACGTCGTTTTGTCGTTCAGAAGAGCAAATATCCAATGAAGAAGCTTATTTGCACAAGCGATAATCGCAACTTTGTGTCCTTTGCCCTCGGCTTTCTTCTTATCGTAGAATGCCTTGAGCTTTTTGTTTGCTGAAAGCCTGAGGCCGCAGCGAACCGCTAGGAAGAGTGCGAGTCGCAAACGCTTGGAACCGCGTTTGGAGATGCGATTCCGGGTTGCCGTAAACTTCCCGGACGAGAAGACGCTGGGATACAGGCCGTCGAACGCCACCAGCTTTTTTGCATTGCCAAACCGCTCGATTTCGCCGACTTCGGATAAAATTGTGCCGCAATTTTATTGCCAATGCCGGGAATGGAGCGTAAGAGATCAAAAGCAGCAATGCCTTCAGCAAGAGCATCTCTCTGAGCTTCCAGATTGGATAGGTGCTCTTGGTACTGAAGGAGCGACTGAACAAGGATCTCCAGATTGACAAAGTGACTGGTCATGGTGACATGCTTAAACGGGATTTCGCTCGGCCGCTGCGATTAGTTTTTCTGCGCGTTCTTCCGCCCAGCGCTCGGAGCGCGCACGAGGAGTAAGCGCCTTAATCGCTTTGACAAGCTCTGTTTTGCTTGTCCGCAGCACCTTCACGGATGTCGGGAACTGAAGGAGAAGACGCAGCGAAACAGAAAGATCTGGTGACCTCATAATACGAACGGGTACGATAGTTCAACGTTCAGCCTCATTTTTCAGTAAATCATAGATGCACAGTCGGAAACAGTGTGACAATCGATAGGCTTCGGCATATGCCGAGGCTCTTTTTGTTTTTTTGCCTCGGGGACTAGCAGCATAACTAGGATTACATGAGGATGTGTCCAGTGTTTTTTGCGTGTGATCCGACCAGTAGGATTAAAGTGTTTTCAGTAAGTCTTTCCTCTTCGGTGAGCAACTTTCGAATGTATATTTTACACGATGAAGAAAAACAACTAACGAATGGGCACCTGTTGTAAAACTTGAAAGTTTGATGAAGGGGACTTAACATGGCCGTCGATTTTAAAGCTTGGGACAGACAGTTCATTGGCGGAGAATGGCGTACCGGTAACAGTCAGAGGCAATATACAAACCGGAATCCGTTCGACGAATCGGAATTGGTAACGATCCAATTAGCTTCAAAAGAGGATATTGATGAGGCATATCGCGCGGCTGCAAAAGCGCAGGTCGAATGGTGGGACGCCAACCCGTTTACACGCTCTGCCGTCATGATGAAGGCAGCAGAGGTTGCAGAGAAGTGGCGTGAAGACCTGATTCAAATACTTACTACCGAGACAGGAAGTTCGCATTTGAAGGCGGAAACGGAGGTCGATATGTTTATCGGAGACATTCGCTATTATGCTTCATTTCCAATGAACATGACAGGGGAAATTCGGCCTTCGGTCATACCTGGTAAAGAGAATCGCGTATATCGTTTACCTGTCGGGGTTGTAGGGGTGATCAGCCCATTCAATTTTCCGCTTTTTCTCTCGATACGAGCCATCGCACCGGCACTTGCCGCCGGTAACGGGGTAGTAGTAAAACCGGACAATAAGACCATGATTTCTGGCGGGCTGGTTATTGCAAAAGTCTTCGAAGAGGCAGGTGTTCCAAAGGGATTGCTTAATGTCACTGTGGCGAGCAGCGCTGAAATCGGTGATATTTTTGTCGAGCATCCTTTGCCAAAGGTGATTTCCTTCACAGGATCTACCGAGGTGGGCCGGCACATTGGCGAATTATGCGGCAGACATCTCAAACGCACAGCGCTCGAGCTGGGGGGCAACAATGTGATGCTTGTGCTCGAGGACGCGGACGTCGAATTAGCCGCCAGTGCAGCCGTATTCGGCAAATTCCTGCATCAAGGCCAAATTTGTATGTCTCTGAACCGGATTATCGTACACCGCAAGCTTTACGATGAATTTGTAACCAAGTTTGCTGAAAAAGTGGAAAAGCTGAAGGTGGGCAACCCCTCCAATAAAGAGGTGTTTATTGGGCCGTTAATCGCTCACTCAGAGGTCGAAAGACTTCAAAAATTAATCGATGAGTCAATTTCACAAGGGGCACGGGTGGTCAAACGCGGAAGCGTGAAAGGAAATGTGATGGAGCCGGTAATTCTGGCAGATGTGACGAACCGTATGGCCATTGCCCAAACAGAGGCGTTCGGCCCTGTTGCCGCAATTCTGCCTGTAGAAAGCGAAGAAGAAGCCATCCGTTTGGCCAACGAAAGCGAATACGGATTAAGTGGATCTGTCTATACTCGGAATTTGGAGCATGGTGTGGAAGTCTCGTTACAAATTGAGACAGGGATGGTACATGTGAACGACCAAAGCGTCAATGCCGAGCCGACAGTGCCATTCGGAGGAGTGAAGGCATCCGGAGTAGGCCGGTACGGCGGGGAATGGTCATTGGACGAGTTTACGTCCGTCCGGTGGGTATCGGTACAGAAGCGACCACGAGTATTTCCATTTTAATGTTTAAAATCCAAGGACATAAATGTGCAGCATCAAAGCCGCGCGTTTGCGGCTTTTCTGGCACCCCTCTTTTTGTGCATGATCACGCTTTTGCTTTAAAAGAAACCGCTGAAAATGCTCAATCAGAGTAACTGCTACGTACAAAATACTGAGTTTCCTAAATGGAGGAATTATTGTGCAAACCAAGGCTGCTGTAGTCTTTCGAGAAGGGGACCCCTTTCAAATAACCGATATCACCGTCGATGAACCTCAGACGGGCGAAGTATTGGTTCGCATCGTGGCATCGGGAATTTGTCACACCGATTTTTTCGCCCAAAATCAATCTTACCCGGTTCCTCTTCCCGCCGTTTTGGGACATGAAGGATCCGGCGTCGTCGAGAAGGTGGGCCCGGGCGTCAAAAACATCGAACCCGGCGATCATGTCGTTTTATCTTATAGTTCCTGCGGTGTTTGCCGCAACTGTTTAAGCGGAAAAGCGTATGCCTGCTTGGAGTTCTACGATCTCAATTTCGGAGGCCGCATGGCCGACGGGACTTGCCGTTTGCATAACGACCATCAGCCGCTGTCTAACTTTTTCGGACAGTCCAGTTTCGCGCATTATTCGGTGACAAGCGCACGCAACGTTGTCAAAGTGCCTAAAGACGTTCCGCTTGAAATGCTCGGCCCGCTCGGCTGCGGCATTCAGACAGGCAGCGGTGCCGTGCTGAACAAGCTGAAACCCGATCCAGGATCAAGCATCGTTATATTCGGAATCGGTGCGGTAGGCTTGAGCGCGGTGATGGCGGCCAACGTCGCTCATTGCGGGGTCATTATTGCGGTCGATATTCAGGAAAACCGTCTTGAACTGTCCAAGGAATTGGGCGCTACGCATACGATCAACGCTAAGGAAGGCAATGTGGTGGAGAGGATTAAGAGTATTACGGGGGGAGGCGTGGATCATGCCGTTGAGGCCAGCGGCCGTCCGGAAAACACGCGATACGCAATAGACAGTCTTCAATTATTGGGAGTCGCGGTACAAGTCGGCGGTTCGAAGCTGGGCACTGAGGCACGGTGGATTTAAACACGATTCTGTTCGAAAGAACGCTTAGCGGATTTTTGATGGGCCGAAGCGTCCCCCAATTGTACATTCCAGCGCTGATCGAGTTGTACAAAAAGGGAAGATTCCCGTTTGACAAATTGATCAAATACTACTCATTCGATCAGATCAATCAGGCGTTCGAGGATTCCCATAAAGGGACGACCATTAAGCCGATAATTAGATTTGAATAGCTGATGATCGCAAAAAGCCGGTCGCGCTGAAATTTGTCAAAAGGAGAATTATAACCGTCAAGAGTACTCATTCCGAAAAGGAGTGGGTACTCTTGACGATTAAGTCTTGATTGAGACCGCTCGTGTCATAGAAAAGTGTCCCTTTCTATATTACGTTTTCGGCAGAATAGTTAAATCGGACAGGGGCCGATTCTTGGATCGTCGGACGTCCACGGTGGTACAAACTACAGGCTGCCCCGCAACGAGGCCGTTGAAAAACGGGCAGGTGTAGATACAGGATTTCCCCTCCGCAATATGCGATAATAAAGTTGACATAACGTACAACGCGGAGGATGAACCGTATGAAAGCATTAGTTTTTGATCGTTTTGGCGGTCCTGAGGTGCTGGAGTTTCGTGACATCCCTGAGCCACAGCCAGCTTTGGGCACTGTGATTGTACGGATGAAGGCAATCGGGCTCAACTTTGCTGATGTATATCGGCGTAAGGGCAACTATCATTTGGCGGGGGAACCGCCTTATATACTCGGATATGAGGGAGCCGGCGTGATTGAGAATGTCGGCTACGGCGTAGAGGGGCTGCGTGAAGGTGACCGCATCGCTTTTGCCGACGTTCCGTTTGCAAATGCGGAACTTGTCTCTGTGCCTGTGGAGCGGGCTATTCCGCTGCCGGACAGTATCACCTTCGAGCAAGCAGCATCCCTGCTGCTCCAAGGATTGACCGCACATTATCTGGTCCATGACAGTTATCGTGTGCTAGCGGGTGACGAGGTACTCGTGCATGCCGCAGCCGGAGGTGTGGGTCAGCTGTTGACGCAGTTATGCAAGGCGAAGGGCGCTCGCGTACTCGGTCTTACATCGTCCGATGCCAAGCGCGAGAAGGCGCTGCATGCTGGCGCGGATGAAGTTTTGCTGTATGGAAGCGGTGTTGATCGGCATTGGGTCAAGGCCGCCCGGGATTGGTCCTCCAACGGAAAAGGCGTGAAAGTTGCGTATGACTCTGTAGGCTCCACTCTGATGGACAGTTTTTCGGCGGTCCGCATCAAGGGTGTTGTCGTTTTCTACGGCATGGCCGGGGGAGATCCTCAGCATGTCGATCCGAGAATGCTAATGGATACGTCCAAGACACTGACCGGAGGTGACCTGTGGAACCATATCACAACACGGCAAGATCGGGTAGAACGCAGTGAAGCTCTGTTCACCGAGCTTCATGAAGGTCGTCTACGGGTGGACATGCCGACGACTTTTCCTCTTAGCGAAGGTAAGCAAGCGCATCGATTGCTTGAGAGTCGCGCCAGTACCGGCAAAATTTTGTTGATACCATAAGATTTCTAACACAGTGGTTCGGATTAGAACATCCGGAGTTATTAACCTCGAGCATCCATTTACGAAGGGGGCACTAAATGAGGTTATTTCATTTTAGCGAGGAAAGTTCAATTGAGATTTTTGTTCCTAGAGTTAAAGAAAATCGTAGGGACATGCCGCCTGTCGTTTGGGCGATTGATGATGCCCATGAATTCACTTTTTATTTTCCAAGAGATTGCCCGAGGATTGTTTATACTAGGAGTAATGAAATCACGGATGAGGATAATATTAAATTCTTTGGTACAACGAAATCAGACATTGTAGTCACAGTTGAAAATGATTGGTACGAGCGTATTAAGAGGACAACCATATATAGATATAGATTGCCTACCGATGGTTTTCGGCAAGGGGAGAATTTTCGCCACTTCAGACATACGGGGCAGCCGCTAGATTCCAGACTTGCTTTGGGGCAAATCCTTGCACTAAGGTTCGCGGAAGATGAGGAATTCCTCGTCTTGTGTCAGAAAGCCGTTGAAACCGGAATGACGAATGAGGCGATCAAGAAATCCATCACCCGCTGGAGAGCGGACCATATCCGCGTTTGAACGTCCACACGTACACAAACATTCACTCAATCGGGCACGACTAGTTCAATAAACACACGGGGACTGCTGATACATTTCAGCGGTCCCTGTGCATTTAACGGCAAAGAAATACGCAACGTCATCCGCAACTCTTTAAAAAATGTGGTCATGGACGCTCCTTAAAGTGTTATTGTATGTTTGATTGTAGATTTCCTATATTACCCAGAAGAAAAGGAGAGTCTAAGTTATGGAATGTCCTTGGTGCCATCATGAGGTAGAGATTCTTAAGGGAAGATGCCCGAATTGCCGAAATAAATTGCACGAGGTTACAGAAGATGATTTTGCACCGGATGCGCGCACTGGGAGCGCCGTCGAAGCTTTTGAGGAAGCACGCGTGATTGAGGTTATCGAGGATAACTTTAAATGTGCCAAATGCAAAGGAACTGATTGCAACGTCAAGGAAGTGGCCATGACCGGTGCCGGCTTGAGCAAGTTGTTCGATATCCAGCACAACCACTATTTGTTCGTTTCTTGTATGAATTGCGGATTCGTCGAGATCTATGATCCGGATGTCCTGGAGGGTCACAAGGCCGGAAAGTTGGGAACTGTGATGGATGTTTTGTTTGGGGGTTAATAGATAAGCTCATCGAATAAGTTGTTTCGAGGTTGGAGGTCAAATATGCACGAAAATACTGAAGATTTATATGATTTGATTTATAGTTTTAAGGACTATAAAAAAGAAGCAAACGATATCAAGGAATATATATTAACAAGGTTTCCTCATACAAAATCAATTCTTGACGTTGCATGTGGGACAGGAAAACATATTGAACATTTGAATGACTCTTTCAAAGTAGACGGCATTGATATAAGCGAGCGTTTCGTTGAAATAGCCCAAAATCGAAATCCTTCCTCTACGTTTTGGTGCAGGGATATGACTTCATTTAAATTAGAAAAGCATTATGATGTAGTAATGTGTCTGTTCAGTGCAATCGCATACGCTAACACCTATACTGCTTTGACTCAAACTTTAAAACAAATGTAAAAGCATACCAAGCAAGGTGGATTCATCATAATAGAACCTTGGTTTACTCCAGAAACTTGGCATCCTGGTTATGTATCTATTGTTAACGGCGGAACAAATGATATCAAAGTGAGTCGGATGTCGTACTCCGGCCAATCGGGCAATTTATCTGTCCTTAATTTTGAGTATTTAGTTGGAACTAAGGATGGAATTACACGTTTATCAGAGAAACATGAGCTAGGGCTATATACCGTCGATGAAATGTTTTCTGCTTTTAAAGAAGCTGGAATGGAAACGGAATATGACCCTGAAGGAATTAGCGGAAGAGGCATGTATATTTCAAAACTATTAAACATCAGATAAACCCAAGTTAAAGCCTTGTTAAAGCAAGAAAAAATTAGCAAATGATACAGCTATTGCGATGGCTGGCCTGCCGTCCCTTGAAGTAAACTGGATGCAAAAGGAGATGGGGACATGAAGGATAAGGTAAAAGGAATCGTTCTTGGATTGGCCGTCGGCTCGCTCGTATTCGGCTCTGTTGGATTCGCGGCGGGGTCGCAAATCAGCGTCAAGGTTCAGAAAGCGGCGGTCTATTTCGACGGGGTGAAGAAATCCCTGCCGTCCGGCCAGGAAACGTTCATATACAAGGGGCAAGTTTACGCTCCCGCTTCTTTTGTCGCTGGGTAAAGCCTATTCTTTCGATTCCAAGGCGAATTCGGCGTACATAGGCAAAAAACCGGTCAAGACGTTGACCAAAGCCGATGCGGAGAAATTGGTGCGGAAGCATCTGAAGCTAGACAGTAAACCGGCCATCTATGTAGAATATGACCACAATGAAGGCGCCGAATACTTAATTCACGTGTACGAAGTCGTGATCGACGATCCGAATACCGGTGAGGGCCATACGGCCACCTGGGGGTGGTACTACGTTAACCCGAAAACCGGTGGTATCCGGTCGATGTTCTGAGTCAAATATAAATGATCAACTATCGTGAATGAGGAGAGAACATGGTAAACGTCACAATCGAACTTGTGAAGGATGGAAACATCGAGCAGTGTAGACAGTTGTGCAACGAGCTAATGGCATTTCAAAAATCGAAGGCTGCTATTGCACCAGAAGCTTTTGACTCTATGAACTTTGACACAAGAATGAAAAAAAGCTACGAAAGTTCGTTAGAAAGTCAGGTTATTGTGGTTAAGGACAATGGTATGCCTGTCGGGTACGTTTTTTCTACCATCGAAAATATTGAAAACAGTAAGGGCCAATACCCGGCATGGGCTCCGAAAGACGAGAACAGCAAGGGCTTTTATCCGGAATGGGTTAATCTGCCGAATAAGATTGGCTGCTTAAACAACTTATATGTGCGGGATCAATATCGGGACATGGGACTTGGCTCCAAACTCTTAGAAATGTCTATGGAATGGCTGGAGAGCTTTCCGGATGTTGATTTAATATTTATTTATGTATCAAACGGCAATGATGCCGCGCTGAATTTTTACCTCAGTCGTGGGTTCACCTTTAGTCATGATGTATTCGGGGGTTTTATCAAGGCAATCTATAAGTTCAAAAAATAAACGATTTGGGTGCACGCATGATCGATTGCCTTACATGCAATCTTTTTGACAGCCGAAAAAAGCGTTTACTGTGTCGGATGATACTTGTCTGTCGGAGAGAGATTAAGCGTACAGCATGCTTGTCGGAGCTACAGAAACCAACGTTCATCTTGCTGGTTTTCACTTGATAGAAGGCGGTTCTAAAAACTATTGCATCATTTGTGATTTTGTGGGTAGTCATGCATTTTAGGCAAAAGTAGTCCATCGGACGTTCTCCTTTAAAAAGGAAAAATTTAATGTTTCATGTAGGAGGGTAAGGTTTATTTACCCCATACCAATTGTTTGAAACAAAAACGAAATGGAGTCAAGCAAGAGGAGGATTTACATGTTAGCTGCTATTACACGAAGTGAAAACGGATATACCGCCTGTTTTGAGCGTCATCTCGAGCATTCTGTAGAAGCGGTATGGTCTTGGCTGACAGACAACGCAAAGTTGCCCAAGTGGTTTCCTGAGCTGCGGGTCGACGACCTTAGTGAGGGCGGGACCATAAGCTTCGACATGCATGATGGGACGTATAAAGTACTAATAATTATCGAGCTTAAAATAAACTCCGTATTGGAATATACATGGGCTGAAGACCGTGTTCGGTTTGAACTGTATCCAGAGCCGGAGGGCTGTCGTCTGCTGTTGATCGAGAAAATAGCTAAGATCACGAATCATACTCCAAAAGATTTGGCCGGTTGGCATGTTTGCTTGGATGTGGTGAGCGCATTGCTGAATGGAAGGACGCTGGAATCACGGGAGAACGAATGGAAAGCGTGGTATGAGAAGTATGTGGAGCTTATAGAAAACCTGCCTTCGACAATCAATTGAGAAGGTCGAATTCAATAATGGTTCAAAATGGGTAAAGATATTAAAAAGCCATCAGAGGAAGATGATGAAGGATGAAAACCCAGTATCCTGTCGAATATTTGAAGTCTGCGAGGATCGTCAGCAGATCCTCATTTGACCAAAGGGAGAAAGACCGGCATTACAAAGAATTGCTAGCAGCGCTTCGGCCGCACGTAGAGCCAAATACGGAAGCGCTCGCTTTTTATCGCGATATTTCTTCAATGATCGGCAAGCAGTAAAGGCATCTGACCAATAGCGCGGTTAATGCGTCAGAGTCTCACCAGGCCTTTTTCCCATGTAATATCTCTGCCCAAGACACCGACTGCCTGGATGTCTTCCTGCGTGCTCGCTCCAACATCGGCCATAAATTTTTTCTGCGCCTCTGCAAACGGCATCAGCTTGATGTGCTTATTGTAGGGGCACTGCGCCTTTTCCATATATCCGAACATGCGACATAGCCATGGACGTGCTTCATACACGGTACACCGCTTATTCTCCACGTCTACCAACGGACACGCACCTGTTTTCCGTGTCTGGCCCCTCAGCCGGTCAATTTGTTCTTGCGGCATCGCACGAACAGCTCGCCGTATGGTCACCATCTCCTTGGCACTCACTGGAACATTGGCGCAGCACTCAATACAGTTATCGCAAGAAAAGGGTTTTGTATTTGTCGTCGCCATAGCCGCAAGCATCCTCCTCATTCAAAGCTGTGAATCACCACCGCAGGCATTATTGTTTCCCGACACCACGTCAGTCATGTAAAAAAACGGAAAAGACGCAGCCTTGCCAGAACAATAGCAATCGATAAGAAATCCCTATGTATTCTCCATGCTACAATATCCTTGATTTGGAAATTTTAATGAAATAAACATGGAGGTGGTGCCGGTAAATTTCATGGTTATGACGTTGTCACATGCAGTTTCGCACGCCAATTATCCGAAATTAGAGGTGAGGAACAATGGCAGTTACAGCAGACAAAATATTTGTTAATTTACCCGTTAAAGATCTCAATAAATCCATGGAGTTTTTTCGTAGTATCGGCTTTGAATTTAACGCCCAGTTCACCGATGAGAACGCAGCGTGCCTGGTAATCAGCGAGCACATCTATGCCATGTTGTTGCTTGAACAATTTTTCGGGACTTTCACAAAAAAAGAAATCGCAGATGCAACTAGAAGCACGGAAGTCATTCTGGCCTTGACCGCCGACAGCAAGGAAAAAGTGGATGAGCTCGTAAATAAGGCTCTGGCAGCCGGAGGCAAGCCATCGAATGATCCGACTGACCATGGATTTATGTACGTGTGGAGCTTTCAAGATGTAGACGGTCATCTTTGGGAAGTCTTCTACATGGATGAAAGCGCAGTCCCTCAAGAATAATTCGTTAAGGCGGAAATATAAAATGACAATTAACGTTACTCTTCGAGAAATGATAACAGATGACCTACCGACATTTTACGAGCAGCAATCGGACGCAACCGCCAACTATATGGCTGCCTTTACGCCTACAGACCCAGCGGACAGGAATGCCTTCACCACTCGCTGGCTTAAGATTTTAAGGGATGATAACATCTCAAAAAAGACGATCATTTATAACGGGGACGTCGCAGGGCAAGTGCTCAGCTTTGAGCACTTCGGTGAACCGCACGTGAGTTACTGGATTGCAAAGGAACATTGGGGCAAAGGCGTGGCCACGTCCGCGCTCTCGAAATTTCTGGCCGACTCAAAGATTCGCCCCTTATATGCTCGTGCAGTGAAAGACAATATCGGCTCTATTCGTGTGCTGGAAAAGTGCGGGTTTACAATTACCGGTGAGGACAAGGGCTTCTCTAACGCACGCGGCACAGAGGTCGAAGAATTTATTCTGAAACTGGATCGGTAAAACAAGCCGACATCGGTCAAATACCGATGTCGGCTTGTTTTTTATAAATTAGTCGTTTGAGACTTTGTTGATTGTTACTGCTTCTTTTCCCTGGCTAATGATTTTTGGTGTAAAGTAGGATTGTTGTGATTGCGAACTGGGGGAATATTCATGTGGAAGAACCGCAACGTGTGGATTATTTGTATCGGTGAACTCATTGCCGGCGTAGGTTTATGGACCTCTATCATTGGGAATCTGGAATTCATGCAGCGGCATGTGCCGTCGGATTTCTTGAAGGCGGTTATCCTCTTCATCGGTCTGCTCGCCGGAGTGCTCGTAGGTCCGCTTGCCGGCCGGGTGATCGATTCGAGCAAAAAGAAGACCGTGCTGCTTTATTCAGGATTCGGGCGGATGGTCAGTGTATGCTTCATGTTCGTTGCCTTGCAGCAAGAGTCCCTGCTATGGATGGTGCTGTTCGCGATATCGCTTCAGATTTCAGCTGCCTTTTACTTCCCTGCACTCCAGGCCATCATTCCCCTGGCCGTCGAAGAAAAACAGCTGCTGACGCTGAACGGCATACATATGAATGTCGCTACAGTCGGCAGGATCGCCGGAACTGCACTCGCGGGTCTCATGTTAACAGTTATGAGTCTTTATTCTTTATATCTGGCTTCATTGATCGCCTATCTTTTTCTGCTCATCTCGACATGGTACATCAACGTAGATGAAAGCAGGAAGGATGCGGGTTCACGGCACAGCAGCAGCAAGAGCAAAGGCTTCAGAGAAATCATACCGTTATTGAGAAGCATGCCGGTTGTGACCAGAATACTGCTGCTGACCATCGTACCCACGCTTTTCATAGGCGGATTCAATTTGATGGTGATCAATATAAGCGAACTTCAGCATGATGCGACGATAAAAGGGCTTTTGTATACAGTGGAAGGATGCTGCTTTATGTTGGGAACCGTCCTGGCGAAAAGGCTGCCGGGTGGCAGCATGATGCAGCGGCTGTTCGCTCTGTCCATATTTGTGGCAATCTCGCATCTGTTATTATTTTTTGCTGATGACAAGCTCATGTCGCTCGTGGCTTTCGGATTGTTCGGGCTCAGCATCGGCTGCTTTTTTCCTATCATTTCAACTGTGTTTCAGACGCAAGTTCCAAAGGAGTATCACGGCCGGTTTTTCTCGTTCCGGACCATGTTCGACCGAGTCTTGTTCCAGGTCATTCTGCTTTGTACAGGCATGCTGCTTGATTTGATCGGACTAAAATATATGGTTCTCGTTTTCGGTCTGTTTTCATTGCTGCTTGTGTTCTATTTCGCATCCCGCCCGGTTCGGCAGTCAGCATCGTCCGACGCGGCACTTCGGGAGATGTCAGTCTGACACTTGTATATAACATCATATTGGACAATCACGCACGCATAGGGTGAGGCGAGGGGAGTGTGGGGACCTTGAACGAAACCCGAGCGGAGAATGAGTTGTTCGAACACCGCTTTTGGCTGCAAATCATGGGGGATCATGGGAGATTCATCTTGAATTCCTTGTCTCCACGTGAGAGCGTGGATATCGCAAAGGCTGAAGCTATATTCACTTATTTGATCAATTACTCGCACAGGCACGAACGGCAAACACAACCACGGATCTATCGGCATTCGATAGGGATACACTCGGTAATGTCGCTGCTTTTCGATTTTTTAAACTAGACCTGCTTGCCAGACAGCTGCTCGGCAAAGTGAAAATTATGTTATCACCGACATTTCTCAATCATATGGTTAACGAACTCGAAGAATATATGAGGATCCTGCAAGTTTTGACAGCAGGTCAACCGGTGCCTGAATTTGATCCGCTGCATCACGACTTGTTGTGGCTGCCGGACGCCGCCGGGCATGCGGGAGCCATAGCTTCTGATTTAGACATGGTGGAAAAAAGGCTGATTCACAAAAGCAAAGACTTTGAGAAGCATTTCGAGGCATTCTACCTGAAAGCAATCGAAATGGCCGGTTACATTCGGTCGAATCTAAATGATTTTCCAGCATTCCGGCGTTTTCATAAAGAAATCAATTTGGAGATGCGCCTGTTTATGGCATTCCTAGCTGAGTTGGAGGAGGATGAGATATCATCCGAAGTGCTGGACCGGATTTCTCCACTTATCCCTGATCATATGATGCGGGAAGAATGTTACTACCTGACGAAGCTTGCCAAAAGCGGTGTGATCCCCGACTTGAATTGCGATCCGACTCGTCCACGTGTGGAAGACTAGCCGCGTTTATACTAAAAATCAGCTTCCTCTCACGGAAGCTGATTTTTTTATCGCTAAAAAAGTTATAATTGATACCAAGTTAAAGGTGAAAATGTAAAGGCGGAATACATTTGAAATCTTCGTACCCACGTGAATTGACGGTCCTAAAGCTGTTCACTTTTTTCTCTTTCGGATCGGTGGCCATCTTGTTCGTTTACTTCCCGGTGTACTTCTCCCAACAAGGGTTAAGCAAGCTTCAGGTTGGCATGATTATGGCCGGCGGCCCGTTCATTTCGATCATTGCCAACCCTTTCTGGGGATACGTAAGCGACAAGTATCAGAATATCAGGCGGACGATTGTCTTGCTGCTTGCAGGAAGCTTGATTGTCGTGCAAGCAGTATTGCGTACAGATCTGTATGTGCTGCTAATAGCTGCAATGCTTCTATTCTTTTTCTTTCAAAGCCCGCTTGCCTCTCAAGGCAACAGTCTGATTCTCAATACAATCGAGGGCACCGGTTATAAATTCGGTTCCTTCCGGTCATGGGGGTCGATCGGCTACGCCGTTGTTGCGATTGCGGCAGGTCCGGTATTCGTTGCCGTGGGCATGGATGAATTGTGGATCGTCTATTCGCTGCTGCTCATCGTCTCTTTGATTTTTACTGCAGGCATGCCAATAGGGATTGCATCAGGCAAGGCCTTCTCCAATAAGGGATACGGTACGGTGTTTACAAATCCCCTGTTTCTCATTTTTGTCTTACTAGGCGTACTTGGTCTCGATACCGAATTCGGTCAATTCCACTTTCGTCTCCATCTACATACAAGAGCTTGGCGGTTCGGAAGTATTCGTCGGATGGGGAGCTTTCTTGGCGGCCATCTTTGAAGTGCCGGTCTTTCTGCTGCTCGACCGCTTCATCAAACGCGAAACCCGCTATTTGATCTTTTGCTTAGCGGTGACCAGCTTGCTGTTCTCGGTTCGTTGGGCGCTGATGTCGTTCGCTTCGGAACCTGTACACATTCTGCTGATCCAGCTTCTGCATTGCGTAACCTTCGGCGGCTATTATTACTTAGGCACTACGCTTACCGCCTATTTAATCCCCGCGGAATACCGGGCATCGGGTCAGGCGGCTTTCGCTTTAACCTGGGGAGGCGTGTCCGGAATCATGGCGGGAGTGATGGGCGGATGGTTGTACCAAACGTTCGGAGCGGTTGTCATGTATCGTGTGAATGTTGTCATTTCGCTTTGCGGCGCCGCCGGTTTTATGTTGATGATCAAGCTGGTCGATAAGAAGCAGAAAGAGGCAGCATTCACTGAAGGTGGAAAACCAACCGGAGCGTAATTTTGTCCCACTTCCATAAAAATGGTAAAATTTAATGTGCAACTGCTTGAATCCATGATTAAAAAGGAGGAAATGCAAATGCGCAAAAAGTTTATCGTTACATTGGCAGTGGCAATGATTTGGTCGGTTCTGCTGAGTACTTCAATGTTTGCCTCGGAACAGAAGGAGAAGAAGCATCATTCGTGGGAAGTGTCGATTGTCGTGGATTTGGATGCCAACAACGCAGCGGGGATGAGGATAGAAGGCCTGACAGGAGACAAGCAGGGCAGGCTGTATACGAGTGATCTTAATTCCAGGCGATTAATTCGGGTCACACCCCATACAGGGGCTGTTGAAGTATTAACGGTTCTTCCCCAATCGGCGACGGGCATGGTGTTCGATAAAGACGGAAACCTGTATATGGCGAGCGGCGGAGGTCCGGGCGTGGATGGTGTCATTCTCCGAGTCTCTGAGCAAGAGCTGAAAAAAGGCAGCTTCACATCTGATAAAGTAGAAACCTTTGCTGTGGATGTGGACGGCGCGAATGGGTTGGTGTTTGACCGTGACGGCAATCTATATGTTAGCGGGGGCGCCACGGGCAATATCTATGTAATTACACCGGATGGTGAGCGTACGGTTTGGGCAAGCGGCATTTCAGCCGATCGTCCGACGCAGCCGATTGTGGTCAACGGATTAGCTTTCGGCCGCGACGGGCGTCTGTATATCGCCAATACCAGTTCAGGTGAAATCAATCGCGTCAGTATTAAGAAAGACGGCACTTTTGGAGCTGTAGAGAGGTTTGCGAAAGATCCTTTGTTGTATGGAGCCGATGGTATCGCATTTGGTCCGAATGGCGATCTGTATGTGGCAGCCAACGAACGTAATGCGATCGTCAAGGTTTCACATTCCGGCAAAGTGACCGAGATCGCGGGCAACAACAATGAAGGACCTCTGGAATTCCCGGCCAGCCTTCATTTCATTGGCAGCACTCTGTATGCCAGCAACTTCGACATCGACCGCGGAGTGAATTCACCGAACTCGCCAGGAATCGGTGCCTCGATTGCCAAGATAGAGTTCGTGCAAGAACATTCTAATGAAAAATAAATATGACGCAGAAAACAAGAGATAACACCCCGCTAGCAATTAGCGGGGTGTTCTATCGTGGACTTAAGTTTCCTGCTTTATCAAGGCTTGAGATTGCTTGACCGCCAAGGTTCTGCGTTTTAACGCGGATCCGGTGAACAAGAGAACACTGAGCAGCGCAAGGCTGATCATGCCGGCACTGATCAGTAATGCAGGTACGACATGGCTGCCGAAGTCTGCCGGCGATTGGATCTGCGAGCCTGACTGAAAGATGAGACCGCTGATCGCAATTCCGAAAACACCGCCCAGCTCCCGCGTCGAGTTGCTGATTCCGCTAGCTTCGCCTGCCGAATCCTCCGGTACCGAAGATAGAACCCCATGTGCGAGGGGAGTGAAGCTCAAACCCATTCCCGCACCCGCCAGCATCATTAACGGCGCCTGGTATCCGAAAGGAAAGTCGACGCCAAGCGATAAGATCAGCATGCCGAATCCTATCAATGCCAAGCCTTGCAGCACCAGGCCCAGTGACAACACTGCCTTGTTGCCGAATCTGGATACCGCGAGTCCTGCAAGCGGTGCGGCGATCATCGTGCATCCTGTCCAGGCCATTGTGCGCACTCCCGCCTCTAGAGCCGAATATCCTTGCCCCTGTTGAAGGAAGAGCGTGAGGAGAAAAATCGAACCGAAGATGCCGGCGTTCATCCAGAAGCCTGAGAAAATGAATGCCGAATACTTGCCGTTACGGAAAAAGTCGAAGCGGACGAACGGCTGTTTTCGGGTACGCTGCCACAAGTAAAAGACGATCAGCAGCAATAATCCGCCGGCTAAAGATCCTGCGACGATATCCGATGTCCAACCTTCGTGATTTCCTTTTTCCAGTCCGAACACAACGCCGAACAATCCGGTGCCGAGCAGCAAGATGCCGAGCGGGTCTAATGGTTTCTTTACTCCAGTTGATTCTTTTAGCCAAAATAATCCCAACACGAAAGCGAGCATACCGGCGGGGACATTCACCCAGAAAATGAGCTGCCAAGGTGCGCCCTCCACGATTAAACCGCCTACCAGCGGACCCACCGAAAGCCCAAGCCCCGAAATCCCCGACCACAGGCCCAGTGCGGCCGCTCTCATTTTCTCCGGGAATGCCGAATTCACGAGTGTCAAGCTCAATGGCACGATCGCAGCTCCACCGACTCCCTGTAAGGCACGCGACAATATGAGCTGAATGGAACTTTCGCTCAATCCCGATAGTGCCGATCCTAAAGTGAACAAAACGACACCGGTTAAAAACATTTTTTTGCGGCCGAATCTTTCCCCAAGGACGCTGAACGGGATAAGCAATACCGAGAACGCGAGGGTGTAAGCGTTCATGAACCATTGAAGGTCTGTGATGGTGGCCTTGAACGATTCCTGAATCGAAGGTAAGGCGACCCCGATCACCAAATTGTCCAACATGGCCATGAACAGTGCGGTACATGTTACTGCGAGCAATCGAACTCTTGAAGCGGTAAACATGGGACTTCATCTCCATTAAGTTTTTATTTATTGATAAATAAATTGAAGCCCGAAAAAATCGGCAAAGCAGCTGAAGTGAAAAAGCACTTTGCCTTGATGGATGTGTGTTGCAATCTGCTTACTCGCACCAGGGGAGCAATTTCTGCAAATTGACCGTTTCCGCCAACGCAATAACGAGTCCTTGGCCGATGAAATTGCTCGCCATTTTTCCTGCGTCCGGAATGCCGGCGTCTTCGAAGCGTTGTTTTACCCGCTCGTACACGAGATCGAATTCTCTCCGGGTGTATTCCCTGATCGCCGGCTCGGGCGTGGCAAATGACATCATGACAAGCAGAATCTCATTGCGATGCACTTCGAGCAATTCGGAGAAAGCTTTGCCCATGGCTTCAGGAAGCTGCTCCGGCGGCGCCTCCACGGTGGAGAAAGCGTGCAGGATTCTTTCCGACGCCTGCTGAAGCACGGCCAGATACAGTTGTTCCTTGGATTTGAAGAAGTGGAACACATACGGCTGTGTAACACCGACTGCCCTAGCTACATCCGCTGTCGTCGTTTTGTAGTAACCCGACTCGGCGAATAGCTCAGCCGCAGCCTCAAGGATTTGTTGTTTTCGATTGATGGATGCAGCATCGTCTTTTGGTGTCATGGCCGACTCCTTTCCATTTATTTATTGACTGATAAATAAAATATAAACGCATCTCGCTCAAGTGTCAACTACACCACGCCACCGCACACGGGCACAGAGCCAAAGTTCCTCAGGTCTATCGTGGTTTTCTGCCCAATTGATACTCGCACATAACCTGTTGTTTTAATTTGGCTCATTAGTACAGCGTCTCCCCGGTGGAGGTATTATAAGGAATCGGGTCTAGGGCAATGAACTCTGCAGAGATACTATACAAACCATCCAGCAGGCGCTTAGGTTTCGAAGATTCGCCGGTGACTACACGCGTTAACCGCAAAGATGTGGGCAAGCGGAAACCCCGAACCGGTTGGTTGGCAACTAACCGTAACAGATACGGCCATAACTGCTGCAGGATGGGTAGGAGTTGGTGGTACTTCTTTAAATGGTGTTCGAGATTTTGACTTTGTGAGTATTGCCACAAACGGGGAAACGGCTCTCCGATACCCGCTAGTGAACACCCTACAGCCGAGTGTGATTGGCTCAGTGGGAGCAACTTTACAAGGTGACATCCAGGATACAGGCGGAGAAGATCCAACAAGATACTTTGAATACGGGCAGACAACGGCATACGGTAATATAGTTAGTGCGAGTGTTGGCGCGGCAGGCATTTTTACTGCTGCCATAGGCGGGTTGACAGAGAACACCACCTATCATTACCGTGCTTATGCCACGAACAGTACAGGCACAGGTTATGGTCCCGATCAAACGTTCACGACGACCAGCTATATGAGAGCAACTCAGTTACAGCCGAATAATACTAATATTTCGCCGTTAGCGATCAATATATTCAGTTGGCAAAAGGCCACGCAGGGAATTCAAACCCACGATGAACTGCGATACAGAATTGTAGGAGACGCTGCCTGGATCACAACGGGACCGATTGCCTCTACATTGCTTCAACACTCTTTTCCGGCGAATACATTCGGCATTGATAAAAATTACGAATGGCAAATTAAAAGCTGGGATGCAGCCAATCCGAACGCCTATGACTGTTTTAACCGGGAAGATATGTCGTTAAGTTTAGTCTGAATCCTACGTAGTTCTCGGTCATAGTGCTTATAAACCCTGTACCCTGTGTAGGCTTGGATTGCAAAAAACAAAACACCTCCAATCGAGATGAGTAAATAATTGTGCGTTAAGTTCTCTAACAAATCATTTAACTTCTGCAAATGATGTCCCATAGATTAGTCCCCCGTCCGTACACTTGTTGGAGATTAGGGTTTGGATTAGATTGGAAATTTATTCATGATGGGAGTTAGTGGGATGAAAGTCATTACGGTCATTCAGCCATGGGCTACGCTGATCGCCCTTGGCGAGAAACGATACGAGACGCGATCATGGGATACAAGGCACCGCGGCGCAATAGCGATCCACGCAAGTAAGAAGGTCGATAAGCGGATCGGCATGGAAGAGCCGTTCTTTTCAGTATTGGGAAGGCATGGGTACACAGCGCACAACCTTCCAACCGGCGTGATAATCGCCAAGTGTAGGTTAGCAGCCAGCATGCAAGTTGTTCGGAACGGTGGAGATCACGCCATTCTGGACATCGGTCGGCGTTTGATCTATGGCAATGAACTTGCATTCGGCGATTACACTGAGGGGCGCTTCGCCTGGGACTTGGTGAACGTTGAAATGCTGAAAGAGCCGATTCCAGCTAAGGGGCAGCTCAGTTTGTGGAATTATCGGATGCCAATATCGACGATCCCACCCGATCCGGTCGGTCCAGAGAACGACATGCATATTCGGAGAGCTGCACTTCAAGCCGACAAGATCATCACGGCATGGGGAACCAACGGAACACTACTCGGCCGTGATCGCAAAGTGAAGGAGCTTCTATACTCATTTCATACTTACTACCTTCAAATGTCAAAAGACGGTCACCCAAAGCACCCGTTGTATATAGCCGGTAATTGCGAACCGAAAGCGCAGGCGGAGAAAGAGCGGCTGGCCAGAGAAGCACTGGCTAAAAGCAACGCAGAGCTTGAGAAGAAGACCAAGGCGCATGATGATCTGGTTAGACGGTTGAACAATGAACTGCAGGAGGCTAAGGCAGTTGGCAACGATGAAGAAGTGGAGAAGCTGCAGGCATCCTTAAAGCAGTCGGAAACAGAAGTGGAGGCTTCCCGACAGCGGATCAAGCAGCAGGAAGGAGAGCTTACTAAAAAGCCGATCGATGTGCCGGCCGTTGTGGAAAAGATTCCGGATAACATCCAGGCAGAGCTCGACCAATTGCGTAAGGCGCAGACACAAAGCAAACAGACTATCAAATTTACTTGTCGAAATGCCAAAAGGATACGAAAAAACAGGATATGTGATTACTAATTTTGAAACGGCTATCGATATGATACAGAAAATAGAAGGTCGCGAAGAGCGCATTGCATAGTAAAAAGAGCAGGAATATTATCTGGTTGTCTTAAATCAAACCCTAATTAATTGGAGAAAACTGTCGATAACGTAGGAGGAAGCAAACGTGCTTGCTGTCATACAAAACCTCTTAGAATTGGACGGTGCTTTTTTTGCTGAGCGCAATCGGAAATGCTTTTTCTATTATGATGATGTGGATTGTACGGATCTGCGTGTTCGTTTATTTTCTGTATATCTTTGAACAATTCTCTCAGCTCATCACGATGTATAACATCCATGTGAAGACGGCGCAATCGGCGGTGCAAGCTTCACAACTGGCCAATGAGAGCATTTTATTAGCTCTTACATATATCGGCAAACTGCTTGTCGTTGTGGCCGGCATCATGGTGTTTGAATCCATGTATCGTAATAGTCGCCGGGCAGCACTACGCGAAAGATTGAATCAAACATCCGAGTCGAACTTATGAGTAATAATTGAGCAAGTAGATTCGCAAACGGAACTTCGGCTCCGAAAGCTACGCTAATATCAAATATAAACAATGTTGTTAACATAGCCCAAAAAATAAAAAGCAGGCTCCGGACAGTACGTCCGGCAGTCTGCTTTTTGTGTGCTGCGTCGCGGCGCCGCTTACATTTGCCGCTGATTCGTTCCTCTGGTGAAACTCTGCAGTGTACGGATTAATTTGTCGCGTACCGGTTTATTCCTCATCAGATACCTGACACCCATACCGACTGCGGTCATTATTAATGTTTTTCTCAACATATCGTTACCTCCTCGGATATTGGTTTGGCTTGCTTACATTTACCCTTGTTTACAGAGTTACACGCAACAACAATAGATTGACGAATCATCAGGCGGTAAAGTAATAATAGGAAAGAGCGCAAACTTGCGGAATGATAAGGGGCAATACGACTGATGTTTAACGCCGAACATTTGCATATAGAAACTTCATATTGTCTGATAGAACCATCAGCTAGTTTGGCTGGTGTGAGAACTCTTGCCGAAACGCACAGATATGTAATCGTCATTCAGGACGATGCTTTCGTTGTCGCTTCTGACGAGATGCATTATTTTGCAGCGCTTGAAGCTGGCAGGGCGATTGCGGACTGTATACGAGAATTGAATTGGAAAAGCTCTCGAACCGAGAACCTGGAACGATTGGCGGAAAGCAATGGCAGCTGGGAACGGCCGGTTATCATTCGAGACGCAGCCAATGAACTCAAAGGGATCGTGACAGCAGAGAGCTTCATTCATTTTATAGCCGCAGAGTACAAAAGAATCGCGTCGTATTTGTCCGTACTTTCGGAAACTGTGAACGATGCGGTAACTGCGGTGGATCATGAAGGTCGTGTCATTCTGTGGAACAGTGAAGCTGAGCGCGTATATGCCATCAAAAAGGAGGACATCATCGGCCGAAAAATCGGTGATCATTTCGAGAAAGACGCCGTCATGCTGCACACCATTCTGGATGAGGGGCGGACTGTGCGTCAGGTTTACCATCAGCCGACTCCGAGTAAGCATGTACTGATCAACGCATCCCCGATCCTCGAAGGCAATCAGGTCAGAGGAGGGATAGCGACCGAAAAAGACATAACACGCATCGTTCATCTGAACGAAGAGCTGTACTCCTCGGTGCTTCTCCGAATTGAGCAAGAAAGACCTTTTTCATCGATTGTGGGGATGGGTCCCTTTTTCAAGCGTTCCATAAAGGCGGCACAGAAGTTTGCTCAAACCAACACTCCTGTTCTCCTTAAGGGCGAATCGGGATCCGGCAAAGAAATGCTTGCTCAAGCGATTCATTATGGGGGGGGAACGGCAAAAAGCTCCGCTGCTTTCCTTGCATTGCGGGGCTATGCCGGGCGGGCTTCTGGAACCTGAGTTATTCGGCTACCAAGGCGGTGCGTTCTCGAGCGGCGGCAAACAAGGTAAAGCGGGCAAGTTGGAGTTGGCTGATGGCGGCACACTGCTGCTGCAAGAAATCGATCAGATGCCGCTCGATATCCAATTGAAGCTGCTGCACTATTTAAAAAGCGGAAGCTTTACCCGCATCGGCAGCGATGAAGAGGTAACCGTTGACACGCGTATTATCGCGACGACTACAGGATCGATGCAGAGGCTGATGGATGAAGGCCAATTTTTAGAGCAATTGTATTATCGCTTGAACGTGATGAGCGTCGAAATTCCACCTTTGCGCGAACGTACGGAAGACATCCCGGAGCTGGTTCAAGCGTTTATACGAGAGTTTGCGGTAGAATACCGGAAGCCTGCGCCCCGAGTCGATGCGAGCGTCATGACGGTTCTGATGAATTATAGCTGGCCGGGAAACATAAGAGAGCTGCGAAATGCAATAGAGCGAATGATCATACTCGGAGACAGTGATACGATTACCGCCGAGCTTTTACCGGAGTCTTTGGCGTCATTGACTCAAGGTGATGAAGGATTTCCAGCGGCAAGCACAGACAAAGATACCGCAGAAATGGACGAACAAGAATTAATCAAGGAAGCCTTGCGGAAAACCTTCGGAAACAAGAGCGCTGCCGCCAAAATGCTTGGTATATCCCGAGGAACTATCTATAACAAGATGAAGGAATACGGCATTGAAGAGTGATCGACCAACCGGCCTATGATTAGGCCGGTTTTTTTGTGAGGGAATGCGGAGATAGATAGCCGGAAAAAATGTACAACCAATTATATACAAATAGTGTTTAAATACATATAATGACGAGGTAAGGATTAAACATAAGTGTTCAAATTGTGCGGTTGTTGTGTTCATTACAGTCATGGGAGGCATTTATGGAAGTGATCCTGCGGAATTTATTCCAGTCTCTAGGCAAAAGTCACACAGCAGTTAAGTTGGCGCGCAGGTACGGGTTAAAATTCGGAGCCAGCCGCTTTGTTGCAGGCGAATCGATCGACACGGCAATTCGGGCCGTACGGCGACTGAATGAAGATGGCCGAATGGCTACTCTCGATCATTTGGGAGAATTCGTGAGCACGGAAGAGGAAGCGAATGAATCCGCGGCAATGTGTATTCAAACTTTGGAAGCGATTGCAGCGGCAAAAGTGAAATCGAATCTATCTTTGAAATTGACCTCATTGGGCCTCGATCTGAGTAAAATTCTATGTATGAACAACATGCGCAGAATATTGGATTGCGCAGCCAGACACGGCAGCTTTGTGAGGATCGATATGGAGGACTATGCACATTGCCAAACTTCCCTCGATATCTATCACCAGCTTCGCGAGGAGTACGACAATGTAGGAATCGTCATTCAAGCTTATCTTTATCGGACCGAACAGGACATCGAAGATTTGAACCGTGTGAACGCCAACTTGCGGCTGGTTAAAGGAGCTTACAAAGAATCGCCCAAGGTCGCTTTTCCCGCCAAAAAAGATGTGGACGACAATTTCCTGAAAATCATAAAGCGGCATATGCTGAATGGAAATTACACAGCGGTCGCAAGCCATGACCCTGCGATTATCAGAGAGACCGTAGCGTTCATTAAGGAGAATGGCATCACTAACGAGAGATTTGAGTTCCAAATGCTGTATGGAATAGCGGAAGACCTTCAAAAGCAGCTGGTTAATGAAGGCTACAGAGTACGGGTTTATGTTCCCTATGGCATCGACTGGTTCGGCTACTTCATGAGGCGGTTGGCCGAGCGTCCGGCGAATGTCTGGTTTGTTCTGAAAAACATGTTCAAATAACGAATAGGGGAGTGTCCATGTTTATGATTAACGGTACCGCTGCAGCATTCGTAAATGAACCCTTCACGGATTTTTCACAGGAAGAGAACAAATCGGCCATGAAAGCCGCGCTAAATAAAGTGAAGCAGCAGTTGGGACGAGAATATCCCCTTCATATCGGCAGTGATAGAGTGATGACCGAAGCCAAAGAGCGGTCGATTAATCCGGGCAAAGTGTCTGAGGTCATTGGCTTAGTAAGCAAGGCTTCTATCAACGAAGCGGATCGCGCGATGGCTGCCGCACTTCAAACTTTCGACACCTGGAAGAAGGTTCCCCCGACTGAAAGGGCGGAGTATTTATTTAAGGCAGCGGAACTCATGAGACAGCGCAAACATGAATTCTCCGCATGGATGGTGCTGGAGGCCGGGAAGAACTGGGCTGAAGCCGATGCCGACACTGCAGAAGCGATCGACTTTATGGAGTTCTATGCCAGGGAAATGGTTCGCTTAAGCGCAATCAACATCCATCAGCCGCTCACCAAAATTAATGGAGAAGTGAACCGGTTGACTTATATTCCACTAGGGGTGGGAGTCGTCATCCCTCCATGGAATTTTCCGCTAGCCATCTGCGTGGGAATGACGACCGCTGCCGTCGTGTCCGGAAACACGGTTCTGTTGAAGCCGGCCAGCACGACTCCAGTCATTGCCGCCAAATTCGTTGAGTTAATGCAAGAAGTGGGACTGCCGCAGGGAGTCATCAACTTTATACCTGGTAACGGATCCGAGATCGGAGACTACCTGACGTCTCACCCCAAAGTTCGTTTTATCAGCTTTACCGGCTCCAAAGAAGTGGGCTTACGCATCAATAAGAGAGCGGCTGAAACGGCTGACGGTCAGATCTGGATCAAACGGGTGGTCGCGGAAATGGGCGGTAAAGACGGAATTGTCGTGGATGAAACAGCGGATTTGGATCAGGCGGCTGCCGCCATTGTCGCTTCCGCTTTCGGTTTCCAAGGGCAAAAATGCTCGGCCGGCTCCCGCGCGATCATCGTTGAAGACGTGTATGATACAGTGCTCGACAATGTTCTGGAGCTGACGAGTAAATTAAAGTCAGGACTGCCGGAAGAAAACTTCGCGGTCGGGCCCGTTATTGATCAGAAGTCCTATGATAAAATACTTGAGTATATGGAAATCGGAAAGAATGAAGGCTATTTAGTGGCTGGCGGTTCCAAGGCGGAAGGGAACGGGTATTATCTGCAGCCGACGATTATCGCAGACGTTTATCCGAAAGCGCGGATCATGCAGGAAGAAATTTTTGGGCCGGTGCTCGCGGTTGCAAAAGCAAAGGATTGGAAAGAAGCGATCGAGATCTTTAATGATACCGAGTTCGGGCTCACGGGATCCTTCTTCTCGAAGAATGAAGCGAGAATCTCAGAGGCCCTGCAGGAAATGCACTGCGGTAACTTATATATCAACCGCAAATGCACCGGCGCTTTGGTAGGTGTCCATCCATTCGGCGGCTTTAATATGTCGGGTACCGATTCCAAAGCCGGCGGCCATGATTACTTATTACTGTTCACTCAAGCCAAACTGACTTCCCGCAAAATTTAAAAGCACATACAACGAAGCTGCCCGGCAACTTGCTCGGCAGCTTTCCGTTTAACCGGTCCACCAAATATCTTTGAAATCCACCCAGCCGCGCGCATTCATGTGAACGCCTTTCCAGGCGGAATGAAAAGAGGCGTTGGATTTTTTGCGAGTTAAATAGATCATACAGCAGTCCTGAAGCAACACATTTTCTACCGGCTTGAAGGTTTCAAGCCAATCCTTCTGAAGGGGTTTCGCCCATTCTACAGCTATAGCCGCATCAACGGACTCTGCCACCTTGGTCGAGAGATGAGCTCGCAAGAAACTGTTGTTGGACCGAAACATCTCCATCACACGCATCGGGCCTTCGCTGAGCACCAGTTCGTATAAAATGAAGTCCGCCTCTCGGATGACTTCTTCGGTAAGAAGCTCGTGCCACTCCAACAATTTTACAGCTATATGTATACCGAATGGTTTGTACCACTCTTGCAGCCAGTAAGCATCTCGGCCATGCCGTTCCACACAGTAAACGGTGAGCGGCTCGCCTTGGTACGCGGATTGCCGGAGGAGATCACAACCCAGATCAGGGTCAAAGTCCGGATCCTCCTCTAATACAGCTCTGTTCATCTGCAAGGCTTGTGCGGCTGAGACCCGAAGCTCGCCTAATACGGACACCATCTTTACCCGATCGATCAAATGACTGAGAGCCATTCTAAACAATGGGTCTTGCAAAGGTCCTTCTTTTCGCATATTGATCGTCAGCAAGCTTCTTCCTTCATATCCATCGTCTGTTTCTTCATTATCAGAGTGTGTGACATAGCTCTCGGTGCCGGTTTCCTCTGTATGAACGAGAAGCATGCTTGAATCCATCGGTAATGGTAGCTGTTGTCCCAGTTCCGGTATATGCAGAATTTCTACACGATCAAGATAAGGTCTCCCTCGGAAATGGCGATCATAGGCGTCCAGCACACAGATGCGCCGATCATATTTGGACAATTGGAATGGCCCCGTCCCAACTTCGGCATGGAGATCGTCTTCCGAATCTTTCATATATCGCTTAGGGATAATAGCAGCCGGTGTAAAACTGAGGAAGTGAAGGAATGCGTAATTGGGATTCGCCAGATCAACTTGCACGATATTTTCGGAGATCGCTTGAATGCTTTCAACCCCCGCCATCAGCCAACTCTGCGCCAATCCTCCATGCTTTAACCGCTGAAAAGAGTGACACACATCGTGTGAATCCATTAACTTTCCATTATGAAAATACACGGCTTTGCGCAGGTAAAAGGTCCAGCTCGTACAGTTCTCGTTAGATGTCCAATGGTGTGCGAGACTTCCTGTAATTTCACCGGTTCGATGATCATATTCCACGAGCGTGTCATAGAGTTGGCGAATAATATGAAAATCAAAAGAGTAGATGGCCGACGCGGGATCAAGAGTATTGATGGCCCGAAATACAGGCGTCCGCAAAACTTCTCTATGCGCTCCGCCGGCGGCTTCTACCCGGATGCCGAAATAGTTGGACAGCCAATGCAAAAAGTGTGTTTTGACAGGGAAATCTTCCTCTGTATTGTTGATGAGCGACAATGCATCTTCCACGTGTCCTTCGACGACCATCCGCTCAGCTTCTTGCAAGATTAAGGCGGCAGGATCGGCCAATATTGTAAGCTCGGAGACATGACCTCTGCCCCGGCCGGGCGCATAGTGAATCCAGCGGGCAACGCTCATTTTGTTCAGCAGAAATTTCACATTCCGTTCCGTACATATCCATATTTGCGCCAGTTCAGGAACTGTCAGTCTCAGCTTCTCTTTACCGGCAGCCTTCGATTGCCTCCATAACCGTATAAAATCTTCCAGCAATCTGGACATCGTATTTGCTCCTTTATAAAACCCGAAAATGATCCTCGAATTCGTTCGCTTTTTACGCTGCTATTCAGCCATTATCATGAAATCAACGAATGAATAGAGGGGAAGTGATTGCAGTGCAGCCTTATGCTTCGGAAAAACAAGTGAGTGCCGCATGGAAGCTTCAACCGCTGATGCTGCTCGTTGTCGGAAGTTTCCTGCTGCATATCGGAACTAAAATCTACGAAATTGTCCTGCCTCTGATGATGTATGACATGACGCATTCGTCGGTGGCCATGGCGTCAATGCGTACGGCAGAATTGCTGCCGAATCTCGTATTCGGAGTGTTAATCGGAGTCATCGTCGACCGGGTCAACACGAAGCGCTGGGTATTATGGATGGTCAGCTCGCAGGCGGTCATTCTGCTCCTGTTGGCCGCGTTGTTCAAATCAGGCAATGCTGCCCTATGGCCGTATTACCTGGGCGGCTTTCTTCTGATGACTTTCGGCTACGGTTATTTCAATGCGCAGATCAGCTTGACCAAACAGACAGCACACCCGGATGAGCTGACTTCAGCCAATGCCAAGTTTTCGTTCGCGGAAACGTTAGTCAGCGTGTTAGGTCCTGTCCTAAGCGCCTGCATCCTGTTGTTCAGCGATAAATCCGATGGCTTGGTCATAACAGCATTGCTGTTGGGATTCAGTTTTGTCATTTTCACGAAGGTTGCCGTTCAGGGTGTCCAAAAACCGTCCTTGAATGTTCAGGCTAAGGGCTCCTATTGGAGAGATTTCAGGGAAGGCTGGGTGGTGTTCCGCAGTACTCCGATCCTCAGGACTGTCACTTTGTTCGTCTTATTCTTGAATTGTACAACAGTCGTTTTTCAAACGACAATCATTTATTACGCCAAGGATGTTTTGGAGATCTCTTCCTATTTGCTTGCTGTTTATTTCTCCGTATCGGGAGTCGGAGGGCTGCTGGGCAGTTTGTTGGTGGGACAGATCCGCAATCGATTCGGGTTAGGGAAAACGATAGGATTGACAGCATTGGTCAACGCTTTCGTATATTTGGGGGTTTATCTTCTCCCTACAACGCCGGTAATTGTCGCAGCTCTGTTCGTTTTTGGTTTTACAATCTCGGTTTTCACCATCTGTGTCTATACACTGCGCCATGAACAGACGCCGGCCGAACATATGGGACGAATCGGCGGAATCACCGGCACCTTCTTTCGCATCGGTATGCCGATTACGATGTATGCTTCGGGTTGGATGATGTTGTGGTGGAGTCCTACAGTCATATTTGCAGCTTTGGCTGTGTGGAATGGTGCGGTATTTCTATTCTATGTTCGAAGTCTATTATGGAGGGGATAAGTTTGTACGGCATACACAATTATGAGGTATTTATACTTGCCGGAATTCTATTAAATATGACTCCCGGCACAGACACGATGTATATCATAGGCAGAAGCGCGGCTCAGGGTAAAATGGCCGGGGTGTATTCCGCATTAGGCATTGGAACGGGATCGCTGGTTCATACTTTGCTAGCGGCTTTCGGGCTATCCGTTGTATTGGCACAATCCATTGTGATGTTCAATATGATCAAAATAATCGGCGTGATCTATCTCTTCTATTTAGGACTAAAAATGATACTGAGCAAGGCAACTCTCATGAACAGCGATCCTGAACTTGTGAATCAGAGGCTTTCCAAAGTGTATTTGCAAGGAGTGCTCACCAACGTTTTTAATCCGAAAGTGGCCTTGTTCTATCTTTCATTTCTACCGCAGTTTGTTGACGCCACCGGTAATTTCGGGCCAATTCCGTTTGTGTTGTTAGGGTTGACGTTTATTGTAACCGGAACTCTGTGGAATCTGTTGTTAGCATTTTTCTCCTCATTTGCGACAAAAAAGCTAAGAAGCAGCACGAGAGCGGCATCAACGCTGAACAAGCTGACGGGCATCGTATTCATCGCCATGGGCGTTAAGTTATTTCAGGCAAAGGCAAGTCAATAATAGGAGGTTATTCGGAATGAGTATGCACTCGGAAGAACTGCTGCCGGAGATAGAAAACCGGAAAAGTGTAACGAACTGGAGGAATGCGCCGATTCGAAGCGAACACTGGGACCTTATGCTGGAAGCCGCGCGACGGGCGCCTTCTTCGTGGAATCATCAGCCTGCTAGATATGTGCTGGTCACCGATCGGGAGCACATTCAGCGCTTATCTCAATCGCTCCACCGAACGAATGGCTGGGCCGTGAATGCCGCCGCTTTAGTGGTGCTGGCTGCAACTCCGGAAGACGACGATCGTGTGGCGGGCAAAGACTACTATTTATATGACTGCGGACTTTCGATGATGAGCATGATCTATCAAGCTCAAGCTCTGGGTATCACCTCTAGGCAGATGATAGGGTGGGATGAAGAGCAAGTGAAGGGATGCCTTATGATTCCTAGTCGATATCGGGTGGTTGTCATTACGGCAATCGGCTACGTGTCAGATAGCCTTGCTTCTACCAAGCTGGCGGATTGGAAACGCACATTGACAGGGCAGCAGAAGCGATACAACGCCCAGCACACGGTTTATTGGCAGCGCTGGGGAGAAGGGGGGAGCAGTTTACGATGAAGGCTGTAGCAGCTAGAGCACCCTCGTATCGGCTCAATCCGGAGTTAAGAGTGAAGCTTAATAAGCTCCGATTGAACATTGACACGATCGGGCTCTATTTCGTGAAGGTTATTTTCTCCCTAGGTATAGCATTGCCGGGATGGTTGGGTATGGGGTTGGGTGTATATCAGGTGGCAGCGTGGATTACCGTGCTCACAGTTGATCCATCGCGAATCCCTGAAGCGGCGACGACCCGGATCCATCAGAAACAAGCATGGCTGCTGCTGCTGAGAATTTTGCCGGCAGTTTCGATGGTTCTCGGATTATTGGCTTGGGCCAATGCTTTAAGTATTCAACTGCCCACTGCAATTCCTGCACTTGCATTCCTGTTGACTTGCTATATGGATGAACTGTTGTTCCGAAACATCCTGCAGCCGCGACTGCGACGTTTAGGTTTGGCTCGCTGGGGAGCAATTGCGGTGCAAACGGCATTGTTCACGATCCCTTTTATACTGCACGGGCAGTCAATCGGAATCATAATGGCGATGCTGACATTGGGAGCAGCGAACGGCTATATCGTTTACCGGCATCGCAGTCTTTGGCCGGCATACGTATTGGCGCTCACAGTGCGGATGTTATGCGTTGGTGCGTAACAAGTTTGGCGGTGGCTATGCCGCCGCTGATTTTTTTTTACCATTTTAGGTAAAAGGAATTGACAAATATATCCGTCTTATTTTATGATACGAGTAAATAAATTTGACCGTGTAAAAAAGATGGGATGTGAAATGAAAATGAACCAGGTTTTCATCATCAGTAACTACGAGCAACTTAAGGCGCTAAGTGATCCTTTTCGAGTGAAAATTCTAACCCTCCTTATCGAGGGCGCTTATACAGGACAACAAATCGCACAAAACCTGGAGATTCCGCGGGCAAAAATTCATTACCATCTGAATGAGATGGAGAAGAACGGGCTAATCGAAGTGGTGCGCAATGAGGTAAAAAACGGGATTATCCAAAAATTTTACCGTTCCGTCGCGTACAGCTTCAGGCCTGCAGCGGATCTGCTTCCGTACACGGAGGAAGTAGGGGACTATTATCGGCAGACGATGCTGGAAGTATTGAACAGGGCTCGGCAGCGGGTATTATCGGCGCCGGAGGAAGCGTTCCAGTCGGAAAGTCAGGATAGAAACGATTGGCCGCGTTTGAGTCTGCAAGCGGAAGTTAAGATGAATGAGAAGAAATTTGCCGAATGGCTCGTCCGGTTCCGGTCTTTGGTCGAAGAACTGGTGGGGCTCGAGGATCCGAACGGCAAGTGGTTTTATCTCTCTACCATTGGCTTGCAGATCGACCAGCCGCTTTTCCATTGCGAGGATGATTGCGGTGAAATGGTGAGCACGAAGCAGAATGAGCCGGAAGCCGAGGGGCAATCGCCGGACGAAATAAAAGAGTGAACAAACAAGGAGGACAGGACAATGTTAAACATGAGTCCTTACGCATTTGAAACAATGTTGAAGCAGCAGGCGGTACAGCATAAGCGTCAACGTCTGGAATTCAGTAAGAGAAGCGAACAGAAGAGCGGCAGTTTGGCAGCTTCCCTTTTTCAGAAAGAGGGGCAGGAGCTGGAAAACAAAGCCTATCACGTGCTGGAAGCTCTGCTCAAACATGAGAACGAGGAGATCCGACTAAGGGCCGCGGCAGTCATTCTTGAGTCGCGCGCTTATCCAAAGAGGAAAACGGAGCTGGGAAGAAAGACACTTCCTGTATAAGAGGCATTAGACCATGGAGCCGGGCGGCAGCAGCGGCTTCTTTCTTTTGGTTATTAAATAAAAAAATACTAATAATTAATATCTGGATTTTTGATCGTTGTATAATAGCTAAAATAAACCAAATTTTTTTTTTTAATCCAGAAGAGTTGGAGATGATGAACAATCAAATTGCTAACTAGAGTTGCGGCAACGACCCTTGGGTTATTCCTAATGGCTGGAACGGGAGCGGCGTTAGCGAGCGGGGATAATACGCTGTATATTGAAGGCGACAAAATGGAAATGAACCAAAGCTTTTGGTTCGTTGACGGACGGACGTACGCTCCAGTGAGAGAATTCGCGGATCTAATGGGATGGAAGCTGTCTCACAACGCCGGTACAGGTCAAATTACAATTACGAACGACATAGGCGATACATTCTCTTTTAAAACGGGATCGTCGGAAATCCATTACAACGGAAATACATATGAAATTTCAGCAACTGTCAAAGCCAAGGATGGAAGTGCTTACCTTCCTGTGCGATTAGTCGCAGAAGCAATGCACGCGAACGTCGGTTGGCGGGCTGAGGAAAAAATGTCCGTCATAGAAAAGGAGCAGGAGCGGATTGTCGAGAGCGGTGACACGCTTTGGAGCATCGCGCAAGCGCATCAAACGACGGCCGAGGCGCTCAAAATCCGTAACGGAATATCGGATGATTCTCTACAAATCGGTCAGCGCCTAAAGGTGGTTATTCCTGAGTTCTTGGTGCGAAATCCCCAAGTCACAGCTGCAAAGTCCGAGGCTGCCGCCGACATCGACCAAGCGGAATTGATGCTTCTAGCCAAGCTTGTTGAAACCGAAGCCGGGAACGAGCCATATGAAGGTAAACTGGCTGTCGCAAGCGTTGTGATGAATCGCGTGAGTGACGGCAACTACCCGAATACTGTTAAAGGCGTCATTTACGAGCCCTATCAGTTCTCTCCTGCGAGGAACGGGACGCTGGCTAAAACAACGGCCTCCAAGGACAGCATCAAAGCTGCAAAGGCTGCACTGTCCGGTGAGAACAATGTTCCAGGTGCGGTCTATTTCTTTAACCCGAAGCTCGAACCGGCGAAATTAAAAAGAGTGACGGTTGTTGCTAAAATCGCCAATCACGTTTTTGCGAAATAATACGATATCTCGAATGCATGAAGGCTGCCATTGTGCAGCCTTTTTTGCTGTTTTCATTGACGTGTGTAAAAAAACAAACGAAAATGTCACGAGAAGTGTTTGTGTAGTAAAGGGGGGAAAAGGATGGACGAACTGATAGAACTGTGCAAGAAAGGCGACATGGCAGGGTTCGGTATGCTATTTGAGAAATATGGCAGTACCATCCACAAGACGGCTTACCTGATTACTCGCAATCATCAAATGGCCGAGGATGTTACTCAAGAGACTCTTATTCACTTATTTTCAAACATTAAATACTACCGCCCTGAGCAGCCTTTTGAGAACTGGCTGTACCGTGTCACTTCGAATCTCACAAAAAATGCCCTTCGTAAAGAAAATGGTTTGTTCGGCCTGAACAAAAAGTTAATGAGCTTTCCTGGTTCCAATGGAGAGCCCAAATCACCCGATCTTATTTTAGTGCAAAAAGAGAGCCAGTCGGAATTATTTAGTCAAATTGCAAGGCTGCCATATAAAATTCGGATTGTTGTCGTTCTGAAGTATTTTAACGGGCAGACACAAGAGCAGATTGCGAATATTTTATCCATACCCGTAGGTACGGTTAAATGGAGAATTCATCAGGCCTTAACCAAATTGAAAAGAACAGCGGATCAAGAGAGTTTTTTTATCTAAGGAGGCTGTGATGCATGAATGATTTGGAGAAAAATGTGCAGATGGCTCTAAACAGGGCTGCTTCTTCTGTGGTCCTTAGTCCGGATATGGAAATGAAATTGCAGGCTCGGTTAACCTCACGGTCGATCCCGGCTAAGCGTTACATAGGTCGAAAAAAAATGGCTGTCGCGTTATTCTTCGGTCTTTTGTTCGTTGTAAGTACGGCCTACGCCGACAGTTTATCGTCTAAAATCAACTTGTTGTTCAACTTTCACGAGGTTCCCGTAGTCTCTAATTCTGGGTTAATTGCAATTAATGATGAAGAGCAGCAGAAGCAGGATGCTCTAAATCTGCTGCGTAAAGAAAATCAAGTCAGCCGCGAAAAAGTGGAACAATTGTCTCCAGTGCCATTTGTGTTACCGGATCTACCTGACGGATACGTCTTGACGGAGCAAGGAGCGATCGCCGGATCGGTTGGCTATGATGACAAAGAGCACAAGACTTTGTTCATTCCGGATGGGAGCTTTGCCTATCACGCAACGTTTGTTAACAAGAGTTTACCTGTAGGCGAACAGTACGAGAGTCGAATTATTGTTTCCTATACCTTCGATGCTTCTTTTTCTCAAAATCGCCAGATGGAGTTGCGAGGGCCTGAAGTCTCGTCAATTACGTTGGATGGAGTGCCGGGAATAGAATACAGCTTGGTCACGGAAGCTTGGCTCGAATACTCGAATGGAGGCTTATTGAGAATTGGAGTCTCAACTCCTGAAACCTGGACTGCGGAACAACGCAGGGCTATTTTAAAAACGATTCTACAGAAAACAGACCTTCCTCACCAACAGATAAGAGGCACCGCTAAGTAATAATGTCGGGGACAAATCTATCCATATTATGGTATTGTTATAACAAACAATGCCAGACAATGGAGGGATTGTATGACATTAATCCAAACGGAGAAAAAGAGTGCGGTACCCGAATTGTTTTACGATGGCGGCGAGATTGATATCTTATGGGATTATCATGATCAGGCGATTGCCTGGTATGAGACATTCATGGGGTGGGAAGTGAAACGGAAGGAGTCATGGCAGCCTGATCAACGCGTAAAAGGTGGGAAAATGACTCATCTTGGGTACGGCACCTGGCTGAACTCCGTGCTCACTACGCAGCGAATCCCGTTCCATTACGCTGAAAGAGGCAGTGTTGATCCTCATATACGTTGGTGTTGGAGAACCAGGAATTTACACAAAGTGCATAGCAATTTTAGCGAGAATGGCATTCGGGTTACGGAGATTTACCTTGGACCGGATGGCAGGCAATACTTTGACTTTTGGGCGACGGCAGAAGGCACGAGGCTCACGGCAGAAGCAGACGATAGGATAACAAGTACGGGCTTTAAGCCTTCTTGTACACGAATCGGAGTCAGCGATTTGCAAACTGCGAGTAAATGGTATCGTGAATTTGTTGGAATGAGTGTGTTGGAGGACCATAACGAAGACGGACACGTTGTAATGTCGCTGAAGGAAAACCATTCTAGCAACGGCCGTTCTACTTGGATATTGGAAAAGCTCCCTGCTAATTCATACACAGGTAAGATCGACGGTGCAATTCGTCCGCTGACCCTCGTCAAAAAACGAGAGGACTTCTTCGCATATCATCAGTTTTTACAAGACAACGGCGTGGAGTGCGGAGAAATAGGCGGGTTTTTGAAAAAGGGAAGAGTGTTATTTCATTTCTATGACTCTGACGGCAACCGTTTTAATGTCTCTCACTGTTAGTAGCAGCTTCCAATATTTTTATTGATGTCCGCGAAATTCGCGGACTTTTTTTTTTATTATCGGTCATATATAACTACTAAACGGGAGGGGGTGTAAGAGTTCGTTAGGAGTAAGGCATTCCACCGCAATGAAAGGGTTAGACAGCAGAATGACAGCCATTTTCCAAGGGGGATTTTATGATCAATCGAAAGTTCGGCTTGACGCTTACCGCCGCTCTGTTGATCTTCGTCATGATTTTATCTGCATGTTCGAGCAATAACAAAAGTGAATCAAGCCCTACAGCCAGCTCTTCAGCATCCGTTACACCTTCTGCATCCAATTCACCGAGCGCATCCAGTACATCCGATAATCAACTTGCTGCCGAGCAGGTTTTCCGGATGAATCTGCACTCCGAGCCTCCGACACTTGACCCGGGTATGGCTCAGGATAATGTGTCCGGGACCGTGCTGAATACGATTTTCGAAGGGCTGACCCGTGTCGACAAAGACGGAAAAGTAATTCCAGGCATGGCGACGGAATGGAAGATTTCCGACGACAACCTCACCTATACGTTTACGCTCCGCGACGGCATTAAGTGGAGCACCGGCGATCCGGTTACCGCTCACGATTTCGAATTCGCCTGGACACGGACACTGGATCCCGCGAAAGAAACGCCTGCGCCTTATGCTTATCAGTTGTACTATTTGAAGAACGCAGAAGAGTATAATACGAAAAAAATTACCGACCTAAGCCAGGTCGGCGTAAAAGCCCAGGACGACAAAACCCTTGTGGTCCAGTTGAAATCGCCTACGGCCTATTTCCTGAATTTGCTTTCCTTCTACACGTATTATCCGGTAAGCAAAACGGCTGTCGAAAAAAATGCGAACTTCCACACGGAAGCGGCCACGCTGCCGACGAACGGGCCGTTCCTTCTGTCAGAGTGGAAGCATAACGAATCGATCACATTGAAGAAAAACCCGGATTACTATGCGGCAGATGAAATCAAGTTAAATGAAATTCGGATGGCGATGGTTATCGATCCGAATACCGAAATCAGCATGTACGATACGGATGAACTTGATTGGGCCGGTCGTCCCGTCGGAGAAATTCCGGTGGACCTGATTCCATCACTGAAAGCCAACGCGGATGCAAACCTGCAGATTAAAGGAATCGCCTCGACCTACTATTACCTGTTCAATAACACGAAACCGCCATTCAACAACTTGAAAATTCGCCAGGCCTTCTCAATGGCGATAGATCGACAAGCGATTATCGACAACGTGACTCACGGCGAACAGAAGCCTGCTTACGGATTCGTTCCTTACGGCATTAATGGCGCCGAAAAACAATTTCGTGAAGAATACCCAGATAGTTACTTCACCGAGGACGTAGAAAAAGCGAAACAGCTTCTCGCTGAAGGATTGGCCGAAGCGAAAATGACGGCATTACCGAAAATCGAATTGATTCATAACGAGAGTGAAGGCCATAAGAAAATTGCTACGGCGATCGTCGACATGTGGAAGAAGAACCTGGGTGTGGATGTCACCGTTCAATCTCAAGAATTCGGCGTATTCCTGACTAACCGGACCAATTTGAACTACCAGGTCGCGCGTGCAGGATGGGGTGCGGACTATAACGATCCGATGACGTTTGTCGACATGTTTGTTACCAAGGGCGGCAACAACGACGCCGGATATGCGAATCCCGAGTATGACGCGCTTGTAAAAAAAGCCGGAGAAACTTTGGATCAGAAAGTGCGGATGGAATCCTTGTCGGCCGCAGAAAAAATTCTCATTGATGATATGGTCATCATGCCGATTTATTACTACACCGGCATTTGGATGCAGAAGCCTTACGTGATGGATGTATTCATGGATTATGCGGGGGAGCTCAACTTAACCAGAGCATACATCGCGGCACATTAACAGTAGGACTGATTTAGAAAGGGGGGTATGTATGGGACACCATATATACCCTCTTTTTGAGAAAAACAATACTGAAACCTAATTTGATCCTGGAGATGATCTGAATGGTTCGTTACATAGCGGTCAAGCTCCTCTATATGTTGCTTACTCTATTTATATTGGCTACCGCTACCTTTTTTCTGATGAAAGTGATTCCTGGGAATCCGTTTCTAGGCGAGAAGAAGCTTCCGACTGAAATCTATAACAACATTATGGAGAAGTACGGATTTGATCAGCCTTTGTACAAGCAGTATCTGACCTATATGAACAACCTTATCCATTTCGATCTTGGAACTTCAATGAGAGCTACACACCTGACGGTAAACAGCATCATCCAACAGTCCTTTACCAATTCAGCCAAGCTTGGCATTGTAGCCATCATTGTGTCCGTGATCGTTGGAATCGGTCTGGGTATTGTCTCTGCGCTGTATCATAGTAAGGCGATTGACCATTTCACGTCGATCGTTGCGGTGATCGGCGTCTCTATTCCGAGCTTCGTAATCGGTCCGCTCCTGCAGTATTTTTTCGGCGTCAAGCTTGGCTGGTTTCACGTGGCGGGCTTGAAGGAACCGCTCGACTACATCATGCCGACCATCTCGCTCGCGGCATTGCCCATTGCGTTCATTGCCCGGTTAACCCGCTCCAATATGATTGAAGTGATGAACGCCGATTATATCAGAACCGCCAAATCAAAAGGATTAGCCAAGTCATTTATCATTCACCGTCACGCTCTTCGCAACGCCATTCTTCCAGTCGTAACCTACTTGGGTCCGATGACTGCAAACATCATCACGGGGTCCGTAATCGTTGAATCCATCTTTGGGATTTCCGGACTCGGAAAATATTTCGTGCTTAGCGTGTCGAATCGCGATTACACGGTGATTATGGGCGTTACGCTCTTCTATGCGAGTATTTTGATGATTGCTCGGTTTTGTACGGATGTCGCCTATGTGTTTATCGACCCGAGAATCAAGCTGGCCGGAAGGGAGGGGAATGGCTGATGGCTTCATTCACACCGGATCCTATGCGAGCGCATTCAACTCCCATATTCAAGCCTGATGATTTCAAGGATGTCGACAAGAACCACTCCAGCGGGCCGGAAATGCAACGCGAGAGCATTTCAGCTTGGAGAGATGTGTGGCTGCGGTTAAAAAGCAATAAAATGGCGATGTTCTGGCTCGCTGTTTTATTCATTATTGTGATCATGTCCCTGGTCGGCCCGCTTCTCACGCCTTTTAATTTCCGGACCAACGATCTGTTGAATACGAATAAACCGCCGTCGTCCGAGCATTGGTTCGGTACGGACGATTTGGGACGGGACATGTTCGAAAGAACATGGATGGGAGCAACCATTTCCTTGCGTGTCGGACTGTTCGCCGCTTTGATCGATCTTTTCATCGGCGTCATTTACGGCGGTGTAATGGGGTATTTTGGAGGGCGCATAGATGAGATCATGAACCGGGCTGCTGAAATTCTGTATTCGATTCCCAGTCTGCTCATCATTATTCTTCTCGTCGTCGTCATGCAGCCCAGTCTGTTCACGATCATACTTGCACTAGGCATTACCGGCTGGGTCAATATGGCCTGGATTGTCCGGGGTCAAATCATGCAGTTGAAGAATCAGGATTATGTGCTGGCTTCCCGTTCATTGGGCGCCGGTTCCGCTAGGATTATTTTCCGGCATCTCATCCCCAATACGATCGGGCCGATCCTGGTAACGCTTATGCTGACGGTGCCCTCAGCCATTTTCGCCGAGGCGTTCCTGAGCTTCCTTGGACTGGGGGTTCAGTCGCCGGCTGCCTCCTGGGGCACGATGATTGCGGACGCGCGCAGCTCGATGACCGTATTTCCGTGGAGGCTTTTTTTCCCGGCTATTTTTATCAGTGTGACCATGCTGGCTTTTAATCTTTTCGGCGACGGTCTGCGGGACGCGTTCGATCCGAAGCTGAGAAAATAGGAGAGAACCGATGAACAAACAGCAGAATCACCAGCCCATGTTGGAGGTTAAGGATTTACGGGTCTCCTTCGATGTTCGGGAAGGGGAGGTACAGGCGGTCAGAGGTGTGGATTTCCATGTCAATTCAGGGGAGGTGCTCGGCATCGTGGGCGAATCCGGCTGCGGGAAAACCGTAACTGCCCAAACGTTGATGCGCCTGATCCCGTCTCCCCCGAGCCGTATTAAAAGCGGGTCCATTCGTTTTCTCGGCGAAGAGATTCTGCACAAATCGGAGAAAGAAATGCAACAGTTGCGAGGAAGCAAAATGGGGATGATTTTCCAGGATCCGATGACCTCTTTAAATCCAACGCTGACCGTCGGCAGGCAGATTACCGAGAATCTCATGAAGCATTTGAAGATGAATACTGCACAAGCCAAAACAAGGGCTATTGAAATGCTGAAGCTTGTCGGCATACCCGGTGCAGAAACTCGAATCAATCAATATCCGCACGAATTTTCAGGGGGAATGCGGCAGCGCGTGATGATTGCCATTGCCCTGGCATGTAATCCCGCCCTGCTTATTGCCGATGAACCGACTACCGCACTCGATGTCACCATCCAGGCGCAAATATTGGAAGTGCTGAAGGAGCTGCGCGGTCGGCTGAATACGTCCATCATCCTGATCACGCATAATCTCGGTATAGTGGCCGGGCTTTGCGATCGTGTTGTCGTGATGTACGGCGGTCAGATCGTTGAAACGGGAACGGTCAGGGAGATTTTCAGCCATCCCAAGCACCCGTATACCGAAGGGTTGTTGAAATCTCTCCCGCGTTTGGACACGAGTAAATCAGAGCCTCTGATACCGATTCACGGTACGCCGCCGGACCTGGTTCATCCGCCGGCCGGATGCGCTTTTGCGCCTAGATGCGGCTATGCCATGCGGATCTGTCAGAGGCTTGATCCTGCGCTGATTGATTGCGGCGGTACACAAGCGGCCCGTTGCTGGCTGAATCACTCAAAGGCGCAGGAGGCGAAAGCATGAGTACTCCACTGATCGAAGTGAATCAATTGCATAAACAGTTTCATTTAGGCAGGGGAAAAACGCTGACGGCCGTCAACAATGTCAGTTTTTCGATACGGAAAGGGGAAACGCTTGGCTTGGTGGGGAATCCGGCTGCGGGAAATCCACGGTCGGCCGTACGCTCCTTCGTCTGTACGAACCGACGGCAGGGGAATTTCTTTTCGAGGGAAAGAGCGTTTATTCCTTATCCCGTGCTGGAATGAAAGCGATGCGCAGGGATATGCAGATGATTTTCCAAGACCCGTATGCTTCTCTCAATCCGCGGTTAACAATTATGGACAGCATTGGTGAAGCGCTGGATGTGCATCATCTTGTCAAAAGTCGCACCGAACGCAAAGCGAGGATCGGGGAGCTGCTCGAGCTTGTGAGACTGCGTCCCGATTATGCAAACAGGTACCCGCACGAATTTTCCGGAGGCCAGCGTCAACGCATCGGAATTGCGCGCGCGCTTGCGGTAAATCCGAAATTCATCATTTGTGACGAACCGATTTCGGCGCTTGACGTTTCGATCCAAGCCCAGGTCATCAATTTACTCAAGGAATTGCAGCGGAAAATGGGATTAACGTACTTATTCATCGCGCATGATTTGTCCGTGGTCAAATATATCAGCGATCGCGTAGCGGTGATGTACCTAGGGAAACTAGTGGAGCTTGCAGACAGTGAGAGTCTATATTCGCGTCCGTTGCACCCCTATACACACGCGCTGCTGTCTTCCGTTCCGATTCCGAATCCTGAAATCGAGGCGAACAAAGACAAAGTCATCATTAAAGGCGATTTGCCGAGCGCGATCAACCCTCCCAGCGGGTGTCCGTTTCGAACCCGATGTCCGCTGGCCCAGCAGGTCTGTGCCGAGACGATGCCGCCTCTGATTGAACACCGGCCAGGCCATTTTGCAGCATGCCATTTTGTCGATGCCAATCCATGATGATTCCCAGGCTGACACCCAGTGAAATGATTTCAATCATCAGGCATGGGGTTAAGAAGACGTCATTTCCTAAAAAAATCATCATAGCCGGCGCGGGTATGGCGGGGCTTGTCAGCGGCTCTCTATTAAAAGCGTCCGGACATGATATTACAATCCTTGAATCTGCCGAGAGGGTAGGAGGACGAGTTTATACGCTGAGATCCGCATTTCAATCGGAGCAATATCTTGACGCGGGTGCAATGCGAATTCCCAGTGTGCATCTTTTAACATTAGAATACATCCGAAAATTCAACTTGCCGATCAATGAATTTATCAGTCGTACCCCCAATGATCTTATTTATGTGAATGGAATAAAAACGACGTTAAAAAAGTATGTGGAAAATCCGGATATCCTCGGCTACCCGTTAGCACCCTGGGAAAGAAACAAAAACGCTCTAGAGTTATTCCTAATTGCCACACGACCGGTCCTAGACTTCATGAACCAAAATCCCGAGAAAAACTGGAAATTGCTAATGAGGGAATTTGATAAATATTCGATTGAGCACTTTTTAAGACATAATCCGGTAGGACCTTCCCTATCTGCAGGTGCCGTCGATCAGATCAAAACCCTCATGGCACTCTCAGGATTTCCCGAGCTTTCATTTTTAGGATTATTGAAGGAACTGCAGTACATTATTGACCCTAACATTCGTTTTTATGAGATTACCGGCGGCAATGACCAGCTTCCTCATTCGTTTCTTCCTGAATTAAGAGACAATGTATGGCTTGAACATAAAATAACAGAAATCACCCAGAATCCAAACAGCATCACGATACATTCCATTCATAGCAAGACTTCGGAACGATTTGAGATTACCGGTGATCTAGCCATCATAACGATACCTTTTTCGGCATTTAAATTTATCCGGGTAGAACCCTACAACTCGTTTTCACAAAAGAAATGGCAGGCGATACGTCAACTCCATTATGTGTCCTCAACAAAAATCGGGATTCAATTCAAAAGCAGGTTCTGGGAAAAGGAAGGTCTTTACGGCGGGCATACGGTGACTGACCTACCCATACGATTTACATACTATCCCAGCCATGGAATCGGAAGTCCGGGACCCGGTGTTGTGTTAGCAAGTTATACATGGGAAGATGAATCCGATTGCTGGGAAAGTCTGAATGAGGAAGAACGAGTTCAACAGGCTTTAAAAAACTTGTCTATTATCCATGGCAATCAAGTGCATCGCGAGTTTATAGCCGGTTGTTCTTACGTATGGAATCAGAGTCCACATCACTCAGGGGCATTCTCGCTGTTTAAGCCCGAACAAGGGAGTACTTTAGGCCCTTATCTGTCTACTCCGGAAGGAAGGGTTCACTTCGCGGATGAACATGCCTCCGATACGCCTGCTTGGATGCAGGGGGCAATCGAATCTGCGATACGCGTTGTGAATGAAGTTAATGATCTGCCGAATTATAATTAGGTCGGTAGGACTCAACTGATTGTGATAGTATTTAATTAGTTGTTGGAGGGAGTCTAGCTTACGTAAGTAACACATTCACTTGCAGGAGGACATTATGGGCATTTTTGGGGCGATTGTAGCTTGGGCTGTCGGTTTATTCATCACATATTTAGTTATTTACTATGCTGTGAAAAATGCAATTAACGATTCACAATTGAATAAACGGGATTAACAAGAAATGGCGGCATGCGGGCACGTGTATGATATTACACGCCCCGCATGCCGCCATCGAACGTTCAACTTGCCATCAGCAGACTATGCACGATCGCCGCTCAAGTATCTTTCGGTTAAGATGGAGAGCAATTGAATGCCGACTTCATTATGCCCGCCTTCGGGGATAATCAGGTCGGCATATTTTTTGGAAGGTTCGATGAACGCCTCATGCATCGGCTTCACCGTATTTAGATATTGGTCGTGGATGGACTTAATGCTTCGGCCGCGATCCTCGATATCCCGGAGCACCCGGCGCAGTATACGGACATCGGGGTCGGTGTCGACGAAAACTTTGATGTCGAGCATGTCCCGCAGATTTTCGTCGGATAGTACATGGAGTCCTTCAATAATCACGATATTGTTCGGCATGAGCTCGATCGTCTTGTGGGTCGAACGGGCGTGAACGGAGAAGTCATATACCGGAGCTTGTACCGTCCGGCGTTGTTTCAAATGTTTGAGATGGACAATGAGCAGCTCGTTGTCGAACGCGAACGGGTGATCATAGTTGATCTTTTCGCGTTCGGCGAAGCTGAGCCGGGTATTGTCTTTGTAATAGTTATCCTGAGATATGAACGTGACTTTGTCCGATCCCAGACGATCGATGACAGAGCGCGCTACCGTCGTTTTACCGGAACCGGTACCGCCGGCTATACCTATAATAAGCATTGTGATGCATTAAACCTCCCTGTGTTGATTGCCGCTTCAATTCCAGTATTGTAGCATACCATGCACACATTTTCATTTTTGCTCGCCGCCTGGCATTTTCGGTGTACATATTTGTCTTAGGCGATGAAAATATATGGACTCTCATCTGAAACCTGTGGATCGTATGCAACTGATGCCTGAAGTTAATCGTAATATGTTTAACGAAAAAGAAAACGACCCACTGAGGGTCGTCTGACTGGGTGAGGTGGTGGTGTAAAGTGAAGAAATATCTAACTTTATTTGCCTGCTCACTTATTATTATTTTCATTGCCATTTATCGGTTGTATTCTGCGTATCAGCCTATGGTTGGGCCTGTCGGGAACGGTCCAAATGAGAAAATAATCTGGTTTCGTTTTATCTTCACTATACTTATGGGTATTACTGCGCTAGTATTGTCAGTCCGGATGTTCATTATTGAAAGAAAAAAGGGTAACAAAGATACATAATGTTTTGATGAGTTCGATTCTATTGCTTCATTTTTTCATCAAGCAGCTGGAATGCCTTTGTTACCTCTTCTTTTGGTATTTCTGCATACTGATCTCCCAAACTGACTTCGACATAACAGGTATTTTCATCGATGTCGGCCAAATAACTAGTAAAGCCAATGCCCGTTGCTTTTTGAACTTCAGTCAGAATAGACTCCATTTGCTCTTTAGTCTTATGGAAATGGACATGAAACATATTCGAAACGGGTTTGAGTGGCAATGTTGAAACGCCGTGGCAGGAATTGAACAATTCAGCAAGCTCTTTTGCTTCTTCAAAATACTGACCCATTTTATGTGACCGTTGATCAAAATAATAATCCGCTGAGATGATATAGGGATACAAGCTGATCAAATCACCACCGTAGCGTCTTTTCCAAACTTTCGATGCCGCAATAAAGTCTTGACCCCCCGCTAGAATCGCTCCAGCAATTCCGCCAATTCCTTTATAAAACGAGAGATATACGCTATCAAAAAGAGCGCAAACTTCAGCGGCCGACTTTTGATAATAAGGCAGCACTTCTAAAAGACGGGCTCCATCTAGATGCAATTTAATGTTTTTATCACGGCAATACTCCGAAATTTGTTCAAGTGTTTCAAAGCTCGGCAATTGGCCGCCGATTTCACGCTGAGGCAACTCCAGTAATACACACGCGATGCCTTCTTCCATTTGCACGACATCATCCAACTCGATGACAAGGCTTTTGTCAGCCAGCAAAACGGTTTTGATTTGGTGCAATTCTTTCAAGCCATCTTCTTCGTGAATTTCTAAATGGCTCAATGGATGATAAGCAACTTTTCTGAGGCCTTTTTCATCGCACCAAATGCGCAGAGCAATTTGCTGAGCCATCGTTCCGCTCGGGAAAAAGACCGCAGTCTCTTTTCCTAACACAGCAGCCATTTTCACTTGAAAATCCTCAATGAGCTGTCCTTTTCCATACATGTCGCTTTCCAGTTGCCCGTCAACATTCTCAAAAACTTCTTTTAATACGCGCATATCGCGTTTACCGTGACCTGCTAATTGGTATTTCGTTTGGTTATATGATTTTTTTAATGGATTTAATTCGTTCATTATGTATACTCCTTGCCTTTATCAGATTTATTGTATTGTCTCTATAATAGTATATCTTTTTGTGCATCTGACTGCAGGTGGAATTTTTTAAATTAAGTGGATTAAAGTGTGATATGAAATTGAATCCGAGAAGAGGAGAAAGCTATGACTTATTTCATATATCCGTATATCGGTTGGAAGCAGCAATGCACTAATGTCCCCATCGTCTTTCCACCGCAACATCAAATAGGCATCCAGGGTTTGAATATTTGATGAACCCTCGCCCGTTATCCGAAAATCCTACCTATGCAGGCAGCGGGAAGTTGAAAAATTGTTTCTCCTTTTTAGCGATGCGGATTTCAGCCCTTACCGGTTTGAGAAAGTCCAGGGCGGCTCTGTAACCGTACTGGATCCGGCAACTCTGCAATTGAAGGATGAGTGGAGGACGAGGATCGATCCGTTCGATCTAGCCGTGGACAAGAAAGGCCATGTATTCGTCACGTCCGGTTCCGGACAGCATACAATGATCATCAATTATGACCGTGCGACCAAGCAGGAGCTCTCGTTTGCATGGATCGAGGATGCGGATTATGTGGAGCTTCATCCTTTTGAGGACAAGCTTTATTCGGTGAGTACAGCCGTATCTCCCCGGGACATCTCCTGTTACACCGTGTCACCTGACGGCAAATTCATAGATTCGAAGGATTCTCTTTATCATGGGGAGTATGAATTTTCCGACGCCCTTGGAGTCACGCCGAACGGTAGGTATGTCGTGAACGGATCCGGCAATGTTTTTACTTCATCCAGCAATCCGACGTTGAACATGAAATACATTGCGGCCATTGATAAGTTTGAGGCGGTGGCAAGCGACCCCGAGAACCCGCAATATTTCTATACCGGTTTAAACAATGTCATTAATCAAATAACAGCGATACGTTGGAAAAAACGAAGGTAATTCTGCCGAAGGGGAATGTCGTCGGAATGGTTGACGCCAACAAGCATTTGATCGCGCTAACGAAGATTATCAAGCCCGGCATCCCAGCTCCTCAATATGCTTTGGAGATCCTGGATCTACAGTAGCGCGCTAATCCCAGCCATGTCGGCTGGGGTTTTACTTTTTCTTGCTTGCAATCTATATAAGGGGATTCGAAACAAAGGATTGTAAACAAACGGAAAGTCTGTAAAGATTAAAGCACTTAGAGTAACCGGCAAAAAGGGGTAGCAAATCGTACATAAGGAGGTAGGTACAATTCACAGGAGATGGCTTATCATCATGATATTATTCTTCGTTGTTGGAATCGTGGGCTGCAATTCAGATGTTCTGAATGGAAAAGAGATGGTCGGCATTAAAATCGAATGTGCGGACGGCTGCAAGACGATGAAGACACCCCCATTTACAGAAAAGATTGTGACTTATGAGAATGTCGATGAACTTAGGATATTCCAGCGAGCAAACAGTAAAGCGGTAAAAATGCAAGGTGAGCTAGATTACAGCGTTATGTTTTTCATGTATCTTTCGTTTGAAGATGGCACACAAAAGAAATTCGTATTAAACGTTGCTGACGAAGATGGTCGTACCGCCTTACTGGTCGATACAGCGGATAGCGGGCAAGGCTACACAATACCCAAAGATCAGACGAATGAACTGAGAAAGATCATCTATAATGGCTAAATCATCATCAGAGTTCTGATCGTGCACACCTTTGACATAAGCTTGGCGAGTCAATGCCGCTAAGTCATAATTGAGGCATCTCATTACTGTTTTGTCAAAGAAGGATGAAGTCAGGATTACTAAAGAATGGTTAGGGCTTTTGCGATTATCACTATTACAGGTTCATTGCTCTTTCTTCTCTATGCGTTAGTCCGGGCCATCATTTTTATATTCTTTCTGTGAGTAAACGGAGACAATATGATTTCCATACAAGGAGGACAATATGGAGAACCTTAACTTTTGGCAAGGTGAGAAAGTAAGATTACGCGGAATTGAACCAAAAGATAGCGAAACCCTGTTTCAATGGAATTTAGATAGCGATGCAATAAAAATGGTGGATGCTGTATCACTTCCTCATTCATACGAGAACGTTCAAGAATCATATAGAGGAATCCTCTAAAAAAACACCCGATGGAGATTCATTTAACTTTGCTATTGAGAATAGAGAAGGAGAGTTAGTGGGAGAGATTCGCACGTTCAATTGTAACCGTAGAGTGGGCTCCTTCAAGTATGGTATTTTCTTTGCTCGACCTTATTGGGGGAAAGGGTATGGAAAAGAAGTAGTTTCGTTAATTTTAAAATATTATTTTAAGGAACTGGGTTATCAAAAAGTCACTGTACATGTGTACTCATTCAATGAACGTTCTATTTAGTTTCATGAAAAACTAGGTTTTCAAAAGGAAGGGCAATTACGAAGAATGAATTACACAGACGGTAGATACTACGATGATATTTATCTTGGAATGACACGAGAGGAATATGAAGAAAAACTGATTTAAACACAATAAAATTCCGTTAAAATAAAGGATAGTTCTATCGTTTCCCATAGAGCTATCCTTTGTATTTGAAGGAGGGATTCCTGGTGAGAAAAATTGTGCCTTTGTTGGCGCTTTTATTTCTTTTATCCGGCTGCATGACCTATCGCCGTAAGTTGGAAACGATTCAAGAGGGGCAATAACAGGCAAACGGGTGATGAAAATGGATTTCAGCCAATTAGAGCAGGCTTTGAGGGATGGCAGAGTTGAAGAGGCAATGAATACAATATCGGAGCTGGGAAAACAGAGAACGAAAGAAGCAGTTCCGCTGCTTATCAAATATTTAAAACTTACGGATAACAGCATTTTGAGAAATGAAATTGCGATTGCGTTAAGTGACATAGGGAGTCAAGAAGCTGTCGAGCCACTCATTGAAATGCTTAAGGACCCCAAAACACTGGGTAACAGAGGAACGCTTTTATTCGCTTTAAGACCATTTGATTATACTGAACACCTCGATGGAACCGACAAAGTTATCGATAGACAAGGCGGTTAGTTCACCGAAGAAAGAAGACGATCAAAATAATGGAACGTATTCGGATAATCCTTGGATCATTAACCGGCGTTATAACTTCTCTAGGATGCTTTATTTTTTGGTTATCAATTGTGCTGCATAGTGGGATAACGTTTTTCTCTCTCAGTTTGTATCTTTTACCAGTGTGCATGGCCATGATTGGATCTCTAGTTCGCAAACGATTGTACATAGTAATCGCCGTACTTTGGCTGATTCCAGCATCTATGTTTCTGAACTTTAGCTACATATATCTCAGTTTCTATATATTATCGATCATATTGCTGACTCCAGAATTCAAGAAAAATCTAAATGCTTTTTACCAGAAGTGGTTAAAACTTTGATAATTACGCTAACATCTAATGACGCAAGAAGGGGGATAAAATTGCGAACGATATTAGCTTTTATTGTTCTGTCGGCATTTGTAGGTCTAATTGGATGCGGTGATAACGATTCGGAGATTGGTGATTACGTCGTCCAAAAAGCAAATGAAGATGGGCATCTTAAGATACTTGTCGTGAGTAATATTACTAAAAGTGGCTCAACAAAATCTGTTGCCGAGTTAATGAAGAACGATGAGAATTTAATGTTTTATCACATAGATGACTATAATTTGTATAAAGATCTACGTATTGGCGAAAAAGTTACCGTTAGACCAAAAACGTCTATCGTAGATGGCAAGCAAGTAGACAACAATGGATTCATACCCTCCACAGACATATGCCGAAGAAGTTATTAGACATTCCCGAGGGGGTGCGTCATTTGACAATTAGAGCACTAACAGTAAGTTTAATCTCAGTTATTACGATTGCTATTTTAAGCGGATGTCAGGGAGCAACTTCAGTCGTTTCTGAAGAACAAGCAAAAATAGCAGTTAAAATGAAACACGAGCAAAATAGCAAACATGGGGAAATCAAAATTGTTTCCATTAAACACAACCAGGGTGAGTATGAAGTCCAGTGGGAAAGAAAAAGCAATTGTGAAAGTGGAACGGATTATGTGAGTGAAAAAGACGGTAAAATCGTTGGCGGCATGTATCAGATATGTTAGATTTTTTATACAACTTCAGTAACAATATGAACGGAGTGCAGATTAATGATTGACAAGGTATTCAAATGGATTTTTATATACGCTGTACTAACTGTCGGAATTCTAATGCTGCTTGCCTTTAACGGAGCTGATATTTACTTTATTCTTCTGTTCTTGTTACTCCTTAATATTATCGCCTTGCTGACGATGGCTGGACTATTTGCGTCTTATCTTTATGAGAAAGAAAATGAAAATTAAAGTGAGAAGAATACATTATGCATGGGTTATTTTAGCTGTCTCATTTATCGGTGTTTTAGCCGCTCAAGGAGTACGATATTCTTTTGGTGCCTTTATGGATCCGTGGGAGCAGGATTTTGCTTCCTCCAGAGGTACAGTTTCAGCCGTATCATTTCTAAGTTTCATTGTGTTTGCACTATCACAGCCAATAGTCGGCAAGTTGATTGATCGGTTTGGAATTAAACTTATATTTTTAGTCAGTATGATTATTTTAGGGGCAGCAACCATTCTCAGCTTTTTCGCAACCACCATTTGGCAGTTGTTTTTTTTATACGGCATCATTTCTTCATTAGGATTCGGAGGAGCTTCAGGCGTAACAGCCACTGTTGCTGTGACAAAATGGTTTCATAAAAGGCAAGGACTAGCGTTAGGTATCGTTGAGGCTGGCTTCGGAGCAGGGCAAATGTTATTGGTTCCCAGTTCCCTTCTTTTAATCAGCCAATTTGGCTGGAGAATAACCGTTCTTTTACTAGGCGGTTTTCTTATTGTTATTGTTTGCCCCATACTCGCTTTCTTCTTAAAATCAGAGCCTTCAAAAATAGGTATAAAAGCTTGGGGGCAAGAGGCTGAAGGAGATAAACCGGAGACAAAGGACATCCCAATAAAAAAAAGTAATGGGACGAGATCTTTTGTTTAGTCGTGGATTTTGGTTTCTTATCATTCCATTCTTTGTTTGTGGATTTACAACGACTGGATTAATGGATACCCATCTTATTCCTTTTGCCCAGTATTGTGGATTCTCCGTCTCTACTACGAGTGCTGCTGTAAGTTTATTGGCGGCATTTAATACAGCAGGAACGCTTGCAGCTGGTTATTTAGCTGATCGTTGGAACAATAGCAGATTGCTGGCTTACATCTATTTGGTTCGGGCTTTTTACGCTTGCTTTTTTTAGTGATTATGACTAGCAATTATGGCTCATGAGTATCTTTTTTGGAACATCCGTGGTTACTCGTATTATTTTCGATTTCCTTTGGTTTGGTTGATTTTTCAGTAGTAGCTCCTACTCTTAAGCTATTAACTAGTTATTTTCCAACAGGAACAATTGGTGTAGTTACAGGTTTACTCTACATGAGTCATCAACTGGGCTCCGCATTAGGTTCCTATCTTCCTGGAATATTATTCGACACAACCAACAGCTATCAAGTTTCATTTGAAATATCGTTTGTCTCATTGATCATTGCAAGCATACTGTCTATGTACTTTCCAAAAACCAATAAATATAAAAAGCTAATCTGGGAGTGGAATTAATGAATGAAAGCATTATTGTAAAGGAATATTCCAGCGAGTATCAATCACAAATAATTGATTTAATCCTTTATATTCAGCAAGTCGAATACAATGTTCCGATAACTATACAAGACCAGCCCGATCTATTAAATGTTGCAAATTTTTATCAAAATGGTATAGGGAATTTCTGGGTTGCACTGCATGGGGATAAAGTCGTAGGCACAGTGGCTTTACTAGACATTCATAATCATCAAGCAGCCCTAAGAAAGATGTTTGTAGCAAAAGATTACAGAGGAAGAACATCAAATACAGCTAATTTCCTATTAAACAATGCAATGGCATGGGCAAAGAAAATAGATATTAATAAGATCTACCTTGGAACGACTTTGCAATTTGTAGCAGCCCACAGATTTTATGAGAAAAACGGTTTTCAAGAAATATCAGCTGAGGATTTACCGAAAAACTTTCCTATTATGAAGGTAGATAAGAAATTTTATAAATATGTTGTTTAAAAATGTTATTGTACGAGTTGGAGGCTAGGTGTAGGTGAATGTATTTCAGTCAGTGGAACCATTTATACCACGATTAAAACTCTACTGCCATAGACTTGCGGGAAATGAGTGGGATGCAGAAGATTTGATGCAGGAGGTACTCACTAAGGTATATCGTTCGCTGCAGCAATCACCTAATCGAGAATTCGGGTATGCTTTTCTTTTTCTTATTGCCAAAAATACTTGGATTGACCATTGTCGCAAGCATCAAACATCAGGAGTGACTTCCGTTTTCAATGAGGATATGCACCCGACGACCTACACAGGGTTGAACGAATTACAGATTCGAGAATTGCTAGAACAGCTTGCCGATCAATTGAACTCCCGACAGATGGTTCTTATCCTTATGATGGACATCTTCAAATTCAGTGCAGCAGAAACGGCCGAACTTTTAAGCACAACCGTTGGGGCAGTGAAAGAGGGACTTAAAAGAGCTCGTCACCGCTTACGGGCTCTGGCTACTAAGTCCCGGGAAGGTGCAAACAAGATAAAACTCGAAGCCGAGATTTCCGGCATCTACTCGTTCACATTCCGAGATCCGAATGGTCATTTAATCGCTTTTTTTCAAGAGATTTAGTTAGCCCGTTTCTTTTCATCATTTTCTATCGTTTATAGTTGTGAAATGATCAGGATAAAGGAGATGCAACGATGGCTGTTCAAGTCAAAAATTATGCAGTAGTTCAATTACCCGTCAAGGATTTGGAAGCTTCCGTGAACTGGTATCAGCATGTATTGGGAATCCCTTTTACCTTCGAGTTTCTCAGGTAGATAACATTCAGAGCGTATTTCAGGAACTCAAGCAAAAAGGAATCGAGACCGGCGAGCTGATCTATAAAAAGAGCGGTGGCTACAGTTTTACACTTCGAGATCCGGACGGCCACTTATCCAACTTGTGGGGCGGTTGGCCATCAGCTGAGGATGAACTAGCGAACCATCAATAAGACCATCTCTCGTTACCAAGACGGACTGCCGTTTAGTACTGACAATAGAAATGGAGAATAATAATGTTACTATCAAACGCTCAATATATGGACGAAAATTTCAACATCGTTAAAGGCAATTTAGTTATTTTAGACGGTAAAGTCTGGGTAAGGGAAGGCCACTACACTTCTGAACAGCCCGTTTTAGATTGCTCGGATTATATTATTATTCCAGGTCTCTTTAATGCTCATTTTCATAGTTATTCTTTAACAGCAAAAGGACTGGCGAAGGAAAAGAAAATCGAAGAGTGGTCAAACAACGATCGCCAGGGTAAAATTCAGCAAAAGTATTTTGAAAGTGTGGAGCAGTTGACCAGTGATGAGTGGCAGACCCTATGTATGAAAGCATACGTTGAAATGGCTAAGAAAGGGATTTCGTTTGTAAGTGAGTCCGAACCAGGTAACTGGCCGGATATAGCGGCTGAGGCGATAAATAAGGTCGGCATAAGAGGATTGGTGGATTCGTACGATAAAGTTGGAATGTACGGTGGCACCAAGAGTGGGAATGTTTCCTTTGGTACGCATCTGCTTGAGGAAGAGGACATCACAGACGAGACTATGGAGGCGTGTGTGACAGCTAAAAAGGCGTATAGCACCAGCTTGTTTCTAGCGCATTGTATGGAGAATGACTGGAGAAAGAATCTTATTCACTCCAAATATAGCCGTTCATCGGTGCAATTATATAAAGAAAGAGAAATACTAGATTCAAATACGATCTTATTCCACGCGACTCATGTAGATCAACTCGATATTGATCTCATCGCTCATGCGAAAGTATCCATCGTTCACTGCCCAGTTTCAAACCTTTGGTCTGGGGCAGGCATCGCTCCGATTGGGTCTATGCTTGAAAAGGGAGTTAACGTTTGCCTCGGCACGGATTATTCCAGTACGGATATTTGGGAAACTATGCGAATTGCGTATTATTTACTGAAATATAATGTATCCGTGGATCGATTTAATGCACAGGATATTTTTAAAATGGCCACCCAGAATGGGGCGAAGGCTTATCAACAGGATTTATTAGGAAAAATAGAAAATGGTTCATTTGCAGACTTAGTTTTTATTCGGAAGAATCAACTTATTCCAACTGTTCATACGGATGGGTTTTCAACGATTGTCCATAACCTGCTGTTTGAGACGAAAGAAGAATCCATTCATCACCTGATGGTTAACGGGGAGTGGGTAATGTATGATCGAAAAATGATACGGGTGGATGAAGAGGCAATTAACACAAAATATAAAGAAGTGCTAAGTAAGCTTTATTCTTAGTTAGAAGCACTATCAAGCAACTTTTGAACTGCAGGATACATTCTGGGGAGCAAAACATGCAAACCTGGTTGATAAATTTGGAGTTGGCTGGTTGCTAAATTATCAGAAATAAAGGGTTCAGGTAATTAACAGCAGTTCACCGAGGTGGACTGCTGTTTTACTAATTTGCAACCAGTAATCTTACGCTGCGTCTAATAAAGTAGGGGGGGAGGATATTGAAAAGTATTATAAGTACTTTGGTTGCCCTATTTGTTTGTGTGTTTTTGCTTGCTGGGACCGTCAATGCAGATTGGGCGTATGCCTTTGTTGTATATGATGATAAGACATACATAATTTCCGACTCTGAAGTGCGTCCCTCTGAAGTCGGTTCAAAAATCGGTAAAGTCACAAAATACTCGGATCAAGAAGGCACTTATTCAGGTAATTTTTCGAATAGCTTCCCATCAGGCACAGAGTATTACAGAATCGAGGGTATTCATGCAGGTGAAGCAATCGCTATTAAGCACAGTGACGGGCGATTTATACAAGCTAATTATCATGGCGAATATGCCGGCAGCAAGCATAACTGGTTAACGTATGGAGTGTATCTTGTTGCGGGGCTCATCGTCACATTGGAAAGAGGGAGACGTGGATGAACGTGAATGAACCTGCCGGTTTCTGGATTCGCTTCGGCGCGTTAATACTTGACGCGATCATCATTGCCGTACCGCTGACCATCATCTCGGTGCTTATTACAGGAGGGCGGGCAGAAGATGAGTATATCTCAGATATATTGTCGTTTCTGTACTCTTTGCTAACTCCCGTCTTTTGGAACGGTTACACTATCGGCAAACGCATATGCGGCATTCGTATTGCTACGGTCGACGATGGAGAGCCGCCGGGTCTGGGGACAATGCTGTTGCGCAATGTGGTGGCCTACCTCGTATATGCCTCACCTTTGGCATTGCCGTCATTATCAGCGCGATTATGGTCGGGGTTCGAGAGGATAAACGATCGATTCACGATTTTATTGCCGGTACGGAAGTCATTCGGGATTAAACGAATGGCACTGCCTCAATAACAGCGTCAGAGGAGGTGGGAGGATTCTCATGCGAATAATAAGGATGATATTGGGAGCCGCATTGCTGTTTGGTGTCACGGGCTGCGGGGATGAACAAGCGACGGTTGTTCCGGCGGCGTCAAGCTCTGCACAAGTATCGGGAGCGCATTCTCAGGAAGCAGTGAGATCCGCCGATCAAGTTGTGGTGAGTCGCTCACTCAGATTCGGGAGTGTCAATGCAGCGCCTTACGGTAGTTTTTCAGAGAAAGGGGAGGTTGATGTCTTCGTGAAGGCGGTTCATTCTGCGGACAAAATTCAGGGCATACTCGATGTGGTCCAGCCTGATTACGACGTCGTGATCGAGCAAGACGGCAAGCGGTGGGAAATTCACTTGTGGCTCTTTGCTCATGCGGAGCACGGCATGTATACATACGTCTCCGATACGGGCACGGGATACAAGCTCACAGCAGAATCAACCCGCGAGTTATATAAGCTGATATGGGGCTTAAGGTACGAACCGAAACAAGCGGCAGCTAACGGGGATTTCGTGAACGCACACGGCAAGCTAAGCAACTTGGATGTTTGGGAGAAGTTCGTGGCGAATGTGAAGGCCGGCATCCGAGACGAGGTCCAAGTTGTTCAATATACGATCGAAGGTGGACCGATCTTCGACAATCTGTCGTTCGACGGAGAGACAATTATGCACAAGCACGACAATACGCACGATGCCCACGGGTCGCCTGCCAAGCGTTTCGAATTCTGTAAATCGATCGAGGAGAAAAACTCGGACCGCGGCACGGAATATAATCTGACCTCCTGCGGCGAAGGTTCGAGCTTGAAAGGGACGTTCAATCTAAACTTGGAGAATCAATGACATGTGGTGAGTTAATGGAGATTAATTGGAAGGCATTGTGGATACTACTTGTACTTTTAATTTTAGACTTAACTCTGTATCTTTTGAGCATCAATCAATATTATTTCGTATTCCTTAATTCAACTGGATTGATTTTTCCCATGCTACTGAATATCATTTTGATGTGCTTAATCGGATGGTTAAGCAAGCTCGAATGGGTTTTCATTGTAGCGATAGTCCTCTTCATTATCTTCCTCTTCTATTTGTATTTTTTTACCTTTTGGAGAACTGAAGCGAAATACACTTATCTCGATTCCCCCCAAAAAACGGAAACCTTAGTGATAAGACATTGGGTGGCCACTTTAGGAGAAAGTAATTTCATTTATAAGTTCTATAAAAATGTGGACCCACTCGGGCTTGTCATAAAGAAAGTAGATGGGCAGGATCTAGATTTCATGATTCGTCTTAATAAAACATACCTCACGGAAGATCAGGTACTGGATATCAATCATCCTAACTGGATAAGCGAAACACAAGTGATTTTTCAATCTATACAAGGGGAGAAAAAGATAACTTTGGAGTGATGCGTTAACCCGAATTTAAAGGAGGTAAGATCATGACTGATATTGCTAAAACGCCAGAAACACCTTACTATGCAGTGATTTTTACGTCTGAACGAACAGATGGGGATAACGGATATGCGGAAATGGCAGATGAAATGGTGAAACTTGCATCCATCCAACCTGGATTTTTAGGTATAGAAAGTGCCAGAGAAGGTCTAGGTATTACTGTATCTTATTGGGAGTCTCTTGAAGCCATACAAAAATGGAAACAGAACGAACGACATTTAGTCGCCCAAAGACAAGGTATATCTGATTGGTATCTCACTTATAAAACAAGAGTTTGTAAGGTCGAACGGGATTATGGATTTGAAAAACTCTAAAGTGGAAAGTATGAAAAACAATTATCGCCTGCTATTGATATTTGGTTTAGTTTTGCTTCTTATATACTCAGCTTATAAGTATGGAGATCATTTAAATAAACGCGAAACAAGCCGAGCGATTATCCAAGAATACTTACAAAATCAACAGGAGTATACGCACCTATTACGCCAAATCCTTAACCTTAAGACTTTCAAAGAAAATTCTGGCACATACAGCACTGAATTTGTCATCAAATTAAAACAAGTTAGTGAACAAATGTATTACAGCGAAAAGCTGCATTTGGCTTCTGGAAAAATCCCTGGCGAATATAGAATTTTAAATCAAGATGGGATGCTATTAATTGATTCGATATGGCGAGATGTAACCGAGCACCATCTCAGTGATACAGAAGTTCGGATCAAGCTTCAAAATTTCACGATTAAACTTGAGTTTATAAATAACGAGATCAATCGAAAGAATCTTGAAAACAAGAATATGGATACGATGATTAAAGGCCTTTTAGAAGTCATAAAACTCGCGGATGGGCACTAGATTCGATCAACTAAAACCAGCTAATAGTTTGTCAACATTTTTCTCTTAAATTACTTAGAATCAACCCTTATACTGAAAAAGGGCATGCTTAAGAACCTTCTTTGTAGATGCTTGGAAGGTTTTTCGTTTGGATGAGAAGTGTGGGTTTTAAGCTAAATCAAGGAAGGACTCTTTCCTTATTAACATGGCGTACACCCAGTGAAGGAGCTTGTTAATGCAGGCTACAATTGCTACTCGGTATGGTTTTCCTTCTTCACGTTTCTTATCATAGAATGTCCGTAGCTTCTTATTCCTAGAATTCCTCAGCCCACATAAGACAGCAAGATAGAGGGCATGCCGTAATTGTTTAGAGCCTCGTTTGGTTATGCGGTTCGTTGTCGCGGTAAACTTTCCCGACGAATAAACACTGGGATCGATTCCAGCGAAGGCGACTAATTTCTTAGCGTGATTAAACCGATGGATTTCCCCGATCTCAGACAAAACCGTTGCAGCGATTCTGTCACCGATTCCGGGAATCGATTGGATAATCATAAACTCATCAACTTCTTTAGCAAGAGCATCGATCTTATTTTCAAGGTGGGCTAGATGCTCTTGGTATTGAAGGAGCAGGTCGATGTACAGCTCTATGCTAATAAGATGGCTGTTATAGTTGGTCTCCTGAAATGGATTGTTTGCTGCAGCGTTCATAATAAGCCGGGCTTTATCCTTGGCCCAATTGTCTGAACGTCTGGGGCAAAGACATGCGATCCGATCTGCCAGTTTAGCTTCACCGGACTTCATAATGAATTTTGAAGTTGGAAACTCCTTGAGAAGCAACAAAGATACTCTGGAATACAGATCCCCAAAAACTCCTCTGTATTCGGGAAAAACTTGATCCAGCACAGCTTGAAAATGCAGTTTAGCTTGGACATACATATGAGTAATTGATTCGTGCTGACGTGTCAGGTGACGAAGATTGAGTAGCTGAATTCCTCTTTGTTTGTGGGTTTCGAACTCCTCTTTGTAGTAAAGCTGACAGAGCTGATAGGCATCCACAGCATCTGTTTTCACTTTACGAAGACTAGACTTCTTGGCTTGGTAGGATATGAGTGGATTTACCACTAAGAACAGAATATCTTGTGCTTCAAGAAATTGTACAACAGGCTGATGGTAATGCCCCGTTGATTCTAAAAATATCCAGACCAATGACCGGATTCATGATGTGCTCCCTTCATTATTTTATTGCCGGCAACCCCTATACTGACTCGTAGTTCCACAGCATCGCTTGTTATGCGAGATCCAAGTCCCAACCAGCTAAAACATGGTTTCTACAAGTAGGGGGCGAACAGTTTTAGCGACGGGATGTGTTCCCAGGGGTACGACCGTTCTGCCCCGGCTACCGATAAATACACCACTGAAAGAAAAATGGTCAACCAGTAAAAACTGGCTGACCTCATAATACGAAGGGTACGATTGTTAAATAAAAATACGCAAGAGCAGGTCACCGCGGCAACCTGCTGTTATTGTTAAGTTAAGGGAAACTGAATCAGCCGGTAAATTCTTGAACCCATTCGCCTTTGAAGTAAGCAATACCGATGTTGGTAAAGCTACTGTTCAAGATGTTCGCTCTGTGTCCTTCACTGTTCATCCAGTCGTTCATCACTTGCTCAGGACTGGTTTGGCCTTTGGCGATGTTCTCACCTGCTGCGTTAAAAACGATCCGGAACTTACCCATCATTTCGAAAGGGGATCCGTACGTAGGAGACGTATGATCGAAGTAATTGTTATTGTACATATCCTGCGCCTTGGCCATAGCCATTTTGGACAAATTGCTGTCCATGCCAAGGGGACTGAGGCCTGCTGTGGCTCTTTGTTTATTAACCAATTGCAGAACTTGCTGCTCAAATTCAGTTTCATAAGATGCTTGTTTCGTCGAAATAGAGGTTTTCCGTGCCCCCGGAGTAGCTATTGATGATGCCTGTGTTACGGTAAGGGACGGTGCAGCAGTATGGGCGGGAGTCTCAATTCGTGATTGTTTAGGAACCGTTTGATTGTTTGTCGTGTTGTCATTGGCCGCACAACCTGTTACCAGTAATAATCCTGCTAATACGATATATTTCTTCAAAGTATCCACACCCTCGATGCAGTAATGTACTGGCAATAGGCAGAACACCTGATACTTGTTCTGTCGATCGTCAGTTTCTTGGATTAATGTGCCCCTGGATACATTGTCTCTATCCATAGGCATCGGGGCTGTGGAGCAGGCGGCTAATCGTCGTCCATACATCGACGCTGTCGCTCCGCTGATTACTGAGGTTGATCACTGTCGCATGACAAGAACATGTTCCGAACTCGTCAAACGGAGGTTGCTGTTGCAGCCTTTTATTTTTTTATTGTAATCATATATTATTATATATATAATTTCATATGAGGATCAATTGATTAGGGGAGTGAATACGCCGGATGTACATAAACGGGGAATGGATTCAGTCCGATCAAACTTTGAAAGTCATCAATCCTGCCACAGGTGAACTCGTAAGGGAAGTGTACACGGTAGGCCGTGAAGAAACGGAACGTGCGATTCAAGCAGCGACTGCGGCTTTTGTTCCTTGGTCAAGGGCGACAGCCGACGAACGAGTGGCCTATTTACATAAGGTAGTGGCCAAGCTGGAGGAAAAACGGGAATATTTGGCGGAAATGATCACCAAGGAAATGGGAAAAGCGATTCATTATGCGCGTTATGAAGTGGGAAGCACGATTTCGTTTTTTAAATGGTTCGCCGAAGAAGCTCGCAGAATTTATGGAAGAACGGTTCCAGCTTCCGCGAACAACAAACGGATAACGGTAAACAAGCAGCCGATCGGGGTGGTCGGCGCGATCACGCCATGGAACTTTCCGTTGTCGATGATAGCTAGAAAAATGGGTCCGGCTCTTGCCGCAGGCTGCACCGTCATTCTGAAACCTTCCAAGGAAGCGCCGTTGTCGGCGGTGGAGTTGTTCAAAATTTTCGATGAAGCAGGCATTCCCAATGGTGTTGTCAATTTGGTCGTTGGGCAATCCGGAGTCATCGCCGAGGCTTTTATGAAAAGCAAAGAGGTCCGTAAAATTTCGTTCACCGGTTCCACGGATGTCGGCAAGCAGTTGATCCGGCAATCGGCCAACACGGTCAAGCGAGTTTCGATGGAATTGGGCGGACACGCGCCGTTCATCGTTTTTGAAGATGCCGACCTGGATTTGGCCGTTGCGGGGGCGATCCAGAGTAAATTCGCGTCCGCGGGACAGCAATGCGTATGCGCCAACCGAATTTACGTACATGACCTGATCTATGATGATTTTGCCAAACGACTGAAGGAAAAAGTGGTGGCGCTGAAAATCGGCAACGGACTTGAGCCGTCCAACCAGATCGGCGCAATGATCAACGAGAGCGCGATTGGTAAAGTGCAGGAGCAAG
>NZ_JXAL01000023.1 GCF_000829465.1 Cohnella kolymensis | reverse complement strand
CCTTGACCCTGCGGACGGCTGCCGCCTTCGCGCTGAGCGTACCCGCCTTGACCTTGCGGACGGCTGCCGCCTTCGCGCTGACCGTATCCACCTTGACCTTGAGGACGGCTGTTGCCTTCACGCGGCGCAGCCGAAGAAGCTGTCGGCGCTGTCGGCGCTGCCGCCGAAGAAGCAGGAACCGCCGCAGGACGAGCCGGCTGCCCTTGATCCTCTGATCTCCGCGGGGCTGCCGTTTGGTTTTGTGCCGGAGCTGATGCCGCTCCTTGCGCAGGACGCTTGTCAGCCGGTTTCGCCGCAGACTGCGCCATCTTCGCTGCCGCATTCGCCTTCACGTCGCGGAAAAATTTCTCTACCGCTCCGGTCATGCCGTCTTCCATCACACTCATATGATTATTGACGGGCATATTCATTCTTTTGAGAATCGTGATGACCTCTTTGCTGCTCATGTTGAGCTGCTTCGCATATTCGTAAACCCTGACTTTATCCTTGTTGTTATCCGTGTTATCTTTGCTCAATATTCTCCACCTCCGAATGATGACCCCAACCGTCGGTAAGCATGTCGGCAAAACCCTTGTCCGTCACAGCAAAAATGACGCGCTCAGGCTTGCCCACGGCTGCTCCCAATTCCTGCCGGGTAAAACCGATCCGCAGCGGGATGCCGTAACTGGCGCATTTGTCCGCTATTTTCTTCCCCGTATTCTCCGATGCGTCACCGGCGAGCAAGACGAGCTTGGCTTCGCCTGAGCGGATCGCTTTCATCACGATCTCTTCGCCGCTGGCGAGCTTGCCTGCCCTCATCGCCAATCCCAGCCGGGATAATACCTTATTCGCCGTCGTCATGGTCATTCACGAGCTCCTTGTTCGATTGAAACTCATCTTCCACTTGAATGAAGTCGGCTTCCAGACGGTCATAGATTTCCGAACCGACCGGCGCTTTTAACGCTCTCTCGAACGCTTTGGACTTTTTTGCAAGCTTGAAGCATCCCACTTTACCGCACAGATAAGCGCCGCGGCCCGGCTTCTTGCCGGTCAAGTCGATGTTGATCTCCCCTTCGGGTGAGCGCACGATGCGAATCAATTCCTTCTTGGGCATCATTTGCTGACAGGCAACGCATTTGCGCTGCGGTATCTTTCTCGGCCTCAATGCGATCCCTCCCAGCGTTTCGTGAGAAACGCACTTCATAATCACCAGCTCAGTCGATGGATACGCTGTCCTGATGCATCATCCCGCCGGTTGTTTTCGCACGTCCGTATTCCTGCTCGGCTTGCGTCTCGCTTTTTATATCAATCTTCCAGCCGGTCAGCTTGGCGGCCAGACGCGCGTTCTGCCCTTTAATCCCGATCGCCAGAGACAGCTGATAGTCCGGTACGATTACGCGTGCCATCTTCTCGGCTTCGAACACGATCACTTCAAGCACCTTCGAAGGGCTGAGCGCATTCGCGACGTACTCGTCGATAGCCTCGGACCATCGGACAATGTCGATTTTCTCGCCTTTCAATTCCATCACGATCGTTTGCACACGCACGCCTTTTTGACCTACGCAGGAGCCGACCGGATCCACCTCATCATTGCGGGAATAGACGGCGATCTTGGAACGGAACCCGGCTTCGCGGGCTACCGATCGAATCTCAACCGTCCCGTCGAAAATTTCCGGAACCTCAAGCTCGAACAGACGCTTCAGCAGGCCCGGATGAGTGCGTGACAGAATGTTTTTATATCAATCTTCCAGCCGGTCAGCTTGGCGGCCAGACGCGCGTTCTGCCCTTTAATCCCGATCGCCAGAGACAGCTGATAGTCCGGTACGATTACGCGTGCCATCTTCTCGGCTTCGAACACGATCACTTCAAGCACCTTCGAAGGGCTGAGCGCATTCGCGACGTACTCGTCGATAGCCTCGGACCATCGGACAATGTCGATTTTCTCGCCTTTCAATTCCATCACGATCGTTTGCACACGCACGCCTTTTTGACCTACGCAGGAGCCGACCGGATCCACCTCATCATTGCGGGAATAGACGGCGATCTTGGAACGGAACCCGGCTTCGCGGGCTACCGATCGAATCTCAACCGTCCCGTCGAAAATTTCCGGAACCTCAAGCTCGAACAGACGCTTCAGCAGGCCCGGATGAGTGCGTGACAGAATGATTTGCGGGCCTTTGCTCGTGTTTTCCACCTTTGTAATATACGATTTAACCCGGTCGCCTTGCTTGAATTTGTCGGTCGGCATCAGTTCGGTAAGCGGCAGCGCCGCTTCCACTTTGCCGAGATCGACATACAGGTTGCGCTGGTCCATCCGCTGCACGATACCGGTCACAATATCTTGCTCTTTATCTACAAAGGCATGATAGATAAGGCCGCGCTCCGCTTCGCGGATCCGCTGTGTGACGACCTGTTTCGCGGTTTGAGCGGCAATGCGCCCGAAGTCCCGGGGAGTGACCTCGATTTCCGCAATGTCTTCCAGTTGATAGTGCGGATTGATCGATCTTGCAGCTTCCAGGGAAATTTCCAAACGGGGATCCAGCACCTCTTCCACGATCGTTTTGCGCGCGTAAACCTTAATTTGTCCGGTCGTCTGGTTTACGTCCACCCGAACATTCTGCGCCGTATTAAAGTTACGTTTGTAGCTGGAGATAAGTGCCGCTTCGATAGCCTCGATCAGGACATCTTTGCTAATGCCCTTATCGCGCTCGATTTCGGACAGCGCTTCAATGAACTCCATGCTCATGTCTTGATTACTCCTCCTTTGTCCGCCGCCGGGTAATGCTCATGCATTACTCTCGGGTCGTACCGCTCGAATTAGAATACGATGGCCAAACGTGCAGAGGCCACTTTATTGTAAGGGATGGCGTGTTTGCGGCGTCCGACGGTAATCGTAAGCGTGTCCCCGTCAAACCCTTCAAGCCGTCCTTCAAACTCTTTGGCCCCGTCAATCTGTTCATAGGTCGTAACGAATACATGTTCGCCGACCGCTTTGGCGACGTCCTCCGCCTTCTTAAGCGGACGTTCCGCACCTGGCGAGCTGACCTCCAGAAAGTATGCGTCAGAGATCGGATCCAGCTCATCCAGCTTGGCGCTGATGAATTCGGAAATACGGCCGCAATCGTCGATATCGATGCCGCCCTCCTTGTCCACATATACGCGCAAAAACCAGTTGCTGCTTTCCCTCACGTACTCCACATCCACCAGTTCAAAACCGTTCTCCTCGAGGTAGGGAGCCGCGAAGCTCTCGACGATGGACTTCATTTTCGGTGCGCTCACAATGGTCAACCTCCCGATGCTTCAAATGGATCGCTGCACTCTTGTTAAACCTAAAGACCCGTTGACAAAACGGAAAGAGTGGGTTTCCCCACTCTTCTGCAGACAGTGATATCCACATGATTACCAAAAATAATATACCATAACCTTCAAGATGCTGGCAACCATCACTTTCCCTGAACCGCGCCGTCTCAGACCTAGAACAGCATGAGCTGATTGGACTCCGGCATGCCCCGGAAGCATCCCAAGCCTGTCAGAATGTCCACAATCGTCTTGCTCGCTTTCGAACGCTGCTGGAAGTCTTCAATGGATAAAAAGTCCCCTTCCTCCCGGGACGCAGCAATATTGCGGGCGGCATTGTCGCCGACTCCGGCAATGGCCGCGAAAGGAGGAATCAATGCCTCATCCTCGATTATGAATCTTGTGGCATCGGACTTGTAAAGATCAATCGTCTTGAACTTGAACCCGCGCGCGGTCATCTCCAGCCCCATTTCCAGAATCGAGATCATGCCTTTCTCTTTGGTGGTGGCCTGAAAGCCCTTCTGCTCAATCTCGAGCAGCAGCTTCAGAATTGCGTCGTATCCTTGGCAGAACACCTCGACGTCAAAGTCGGCCGCACGTACGGAGAAGTAAGTCGCATAATATTGGATCGGATAATAAAGTTTGAAAAATGCCGTCCGTACCGCTGAAATGACATAGGCTGCGGCATGGGCTTTCGGGAACATGTACTCAATGCGCAGGCAGGAATCGATATACCATTGCGGTACTTTGCACCGCTTCATCTCATCGATCCACTCGGGAGTCAGCCCTTTCCCTTTCCGCACGCTTTCCGTAATTTTGAACGCCAGCGAAGCGTCCATCCCCGCCTTATATATTAGAAATAACATGATGTCGTCACGGCAGCCGATTACGGTTTTGATGTTGCACGTGTTGTTCTTGATCAGCTCCTGCGCGTTGCCCAGCCAAACCCCGGTACCGTGAGAAAGCCCCGATATTTGCAGTAAGTCCGCAAACGAGGACGGCTTCGTCTCCTCGAGCATCTGCCGGACGAATCGGGTCCCCATCTCCGGAACCCCGAACGTGGCCACCGGAGAACGAATTTGCTGCGGCGTCACCCCCAGCGCGTCAACTGAATTGAACAAGCTCATGACCTTCGGATCGTTCATCGGAATCGTGGTCGGATCCACACCGGTCAAATCCTGGAGCATCCGCATCATCGTCGGATCATCGTGGCCGAGAATATCAAGCTTGAGCAGATTGGCGTCGAAGGCATGATAATCAAAATGCGTCGTCTTCCACTCCGAAGATTTATCGTCGGCCGGATACTGCACCGGAGTGATATCTTCAACTTCAATGTAATCCGGAACAACGACAATACCGCCGGGATGCTGGCCGGTGCTGCGCTTGACGCCGGTACAGCCCGCTGCCAGCCGGTTAACCTCCGCTCCCCGCCATGATTTGCCGTGATGCTCCTCGTATTTCTTGGTGAATCCGAACGCCGTTTTTTCCGCCACCGTACCGATCGTGCCCGCGCGGAATACGTTCTTCTCCCCGAAAAGCACTTTCGTATAATTATGCGCATGCGGCTGATATTCTCCGGAGAAGTTCAAGTCGATATCGGGAACCTTGTCGCCCTTGAACCCGAGGAACGTCTCGAACGGTATATCCTGCCCTTCGCCTCTCATAATCGTGCCGCAATTCGGACATGATTTGTCCGGCATATCAAAACCGCTCGGCACGCTTCCGTCCAAAAACCATTCGCTGTGCTTGCATTCCGGATTCCGGCACAGATAGTGGGCAGGAAGCGGATTTACTTCCGATATGCCGAGGAAAGTGGCGACAACCGAGGAGCCGACCGATCCCCGCGATCCCACGAGATAGCCGTCCTGGTTGGATTTCTTGACAAGCCTTTCGGATATGAGATAGTTGGCGGCGAATCCGTATTTGATGATCGGGACAAGTTCCTTCTCGAGCCGCTGCACCACCACGTCCGGCAGCTCATCCCCATACATCGATCTGGCCGTTGCGTAACAGGTTTCACGTATTTCTTCGTCGGCGCCCTCAATGATCGGAGAAAACAAGCCGTTGTCGGTTGGTCCGCCGGCGCTCGGAAACATATCAAATGGTTCGAAGCGGTCGGCCAGCTCGGATGTGTTCGTGACCACGACTTCATATGCTTTATCCTTACCGAGAAACTGAAACGCCTCCAGCATCTCATTGGTCGTTCGGAAATGGGCGTCCGGTTTGCGCTGATCCTTCAGCGGACTGAACCCGGTTATGCCGTGAATCGTAATATCGCGGAATAATTTCTCGCGAGGAGTCAGGTAATGGACGTTACCCGTAGCGATTACGGGTTTGCCCAGCTTCTCACCGATCCGCACGATGCGGCGAAGCGCCTCTTCCAGTTCCGCACGGCTGCCTACCAATCCTTTGTCCAGCAAATGCATATAGAAATCGAGCGGCTGAACTTCCAATACGTCATAGAACGCGGCCACTTCCGCCGCCTCGTCCTCCGATTTGTTCAGCACCGTCTCGAACAGCTCGCCTTTTTCACAGCCGGATATGACCAGCAGTCCTTCCCGCAGCTCGATCAGCTTGCTTTTCGGAATGCAGGCGACACGATTGAGAAATTCGGTATGGGATAAGGAGATCAGTTTAAAAAGGTTTTTCTTGCCGGCCGCGTTCAGCGCGTAGATCCCGCAGTGGAACGGACGTGTCGTCTTCCAGCTGTTCTCGTTGACCTCGTTCAGATTGTGCAGTTCCGTTACTCCGCGCGCTTGCGCGTCCTTCAGCAGCCCGGCCAACACACCTGCCAATGCGATGGTGTCATCGATGGCCCGGTGATGGTTCTCCAGCGAAACCTTATAAAGGTCGGACAATGTGTTCAAACGGTGATTTTTCATAGTCGGATGAAGATAACGTGCCAATTCCAGCGTATCGAGCACAGGATTCTGAATCGGCGGCAGACCGTGCCGCTTGCAGGCCTCCTGCATAAATCCGTTATCGAAACGGGCATTATGGGCGACCAAGACGGCATCTTCGATAAACTCGATAAACTCTTTCAGCTTCGGCTCCAGCTCAGGAGCGTCCTTAACCATCTCGTCGTTAATGTTGGTTAACTGCTGAATGTTATAAGGAATAGGCTCATGCGGATTGATAAAAGTGGCGAATCGTCCGATTTCCTGGCCGTCCTTTATTTTCACGCCTGCGAGCTCGATGATTTTATTGTTTACGACGGACAGACCGGTCGTCTCAATGTCAAATACGACATAAGTCGCCTCGGCCAAGTTTTGCGGACGCGGATTGAGCACCATCGGGATCGCATCGTTCACGACATTGGCCTCAACGCCGAACAGTACTTTAATGCCGTGCTTTTTGCCTGCTTTCGCCGCGTCCGGATAACATTGCACATTGGCGTGATCGGTGACGGCTACCGCTTTATGCCCCCATCTTGCGGCGGTTTTAATATAAGTATCTACGGGAGTTACCGCATCCATCGTGCTGAGAGTGGTATGTAAATGAAACTCCACCCGTTTGTCCGCGGCATCATCCTTAGGTTCCGCCGGCGGCAGCACTTCACGCATGTCGCTTGGAAACATAATCAGCTCAGGCGGGTTCAAGAAACGGTCATATTCGACCTTGCCTCTCAGCTTCACCCATTTCCCGTTGGAAAGCAGGCCGAACATTTTGTTATCTTCTTTATTTTTAGCGAACAGCTTTATGGCCAAGGAGTCGGTAAAATCCGTCACGTTGAAGGTGTAAAGCGTGCTCCCGCTTTTAAGCTCCTTCACTTCCAAACTGAATATCGCGCCTTGAATCGTAACCTTCTTCTCTTCCTCACGGATCTGTTCGATCGGCACCGGCATATCCTTAATATCATAGCCGTGCTGCAGCGTTTGCGGCGCTTCGCCTTCGTTCGCCGCCGCTTCCTCGCGGGAGCTGATCATCAATTGCTGAATGGCTTCGTGCGATTCCTGCTCGATTTTTTGCGCGAATTGATTGTAAGCCTCTTGACGGGACTCGCCTGCGATCAATTTCACCCTGATCGTGCGTTGGAATCTCTCCTCGAAAAATCGGGCGGCCTGCGTGTCGACATTTTTTTTTGCGGGCCAGCTCCAGTCCCATCTCGTCAAGCAGAATAACGGTCGCCAGATCGCCTTCCGCCTCCATGCGGGCTTTCGCGAGCCAGCCGTTGACCGAAGCGAATTCTTGCTGCATCCATCTACGAAAACATGACCAGTACTCTTGAAAATATTCTCTGTGAGCACACTCTCCGCGTACACGATCACTTTGCGAATGTCGGCGTGATGACCAAGCTTTTCCTTGACCTTCTCGGTAAAACCAACATAAATGGAGGCCGGCAGCAGCTCGCTTTTCCCGATATGAAAAGTCCATTCCTTGCGGGAACGACTGATTTCCAATTGCTTTATGTATCCGTCCTGAAAATGTTGCTCGACCCATTCGACAGGCAGTTGCGCCTGCTGCAGCAGCACCTCGAACCGCTTTCTTTGATCTTCCGTCGGCTGCATCGTCACTTTCCTCTCCATGTCCCATAAATACAAAAGCTTCCGCGAAAAAGGGTTAGATGCTGCTTGCACCCGGGCTCCTTTTTCAATCAGAAGCTATTAAAACTTGCTGTCTATTATTTTACCCCATCAACTATCTGCCTTCAATAGAAGAGTTCAATAAAAAACTGCCTCGACGGGGCATAACCCCGCGAGAGGCAGTCTGCAATCAATAGGCTCTGGCAAATACCACTGTATGTTTAGCGGCGTCCCCGCATACGAGGCAAGTGCTCTTCGTCTGAGCCGGCTCGAACGGAATGTTCCGGCTGGTCGCTCCGGTTTCTTCCTTCACTTGGCTCTCGCACGCCTCTGATCCGCACCAGCCGGCTAGAGCGAATCCGCGTTTCTCTTCCATAGCGGATTTGAACTCATCCAGTGAATCTACTGAGTAAAAATTTTCTTCACGGAAAGCAAGGGCGCGATCGTACATTTCAGTGTGAATTTGCGCAAGCAACGCTTGAACTTCGGCGACCAGGTTGTCCAATGCTACGGATTTCTTCTCGCCGCTTACACGGGATACCAGTACGCATTGGCCGTTCTCCAAGTCGCGAGGTCCGAGCTCGAGACGAAGTGGAATGCCTCTCATCTCGTATTCGTTAAACTTCCAGCCCGGCGATACGTCGGCGCGGTCGTCCACTCGCACGCGGATGCCGGCAGCTTTAAGCTGGGCATAAAGCTCGTCGGTCTTGCCGATCACCTGCTCGCGTGTTTTCGGCGGGCCGATCGGAATCATCACGACTTGCGTCGGCGCTACCTTCGGCGGCATAACAAGTCCACGGTCGTCGCCGTGCACCATAATCAACGCACCGATCAAACGCGTGCTTACTCCCCACGAGGTCGTATGGCAGAACTGCTGTGTATTCTCACGGTCCAAATATTTGATGTCAAACGCGACGGCGAAGTTGGTACCCATATAATGAGAAGTACCCGCTTGTACGGCTCGTCCGTCTTTCATCATCGCTTCGATGGAGAAAGTGTCCACGGCACCCGCGAATTTCTCGGACGGCGTTTTTTGCCCTTTAATAACAGGGATCGCGAGAACATTCTCCACGAACTGCGTATATACATCCAGCATCGTCATCGTTTCTTTGCGGGCATCCGCTTCATCTTCATGCGCAGTGTGGCCTTCCTGCCATAGAAATTCGCTTGTCCGCAAAAACGGCAGCGTTCTTTTCTCCCAGCGGACGACGTTCGCCCATTGGTTGATGAGCAGCGGTAAATCGCGATAAGAGTTAATCCACTTGGCATACATATGGCCGAACATCGTCTCCGATGTCGGACGAATGGCGAGCCGTTCTTCCAGCTTCTCGCCGGCCGCTTCCGTTACCCAAGGGAGCTCGGGATTAAATCCTTCGACATGCTCCTTCTCCTTCTGGAAGAAGCTCTCGGGGATGAACAAAGGGAAGTAGGCGTTCCGGTGCCCGGTATCCTTAAACCGCTGATCCAATTCCCGCTGCATGTTCTCCCAAAGCTCATAACCGTCCGGACGAAACACGATACAGCCGCGAACCGGCGAGTAATCCATAAGCTCGGCTTTTTTGATGACGTCGATATACCAACGGGAAAAATCCTCGCTTTGCGGCGTTATTTCCGTTACAAATCCTTTGTCCTTCGACATGATTCTCCTCCACCCTTAACAACGGCTTATTTGCTGATCAATCCTACGATATCGTTATAGGTAACCACAATCATAAGCAGCATGAGCATGGCAAACCCGATAAAATGCACTATACTTTCACGGCTCGGATCGATCGGACGTCCCCTGAGCGCTTCCAGTCCAAGGAACAAAAGACGGCTTCCGTCCAACGCCGGAATCGGCAGAAGATTAAATATACCGAGATACAAACTGAGCAGCCCTGCCCAATAAGTAAGCTGCGGAAGTCCTTCCCTGGCGATTTCCATCGTCAATTGCGTGGTCTTCACCGGCCCGCCGAGATCGTCAAGCTTGAACTCGCCGAAAATCAGCTTCCGGAAGCCCTCGAATATCCGCTCCGTCATGTCCACCATTGCGACGCCGGCAAAACGCATCGTCTCCATAAAGCTCGGGTTTCTCATCTCCCCGATCGGATAAATGCCGACTTTGCCTTCCGCGGTCGGGGTAACCGTGATCGGAACGTCCACGCCTTCGCGTTCGACAACCCATTTCATCGGTTTGCCTGCGGAAGCGCCGATTTTCTCAATAAAAACCTGCACGTCGCCGCCAATGGATTCTCCATTAACGGATTTCACCAAGTCTCCCTTTTGCAGCCCCGCTTGAGCCGCCGGATTGCCGGCCACCACTTTGGAGATAAACACTTTGGAGGAGTTTTCAACCGGCACACCTTGCAATACGATGAATAGCACGAACAGTACAAAAGCGAGGATGAAGTTCATAACCGGTCCGGCCACGATGGCCAAAGCCCTTTTGCCAACCGGTTTGCTGCCGAACTGACGATCCGCCGGCGCGATTTGCGTTTCCCTTCCCCGGGCGATGATCAACGCTTGCGGATGAACGGGAAGCCGCTGAATATCTCCATCCACATCGAGTGTAACATGCAAGTCTTTTTCCAAATCTACGGATTTCACTTCGCCGCGAATCGATTGAGCACGCTCATCCAGACGATCGAGGTACATTCGGGTAACCAAGTCGTCCTTGCTGCGAACGGCAATGGTCTGCCCCGGTTGAAGTTCGACCACTTCCGGATCTTCTCCGGCCATGCGCACGAATCCGCCGATCGGAAGAAGACGCAGCGTATAACGGGTTTCCCCTCTTTTTATAGAGAACAGCTTAGGGCCGAACCCGATGGCGAACTCGCGCACCAGAATTCCTGCCCGGCGGGCGAAATAGAAGTGTCCCCATTCATGAAGCGAGACAAGCAAAAAGAACATAAGCACGGTCAATAAAATGACCTGAATCGTTTGCATTATTCCAACCCCTTTGCACCGCGAACGGCTGTCCTTAGATTAACATTATTCTCCGAGCCGTTACAAGAGAATACAGGGCTGCGCTTAATTACAACGATGCCGCCTCCCGCCTCGCCCATTGGTCCGTTTCATGAATAAGGCCGAGATCCGGGAATGCGGAAGCTGTATGTCGGTTCAAAACTTTTTCAATGATTTGTTCTATCGCCAAAAAGGGAATGTCCCCCCGCAAAAATCGGGCGACTGCCACTTCATTCGCAGCGTTGTATACTGTGGTCGCCGTCCCGCCGCTTCTGCCCGCTTCATAGGCGAGCCGCAGGGCCGGGTAACGATCGAAGTCCATCGCGCGGAAATTGAGCGTACCTCTGGAGAGCAGATCAAGCGGCGAAGCCGGGGAAACCCGGCGTTCCGGATACGTCAGGGCGTACTGGATCGGGACCCGCATGTCCGGGTTGCCGAGCTGCGCCATGACGCTTGTATCTGCGAATTCGACCATGGAGTGAACAATGCTCTCCGGATGAATGACGACATCGATCCGATCGTACGGCAAGCCGAATAACCAATGCGCTTCGATCACTTCAAGACCTTTGTTCACCATTGTAGCCGAGTCGATCGTAATTTTGGCGCCCATGCTCCAGTTCGGATGCTTGAGCGCATCTTCTACCGTCACATCCCGCAGCTCATTGCGCGAGCGGTCGCGGAAACTTCCGCCTGATGCGGTGAGCACCAGCCTTTTAACCGACTTGCGGTCTTCACCGTTTAAACATTGGAAAATAGCAGAGTGCTCACTGTCTACCGGCAGCAGCGAAATTCCTTTATCCTTGGCTCGCTGCATGACGATGTGGCCGGCTGATACGAGTGTTTCTTTGTTTGCGAGGCCGATATCCGCTCCCGCTTCAATGGCGGCGAGTGTAGAAGTGAGTCCCATGCTGCCGATCAGAGCGCAGACGACATAGTCGGCGCCGGAACCGGCTGCGACTTGCACCAAGCCTTCCTCCCCATAACCGACGCGCACACCGGCCGGCACTTGGGATTGAAGCTGGTCCGCCAACTGCTTGGTACCGACTGAAACACGCTTGGGACGAAAATCATGTATTTGCTGAAGCAGCCTGTCCACGTTAGACCCCGCCGCCAAGCCGACGACTTCATAAGCCTCGGGGTCGCGTGAAATGACATCCAGCGTTTGCGTGCCGATCGACCCGGTACTTCCAAGCACAGCAACTTTTTTCATGGGCGACCCTCCGATCTTTATGCTATATGTAACTGCCGATCAACCAGCTGTCGTCAAAAGTCCAAGCATATGGACCAATGGAAATACGATCAGCCAGCTGTCGGTGCGATCCAGCACTCCGCCATGCCCGGGCAGCAAATCGCCTGAATCCTTCACATCGCGAAACCTTTTGTAAGCGGACTGTATCAAATCGCCGAGCTGGCCTGCTGCCGCTGCAGCCAAACCGATCGCGGCGGCTTGCAGCCAGCCGAGCGAGTCCGGCCGGCAGTAAGCGAAGATAAGCGCTGTAACGATGGATATAACGAGGCCTCCGACGGCTCCTTCGACTGTTTTGTTAGGGCTGATGGCCGGCCATAATTTGGTTCTGCCGATCGCCTTGCCCACGAAATAAGCACCGGCATCCGATGCCCAAATGCATGCGAATAACAAAGCCGCCCAGAAGATTCCGTGCTCCAGATCACGAGTAATCGCCATATAGCGAAAACCTATGCCTACATATACGACTCCCAAAAACAGCACGGCCGCGTGCTCCAGTTGAATCCGGTTTTTACTGAACACCGTTGACGCAAGCAGCGCAAACATCAACAGCCAGCACACGGCCAGCAACGACGGAATGTCCCAGCCAAACGGGAGCTTAGGCAGCGTGATCAATACGAGCGCCGCAAAAGCGAGCAGCACATCCCAGCGTGTCCATTGTTGTCCGTTGAGTCTCACGAATTCCCAATAGCCGATAATGGCTAACAGCACAAGCAGACCGCTGTACCACCAGCCTCCGGCAACCAGGAAACCGAGAAACACGGCACCGGCTGCGATCCCGGTAATTAACCGCTGTCTCATGTCGTCACAGCCCTCCGTACCGGCGCGCACGCCGCTGATATTCACGGATGGCGTCGAATAAATGTTGTTCGGTGAACTCCGGCCAATAAACGTCGGTAAACCAGAATTCACTGTAAGCCAGCTGCCAGAGCATGAAATTGCTCAAACGCAGCTCGCCGCTTGTGCGGATCAAGAGGTCCGGATCCGGCAAACCCGCGGAGAGCAGGCAGCGGTTGAAGTCTTCTTCCTCGATATCCTCCGGATTCAGCTTGCCGGCCGCCGCTTGCCTGGCCAGCTCCTTGGCCGCATCTACCATCTCGATCCTGCTTCCGTAATTCAGCGCGAAGTTAAGAATCAGACCGCTATTATTCTCGGTGCGGCGCACCGCCTCCTCGACTGCGGTCAATGTATGGCTTGGCAGCAAGTCGAGCCGGCCCATCATTCTCACTTGGACGTTGTTCTCGACGAGCTCGTCCAGCTCCAACGACAAAAATTCCTGCGGCAGCTTCATCAGGAATTCAACTTCCGCTTTAGGCCGTTTCCAATTTTCCGTGGAAAAAGCATATAAGGTCAAAACCTTGACACCGATCCGATCGGCGGCTTTCGTAATCCGTTTGACCGTTTTCATTCCGTTGTGATGGCCCGCGATTCGGGGCAGGCCCCGTTCCTTGGCCCAACGTCCGTTCCCGTCCATAATAATCGCCACGTGCTCAGGAATATTGTCCTCCGCCGGTTCACTCTCTGTCTCTGCCGGCGTACTTTCGTGGCTTTTTGATGTGGAAACCCCGAAACCCAGCTTACGGAGCCACCTGCCGACGAAACGGTTACTCATGTGTCTTCCCCCTAAGTGCGAGCGAAGCTCGTCACATCCGCCAGACCGATATAGCGGCGCGAGCGTTCGCGGTCGGTCGTCAGCATCTTGCATCCAAAACGAAAGAGAATAAACCCCACCTGTCGGAGGGGCCGTGCAAAATTCAATTAAACTTCCATGATTTCTTTTTCTTTTGCGGCCAGAATTTTGTCTACTTCGGATACATAGCGATCCGTCATTTTCTGAACGTCCTCTTGGTGACGGCGCGATTCGTCTTCGGAAATTTCGCCTTTTTCTTTTTTCTTGATGTCGTCATTCGCGTCTCTTCGGATGTTGCGGATGGCCACTTTCGCGTCTTCGCCGAACTTCTTTGTCGATTTGGCCAAGTCGGCGCGGCGCTCTTCCGTCAGCGGCGGGATATTGATGCGGATGATCGATCCGTCGTTCGCCGGCGTCAAACCAAGATCGGATTTCAGAATCGCCTTTTCGATTGCAGCCAAGGCCGACTTATCCCAGGGCTGGATGATCAGCGTACGGGAGTCCGGCGTATTGATGGAGCCTAATTGGTTCACCGGAGTCGGAGTACCGTAATAATCTGCCTGCACACGATCCAGCATAGCTCCGGATGCGCGTCCGGCGCGGAGCGTTGACAAGTCGCGCTTCAGTGCTGTTAATGCTTTCTCCATGCGCTCTTCGGCACTCTTCTTAATTTCTTGAGGCATTAGTCGAAACTCCCCTTTACAATCGTGCCGATCTTCTCACCCATTACGGCACGTTTAATGTTTCCTTTCTCGGTAATCGCGAACACGAGAAGCGGAATATTGTTATCCATGCAAAGCGAGGAAGCGGTAGAATCCATAACACCGAGATTCTTGTTCAATACATCCATATAAGTCAGCTGCTCAAACTTTTCGGCTGAGGCATCTTTGAACGGGTCAGCGCTGTACACGCCGTCCACTTTGTTCTTGGCCATCAGAATGACCTCGGCTTCAATCTCCGCTGCGCGCAATGCTGCGGTCGTATCCGTCGAGAAGAACGGGTTCCCGGTACCGGCTGCGAAGATGACGACCCGGCCTTTCTCCAGATGGCGGATCGCCCTGCGGCGAATGTACGGCTCTGCTATTTGCTGCATGGCGATTGAGGTTTGCACCCGGCTCGGCACATCCATTTGCTCCAATGCGTCTTGCAGCGCCAGCGAGTTCATGACGGTCGCCAGCATGCCCATGTAGTCGGCAGTAGCGCGGTCAATCCCCTTCTGGCTGCCCGCAATGCCGCGCCATATGTTGCCGCCGCCGCACACGATCGCCACTTCAACACCCAGTTCGATAACTTCCTTGATCTGCTCCGCAATCGACAAGATGGTCTGTGCGTCAATGCCGTAACCGTTCGTTCCCGATAACGACTCTCCGCTTACCTTTAACACTACGCGTTTATAGACGGGACGCTCCAACGTTAGTACCTCCATCATGTCTGGTTTAAAAAAGAGGGAACACACAGTGTTCCCGAATTGGATTCATGCTTATAGTTTCGCCTGGGCCATAACCTCTTCGACGAAGTTGTCCACTTTTTTCTCCAAGCCTTCACCAAGCTCAAACCGAGCAAAGCGGCGGATGGAAATCTTTTCGCCGATCGCGGAAATTTTCTCGTTCAAGAGCGTAGTAATGGTTTTGTCCGGATCTTTGACAAAGCTTTGCTCCATGAGGCAATTTTCCTCATAGTATTTGTTCATGCGGCCTTCGACCATTTTGTCGACGATTTTCTCCGGCTTGCCTTCATTAAGCGCTTGGTTGCGGAGAATTTCTTTTTCCTTGTCAAGCTCGGCTTGGGACACTTCTTCACGGCTCAGGAATTTCGGGTTGGCCGCTGCGATATGCATAGCGATGTCCTTGACGAATGTACGGAACTGTTCGGTTTTGCCGACGAAGTCGGTCTCACAGTTCACTTCAACGAGAACGCCGATCCGTCCGCCGCCATGGATGTAAGATTCAACGATACCTTCAGTAGCGATGCGGTCGCCTTTCTTAGCTGCCGCGGCGAGGCCTTTCTCACGGAGAAGCTCTCCGGCTTTCGTCAAATCGCCGCCCGCTTCCTCCAAAGCTTTCTTACAATCCAACATACCTGCTCCGGTTCTCTCGCGGAGTGCTTTAACGTCTGCTGCATTAACTGCCACGTGGATTCCTCCTAATATTCATGCTCCCTCGCGGCTTCTTCCAGCCCTGGGAGGTCATTATTATGTTTTCAAAAAAAGGGCGGTGAGAAGGTTCTCTTCTGACCACCCTTTGTTTGTGTTATTGCTTATGCATCGGCAATTAAGCCGTTGTCTCTTCGCCTTGGCGGGATTCTACGATTGCGTCTGCCATCTTAGCTGTCAACAGCTTAACGGCACGGATCGCATCGTCGTTACCAGGGATAACGTAATCGATTTCATCCGGATCACAGTTCGTATCAACGATACCGACGATCGGAATGCCCAGCTTGCGGGCTTCTGCAACCGCGATACGTTCTTTGCGCGGATCGATGATGAACAACGCGTCCGGCAATTTACGCATATTTTTAATGCCGCCGAGGAATTTCTCGAGGCGATCTTTCTCTTTGCGGAGAATGATAACTTCTTTCTTAGGCAGCACTTCGAAAGTGCCGTCTTGTTCCCATTTCTCCAACTGATGCAGACGATCGGTCCGCTTTTGGATCGTGGAGAAGTTAGTCAGCGTACCACCCAACCAACGTTGGTTGATGTAGTACATGCCGCTGCGCTCAGCTTCCTCTTTAACGGAATCTTGAGCTTGTTTCTTCGTGCCGACGAACAGCATCGTACCGCCTTGCTCTCCGAGCTGGCGAACGAAGTTGTAAGCCTCGTCGACTTTCTTAACCGTCTTCTGCAGGTCGATAATGTAGATCCCGTTACGCTCGGTAAAGATGTACTTATCCATTTTCGGGTTCCAACGACGTGTCTGGTGACCGAAATGTACCCCTGCCTCAAGCAGTTGCTTCATGGAAATGACTGCCATGTTCGTGTTCCTCCTAATGGTTTTTGGTGAATCTCCGCCGCTTCTCGCATCTTTCGCCAAAACTCCTTACAGAGCACCGTTGACGAAATTGAAAAGCGTGTGTTTTTTTACACCGAAAGATAATATACCACATTGGCAACCCAGGCGCAATGTTTCAGGCGATTTCACCTGTCAGCAGGCAGTTAGACTTTTGTCAGCGAAATTAAAGGAACTGAGTTTCTCTATTTTACCTGCCAAATGGAAGTTCGGTTGCTTTTGGCGCAATAAAAACCCGCAGCTCAATCTTTGCTGCGGGTCAGTTCGGTCATAATCTGCTTATATGTGGGTTTACCGATGAACACGGCGGTTCCGATTTTCAGCTTCTTCTCAATGGACTCCGCTTTCTCCATAAAGTCGCCTGCGTCCTCAATAACTCCATGTTTCTGCAGCTCCTCGGCCACGATCGATAACGTCATATTGCTGCGGACATTTAAGGTCACGATCCGAGGTTCTTTGCCCTGTTTGGCCGGGGGAGCAGCAGGCTTCGCTTTGTTATTGTTCGAAGAAGCCGCTGCGGCAATCTTCGCGTCCAATTCCTGTTGGGTATATCTCTTCTCATTCACAGGCAGAAGAACAAAACCCGCCATTTTCGCTTCCGCTTGAAGCCGCTCGCGGCTGATCGGTTCCTGTCCGGCGACCATCTCGGCCTGTTCTTTGCCGATAAGCATTACTTTGAGCATCGAGGCGCCGAGGATCAGTCCGATACCCAGTCCCATCAGCCAACTGCGATGTTTACGCATGCTGTTCTTCCTCCCGGCGCACGAGCTGCAGTATGAGCTGCACCTCTCCTTTGTTCAGCCTCATTGCCTTAGCGATCTGATCAACGGATCTGCCTCTATCATGCAAAGTCATCAGCTCCGGGTACCGCCCGCGAACGGTTGTGGGAGGCAGCGATATTTCATCAAGCGTGAGGGGTGCTGACGTGTCCTCATCAGCGATAACCGATGCCGGTTGAACAGCCGTATTCGCTTCCGGCTGAGCCGCTTTAGCCGCAGCCGGCTCCGCGGGCTTCTCGATCGCGATTACTGCGTTATCTGAAGATCTCTGCTGCAAATCCTTTAATTGCTGCTCCATTTCCATAACCCGCCGGTTCAGCTTCTGAACGGTATCGTCCTGCTCCCGCTTGAACTTGGCGACCGCGTCGACAAGCTCCCGGTTTTCATTCTCCAAATCCTCCAACAGCCGGTCATAAGCCGCTTCCGCGGCGAATTCAGGTTCTTTGCCGCCGCCCGTCGGTCTCGGCATCATCCAGGCATATCCCGCAATGGCTGTACCCAGCAGTACAAGGCTTAACCATGGACCCACGCTAACACTCCTTTCTTGCCGTGCTGTTCAGCCCATGAAATCGATATGCTTCCCTTTGTATGGATGCACGGCGGAGGCTGTGTCCTCCGAAGCTCGCTCATGGCGCTGTTTCTTATGTTGTGAAGACTGACCGTTCCGATTGCGGGGCTGCCGCTCCGTAATCCCGCCGTTACCGGTGGATTCCGCCGTTTTCGGACTGCGCTTCGCCTGCCGCTCGGCATCTTTCACCGTCTGTTCGCCTAGCAGCGATTGTTCCGTGGCCGGGCGCTGCTGCTGCTGATGCTGAAGCGGAGTTAACTCCGCCGACCGGGGAATCGAAACCTGCAGATCGATTGATTTGTAACTCACGGCGTCTCACCTCGTCACAGGCAGGATAACGAAACGATTCTATCTGCTAATTATAAGGGACCATGATGATATCGCCGTCCGAGAAACGGAGGGACACCCTTTGCGTAGCGTCTTTGATAAAACGGGTGTATCGGCCGATCACGATTTTCGTTCCGCCCCATAGCGTATGAACCGCATCCACTCTTGACGTTGAAGCGTCTTCGAGCGTCTTTTCGATTTCGAGAATCCGTTCCTTGACGATGCCCAGTTCCTCGATCGTCTGGCGCTTGGTAGCCGACAGCTTGCTGCGAAGAGCAAGCTTATCCGCAGAAAGCTGTGAGATGGCAGCCATCTGATCCAGCATCGCCAGAGCTTTATCGGTTTTGTCCTGGCTCTCGTTCAATTGCCGAAGCGAGCTCCGCAGATCGCTCAGCTCTTGCCTCAGCTCGGGACGCACCCCGACCTCTACCGCCGTCGCCGTCGACATCGTGTTGCCGATCATCCTCGCCGTTACCCGTTCTCCCGCTTGAACGACCCCGCCTACAATCAATCCTTTGGCGCCGGTGCACAGAACGTTGCGGCCGGCGCGCACATTGGAGTGCATAATGCTCTGCATCACCGTCACATCTTCGCTTGCGTATACGTTTCCTTCCTGTATGAACGAGCACTTGATATTCCGGCCGGCTTTGACATAACCCTTATTGCTGCCGATCACGCCGCCGGCGATCTCGATGGACCCGTCGGACTCCACTTCCGCACCTTCAATTCCGCCCGTCACCCGAATGTCTCCGGCAGCCTTGACACGGAAGCCGGTCAGGATGTTGCCTCGGATGACCACCGTTCCCACAAAGTCGATATTACCGGTGTTGTAATCGACATCGCCGTTGACTTCGTAGACGGGAAACACATTCAGCTTTTCCTTCTCCGTTTGCGTCACAAGACCGTCAATTGCGGCGTACATGGCCGACTTCTCAGGGTTTACCACTACATTTTTACCGATTTTAAAATGTGCCTCTTTCCCGTCTTTCGCCGCGATATCTTCACCTGTTACGGCTTTGCCCGGCGCTCCGGGCTGAGGAGGTATTCTTTCGGCGATCAGCTGCCCGGTTTTAACGTTGGCCAGCTTGACCAATTCTTTATAATCGACGGTGCCGTCTTCTCTCTCTGCCGGACGGCGCCCCTGTTCTTTCGTATCGAATACGAGACTGATGTACCCGTCAATCCCGTTGCGAGGCGGCTGCCCCACCGCAATAATATTTTGTGTCAAGTAGAAATCCTGCGGCCTTTGTGAAATCAGATATACGGTGTCGGATTGCAGTCCATACTTGATTCCCTTTGACAGAATAAATTGCTCCAGCTCGCGGGGCGTTAATTTAATTACGCCTTCCACGTACCTGAACACTAAAAATGCTTGCATTTTATCTTCGGATACCAACACCTGCATCCATTCTTCCAGTGATCCGGTTTCGTTCCCAGGCACAAGTATCGCCCCCTTTCAGCCGTTTTGCATCAGTTGATCTTTGTGTTTGCCTAAAGCGCCTCTCAATCTCAGGATCGCTTTGGAATGAAGCTGGGAAATGCGCGACGGAGACAATGACATGACTTCGGCGATCTCGCTCAGCGATAAATCCTCATAATAGAATAATGAGACGACCGTCCGTTCTTTTTCCGTTAATTTCTGAATTCCATAGACAAGCGAATCTTTCAAATAGGTTTCGTGCACTTTGGACTCGGGATTTACGGCTTTATCGTCAACGAGAAGGGTGAGCCTTGTTTCCGATTCTTCTTCCCGGATCGGATCCTCCAGCGAACATACCGCTGCAACCGCAACCTCCTGCAGCATCTGTTGAAATTCTTTCTCGCTTATATTCAAATAGGCGCAAATTTCTTCATCCGTCGCGGAACGCAAATTTCTCTGCTCCAGGACGGCGTATGCGTCCTCCATTTTTTTCGCTTTGTCGCGCACTGAGCGGGGGACCCAGTCTCCTTGCCTCAGGCCGTCGATGATCGCACCGCGGATCCGCCAGGATGCGTACGTTTCAAATTGCAGGCCGCGCCGGTAATCAAATTTCTCAACGGCATCGATCAAACCCATCGAACCATTGCTGGCCAAATCGTCTTTGGTCACATTCTTGGGCAATCCGACGGCCATCCGACCGGACACATAATCCACCAGCGGCAAATAGTGCTCGATCAGCTGTTTTCTCGCCTCCGGATCATTGTCTTCTTTCCAGCGGAGCCATAAATCCTCATGAGACAACCGGGAACGACTTTGATCGGCCATACTTGCTTCACCTTCCTTATTCGTCCGTCAGGCGACGAATCGCCTGCACAACTTGCTCCGGATCGGGATTGTCGAGAGACACCAGCCGCTTCGGCTGCAACGGCTCGAATCCCTTGAGCGGCTGACCCTTGCCGTCCGTCCATTGTTCCTTCATTAACTCCGACAGCGTATCGTCTTCATCCGGGGTCATCATATCCAGCACCGCGCCCCGTTCATCCTCCGAGCCTTCCGCTATGTTACTGCTCGCCCCCGGGCCCGCTGCCGGGATCATTGCCGGGCTCATCAATACTCCAAGCGCAAGCCGCACCACGAATGCGATCATTGCAAAAGTCAAAAGTGCATAAATGCTGCGCAGAAAAGTCGTTCCGATAGGATTGTTGGACAGAGAAATCAAAAAGGTGAGCATTGCGCCAAATCCGCCGAACAGAACATTCCAACGCCAGGATCCGATCATGCTATATCTCCTTTACCCCGTACTGCACGCTGCGAATGCTGTACACTCCGCTTCCGGTGTCCAATTCTACCGTACGGCCGTAGCGGCCTCCGGTATCTTCCGCTGCGATAGGAATTCCGAATTTCTCCAATGCAAGCTTCACGGCTTCCACATTGCGCGGACCGATCCGCATGGAATCGCCGCCGGACGCCAAGGCGAACATCTGCGCCCCTCCGGCCAGTTTCGCCGCTAACCGGCTCGCAGCCGCTCCATGATTTGTCATCAGCTTCAACAGTGCGGGTATCGCTGTATCTGCATATTTCGCGGCGTTCAAATGGCCATCCCTGGCAATCTCGGATGAAGGCAGCATGATGTGCGCCATCCCTCCAAGGTTGATCAACGGATCGTACAAAGTTAAGCCGACGCATGAGCCAAGCCCCATCGTTCTAAGAACTGCGCCGCAGGCGGCAATGTTTAAATCAGCCATTCCCACCTTGATAAGCACATCCTCTGTCATTACAACGGCACTCCCAACGCGCTGAACAGTTTCTCGAACGATTCCGGATCCGGGATGAGGAAGAAGTGTCCTTCCATTTGATTTGGTCCTTCCAGGAATGCCGTGTCGATCAATAGAGCATCATCGCCCATCGTGCCGAATTGCAGCAAGCCGTAGTTAAGGATCGCTCCCGCCATATCCACTGCAATGGCGGGTACGGTCGGGGACATATGTAAACCCGTGAAATCAGCCAATGAGGACAGATAAGACCCTGCCAGAATATTGCCGATTTCGTTAAGGGCGGATAATTCCAATTCCGAATAATCTTCGCTGCCGGCGGCCTCCAAGCAAGGCAGTCCCTGCAGCAGACGCCGTGCCGGTTCTCGCTTGAGAATAAAGAACATGTTGCCCGGAGCGTCTCCTTCTACCCTCAAGAAGATCGCTACGACAACTGTTTCGACCCCTCCAAGCCGCTCGGCAATGTCCTCAAAAGGTAGAAAACTGACGGTTGGCACCTTCATATCGACCGGCTTGCCCAGCAGCTGAGACAATGCGGTGGCGGCATGGCCCGCGCCGATATTGCCTACCTCACGCAGCACATCCATCTTGAAATCCGGATCGCTCAGAAATAGATTCACCGGATTACTCCACCACCCGTTCGAGTTGAATGATTTCGCTGCGGTTCAGCACTTCCGCCAAATTGAGCAAAATCAAAAGCCGGTTGCCGTCAAGCTTCGCCACTCCGCTCAAGTATTTAGCTTTGACGCCTCCGACCACTTCCGGCGGATTCTCGATCGTATCGCTCATCAGATCCATAACATCGTTGGCCGAATCGACGATAAAGCCCACCTCGAGATCGGCCGCAGCTACAATAATGATCCGGGAATTGTCGCCGGGCTCCGTCTCCTCTAAACCGAAACGGCCGCGAAGATCGATGACCGGAATGACAACTCCGCGTAAATTGATGACACCTTTCACAAAATCGGGCGTTTTGGGCACCCGTGTGATCGGCATCATTCGCTCAATCGTGCGGACTTTGTCAACCTCGATGCCGTATTCTTCGCGTCCAAGCGCAAAAACGATCACTTTCATTTCCTCTGCCATGGATAATCCCCCCTGATCAACCCGGTATATTATTTAATGAGTGTGTTTGGATCGATAATGAGTGCCACTTGGCCGTCTCCAAGAATGGTGGCTCCCGATACGACATCCAGGTTCCTCAAATATTCGCCCAGCGGCTTCAACACAATCTCGTTTTGTCCGATGAACTCATCGACGAGAACAGCCGCCAGCTTGTCCCCTTTACGGATGACGAGCATCTCCGTCTCCGCTTCATTGTCCTCTCTGTAACCCGGCGAATCAACCACAGCCGCCAGCGATAAGACCGGGATGATGGAGCTGCGATATTCGGTGACGAAATTGCCGTGTACCGATTTGATGTCCGCTTTTCGGATCGAACCGGTTTCTATGATCGAGGAGAGAGGGAAAGCGTACTTCTCGGAACCCAGCTTCACCAGCATCGCTGCAATGATGGATAAAGTAAGCGGCAGCTGTATGGTGAATTTGGTGCCCGATCCCTGTTTGGTCTGAACGGACACATCGCCGCCTAACGACGAAATTTTAGACTTTACCACATCGAGTCCCACGCCCCGTCCGGAAAGATCCGTCACTTTGTCCGCCGTGCTGAATCCCGGAGCGAAAATGAGCATATTCACCTGGTCTTCACTAAGTGACGAAGCTTCCTCAGCAGGAACAATTCCCCGTTTGACCGCCGTTTGCAGCACTTTGGCGCGATCGATCCCTTTGCCGTCCTCTTCAATTTCAATGAAAACATGATTGCCGCTATGGTAAGCCCGCAAATGCACGGTTCCTGTCTCCGGTTTTCCTGCAGCTGTCCTCTCCGATATGGATTCCAACCCGTGATCGACGGCATTGCGAATCAAATGAACAAGCGGATCGCCGATTTCATCGATAACCGTACGGTCCAATTCGGTGTCAGCTCCTGTAATGACAAGATCCACTTTTTTCCCGAGAGACTTCGCGACGTCCCGAACCATCCGGGGGAACCGGTTAAATACGCTGTCAACGGGCACCATCCTCATCTTCAGCACAATATTCTGCAAATCCGCACTCACCCGGGCCATGTGCTCTACCGTCTCCGTCAAATCGCCGCGTTTCACTTCCGAAGACAGCTGCTCAAGACGTACCCGGTCGATCAGCAACTCACTTAATAGATTCATAAGAGAATCCAGCCGCTCGATATCCACCCGAATGGTACGGGCTGCAGCAGCACCCCCGCCGGCTGCCGCTGGAACAGCGGAACGTGCAGGGATGACTGCGGTTGACGGGAGGACGGCAGCGGATGCGGAAGCCGCCGCCGTTTCTTTCACGGCATCTGCCGCCGGCTGCCGGTAGGATTCGGAATGCGCTACATCACTAAGGGAGCTCTTATCGACAGCTGTGATCGTTACGGACTCGATTTCCGATACGCGGCAGATGCTGTCGCGAAGCTCGGCTTCATCGACTTGCGAAATGTAGTATACGGCAAAGCTGTTGCCGAACTTTTCCTGTTCGATCTCCTCAACGGACGGATGGGCTTTCACCACTTCCCCGTTGCGTTCCAAAACGTCGAACACCATATATGCCCTGGCCGCTTTTAGAATACAATTCTCCTGAACTTTGACCTCTATGTAATAGACTCGATGGCCGCTTTCCAGCGATTGGCTGAGAACGGATAATTGAAATTGATCCAGAATCAGATTCGCAGGTATGTCGGCAGATGCCGATGAAGAGCTCTCTGAAGTATTATTTTCCGCATCTCCCGTAACAATGGACTTCAAGCGCTCGACCAATTCGGCAACATCGCCGCTGCCCGTGCCGCCCTTAATGACGTCTTGCACCATCGCTTCCAAAGCGTCCAAGCATCTGAACAAGGCATCGAACATGTGGTCGTTCATGCTCAATTTGCCGTTGCGGACAAGATCCAGCACATTCTCCATTTCGTGTGTCAGCGACGCAAGATCCTCGAAACCCATCGCGGCCGACATGCCCTTGAGCGTATGCGCGGAACGGAAAATGACCTGTACGATATCGATATCGTCAGGCTGCTGCTCCAACCGAAGAATATTCTCGTTGAGCGATTGCAGGTGATCATTGGACTCATCTATGAAGATGGATAAATACTGATTCGTATCCACAAGCCGGATACCTCCTGGTTGGCTGATCTGCAGCAGCTAAATTCATCGCTTAAGGATGCTGATTTCTTGTACAAGAGCGGGAGCAATCGCTTGAAGCGGCAGAGAATGCGATACGGCACCCAGCTGCATTGCCGAACGCGGCATCCCATACACGACGCACGTCTGCTCCGCTTCCGCAATCGTAGTCGCCGCTCCGTCCTCTTGGAGAGCTTTCATGCCTTTCGCTCCATCGCTGCCCATTCCGGTCATGATCACCGCATGCCGCTTCAGTTGACGCTGTCCGAGCAAGGATTCGAACAGGACATCCACCGACGGCTTATGGCCGCTTTTCGGCGCCTCGTCCGACAAGATGACGCGGAAAGTTCCGTCCCGCTGCTTGGCAACGGTCATATGCCGCCCGCCGGGAGCGATGTAGGCCGTGCCGGTCTGAACGAGCTCGCCGTGCACTGCCTCACGAACGTCGATGCCGCAAAAGCTGTCCAATCGTTGAGCCAGCGAAAAGGTGAACTTGGGCGGCATATGCTGCACGACCAGGACGGGTGCCGGAAAATCGGCGGGTAATCCCGTAAGCACTTCATGCAGCGCGCGAGGCCCTCCGGTTGAAGCGCCGATAGCTACAAGATGCGTAAAAACCGTTGAAGTCTGACGTGTAACCCGGCGTTCCTCATCCGCACCCTTGCTGTCCGGAACTGTGCTTGTCTGTCTCTCCGGCACAGGTGGACTTGGTCCTGCTTGCGTAAGAGCAGATGCCTCAATATTTATTTCAGGCAACGGCAGCGAGCTCGATGACGATCCATCCTGCGGCATTTCGTTCCAAGTCTTTGACGACGTGTCTGGCTTGGGCGCTGCCGCCGATGGAGACGTCGTTTCCGCTTGCCTGTATGGCGCCATTGTGTCCTCAACGGCCGGCATCATTCGGAATGTGCCGCCCCTGACGGTCTCCAACGCGATATGCAATTTGGACAGGAGCTGTTCGCCGACTTGATGCTTGCCTTTTTTCAGCGCGCCGTCCGTCTTATGTATGAAATCTACCGCTCCGTATTGCAGCGCTCTGATGGTATCGCGGGTACCATTGTCCGTTACGGCCGACAGCATGATAACCGGAGTCGGCTGAACCGCCATGATGCGGCGCAATGCCTCGATGCCGTTCATATGCGGCATTTCCAGATCCATTGTAATGATGTCCGGCTTCAGCTTGAGCGCGAGCTCCAGCCCCTCTTTACCGTTGGAGGCGGTCGCCAATACTTTGAAGTCGGCGTCTGCGGCGATCACGTCGCTGAACACCTTACGCATGAACGCGGAATCGTCCACAATCAACACGTTATATTTCGGCATTTGGCTCCCCCTCCCCGGCTGCTTAGGACTCCGTCGGATTTGCATCTAACATATCGCTGCTAGCCGGCAGTTCCTCAGCCCCACAATTTCTTTATCCGCTGAAAAAAGTTCGTCATACCGCCAGTTTCCTGCTGCTCCATCAAAAAGTTCGCAGCAATCCGGTCAATTCCGCGAACCGCCGCAGTATCGGGGTACGCCACCGACAATGCAGTCTGCTTTTTCACTGCTTTGGACACATTGGCGTCATCCGGAATAAAGCCCAGCACCGGAAGCTGCAGTCCCAAATATTTGTCCGCCACTTGGCGGATGTTATCCGCCGTCTGTTTGCCTTCCTTGTCATCGGTTACACGGTTCACGACCAACCGGAAAGAAATGTCGTGCCCCATCGACTTCAGCATTTTGATTAAGGCGTAAGCGTCGGTGATGGAAGTGGGCTCCGGTGTGGTGACGACAATCGTTTCTTCCGCCGCGGTGATGAACCGCACCGTTTCTTTGGATAATCCCGCTCCCGTATCGAACAGGATGAAATCGAAATGGCCGTTCAGTTTGCCGATTTGTGCAGCAAAATACTCCAGCTCTTGCTCGCTTAACCGGACCAGATCTTGAAAACCCGAGCCGCCGGCAATATATTGCAGATTGTCCGGTCCGACCTGGATAATCTCCCAGATCGTCTTCTCGCCTTTCAGCAGATGAAGCAAGTTATATTTGGCCGGCGTGCCGAGCAGAACATCGATATTCGCAAAGCTGACGTCCGCATCGAACACCAGCACGCTGTATCCCCGTTTTTGCAATGCCATTGCAAAATTCAGGGTGAAGTTCGATTTCCCTACCCCGCCTTTACCGCTCGTGACGGTCAAGACACGTGTTGTCTTGGCCTCCTGGCTGTCCTGAGAATGAACCAAGTGCCTCAGCGCTTCCGCTTGATCATTCATAAGCCGGATCCCCCAGCAGCCGGCGGATCAAATCGTCCGGCTCATAACGCCTGATATCGTCCGGAACCGTCTGTCCGATCGTGATGTAGGAAATCTGGAACGAGAATTCACGCACCAGGTTGACTATGGAACCGAAAGAATCGGTTTCGTCGAATTTGGTGAGCAGCAGCTGATTCACGCCGTACTTGACGAATTGATTGGCGATCAGCTTCATGTCGCCGTATTTATGGGTCATGCTCAGCACAAGCACGGTCTCCGTCTGCTCACCGGGCGCGAGCAGGCTGTTCACCTCCGACACGAACAATTCATTGCGGTAATTGCGGCCTGCCGTGTCCATGAACAATAAGTCTCGATCGCTCAGCTTCTTATATGAACGTGTGAGTTCACTCGGTGAAAATACGACTTCCAAAGGTATGCCCAAAATATCGGCGTATGTTCGAAGCTGGTCTACAGCGGCAATGCGGTACGTATCCGCAGTAATCAAACCGACGCTGCGATGATAGGTAAAAGATTGCTCTGCGGCCAGCTTGGCGATCGTTGTCGTTTTGCCGACTCCCGTCGGGCCGACAAAGTGTACGATTCTGGTGGCCGGATCGAACCCGCTTCCGCGCGAAGCTTGCAGCCAGTCGCGAAGCACCGTTCGCGCAGCCTCATAAGAAGCGGCTTCGTCTGCCTGATTCGCCTCTCCGAGCTGCTGATTGACGGCTTCGGCAAACTGCTCCACATACGCGGGATCGACACCTTGTTCCGCCAGACGCCGGCTCCACTTCATCACCGACTCCGGCATGCTGCGAAAAGTTTGCTGCTTGGCCATCTTGGTCATCATTTCCTTCATGGAGCGAAGCTCCTCAAGCAGAGCAGACGTTTCAGCCTTCACTTGTTTATGATCCCTGGCTTCCAACGTCTGCACGGCTGCCGCGAGAGTTGCGGCTTGCGTATCTTTGGCGCTCTGCCCTTCATAAGAATGCTGGGCTTCACGAACTGCAGGCGCGTCTAACATTTGGGTGACGGACGCCATCGGAATAGATACCGGCGCTGCTTGAGGCTGCGTTTTAACAGCAGCTGGATTGTGATTGTACTTTTCACGCACTGCGCTGGGAGGCAGCGTTGGCGAAAGAACCGGCGCTTCTTCTGCAGCCGATGCCGGTACCGGCTCCGGTGTGCGTGCCGGTATCGGCCTGCGTGCAGGCGGTTTTTTGGATGCCTCATCGACCGCCGCAATCACTTCCACACGTTTCTTCCGGAACATGCCAAGAAATCCGCCGGTGCGGATTTCTTTGGTATTGAGAATGACGGCATCCGAGCCCAACTCGCTGCGGATCATTTGAACCGCTTCGGGCAGCCCATCCACAATATAACGTTTTACCTTCATGCGTTCACCACCCCGACACTCTGCACTTCTATACTAGGTTCAAGTTCGCTGTATGAGATGACCGGTATATCCTGCAAGCTGCGCTCGAGCAGCTGCCGCAAATACATGCGAATCGTCGGCGACGTCAGGATGATCGGCTGCTGGCCCGATTGGATCAGCCGATTGACTTGCTCCGTCAGCCGCTGGAAAATGGCTTGGGATGATGCGGGATCCAGCGCCAGGTAGCTGCCTTGATCGGACTGCTGTACGGAATCGGCAATTTTCTTCTCCACCGCCGGGCTCACTGTAATGACCTTCAGCGGTTCTGCAGAGCTTGCGTACTGCTGTGTAATTTGGCGCGATAAGCTTTGACGGACATATTCGGTTAACACCTCAGGATCCTTCGTAAACTTGCCGTAATCAGCCAGTGTTTCGAAGATCGTGACCAAATCCCGGATGGAGATTTTCTCTTTCAACAGCTTGGCCAGCACCTTCTGAACGTCTCCCACCGATAGAATGGAGGGAATCAGCTCGTCTACCAATGCCGGATAAGTCTCTTTGACGCTGTCGACAAGCGCCTTCGTCTCTTGGCGGCCGATGAGCTCATGCGCGTATTTCTTGATGACTTCGGTCAAATGAGTCGCGACGACTGACGGCGGATCGACCACCGTGTACCCGGACATCTCCGCACGTTCCTTCGTGGCCTCGTCAATCCATAAAGCGGGCAAGCCGAAAGCCGGTTCCTGCGTCTCGATCCCGGAAATGGAATCGTCATCGAATCCGGGACTCATAGCTAAATAGTGATGTAATAACAGTTCGCCGCGGGCTACCGTATTTCCTTTCATTTTATGACATATTCATTCGGTTTTAGTTGAATATTGTCGCGAATTCGGATAACGGGGACGATAAGTCCCATCTCCAGTGCACATTGCCGTCGAATCATGATGATTCGATCGAGCAAATCTCCGCCTTGCTGGGTATCCGCGAGAGGAATGAGGCCATAGCCGAACTCGAATTCGATAGGATCGACCTGAAGCAGGCTGATGACGCTCTCCGGGCTCCTGACCTCCTCAATCTGCTGTTCTTCAACCAGCAGCTCTTCTTCTTGCTGCTTCCTGTCCAAATTCTTCTGCAGCCTGTAACCCGCAATAGCCAATATAGCTGCATACGGAATTGTGCTTAATAGAGGAATCGGCGTCGCGAGCCCAAGCAGAGCAACCGTTCCGGCAACGATGTACAAAAGCTTCGGATAACGCAGCAATTGCGTCGATAGATCATGAGCCATATTGCCTTCGGATGCCGCTCTCGTGATGATGATACCGGCTGCTGTGCTGATCAGAAGAGCCGGAATCTGGCTGACGAGTCCGTCACCGATGGTCAGAATGGAATACGTTGATAATGCTTCCATTACCGGCATGCGTGAATGGCCATACCGATGATGAAGCCTGCAACCAGGTTGATGATTAGGATAATGATGGAGGCAATGGCGTCTCCTTTGACGAACTTGCTGGCACCGTCCATCGCCCCGTAGAAATCCGCTTCCTTCTCGATCTTCTCGCGGCGGGCGCGGGCTTGCTGCTCATTGATAAGCCCGGCGTTCAAGTCCGCATCGATGCTCATCTGTTTACCCGGCATGGCGTCGAGGGTGAAGCGGGCACCGACTTCAGCGACCCTTTCGGAACCTTTGGTAATGACGATAAATTGAACGACGACCAGGATAAGGAAAACAACAAATCCGATGGCGATTTGGCCACCGGCAACGAACTTTCCGAATGTCTCTACTACATGACCGGCATCGGCTTCCGATAGAATGAGCCGGGTGGTTGATACGTTGAGCGCCAGCCGGAATATCGTCGTAATGAGCAGCAATGTCGGAAATATGGAAAAATGAAGCGCATCCTGCGTGTTCATGGCAATGAGCAAAATCATGATGGCTACGGAAATGTTGATGACAAGCAGCACATCCAGCAGCTCTTTGGGAATCGGAACGACCATCATCAGGACGATGCCTATGATGCCGATTAGTATGCTTAGGTCCCGAATCTTCATGTGCCGCTCCCTCCCTTGATACGTTATCTACCAACTGTTGGCGCGACGAGAAAGGATTGCCACTCCACCGCTGTTGAAATCAAGTTGTTATTGAATTAAATCCTATCGGATACAACTCGATTTCAAAGGCGGACGTTCCACTTTCCGCGACAATTCCTTTCTCTCTGCACCTTTCCGGTAGCCAACCGTTCTTCCCAATTTTTATGCTTTATTGCGGCCTTTGAGGCGGTATACGTAGGCCAGTACCTCGGCGACTGCTTGGAAGAGGTCGGCGGGGACGCTGTCCCCTACCTCGGTACGTTCAAACAGTGCACGGGCCAGCGGCTTGTTTTCCATCGTTATGACATCATTCTGCTTGGCGATTTCCCGAATCCGCAGCGCCATGTAATCCGCACCTTTGGCAATGACCGTCGGAGCTTCCATCTTGGTGCCGTCATATTTAAGGGCGACTGCATAGTGGGTCGGGTTCGTGATGATCACGTCCGCCTTGGGCACTTCCTGCATCATTCGCATCAGAGCCATGCGGCGCTGGCGTTCCCTGATTTTCGCTTTGATCAACGGGTCGCCTTCCATGTTCTTATACTCGTCTTTAATATCCTGCTTGCTCATTCTCAGGTTTTTCTCGTATTCATGCTTTTGATATAGATAGTCGCCGACTGCCAAGAGGAACAGGAATGCGGCGACGAATAATCCAAGTCGAATGGTAAGGTCAGCTACAAAAGCGAAAATATCCTCTACCGGCACTTGAGCCAAATCCAAGAAACGATCTTTCTCCGACCACAGTACGAGATAGACAACGATCCCGACCGTGACAAGCTTTAACCCGCTTTTTAAAAACTCCACCAATGCGCGCATACCGAATATGGATTTGGCGCCCTGCAGCGGATTAAGCTTTTCAAGCTTCGGTTTCAACGGCTCGAATGTAAACAGCCAGCCGAACTGCACATAATGCGATGCAAAGGCGATCACGAGAACGATCACGAATATTGGAGCCAGAAAGAGAAGCATTTGAATGGAATAATGGCTGAACAAACTGAGCACGTTCTCTTCCGTCACATTCATGTTGAGCCGATGCTGGAACACGTCTCCGAACAGGGTCAGCAGCTGCTTGTTGAAAAAGGGTCCGAGCATGGTCAGGCAGCAAATGCTGCCGATTAATATGAGAGAGCTGGGGATGTCCGCACTTTTGGCAACTTGACCTTTGTCACGGCTTTCCTGCCGCTTTTTGGGCGTCGCTTTTTCCGTTTTCTCGCCTGCGAACAACTGAAGATTCATCTTTAGGCGATAACGGGGCATCACACCACCTCCTCTATTTCAATCCCGGCTTAAGAGGATGACTTGAATATCACAAACAACTTCTCAAGCGCGCGGAACATATTGTCGAACAACATCTGAAACAAGACGCCGAATCCGGGCAGAAGCAGGACGAGCATCGCCAAGCCGACCAGGATTTTGAGCGGGACGCCGATTACGAATACGTTATATTGCGGAGCGGTGCGGGCGAGCACGGCCAATCCGATATCCGTCAGGAACATCGCAACCACGATCGGCGCCGAGATCTGAAGCGAAAGCAGAAAGGTGTCCGCGAACGTCCTTGCCAAAAATTCGGTAACATTGCCTTCGTAATACAGTTGAAACAGATTGTTATCCAGCGGCAGCCATTTGTAGCTGTCCATAATTGCTGCGAGTAAATAATGATGGCCGTTCAACGAAAGAAAAACGAGGATCATCAGCATATACTTCAAGTTGCCCAGCATGGGTGCCGAAACTCCGGTAAGCGGGTCTACGATATTGGCGATCCCGAAGCCCATTTGCATGTCCATTAACGCCCCGGCTGTCTGCACGACCGTAAAAAACAGATAAGCGACATAACCGATGAGCAAGCCGGCCAGGATCTCGCGGAAAATGGCCAGGATATACGTGGCGTCTGCCGTCACTTTCGTATCGAATCCAACCGTCAGAAACACAATCAACGATACGAAAAACGCCAGCCCGACCTTAACCGTTCTTGGAATCGTTCTTGTAGAGAAGAAAGGCGCCGCTACAAAAAACGCGGTAATTCGACAAAAAACAAGCAGAAAGGCAGGAAACACCTGCATAATCAATTCCATCCGGCGTCATCCAATGTAACTCGCCAAATTTCCTAACAGCTGACTTGTGAAATCCACCATAATATTGAGGATCCATGGTCCGAAGATCAGCACAGCTAGGAATACGGCGATGATTTTTGGTACGAATGCGAGCGTCTGCTCCTGAATCTGTGTCGTCGCTTGAAAAATACTGACGATCAAACCGACGATCAGACCGACACCGAGCATCGGGGCACTCACTTTTAGCGTCGTGTACAAGGCTTGTCCGGCCAATCCGATGACAAATTCGGAACTCATCTGTTACCTCCCCAAACTCCGGCTGCCAATGCTCAAGATGAGAAGCTGGTCAACAGCGACTTCACAACAAGATACCAACCGTCGACCAGCACAAAGAGCAAAATCTTGAACGGGAGCGAGATCATTACGGGTGGAAGCATCATCATCCCCATCGCCATCAGAGTGCTGGCAACAACCATATCGATTACCAGAAAAGGAATGAAGATCATAAAGCCCATTTGAAACGCCGTTTTTAGCTCGCTGATCGCGTACGCCGGAACCATTACCGTAATCGGAATGTCTTGATATGTGGCCGGTTTGGCGGTCTTCGTATAATTCAAGAACAAGAGCAGATCTTTTTCACGCGTATGTTTGAACATAAATTCTTTCATCGGGACGGAAGCCTTCTGCAAAGCTTCGGTTTGTGTCATTTGACCCGCCAGGTAAGGCTGCAGCGCCGTTTCATTCACCTGTGAGATCGTAGGGGCCATCACGAACATCGTCATGAACAACGCAAGACCGATCAGCACCTGATTGGGCGGCATCTGCTGTGTGCCGAGCGACGTTCGCACGAAGCCGAGCACGATGACGATCCGGGTAAAGCTGGTCATCAGAACAACGATTGCAGGAGCCAGGCTCAATATGGTTATGAGCAGCATTAACGACAGTGCGGATGCGCCTACCGGTTCCGACCCGTCGCCCATTTTTAACTCGATAATCGGATCGGCATAGACCGATGACTGAAGTCCGAAAATCAAGGCTTGCAGCGCCACGAAACTATAAAGCAGTTTTTTTCTCATTGCTTGTCCGTCCCGTCTTCGGAACGGCTTTCGTCGAGCAATTGCTCCATGCGCTGCCTTCTCTCGGAAAGCTGGCGAAGACGATTTTCCAATGTTTGTTCAAAGCTCGGGTGTTTGCCGGATTCCTGATGGCTGCCCGGTTCCGTCTGCGGATTGCTTCGCACGCTCCACTTGCGAAGCCATGCGGGCAATGCGGGTGCCGTGTTAGCAGCTGCCGTATCATGTTCGGCCAGCAACGCGGCAACCATTTCGGGTTCCGTGATGGACTCAATCAAGCTGACGTTCTCTCCGACTCCTAACACATAGATCCGTCCGTTCCATTCGACAATCTGCATCGATTTGTTCGTGCCGAGAGTAAGTCCTCCCAAAGAACGAAGCGATCGATTCATCCACCAGCCGCGGTTGCGCTTGGAGATAAACCGGAGCAGCAGAACGATCAGCGCCACGATGAGACCGAGAACGAATAACACCCAGATGAGATCCCAAGCCGAACCTCCCGACGCCGGATACGGTTTTTCCGTGTATCCAAAAGTGCGCATGAATGTTCAACGCTCCTGACTTAACTCAATGTTTTCTTGATGGCTTCAATGACGCGGTCAGCTTGGAAAGGCTTGACGATGAAATCTTTGGCTCCCGCCTGAATGGCGTCGATCACCATCGCTTGCTGGCCCATAGCGGAGCACATAATCACTTTTACATTGGTGTCCAGCTTGCGGATTTCCTTCAGTGCCGTAATGCCGTCCATTTCCGGCATTGTGATATCCATCGTGATCAGATCGGGACTCAGTTCCTTGTATTTTTCGATCGCTTGTGCGCCGTCCTGCGCTTCCCCAACGACCTCGAATCCGTTTTTCGTCAAAATGTCACGGATCATCATGCGCATGAACGCAGCGTCGTCTACGATCAGAATGCGGTTTGCCATTTCCATTTCCTCCCGATGAGCTTATTGAATTTTTTGGACCCGGTCCCACTGGCTGACGATATCCGTTACACGCACACCGAAGTTTTCATCAATGACGACGACCTCGCCTTTTGCGATCAGCTTGTTGTTTACGAGAATATCGACAGGCTCACCGGCCAGCTTGTCCAACTCGATGATCGAGCCTTGGGACATTTCCAGAATCTCTTTGATCTGCTTTTTGGTCCGGCCAAGCTCCACCGTTACCTTAAGCGGAATGTCCAGCAGGAGACCTAGATTGGTCTCGTCGGTCTGGCCGAATGCCGCGCCTTGTAAATTCGCGAATTGTACCGGATTCACGCTCACATTCCGGGTGGCAGGAGCCCCCAATGTCTGTGGACCGATCGCCATGGCCGCACTTTGGGCAAGCGGAGCGGAAACCGGCGGCGGCGTTTGCTGCTGAGGCGGCGCCGGCGGTACCGGAGCCTCAGGAACAGCTTGCTGGGGAGCGGCTTGTAGGGGAATTTCCGGTATCGCTTGCTGCGGGGCCGGCTCATCGGAGATGCTGCCGATTAGCGAGCTTACAAGATCTTTGGCAAAAGGAACCGTAATCAGCTGCATGATGGAAGAATCGATGAGTTCCCCGATTTTAAGGCGGAACGACGTCTTGATGAACACTTCCTCTTGAGGCATGTTGCTGATGCCCGAATTGTTCGGAATATCCAGGATATCGATGCCGGGCGGCGATATGTTCACCATGCGATTAAAAATGGTAGACATCGAAGTGGCGGCCGAGCCCATCATTTGGTTCATCGCCTCTTGCACGGCGCTGATATGAATTTCGGTCAACTCCTGCTCTTCGGTTACATCTCCTGCGCCGCCAAGCATCAGATCGGCGATGACTTGGGCGTCATGGGCTTTGATTACTAGAGAGTTGATCCCCTCGAAACCTTCCACATAACGGACGTGCACCGCCACATGAGGTTTAGGAAACTCTTCTTCAAATTGCTCTCTATGAATGGCGGATACGGCGGGTGTCGTAATGTCCACTTTTTTACCCAACAGCGTTGACAGGGCGGTAGCGGCGCTTCCGAATATAATGTTGCCGATCTCGCCTAGCGCGTCCTGTTCCATCGGGGTCAGCAAATCTTCCAAATCCGGCGCGGCCTTGCCGCCGCTGTCGGCCGGCGTTTCATCCGCCCCGGAAGACTGCCGGAGCAGGGCGTCGATCTCTTCCTGCGACAAATAATCTTTACTCGTCATCGCTTTCTTCCACCCCTTCGCTGACGATTTCATGAATTTGAATCGCCATCTTATCGCGTACCGTGCCTGGGACGGCAACAAACTTCACCTTATCCCCGACCTTTACCTCCAACCCGTCATCCGTATGTTTATGTAATGCGATCACATCACCGACTGCAAGGTTCAGAAACTCTTGAACGGATATGTGAGAGTAACCTAGTTCGGCGATGACCGGCAATCTGGCTTTGCTCACTCTTTGTTCGAGCATTTCAACTTCTTCCGGAGCACGGGTTTTCTTCTGCGACACGAACCAGTGATGCACAGACAATCGCGGCATGATCGGTTCGATGACGACGTGCGGAATGCAAAGATTGATCATCCCCGTCGTATCCCCGATTTTGGTGCTTAACGAAATGAGCGCGATCGTTTCATTGGGCGAAACGATCTGCATGAATTGCGGATTCGTTTCCAGCGCTTCAAGTCTCGGATGCAGGTCGATCACAGTCTTCCATGCTTCCTGTAAACTCTCCAGCGCGCGGCTGAAAATTTTCTCCATGATGATCGTTTCGATTTCCGTCAAGCTGCCGATCTTCGACGGAGCGGAGCCCGCGCCGCCAAGCAGCCGGTCCAGCATCGCAAAAGCGACGTTGGGATGCACCTCTAACACCATGCGTCCTTCGAGTGGTTCCGCCTCAAAGATGTTCAGTATCGTCATCTTCGGGATGGAGCGGATGAATTCGTCGTATGGCAGCTGTTCCACCTGTACGACGCTGATCTGTACGAACGTCCGCAGCTGAGCAGAGAAGTACGTTGTCAAAAACCGGGCAAAATTCTCGTGTACCCGGGTCAAACTGCGGATGTGATCCTTGGAAAAGCGAACGGCCCGTTTGAAATCATAAGACCGGATCTTCTTCTGAACTTCCTCTTTTTTAAGCTCTTCCGCATCCATTTCACCGGACGATAACGCGGCTAGCAACGCATCAATCTCATTCTGTGAAAGAACGTCTACCAAAACTCTCACCCCTTTCAGGCGAAGGCTCTTGCTATACCATTAAATCGGCGTCATGATGAAATCCGTGATTTCAACCTTGGTCAGCTTTCCTTCCGGCAGCATGGCGTTAATCGCATTGATCAGCCCTGCCGTCAATTGGTCTTTACCTTTGGTCCCCTTCATATCCTCCGGATTCAACACCCACAACGCGCGATTGATAATCGGTTTGACCTCGAAATCTTTGATCTTGTCGAACTCTTCTTTCGTCTTCTTGTCGTCCAGCTGGAAAGACAGGCTGATTTGCACGACATAGTCGGTATCTGCAAGATTCGTTCTGATATCAGTCAATTCCGATGTGATTTCGACCATCTCATCCGCAGTTTTCGGCTCGGCTTCTACTTGTTCGACACTTGCTTTAGCCTGCTCTTCAGGACTTAACGCTTTTGATTCCCCGAACAAAGTAGACCAGAAGTAGATGCCGACAATGACAATAAGTGTAATCGCCAATAAGAGCGAAACGAGCCACGGCAACAATTTTTTCATGAAGAAGCTCCCTCCGATTTTGCGTCCGAGTGGCCGGCTACGGCCGCAAGGACACCGACACTGCGAATGTAATGCCGGATGGACCGGATCACATCCGAAGAATTTTCGGTAACGATGTATTTCTTTCCCGTCGTAAGCGTAATTAGCGTATCCGGTGTTTGTTCCACCGTTTCGATCAACAGCGCGTTCACATGAAATTGAGTTCCATTCAGGCGCGTGACAAGTATCATAGCCAGGCTCCTCCATAACTGCCGGGGGAGAATTCTTCTCCCCCGGTCAGAAGGTCAATTATCGCTTCAGGTTAACGACTTCTTGCAGAATATCATCCGAAGTGGTGATGATCCTCGAGTTCGCTTGGAATCCGCGCTGCGCGACGATCATTTCCGTGAACTCGTTCGTCAGATCGACGTTGGACATTTCCAGCTGACCGGAGATGATGCTGCCTGTTCCGGTGTCCGGATCAGCGGCGGATCCCACTGTCAGTGCGCTGTCCGGGTTGGCGTTCGGAGTCATCCGATACAGATTGCCCCCCACCTTTTCCAGACCGCCCGGGTTAACGACTTTAGCCACGCCGATCTTGAACTCCGTAGCAGTGGCATTCCCGCTTTGATCGATCGCCATTACCGTTCCGTCTTGACCTATGGAGAATGCAGTAACAGCCTCATCCAATGTAATAGGACCCCCATCGTCAGCAGCCATTACGAACATTCCGTCTGCGTTAACGAGCTGGCGGTTGGAATCCAGCGTGAAATTCCCGGCACGCGTTAAAAATTGCTGAGTTCCATTCGGGCTCACAACGAAGAATCCGTCGCCGTCGATTCTTAAGTCCGTGACGACGTTGGTCGTCATCGCACTTCCCGGCGTGTGGATCGTGTCGATCGAGGCAACTGTGACCCCGAGACCGACTTGTTTGGCATTGACGCCGCCTGAAGTTCCGGCAACCGGTGCAGTGACCCCCGACATGGATTGACTCAGAATATCCTTGAACATAACGCGTCCGGCTTTAAAGCCGACAGTATTGACATTGGCGATATTGTTGCCGATCACGTCGAGCTTCGCTTGGAAGCCGCGCATACCGGACACGCCTGAATACATAGAACGTAACATGAATTGCCTACCTCCCGGAATGATTGAAATTTGGCCGCTTCATTCGGTCCGCGGCCGAGGGCTTCCTTTGGCAGGACCAGCCCTGAATCTGCTTGCTAGCTGACAACGACGGCGCTGTCGATTTGTGTGAAAATGTGTTCTTTCATAGAATTGCCGTCCATAGCAGTGACTACAGTACGGTTCGGAACGTTAACGATCATAGCGATGTCCTTGAATAAAACGAGCGAATCCTTGGCGCCTTTGGACGCCGCTTTATCGACCGCATTCGATATGCGTTCAACTGGTCCGGCATCAATTGAATACCTCTTTGCTGCAGCCGCTGTTCGGCGTGATGGCTGAACTTCAGCTGCTGCCGGTTCAATATGTCTTGGAAAGAAACATTGTCCCGGTCTTCCGTACGGCTTCGGTCCGCATTGCGGCTGGTGCCTTGAAGCGGTCCCGTACGTCCCGTCGCTAATTGTCCGATGAGTATACGGTCACTCACTGGCAGCCTCCTCCGTTCCGCTCCCATTACCGCTTGGTTCTGAGATTGATGTAATTTCGTCGACACGCAATTCCGCTGAACCGACTTTCAAGTATTGAACGCCGTCCCGCCATAAGATGGCATCAACGGTTCCCTTGTGGTCGACCACACCGGCTTCGGTCGTCTCCGTCCACGAAACTTCCTTGCCGATCAGCCCGGCTGCCATTCCTGCGGATTGGCGCAGCGCGTGCATTTCCTTACCCATGTTCATCATTTGTTCCAAGGATGAGAATTGCGCCATTTGGGCAATAAACTCCTTGTCTTGCAAAGGCTGCATCGGATCCTGGTTGCGCAGCTGCGTCACGAGAATCTGCAAAAATTGATCCTTGCCCAAATCCTTGACCGGTTTTCTTGCCGCCATTTGAACGTTATGCGCAGAGTAATAAGGCCAAACATTGAGCGTGCTGCTTGAATTGTCCGGCACAGACTTCACCTCCTTTACCGGTTTAAGCCGTTACATTCAGCGAGCTGCCGTAACCGAATTCTCTCAGTGACGAAGTTCTCTCCAGCTCCGCTTCGAAAATAGCCGTGTCGTCATACGATCCGCTTTTGCCGCTTCCACCTGCACCGCTTCGGTTGCTTCCGGATCCCGGCTGACGCCCGTCATGCTGCAAGAACGACATGTTGGACGACGAGGATGGCTGCTGTACAACTTCCAACCGCTCGACTTGAAGCCCTTGTCCATGCAATGCGGCTCTCAAATGCGACATCTGACTTTCCAGCAGATCGCGAGCCATCGCATTGTCGGTCATGAAATGAGCCGTCAAGTGCCCGTTCTGCATGACAATCCGGACATCCACTTGCCCTAGATTCTCAGGCGTCAAAGTCAGCTTCGCTTCTGTCGTTCCGTTGCCTTGTGTAAGGGCGAACTGCTTGACGAGAAATTTCTCCATCTGCTGCGCGAACTGCTGAACCGGAACTTGGGCAGGCAAACCGGATTTACCTTGAACGGAATCGCCTGTGATCAGTGAATCGGTTTGCATGAAAGTCCACGCCGGATGGGACGCTGTACCGCCCGCTGTATCGCCGGAAGTAACGACAGTCGGTGCGGCTGTCTGGCTGCTCTCGGTGACGGTTGTCTCGGCTCCGTCTATGATATTGGATTTCCAGACCGGATCGCGGAGCGCAGAAACGGGACGATTGATTTCGGCGACAACGGCCGGCGCCGTCTGCTTGGAAGCTTCAGCGGCTGCAGTGTCTACTGTCCGGAGGACAAATGCGGTTGTCGCAGCTGATGCTGAAGCATCTTTCTGTTGCGGTGCAGCTGGTACGGGAACCGTATTGTTACTCACAGAATTCTGTACAAGACTGTCCACTGCGGCTTTCAATTGCCCGATAAGCGGATAGGCTTTGCCGGCGGCTTCGCTTTTGTCGGTCAAAGCCTTGGACAATTGCTGCAATGTTTGCTGAAGAGCATTCACTGCAGGACTTGAAGCCGAGCCGGAGGACAACGAGGCGGACTCCGTAACGTTCACAATGGGTTGTCCAAGCTGCTGCAGCATACCTTGGAATGCATGAAGCATTGCCGCCAATTGATCCTGAATCTCTTGCGGAACGGTATCTGCTTGCTCCAACTGCTGCAATTGTTCCATAAGCTGGGTCAACAGAGCGAGAACATCCTGGGGCTGTCCATCTGCTTTTTGTTCTCCCGATTGCCCGATCGATCCGATCAACGCAATTCCCGGCGGCAAGCTTGTTGCGACGTTCCCGTTGCTGCCTCCGCCGCCGATGGCTTGAATCAATAAGCCTGCAAAGCCGCTGCCTGCATTCGTTCCGGCCGCCATCCCCGCTGTCGAGCCTGTTGCCGCACTAGGCGATGTCGGTGCCGATGTTATTGCCATGTTCATTTTTTCTCACCTCCTTTCAATATGCGCTTCATCTGCTTAAGACTTCGCCGGCATCATTTTGCTTACCAAAGCCGCGGTTACCTTGTCGTTCATAGCCGACATCTCCGACAAAATACCGGAGCGAGCGCCATCATCTACGGCTGCGAGAATCTGAAGCACCTTGCTTTGATCCTTGATCACCATGTCGAGAAGCAAAGCCGCCGCGTCTTTCGATTTCATCGCGGAGAACGTCTTGTTCAGCTTCGCAGTGTCCAGTGATGTCGAAGCTGCGCCCGTCTTTTTCTCAAGCTCTTTAATACGGGATTGCAGAGCCGCGATTTGCTGATGATCCACGGTGTCCGCATCTTTCAGCAACATGGTAACCTCGGCTGCCGTTTTCGGATTCATCCGTTCCAGCACTCTGCCGCGTTCGGTTTCCGACATTGCTGACAGTACGAGAGCCGATTCCTCTTTGGTCATGTTCTCGAAAATCGGAGCCGCTTTGCTGGGGGTCATTTTCCCGTACATAGCAGCCAATGACGAAATCCGTTTCTGATAAGCGTCAGTCGTAATGGCTTCTTCAGAACCCTTTTCGTTCAATTGGTCAACCTGGGTTTGCAAATCGTCAATTTGCTTTTTCTGCCGGCCGCTTTGTTCCGTCGCCTGCTTTAACGCCGCTTCGCGGTCCGCCAGCAGCGCCTGCAGCTCGTCCACTTTGGCCTTTGCGCTGCTTGCCGTCAGCTCTTCATCGGTGTTTAACGTTTCAGAAGACGGCGCTGCAGGATCCGGAAGAATCGAGCTCAGCAGCGGAATTTTATTGCCTATTTCGAGTGCCGAGTTCCGCCATTGATTGTTGAACATCAATAGAAGAACACCAAGCAGCACCGCAGTGAACAAGATCGGGGTCACAAAAAAGAGAAGCCGTTCAAAGCCGCTGTAGCTGCCTTTCTCATCCTCTATGCTCGCCACGTTTCTCCCCTCCCTTCTCTCTCCTGGTCTATCGTTCGCCGACTAACCGCGGGCTGCGGATGAGCGGACGATCGCCATTTCGTCCAACTCTCCTTGCTCTTTGGCAAGCTTATCGTGCTTGAAGCGGTCGTAAGCTTTTTCCCTGGCATTCAGCCATACTTTCTCGTCTATCATTTTATCGGTTAATCGGCCTTGACTTGTTTGCACGTCGCTTGCAGCACAGCGCACACCTTCTGTCTGACGGATAATCCGCTCATCCAGGATTTCGATATACCGCTGCAGCATCGTGAGCTTGGCCAGCGGTGTCGGACGCTCCGATGCCGCCTGCAATTCCTGCTCCACAGATGCCCGCTCTTCAAGCAGCTCACGGAACCGCTCTTCTTCGTCCTTCAGCTTGCCGAGCGACGCGGCATATTCCCATTCCGCCAATGACTTTTCGCTGCCTTTGAGATCGACGACCTTTTGCAAAGCGTACCGAAATGTCATGATCGCTTATTTTCATCTCCTGTAAAAATCGATGATTAACCGTTCCTGCGCATCCTGCAGCGAAATTTTCTCATTCGTTCTCTGCTGCGTATACGACTTGATAAGATCGTTATATTGGATGGCTTTATCGATTTCCGAGTTGGAACCCGGCTGATAAGCTCCGATATTAATGAGATCCTCCGACTCGCGATACACCGACAACATTCTCTTTAATTGGTCGGCAGCGCTCTGCTGCTCCTCGCCTACGATGTCTTTCATCACCCGGCTGACACTCGACAGTACATCGATCGCCGGAAAGTGGCCTTTGTTGGCCAGATTCCGATGGAGAACGATATGCCCGTCCAGAATGCCGCGAACCGCGTCCGCAATAGGCTCATTCATATCATCACCGTCGACGAGCACGGTGTAGAAGGCGGTGATCGAACCGGCCGCCCCTGTACCCGCCCTCTCCAACAGCTTCGGAAGCGCGGCGAATACCGACGGTGTGTATCCTCGGGTTGCAGGAGGCTCGCCTATGGCCAGGCCCACTTCGCGCAGCGCCATGGCATAGCGGGTGACGGAATCCATCATCAGCATGACGTTCAAGCCCCGGTCGCGAAAATACTCGGCAATCGTTGTCGCAATAAGCGCGCCCTTGATTCTCACAAGTGCGGGCTGGTCGGATGTCGCCACTACGACGACCGATCGCGCAAGCCCTTCCGGACCCAGATCGCGCTCGATAAATTCCAGCACCTCGCGTCCCCGCTCCCCGACTAAGGCGATGACATTAACATCCGCCGAAGTATTGCGGGCAATCATGCCGAGCAGTGTGCTCTTGCCGACGCCGGAGCCTGCGAAGATGCCCACCCGCTGCCCTTGGCCGACTGTAAGCAAGCCGTCGATGGCTCGAATGCCGATGCCCAGCGGCTCCGTCACCCTCGGCCGTTCAAGCGGGTTGCCGGGTGAATTATGGGTGGAATGATGCGGCATTCTCACCGGAAGCTGAGAACCGTCTAGGGGTCTGCCGAGCCCGTCAAGAACTTTGCCGAGCAGCTCGGAGCCGACCTGAACGGTAAGCGGCCGGCCTGTCGCGACAACATCGCACCCGGGGCCGACGGATAGAAGTTCGCCGAGAGGCATAAGCAGTACCCGATTGTTGCGAAATCCGACGACCTCCGCCATAACCGGCGAGCCGCCCTTCATCGGATGGATCGTGCATACATCGCCGATGCTCGCATCGGGTCCTTCCGACTCAACGGTCAGTCCGATGACTTGCGTCACTTTGCCGTTCACCCGAACGGGATCCAGATGGCGTAATGTTTCCTTATAGCGATCAATGTCAAGGAGCGGCATCACGAATTCCCTCCTCGGCGGACTGGGCGGCAACCCGCAGCAATTCCTGGCGTACCGCTTCCAGCTGCGTATCGATTCGGGCATCGATGCTGCCGAAGGCCGAACGCACGATACAACCGCCTTCCTTGATCGTGGAATCCGGTACAATCTGCAGTTCTGCCTGGGAATCCAGCGCTAATATCAATTCATCCTTCGCGGCTTGCACGTAAGCAAACTGCGAAGGGGATACACATAACACGATCGCTCCCTGCTCTTTTCTGCGAGAGAGTGCCCGCATGTACATGGAGATCGCCGTTGCCGGCGCAGCCTGCAGCTCGTTGCCTACGATCTTCTCGGCAATGGAGCAGCTCAGATCGACGACAAAGGTTTCGGCTTCCGATATGACCGATTCCTTGGCAGCATACGCTTGTTCGATGATTTCTTCGGCTTCCTTGATGCGGTTATCCCACTGCAGGGTCAGATCCTGTTCCGCTTGGGCGGTTCCAATCCGGTAGCCTTCCTCAAATCCCGAACGCTGCGCTTCTTCCAGATGCCGTTCATCTTGCTCCCGGCGCTGCAGCCACCAGGCTTCTATTTCACGCTCAGCGGCGGCACGCATTTCAGCAGCTTCCGCTTGCGCCTGCCGCATGATCTCGTACGCTGCTTGTTCCGCATCCTGCAGAATGCGTTGTTTCAATGAATGTGTTTCGACATCAGCCGCGAAATCTCCTCCGCTGGATGCGTCGGTTTCTGAAATATTGTGCTGCTTCGGCGAGATTCTCTGGATGATTTCCAATCTCTTTAAATCTTCCAACGACACTACGTGTGAGGATTTGATGAGATTAGACAATAATATCGTCTCCTCCGCCGCGGGCTATGATGATTTCTCCCGCTTCTTCCAATCTGCGGATCGTCGCTACGATGCGGGTCTGTGCTTCCTCGACGTCGCGCAGCCGTACCGGCCCCATATATTCCATCTCTTCCTTGAAGGTTTCCGACATCCGTTTGGACATATTGCGGAAAATGGCTTCCCGCACCTCTTCGCTGGCCACTTTAAGCGCCAGCTGCAGGTCGGCGTTCTCGATATCGCGGATGATACGTTGAATGGAACGGTTGTCCAGGTTGACGATATCTTCGAATACGAACATCCGCTTCTTGATTTCTTCGGCAAGCTCCGGATCTTGTATTTCCAAGGAATCCAGAATGGTTCTTTCCGTTCCCCGATCCACTCCGTTCAGAATCTGCACGATCGCCTCGATGCCTCCGGCATTCGTATAATCCTGAGTGACCGTCGAGGACAACTTCTGCTCCAGCACTCTCTCAACCTGTGCGATGACTTCCGGCGATGTGCTGTCCATCAGTGCGATCCGACGCGCGACGTCCGCCTGCTTCTCTTGAGGCAGAGAAGATAGAACGGCCGCGGACTGTTCTGCCTGCAGGTAGGAGAGCACCAATGCAATCGTCTGTGAATTCTCGTTCTGGATAAAGTTCAGAATCTGTGTGGGCTCCGCTTTGCGGGCGAAATCGAAAGGCCGCACCTGCAAGGTGGCGGTCAATCGATTCAGAATGTCCGTCGCTTTGGTAGTACCCAGCGCTTTCTCCAAAATCTCTTTCGCGTAAGTGATACCGCCTTGAGAGATATATTCTTGCGCAACGCATATTTGATGAAACTCTGACAATATCGTTTCCTTATCCAAGCTGTCCACTTTGCGCACATTGGCAATCTCCAGCGTCAGCTGTTCGATCTCCTCGTCGCGTAAATGCTTAAACACTTGCGCGGACACTTCAGGCCCTAACGTGATAAGCAGTATGGCGGCCTTTTGACGGCCGGTTAATCCTAACGACGTTTTTGCCATCACTGCCACCTCTATTCATCCGCCAGCCAGGTCCGGAGCAAATTCACGAATTCATCCGGTTTCCGCTTCGCCAGGCCTTCTAATTGTTTACGCATTTCATTCTCGTTGTTGACGTTCTCGATATCGATAGTCGGAAGTTCAACCCGCGGCACATCCGCCATAGCTGCCGACTCTTCCTGCGCCGCTTTGCGCCGGCGGTAAATGTAGTAACCGCCTCCGCCCAGCAACGCTACTGCGAGCAGGCCTAGACCCGCAAGCAGGTATCCGGAAGGAGTGATACCTCCGCTGTCGCCATCAACGCCGGCGAATGCCTGCGCAACTACCGATACCCTCTGATCTAAAGCCGTGTCCGTCAAATCCAGTCCGGATTCGGCTAGTAATACTCGTACGCTGTTGCGGAGGACGCCTTGGATCTGGCTCAGCTTCTCCGGCGGCAGCGACGCATTGTCCAAACCGACATTTATCGAAAGATCCTTCACTTTATATGGACCGTAGTCGATATTATTAGTAATGGTGCTTACTTGATAGTTGATCGTGCTTTGTACTTTCTCGGAGGAGGATGAGCCTCCGCCGGCAGCGCCGGGATAATTCGGGATAGCCGTGTCGCCTGTACCGGGAACGCCTCCCGTCTGGCCATCTTGTCCGGTATGAGTCTCGGACGACTCCTGACGGCTGATCTCTATCCCCTTATTGTCGTTATCCGGCAAAGGCTGTACCAGATTTTCCGTCGTCGCCTTCTTGTCGAAATTCAAAGAAGAAACCACGCCGACGACCATATTGTCCATTCCGACAATCGGCATGAGGAACTGCTGGATATTGCTTTTCAGCTCGTTCTCGAACTGATTTTGAATTTCGAATTGATCCAGCGACACGCCTGGGCCGCCCGTTCCCCTTTGGGATGGCATTAACTCGCCCGCCGAGCTGCTTGTGATCGTAATGCCTTCAAGATCCAGATTCGGCACCGCGGTTTTTACGAGATTATAGTAGCTGTCAACCTCCGACTGTTTAGGACGGTAGCTGGGCTTAAACTTCATGACGATAGAGGCGGAGGCCTTATCGCTTGTATCGCTGGGGAATACCGTATCTTCAGGCAAGGTAATGAGCGCCTTTGCGGTCGAGACCCCTTGCATTCCCTGCAGCAGCTGTTGAACTTCACCGTTCAGCGCGGCCACATATTTCACTTCAAACTCTTGCTGTGTCGTACCGATTGCGGACGACTGGCTGATTCCGTCAAAGCCGATGGAGCCGTTCTGCACGAGCCCCTGTGAGCCGACATCGACTCTAACCCGCGGAGCGGATGCGCTCGGCACTGAGATGCTCGTCCCATCCGCACTTAACTTATAACTGATTCCGCTGCCCTCTAAATATTGAATGATAGCCGCCGAGTCGGTGCTATCCAGATTCTGAAATGCGATTTCGTACTCCGTTCTTGTGAACAAATATGTCAGCAAAATAATTGCAAATAGCAATAGTGCCGCCGTAGAGGCAAGCACCCATTTTTGCGTTTTGCTGTATTGGTTCCAGAAAATCGCGAGCTTCTCCCGAGCCTGCGCCCACTTCTCGTTCACAATGTCACCTCACCTGCGGATAGCGCAGCAGGCGCCCGCATGAATCCTGCTGTTGTGCCTGCTGCATTATGCTGCGTTCTACGATTAATCTACAATTGCGTCCGCATGATCTCCTGATAAGCCTCTATGACCTTGTTACGAACCTGTGAGGTTAAAGCAAGACTCAATTCGGCTTTGGAAGAAGCGATCATGACATCGTTCACGTTCGCTTCGCCTATAATGAACTGATCGTTAACCTTATGGACGTTCTGTTCTTGCGCGGCCACACTGTCCAGCGCGTTCTTCAGAAAACTCGCGAAGCTTTCCGCAGCTTCGGCCGGCGTCGCTTTATTCTGCAGCTGATTCAAGTTGTTAACGTTGGCAGTAAGGTTAACCGGAGCGATCATACCGTTAGTTATCAATCATGTCCCCCGCTTTCAGTTGATAAAATGAACCGCTCAGGCTTAACGCCCGATCTCAAGAGATTTCATGAACATCGCTTTGCTTGCATTGAGCGCCGTTACATTCGCTTCATACGACCGCGAGGCCGAGATCATGTCGACCATTTCCTTCATGATGTCAACGTTCGGCATATATACCATGCCGGTTTCATCCGCATCCGGATGCGACGGATTGTACACTTGCTTAAAAGGAGTGGAATCCTCACGGATACCGGTCACCTGCACGCCCCTCGATGCCGCAGCGTCCAGCCGATCATTGAGCAAATTCTTGAATTGCGGCTGCACCGGCTCCATGACCACCATCTTGCGGCGGTAGGGTACGAATTTGCCGTTGACGAAACCGGCCCGGGTCGTTTCGGCATTGGCGATGTTGGACGAGATAATGTCCATCCGCAGCCGCTGCGCCGTTAACGCCGAAGCGCTTATATCAAACCCTCCGAGCTTCATCCGTTAAGCCCTCCCGTCTATTCCGGTGCGCATCATTTTCACTTCGTGATTCACCTGCTGGATAAACAGGTTATATCTTAATTGGTTCTCGGCAACCAGCGACATTTCTTTATCGATATCCACGTTGTTGCGGTTGATATTGATCGATGTAGACTCATCCGTAACCACCTGGGCTGACGGAACCGGATAAGAGCCGTTAATCGGTATATGCCGCGGATCGGTCACCCGGCCTGCTAACATCGGCGAACCGTCATTTCCGATCGCTTGGCTCAGCATTTCCTCGAAAGCAACATCCGACCGTTTGAAATGAGGAGTATCGACATTGGCAACATTGTCGGCCAATACGCGCTGCCGCATGGACGCAGCTTGCAGTGCTCCCTCCAACCTTTGAAAGGCAACTCCGCCCAATACATTCATATGTGCAGCCTCTTTTCGATAAAAAATGAGAAATTATTCATTGTGATTTCATCCTAATTCCACGTCGAATTGGCATATTCCTGCTCGTTTCGACAGCTTTTTCAGTTATTTGGCAAAAAAAAATCTATATATTGGTGAAATTAAAACTTTCTAATAACATCATCTACGACATATAGGCAAGTGACAATAAGAAAAAAGCCCTAATCTTTGTGACAAGATTAGGGCTCATCTTTTAAATTTATGTTACAAATCAGCCTTTGCGCAGCTCCAGCTCCTGCAGCAATTGAGCATTCAGTATCCGGATATAGGTGCCTTTCATCCCGAGAGACCGGGTTTCAATTACGCCTGCGCTCTCCAATTTACGAAGGGCATTGACGATGACGGATCTTGTGATGCCTGCCCGGTCTGCGATCTTCGAGGCGACTAAAAGCCCTTCCCTGCCTTCAAGCTCCTCGAAAATCTGCTCCACGGCTTCCATCTCGCTGAAGGATAGCGAGTTGACAGCGACGGATACGATGGCTTTGCTCCTTGCCTCCGTCTCTCTCTCTTCGGCTCTCTCCCGGAGAATTTCCATTCCGATGATCGTCGTTCCGTATTCGGCAAGAATCAGATCGTCTTCACCGGAAAAGCGGGTTTCTCTGGATAGTACCAAAGTCCCTAGCCTGTCTCCGCCGCCGATGATCGGCACAATCGTCACGATTCGCCCTTCGAACGCGGCTTCCACCGGCGAGAGAATTTCGCCCGGCGAAACGTTAGCCTCGGTCTCGGTAATCTGTAAAAACCGCTCATTCGTCTCAGCCGGGAAACGTAGCTCCTCCGGATGCTCCTGACGCAGCCAAGCTTCTGAGAATCGTTCGGAATGCGCGGAGCCCAGAATTTTGCCCCTGCGGCTGACGACAAAAACATCTCCTTGCATCGTTTCGCGAAGCACCTCCGCCATCTCGCGGAAGTTCAACGGCTTGCCCGCCGCCTTTTGCAGCAAAAGGTTCAGCGTGCGGGTTTTCATCAAAAGCGTCATGTTTATTTTAATCCTCCTAGTACGACAAAAACGGAGCCTTTATAAGATATATTGACTCAAATCACGGTTACTTGCAATGGTTGCCAGTTTCTCCCGGACATATTCCGGTGTAATCGTCATTTCATCGAGCGAAAGCTCAGGAGCCTCGAAAGACAGATCCTCCAGCAGCTTTTCAAGCAGTGTGTGAAGCCTGCGCGCCCCTATATTCTCCGTATTGTGGTTAACATCCTGCGCCATGCGGGCAAGCTCCGAGATTGCGCCGTCCGTAAAAATGACATTGATGCCTTCGGTCTGAAGCAGCGCGGTATACTGCTTGGTCAGCGCGTTCTCCGGCTCGGTCAGAATCCGCACGAAATCCTGGTCGGTCAAGCTGCTGAGCTCTACGCGGATCGGAAACCGGCCCTGCAGTTCGGGAATCAGGTCCGACGGCTTCGCGATATGGAAAGCTCCGGCGGCAACAAACAGCACGTAGTCGGTTTTCACAGGGCCGTATTTGGTCATGACCGTGGACCCTTCAACAATGGGCAGAATATCCCTTTGCACGCCTTCGCGGGAAACATCCGGACCTTGCCCCCGGCCTTGGCTTGCGATTTTGTCAATCTCGTCTATGAAAATAATGCCCGACTGCTCCGCTCTGCGCACCGACTCGGAAATGACATCGTCCATATCGATCAGCTTAGTCGCTTCCTCAACGATCAGCACCTTACGGGCTTCTCTCACGGTAAGACGGCGCTTTTTGCGGCGTTTCGGCAGGAATTGACCGAGCATCTCCTGCATGTTCTGGCCCATTTGCTCTTGCCCCGGGCCTGCAAACATGTCCATCATATTAGGAGAGGCGTCTTCCACTTCGATCTCCACATTCTCGTTCTCCAGCTGTCCGGATTCGAGCTTCTGCTTCGTCTCCCGCCGTTTGTCCAGCAGCCCCGGGTCCACCTGCTCCGGCTCGTCATTCGGTGTGCTGCCGCCGCCGAACAGCATCTCCAGCGGATTGCGCTGAGACTTGGGCTTAACCGGTGACGGCACGAGCAGTGCGGCGAGGCGCTCGTTAGCCGCTTGCCCGGCTTTGTCCTTCACCTTATCCGTACGCTCCTCTTTCACCATCCGAATAGACGTTTCCACCAGGTCCCTCACCATGGATTCCACGTCTCTGCCGACGTAACCGACTTCCGTGAACTTCGTCGCTTCGACTTTGATAAACGGCGCATGCACAAGCTTAGCCAAGCGGCGTGCGATTTCGGTTTTGCCGACTCCGGTCGGGCCGATCATCAGAATGTTCTTGGGTACGACCTCATCGCGAAGCTCCTCGGCCAGACGGCTCCGGCGATATCTGTTGCGCAGCGCAACGGCAACCGAACGTTTGGCGGATTTCTGCCCGACAATATATTTATCCAACTCCGCCACGATCTGGCGGGGGGTCAGTTTATCGTTCATGGGATACCCTCCTATTAAACTTCTTCGACAACCAGATTGCTGTTGGTGAACACACAAATATCCGCTGCTACCTCCAACGAGGAGCGTGCGATATCTTTGGCTTCCAAATGAGGCGCATGACGCTTCAAAGCTCTTGCGGCAGCCAAAGCGAAGCTTCCGCCCGAGCCGATCGCCAGGATGCCGTCATCCGGCTCAATGACTTCGCCGTTGCCGGAGATCAGAAGCATGCCTGTCGCATCCACCACGATCAGCATCGCTTCCAACTTTCGCAGAACGCGGTCGGAACGCCATTCCTTGGCGAGCTCCACCGCTGCACGCTGCAGATTACCGTGATGTTCCTCCAGCTTGCCTTCAAATTTCTCGAACAGTGTAATGGCATCCGCCACAGATCCTGCGAAACCGGCGACGACTTGTCCCCGATATAGCCGACGGACTTTTTTGGCAGTGCTTTTCATGACCATGCTGTTGCCGAATGTCACCTGGCCGTCGCCGGCTATCGCTCCCTTGCCGTTATGGCGCACGGCGCATATTGTCGTCGCATGAAAGCTCATATCCACGGATAATTCCTCCCTCAATAAACAAACGGTATAAAGCGGCAAAGCAGCGGCTCCATGTGAGACGCTGCCGCTGCTTCAATGGGCGGCACTGCCGGACTCGCTCCGAAGTTCCGCGCTTAATGTATCGATACTTTCCAAGGCTCGCGCCGCGATTGATTCGTTCTTTTCTTTTTTGCTCCTGACACGGTGCTCAAGCGGCGGGAACAGCCCGAAGTTTGCATTCATCGGCTGAAAATGCTTGAAATCCGCCGTCGTAATATATTGCGCCATGCTTCCGAGCGTGGTGTCGGCAGGCAGCGCGACGGGGTCCAGGCCTCTTGCCAAGCGTCCCGCATTGATCCCCGATATGAGCCCGGAAGCAGCCGATTCCACATAGCCTTCTACACCCGTCATTTGTCCGGCAAAAAACAGCGTATCCCGCCGGCGGAACTGGTACGTGGGAAGAAGAAGCTTGGGAGAATTGATGAAGGTATTGCGATGCATGACGCCGTAACGGACAAACTCCGCATTCTCCAAGCCCGGAATAAGCGAAAAGACGCGCTTCTGCTCTCCCCATTTCAAATGCGTTTGGAAGCCGACCAAGTTGTACAGCGTACCCGCCGCATTATCCTGGCGAAGCTGTATGACGGCGTGCGGCTGCTTGCCGGTCCGCGGATCAGTCAAGCCGACGGGCTTCATCGGACCGAAAAGCACCGTTTGCTTGCCTCGTTTGGCCATCACCTCGATGGGCATGCAGCCCTCAAAGTACATTTCTTTTTCAAAGTCTTTAATGTCCGCCGTTTCCGCAGTCACAAGCGCCTCGTAAAAAGCATCGAATTCCTGCTCGGTCATCGGGCAATTCAAGTAAGCTGCCTCACCTTTGTCGTAACGGGACTGCAGGAACACTTTTTCCATGTCGATGGAATCCTTCTCAACGATCGGCGCCGCGGCGTCAAAGAAATAGAAATATTGTTCTCCCATCAGCCGCTTGATTTGCTCGGACAGCTCGGGCGAAGTGAGCGGACCGGTTGCAATCACCACAATGCCGTCTTGCGGAATTTCCGTTACCTCGTCGTTGATGACGGTAACGAGCGGGTGCTCTCTCAGCCTGCGGGTAACTTCGCCGGAGAAGCCTTCACGGTCCACGGCCAGAGCGCCTCCTGCAGGGACCGCGTGCAAGTCGGCGCAGGACAGGATGAGAGAATCCAGTCTCCTCATCTCTTCCTTTAGAACGCCTACCGCATTGGTCAGACCGTTCGCCCGCAAGCTGTTCGTACATACCAGCTCGGCGAATCGGTCCGTATGATGCGCGGGTGTGCGCTTCACCGGGCGCATCTCGTATAAAATGACGGGAACGCCTTGCTTGGCGATCTGCCAAGCGGCTTCACTGCCGGCCAGACCTGCGCCGATGACCGTCACGGATGGATGTGGATTCAAGACAAATTACCTCCTGACAACACTACTCTGCGGCTTCGTCAGTCTCCGGAGCATTCTCCGTATGGCCGCAAACGGTGCAATGCCATTGCACGTCTCCTCGCACTTTTTTCTCGACCATCAAGCCGCCGCAGTTCGAACAAGGCTGCGGCACCGGTTTATCCCAGGATACGTAATCGCAAGCCGGGTACTGATCGCATCCGTAAAAAAGGCGTCCTTTTTTGCTGCGCCGTTCTACGATATGTCCGTCCGGGCATTTCGGACAGTGCACCCCTACGTCCTTCACAATCGGCTTCGTATTGCGGCAGTCCGGGAATCCGGAGCAGGCGAGAAATTTGCCGAAGCGGCCCATTTTGTATACCATCGGATTTCCGCATTTGTCGCAAACTTCATCCGAAGGCTCATCTTTGATCTCGACTTCTTTCATTTGTTCTTCAGCTACGTTCAGCCTTTTTTCGAAAGATTTGTAGAACTCGCCGATCACTTTGACCCATTCTTGCGTGCCTTCCTCCACATGGTCCAAGTCGCCTTCCATGTGTGCGGTAAATTCCGCGTCAAGAATTTCCGGGAAGAATTCCTCCATTAACTGGATAACGAGTTCGCCAAGCTCTGTAGGTACGAATTTCTTCTCTTCGATAGCTACGTAATAGCGCTTCTGAATCGTCTCCAGAGTCGGGGCATAGGTGCTCGGACGCCCGATTCCCAATTCCTCCAGCGCTTTGACCAGACGGGCTTCGGTATAACGCGGCGGCGGCTGTGTAAAATGCTGCTTCGGATCGATGCTGTCGGTGTTCACACCGTCTCCCGCCGCCAGCGGCGGCAGCAGTCGATCTTCCTCCGTCGTGCCGTCGTCATTGCTTTCCACGTATACCTTCATAAATCCGGCAAACTTCAGCTTGGAACCGTTCGCCCTAAAAACGACCGGGCCGTTGTTCAAATCGACGGTCATCGTGTCCAGAACGGCGGATGCCATCTGACTTGCGACGAAACGCTCCCAGATCAGCTTGTATAAACGCAGCTGATCACGCGTGACGAACGTCTTGATGGAATCCGGAGTCCGCAGCACGGAAGTGGGACGAATCGCTTCGTGCGCATCCTGGGCATTGGCATTTTTCTTGGCATAGACGCGCGGGCTTTCCGGGTTGAACTTGTCGCCGTATTTCTCCGCTATATACTGCTTGGCTTCATCTTGTGCTACCGGCGAGATCCGGGTGGAATCGGTACGCATATACGTAATAAGTCCGACGGTGCCCTCTTGTTTGCCCAGGTCGACGCCCTCGTACAGCTGCTGCGCAATCTGCATCGTCTTCGATGCTCGAAAATTCAGCTTGCGCGCCGCTTCCTGCTGAAGCGAGCTGGTAATAAAGGGCGGCGAAGGGTTGCGCAGACGTTCCTTTTCTTTCACTTCGCCCACGACGAAAGATTTTCCCTGAATCAGCGCTAGGACTTCCTGCACGTCCGCTTCGCTTTTCAGTTCTTTCTTATCCCCGTTCAAGGAAAAAAATTTGGCTTCAAACTTGCTTTTCTCTTTAAGAAAATGCGCCGTGATGCTCCAATATTCTTCCGGAATGAAAGCTTTGATCTCATTCTCGCGGTCATAGATGAGCTTCACCGCTACGGATTGCACGCGGCCTGCGCTCAAGCCCTTTTTGACCTTCTTCCACAACAGCGGACTGATCTTGTAACCGACGAGCCGGTCAAGCACTCTCCTCGCCTGCTGGGCATTGACCAGATCCATGTCTATTGGCCTCGGCGATTTGAACGCATCCTTCACCGCTTGTTTCGTAATTTCATTAAAAACAACGCGGCAAGCATCCTTCTCATCTATCTCCAAATAATGCGCCAAATGCCACGCGATCGCTTCTCCCTCTCTGTCGGGGTCGGCTGCGAGATACACTTTTTTTACCTTTTTGCTGGCATCTTTCAGTTCCTTCAGTATGTTGCCTTTACCGCGGATCGTGATGTATTTCGGTTGAAAGTCGTTGTCGACTTCAACCCCGATTTGGCTTTTCGGCAAATCGCGAATATGGCCCATGGACGCTTTGACGATAAATTTGCTGCCTAAATATTTTCCGATCGTCTTGGCTTTAGCCGGCGACTCTACGATGACGAGTGAATCCGCCACGTCCATTCCTCCTCTCCTACGGTCGACAAGTTCCTGCTGTTAAGCCGTGTTCGCTCTATCAGAGGACATTATATACAGAACCGGGTTGCTGGTGTATTCGTCTTTTTATTAGTAAAGATAGCAGAACCGAGTGTAAAAGTCCAAATGTCATCCCGGATTCCGCTGCCAGCTCTTCGATGGAACGGGGCTGATCCAGTAAAATATTGTAGATGGAGGTCTCGTCCGGAGTGAGGTGAAGGAGAGGATCCCCGGCGTGTAAAATGTTTTTCGGATCAAATTGTATGTCGTTCGACTTGGTCAGGTGTTTGCGGTACTCTTCCAGAATATCTTCCTCGTCAAGAACGGGTTTGGCACCTTGTCGAAGCAGCAGCATTCCGCCGCGGCTCCGCGGAGACGTGATGGGACCGGGTACGACGAAAATATCGCGGTTTGCCTTGGTTGCATCTTCGGCAGTGATCAAAGCGCCGCTCCCCTCGGCAGCTTCAACGACAACTACCCCGAGCGAAAGACCGGCTATGATCCGGTTACGCAGCGGAAACAATCCCGGATGCAAAGACGTGCCCGGCGGAGTTTCTGAAATGAGGAGTCCTTTCTCTCCTATTTCCCGGTACAGATGTTTGTTTTCTGCCGGATAACAGATATTTACCGGTGTTGCCAGCACAGCCACGGTTCCGCCGGCTTTGTTCAACGCACCGACATGCGCGGCTGTATCGATGCCGCGCGCTAAGCCGCTGACGATTGTAAGACCTTGTGCAGAGCAAGCTGCGGACAGATCCTCTGCAACGCGGCGTCCATAAGATGTAGCGAGACGCGTTCCAACGATTCCAACCGACGGACGAGCCGCCAATTCCAGCCGGCCAACATAGTAAATCACCCATGGTGCTCTTGCAATCTGGCGAAGACGGCGCGGATACTTACGGTCCAAAATCGTTAAGACCTTGATTCCGCTTCGTTCATAACGCGTCATACGGGAATCCGCAACGTCCGGCTGCAGGTTCTTCATCAAAGCTGCGATCTGCTTGGGTGTCAGCCCTAAATCGCGCCAATCCGCTTCCCTTCTCGCCTGCGCATCCTCCATAGCTGCCGCGTTGAATATTCGCTGAATCGTTAACCATCCGATGCCTTCCGTTTCATGTAAAGCCACAAGGTTATTTCTTATTAATGCGGTGGGTTTCGACATAGGAGCATCTCCTTTAATGGAAATGTTTTTTTGTTGATCTGTCACGATAGCGGAACTGAGTTCCGTTAAAAAAACAAAAAGCCTTCCACTCCCTCGAACCGAGGGGGCGGAAGGCTGCTTGCCTTACCCATAAAACTATGCTGAAACTATAACATTAACCTTTGCATTTTTCCAGCAGTCCGCGTTCTTCAAGCACGCTGACCAGTGTGGCGCCCATTTCGGAAGGTGTCGGTGCGACACGGATCCCACAGGATTCGAGCACCGAAATTTTCTCGGCCGCCGTGCCTTTGCCGCCCGAAATGATCGCGCCGGCATGTCCCATCCGCTTGCCTGCAGGAGCCGTGGCCCCGCCGATGAAGCCGACGACAGGTTTCGTCATGTTCGCTTTGATCCACTCTGCCGCTTCTTCTTCAGCCGTACCGCCGATTTCACCGATCATGATAACCGCGTAGGTGTCCTGATCTTCATTAAACAGTTTGAGAATGTCGATGAACTCCGAACCTTTCACAGGGTCGCCGCCGATTCCGACTGCCGACGATTGGCCGATGCCGCGCGTCGTCAGTTGGTGAACCGCTTCATACGTCAAAGTACCGCTGCGGGATACGACGCCCACATGGCCTTTTTTGTGGATATAGCCCGGCATGATGCCGATTTTGCATTCTTCAGGTGTAATGACGCCAGGGCAGTTCGGCCCGATGAGGCGGGTTTTCTTGCCTTCCATGAAGCGCGTTACCTTAACCATATCGAGCACCGGAATGCCTTCAGTGATACAGATAACGAGATCAAGCTCGGCGTCCACCGCTTCCATGATCGCGTCAGCGGCGAAAGGAGGAGCAACGTAAATGACCGAAGCCGTCGCGCCTGTCGCTTTTACCGCTTCCTCAACCGTGTTGAATACCGGCAGGGAAACGTTACTGCCATTTTCCAAAGTGATGTCGACATTCGTGCCGCCTTTGCCCGGCGTAACTCCGCCGACCATCTGCGTACCGTAATCCAGGGCGCCTTTGGCGTGGAAAAGTCCCGTAGCGCCCGTGATGCCTTGGGTGATCACTTGGTGTTTTTATCGATTAAAATGCTCATGATTCTACACTCCCCGGTAGGTTCTCCCTAATCATTTCACGAGCGACACGATTTTTTGCGCGCCGTCGGCCATCGAATCCGCAGCCACAATGTTGAGGCCGGATTTGTTCAAGATTTCTTTACCCAGAGCTACGTTCGTACCTTCCAGACGAACAACCAGAGGACGGTCGAGACCGAGCTCGCGGGCCGCTGCGACAACGCCTTCGGCAATGATGTCGCATTTCATAATGCCGCCGAAGATATTAACGAAAATACCTTTAACGTTAGCATCGGAAAGTATGATTTTGAAAGCTTCCGTAACTTTCTCTTTCGTTGCGCCGCCGCCTACATCGAGGAAGTTGGCCGGCTCGCCGCCGTAGTATTTAATGATGTCCATCGTAGCCATCGCAAGGCCGGCTCCGTTAACCATACAGCCGATGTTGCCGTCGAGGGCGATATAAGACAGATCATATTTCGAAGCTTCTATTTCTTTGGCGTCTTCTTCATCCAGATCGCGAAGCTCTACGATATCTTTGTGGCGGAACAGCGCGTTGGAGTCGAAGTTCAGCTTCGCGTCCAGAGCCATAACATCTCCGCCGCCGGTAACGACAAGCGGATTGATTTCCGCGATGGAGCAATCTTTTTCTTCGAAAGCTTTATAGAGCGCCATCATGAACTTGACCGCTTTGTTGATCTGCTCTGCAGGAATTTGGATGTCGTAAGCGAGCTTGCGCGCTTGGAACACTTGCAGTCCGACAGCGGGATCTACAACCACTTTAATGATTTTTTCAGGGGAATGAGCGGCGACTTCTTCAATGTCCATACCGCCTTCTTCAGATCCCATCATGACGACGCGGCCGGTACCCCGGTCAACGACGACACCGATGTAATATTCTTTTTTGATGTCGCAGCCTTCTTCAATGAGCAGGCGTTTGACTTCTTTGCCTTCAGGTCCCGTCTGGTGAGTGACAAGAACTTTGCCGAGCAGTTCTTCCGCATATTTGGACACATCGTCCAAGCTTTTGGCGATTTTGACGCCGCCCGCTTTTCCGCGTCCTCCGGCATGGATTTGAGCTTTTACAACAGTAACCGGGCTGCCGAGTTCCTTAGCCGCGGCGACCGCTTCAGCCGCCGTAAACGCCACTTTGCCGCGGGGCACGTTGACGCCGTACTGCCTCAAGACTTCCTTGCCTTGATACTCATGAATATTCATGATTGAGCATCCTCCCGTTTTGCACGCAATGTCTCTTTCTACTGATGGCAGCGCAATGCTTTAAAAGCTAGCAGCCGCCATAACATTAAACTAAAATGTAACAAAACCTTTCCTATTGTATCACTATTTGTCCAACCGTTCCTCCCTTTTTCATATATTTTTTAGTTCATTTTGGCAATGATTTGATCTAATTCCGAGATGGAAAATCATATGAATTTAGTATATCATGAACGGCATTAGCATCAAAAACGCATGAGCTCCAGAAAAACAGCTGCCATTGACAAGCTTGAATATCCCGATGTAGACTGTACTCAACTATAGAACGGTTCGGAGAGGAAGCACCTTTCCCGCGCGATTCGACAACGGCGGAGGAAGGTGTTTTTTTATGTATGTCAAAATAATGAGCGCAAGCGTGCTGGGCGTCGAAGGAAGATTTATCGAGGTTGAAGTGGATATTTGTTCCGGGCTTCCCCAAGTAAACGTGGTCGGGCTTCCGGACTCGGCCGTCCGCGAATCCATCGAACGGGTGCGATCCGCCATTCAGAACGGCGGTATGAAGTTTCCGATGGACCGGGTTACGATCAATCTTGCTCCGGCGGATTTGCGCAAGCAGGGCAGCGCATTCGATCTTGCGATCGCGGCGGGGATTCTATGTTCAAGCGGGCAAGTGGAGTCGTCGAGGCTTGAGGATACTCTATTTATCGGCGAATTGTCGTTAAACGGCACCGTTCGCAGCGTGCCCGGCGTACTTCCGATGACCGAGCTGGCCCGCAAAGCGGGAATCAAACGCATTATCGTCCCGCAAGCCGCTGTAGCGGAAGCAAGATTGATTCATGGCATTGAAGTGATCGGAATTACATCGCTCGCAGAGTGGATTGACGGCTTTTCGGAGAAAAACGGTTCGCAGGAACGCGCCGGTTCAGTGGATACGCCAGATTCTACGGGCTGGCCGGCAAGCGCGTTTGAAGGCGAACTCGATCTGGCTGATGTGATCGGACAGACGCAAGGAAAGCGTGCATTGCTCATTGCTGCGGCGGGCATGCATAACCTGCTGTTCGTTGGACCGCCAGGCACCGGCAAAACGATGCTGTGCCGTCGGCTTCCCACGATTATGCCGCCGCTCGATGATGAGGAAGCATTGACCGTCACTAAAATCTTCAGCGTGTGCGGGAAATTGGGCGGTGCCAAATCCGGGCTCATTCGCCGCCGTACCTTCCGCGCTCCGCACCATACGATTTCATCCGCCGGGCTGATCGGCGGCGGGTCTGGCCCGAGCCCCGGTGAAGTGACACTTGCTCACCACGGGATCTTGTTCCTCGATGAGATGCCGGAATTCTCACGCGTTTGTTTGGAGGCGCTGCGCCAGCCGCTTGAGGATCGCGAAGTGACGATCGGCCGCGCCCGCGGTGTTTGCCGGTTTCCGGCCCGCTTTATGCTGGCCGCTTCGATGAACCCCTGTCCGTGCGGCTTTGCCGGAGGCAGTGCTGAAGACAGGCCCTGCACATGTTCACTCTCCGCCATTACCAGGTATAGGGCGCGAATGTCGGGGCCTCTTGCCGACCGCATGGATTTGCAGGTCGAACTGCCTCGGCAGCTGGCTCGTCCCGCATCAGACAGCGGCTTAACCTCCGCACAGGCTCGGGAAAGGGTGAACGAAGCCTCTGCGCGCCAGAAAGCCCGTTACGCCAGGCACGGGCTGAGCTGGAACAGCGAGCTGCAAGGTCCGCTGCTGAAAAAATACACCGCGATGGCTTCCGACGCCGAGATGCTCTTGCAGCAAGTGTATTCGCAGCTTGGTTTGAGTTTCCGAGCGCATGACCGGATCCTCAAGATGTCGCGGACGATCGCCGATCTGGCCGGAAGGGAAAAGATCCGGGCCGAGGATGTGGCGGAAGCGGTCAGCTACCGTTGCTTGGACAAGACTGCGGAAGCGGCGGTGTAACTGAAATCGCCGTGTAGTTTTGTAACTATTTTGCAACGGGAAATTGCAAACGGGCCCCTGTCGGGACCCGTTGCTCTCTATTTTCCTAATAATATACGTGTGTACGGTGAATCGATCGGCATCAAGATGACCGGTTCGTTCTGCAGCGTTGTGACATAACTCTCGAGCGTCCGGTAGAAGCTGTAAAACTCGGGGTCTTTTCCGTATGCTTCATTGTATATTTGCGCCGCTTCCTGCTCGCCTTGCGCGACGATTTTTTTGGCATCCGCCTGCGCCTGAGCAAGCAGTTCGGTTGCCGTGCGATCCGCCTTGGATGTTATTTTACGCGATTCCTCATCGCCTTCGGATAAATATTGGGCGGCTATCGACTGCCGATCCGAGATCATTCGGTTATACACGCTCTGCTTGTTGCCCTCCGGCAAATCGGTGCGTTTAATCCTGACATCGATCACTGCAATGCCGTAATTATCCCTTTTTAATACGGCAGCGACATCTTTCGTAATGTCGTCGTTTATGTTTCCTCGTGCGGTGTTCTCGCTGATGATCGCATCGTAATTGATCTCGGACAGCTTACGGCGAACCGTATTATATACCGCTTCGTCGATCCGTTGAATACCTACTCCGACCGTTTTGGCGGTTTTCAGAAAGTTTTGCGGGTTATCGATACGCCAAACCGTAAAGTTATCGACGATGATCGGTTTTTTTGTCCTTTGTGAGAATTTGGGTTGGATTGCTTTCATAAGTCATCTGATACTTGGGGAGAGTCGACACATTTTCGATAAAAGGAATTTTGAAATATAAGCCGGGCGCTTCCACAACCCTCACCGCTTCTCCGAATTTCAGGACAACCTTGTACTGCCCTTCCTTTACGATGAAAGAAGAAGCGGCTCCGAGTACGATGATCAGGACGAAAGCTGCAACGCCAATAATGAGCCTTTTTTTCATTTCGCCCCGCCTCCTTCCACTGAACCTGCTCCGGATGGTGCAGTTCCACCGCTTCGCAGAAGTTCGTTGATGGGCAAATATTTCACCGTATCGCTGCTGGAGTCTGAAATGAAGATTTTAGCATTAGGCAAGATTTTCTCAAGCGTCTCCATGAGCAGACGGCTTTGTGTGACGCCGGGGTTCTTTTTGTACTCTGCGTAAATGGCATTGAATTGGGCGACGTCACCCTGCGCGTTAAGAATACGTGACTTTTTTAGCCCTTCGGCGTTCTCGATTAAAGCTTGCGCTTCGCCTCGCGCTTTCGGAATACGGTCATTCTGGTACTTGGCCGCATTATTGATTTTGGTGTTCTTCTCCTCACGTGCATTCGTAACCGCGCGGAACGCCTCTTCAACCTGACCGCTCGGCGGCTCGATGTCCTGGAATTTAATGTCGATAATCTGCATGCCCGTCTGGTACTTGCCTTGGAGCTCGAGCAGCTTCTCCCGCACTTTGTCCTGAATTTCCGTCTTTCCGTCCGTGATCGCATAATCCAGCTTCTCTGAACCGATCACTGAACGGATGGACGAGCTGGCGGCATTGCGCAGAAATTGCTCCGGATCGTCGATATTGTATAGATAGTCCCGGATATTGCTGATTTTCCATTGTACGACCGCATCGGCCGATACAATGTTCTCGTCCCCTGTGATCATCATCGCTTCTTCTTCTACCGGAGTGATGTTGCTCCCTTCCTGTCTATAGCCGATGGTGATATGCTGTGTCAGCTCCGCCGGCACTTTAATCACCTGCTGGATCGGGTAAGGCCACTTGAAGTGCAGCCCCGCCGTGCTCTCGCCGGTATATTTACCGAAGGTAAGAATCGCGGCTCTCTCCTGCTCCTGAACCGTGTAAAAAGTGGAATAGCCGATCAGAACGACGATAAACGCACCGATTCCAAAAAGAATTTTTTTGATTAAACCCGGCGGTACTCCGTAAGGTGGTTGCGGTTTTTTCTCCAATTGCACGAGTTCCATTCGTTTGTATGCCTCCCCGCGATCATCAGTTCCATTTTCGCTTACGGGAATGATACGCGCAGCACCGGTGTTTCGTTTCATAATTTTTACCACTTGCCTGTCTATTACAATGAAAAAACCCGTTGTCACGGCAACGGGTTTCAGGAGATATAGGAGCTAAAAAGCACCTGGCAGATGCTTGATTTCCGATATGCCGTCTTGGAGGAATGTAACGGCGATGACGTCGAAACGAACGGACCGCTCAAAACCCGCCTGCTGCCGCAAATAATAGGCTGCCACTTCCCTGACCTGCCGGCATTTGCGGGCATTGACCGCTTCGACCGCGGTTCCGAACCGTGTCGGGTTGGACCGGGAGCGTACTTCAATAAAGACGATGGTTGCGCCGTCATGCGCAATCAGATCGATTTCACCGGAGCGGCAGCGCCAGTTGCGCTCGATAACCGTATATCCCAGGTCAGCCAAATGCCTGGCTGCCGCCTCTTCTCCTGCCCGGCCGACTGCAGCGCGATTGGGTCCCGATTGGGAACGTGAGTTCAACGGCATCGTCTCCTTCAACGTGAGATTTCGCTGCTTTCTGTCCCGCCGAGTCCGGCGCGCCGGTCTGAGCGGTACACGAAGCTGAGTACCTCGGCAACAAGTTGGTACAGCTCCGGAGGAATTTCCTGCTCCAGATCCAATTTGGACAACACCTCTACCAAGGAGGCATCCTCCTGCACCGGTATTCCGTTCTCCTGGGCACGGCGCAATATTTGTTCCGCCATAAGGCCTTGGCCTTTGGCAATAACAACCGGAGCCGCGCGCTGATCGGGTTCATATTTGAGTGCGACTGCCTTTTTGGGCAGGCTTCGTTCCGGGGGGCGGGATCGGCTCATACTCTGAAATCTACCCCTTTATAAGGCTTGGCTGCATAGCCGGCGCCCACAGCCGGATTTGGCTCCTGAGTAGCCGCATGTGTTTCACCGTCGTCCTTCCACTGCGGCAGCGGCGAAACCGAAAGAGAAAGCAGTTGAAATCCGGCCGCGGACATTCCGGCCGCCAGTTCAGGCCGTGCCTGCTCTATTAAATCGCTCATGCCCGGAAAGTCGTTCAGCAGCTTCAAAGATACGATCCGGTCGACAACTTGTACATCGACCACCGTGGCACCCACATGCCGCATACGCAGGTCGAACAATAGACGGCAGTTGTCGATATCCCATTCTCCGCGGCGGTTCCGCCGCGTCTGGACATGGACGGCGGCTGTCGTCTCGCCGTCGGCTCCCTTCATCGGCACGAACAGCGTCATATGGCTGAACGGTGCCGCCGGGTTCCGCTCGGAGGAGAGCAACAGCTGCTGGCCGGTTACTTGGCCGGCCAGCGTCTGGGCTGCCTCTCGCAGAGCGGGAGGCACTTCTTCGTGCGCCGCAAGGGCGAGCAATGCGCCCTTGAGCGTATCCGCGTGCCGCGCCTCTTGCGCAGGCGCCTGGGGGTCATCGCCAGGCGTCAACGCGGGGCCTGGCCCGCCAAGAAGGCCGGCTTCGCCGGGCAGCCGCCCTTCGGCGGGGTGCAGGAGCCGGTGCTCATGCCCGGCTCCGAGCCATTGGAGGAAGCGCCCGATCCACGGCGCTTCCTGCTTCGGGGCAGACGGCTCCACGCCCTCTGCCGCAGATTGAGCGGCGGTGCGGTTCGCTTCCGCCGGCTGCGGTTGATTGCGCGAGGGCTTATCCGCAGCGCCATCCTCTGCGGCCGGCTTCACAGTCAGCCCTGATGCAGGCGGATCCGTTTCAGCCGCCATTACATGACCCGGCACGCTCGGTTGAAACGCCTGAGATTGCGGAGCACCAACAGCTCGTCCCGCTCCTTCGCCTCGAGACTGCACCATATCAATCTCCGTCCTGCCCTGTTCCGCAGCCTTCTGGATGCTCGCAGCATCGTTCAATGGAGCGGCTACTTCTGGAGCAGCGGATTGTCCCGTCAACTGGGCTTGTCCTTGCGCCAGAACCGCAGCGCCTTGCTTGAACAAATTTTGCAGACGCTGTCCGAGTGCGGCGGTATGGTCCGAAACACCGGATTCCCCTAGCCATCGCGTAACTGCAGACTCAAAATCCGCTAAAGCTTGCTGCAGGGGTGGTCCGAACAAAGCCTGCCGCAATGAGGCTAATGTCGTTTCGGTAGGACTGAGTCCCCTGCGAAACGCGACATCAGCCGCTCCCATCCATGTCTGGACATCCGCATTCGCAGGCTTGAGGGCAGCCGCAGAATTGAAAAAAGCCGCCGTTTCCCGTCCGAGTTGATAACCGTCACGTTTTAATCCGCGCATGAGCTCCATCGCCCATTTTTGTTCCGGCAGACCGAATGATTTAAGAACATCCTTCAGCCCATCCTCAGGCATGGCATCCGAGGCATCCGGCAGCGGCTTAAGAGTCACCGCTCCGCCGCTTCCGCCGGGCTGCACCTGCAGCAAAGTACTGCGGCCGAGCGGCAGCTCCGCTTCGAGCTTGGCACGGACTTGCACCCCGTTAATGTTCATGAGCGCCTCATGGTTGTCCAGCATTTCCATAAGTACGCCCCGGACGATCTGACCGATACGGAGCTCCAGCGCACGGCTGCCATCAGCCGGTTGCCCGTCGCCGATCAATGCCCGGAGCATCGGACCGATGTTCATGCTCATGACGCTTCCTCCTCACGAGTAAATCTCTATTCTATGTATCGGCTTTTTCCAAGAGATGCGTTAAAACAGCTGTTGCTGCTGCACAAAAAAATTGCTTAAAAAGCTCTGCCGATGCATAGGAGTAGGCCCGAGTGAAAGCAACGCCTCGCGATGCTCTTTGGTGGAGTAACCTTTGTGGCTCGCAAGCCCATAGCCGGGATATAAAGTGTCCCAGACTTCACGGCACAAACGGTCACGCGTTACCTTTGCGACGATCGATGCGGCTGCGATGGACTGGCTGAGGGCATCCCCTTTTACAATCGCCGTCTGTGGAATGTCTAAATCTATGCTTTCGGCATCGATCAGCAAATGCTCGGGCGCAACCCCCAGCCCCTGGACCGCCAGCTTCATTGCCCGCCTCGATGCTTGCCGTATGTTGATCGTATCTATAACCGAAGCTTCCACTCTCGCGACCGACCATGCGACAGCGGCTTCTATGATTTCATCGTACAGCCGTTCTCTCTTTTTCTCGCTGATCTGTTTGGAATCATCGACTTCTTCCATTACGAGGCCCGCCGGAAGAATGACCGCCGCAGCCACGACATCTCCGAACAGGCAGCCCCGGCCTACCTCATCAATTCCCGCAACCATGTTGAGCCCCTGGCCCCACAGCGCGGTTTCAAATTCCAAACGCTCGATTTCCGCCATACCGGTACCGCCTTTCCGACCTATTCTCCTATTGTCCGACATGGCGCAGCGGTTGCCAAGGATTATTTTAATAAAACAGATGAAAAAATTATTGGAATAGGCAGGTATAAAAAAAGACACTTAGCCGGCTTTACGGCAACGAAAAAAAAGCGTCCGAACCGGACGCTCTTACGTATTGATGCACACAGAATTATAGTTATCATTCTTATTCACTCTGACTATTGTTCGCGGCTTCAGCCACCGAGCTCAAAGTCATCCGGACTCTCCAGCGTGATCCGGCCCAGCTTGCCCGCACGAAGTTCCCGCAACAGAATTCCAGCCGCTTTCTCATAGTCGACGTGACCGCCTCCTGTAAGACAGCCCCGTCTCCGTCCTATATTTTCGAGTACATCGATAGCAGACTGCATGTCCGGCAGCTCCGGAGGCAGCTCCTCCAGGCCGTAACGTTCAGCCAGCACGAAGCCGTAACGACCGACCAGCTCTTGAAGCACAAAGCAGGCGACTTCATCGATGTGAAGCACATCCTCCTTAATAGCTCCCGTTGCAGCGAGGCGGAATCCCGCCTGCGGATCATCGAATTTCGGCCACAAAATTCCGGGAGTATCCAGAAGCTCCAGATCTCCGCCGAACCGAATCCACTGCTGGCCCTTCGTAACCCCCGGCCGGTCGCCGGTCACTGCAATGTTGCGGCCCGCCAGCCGGTTGATCAGTGTAGATTTGCCGACGTTCGGAATCCCGACGATCAGCGCCCGGACCGGACGCGGCTTCATGCCCTTGTCCACCTGCCGTTGGATTTTGTCCCGAAGCAGTTCTCTGGCTTTACCGGAAATTTCTTTCACTCCGGTACCGGCATTGGCGTCGATCGCAAGCGTCTCCTTGCCCAGGGAACGGAAATAACGGCTCCATGCCGCGGTCATCTCGGGGTCCGCGAGATCGGCTTTGTTAAGTAAAATCAAACGAGGCTTCGTTCCGGTGATTTCGTCAACCATCGGATTGCGGCTGGACTGCGGTATGCGCGCGTCGAGGAGCTCGAAAACCACATCGATCAGCTTCAGCTTTTCTTCGATCTGCCGTTTCGCCCGGGTCATATGACCGGGAAACCATTGTATCGTCATTGTGTATCCCCCTCTCCTACCTCGCGAAACGAGAGGGGGATCCCCCGCGTTCAGTCATGGCCGATAAAATGAAAGACGTTCAACGGCCAGAAGACGAGATCCGCCCTCCCGACGACCCGATCCATCGGAATATACCCGATCATGCGGCTGTCTTCGCTGTTCGAGCGATTGTCCCCCATCACGAACAACGTGCCGTCCGGGATTTTTCCGTCCGGGAACCTGTCATTCGGAAAATCGCTCAGTTCATCCTGCTTATTATACAAGTCCCCGGAAGCATGCGCCTTCTCATAAGCTTCCTTCAAATAATTCTCTTCAATCTGCTGCCCGTTTATGTAGACTTTGTCATCCTCAACCTTGACGGTATCCCCGGGGACGCCGATCACGCGTTTGATGAAATCCCGTCCTTCTTCCGGAACATGGAATACGATCACTTCACCGCGCTGGGGCTGCCGGATGTCGTACAATATTTTATTGACGATAATGCGTTCACGGTCGTGAAAATTCGGTCTCATCGAGTCGCCGTCCACAATGAACGGACTGACCAGAAACCACCGGATTACGAAAACAAGCAAGCCGGCAATCGCCAGCGCCTTGATCCATTCGAACAGTTCTCCGCCGGCACGGTTCGATGATTTTCTTGATGCGGCAGGGGCTGACACGCCTCCTTGGGAGGGCTGCTCCGTAACTCCGCCCGCGTCCTGATTACGAATCGCGTTCTCATCGGCACTATGATTTAATCCATGACCGGTTGATTCGTTTGATTTATCATTCCGATGCTGATCCATTCGTAATCACCTCTATTCTTCTGAAAATGCAAAAAGGGAGACTTGAACTCCGCCCAAGCCTCCCTTTGACGCACATTATCGAATTTCTTTGATCCGTGCTGCTTTACCGCGCAGGTTGCGCAGGTAGTACAGTTTCGCGCGGCGAACTTTACCGCGGCGAGCCACTTCGATTTTCTCGATGCGGGGCGAGTTTACCGGGAAGGTACGCTCCACGCCAACACCATAAGAGATTTTACGAACCGTGAATGTTTCGCTGATTCCGCCGCCGCGGCGTTTGATTACTACGCCTTCGAACAGCTGAACGCGTTCACGGGAACCCTCGACGACTTTAACATGCACTTTAAGCGTATCGCCGGGACGGAAATTAGGAACGTCCTTACGCAATTGCTCTTGTGTGATCGCTTGAATAAGATTCATGGGGTCTCCCCTCCTTCCACAACAGACGTTCTTGCCCCGCTCCCCGGATGCTCTCATCCGGCTCATGGCGTGCAGAGGACCGTCCTGATATACACAGACAACATTTGAAATTCTATCACAATCAGAGGCAAAACACAACTGCGAGTTTCTCAGATAGCGCCTGTAAACTCGTACAATGTGCACGTTTTTTTATTCCCTGTCCAGCAGCTTCCTTTTGTCTTCGAGCCATTGCTTCTCTTTCGGCGTCAAATCGGCGTTTTCCAGCAGCTCCGGTCTTCTCACCAGCGTGCGCTCCAACGATTGGAGCCGGCGCCACTTCTCGATTTCCGCATGATGCCCGGACAGCAGCACGTCAGGTACCCGCCAGCCCCGGAAGTCGGCAGGACGGGTGTAGTGCGGATACTCCAGCAGGCCGTCGCTGAAAGAGTCGGTGATCGCGGATTGCTCGTTGCCGAGTACCCCTGGAAGCAGCCTCACCACGGTATCGATCACAACCATAGCGGGCAGCTCTCCCCCCGTGAGCACATAATCGCCTATGGAAAGCTCGTCCGTTACGAGAAACTCCCGGATCCGCTCGTCATAACCTTCATAGTGGCCGCAAATGAAAATGAGATGAGACTCCCCGGACAGCTCGATTGCTTTCTTTTGCGTCAGCGGGGTGCCCTGCGGACACATGAGGATCATACGCGGTTTGGACGCGTCCTCACCCGCTTGCTGCAACAGATGCTCGACAGCGCCGAAAACCGGCTCAGCCTGCAGCACCATACCGCCGCCGCCTCCATAGGGCATATCGTCTACGGTGTTATGCTTATTGCCCGAAAAGTCACGGAAGTTCACCGTGGACAATTCCACAATGCCCTTGTCCCGCGCTTTCCCGAGAATACTGGCATTGAACACGCCCGTGAACATCTCAGGAAACAAAGTCAACACGTCGATGCGCATGTTAAAGCAGCCCTTCCATCAGATGGACGGTTACCTTGCGGGCGGTGAGATCGACATCGAGCACGACATCATCGATGACCGGCAGCAGCAGCTCTTTGCCCTTCGGCATTGTCACAACCCAAATGTCGTTCGCTCCCGGTGTAAGTACATCGGCGATAACTCCGAGCTCTTCGCCTTCTTCAGTGACAACCGAGCATCCGATAATATCGCGGACATAATATTCGTCTTCGGATAGCGGCACCCGTTCGCTGTCGCTCACTTTAAGCTCACAGCCTTTGAGCTTCTCTACCTGGTTAATGTCGTCGAAGCCTTTAAGCTTCACGACGAACATATTTTTCTGCTCGCGCGAGCTGGTCACTTCAACAGTCACAGGGTCGCCGGATTCCGGCGGGAACATGAGCAGCTTGCTGCCGACCTGGAAACGTACCTCCGGAAAATCGGTCTGCGGCCATACCTTCACTTCACCGCGAATGCCGTGCGTATTTACAATTTTACCTACATTGAGCAAGCGTTCTTCCTTCATGGAAGCAGCCCCCTTTTGGGCAATTCTATCTTAAGCCTTCCACCGGCTCTGCCGGCTTAGCCGTCCCGATGAATCGTGAAAAAGGGACCGAACATGCATAAATGCATCAGCGGTCCCTCTGTGAAGCTATTCTGAGACAATATCCACGATGACGCGCTTCCGCTCCTTAACGGCGGCGGAAGAGACTACGGTGCGTACCGCCTTGGCGATACGTCCCTGCTTGCCGATTACTTTGCCGACATCGTCGGGATGAACGGAAAGCTCGTACACCAGGCCTCTCGCGTCTTCCCTGACCTGAATTTGCACGTCTTCCGGATGATCCACCAACGCTCGGGCAATGACCCGAATCAATTGTTCCATGGCTCAGCCCTCCGGTATTAGGACGTCTTACTTCTGGAGCTTGGATTCGTGGAATTTCTTCAAAACGCCTGCAGTGCTGAGAAGATTGCGAACGGTTTCGGACGCTTGCGCGCCGTTTTGCAGCCATTTCAACGCTTTTTCCTCGTCGATCTGCACTTGAGCCGGTTGAGCGACCGGGTTGTACACGCCGATCTCTTCAATGAAGCGGCCGTCGCGCGGAGAACGGGAATCGGAAACAACTACGCGGTAGACTGGGGCTTTGTGAGCACCCATACGTTTCAAACGAATGCGAACTGCCATTTTAACTTTCACCTCCTTGACGAAATAAACGCTGTGTCAATCTTAGAAAGGGAATTTCATATTTTTGCCGCCGAACATGTTTTTGAGAGCTTTCATGCCGCCCTTCGGGCCTTTGCCTTTGGGACCCATCATGCCGGAAAACTGCTTCATCATTTTCTTCATGTCTTCGAACTGCTTGAGCAGCCGGTTGACGTCAGCCACGCTCGTGCCGCTGCCGGCTGCTATTCTCTTACGACGGCTGTAGTTGATAATATCCGGCTTGACCTTCTCCACTTTCGTCATCGACTTGGCGATCGCTTCCGTTCGCGCAATCTGTTTCTCGTCGATTTTGAAATTCGGATTGCCTTTCATCTTGTTCATTCCAGGCATCATATCGAGGAGCTGGTCGAGCGGCCCCATCTTGCGAACCTGCTCCATCTGCTCGATGAAATCGTCAAAAGTAAACTCGGCGTTGCGCATTTTGCGCTCCATCTCCGCCGCTTTGTCCGCATCCATATTCGACTGGGCTTTCTCGATCAAGGAAAGCATATCGCCCATGCCGAGAATCCGCGAAGCCATGCGATCCGGGTGGAAGGCTTCCAACTGGTCGATCTTCTCGCCGACGGATGCGAACTTGATCGGACATCCCGTAACGGCTTTAACCGACAATGCCGCACCGCCTCGGGTGTCGCCGTCGAGCTTCGTCAGCACGACGCCGGTTAAAGCGAGCTGCTCGTGGAAGCTTTGCGCCACGTTAACGGCTTCTTGCCCGGTCATCGCATCGACGACCAGCAGCACCTCATCGGGCTTGACTGCGGCATGAATGTCCTTGATTTCTTTCATCAGATCTTCGTCGATTTGCAAGCGGCCTGCCGTATCGATCAGAACATAATCATTGCCCTGGTCCTTGGCTTGCTGAACGCCTTGCCTGGCAATTTCAACGGGACTTACCTGATCGCCTAATGAGAACACCGGCGCTCCGATCTGACCCCCAAGCACCTGCAGCTGCTTGATCGCCGCGGGACGATAGATGTCACCCGCAACGAGCAGCGGCTTATGATTCTGGGACTGCAGCAGCTTGGCAAGCTTGCCTACGAGCGTCGTCTTGCCGGCGCCTTGCAGACCCGCCATCAGAATAACCCGTCGGGGGCTTGTTCGCTTTCGCGAGCTTCGCTTGCGATCCGCCCATCAGCTCGGTTAATTCCTTGTTAACGATATCGATAATAACCATCGCGGGAGTGAAGCTTTTGGTCACTTCCTGGCCGAGGGCGCGTTCTTTGACCTTGGAGATGAAATCTTTCACGACTTTGAAGTTGACGTCCGCTTCCAGCAAGGCGAGGCGAACCTCGCGCATCGCTTCGTTAACATCATCCTCGGATACTTTGCCTCGGCTTTTGAGCTTGCCGAACACGTTCTGCAGCCGGGTTGTCAAACCTTCGAATGCCATAATCCCATCCCTCCTTTACGAACGATGCTTATCTTCTATATTTACAATTCATCTGCTGATTGTGATTGTTCGGCACCCCGGAGACGATTAACGGTCTCCTGAAGCTTCTCGCGAACCGGCGATTCAAGCAAGGCAATTTGCCGGTCCAATTGCGAAAGTCCGGCTTCCAGAACTTCATGCCGCGCGGCCAAGCCAAGCTTCTGCTCGTAACCTTCCAGCACTTGCTCCGCTCTCTTAAGATGCTCATAGACGGCCTGCCTGCTGATTTCGAATTCAGCCGCAATTTCGCCCAGCGAAAAGTCATCGTGAAAATACCATTTCAGGAATGTCTGCTGTTTCTCGGTGAGCAGCGGTCCGTAAAAATCAAACAGCACATTGATCCGGTTCGTCTTCTCTAATGCGTTCTCCCCGTGCATCAAGCTGCTCCTTTCGTATTCGCGTAAAGGAAAAACACTTTACAGCCTGCTTCCGTTCCTAATGGTACGAAAAAACAAAGAGGATGTCAAGGGAAACCCCTTAACATCCTTATTTTATTTTTCTTCTTCTTCAGCGGCTGCCAGTCCGGCGAATAGAGCATGAACGAACTGGTCGGCATCGAACGGCTGCAGATCGTCCATCTTCTCGCCGAGTCCGATGAATTTCACAGGCAAAGAGAGCTCATTACGGATCGCGATGACGATTCCGCCTTTGGCGGTGCCGTCCAGCTTCGTCAGTACGAGCCCGGTCACACCGCTCTTCTCTCCGAACAGCTTCGCCTGCTGCAGCGCATTCTGGCCGGTCGTCGCATCGAGCGCAAGCAGCGTCTCATGAGGCGCTCCAGGGATCTCGCGTTGGATGACCCGGTGAATTTTGGCCAGCTCCTCCATCAGGTTCGCCTTATTTTGCAGCCGTCCCGCGGTATCGCAAATGAGCACATCGACATTGTGCTTCTTAGCCGCTTGCACCGCATCGAACATCACCGCTGCAGGATCGGAGCCCGCTTCCTGCTTAATGACGTCTACGCCTACACGATTGCCCCATACTTCCAGCTGCTCGATCGCACCGGCACGGAATGTGTCGCCGGCGGCGAGGAGCACCTTTTTCCCCTGCTGCTTAAAGCGCCATGCCAGCTTGCCGATCGTCGTCGTTTTGCCGACGCCGTTGACGCCGACGAACAAGATTACCGTTATTCCGTTCGGATTCTCTTTCAGCCCGGCATCTTCACCGCTGCCCCGCAGCATGTTCACAAGCTTCTCGGACAGGATCGGCCGCAGCTCGGACGGCTGCTCGATTTTACGCTTCTTCACTTCCGTACGCAAATCATCTATGAGTTCCATGACGGTGTTCACGCCGACATCCGCACCGATGAGAATCTCTTCCAGCTCTTCGAAAAACTCCTCATCGATTTTTTTGCGGCGCGTGAACAACTCTTCGACTCTACCGACAAAAGCGTCACGCGTCTTGGCCAGCCCGTCGCGGAACTTGTTCGTTACCGCTTCCGTCTTGGAGGCGATCGACTCTCTCAGTTTCTTAAAAAAGCTCATTGGCCTTATCCTCCAACTCAGATGAACTCTAACTGTATGGTACGTATGTTTCGCAACAGAATTCCTTCTAACCGGAAATTCTCCCTCTAATTTCGCCGGATAAGCCCTATTACGATAATTAGCGGGAAAAACTCCCTATGATATAACGGATTTGAGGTTATCGCTCTCACAATCATTATTTAGATGGAGATTTCCACCTAAAAGAAAAGTTGAGCGCAATATCGCAGAATTAGCAGCAGACTTTCCAGTTATTTTGCGAACATACTACTTCGCGGGCTTGCAGGGCGATGTACTTCTACTTACGCCGTTGCGGTCATAATCTCGTCGCTCTCTTCCAAGCGCACGGAGACCAGCTTCGAGACGCCGCCTTCCTCCATCGTAACTCCGTATAGGACATCGGCCTCTTCCATCGTACCTTTGCGGTGGGTAACGACGATGAACTGCGTTGAATCGGAAAACTCGCGCATGTATTGCGCATACCGGGTCACATTCGCTTCATCCAGTGCCGCTTCCACCTCATCCAATACGCAAAATGGAACAGGTTTGACGTTCAAAATGGCAAACAAAAGCGCGATGGCCGTCAGCGCCCGCTCGCCTCCGGAGAGAAGCTGCAGATTTTGCAGCTTCTTGCCCGGCGGCTGCGCAACGATATCGATACCCGTATCCAGCGGCCGATCCGGCTCGCTCAAGATGAGATCCGCGCGGCCTCCGCCGAACATGCGGGAGAATACGACTACGAAGTGCTTGCGAATGTCCTCGAATGTCGTGCGGAACCGCTTCGACATTTCGTCATCCATTTCACGAATGATGCCGTGAAGCTTGGTCTTGGCCTCAATGAGGTCGTTCTCCTGCTCGGACAGGAATTGGAAGCGTTCGGACACCCGTTTATATTCTTCGATCGCGCCCACATTGACGTCGCCGAGCGAGGAAATCTTTCTTTTCATATCGCGGACCTCGTTCTGAGTGCCGGCTATATCTTCGGGAATCTCGTACCGTTCCTTGGCAAGCTCAAAACCGATTTCATATTCCTCGCTTAACTTGCGAAGCAGGTTGTCGAGCTCAACGTCCAGACGGTTTACCGAAATTTCGGCTTGCCGCAAACCCTCTTCAACGGTTTTCAGCTTTGTCCGCTGTTCCTTGGTTTCGCTTTCCTTAAGCTCAAGGTCGCGAAGCTTCTCGGCACGGTCGGCACGTTTGAACTCGATATTCTCGGTCAGCTGTTTCTTCTGCAATCGCAGCTCATTCAGCCGTTCCTTCTGATCGACCGACTCTTGCGAAGTACGGGAAGCTTCGGTTTCATTCTGCTCCAGACCTTCTTGAAGCTGCTTGCGTTCTGCGGTTAAACGACTCAGATCGGCACGCCGGCGCATCGCCTGCTCGTCCAGCGCCGACCGGTCCTGCTCCAAACGCGCGATCGAGACTTTAAGATCTGTCAGCGCGCCTTGCAGCTGCTCTTTCTCTGATTGGCTGCGGCGGCGAAGCTCCTCCGCTTCGCGGATGCGGTTCTGCATACGCTGCTCGTCTTCCGTCAATGAAGCGAGACGCGCTTCCGCTTCACTGCGGACGGAATCCAGTCCGCCGGCTTCGGCGTCGAACGCCGCCTTTTCCCCGCTTAGAGCGGATTGCTGCTCCTGAAGCTGTCTCTCTTCTTGAATGAGCTGCTGGCGTTCCGCGGCCACTTGCTGCTCATTCATCCGTTCTTTTTCGCCCTGCTCCCGCAGCTGCTCGATATTTTGCGCCGTTTCGGCCAGTTCCTTTTTGAAATCTTCGGCTTCCGCCTTCGCACTATCGCGCATCGCTTCTGCGTTCTTGATTTCACTTTCCAGCTCTTCGAGCTGCCGCTGGCGTCCAAGCAGGCTGGATGATTTCTTCTGCAAGCTTCCGCCCGTCATGGATCCGCCGGCATTCACAATGTCGCCGTCCCTTGTCACTACGCGATAACGGTACTGCAACCGGGAAGCGATCTTATTCGCTTGCTCGAGACTCTCCGAAACGATCACATTGCCGAGCATGCTGCTCACAATATTCTCATATTTCGCGTCCGTCTGCACAAGCTCCGATGCGATACCGATAAAGCCTTCCGCCTGCTGCAACAACCGCCGGTCGCTGTCGCTCATATTCCTCGGCCGGATGACATCCAGAGGCAGGAATGTGGCTCGGCCCGATTGCCGCTGCTTCAAATAAGCGATAGCGGTGCGGGCGTCTTCTCATCCTCCATGACGATATGCTGAAGCGCGCCTCCGAGCGCGGTCTCAACGGCCGTTTCCAAGTGGGCGGGCACACTTACAAGCTCCGCAACTGCGCCGTGTACGCCTTGCAGATTACCCCGTTTGGATGCCTTCAAGACTTCACGCACGCCATGCTGAAAGCCGTCATAGTCATTTTGCAATTCTTTGATCGTATCGCGCCGTGATACAAGCGCCTCGCGTTTCTGCTCGAAACGACGCACAGAAGCTTGCGTTTCCTCCAGCTTGCGCTGAAGCTCCGCAGAGCGGGCGCCTTCCGCCACGTAACGGTCCCTAACTTCCGTGAGCGCGGCGGTTACCGCAGCCAGCCGCTCATCCAATTGGCCGCGCTTGGCCTGCAGCCCTTCCAGTTGCTCGCGCCATTTCGCTTCCTCTTCTCTGATCCGCGTTACACGGCGCTCCAGCACTTCACGCTGCCCCTCGCCGTAACGGATATCGTTACGTGCCTGTGCCATCGCATTCAAAATATCAAAAAGCTCCGCCTTGAGCCGCTCCTCCACTTCCGAGCTGCCGTCGGCCAAAGCCAGCTTGTCTTGTTCCTCGGCAAGCTTCGCCGTTAAATGGGCTAACTCCGTTTCCAGCGCCGCGCGTTTGTCCTTGACGGCCGCTTCTTCCGATGCGGCTTGCTGAATCCGCTCTTCTGCGGATGCCAGCGACTCTGCCAAATTCTCACGATTGCGCTCCAAATGGGTGCGGCGCTCATTGAGCAGCTCCCCGTAACCTTCCGCTTTCTCCGTCTCTTCACTGCAGTGCAGCAGCTCGTCCTGCAGCTTCGCGAGCAATTCCTCAAGCTGAATAAGCGCCTGACGTTCTTCCTCCAGCAAAGCATCATGTTTACTGATGAAGGTGGACAGAGTCAGCTGCTCATCACGAAGAACCGCCAGCCGTTCGTTCGTCTCCGTCCAGGAAGTGTGGACTCCCTCAATCTGATGAACGTACAGCGCGATTTCTTTATTTTTCAAATCTTCTTTTAACGTCTTGTACATCTCCGCCTTGGCGGCTTGCTCTTTCAAAGGCTCGATCTGCCCTTCAAGCTCACTGACGAGGTCATGAATCCTGAGAAGGTTGTTTTCGGTATCTTCAAGCTTCTTCTGCGCTTCTTTTTTTACGGCTTTTATACTTGACGATACCCGAAGCCTCTTCAAAAATACCGCGGCGGTCTTCAGAGCGTGTGCTCAGTATTTCCTCGATCCGGCCTTGTCCGATAATCGAGTAGGCTTCTTTGCCGATCCCCGTATCCATGAACAGCTCGGTAATATCCTTGAGGCGGCACGGCTGTTTGTTGATCAAATACTCGCTGTCCCCGTTCCGGTGCACCCGGCGGGTGACGGTCACCTCGCTGAAATCCAGCGGCAATGCTTTATCCTGATTATCGAGCGTCAAAGAGACCTCACCGATATTAACGGCCTTACGAGAATCGCTTCCTGCGAAAATGATATCCTGCATATTTCCGCCGCGCAAAGATTTAGCGCTTTGTTCGCCCAGCACCCAACGGATTCCGTCTGAGATATTGCTTTTGCCGCTGCCGTTGGGACCAACCACGGCGGTTATACCGCGGACAAACTCCAATTCGGTGCGGTCGGCGAACGACTTAAATCCGGACAGCTCGATTCTTTTCAAAAACATAAGAATGTATTCACCTCTGGAGTTGTTCGGTTAAACCGGATATTGCGAGGCCAGCATGCGCAGCGCTTCGGAAGCCGCCTGCTGCTCCGCTTCTTTCTTGGAGCGGCCGACTCCTTTGCCCAGACGCTGCTTGCCGACGACAACAACAGATACGAATTCCCGGTCGTGAGCTGGCCCTCGTTCTTCCACGATCCGATAGTCGAGGGTGCCCATCGCCAAATGCTGCACTCTCTCCTGAAGCTCCGTCTTGAAATCCTTGAGCGGAGACTCGCCGTCTCCGGGCAGGTGCGGAAACAAATGACCCTCCAAAAAAATACGTACGACATTCAGACCTTGGTCCAAGTACAACGCGCCGACAAAAGCTTCAAAAGCGTCGGCCAACAAAGAGGGCCGCGTGCGGCCTCCCGTTTGCTCCTCCCCTTTGCCGAGCAGCACGACTTGCCCGAATTCGAGCGCCTCGGCAAAACGGACAAGCGACGGTTCACAGACGATGCTTGCGCGCAAGCGTGTCAACTCGCCTTCCGGACGATCCGGATACCGTCTGTATAAATATTCCGATACGGTCAACTGCAGCACCGCATCGCCTAAAAATTCCAGCCGCTCGTTATGGCCGAGCCGCTCTCCCCGCTGCTCGTTCACATAAGACGTATGCGTGAACGCTTGTTTGAGCAAGGCCGTATTGCGGAAAGTAACTTTAGCGCGCGCTTGCAGCTGATCAAAAAAGTCGCTCATTATAACACCCCGGTCAAAAGCCGCGAAAACAGCTAACGCAGGCGGCATAGCGCCGCCTGCGTCGCCGTTCGCGCTCATTAGGCTTCGTATTTACGCATGATGATGGTCGCGTTATGGCCGCCGAATCCAAAGGAATTCGATAAGGCCACCCGCACATCCGCTTCACGCGGCTTGTTCGGTACGTAATCCAAATCCAGCTCCGGATCTTGATTGTCAAGATTCACGGTTGGAGGGATCATCCCGTTCTGCAGAGTTAATCCGACAATAACCGCTTCAACGCCGCCCGCTGCGCCGAGCAAATGTCCGGTCATCGACTTCGTCGAGCTGACGGCGACTTTGTATGCATGATCGCCGAAAGCTTTCTTGATGGCCGTCGTTTCCGATTTGTCGCCGACAGGAGTCGACGTGCCGTGGGCGTTGATGTATTGGATTTCTTCCGGCTCGAGACCGGCATCCTTGATTGCGCGTGTCATACAGCGAGCCGCACCGTCAGGATCCGGTTCCGTCATATGGAATGCATCGCCGCTCATCCCATAGCCGATCACCTCGGCATAAATCCGGGCTCCGCGCTGCAAAGCATGATCAAGCGATTCGAGAATCATAACGCCGGCGCCTTCTCCCATGACGAATCCGTCACGGTCGATATCGAACGGCCTGCTTGCTTTTTCCGGCTCCTCATTACGGGTGCTCATCGCTCTCATTGCGCAGAAGCCCGCCATGCCGATCGGCCGGATCGTCGCTTCAGCGCCTCCGCAAATCATAACGTCGGCATCCCCGCGCTGAATCATTTTGAAAGAATCACCGATGGAATGAGTGCCGGTAGCGCAAGCGGACACGGCTGTCGTATTCGGGCCTTTCGCTCCGGTAACCATCGACACCTGGCCGCTGGCCATGTTCGCGATCATCATCGGAATAAAGAAAGGACTCACACGGCGCGGGCCTTTTTCCATCAACACGGTGTGCTGTTCTTCCCAGGTGCCCAGACCGCCGATACCGGAGCCCACGATGACGCCCACCCGCTCGGGGTCCGCATTGTCCCCGATGATCAGACCTGCGTCTTGCACGGCTTGTTTGCTGGCGGCGACGCCGAACTGGACGAAGCGGTCCATCTTGCGGGAATCTTTCTTGTCTATGCCGAATGCTTCGGGATTAAAACCCTTGATCTCGGCAGCAATTTTAGTTGTATATTCGGATGTATCGAAGGCTTCGATTGAGCTGATACCGGATTTGCCGTTCAATAAATTATTCCAGAACTCGGGCAAATCTGAACCGAGGGACGTGACGACCCCCATCCCGGTCACTACTACACGATGCTTCAAAACAGATTCACCTCTTCAGGGTAACAGACGCATGAATGTGGCGAAGTCCCGTCACAATAACGGGACCCGCTTGATCATTACGCATGAGATTGTATGTATTTCACGACTTCTCCCACCGTTGTGATCTTCTCTGCATCCTCGTCTGAAATCTCCAAGTCGAATTCGTCTTCGAGTTCCATTACGAGTTCTACCACGTCGAGAGAGTCAGCGCCTAAGTCGTCTTTGAAGGATGCTTCGGCGGTTACTTCCGCCTCTTCTACCCCCAGGCGTTCGATAACGATGCGTTTAACGCGATCATAAACATCGGACATCCGGTTCACCTCCCTTAAATGATTATACGTGAATCATGGACAAAAAGCCATAGAGCCATCACACAGGAACTGTGTGAATCCGTGCACACGATTTAGCCGCGCTATGCGTGGCGTTCGAGTGCACGCCCGGCTTACATATACATGCCGCCGTCGACGTGAATCGTCTGGCCGGTCATATAAGCCGAAGCATCTGAGGCAAGATAGACGACGGCCGCCGCGATGTCCTCGGGACGGCCCATCCGGCCCAGCGGAATTTCCGCGAGCAGCTTCTCCCGATACTCGGCAGGAAGCTTGTCGGTCATGTCGGATTCGATGAAGCCCGGCGCCACGGCATTGACTGTAATTCCGCGCGAAGCCAATTCCTTGGCGGCGGATTTGGTCAAACCGATCACCCCTGCTTTCGAGGCCACATAGTTTGCCTGGCCGGCGTTACCGATGGTGCCTACGACGGACGAAATGTTGATGATACGACCGGAGCGCTGCTTCATCATCGAGCGGGTTACGGCCTTCAATCCGTTAAATACGCCTTTGAGATTCGTTTCGATCACTTCGTCAAACTCTTGTTCTTTCATTCGCATGATTAGGTTGTCTCTGGTTATACCGGCGTTATTCACTAGGATATCCAGTTTTCCGAACGCTTCCAGCGTCTTCGCCGCCATATCCTCGAATTCCGCGGCTTTCCCTACGTTCGCCTTGACCATGATCGCCCTGCGCCCGAGAGCCTCAACCGCCTTTACGGTTTCTGCCGCTGCGGCTTCGCTGCCTGAATAGTTCACCGCAACGTCCGCGCCGGCTTCAGCCAGCGCAATGGCAATGGCTCGCCCGATTCCGCGGGACGCGCCGGTCACGAGCGCGCTTTTGCCGCTTAAATCCCACATTGGCATGTTCTCCACAACCTCTCGTCCATTGTCGCTTTTTCAGCGTCATTGTGCAACTGCTTCATTCGCTGCAGCCGCGCTGTTGACCGATATCACTTGAACGGACTTGTCAATCTTCTTAATCAAGCCTGCCAATACGGTACCGGAACCGATCTCCACGAAAGTATCGACCCCTTCGGAAATGAGGTAACGTATCGTGTCCTCCCATAAGACAGGAGACACCACTTGCTGTACGAGCAGTGTGCGAAGCTCGGCGCCGAAAGTTACCGGCCTGGCATGCACGTTGGCAATGACCGGCACCGAAGCGTTATGGAACGTGACACGTTCCAGTTCGCGGGCAAGCGCTTCGGCAGCAGGCTGCATGAGCGAAGAGTGGAAGGGTCCGCTTACTTCCAGCGGAATAACCCGTTTGGCTCCAGCCTCTTTGCCCCGCTCTGCGATTGAGGCAACGCCTTGCGCCGATCCGGAAACGACGATTTGGCCGGGGCAATTGATATTGGCCAGTTCGACAAGCCCGGAAGATGCCGATATCTCGCTGCAAAGCGTTTGAAGAGGCTCCCTTTCGGCACCGAGTACCGCCGCCATTGCGCCTTGCCCTCCGGGAACGGCCTTCTCCATGAATTGTCCGCGCGCGCGGACAAGCCGGATCGCATCCTCGAACGAAAGCACGCCCGCACATACCAGAGAGCTATACTCGCCGAGTGAATGGCCGGCTGCGAAATCCGGCTTCACTCCGAGAGGCTTGTAGGCTTCCAGCAAGGCGATGCTTGTTGCGAGCAGCGCCGGCTGGGTGTTCGCCGTTTGGCGCAGCTCTTCATCCGGCCCATCGAATGCAAGCTTGGAAATCGGGAAACCGAGCGCCTCATCCGCTCGATCGAATACGGCGCGGGCTGCAGGAATGGTCTCGTAAGCATCGCGCCCCATACCTACTGCTTGCGCGCCTTGGCCGGGAAATACGAATGCGATTTTGCCCATCTTCACGTTCATCCTTTCCCTACAAGATCAATACGGAAGCTCCCCAGGTCAAACCGCCGCCGAAACCGACGAGCACGAGACAATCGCCTTCCTTCACCCGGCCCTCTTCGACCGCTTCCGCGAGCGCAAGAGGAATCGATGCGGCCGACACATTGCCGTAACGGTCCAGATTGATCATTGCTTTGTCCTGCGACAAATGCAGTCTTTCAAGTGCGGATTGAATGATGCGAATATTCGCTTGATGCGGAATAAGCATATCGATGTCTTCCGTGCCCAGCCCTGCCTTGGACAGAGCTACCTCCGCGGAGTTGCCCATGACGCGGACGGCGAACTTGAATACGTCGCGTCCGTTCATCTCGAGAAAATGACGGCGATCGGCCACAGTTTGTTCCGAAGAAGGCAACCTGGAGCCGCCGCCTGGAATACGCAGCAGTTCGCCGCCGGACCCGTCGGCGCCGAGCTCGAAAGACTTGAACCCGCGGCCTTCCGGCACTTCGCCGAGCACGACAGCGCCTGCGCCGTCACCGAAGAGGATGCAAGTGTTGCGGTCGGTGTAATCCGTGATCCGCGACAGGCATTCAGCTCCTACGACAAGCACTTTCTGATACATGCCCATCTTGATAAACCCGGTTGCATTCGCGAGACCGTATATAAACCCGGAGCAAGCGGCGGACAGATCGAATGCCGCGGCTTTCTTTGCGCCGAGCCTTTCCTGCAGCAGACACGCAGTGGAAGGAAAGAACATGTCCGGAGTTACGGTCGCCACAATAATAAGGTCCAGCTGGTCAGCCGTAATGCCCGCTCTTTGCAATGCGCGCACAGATGCCTCATACGCCAAATCCGAAGTGGCTTCATGTTCGGCGGCGATCCTTCTTTCCCTTATACCGGTTCGCGATACGATCCACTCATCGTTCGTATCAACCATTTGTTCCAAATCCTGATTCGTTAAGCAGCGTTCGGGCACGTATTTACCCGTACCAAGAATGCCGACTGAAATTTCACTCATGCAATATCTCTCACTTTCCCTTGAATTCATCGGCGAGCGCGGTAACCAGCCCGTTGCCGATGGCCGTGCGGGCGAGACGGATAGCGGTCTTCATCGCAGCCGCATCGGAGGAACCATGGCCCTTCAATACCAATCCGTTAAGGCCAAGCAAGGGTGCGCCGTTATACTCGTTATAATCAAGACTGCGCTTAACTCTGCTGAAGCTGGGTTTCAACGCCAGCGCGGCAAGCTTGGAAGTCCACGTGGCGGTAAGCTCTCGCTTTAATATTTTAAATAACGCGGATGCTGTTCCTTCGATGCCTTTCAGCAGAATATTACCCGAAAATCCATCGCACACCAGGACATCGCACTGCCCTTCCAGCACATCCCGCGACTCGACGTTGCCGATAAAGTTAATCGGCGCTTGCACGAGCAGCTCGTATGCCGCTTTCGTCAGCTCGTTGCCTTTCGCCGCTTCACTGCCCACATTGAGGAGGCCTACGCGCGGCTTGGCGATACCATGCACCTTCTGGCGGTATAAGCTGCCCATCAGCGCATATTGCAGCAGATGCTCCGGTTTGGCATCCATATTCGCCCCAAGATCTAAAGCGAGCAGGCCCGCATTGTCCAATGTCGGCAGCATAGGGGCCAATCCCGGGCGATCTATTCCCTTCAGACGGCCGACAACGAGCAAGCCGACGGCCATGAGTGCGCCCGTGTTACCCGCAGAAATCATCGCGTCCGCCTGGCCTTCTTTCACCAGCCGCCCGGCCACCACCATGGAAGAGTCGCTTTTCCGGCGCACTGCCTTAACCGGCTCTTCGTCGCTTTCGATTACTTCCATTGCGGGGTGAATACGGATATTCGAAGGTGCGTCTGCGCCCAATAACGGCTCCAGCACACCAGGATTGCCGACAAGTATAAGTTCGATATCTGGCCATTCGGAGGCTGCGGCAATCGCGCTCTCAACCTGTGCACGCGGTGCGTGGTCTCCGCCCATGGCGTCTATTGCGATACGCATGAGTGTCAACTCCTTCATGTGTTCGTTTCTCCCGCGGACCGGTAAATGACGAAATTGCCTTGAAACACCATTTCTTCTCCGACATAAGTGAATACTTCCACTTTCGCTTTTCCTTTTTGCTCGCCGCTGGAGCGGACGTACGCTTTTGCGATGCATTTCTCCCCGAGCCGCGCCGGACGAATGAAGCGCAGGTCGGCAGATGCCGTCAAAGCGATTTCATCGTTAATGACGGCGACGGCCAGCGAGTTCGCTTGCGCGAAGACATGGTGCCCTCGGGCGATGCCGGTGCGGGAGAATACATGCTCTTCAGTAATTTCGAATAAAGAGATGCCGCTCTTGTCCAGCTGCAAATCCACAATATCGCCGATCACCTCATGCAAAGGCAAAGACTTAACGGAGTCGTGAGACCGCTCCGCCATCAGCTTCAATCTTTCCCTGAGTTCAGGGATAGCCAGCTCCAGGCGGTCCAAACGAATCGTCTGGATGCTGACCTTCAGCTTCCGAGTCAGTTCACGGTCAGTGAGGAACGGATTTTCTTCCAGCAGCCGGCTGAGCTGCTGGTGACGCTGACGTTTAGGAAGCCGTTCCATAGCCACCACCGCTTTCCTGGCAGATTGAACCACCGAAAAATAATAGAAATAGAATACGATTGAACCTTTAATTTATGTATAGGATTTAATACCAGGTGCCAAAAAGAGTATAAAGAAAAACGCGTCGGTATGCAACGAACGCAGATGCCCGCAGCCGCTGCAAAACATACGGCCGCGCCTCCGTCGTAGAATCCAGACGCGCTAGACTTTATTGCTTGATAATTTCGCGAGCTTTGTACGTACCGCAAACTTTACATACGCGGTGCGCCAGCTTCAATTCGCCGCATTGATCGCATTTCACCATTCCTGGAACGACCAATTTGAAATGAGTACGGCGCTTGTTTTTGCGGGATTTCGATGTTTTTCCAAAAGGTACTGCCAATGTTCCCACCTCCTTATCAGAGTGAACGCCGCCGGACCATAAGCCCGACTATTCTTCCTTAGATTTAAACCAATCCTGGAGCGCTGCCAGTCGGGGGTCAACGGACTCCGTATTGCAGCTGCATGATTGTTCATTACGGTTCGTTCCGCATTTCGGGCATAGACCTTGGCAATCTTCCCGGCACACAGGGGCATACGGTAATTGAACCATCAACTCTTCCGCCAGCAAAGGCGCCAGATCGATGCGTTCGCCCGTCACCGGTATGGCCTCGTCTTGTTCACCAGGCTTCGGTTCGCCGGCCTTCACGATGCGGAACTGCTCTTTAAAAGGAAGACGGATGTCTTCTTCGATCGGTTCCAAACAGCGTGAGCACTGCATCCGTACTTTGCATGAAATGCGACCGGACACAAGAATCCGTTCATCCGCCGCTTCAGCAGTCAGATTGTATTCCAACGGGCTGAGCGGTTTGAATTCCGGGCTGTTCCGGAACATATCGGCTGTATCGAGAGTACCTTGCAGCTCGATCGGCTGCTTCCGGCTCACAAGTTCTTGTACATTTAACAGCATCGGGATCACTCCAAACAAACAAAAATTATTATACCGATGTTTCGACTATTTTGTCAATGAGTTTATACTTCATGATTCCATGTTCTTCGCGGATTTATCAAGGTTTTTAGTCTAACAACACCGGATGGCCGTGTCAAGCAATGAGGCCCGTCAAAGTCGTTCAGCCGCTTCTCTTCTATGTGCGCCCCATGGTATATTGTGGCTGTCGAAAGAGAACACACCATTGCCGTTTAAATAAAGGAGCAACCCATGTCTACAGTTGGAGTCATCGTCGAATATAATCCGTTTCATAACGGCCACCTCTATCATCTTCAGCAATCTAAAGCCGTAACAGGGGCGGAAAATGTGGTTGCAGTCATGAGCGGCCATTTTCTGCAGCGGGGAGAACCGGCGTTGGCGGACAAGTGGGCACGCACGGAAATGGCGCTGCGTGCCGGCTGCGATCTTGTGCTGGAGCTTCCTGCAGCTTACAGCTCTCAGCCTGCGCAATGGTTCGGCTACGGGGCGGTTGCCGTGCTTGAAGCGACAGGTGTCGTGGATTCATTGTGCTTCGGGAGTGAGAGCGGAGACTTACAGGCACTGGATCGGATGGCATCCTTGCTGGCGGAGGAAGCTCCCGAGCTTTCCGAGCATTTGGCCCGGATGCTGAAGCAAGGGGTGCCTTATCCGTCCGCGTTCGCTGCGGCTTCCAAACAATTGCTGCAAGACAAAGGCTTGGGCGATATCGGTTTCTCATTAGAGCAGCCTAATCATACTCTCGGGCTTCATTATTTAATTGCTCTCAAGAAGCTGGGCAGCTCAATCGTTCCTTATACAGTGCGGCGCGAGAAATCCGGCTACGGGCAAGCCGATATCACGGATGCCCAAATCGCCAGCGCGACCGCTCTGCGGAAGCTGCTGCTCGGAGAGTCCGGATCGCTGGCAACGCTTGCCTCTTATGTACCCGCTTCTACGTTGGAAATTTTAGAACGGGAGATCAAGGCCGGGCGTGCTCCGATCCACTGGGAACTGTTTGCGCGTCCGCTTTTTCACGAACTGTTCCGCCGGGACGTCTCCCAACTGGCTCTGTTTGCCGAAGTTACGGAGGGGTTGGAAAATCGGGTGCGAAACGTGCTTCCTGAGCTTGAAGAATTAACCGTCGCTTCCCTTCTTGCCGCTCTCAAAACGAAAAGATATACCCATACGAAACTGCAGCGAATGCTGCTCAGAATACTGCTCGGACATCATAAAGAGCTGCTGACATCCCAGCGGCTGTCGGCCGGAATCGATTACATAAGAGTGCTCGGCTTCTCCGAACGCGGTCAAAAGCTTCTCCATGACATGCGCGCAAAAGCATCTCGTCCGATCATTTCATCCGCAGCCCGCGCAGATTGGCCTTATTTGTCGCTCGATACCGCTGCAACTGCGATGTATTCGCTGGCCTTCCGCAATGCGAACGCTGAAGATGCCATGCGCGATTTCACCAAACCGCCGATTCGAGTCTAGCCGTTAGGGACAAGTAGGTCTAACACTCCTGCGAAGAGCGTACATTGTATTGTATTTCTCACGCTGGAGGGGGAGCGGTATGCAGAATGTGATACGTCAGAGAGGCTCCATCTTCCTTTCACTTGTTCTCGGAACAGCGGCATTGCTAGTCGTAGCCGGGATTGTCCACTCTCCGGGGGAAGCGTTTCGGGCTTCGCTGCGAGGTTTGCAGATTTGGTGGCAAAATGTGTTCCCCGGTTTATTGCCGCCGCTCATGCTTGCCGAATTATTGGCGGCTTCAGGCTTGCTTCACGGCCTTTCCACATTAGCCGAACCGTTCACCCGGGGCCTGTTTCGGCTGCCGGGCGCATCAGGTTGGGCCATCGCGTTCGGCTGGTCGGCCGGAGTTCCGGCAGGCGCCAAAGAAACCGCCAGACTGCGAGATAAAGGCCTGATCCAGGACGACGATGTGGATACGGTGCTGCTGGTCTCACACGTGCCCAATCCGTTCCTCGTCGTACTCATCATCGGCTTCGGTTTTTTGCAGTCGCCTGAGCTCGGATGGGCGATCGCCTTAGGGCTTTGGTCTTCCGCAGTGGCAGCCGGTTTTTTGTGGGCGCGAATAACGAAACCGCCGAGACCGAAAGTTCCCCCGCTCCCCTTCAACCAGCCTGCCGCTATTCTAAGAAGAGCTTATCGCGCGGCATCGGATGCCCGCAGAGAAGACGGACGCCCCTTCGGCAAACAATTGGCGGACTCCGTTACACATGCCGTCGGAATTTTGATGACTTTGGGCGGTCTCATCATGATGAGCGCCGTCATTATCACCCTTCTGCAGCTGTTCGTGCCAGGCAGCGATATGTGGCTTGCCTTTCCAGGGTTTTATGAAATGCATCTGGGCGCCTATGAAAGCAGCCGTTCCGGTATTTTCGCATTCGCTCCCGCACAAGGTTCGGCATTGCTTGCAGCGGCTTTGGCTTGGAGCGGCTGGAGCGGTCTGCTGCAAGCGAGAGCTGCTTTCGGCACAGGCCGTTCCTTCCCTTGGGGCAGAATCATCGCCGGCCGCCTGTTACATAGCGCGCTCGCGCTTGTTTGTACGTATCCGCTGGCGCTGGCTGCCGCATCAAAGCCGGTGGAGAACTTGATGTATGCCCTTTGGCCGGATCGATGGAACGCGATGGACGCATGGGCAGCACAAGGTCCTCTCCCTAACGGATGGGGGCATATGTCCGAGACCCTGATTGTAGCGCTAGCCAGCTTCGCAGTTTTCCTGCTGCTGGCCATGATTGCAGCCCTCATACGCCCAAAACCGCCTGGTAAATGAATCTGTTCAGATCGGCAGCGAGCTGTAAGCCTAACAATTCGCCTTACAGCGAATCCTCTGCCGGCACAGCGAGGTGTAAGCCTAACAATTCGACCTACAGCGAATCATCTATCGGCACAGCGAGCTGTAAGCCTAACAATTCGCCCTACAGCGGATCATCTATCGGCACAGCGAGCTGTAAGGCCGAAAACCCGCCTTACAATGCATCATCCACTCCCGGCACAGCCCCATACAGCAACGACAAAAAGTCCCAAGCCTCAACGGCCTGGGACTTTTATGCAGCTGACTATTTCTGCGAGCTGCCGGCTTTTCCGCCCAACTTCCGCACGAGTGCGGCCTCAACCGCGGGGGGCACCAGATCATGCACGGGGCCGTTAAACCTGGCAATCTCCTTCACAATACTCGAGCTCAGATAGGAATATTTCGGATTGGTCATCATGAACACGGTTTCAATATCTTCGTCCAGCTGGCGGTTCGTTGAAGCGATCTGCAGCTCATATTCGAAATCCGTGACGGAACGAATGCCGCGCACGATAATATGCGCTTTGCGGGATTGCATGTACCGGACTAAAAGGTCGCGGAAGCTGTCGACTTCGACATTGGGCAAATCCTTCGTAACCTCCGCCAATAATTCCTTTCGTTCCAGAACGCTGAACAGCGGACTTTTCGAGGTATTGTTCAACACGGCCACGATGACGCGATCGAATTGTTTGGCTGCTCTGCGGACGATGTCCAAATGACCGAAAGTGACGGGATCGAAGCTGCCGGGGCATACCGCTATACGATGCTCATGTCTGAATTCATTCGGCTTCACTGTCATGCCCAAGTTCCTCCTCTGCCTCGGCAGGCATCTGATACGTGTAGATCGATAAAGCGGTCTCGCCGTATTCGGCATATCTGGTGCGCTCAAAGCCAGCGAAGCGGTCTTCGTATTTAACGTCCGGATGATGTTCAACGACAACGAGCGCACCGTCAGCCAACAATCCCCGCGAAGCCATCTCCTTCAACAGCTCGTCGCAATCCTTCATCACATAAGGAGGATCGAGAAAAACGATATGAAACGGCACGCCCTTCCGCTCAAGCGCCTTAAGCGCTCTGCGAGAGTCATTTCGATATACTTCGGCCTTCCCGGACAACTTTGTGGACTCCAGATTGCGGCGTACAACCTCTACGCTTTGTGAATTGGCATCAATAAAAACTGCGCTTCCCGCTCCCCGGCTCAGTGCCTCTATACCCAATGCGCCGGTTCCGGCGAATAGGTCCAGCACGCGCTCCTCGTCGAAATAAGGACCGATGATACTAAACATGGATTCTTTCACTTTGTCGGTTGTCGGGCGCGTATTGCTCCCGGGAACCGCCTTCAGCGGATGCCCTTTGGCTTGTCCGGATATAACTCGCACATCTTCAACCCCTGCACGATGACATGAACGGTAGCACTTATGTACTATGTTTGCAGGTGTTATGTTACCACATTGCCGCATTTTTCAAAAGCCGTCATCTTTCTACGCTGTGTCGATATCTCTGCCCGATTAATTTTTTTCCGCCCGTGCGTATATTTTCCTTTTCTCAGGTGACAATAGGATTACCGGCACCGAGAGGTGTCGGGGACAACCGCGGAGAAGACTTACGTTTCCCCATAAGCTCTTCGTCCGGTTTCTCCTCTCCCATGAAGGGCCTCGTCGCGAGACGGGGCTCGACTTTTTTATACGCGTATCTGATATTGATGCATTGTCAACAGGTTAATATAGAGAAACACGATGGAAGGGAGTTGAGCCCTTTGAGCAAAAAGAAAAACGAAGAGCTGGACATCGATTTCTACAACGAAGCGAGCGTTCCTACGCCGCACGAACAAGAGGATGTCTCGGCGATCGATATGATAAGCGGGGCGGTTGAAGCGGTGATCGAGGACATCCAGGAGGATGTCGGACTGCAGGACAAGCCAAGAAAATCTTAAACTCTGAGGCGCCGGTAACGGTGCCTTTTTCATGTAACTCCATCCCCTGCATAATCGTATACAAAGTGATGAAATAATCGATGAGGGGGATTTGCCGTTGATGCCTTTTGATGTGTTTGGCGGTATGTTCGTGATCTTCTTGCTCTTTTCAATCGTACTATTCATCATTCATATCGCGATTTGCGTGTGGGGCTACCGGGATTGCTTGCGGCGCGGGAGAAGCCATGAGTATGCGCTGCTCGTACTTTTGGGGCTGTTATTCTTCCCTCTAATGGGACTCATCGTGTATTTGCTTATTCGCAATGAATTGTAGCGGATATCGATTAGGCCTCCAATTTTGGGTAATAGAACCTATCTACTTATCAAGGAGGTCATCACCATGCGTATGCTCCTCTATCTGGGCATTTTCGCTCTAATTATTGCAGTCGTGCTGTGGCTGACAAAAGCGCTGATCACTTTAGTATTCTGGTTCGGAGCTGCCGGCATCGTCGCTGCCGTTATCGGCCTGCTCATGATGTCGAGACGCCGGAGTCGATCGGACACAGTATGACGCAAAGGCAGTTGCGGGATCCTCGCAGCTGCCTTTCGTATGTATAGTGTATCAGCCACCCTTAGTTGTTTATAATAGTAGCGGGTGATGAATGATGAATCCTTTTCCAAAAATGCTGATTATTGCGGGTATTGCACTCATTGTCATGGGTGTCGTCTGGATGGTCGGAGGGCGGTTTTTTAACATCGGCAGGCTGCCCGGCGACATTGTTTACGAAAAAGGGAATGTCAGATTTTATTTTCCGATCGTAACTTGCATAGTAGCCAGCATCGTTCTTTCTCTCATTTTCTATATCATAAGATTATTTTCGCGGTAGGAGGTTTCTTGGTGAGGACAGTCGATCAAATCAAACGGAAGTACAATGAGCTGGCTGCTCAGAAACAAACGTTTGAAAATAGAGCGTCATCCACTGATCCGTCCGAACAGCAGGCGTTGCAGAGTCAAATTGCCCGTCTCGAGGAGCAGATGCTTCTTTTGGAGTGGGTGTTGAACGCACCGATCGGCAGCTATCACAGCTAAAAAAATCGGCGGCCTTAATGGCCGCCCCTTGCATTTATATGCTGTACTGGAAATCCTCCCGCTAAACTCCGAGCGGCAACACCGTTATTTACTCTAGATGGAAAAGCTCCAGCTAATAATGCCGGTTTGTCGCGAGAGAGAAACTCCTGCCCGATTTATCGGGAGTTTTTCCATCTAAATGGTTTCCACATGATCAAACAGAGAAATTAGCATGAGCTTTTCCCGTTAGTTATCGCGTTCGGTGGCGCAAGCCCTCGAGTGAATAGTCGAATCGTCCCCCCGTCGGGACATCCCATAAAACGTTCTGCTATTCGCGTTAACGAGATCAGTGACGGTCGTCACTTCCATCCCCCGAAGCAAAGCAATTTCCTCCAGGACTGCTTTCACCATGGTTGGCTGTGTCTTCTGTCCGGCAAAAGGGCCTTCAAAAGGCCAAGGACCGTCCGTCTCTGCCATTAGCCGCTCCAGCGGATAGCTGCTTGCCATCTCACGTATTTCCCGTTCATACAGGACGTCAGGCGTCACCGAGATATACGCGCCGGCTTTGACTAACCTCTGTACGGCAGCCGCACTTCCTTTGAACCAATGGAAATGGGCCCTGCGGATCGAATATCGTTCCAACAGCTCCATTGCCCTTTCCGCATCTTCATACACGGCGTGTAGGACGATGGGACGATCCAGTTCCCCTGCCAGCCTGACAAACTGCTCAAGCTGCCGAATATAGGGTTCAAGATCAAACCTCTCACCCTTCTTCTCAGCTTCCTTGAGCAAATAATAAGGAAGTCCGACTTCACCGATCGCGAACGGCTCCTCGCCCTGCTCCCGGATCCACCCGATCAACTCTGTCAGCCCTTCGTCACTAAGCGGCGGCTGCTCGGGATGATGGCCGTAAGCCGGCATGATATTTCCCGAATAACGCCTCGCCAGTTCACGGTTCACGCGGCATGATTCCAATCCCATCGATACGGACACGACACCATCCACTCCCGACTCGAAAGCCGACTCCAACATGAGCTCTCTCTCGCCGGACTCATACAGATCGAGATGAATATGCGTATCAAACAATAGCCGGTTCTCCTTCTTCCAGCAGCTCCAGGACATCCTTCTTCAGCTCCACGAACTCCTGAAGCGTCCAGACATCGGATCGGCGGGGACGTTCGAACGGCACCGTAATCTCCCGCAGGATTCGTGCAGGCGCGCGGGAAAGAACATAGATACGGTCGGACAATATCAATGCCTCTTCGATGCTGTGCGTAACAAAAAGCACGGATCGCCGGTTGCTCTCCCACAATTCCAGCAGCCATCGCTGCATCTCCGCTCTCGTCAACGCATCCAATGCGGCGAACGGTTCGTCCAGGCACATCACATCTCTCGGCATCAGCAGCGCACGCAAGAACGAAACCCGCTGCTGCATCCCACCCGACAGCACGTGCGGGTATTCATCGGCGACATCTCCGAGGGTGATACGGCTCAACCATTCACGAGCCTGTTCTTTCGCTTCTTTCTTTTCAACTCCGCATGTAACCAGCGCAGTCGAGATATTATCGGCCACCGACATCCAAGGAAACAGGGAGGCCTGCTGAGGCATATAACTGACATGCCCGGTCTTGCCTGTCATTTCTTTACCGGCAATTGAGATGCTTCCTTCATCGGGCCGTTCCACACCGCCGATCAACCGGAACAACGTCGATTTCCCGCTGCCGGAGGGGCCTAGGAGCGTGACAAATTCTCCTTCGCGAACATGAAGCGAAATATGATCCAGAACGGGGAGCAGGTGCCCGCGCCGCCGGTAACTTTTGGAGACCCCGCTAAGTTCGAGCTTATGGATAGGACTCATGCCTGTCGGCCCCCCTTCTCACCTGTTCTCGGCCGCCAACGAATGACCAGACGTTCCAAAAGCGCGGCCGCACCGTAAAACAACAGACTTAGAGCGATAATACACGCTACGGCACCGAAGGCAGCAGCAATATCATAGCCTTTAAATTTAAGATACAAATAATAACCGATGCCTTTGCTTGAACCGAGCCACTCCGCAACGACCACGCTCGAAACGCTGTAGGTTGTCGTTATTTTCAGACCGGAAAAGAAATAAGGAAGCGAAGCCGGCAGCTCCAGACGGAGCAGCATCTGCCGGCGGGAAGCCCCGATCATCGCCAAATACTCGCGAAGATGAGGCTCCGCGTGACGAAGCCCGGCCAGCATCGACCATGCGATCGGAAAAAAACAAATAATGACGAGCAAAATCAGCTTCGGGCTGAGTCCGAATCCGAACCACATGATCAGCAGCGGCGCGAGAACAATCAGCGGAATGTTCTGTGACATGACGATAAGCGGCGCTACAGCTGACCGCAGCCACGGTACAAAGTGCAAAATCAATGCCACGATAATTCCTGCAGCGACTCCGGCCGCGACTCCCATGAGCGCCAATTGAAATGTGGCCGCAACATGCTTCAGCAGCAGAGAGGAGTCCTCAGCCATCCGCTCAGCCACCCGTAACGGATCCGGCAGCATGTAAGGAGGCAGCGAAAACATCTTACATGCCGCCTGCCAGACCAACAGGAACACCGTCACGCTGAGCACCGGCGGAACAATGTTCCTGAGCATCCTATTTCCCATCAGGATACTTTTGCAGCAAGCGCGCCATGGACGCGCCTTCCTTACTATCCACGGACAGCTTGATTTGCGACAGCACCGAAGGGCTTCCCATTTCGAACATCGCTGCGTTCATCTGTTTGACAATATCAAGCAGTTGATCGAGATCGCCCTCCATCGTCGTCTCCAGCGGCCCTACCCGATAAGGAACGCCGGATTGCTTAATGATCTCGATCGCGCGGTCCACGTAAGGATAAACCTCTTCACCCGCGTTTGTTTTCGGCAATATTTGAATACTGAGCAGCGCCTGAGCCATACTCTCTCATCCCCTCTACACCGTCAATTATTTCGGCAGAAACTCGTTTGTGAACATTTCGTCGTAATTCAGCTCTTTTTTCAAAAGGCCATGCTGCTGCATCCAATCACCGTAGCCGGACCAAATTTCCTTCTTCTGTTCGCCCCAGCGGGCCGCGTCATCCTTGTATTTCGGACTTAACCAGTTCTGGCTCGCTTTCACAAGATCCGCATTCAGCTCCGGCACAGCTTTCAGCAGCAGATCCGCTGAAGCCTCGGGATTGTCGATTGCATATTGGTAACCTTCCGCAGCCCCTTCTACAAACGCGCGCACGACATCCGGCTTCTCTTTGATCATTTTTTCATTTGTCGTCAAAAGCGGGGTGTAATAATCCAGCTGTTTGCTATAGTCGGCCAGGTAGATCATGTTGATTGGCTCTTTGCGAAGTTCCGCTTCGATTCCCGTCCAGCCGTAGAAAATCCATTCGAAATCGATATCCTTCTTTACGGCGGTGAAAAAGTCGGCGGTTCCGGCGTTGACGAATGTCACCTTGCTCACGTCCGCTTTTTGAACCTGCATCAACGAGTCGATAACGGCCTGCTCTGCGGGAGATCCCCACCCGCCGTACGTTTTGCCTTCGAAATCCTTGGGCTGCTTGATATTCTTACTCGCAGGAGAGGCGAAGCCTGATGTGTTATGCTGGATGACCGCAGCCAAAGAAACGATCGGCAGCCCTTGCTCCCGAGCTAATATCATTGCCTCTTGCGCTCCGACTCCGAATTGTGCGGTACCACTGGCCACTAGCGCATCGGCTCCCGTCTCCGGGGGTTGAATGATTTCAACCTTCAGTCCCCGCTTCTCCCAGTAGCCATTATCCCTGGCCGCATACAAACCCGTATGATTCGTATTCGGTGTCCAGTCCAGCACCAGCTTTACTTCCTGCAGCTTTTTTGGCTGCTCTTGCACAGCGGCTGAATCGGACGGGCCGGCGGCCGGCGCCGCATTTTCCTTGTTTCCGCATCCGGTGATGAGAAGTACCCCCGCCAATAACGTTAACCCTGCAATTTTCACAAACCTGCTGCCTGCTGTCACTTTCATCTTCCTCTCTTCGTGCGTTGTCTGTCGTAACGGATGCTCACAACTCAAAAAACGTCTCCGGATCCGGAAGACGTCAGATAAGAAAGCCGCCAAATATAAAAGGCCGCAACGAATGTGCGGCCTTAAATGATGTTAAGGGCGTCCCTCCGCTGGCATTATCCAGATCAGGTTATCGGTCGAAAGCGGAATAGCTTTCCTCTCAGCAAAGTTCACCTAAGCTCCCGAGGTTATATGCAGTTGTCTCATCCTTCTTCGCTCATAATATACATCCGGTGATATTCGATGTCAAGATAAACGCCGGAACGCTCCGCTCCCGCAGGCAATGTGCGGGAACAGAGCGTTACTGTTTACCGGAACATCGTCCATAGCTTTATCAGATGGAGCGTGTTGTTCGGATCTATTTTTTGGGCGATGACAAAATTGACTAACTGTTCCTCCTGCATCTGGGTTAACGGTTCGTTCAAGATTTTGGCGAACATTTTAACCCATTTGCGGACCTTCACGCGATCCTGCAAATCGTATTTCGTGATCCCTTCCAGAAGCCCTTTGATCTTCTCTTTGGTTGCCGGGTTTTTCATTTTGAATTTCACGCGTTCCACAAACTCCGGCTTAATGCCGTAACTCTGCCAACTTGGGCTCAAGACGGTCACGCTCCTTCCGGCATTCGTTCCCGTTCATCTTATGCCGGTAAAACAGGTGAAATGACAGCGTCAAATGCCCAAAGTAGGTGGCGCACGCTAATCCAGCGGCTCGCCTTGCATGCGCGTCTCGCGCTGCAGGTGATCCCGCAATTCCCCGTAAACAGGCGACGACCAGAATTCCTCACGGGAGGTCAATTGTGCCGCATCATCCCGCGCTTGCTCCAGCACCTCGAAATCGTTCAGCAAATTCGCCAGCCGGAACTCCGGCATGCCGCTTTGCTTTGTTCCGAAGAATTCGCCGGGGCCGCGCAACTCCAAATCACGGCGAGAAATTTCGAAGCCGTCATCGGTGTCCGTCATCGCCTTCATTCTCTCCTGCCCGTTCTCCGACTTCGGATCGGCAATGAGAATGCAATACGACTGATGCTCGCCTCGCCCTACTCGTCCGCGCAGCTGATGCAGCTGGGAGAGCCCGAAACGATCGGCATCCATAACAATCATAAGTGTCGCATTCGGAACATCCACCCCGACTTCAATGACCGTTGTCGATACGAGCACAGTCGTTTCACCGTCCGCAAAAGCGGCCATTGCCGCTTCCTTGTCGGCAGGGCTCATGCGACCGTGCAGGAGGCCCACGGGCAGCTCCGGCAGCGCTTGGCGCAATTGCATATGCAGGTCGATGGCATTCTGCACGTCAAGCTTCTCGGATTCTTCAATGAGCGGGCATATGAAAAAGGTCTGCCGCCCCGCTTCCGCTTCACGGCGGATGAATCCAAGCACGCGGTCCATCATATCGTGTTTGACCCAGTAGGTTTTGATAGGCTTGCGTCCCTTAGGCCGTTCCCTGAGCGTCGACACGTCCATATCGCCGAAGACGGTGATGGCAAGCGTGCGAGGTATCGGAGTGGCGGTCATGGTCAGCACATCGGGGTTCATGCCCTTGCGCCGCAATATGCTGCGCTGATTGACTCCGAACCGGTGCTGCTCATCGGTCACGACCAGTCCGAGACTCCGGAAAAACACATCCTCCTGGATGAGGGCATGCGTGCCGACGACGATATCCGACAATCCCATTTGAAGGGATGCCAGCACGTCTCTGCGTCTTCGTTCGGTCAGACTTCCGGTCAACAGGCCGACCTGGATGCCGTACGGCTCGAAAAGCTTGCTTAACGACCGTGCATGCTGCTCGGCCAGAATTTCGGTAGGCACCATAAGCGCCCCTTGATTGCCTGCTTTGACCGTAGCATAAAGCGCCACCGCAGCAACAACGGTTTTACCTGCGCCGACATCTCCTTGCAGCAGCCGATTCATCACGTACGGCTGCTTCATATCATGAAGAATTTCGTTGATCACCTGTTTTTGCGAGTCCGTGAGCGAGAAAGGCAGCGCCCCCACAAACGTCCGGATGTCCTCATTGTTGACGGGGTGCGCAACACCGTCAGGCTGCTTCAGATGAGTTGCCCGATAGGCCTGCAGCTTCAACTGGAACAAAAACAGCTCCTCGTAAACCATTCTTCGGCGGGCTTCCTGTCCCTCGCGCGTGTTCTCGGGACGGTGAATGCGCATAATCGCTTCCCTTCTGGGAACCAATTTGTGCTTGTCCACAAGATCCGGCGGAAGCATTTCCGGTATGAGTCCTCCGTATTGGGTCAATGCGCGGTCCATCGTTTTGCGAAGCCATGACTGGGTAAGGGTACCGCCAACCGAGTATACCGGTTGAAGCGTACCGGACTTCGCTCCGCCCCGGTCAGGGAATTCAGACTCCGCCACGGTTAAATGACGGCGGCGCTGATCCCACTTGCCGGTTAAAGTGATCTCCCGGCCCGGTGTGAGCTGATCCTGAAGGAATGCCCGGTTAAACCATACCGCGGTCACAAGAATCCCTTCCACGGTTACACGCGAAGTAAGCCGGGATTTACGCCCGTATCTTTGAACGGAAGGCATCGAGGCGATCGTGCCTTGAACGGTGATTTTCTCCCCGTCCTTCACTTCGCTCAGCTCGCGAATCCGGTAATCCTCATAACGAAAAGGATAGTATTCGAGCAGTTCGCCGACCGTGGAAATACCCAAGGCGTGAAGCTCCTCCGCTTTCTGGGAGCCCACGCCTTGAAGTTGAACGACCGGTATAACGAATAAATCGATAGACATAAGACCGACCTCTTTACAATTGCCTGATTGTCCAAGTTAACGAGCAGGAGTAACGAACAAGCCGATCGTGCCCGGTCCGGCATGGGTGCCGACGACCGGACCGATTTCCGCCTCCAGGTAACGTTTGATGTTTAATTGGTTTTTCAGCATCTCTGCCATCTCAGCAACGCCTGAAGTGTAACCTGGCGTCACGGCAACCGTCACGTCCACAGGAGCACCTTGAAAATGCGTCGCTACCATTTCCGTGATGCGAGCCATGGCGCGTTTCGTTCCTCTGACCTTCTCCACCGGAAAGATAGAGCCGTCATCGTCAATCGATAGAATCGGTTTGATGTTCAGGAGGGACCCGAGCACTGCAGAAGCTTTACCGATGCGGCCGCCCTTTTGTAAATATTCGAGCGTATCGACCATGAAATACAGCTGCATTTCCCCGCGCAACCGATGGATTTCATCGATGATCTCCTCTTTGGAAGCGCCTGTTTGAGCCATTTCTGCCGCCGCCACCACCTGATTGCCATAGCCGTAAGAAGCGGATTTGGAGTCGATTACGGTAACGTCACCCTCACCCTCCAGCATCGACTGGGCGATCAGTGCGGCTTGATAAGTTCCGCTGAGCGATGAAGACAGGTGCACCGAAATCACCGAACGGCCTTCGTCCGTTAATTTCTTGAATACTTCGTAAAAGTCTGCCGGGGAAGGCGTTGAAGTTTTCGGAAGACCGGCGGTAAAAGCAGTCAGCTTCTGGTAAAACTGCGCAGGTTGTAAAGTAATGTTATCCAAAAATGTCTCTTCACCGAAACTGACCTTCAGCGGGACCATCGAAATACCCAGCTTGTCACGTACCTCTTGCGAGATATCCGCCGTACTGTCTGTTACCAAAGCAATCGAAGCCATGAACTTGTCCTCCATTCGCGAACTTAATTGGGGTTAGGCTTCTACGGCAAACAAATACGGATACAGCGGCTGCCCGCCTTCATGCACTTCGACCTCGACGTCCGGGAACTGCTGCTCGAGCCAAGCTTCAAGTTCTTCCGTCTCCTGTGCATCTGCATCCTCACCTGTGAGCACCGTGACCATATCTCCGCCTGAAGCAAGCAGGTTCGTCAGCAGCTCCCGGCAAGCTTCCGCTTGAGTAGGCGCTGAGACCACGATCGTTTTGTCCTGAATGCCGATGAAATGGCCCTCCTTGATCTGCAGTCCATCCATCGTCGTATCCCTCACAGCCTGAGTAACCTGTCCGGTTACGACACGTTCCAACGCTTTGTTCATACGTTCGACGTTGGCCGCTTCCGAGTCGTTCTCCTGAAAAGCAAGCATAGCCGCCAAGCCTTGCGGAATCGTCTTCGTCGGAATGACGGTTACCTGCTTGTCTGCAAGCTCTGCCGCTTGTTTGGCTGCCATAATGATATTCGGATTGTTCGGAAGCAGGAACACATGGTGCGTCGACAAGGAAGACACCGCTCCGAGCAAATCTTCCGTGCTCGGGTTCATGCTTTGTCCGCCTGAGATGACGATATCGACGCCCAGGCTGCGGAATAATTCCGCATTGCCGTCCCCAACGCTGACGGCAACTACCCCGTAGGACGCCATTTCATATACGTCCGGGTTCGGTTCGCTTTCAGGTGATGCCGTCACGCCTTCCGTGCCGTATTCCACATGCGGAATGCCCGTTGCGGCTTCCAGGCCCAATCCATCCGCCTGATCCATCGGACGGAGAGCTTCCGGAGCCGCTGCAATAGGCTGAGACTCAGGCTGCAGCAATTCACGATGCTGCTCCTGCATGTTCAATATGTGAATGTGCGTGATTTCTCCGTAAGTTAACGCCAAGTTCATGACATCGCCGGGACGACGGGAATGAACGTGCACTTTAATGATGTCGTCGTCCTGGATCAGGATGACGGAATCGCCGTCCCGTTCGAGCGCTTGCCGGAACGTGCGCTCCGGGAATGGCGCCGCCGAAGATATCCGCTGAATGAAAAATTCCATATCATAAGGAAAAGCAATGCTTTCCGTTGCCAGCTTGGATTGAGCTTTCGCCGCTGCGCCTTGCGCAGGTACGGGAGCCGCAGCGGGAGCGGCGGGCTGCTGCCGCACTAAATCTGCCGTATCGGCGCCTCCCTGCAAAAAGTCGACAAATCCCTCATACAAATAAACGAGTCCTTGTCCGCCTGAATCGACAACACCGACTTGCTTCAGAACAGGAAGCATCTCCTGTGTACGAGCGAGCGTCTCAAGCGCCTTCGCATGAACCTCCTGCATCCATTCCGCCAGATCCGTGGTCCGGCGGGAGATCAGCACCCCATGGCGGGCCGCTTCGCGAGCGACCGTAAGAATCGTCCCTTCAACCGGCTTGGCTACCGCTTTATAGGCGGTGTCCACTCCCTGCTGCAGCCCATTGGCGAACAAAGGCACGTCTAGTTCGCGCTCGCCGGAAAGCGCACGCGAAAAGCCGCGGAACAATTGGGACAAAATAACTCCCGAATTGCCTCGCGCTCCCATGAGAAGCCCTTTGGACAACACCTCTGCAGCGCGGCCGACCTCGTCCGACGGTTTATTGGTCAATTCGGCCACACCGGCCGTCATGGTTAGATTCATATTGGTTCCCGTATCGCCGTCCGGCACCGGAAACACATTCAGGGCGTTAACTCGTTCGGCGTTGCGGGACAACCGCTCAGCACCGGCCAGGATCATGGCCGCCCATTCACTTCCGTTCAAGAAGCGCTTGCTCAATGATGGATTCCCCTTCCTATCAGTGCCAACCGAAGTGTGCGCCTATAGCGTCACAGTCGGGTGAGTCACAGATGCGACCCGCATAAGTGCGCCTCCGGCGCCACTAAGCATAGTTGTCGCTAACTGACTACGCGAACTCCTTGAACGAATATGTTCACGAAATCCACTTTCAGTCCGACTACTTCTTCCAACACATATTTTACTTTTGATTGAATGTTATGGGCCACTTCGGAAATCTTCGTTCCGTAGCTTACAATAACATAAAGATCAAGATGGAAAAGCTCTCCCTCTCGACGGACTTCCACGCCGCGGGACAAATTCTCTCGTCCGAGCAGTTCGGCAATGCCGTCCTTCAAACCTTTACGGGAAGCCATTCCGATCAGCCCATAACAATCCAATGCCGCCGAACCGGCGATCACCGCTATAACCTGATCCGCAACATCAATTTTTCCGTTTTCCGAGACGAGCTGCATCGGCATGGAAATTCACTCCTTTATGCCTGTATTATGGACCATACCCCATTGTACTATAAAAAAACGGGAGAATGAAGCCGTTTTCTCGGGAAATCTATCGATTGTGTCAGAGAATGGCTTCAGAGGGCTGAATTAGCATTGCAACACCCTATCCCCTGTGCTATGATAGTGAAGTATTTGTGTACACAGGGCAGGGAGGTGTATTTTAATGGCTCGTAAATGTTTCATCACAGGTAAAAAGCCGGGTTCCGGTAACAACAAGTCTCACGCCAACAACACTACCCGCCGTTCTTGGGGGGTTAACGTACAAAAGGTGCGCATTTTGGTGAACGGTAAGCCGAAGCGGGTTTATGTCAGCGCCAAGGCCTTGAAGTCCGGTCAAGTAACTCGCGTATAATGAACGCCGCGCAAGCGGCCATGAAGAAAAACCGTCAGGTCATCCTGACGGTTCTTTTTGTGTTGGGGTAATTGGAGTCTCGTCAATTTTTGTGAAACGTGTTGAGAATCGCTTTGACGAAGCCACCCAAAAATTTCGGCAGCTTGATGGTGTAAAATTTCATCTTCCCATCCCCCCTCCGCAGGCTGAACCGATTCCGTCGACTGAAATCCACCGCTTCTAATGATTCAAGTGTATGCGGTTTTCACATTGTCCTATGCCAGACAAAATCGGAATAAAGATAGCGCGGGGGTTTGGCGTTATGACGAGCGGGCGGCTCGGAGAGACGCGATCGCCGCAGCCCGGTCGTTCTGACCGAAAATATACGTGCCCGCTACGAGAGCGTCGGCCCCGGCCTCGATGACAAGCGAAGCGGTCTCGACATTAATGCCCCCGTCTACCTCAATGTGAATATCGTTTCTGCCATTCTTTTCCAGCATTTCGCGAAGCTGCCGGAGCTTCGGCAGCATGGCCGGCAGGAAGGATTGCCCGCCGAAGCCGGGATTAATCGTCATGATCAGAACGAGATCGATCTCATCCAATATATATTCGAGTACGGATAAAGGTGTGTGCGGATTTAGCGCGACACCCGCTCTCATGCCCAGCTCCCGGATTTGCATAAGCGTGCGGTGAAGATGAACGCATGCTTCCGGATGAACCGTCAGCCTGTCCGCGCCGGCGTCGGCAAGAGCGGGAAACAGAGTTTCCGGCGATTCGACCATGAGATGAACGTCAAAGCACAGTTTGCTCACCGGTCTGATCATGGACACGATCGGCGGTCCGAACGTCAAATTGGGCACAAAGTGTCCGTCCATGATATCAATATGAATCCAGTCCGCTCCCGCGGAATCGATATCCCGTATTTCTTCCCCCAGCCGCGCGAAATCCGAAGCCAGAATAGATGGGGCTATTTTGATCATATCAGTACCTCCGTCGGTTCTCTTTCCACTCCGCCAAAAAATCCACATAATTATCATAACGGCTGGCGGCAATTTCACCTTGCTCTTTGGCCGAGAGCACAGCGCATTTAGGTTCATGCGTATGCGTGCAGCCGCGGAACTTGCAGCCGGCAGACAATTGTCTGAATTCGCGAAAACAGGAACCGATGTCGTCGATTCCAAGCTCCGCGAAATCCAGCTGGCTGAAGCCCGGAGTATCCGCTACATAGCCGCCGTCCCGCAAAGGACGAATTTCCACATGCCGGGTCGTATGCTTCCCTCGGCCGAGCTTTTCGCTGATTTCATTGGTTTCCAGCATCAACCCCGGAATGAGAGCATTCACCAGAGACGATTTGCCTACGCCCGACTGACCCGCGAATACGTTAATATGACCTGCCAGTGCTTGCCGGAGCTCGTCCATCCCTTCTCCAAGATGGGCACTGGTGAGCAGGACATCGTAACCGATCGAGGAGTACAGTTTCGCAGCTTCCTCTACTGTACGGCGGATTTCGTCTCCTGCACCGCCTTCCGGGATGCGGTCCATTTTGGTGAAGACAAGAATGGAATCCAGGCCGGCATGTTCCGTATGCACCAGAAATTTATCCAGCAAAGTGAAATTCAGCTCCGGCCGAATTACGGAAAATACGAGAACCGCCAGATCGGCATTCGCGATCGGCGGACGCATTAGTACGGAGCTTCGGGGCAGAATCCGGTCCACGGTTCCTTCCCCGTTCTCCGTCTCGCCGTAGATGACCCTGTCCCCCACAAGCGGGGATTCCCCGCGCTTCTTGAAGATGCCGCGGGCACGGCATTGCATCGTCTCGCCGCCTTCTGTGCCTTGAACATAATAGTACCCGCTTAAAGCTTTAACGATCAGACCTTCGGGCATAAGACAACGACTCCTTTCCCACGCCCGAAGGTGCTGGGTTCATTACGATCGCAACGCACATTCCTGATCATCCCTGGCCGCCGTTTCCTTCATCGGTACCATCACCCGGGGTGCCGGGATCCGGATTAGGCGGTTCCGGATTGCTCGCCGGCCGATCCTCGTAAGGAACGGGAATGCTTTGTAAAAACTGCCCGTTCTCATAAATGTAAACCACCCCATCCTTTTCCGGGGACAAAACGAGCTTAACAGGGAACGAAGTCGCCGTGCTGATTTTCTTGGTCGTCCCTTCACGGTTATCGCCGCGTGCGTCGGAGTAGACGATTTTGATCGTGCTGATCTGGCCTTCAACCGCCGGAGAAATGAGCAAATCCAGTTGCTGGGTTCTCGAATCTTTCGGATACCCGCTGCTTACATAAACGGTAACTTCCGTACCCGCGGTCACCATGTCGTCCCCTTCGGGCGGGAATTGCTTGAACACGGTGCCTTGAGGCGTCGTGTAGCTCGGCTCCGGCACGATTTTGTCGGCAGGAAGCTTCAATTTTTTATCTGCGACAATCTGTTTCGCTTGGTTGATCGTTTTACCGACGAGATTAGGCATCGCGAACGTCTCCGGACCTTGGCTGACCGTGAGCGTAACATTCTGATTTTCCGGATCGAATTGCTGATCGGTTGCCGGAGATTGCTTCAGAACGGTCCCTTCTTCACTGTCGTCGTACTCTGGAATCGTGCCGATCCGGTCTTCGTCCACACCCATGTCTTTCAGTATTTTGACGGCATCGTTGTAAGTCTTGCCTTCCAGATCCGGCATTCCAGGCAGCTCTTTACCGGTGCTGATCGTGAGTGCGATGCCGGAGCCTTCCTTAACTCGAATGCCTTCCTTAGACTGCTTGGTTACATAACCTTCCGGCACGGTTTCACTCGGTTCTTCCTCCACCGGTTCTTCCACTTTAAGCCCCGCGGCCTCCAACTCGCTGCGTGCGTCCATCAATGACTGATTCGTGACAGTTGGAACCATGACGTCTTTAGGCTTCAAATTATCTTGCAGCTGGGCAATTGCCCAAATAAGCACACCGATAAGCAGAACGGCGAATATGCCCAGTATCGTCGGCAGCACCCACCTGCGCTTGCGCTGTACGAGCCCGTCGGAGTTCCAACGATCCTCGTCATCACGGTCACCGATGCCTTTGGCCTCCATCGTATTGCGCATGTCGGTGCGCAAAGCCGGTATCGCGCGCGTGTGCTCCGCTTCCTCATCGTCGTCGCTGGCGAATTGGGAGGGCGGTTCATTAAGTCTCTGCGGCTGCAAGCAAGTTTCCAAGTCCTTCATCATTTCCCGCGCGGAATGATACCTTTCCTGCGGGTTTTTGCGCATCGCCTTCGAAATAATATTTTCAACGCTTTGCGGAATATGCGGATTCACTTTGCGAGGCTGCTCAAAAGGCTCCTGCAAATGTTTGAGCGCCACGCTGATCGGACTTTCACCGAGAAAAGGCAAGCGGCCGGTAACCATCTGATACAGTACGATACCCAGCGAGTACAGGTCCGATTTCTCACCCGTCGCCACGCCCTTGGCATGCTCCGGTGAGAAATAGTGTACGGACCCGACCACCGCGCCCGTTTGCGTAATGGTCGAGGACGTCACGGCGCGCGCGATTCCGAAATCCGTCACTTTTACCCGTCCGTTGTTGCCGATCAGGATGTTATGCGGTTTAATATCGCGGTGAATAATTTGATTCTGGTGGGCATGCTCCAGTGCGTCGCAAATTTGCGAAGTGATTCTGACCGCTTCTTCCGATTGCATAGGGGCCCTGTCGCGAATGATTTCATTGAGATTGGCCCCTTCGATGTATTCCATGACGATATAATGGGTATCTTCAACTTGTCCCACATCATAAATGCTTACGATATTCGGATGGGATAAAGAAGCTGCAGCTTGAGCCTCCCTGCGGAATCTCTTGACGAAATCCTCATCGTGGGTGAACTGTTGGCGCAGAACCTTAACCGCGACAAAACGATTTAACAATAAGTCCTTTGCTTTATAAACGAGAGCCATCCCGCCGCCGCCCACCCGGGCCAGCAATTCGTAACGTCCGCTTAGCGTATGGCCGATCATGCTGTATCCCCTCCTGTAGCGTCAGCTTCGCCTTGGTCTGCAGCCAATGCAACCGTCACATTATCGTCTCCGCCGGCAGCAAGCGCAAGATTAATGAGCGTCTCCGCTTGCTGATCCAATGTGGAATCCGGTTCCTCCAATACGGCAAGCAGCATGGCCGGTTCGACCAAGCCGCTTAATCCGTCGCTGCAGAGCAGCAGCCGGTCGCCGGCCGCCCAGTCTAAGGCCAGCACGTCAACGTCAACTTCCCGATCGGTGCCGAGCGCTCTCGTTATCACATTGCGTCTCGGATGATTGGCGGCCTCTTCCGGGCTGAGCTGTCCGGATTTCGCCAATTCATTGACCAGCGTATGATCATCAGTCAACAGCTCCAGTTGTCCTTCGCGTACCCTGTACACGCGGCTGTCCCCAATGTGGCCGATTAACAGGGAACTGCCGTTAAGCAGTGCCATGTCGACCGTCGTGCCCATGTTGTAAAACTCCTCGTTCAGCGAAGCCGTTTCGAAGATGAGCTTGTTGGCTTTACGGATCATCTCCTGAATCCTGTCCGTTTTCTCCTCCAGGGATACCGTATCATCCCATGCAGCAAGAGATTGCAGCAGGCTGTCGACGGCAAGGGCGCTCGCTACTTCCCCCGCGCGATGCCCGCCCATCCCGTCGGCCACGATCACCGCGGTCAGACCGCCGGCAAGGCGGCCTCCCCACGCTTTATCTTCATTGATTTGCCTTACTTTCCCCACATGCGTCCGTACGGCCGTCCTCAATCCCCATCACCCCGTCGTAGTTTCCATGTGCTTGGCCCGCAATTGTCCGCAAGCCGCCGCAATGTCATGGCCCTGCTCTCTGCGAATCGTGGCGTTCACGTTGTTCTTCTGCAAAATGCGCTGAAACTCGAATATATCGTCGCGAGGCGTTCTGACATAGTCCCGCTCGGGTACATAGTTGACCGGTATGAGGTTGACATGACACAGCATGCCTTGGAGTACGGATGCGAGTTCTTCCGCATGCTCGGGACGATCGTTTACGCCGCCGATCAACGCGTATTCGAACGTAATCCGCCGGCCGGTCTTTTCGATGTAGTACTTGCAAGCGTTGATAACGTCCTCAAAAGGGAACCGCCGATTAACGGGCATCAGCTTGGAGCGGAGTGCGTCATTCGGCGCATGGATTGAAATTGCAAGGTTAATCTGGGTATTCTCCTCTGCAAATTTCAGCATGCTGGGTACGATTCCGCTCGTTGACACTGTGATATGCCGCTGGCCGATGTTCAATCCTTTCGGATCAATCATAATACGCAAAAAGTTCATCGTTGCGTCATAGTTTTCGAAAGGTTCACCCGATCCCATGATGACGATGCTGGATACCCGTTCGTCTTCCGGATCGAGCAGCTTCTGGGATTGCACCACTTGCGCGACAATTTCCCCGGCAGTCAGATCCCGCTTTAGCCCCCCCAATGTGGAGGCGCAGAAAGTGCAGCCGATCCGGCAGCCCACCTGGGTAGTCACACATACGCTGTTGCCGTAATTGTGGCGCATGATAACCGTCTCGATCGCATGATTGTCGTGCAGCCCGAATAGAAACTTAACCGTACCGTCTTTGGAGGACATTTTCGTAATTTCCGTCAGGGTTACGAAGCGGAAGCTATCGTTCAGCTTGTCGCGCAAAGGTTTGGGCAGGTTGGTCATATCTTCGAAAGAGCCGACGCGTTTCACATACAGCCAGTCGAATATCTGACCGGCACGGAAAGCGGGCTCCCCCTGTTCTTTTATCCAGTCCTGAATTTGATCTATTGTAAAGTCGTAAATGAAAGGTTTATTTTGTTCATTTTCCAATTTGGTCACCACCGTTCGATCTATTTTACCATAAAGGTAGTTTGTGCATAAACAAAACGCGTATTATGATCCGTCTACCGGACTTGTCTTCTCATGCGTGCGATAAAAAATCCGTCGCTTCCGAACATATGGGGAAGCAGTTGAATCATTCCGGTGAACGGCCGGGGCAGCTGCATCCTGTCGCGAATCGGCTGCAGCACAGGCTCGGGCCATAACGGATCGAGGCTGAACTCGGGATGCTCCGCAAGAAAATGTGTAACGGCTTGCTCATTTTCTTCCGGCGCAACGGTACATGTGCTGTAAACGAGAACCCCGCCCGGCTTCACGAGAGACTGGACTCTGCTTAACAGTTGTCTCTGTAAAATTGAAAGGCTGTCAATATCGTCTTGCGTCTTGTTCCACTTGATTTCGGGCTTGCGCCGGATGACGCCGAAGCCTGAGCATGGGGCATCCAAAAGCACGACATCGCAGGATTCCGGCGGCAGGCGTTCGGGCAGCTCTGCGGCGTCGCCGGTTATCGTCTTGATGACGGTTAAGCCGAGACGCTCCGCTTGCTGCCGGATCAGCGCTTCCTTATGAGGGTGCAAGTCATTCGCGATAACCTGGCCTTCATTGTTCATCAGCTCCGCCAGATGAGACGATTTGCCGCCAGGTGCGGCGCAGCAGTCCAGCACCGTCATTCCCGGCTGCGGATCGGCTGCCGCAGCCACCAGCATGGAGCTCTCATCCTGCACCGATAGTAAACCTTCCTTGTACCAATCCGTATGAACGAGATTACCGGCTCTTGAGGTAACAATGCCTTGAGAGGCAAGCTGGGAGGCGGCCGCGTCCAGGCCGGCGTCTTGCATCGCGTCGATCAGCCCGGCGCGTTCACTTCGGAGGACATTGACGCGCGCCGAGGCGTGCGGGGGCTCATTATTGGCGGCGCACATGAGCTCGGTAGTCTGTTCGCCGTAGGCGGCGATCCAACGCTCTACCAGCCACTGCGGATGGCTGTGGGTAAGCGACAGCCTTTCGGCGGCGTTCATATGCTCCGGCAAAGGTGTCTCAACCCCATCCCGAAGCAACGCTCTCAACACGCCGTTCACCAACCCGGCAATCCCCGCATGCCCTCTTTTCTTGGCGATTCGCACGGCTTCATCCACGACGGCATGCGCCGGTACGCGGGACAGCCAGCGGAGCTGGTAATAGCTTAACCGCAGCAGGCTTCGCACCCAAGGCTCGACCTTCCGCGGCCAGCCATTCACCCTTCCCGTCAAAGAATAGTCGATCGTATTTAACCGCTGAATCGTCCCGTACACAAGCTCTGTTGCAAGCGCAGCATCGGCGCGGGACAACTCCGCAGACGAGAGCGCCTGATTCAGCTCCAGCCCGCTGTACGCGCCGTTCATCTCCACCCGCTGCAGCACATTCATCGCAAGTTCGCGCGCTCCTTTCGGTTTAGCGCCCGGCGTGCGGTTATTTTTGTTCATTATAGACATCCTATCTGGCTTAGTCATTTGTATCGGATCAATGTTGGCGTAACTCTTGCTTAGTATTTCCATTCGTGTGTTGTAACTCGCTCAGCGGCTTAGAGCAATTTCGCCTGCGGCAGCTATTTAAGCCGCTCACAGCGGTTTACTGCGAGCAATTTCGCCTGCGGCAGCCATTTAAGCCGTTCGCAGCGGCTTACTGCGAGCAGTTTCGCCTGCGGCAGCCATTTAAGCCGTTCGCAGCGGCTTACTGCGAGCAGTTTCGCCTGCGGCACCCATTTAAGCCGTTCCCACCGCTATAACCTCTCACAAGCAGAAAAAAAGCCCGGGGATCACCCGAGCAATTTGCCGGCGGGCAGCCGCGCGCCTCTGGCGAAATCCGCGGCTGACTGCGCCTTTTTGCCTGCCGGCTGCACTTCCGTAAGTACGACGCTGCCATCTCCGGTGCGCACGCGTATGCCGAATGCGCCGGTCTCCAGCACCGATCCCGGAAACAGATTCGTCCATTCCGGACGCATCATCTTATCCGACCCTTGCGGTATGCGGCACGCCCACACTTTGAACACTTCGCCGTCCAAATACGTGAAGCCGCCCGCCATCGGATTCAAGCCCCGAACCCGGTTAAACAGTGCACGGGCCGTCCCGCTCCAATTCAGCTTCTCGTCCTCACGCGTCAGGTTCGGCGCATACGTCGCTTCGCTTTCCTGCTGCGGCGTGCGCGGCGCTGTGCCTTCCGCTATTCGCGGCAGCCAATCGAGCAGCAGCTGAGCTCCAGCAGCACTGAGCTTCTCGAACATCGTGCCCGCTGTGTCTTCGTCGGTAATCGGCACTTCCACCTTGGCGATCATGTCGCCTGTGTCCATGCCTTCCGCCATATACATCAGCGTCACGCCTGTGACAGATTCGCCATTGATAATCGCTCGTTGAATCGGCGCTCCGCCGCGATAACGCGGCAGCAGCGAACCGTGAACGTTAACGCATCCGTACCGCGGCACGTCCAATACGGATTTCGGCAAAATTTGCCCGTACGCGGCGGTTACAATCAAATCCGGGGAGATCGCCTTAACCTCCTCCACCGCTTCCGGCGAACGCAGCTTCTCCGGCTGAAACACCTTCAGCCCGCGCTCCAATGCGAAAACCTTGACCGGGGACGGCGTCAACTCCCGCTTGCGGCCCTTTGGCCGATCCGGCTGCGTCACCACCGCAGCAATCTCATAACCCCGCTCCAAGAGCAGAGCCAAGGCAGGTACCGCGAATTGCGGTGTCCCCATGAATAGAATTTTCATATTACTCCCCGTCCTGCTCGTTTGGTTTACGGGCTTCGTAGACGGATTCCGCCAAATCGATGAACAGCACCCCGTTCAAATGATCGAGCTCATGCTGGAAAGCTCTGGACAGATATACTCGCTTCCTTCATATTGAATCGGGTTGCCGTTACGGTCCAATCCCTTGATAACGATCCGATTCGCGCGGCGCACGTCCCCTTGGATCCCGGGAATGCTGAGGCACCCCTCGGGTCCGAGCTGCTCGCCCTCCGACACTGCGATCTCGGGATTCACCAGCTCGATAAGTCCGTGATCATCACCCACATCCACAACAATGACACGCTTCAAAATGCCCACCTGGGGAGCGGCTAGTCCGACTCCTTCGGCGTCATACATGGTTTCGGCCATGTCGTCAAGCAGCTTGTGCAGGTTGGCGTTGAATTTGGTCACTTCTTGCGCTCTTTCCCGGAGCACACTGTCGGGATGTTTCACGATTAATCGAATCGACATTACGGCATCCTTCCTTTTCGTTAAAGCATCATCTGCGGGTCTACATCGACGCTGACCTGCAGGCCGCCGCGTTTCACCGCGTCACCCATCTCCTGCAGTACCTGTGAGGCTAAAAAGCTTGCGTCGACGTCTCCCCGATATTTTACCATACATTGAAAACGGTAGCGATCTTTCAAACGGGCGATCGGCGAAGAAACAGGCCCGAGCACTTCCAACGCCGCCCTCCCTGGTTCCGTAAAATCAGATGAAATTCCGAGCGCCGCCGCTTTCTCTCTTATCCTCATTGCAAACTGTTCGCCCACAGAGAGAAGCATAGGCACCGACTCATGGGACAAAGTAATGGCGATGAGACGGCCATACGGCGGATAACCCAACTGCCGCCGCACATGGAGTTCCTTAGTGACGAACCCTTTATAGTCATGGCCTCGCACGGAGTCTATCGATACATGCTCCGGATCATAGGTTTGAATGATAACTTCACCGGGAAGCTCATGACGTCCCGCCCGCCCCGCCACTTGGGTGAGCAGCTGAAACGTTCGCTCCGATGCGCGGAAGTCAGGCAATCTCAAAGCAGCATCCGCGGCGAGCACGCCTACCAGAGTCACGTAAGGGAAATCCAATCCTTTAGCGACCATCTGCGTTCCCAGCAGCACATCCGCGCGCCTCTCACGGAACTGGGTGAGCCACTTTTCATGGGAACCTTTCTCGGTTGTCGTATCGACGTCCATCCGGATCACACGGATGCCGGGGAACGCCTCGGCAAGCGCCTCTTCCACCTTCTGAGTGCCGGTTCCGAAGAAGCGGATGTGCGGACTTTCGCAGCTCGGGCAAACCTTCGGCTCCGCTTCCGCATAACCGCAGTAATGGCAGCGCAGGTTGTGCGAGCCGCGATGATAGGTCAATGAAATCTCGCAATGAGGACAAGCGGCGGTATAACCGCAAGACCGGCACATGACGAAAGTCGCATACCCCCGCCTGTTCAGCAGCAGCACCGTTTGCTCGTTTCTATCAAGTCTGTCTCTCAAAGCTTCGGCAAGCTCCCGGCTGAACATCGCCCGATTGCCCAGCTTCAGCTCTTCCCTCATGTCTACGATACGCACACCCGGCAGAGGCCGATCCGCTACACGTTCAGGCATTGCAATGTACTTCGGACGCCCGCCGTCAACCGCAGCCTGATAAGTTTCCAAAGACGGAGTGGCGGATCCGAGAACGACGACAGCGCCATGAAGGCGAGCCCGCTCAACCGCAACGTCCCGCGCGTGATATTTGGGACTTTCCTCTTGCTTATACGAGGTTTCGTGCTCTTCATCTATGACAATAAGTCCGATCTTGGAAAATGGAGCGAAAATGGCAGAACGCGCGCCAACGGCCACCTGTGCCCGGCCTTCCCGGATCTTGCGCCATTCGTCATAGCGCTCCCCTTGCGACAGGCGGCTGTGGAGGACCGCGACTCTGGCTCCGAAACGGCTTTTGAACCGTTCTACCATTTGCGGCGTCAAGGCAATCTCCGGAACGAGAACGATCGCTTCCCGGCCCGATTCCATACATCGCTGTATCGCCTGCAGATATACTTCCGTTTTACCGCTTCCCGTCACTCCGTGCAGGAGAAAAACTTCGTTACTTCTCTGCTCCAATGCATCGTTAATAGGCAATAAAGCGGCTGCCTGCGCAGGCGTAAGCTGCATCGGCAAGGAAACTGGGAAGTCCCGATCCGCGTAAGGATCCCGATCCTCCGTAACCGCGCGGATATCGATCCATCCGCGCTCTGCCAAGGAACGAATCGTTGAAGGCGTTGTGCTTACAGCTTCCGCAAGCCTCTGCACGCCAATCGGTTCAGGCTGATCGGCCAAATACGCCAACACTTCCCTCTGTTTATGCGCCCTGGCCGGAAGCTCTGCCACCGCGCGCTTCAATGTCTCGGCATCGGATGGAAATACAGTCTGCACCGTCTTCACAGACAGCCTGTCTTCCACTTTTTGACGTTCTTCCAGCCTTCCGTCGAGCAGCCATCGGCGCAATAAATCGCCATGCTCCGGATAATGCTGCAGCAAGCCGGACAGCTTCAGCGGCTGCCCTTTGCGAAGCGCATGCAAGAGACCGCCACTCTGGGCGGTCTCTTCATCTGACCATTCGGCACCCTCAGCCGGAAATACATATTTCTCGGCTCGGCCCTTAAGCGCTGCGGGAAGCATCGCCTGCAGAGCGATCGTCAAGGGGCAGAGCCATCGTTTGCTCATCCATACCCCTAACTGCACAAGCTCTGAAGACAGCGGCGTAATCGCATCAAGCACATCCTCTAGCGGCTTCATCCGTGCCAATTCAACCTCGGCGTCCGCCCCGAGACCGGTGACGATCCCCTGCAGCGTGCGCCCGCCGAACGGCACCGCAACCCGGGTTCCGATCTCAACCCAGCCGCTTAACCGGTCCGGAATCAAGTAATCGAACGTCCGATCCGTTTCGCGGCTTGGAACATCTACGATGACTCGGGCAACCGCCGTCATACGCCGGATCCTTTCATAGGCAGCCTCTGCGCAATCAATTCCATAATCCGGTTCGCAACCTCTCGTTTGGACATTTGCGGCATATTTTCCACGAGCCCGCGCGTATCATACACGCTCACGATATTCGTATCCGAGCCGAAGCCGGCTCCCTCTCGCGATACGTCGTTAGCGATCATCAGGTCGCACTTTTTCCGGTTCAGCTTGTCGACGGCATGCCGCTCCACATCCGTTGTTTCCGCGGCAAATCCGACCACGAACAGACCATTAGACCCCTTATTACCGGATTTCCATTCACCGATCGATTGCAGAATATCCGGATTCCGAATGAGCTCCAAGCTTATGGTTTCCGCACTCTTTTTTATTTTATGATCCGCCGTCTCTTTCGGACGGTAATCCGCAACCGCAGCCGCCTTGATCACAACATCCGTCTGCGGCAGGCGTTCCATTACGGCTTCATACATTTCAACTGCCGAATTTACTTTAATTGCCTTCACTCCACTCGGTGCAGCTGAATCCGTCCTTCCGCAAATCAACGTGACGTCCGCTCCCGACGCACGTGCGGCTTCCGCCAGCGCAAAGCCCATTTTTCCCGATGAGTCGTTCGATATGTAACGCACGGGATCGATTCTTTCCACCGTACCGCCGGCGGTAATCAGAACACTCCGTCCCGCCAGCGGCCGGGGTCCGGCCAGCATGGCGACAACCGCGCCGGCGATTTCGTCCGGTTCCGCGAGACGCCCTTTGCCGACATAGCCGCATGCCAATTGACCCGTACCGGGCTCAACGAATGTGACTCCCCGCGCTGCCAATTTGTTGACATTTTCAACAACAGCCGGGTGTTCCCACATATGGACGTTCATAGCGGGAGCAACCAGCACCGGAGCCGTCGCGGCCAGCAGCGTCGTGCTGAGCATATCGTCCGCCAGCCCGTTCGCAAGCTTGGACAGAATATTCGCAGTCGCCGGAGCCACGACAACAAGATCCGCAGCATCGGCCCAATCGATATGCTGTACGATGGAAGCGTCCCTTTCGTCGAACACGTCTGTTGCCACCGGATGACGGGAGAGCGTCTGCAGCGTCAGCGGAGTAATAAAGCGGGTGGCGCCTTCCGTCATGATCACCCGAACCGAGGCTCCAAGGCTGATCAGCCGGCTGCACAGGGTTGCAGCTTTGTATGCCGCTATGCCCCCCGATATTCCCAGCAGAATGGTTTTCCCCGAAAGCGGCTTGTCCATGAATTCTCCTCCATTGCGCACCGTCTCCTTAGAAAAAAAACAACCGCAGGGGTTGTCCTTCCTTCAGATCCGGCAGATATATCCGATCCGATCATTATTTAAGATGTTCCACTTTGATGGCGTCCTTATAAATTTCCTCCAAAGCAACCCCGACAACCTTGTGGGACTTTGGCCCGCTTATACCGACCATGTCGCCTTCTCTCAGCCCGCGAGCTCTCTTCGAGGCAGCGACAACAAGCGTATATTTGCTGTCTACTTTCTTGACCATTTCATCGATGGATGGATATAACATGATTTCACCTCTCTGAGACATTTTCGGCGGACGGTACGGACGCGAACTCCTGAAACAACTCGTTCAGGAATCGTTCCCTTTTGCAATGTTCAGCCGTGATGATCGCGCTGATCCGATTGCACGCGGAATCGATCTGATCGTTGACCACCGCATAATCGTAGTGATACAGCAAATTCATCTCCTCCACCGCCACAGAAAGGCGATGGTCGATGGTCGCTTGCGTTTCGGTTCCTCTGCCGGTAATCCTCTGCTTCAATTCATTAAGAGAAGGCGGCATCAGAAACACGAATATGCCTTCGGGAAACTTTTCTTTCACTTTCAAAGCTCCCTGGACTTCAATTTCAAGAATGATGTCCTTACCCTCTGACAGCGTCTTCTCCACAAAATCGCGAGGCGTGCCGTAATAGTTGCCGACATACTCGGCATACTCCAGCAGCGCGTCCGTCTGCATCATATGGTGAAACTGCTCGCGGGATTTAAAAAAATAGTTGACGCCGTCCCGTTCGCCTTCTCGCGGCGATCTTGTCGTGGCGGATACGGAATATACCAGCTCAGGCAGCCTGGCGCGCAGCGCTGCGCATACCGTACCTTTGCCGACCCCGGATGGGCCGGACAGCACGATCAGTAAACCTCTTTTCATGGGCTTCCCCGATTCATTCATCATTCTCGTCGTCTTTGGTGGACAACCGGTGCGCAACCGTTTCCGGTTGGACGGCCGACAGGATGACGTGATCGCTGTCGGTTATAATAACCGCCCGTGTCCGGCGACCATAAGTCGCATCGATCAGCATATGCCGGTCTCGAGCTTCCTGTATGATCCTTTTAATAGGTGCCGATTCCGGGCTGACGATGGAAATAATCCGATTCGCTGATACGATATTGCCGAAACCGATATTGATCAGCTTAATGGCCGCCATAGATACACTTTCCCTCCGGTTACTCCTGCCCTGAGCCGGGGGCTGCCGTACGCTCCCATTGTTGACGAAAGCGGCGCCTCGCATACTGCAGGTTTGGATATACCTAGTCTTATCGCCTATCAATTCATTTTTTTATTGTACTTCAAATCCCAAAGCCGGACAAGAGCATTCGACGGCGTCTCAATTGACGGGTGATAAACTGCCGCTTCTCTCTTTTACATATCTAGTAAGCGCAGCCGTCATCTCGTAAGCCATGAAAGGAGTCATTAAATAGATTCCATTAAAAAGGGACATGGCGGCGTCAAGCAGTTCCTGCGCGATCTTGATGCCTTCCGCCCGGCCTTCGGCTCCCTCTAATCCGCTCATTCTCTGCCGGACGGAGTCCGAGAGCTGAATGCCCGGCACCTCATTGTGCAGGTATTCCGCATTACGGCCATTGGCAAGCGGGAAAATGCCCAGAAAAATCGGAGCAGAGATATGCTTCGTCGCATCGGCGATCCGTTCAATTAACGCTTCATCGTACACGGGTTGAGTCATAATGTAATCGGCTCCCGCCTTGATTTTGCGCTCCAATCTTTCCACCGCTTTATCCAAATGCTTGACGTTCGGATTAAATGCCGCTCCGACGACGAATTTGGCTTTCTGCTTAAGCGGCTTGCCGGAGAAGGCAACGCCTTCGTTCAATTGCTTGATCATCCGGATGATTTCGAATGAGGTCAGATCATAAACCGAGCTGGATCCGGGAAGATCTCCGAATTTGGCGGGATCGCCCGTCACTGCCAATACATGATCGATACCGAGCGCGTCGAAGCCCATCATATGGGACTGGGTGCCGATCAGGTTGCGGTCGCGGCAAGCGATATGCGCCAGCGGACGAATACCGATGCGTTCCTTCAGCAGCGCAGCCAGCGCCATGTTGCTCATCCGGGTGACGGCAAGGGAATTGTCCGCCATTGTTAGAGCGTCGGCTCCAGCCTCTTTCAGCGCCGCAGCTCCGGCCATGAACTTGGCAATGTCCAGATCACGCGGCGGATCCAACTCCACGATAACCGTGTGACGTTCGCGCACAAGATGGAGGATACTGGGATCTCCCGCTCCGCCGTCCGTTGGAGGATGTTCTTGCACAGGAACCGCTGCCGGCTCTTTGATGGCAACTTGAGAGATGAGTTCATTAACATTGCTTACATCAATTTGCGAGGGAGCATAGCCTGTCAGCGCTGCCGAAATCGCGGCAATATGCTCCGGCGTCGTCCCGCAGCACCCGCCGATGAGCCGTGCACCGATATCCGCAAACTTGACGGCGGACGCCCCGAAGTACTCCGGAGTCGCTTTGTACACCACTTTGCCGTCCACGTAATCCGGAAGTCCGGCGTCGGGAAAACGCTGAGCGGCGCGCCCAAATCTCGCGGAATGGTTTCCATTGCGCGAAGAATGGCGTTAGGGCCGCTGCGGCAGTTAAAGCCGATAACGTCCGCTCCTTCACCTTTCAACCGCAGGAATGCATCGGAAAGCGGCACTCCGTCCGCAGTACGCGGCACGTCTTCTACGGCGAATTGACAGATGACCGGAAGATCGCTGCGTTTACGAATCAGCGACAATGCCAGGGACATCTCTTCAAGATTGAAAAAGGTCTCCAACAAAAGGCCGTCCACACCCGCTGCCAGAAGCGCGCCGATCTGTTCCTCGAAATCCCGCTTGATGGCGGACGTCTTTACGTGTCTTCCGCGGGCCGCCCGAAATGCTCCGATCGCACCGACAACATAGACATCGTCCCCCGCCGCTTGCCGGGCGATAGCGACACCTGCGGCGTTGATCTCTTCCGTCTTTTTCTCTAATCCGTATTTTGAAAGCTTTCCGTGCTGCGCGGAGAACGTATTCGTCTCGATCACTTCTGCGCCGGCCGCCACGTACCGCTTGTGAACATCGCCGATAATATCGGGTTTAAGCAAATTGAATTCCTCGTACGAGACGCCGACCGGAAAACCAAGCTGATATAAATAAGTGCCCATCGCACCGTCTCCGACGCGGGGCCGTTCTGCAAGCGCCGTGCGCAAATCCGGTTTCATGAAGCATCCCCATCCATTCCATCCATAAAAGTATTCTAAATGTAGCACAATTTCTCTATCGCGAAAATGGCAAAACCCGGCGGCTGCCGGGTCTGATTCAACAATATTTCGAACAAAGTTGTCAGCGAATTTGGGTTACTCTCGTGATGTTCCGTGATTCAATGGTGCCTGTGTACACAACCGCAGCGGGACCGGTCATATAGACGCGGTTGTTCTCCTCGTTCCAGTCGATGAGCAGGTCGCCGCCGGCCAGAGAGATGGTAGCTTTGCGGTCCGTCAGGCCGTTAAGCACCGAGGAAACGAGCGTTGCGCACGCACCTGTTCCGCACGCCAATGTCGGACCGGCGCCGCGTTCCCATACGCGCATGTCCACTTGGTTTGTGGAGTTGACCTTGGCGAACTCAACGTTAATTTTGCGGGGGAACAGCGGATGCTTCTCAAGCTTTGGCCCCCATGTCGCGAGATCGAAACCAATTGCATCGTCAACATAAATGACGCAGTGCGGATTGCCCATCGAAACGGCGGTAAACGTGAATTCCCGTCCATCGATCATTACGGAGTGTCCGACGACCGGATTCTCATCAATCGTTGTAGGCACGTCCAATCCGTTCAGAATCGGTTCACCCATATCAACGGTTACCGATTCCGTTTTTCCGTTTTTAACGACCAACTGCACAGGCTGCACACCGGCCCCGAGAGTCTCAATGGTCAGTTCCGTTTTATCGGTCAATCCGTTATCATACACATATTTCGCGACGCAGCGAATGGCGTTGCCGCATTGCTCCGCTTCCGAACCGTCGGAGTTAATGATCCGCATCCGGAAGTCTGCCGCCTCGGACGGCAGGATGTAGACCAGGCCGTCAGCACCGATGCCGAAAAACCTGTTACAGAGCTTAACAGCCAGATCGCCGACGTTGTCCGGCAATGCTTGCTCGCCTGCGACAACGATAAAATCATTGCCTAACCCGTGCATTTTAGTAAATTCCATTGTTCGTTCCTCCTGCTTGTATACCCGTCTATGCTTCTATTCTAATGATAGCTATTATACAGCAGGAAGAGCATACAGCAATCCTCTGTTTATTTGCACTTTTCCGAATAAATTAGTCTCTGGATCGCTCAAAGGCTGCTTCGAATGCGGAAGAAATCCGCTGACGAAACAGCCTTTACAACGTTACCTGGAGAGAGTGCGCGTTGCGGTCGCTCCTCCATATGTGATTTTTGTGCCTTTTGTCGGCTTCGATGATCCGAGCACGCTGCCGATTCCCATCGCGAACGTCGGGATGCCGGCTGCGACAATGACGAGCGCCCAGTCGCGCAAGTTGAGAGGAACCGTTTTGAATACTGGCTGCAGCGGCTCAAGATAAAGCACGGCAATCATCAGAATCAGCGAGGATAAGACCGCCAAAACCAGAAATTTGTTCTCCAGAAGCTTACGGTGGAAAATGGATCGGGAGCTGCGGCAGTCAAACACGTGAATCAACTGTGCCATAACGAGTGTTGCGAAAGCGACGGTTTGCGCGTGTACGAGGTTGTCGCCGCTTCTTGCTCCTTCGCTTAACGCCAGCATGAAGGCGCCGAGCGTGCAGAATCCGATCAATATACCGCGGCTGATGATTTTCCAACCGAGACGGCGGGCAAAAATATTTTCCCTGGCGGAACGCGGCTTGTGCTGCATCAGATCGCTCTCTGCCTGATCGACACCGAGCGCCATTGCCGGCAGGCCGTCCGTGACCAGGTTCACCCACAAGATCTGAATGGGAACGAGCGGCAAGGGCAGCCCCATCATCATCGCCATGAACATCGTCATAATCTCTCCGACGTTCGAAGCTAACAAGTAGCGGATGAACTTGCGGATGTTCTCATAAATTCCGCGTCCTTCCTCCACGGCGGCAACGATGGTCGAAAAGTTGTCGTCCGCGAGCACGAGCGCAGACGCTTCCTTCGTCACATCGGTACCGGTAATGCCCATCGCGATGCCGATATCCGCAGCTTTCACCGCCGGGGCGTCGTTGACGCCGTCACCGGTCATCGCCACAACATGCCCGCGGCGCTGCAGCGCCTGGACGATCCGAAGCTTATGCTCGGGGGAAACCCGGGCGTATACATAAATATCGTCGGCCATTTTCTGGAGCTTGTCATCATCCATGCCGGATAACTCCGCTCCGGTTACGACGCGTCCGCCGCGCGCGATAATGCCAAGGCTTCTGGCTATCGCTTCGGCAGTTGTGCCATGATCTCCGGTAATCATAACCGTCTTGATCCCGGCCTGACGGCATTTGTAGATCGCTTCCTTAACCTCTTTGCGCGGCGGGTCCATCATTCCGATCAGCCCTACAAAAATCAGCCCTTGCTCCGCCTGCTCCGGAGTCTCGATAACGTCATGCGCCTTCACTTCACGGAAGGCAAAGCCCAGAACGCGAAGGGCATCTTTTGCCATGGCTTCATTCGCCTGAAGCACCTTCTGGCGGATCGTGCCGGTGAAAGGTACGACGTGATCTCCCCATAGAACATAGGAACAACGTTCGATCAGCAGATCCGGCGCTCCTTTTGTACAAACGAGCTTGCCTCCTTGGTGGGAGATAAGGACGGACATCCGCTTGCGCTCAGGCTCGAACGGAAACTCCTTAACCCGCGTATACAAGCTTTCCAGCGAGCTTTTGGCAAGACCGGTTTTGGCTGCGAGCACCAGCAGCGCTCCTTCGGTGGGGTCGCCTTTTATTTTCCACTCCGAGGATTCCGCCGCCGCTTCCTCGCCTTTGCCCGGCTTGCGCTTGCGCAGCTTCTTCATCGCGGTCCGAACGAGTCAAATACAGAGTTATTGCACAGCGCCGCGATCTGGGTCAGCCGGCGCAGCGAACGCGTCGCCTTTCGCATCGACAGTCTTGCCGGCTTCCTGGCAAGCGGCCTGAGGCTCATATCCCTCGCCGGTAACATCAATGGATCTTCCGCCAAGCCACAGCTGGGTTACGGTCATTTTATTCTGGGTCAACGTGCCCGTCTTGTCGGAACAGATCACCGAAGCGCAGCCCAGCGTCTCTACGGACGGGAGTTTACGTACGATCGCGCGCCGCTTGATCATCCGTTGTACGCCCAGCGCCAATGCGATCGTGACGATGGCAGGCAAACCTTCCGGAATCGCGGCCACTGCCAGGCTGACGCCTGCCAGAAACATCTCGTACATAGGTTGTCCGTGCAGAACCCCTGCGAGCACAACCATAACGGTTAACGCCAGCGCAACGATAATAAGGATTTTGCCGAGCTGCTCAAGCCTGTGCTGAAGCGGTGTCCCCGCCTCATCCGTCTGTTGGATCAGGTCCGCAATTTTACCCATCTCGGTGGACATTCCGGTAACCGTAACGACCCCTTTAGCGGTACCTCGCGTAACCATCGTTCCTAAATAGGCACAATTTCTACGGTCCCCCAGCGGCAGCTCCTGCGCATCGATACTCGCGGCGTCTTTAACCACAGGCACCGATTCTCCCGTTAACGGCGCTTCATCTATGGAGAACTGATTGCACTCGACCAATCTTAAGTCCGCGGGTACTCGATCTCCGCTCTCGAGCAGGACGATGTCACCCGGAACGAGACTGCTGGCAGGCACTTGCTCGTACGCCCCGCTTCGAATGACCTTCGCGGAAGGGGCGGACAATTGTTTAAGAGCGCGAAGGGACCGTTCCGCCCTGAATTCCTGGAAGAAACCGAGCACTCCGTTGATCAGAATAATCGCTATGATCGTGAGCGCATCGAGCATTTCCCCCAACAAGCCGGAGACGATCGTTGCTCCGACAAGCACCAGCACCATGAAATCCTTGAATTGATTCAGCAGCAGCTTTAAAGGCGACTGGCCCCGCCTCTCTTCCAGTTCGTTGGGGCCGTGCGCTTGCAGCCGCCGGGACGCTTCTTCGGCAATGAGCCCATTTGTGATGTCCGTTTCCAGCACCTCAAGCAATTGTCCCTCGTTCAGCTGATGCCATGACTTACCTTCCACGACGGTCATCTCCCTCCCGCTTATCCGCTTTACGACCTATATGTATTCAGACAAGCCGGGAAATATCCCCTAATTGCCGCTCACCGCATTGCCGCCGGCATGCCCATCCGCGTCAACGGACGGCCCCGCGCTCTTCCGCCCCGCAGCCGCAGGGCTTTCCCTTTGAAGGCAGGTGTGGCATCATAAGAGTCAGAAGAAACGCATCTTTTTGCGGTAAAATAGGAGCCATTGAAATGTCTTTGGACGGAATTGTCACACGCGCCCTCGTATATGAACTCCAAAATTGTGTGCATGCGCGCATTCATAAAATTTATCAGCCTACCGACAACGAGTTGGTGCTCCATATTAGAGGCCAGGGAATCAATGGGCGCCTGCTCATGTCGGCTCACCCTTCCATGCCGAGAATTCATTGGACGGAACAGCCTTGGGCCAATCCGCAGGAACCGCCGATGTTCTGCATGCTCCTGCGCAAATACTGCGAAGGCGGCGTCATCGAGGCCATACGCCAGGTCGGCATGGAGCGAGTCGTCGAGATAGACATCAGGCATCGTGACGAACTCGGGGACTGCGCGCTGAAAAGGATTGTACTGGAGATTATGGGGCGCCACAGCAATCTGATGCTGATCGACCCGGCCACCGGTGTTATCCACGATGGAATCAGGCATGTTACACCGGCCATCAGCAGTCACCGCGTCGTTTTGCCGGGAAGTCTTTATGTGCCTCCGCCGTCCCAAAATAAAGTGAACCCGTTGATCGTTGATTCCGAAGCGGCATTTGAAGAAGCTTTGAACAATCACCATGCGGAAGCCGAACAATCCGATGAAACGCAGAACACGATGAAAGCTCTCGTCAACTCTTTTACCGGAATCAGTCCGTTAATCGCACGTGAAATTGCTTATCGCGCACAGGAAAATCAAGCCGGGCTGTGGCCTGCCTTTCTCGAGATGATGCAGCAAATTGCGAGACACAGCTATGTTCCGAATTTAGTGGAGCCGGTAAACGGCAAAACCGATTATTCCGCCGTAACTTTAACGCATCTGCAAGGGGAAGCGCAGACATTCACAAGCATTCATCAATGCCTGGAGACTTATTTCAGCGAAAAGGCCCAGCGGGATCTCGTCCGCCAGCGAACTACAGATTTACATCGGTTCCTCCTCAACGAAATCTCCAAGAACGAGAAGAAGCTGGTCAAGCTTCAAGAAACGCTCGAAGAAGCGGAGGAAGCGGACAAGGTGCGGCGATTCGGCGAGCTGCTCACAGCGCATCTGCATCAGTTCCAACGGGGGGACAAATCCGTCCAGGTGACCGACTACTATGATGAGGACCAGCAGACCGTTGCGATTCCGCTCGATCCGCTGCTGACACCTAATGAGAACGCCCAGCGTTTTTTCCGCAAATACAGCAAGCTCAAAAACAGCCGCACGGTAGTCGCGGAACAGATGCAAGCAGCCGAAGATGAAATCCGCTACCTCGCGTCGGTTCTTCAAGGCCTTGATACGGCTTCGCCGGCCGACATCGAGGAGATTCGCGACGAGCTGACGGAGCAAGGCTACATTCGGGAACGCGGATTGAAACGGGGTATGAAAAAAAAGAAGAAGAAGGACCGGCCGTCCATTCTTTGTTATACATCCAGCGAAGGCATTCCGATCTACGTCGGCAAAAACAATACACAAAACGACTACGTCACGAACCGGCTGGGCACGCCTTCCGACACGTGGCTCCACACCAAGGACATCCCCGGCTCCCACGTGCTCATTCGCAGTCCGGAATTCGGCGAAGCCACGCTGCATGAGGCTGCGGTTCTCGCGGCTTACTACAGCAAGGCCAAAGAATCGAGCACCGTTCCCGTGGATTATACGCGGATTCGTAACGTCCGTAAGCCAAACGGCGCGAAGCCCGGCTTTGTCATTTACGAAGGGCAAAGGACGTTATATGTGACACCGGATGAGGCTCTCATCGAACGAATGCCTTCCGAGGTTAAATAAAAAAAGCGGGTTTCGCTGCAATGAGCGAAACCCGCTTTTTTTATAATCGCTTCAGCTTGTGCACCACTCCGGCGTCGACCGTCTTATTCCCGATAGGTCCATGGAAGATAACGCCTTCCCGCGCCCCGTGAAAATCCGATCCACCCGTGACAAGCTTGCTGTGCCGATCGGCTAACGCAGAGTATCGTGCTTCCTGCTCCGCATCATGGTCGGAATGGAAAGCTTCCACTCCGTCTGCTCCCGCTTCCAATAACGCGGCAACGAGGTCATCGTTATCGTACAAACCCGGATGCGCGACGACCGCCGCTCCCCCGGCTTCGTGGATCCAGGCGACCGCCTCAAACGGAGAAATGCGCGGAGGACTGACATATGCGGGTTTACCTTCCCCGAGGAAACGGTCGAATGCGTCGCGCAGATCGGAGGCGTAACCTTTGTTCATCAATACTTGCGCAATATGCGGCCTTCCTACAGACTCGCTGCCGCGGCCGGATTTGCCCGCGGCAGCCTCGACCTCCGCCATAGAAACGGGCATCCCTAGTTCGGCCAGCCGTGCTAGAATTTGCTCGTTTCTGCGATTTCTGACATTGCGAAGCGAGCTGAGCCGGGACAGCAATAGAGGATCCTGATGCGATATCCCGTACCCCAGCATATGTATATCTCTTCCGTCAAGGGCCGTGCTGATTTCCACACCCGGCACTACACTGATGCCGTATCGTTCACCCGCCTCCAATGCTTCAGGGATCCCCGCGACAGTATCATGATCGGTAATTGCGACAGCCGACAATCCGGCCTCCTTCGCAAGCCGCACATTCTCCGAAGGACGGTTCATCCCGTCCGATGCAGTCGTATGTGTATGTAAATCCGCTCTATTGTTCATGTGACAGCTCCCTTAAATCGTGAAGCAACGCGGCGGCGGGCATCGGCAGCAGTGAGGATTGCAAGCGAACGGCAAAAAACTTGCGCATGAAAGATACACCTTTGATCCTGACCGGCTTGAGCAAGCCAAGCGACACTTCATGCTTAATCGTCCATACCGACAACACGGACAAACCTAAGCCGGCCTCCACCGCCGACTTCACGGCGCCTGTGCTGCCGAATTCGCTGACCACCCTCAACCGGCCGTCCTGCACCCCATGGCGGGAAAGCTCGTCTTCCATGATCTGCCGCGTACCTGAACCTTTTTCCCTCAGTACCATCGGCTCGAGAAGCACATCATCCAAATCTACTTCCTCAAGAGCGGCGAAAGGATGATCCTTCGGCGTCACGAGAATAAGCTCATCGTCCATGACAGCTTCCGTATGAAATCCCGGCACGTCGCAGGGAGCTTCGATCAATCCGAAATCCAATCCCTGATTGGCGATGGCGTCAATGATTTCCGTCGTGTTCATGACTTTCATATTAACGGATACTTCCGGAAACGTGCGCAAGAACGATCCGAGCAAACGAGGAAGCACGTACTCTCCGATGGTCAGACTGGCGGCAAATTGCAGACGGCCTTTCAGGTCTTCGGCGAAACGCGCCATCATGCGTCGGTGTCCCTCATCAGTTCAACGGCTTTGCGCGCTTGCGGCAGGAGATGGTGGCCAGCCTCCGTAAGCTCAAGCTTCTTGGTCGTACGATTAAACAGCTTTGTCCCGAACCGTTCCTCAAGCGCCTGAACCTGCATCGTTACGGCCGGCTGTGTCATATGCAGCGTCTGCGCGGCTGAAGAGAAGCTTCCCCGCTGCGCTACGGTGTAGAAAATATGCAGTTGATGGACGTTCAGAGCCATGCCATTCACCCTTCCGACGCACTTATTATTCCGAATTATACCACATGCGGATCAATCACTTGCTCGAAATGAAAAAGCATACCCGCAGGTATGCTTGACTGTCCAAAAGGAATAAGGCCGTTATCGGCGCTTGCGATTGTTCTTGATTAATGTCATCCGGCGGGAATGCCTCAGCCACGAGTAGTAGCTTTTCAGATCTCGCAGCTCCATCGTCTCCGACATACGGCCGAGAAAAGTAACGACAATCATCTTATGCAGCGGCGTTCCTAGAAGATCCGTGTCCGTCTCACTGACGGCGAATTCCGCAACAAACACAAGATCGTCGTCAATCGTGTAGACATCCTGCTCATTACGGTAATAGGAGACGATACGGCCTTCTTTCAAGCATTCCCAAATATATTGGGCGATATCGGAGTAGCCGGTCTTCTCGCTTTCAACACGATCTGCCCAACGCGCACGAGCATGGTTGGTAATGATGATATCGACGACTTTCTTGTCCCCGAGCTCAATATGGAAAGGTTCGTAAGTGTTCCACCGCTCAGTATGTTTATCCTTCACGGGGCTGTCTCCTTCCCGATTCTAGGTCTTTCAGATCATTCTTGCCGGCTGAGACTCCAGGAAGTTAAGTACATTCTAACTCACTCATTCCCAAGGATTCAACAAAAAAATAAAATCGGAGGGAACGTGACTGTACGGCAATCTCTCAATTCCGTGCAGGTCGATAGTTGCAAAAAGAGTCTCCCTATGGCAAGGAGACTCTTCAGATGGTTCAGATCGGCTTATAAGCCGTAAAACCGTGTTTTGTCGGGAACGTTGCTTTCATACTCCGTCTTGATTTCGTTACGGTAGGAACGTTCGATTTTCCGGACGAACGGCAGACGCTGCAGATTGCGAGTCGCCTCTTCTGCTGCGTCAGCGTTCATGTACAGAACTGCGTATTGCATCTTCCGCGACAGATAGTGCAGCGTGCCATATTTGTCTAACCCTCGCGCCGCTTTCCAATCGCTGAACCATACGATATATCCGATGCGCTCGGCAAACAAGTTAACCTCAAGATTGTCGAACATGATTATCCGCAGCCTCCGGATCCGCAAGAACAGCTGCCGCCGCTGCCGCAGCCCTTGCCGCTCGATTCGTTGCCGGATACTTTAACGGTTTCGGACACGGCATCAGCGATCGTTCTCGTAATATCGTACAATAGTTGATCCAGCGAAGACTCCGCTTCCTTAAACCGGCGAACGGATTCTATACTGTCCAACCGTGCTTGTATTGCATATACCTCATCCAAAGCAGCGTTATAATCCGGATGGAACCTGCCGAATCTTTCGCATTCCGCGAATTTTTCCTTCGCTTTGGCGAATTGGCGGGTCAGCTCCTGCGCTTCGGCGTTCTTGCCGACTTGCTCTTTCCAAAAAATATACTCCGCCGCGTAAGTGGAATCTTTTATCCAATCCCCGAGCTCGAAGGCGTGGGTCAGGAGGACCGCCATATCAGCAGGCGCTTCATCCACACCTTGTCCTGCCGCAGGGAGGGTTTGCATTAATGCGGCCATCGGCCTCACCTCACCTTTGGGCTGTGCCATATCTTCTCTATCATACCACAGATAGGCGACAACAGGTCAAATGGATTCAAACTCATCCAAAGGCGGCAGCAGAATCATCATTTCAGCAAAATCCCCCGGCTGTACAACGACAGATTGTCGCTGCCCGGAAGCGGCAGGATGCTCGCTTTTCCACTGTCCCGATACGCTCCATTCCGCCCCCTGCTCCTCAACCGCCTTCGGGATAAAGGTATGGCTTTCGCCGTTCCCGCCGACTCGGACCGGCGCCTGCCAGCGGATCGCTCGCTGGATCAGCTCCTTGCGGGTCGAAACGTGATACGCTCTCGGCTGCCGGATCCACGCTGCGGGAATGTCGGACAGTCCGGGAAATAAATCGTCGGCTCTTGGGAAGGTCTGATCGGGTTCATAAACGGTAACGAGATGGCCCAAATACAGCCATCCCTCCTCCGCAGCAAATTCCGCCGCTCCCTGAGCGACGGATGACGCGTCCGGCCGGGCAATAAAGGTGCGATCATTCGCTTCGGAGGGGGGATAGCCGATTTTTTGCAAGACCGCGGCTAACGCTTTCACCGCTGAAGCATCCACGACAAAGTCTTTATCTCCGATCTGTTCCGTCAGAAGCGCCGACAACTCCGGATTTTGCCGTAAACGTTCTGCGACCTCAGCGCTTTCAGTTCTGAGCAGGGTCACCTGAGCGAGCTTCACTTTGCCGAGTTGAGCAAACCAATCCCTCAGGGCGCCGCCAACGCTTTCCGGCAGCGGTTCGCCGGAACCGCGTTCCAGAAACTCGGTGACGGCTTCCAATGTATAGCCTGCATGGCAGGCCTTCTCACAAGCGGTCCGTGTCAAACGGTACACAAACAACGCATCGATTGTGACCCGTTCAGCCATTTGCTCCAACAACCAGCGGTGCGCAAGGCAGACATCCGGCGGGACAACGATTTCTCCGTCCGGCTGCACGAAAAATAAACCGGAGTCCTCCCGTTCAGATTCGGCCGGCGTGCTCAAATCGCAATTTTTCCGAAACACGGATTGCCCTTTACAGGTCCCTTTTTCCAGCCACCCGAACGATTGCAGCAGCCCGAGCCAATCGTCGATCTTTTGCCGGTCGCCGCAAATCGGCACGATTTGTTCTGCCCGATACCATTGAAACGGCGGCAACGAGTGCACGGCAGAAGCGGCCATGTGCAGACCGGCATCGGCTGAGCTGAACCGTGTCAGCGCCAACTCGTGCAATCGGGCATCCGCCGTGCAAATCGGCTGGGTCAGCCACGATTGCAATCCGGATTCCGAAACGCGGATTGCGCCGTCTTCTTTGCGGAGAACACCACAGCACAACCCAAAGTCGATTGCCAGCGCGGCATGTGCGGGAACCTGCTCGTGCCCGGGGTAAGTCAATGATAAGAACGCCAATTCCTCTGCAGTTACACGCATGTTTGCCGTCATTCGCGCCACCGGCGGACGCTGAAGCGTCCCTTTGGAGGTTACGGTAAGCGGATGCAAATAAACGGAATGCCAGGCGGTGAACAGTTCCAACGCTAACGGCAGCCTTAAAGCATACGCATCCACCCTCACCTCGCCAGATTCCTGCTCGGTAAGCGGCCCGCCTTCAACCGGCATCAGCAGAGACTGCCAGACGGCAACCATATCTGTAGGTACATATAACAGCCGGTCTCCCCAACTTTTGCGAACGGCGAACAGAACCCCGCTGCGCCGCAGTCTGGCCGCAGCGACTCTCACTTCAGCTCCGGTGGCGATCCCCTGTTCTTCTGCAGCCCTGCTCAGGGCAGCCGGTTCGAAAGCAATGCCGGCGAAGCGCAAGATAATGAGCTTCAGCATTTGCACAACCGTGTCATCGGCATGTTGCAGCCACGAGGAGGCCCAATCAACGGAACGGAGAATCCGTTCCAGACTATCCCCTTGTGTAATCCTGCGCAGGACGGAAGGCTCCGTTTCAATAAGCCGCCTGATCGAAGGCGGCAGACGCCGCACGGAAGCTTCAATGTTCATAGGCTCACCTTCTCCGCGCTGTCAGCATCAAATTCCGCCCATCTCTCCACGGAATACGGATAACCCTGTTCAAGCAGAAACCGCGCGCGATTACGGGAAAATTCGATCTCGTCGGTTCCTTCGCTGACAATGGAATAAAACAGCGCTTCGTTCCCCGACTTTTTCGGGCGAAGGATACGGCCCAGCCGCTGCGCTTCTTCTTGGCGGGAGCCGAAGCTGCCGGATACTTGAATGGCTATGCTGGCTTCCGGCAAATCAACGGCAAAATTGGCCACCTTGGAGACGAGCAGCACGCCGATCTCCCCCGCGTTGAAGCGGTCGAACCACTGCTTGCGGGTGCTATGCGGTGTTTCTCCCGTGATCAGCGGCAAAGACAGCTCTTCCGCCAGATAATGAAGCTGGTTCAAGTATTGGCCGATGACAAGGGTTGGGATCCCTTGATGCCGCTGAAGGAGCGATTTGACGACTATCGCCTTCAAAGGGTTTTCTCCGGCGATCCTGTGACGGTTCCGTTTCGGTGCGGCCGCATATTTTTCCGCCGTTACCGGATCGAGAGGGACTCTAACTTCCGTACATACAGCCTCGGCGATCCAGCCTTTTTCCTCCATCGTTTTCCACGGCACTTCATAACGTTTGGGTCCGATTAAAGCGAACGCATCCTCTTCCCGCCCGTCTTCCCTTACGAGAGTGGCGCTGAGGCCCAGTCTGCGCGTCGCCTGAATGTCCGCAGTCATCCGGAACACCGGGGCGGGCAGCAGATGCACCTCGTCATAGATGATCAAGCCCCAATCCCGATTCACGAATAACTTCCAATGAGGATAAGCTTGGTCTTTGGACCGGCGGTGCGTAAGCACCTGGTAGGTGGCGACGGTGACGGGACGAACGTTCTTCGCTTGCCCGGTATACTCGCCGACCTCATTCTCCGTTAAGCTTGTATTCCGCAGCAGCTCCGAAATCCACTGCGACACGGACACTCCGTTCGGCGTCAGAATCAGGGTTTCGCACTTTAGCCGGGATATAGCCGCCAAGCCTACCCATGTTTTGCCGGCACCGCAGGGAAGCACCACGATCCCGCTGCCTTCTTCGACAAAAGCATTGACCGCTTCAATCTGGTAATCTCGCAGCTGTACCGGCCGTCCGGAGCCGGTGCCCGACCGCATCGAGACCTGGAGCGTTTCTCCCGAACGGTATCCGGCTTGATCCAACACGGGATAGCCTCGCGCTGCAAGCTCACGCTTAATCCAGCCGCGGGCGTCGCGTCTGACGACCGCTTCCGTCCCGGACAAATAAGTGACAAAGACATCTGCCAGATCTTCCCATTCCCTCAGTAAATCTAACAAATCGGGAGTATCGGTAACGAGAGTAAGTGCGCCATCCAGGGAAACAAGCCGAATGCGGCCATATCGGCTCATCTGTTTGTGTATCTCGTCTGCCAGAGAGCGCGGCACACCGAATCGGGCGAGGGAGGCCAGTTTTTCCGTTACCTGGCTGCCGCTCCATCCCGACGCTGACGCATTCCATAATGTAACCGGGCTTACACGGTATGTATGAAGGGTGCCGGGACGTTTCTGAAGCTGGGCAATCTGCCTTAGAAACTTCCTTGCCTCTTCATAGTGAGGATGTCTTTCGTCAAGCAGCAGCGTTCCGTTCGATTGGACCAGCAGCGGCCGGGGAATCGTCATGCATATCCCTCCTTGCAACTACAGCCTTTCCGCTTGCGGAACCGTTAATTCATAGCTTTGCGAAAACCGGCTTCCCGCGCTTCCTGTTCAGAGCAGAACCATTGCTCGGGTACCGTTCTTTTGTAGGCGGAGGCACCGGGCACATGATAAATCTTTTCCCCTTTGGAGTTGATATTCCCTTTAATCGGATTCGAACACGAAGGGACAGCCGGCGTCCCGGAAGGCGCTGCCGGTGCTTGGTCCACGGAAGCATCTTCCGCCCACAGCCCTTTGTTATTTTCGCGAGCTTCCTTTTGTCTTTGTAAAAAGAGTTCGGCATACGCCACATTCGGAGGGATCGTCATCACTTGGGCATACCCCTCTCGGACAAGGCGCTCATTGTACATGACGTCTTGCCCGGCAACGAACACATATCGCAGCTGCCGGCCGTACCGGTCGGTATCGGAAACGTCGGGAAACAGCAGGATTGTTTCGCCGAGCAGCGCAGATTTGGTGAAGGCAGACGCTTCTTTGCCGTATGGTTGAACCTTGCCGTGGACCTCGGGGGTGTTCACTCCGATCAGACGCACTTTTACTCCGCCGCCGAGCTCCAAAGTATCTCCGTCGACGATACGGGCTACCGTTGCTTTTTCCATCTTTTTGTCAGCCAGCTCAGGGTAGTTGCGTATAATCCTGTCACGATCCGCATCGCTGTCGGCCGCCTTTTCCGGATTGACGCATCCGAGCAGCTGCCACAGCAGGACACAAGCTATCGCTGCCTTGAATACTTGTAACTTCGAATATTTCCCCATGGTGTTCGCTTCCCTCTCCATCCAATTCTTTAAAAAAGGTCCATTTCCCGGCAAGTGCCGGAAAACGAACCTTGTGGCTCAATGCGTCATGCGTGTGTGCGAAGGCTCCGGCTCCGAAATTTCGCTTAAAGCGTCGCTCGCTTCGTTCATGAAGATTTCGTGAATCGCCATGTCACCCAGAGCGACGATTCCAACCAGGTTGCCGTTGTCGAGCACCGGCAGCCGTTTAATCTGATGCTTGGCCATAATATCCGCCGCGTCGTCCACGGACGCATCCGGGGACAGCGTATGCACATCGCGGGTGATCACCTCCGTGATCGAGGTCGAACCGGAATGCTTCCCCGCATAGCCGCGCAGCACCAAGTCCCTGTCCGTACAAACCCCGAGCAGCTTGCCGTTGTCGACGACCGGTATAAAACCGATGTCTTTGTCTTTCATCAAAACCGCTGCTTCATAAATGGTTTCGTTCGGACCGAGCGTGTAAATGTCGGACGTCATAATCTCCGTAACTTTGGTCATCAATGCTCCTCCTTTCGTATCCGTCTCTAGAGTGACCGAAACAGGAAATCCTCATACGAAAGAAGCTTCTGCCGCGGACTGCCGCTACAGATCGGAGGCAGCGTCATCCGACACGGCAATGAGCAGTCTTGCTGCGTGAAGCATCGCCTTCTCTTCGATATCAAAGCGAGGGTGGTGATGAGGCGCGGAACTGCCGTCCTCAGCTCCTGCTCCTACGAAAAAGAAGCAGCCGGGTTTCTTTTCCAAATAATACGAGAAATCTTCACCGGCCATAACTCTTTCACATTGCTGCACTTTCACATCGGGCATCTGTAACGACGCCGTGCGAAGCATTCTCTCCGTCTCATCGGCGTCGTTCACGACCGGCGGGTATCCTTCATAATATTGAAACTTGAAATCACACCCATGAAGCTCGCACATATGACGGACGGTGTCTTCTAGCCGTTGTCTCACCAAGCCGCGGACCTTGGTATCAAAGCTGCGCACCGTCCCGCTTAACCGGCAGCGCTCCGCAATGACGTTGTTGGCGGTTCCGGCGGAGAATTGGCCCACGGACAGCACAGCCGCATCAAGCGGGTCCACGTTGCGGGAAACGATCGTCTGCAGCGCCACGACAAGCGACGCTCCGGCGACCAGCGCGTCCTTGCATTGATGCGGTACCGCCGTGTCCGCCGCGGCCTATAATCTCAATCTCGTATTCATCAGGGGCCGCCATGAACGTTCCTGCTCTTGCAGCGACTACGCCGTAAGGCATAGGTGACCATAGATGTACGCCATAGATGACATCCACACCTTCGAGCGCTCCATCCGCAATCATGCCCACAGCGCCACCCGGCAGCAGCTCTTCGGCCGGCTGGAATAAGAAAATGCGGGTTCCCTCGGTGTCGTTCCGATGCAAGCTGTAATACCTCGCTACGGCCAGCAGCTGAGCGGTATGCCCATCGTGCCCGCAAGCGTGCATAACGCCGGCAACCGTCGACTTGTAGGAAGATTCCTTGTCTTCTTGAATCGGCAGCGCGTCAATATCCGCCCTGAGTGCAATGGTGCGGCCGGGCAATCCTCCGGTGATCTTGGCGATGACACCGGTGCCTGCCGCCCCGCGTCTGACTTCAAGTCCCCAGGATTCCAGCAGGCCGGCAATCATTCGGGAAGTATTGTGCTCGTGAAATGAAAGCTCCGGATGCTTGTGCAAATGGCGCCGCCATTCGACCATATCTTCATATAAAGACAGCAGCGTCTGTTCCTTAATCGTCAAGGCGGCCGCCCCTTCCCCATGTCCCGTTTATTGGTACCATTGTATCAGAAAGCGGTCACATCCGTAACCGCCCGGCCTCCCAAAGGGGTAGAATTTGTCAACGAACGTTCTAACTTCTCCATGTATACAGGGTTGCGGAAGCCCTTCAAACCGTCTATCATGGAAGGGTAACAAGCTCGTTTCGACCTTCCAAAGGAGGATTTTTGGCATGATTATCGAGAATACTGGATTGAACGGATTGCGCAGCGATCTCGCGCATTTGGACGAATCGGGAGAAAAGCTCGGCTTTGTTCGCTGGCAGTGGGAATACACGCGCGCTACATATGACCTCAAATTGCATGACCGTTCCAACGGTGAAGACTACTTCTTGCGTATAGCGACTCGGGCGGTAGAAGGAAAACTGGAAAACCCCGATGCGGTGCTTGAACTGGAAGCCGTCTACATCGGCCGGGCAACGTTCCCTCACGGGCTGGATTATGAATCGCCGATCCCGCAGCCGATTATGAATATCGCAACGCAGCGCGCGCAGGAACTGAAGCAGCTGCTTGCCTAAGCGAGCCATGAGCACAGATTCGAAAAACCCGGCTCAAGGTTCGCGCGGCACGCCGGATTTTCTGCTGCTGATTCTCACAATGGTACTGGTGTGCTTCGGTCTGGTCATGGTATTCAGCGCAAGCTCCAGCATGGCGGCCATCGATCCCGATTACAACAACGACCCTTTGTATTTTATGAAGCGGCAGATGATGTTTGCGGGTTTGGGCACATTCATCATGCTTGTACTTATGAACATTCCTTATTACAAATACAAGAAATTGTACGCCTTGTTCTTCTTCGGAACTCTTATTCTGATGGCGATCGTTCCATTCGCTGCTGACGAAAGAAACGGCGCCAGGAGCTGGCTCCAGATCGGAGATTTCGGAATACAGCCGACGGAGTTCGCCAAGCTTGCCATCATTCTCTACCTCGCGGCGATCATCGCCAAGAAAGACGAGAAATTTCGGGAATTCAAACGGGGATTGATGCCCGTCATGATTGTCGTCGGTTTGTTCGCCTTCCTCATCATGCTGCAGCCCGACTTAGGCTCCTGTGCCATCCTCGTGCTGTGCGCCGCAGCGATGGTTGTTGCAGGCGGATCCAACATGAAGCATGTGCTTCTCTCGGCAGGCGTGCTGCTGGGTTTGGCCGCGCTCGGGACAAGCGTGTTCCTTCTGTTTAACCCGGACTTTGACGGAGGCTACCGGTTCGCCCGCTTCACTGCTTTCATGGATCCTTTGGCAGACGAGCAAGGCGGCGGCTATCATCTGATCCGCTCGCTTGAAGCGTTCGGACATGGCGGACTAACCGGTGCGGGGCTTGGAAACAGCGTTCAGAAATTGTTTTATATTCCTTACGCATACAATGACTTCATATTCGCCGTCATCGGCGAAGAGCTCGGCTTTATCGGAACGACCCTGTTCCTGCTTTTCTATATGCTGTTCTTGTGGCGGGCTCTTATCGTATCGCTTCGCTGCTCCGATATTTACGGCACATTAATCGGGGTCGGACTTGTTTCATTGATCTCCATTCAAGCTCTGATCAACATGGGCGGAGTGAGCGGTGCGATTCCCATCACCGGAGTCACCTTGCCTTTTATCAGTTATGGAGGCTCGTCGCTGCTGATGATGCTGATCGGAATGGGTATTCTCCTGAGCATATCCAGAGAGTATAATCGTGAGGACAAAGAACGGCGAAACGGATAGCAGATACAAAAAACAGAAAACCGTGATTGACCGGGCTCTCGCAGGAGCACCCTTCAATCACGGTTTTCTGTTTCGATCCTTATTTCAACCGATGACTGTCATCCGGCTCTTCGTCTTTGAAGGCGACACCTTCCACCTTCACGTTCACTTCCACGACGCGGAGCCCGGTCATATTCTCTACCGCTTCCTTAACGTTGTCCTGCAGGCGGCGGCCAACCTCCTGTATGGGAATCCCGTATTGCACGACGATTCGCAGATCGATCGCAGCTTCGAGCTGCCCGACCTCCACAGATACGCCCTTCTGGGCGTTGCGTCCGCTTAACCGCTTGGCCAGACCTTCCGAGATTCCGCCGGACATTGCGGAGATCCCGGGCGTTTCCAGCGCTGCCAAGCCGGCAATCGTGGCAACGACGTCGTCGGAAATACGAATCAGACCTTGATCGTGCTCGTGCAGTTCTTCCGTCATGGCGGCACACTCCCCGAACCTAATGATATGTATGCCTTCATTGTACTTGATGGGTTCGGCTTAAGCAACACCGTGCGCTTCCAGCTCCTGCCATCGCTTCGGCTCCGGTTTACCTGCCCTGCTCTTTTGGTTATAGTAAGTAATGGCAATCCATATCGAGCCCAAAACAAGAAGACGAGGTGTTGCTGTGTTGAAACGGCTTTTCTTCCCTTTATTGATCGCAACGTTTGTTCTTAGCGCAATATCTCACTATTTACATTGGGGACCGGAAATTACATTTGGCTTATCGGCGATCGCTATTGTGTTCGTAGCCGGCTTTCTCGGCAAAGCGACGGAAGCCGTCGCCCATTACGCCGGACAGCGGCTCGGCGGATTTCTTAATGCGACGTTCGGCAACGCGGCAGAATTGATCATCTCCATTTTTCTTATCAAAGAAGGCATGTTTGCAATCGTTAAAGCCAGCTTGACGGGCGCGATCATCGGAAATCTGCTTCTCGTCCTTGGTGTCAGCGCATTGGCCGGAGGGCTTAAATACAAAGAGCAGAGATTCAACATCCATCTGGCGGGTCAAAATGCGTCTCTAATGATGCTGGCCGTTATTGCCCTGTTCATTCCTGCGGTTTTCGTCAAAACGGAAAACATTCCGGAAACCCAGACGATGACGATGAGCATTATTGTTGCGGCATTCCTGATCTTCGCTTACTTGGGGTGGCTGTTCTACTCCATGTTCACCCACAAAGATATGCTTGAAGACCACGTGGACACGCAGGCCGATCACGGCGAACAACCGGCTTGGTCGCGTATGCGATCGATATTGTACCTGATCCTCGCCACCGTAATGGTCGCATTTGTCAGTGAATGGCTGGTACATACGCTCGATACGTTCACGAGCCGATTCGGATTATCCGAGCTGTTCGTCGGTGCTTTCGTGGTTGCGATCATCGGGAATGCCGCCGAGCACAGCGCTGCGGTCATGTTAGCGATGAAGAACAAAATGGGTGCAGCTGTCGAGATTGCCGTCGGCAGCAGCCTGCAGATCGCGTTGTTCGTAGCGCCTGTTCTTGTGTTTGTCAGCTTGCTGTTCCAGGAGAATATGAATCTTATCTTCACTACAATCGAACTTGCAGCAATCGGCGTCGCCGTATTGATCGCCACATCCATCTCCAGAGATGGAGCGACAACATGGTATGAGGGTAAGCTGCTGCTGATCGTGTATGTAATCCTTGGCGTTGCGTTCTACTTCGTATAATAAACAGTGGTGAAAAAAAGAAGAGCGGCATGCCCGGCGGGCTGCTACTCTTCTTTTCGTTCCAACGCTTCGTATAAAATCGCCAGATTGCGTTCCAACTGGCTGATCAGCAATTTGCCTGTGCCTTCCTCCAACAATCCCGAGCGCACCGCAAAATCCACTGCCCGTGAGAAGCCGTACATTTGGGTGTCCAGCACTTCTTCATACAGCGGGCATTGCCGGGTCGTGAGATTCTCCATCTGAATGGCGATAAGCTTTTCAATTTTGTCGGCGTCCTCCTGCAGAAGACGAAGCGCCTTCTGGTTCAGGTGGACGATCGTATCCGATGAAGCCATTCCTACTCCCCCTGTACCCATGCCTTCTCATTAAAGCTATCCCTTTCATATTAGACGATATTACAAAGAAGTACAAGGACGGGTACCCCGAAACAGGATTTACATTCGGAAAAATGCCTTGGAAAAGTAAAACACCCCGCCGGAAAGAGCGAGGTGGCCGTAAGTATGGATCGGTGGGGATTAATCCACAACCTTGACATTCAAGTTATGTTTGGAGAAGACGGCTGCCAGTTCCTTTTTGGCCTCTTCAGCGTCCGGTCCGTGAACGTGCAGCTCGTAAGAATGATTGCCTACAAGCGTGGTGAACAATCCCAGAATGCTTTTAACGTCGATGTACTTGTTCTCGGCTTGCAGCACGATTGAAGAACGGAACTTGTTCGCGGTTTGGGACAATTCGACAATTGCCGCGTTGTTAGACATCGGAATCCCTCCAAATTTAGACTGTTCGATTATCTTCCCCATCATACCAAGTTCAGCGGAAGTCATGCAAGAGCGGCGTGTTACTTCAAAGCTTCCGGGTTGAGCCCTTGCAGCTCCGGCAGAACAAACAGGCCGTCTTTGCGGATCAGCACATCGTCGAAGTATACTTCTCCCCCGCCGTATTCGGGACGCTGGATGAGCACGAGATCCCAATGAATCGCGGAACGGTTGCCGTTATCCGTATCCTCGTAAGCTTGCCCTGGTGTAAAATGCAGGCTGCCGGAAATTTTCTCGTCGAACAGCGTGTCCTTCATCGGATGGAGAATGTACGGGTTAAATCCCAGGCTAAATTCGCCGATATGCCGCGCACCTTCATCGCTGTCCAGCACGGCGTTAATGCGATCGGTGTCGTTTGCCGTCGCCTTCACGATTTTCCCGTTCTCGAAAGTGAACTTGATATTCTCGTAAGTAAATCCGTTATAGACGCTCGGTGTATTATAAGCCAGAGTTCCGTTGACGGAATCGCGCACCGGGCAGGAATACAATTCGCCGTCCGGAATATTGCGTTCTCCCGAGCATTTTTTGGAGCCGATGCCTTTGATCGAGAACGTCAGATCCGTGCCCGGGCTTACAATGCGCACCTTATCGGTACGGTTCATCAGCTGCTGAAGCGGATCCATCGCCCGGTCCATTTTCGAATAGTCCAGGTTGCAAACGTTAAAATAAAAATCTTCGAACGCTTCCGTACTCGTATTCGCGAGCTGAGCCATTGCCGAATTCGGGTAGCGCAGTACGACCCATTTCGTGCGTTTGACCCGCTGCTCCATATGTATCGGGTGGCTGTAGATTTTGTCGTACAGCTTCATCTTGTCGGACGGAACATCCGCCATTTCATTGACGTTCTCACCGGAGCGAATGCCTATATATCCTTGCATTTGCTTCATTCTTTCCAGGTCGTAAGCAGCCCACGTTTCCATTTGTTCAGCAGTGCCGTTCTTCACCAGACTGCGGAGCACGGAACGATCGGATAGCTCGACGAACGGCCGTCCTCCCCGTTTGGCCACTTCTTCGATGACGCATTTGAGCAGTTCGCGCTCGGGTCCGATCATCTCGATTAGGATGTTCTCGCCCGGTTGAACTTTGACGGAATACCCCGCCAGGTTGGAAGCTAATTTCTGCAGACGCGGATCATGCATGATAAAATGAATCCTCCTTTGATTTCTGCGGCTATTTTCTTATTGTACCACTCCGATCCTGCCGCTGGAAATTGGTTACCGACACTCTTTTTTCACGGTACGACCTGCCCCCCGAAGTATATTCAAGCACCGTTTCTTCCTTCAGCTGGCGGGGAAACCAAGTTCGGGGATCAGCTGACCATAGGCAGACGGTTGACACCTGCAAAGTTGAGAGAGCTTGCTCAAGCGTTTTGTCAGCCTTGCTCAGCACCTGTTCCGCCGCCGCGCGATTTTTACCGGCAAACACCTTTTCCTTACGCAGCGATGCCAGATCCGCCCTTAGACTGTTCGCCATTCTTTTGCGGGCCGCATCCTCGTCCAGCTCTATGCGAAACTGCACCGGCGCGGACCGTTGGGCCGCTCCGTGTAACGGATCGCAGCCGAACCGTTATTGATGGCCTGCAGCAGCTGCAACGGCTGGAAACCGTCGCCGTTCTTCTGCGCTTCGGCAGCCGTTCCCTGCTGTGGCGGTGTTACCGTCATATTGAGCTTTCCGTGTCCGACGACCTCACCCTTGTATGCCGTCCGGTTGACCACCCAGCCGCCCGCATCCACGACAGCGACCTCCCCGTTAAAGCCATACCGTTCGCTGCCGGACAGTGCCGAAGCGGACATTGCGAACGTCTTCTCGGCCGGCATGGAAGCGGGCCACATTGCGCACCCTTGCAGGAGCAGTAGGAAACAGATCCCCGCGCGGGCCGCGATGCGCGTCATCTTATTCAACATGAGCGTAACAGCACTCCTTTGGGCTTGATTCGCTTCCCCTTCCTTGGTTTATGTTTTCCAGAAAAATAAAAAAACCTCGTCGGGTGGACGAGGGGGTTCAGCCGGTCACTATACGGTTGCGGCCTTGATGCTTCGCTTCATATAACGCCATATCCGCTTTATAAAACAAAGATTCGACGCTTACTTTCTCATCTGACGAGCGCCATGCCGATATGCCGCATGAAACCGTGACGCTCGGATTCGTCTCCTCTTGCACCCGCTGCCTGATTCGCTCGGCGATGCTTTGAGTCTGTTCCAGTCCGAGGAGAGGCAAATAGATCGCGAGTTCCTCACCACCCCAGCGGGCCGCGATATCGGTGTCCCGGATGGAGGTTCTGATGATGTTGCTCACTTGAGTGAGAATATCGTCCCCCACCTGATGACCGTGAGTATCGTTGATCTGCTTGAAATGGTCGATGTCGACAACGATCAACGAGCCTAAGTTGTCGCGCATCTGCTTCCGCCCAATTCTCTCGTTCAGATGATGGCGGGCGAACAATCCGGTTAAATTGTCGGTAATGACCATTCTTCGGACCTCCGCATGTAAAGACGCGTTCGACATTGCCAGCCCAAGGTGAGCCGACAGCACGTGTAACAATTTATAATTGTCGTATGAGAAGTGATTCGCTTCCCGCTTGGTCAGCAGCACACAACCGATCAGATCGCCGTTAAGCAGCATCGGAGAAGCGAGCAGAGAACGCGAGTGTGTGAGATCCATCAGCTGCGATCTGACGGGTGTTGCCGAATCATAGTCCGAAAGAATGATCGGTTCCTTCGTTGTCCATAGAACGCCTGAGAAACCGGAATCCGTCGTATAGGTCTGTCCGTGCAAAGCAGGAACGTTGGACGACAGGACGACAAAGCGGCCGAGCTTGACATTGTATTGAAGAATCAAGCTGTAGTCAGCCTTGAAAATCTTCAGCAATTCCGCTGAGGCAAACTGCATCGTGTCGGACAGCTTCAAACTGCGATTCAGCCGCTGCGTTATCTCATTAATCAGCCGCAGCTCTCCGATCATGATATTCGCCTGCTCGTGCAGCTTGGCTTTCTCGAAGGAAGCGCCCGCTGCCGCCGCGAGCATGTTGAGGAAACGGATGTCCGCTTCGTCGAATTGGTTTTCGGGCAAATTCAGCCTCAATACACCGTACACACCTTGTTTGCCCGATAACGGAAGAGCAACCTGATGCCGGCCTCCCGACAGATCCTCGCGGATCTGCCCGTCGACAAATGCCAGCTTGCACAAATCCATGTCGTTCAGATGGAACGCCAGCGGCTGAACCTTCTTGTTCTGGCTGCTGTAATCCTGAGACAAAAATAAATCCGCCTTGCAAATCGGGTACATTTGTTCAAGGCTGTCCAGCACTTCAGACAGAACATTCTCCACGTCAATGTGAGCATTGAGACGCCGTATCACTTCAAACAATATTTCACGCCGGCGCTCTTCTCTTTCATTCATCTTCTGATCCCTGAGCAATCCGCCTACGAACATATTCTCAAAACGGCGGTACATGCATCCCCGGAAATGCAGAGATGCCGCCTGCAGAAGCTTGAGGTCGCCTGCCTCCGCGGTTCCCGCCGGTAGCAAGCAAGCCAGCAAGGCGCAAGGAATACCGGTTGTCCTGGTGAACACAGGAACGGCAAGAGAATCGAAAGCTTTCAGCGCAGGCGATGTATGCTCCTCCGCTCTCATCAGTGCAGGACGGCACGTCTCCAGCGCCGTATTCGCGGCGGTCGCACCCAAGGTGTCGGCGCGCCAAGCAAACGGATGCACCTGGCCTTCATCGTTATGTTGCATCGCAATGCTTGTTCCGTCCGGGTGCAAAAGCACGATCGTTCCGCTCACCCATGGAAATCCTTCGACATCTTCCTGCCAGTCTTTAAAGCTGATCGACAGCAAACTATGTATGTAAGGCAAATCCGTTTCCGACAAATCCTGTTTATCCAGCCACGAGGGCAAATCCGCACGGCTGCGGAAAGGACTCTGATTATTCTGCAAATTGTCGTTATTTTGCAGCGGCTTGCTTTCGTGAACCAACCTTGACACCTCGCCCGATGTCCCATTTTCTACACTATACAATGAAAAAACCAACTTTGCACTATTATCTGCGGGTCTATCTTCTTATAATCTATTTTTTTCAAAAGTAGTGTATTTCCCTTGACATCGCCATGCAAATTCATATAATATAACTTGTTGAATACTGGGCAAAAAATTTGTGACACCCTCTCGGATTTCCCACCAGCGGGCTGCGGCTGAACATCCCTGACTGGAACCGATTGAATCGGTTAAGGAGAAATCCGCGCAACGAAACCCATTTTCAAATCATTCTTTTTTGAAAAAGGAGCTTTCACGAACATGTCAAGATATACAGGTCCCAAATTCAAACTAAGCCGCCGCCTCGGCATTTCCTTGGGCGGATCCGGTAAAGAACTGAAGCGTCCTTTCCCTCCGGGACAACATGGCGCTAACACACGCCGCAAAATCAGCGGATATGGCATGCAGCTTCAAGAGAAACAAAAACTGCGTCACATGTACGGCTTGAACGAGAAGCAGTTCCGCAACTTGTTCAACCGCGCTACGAAGCAGCAAGGTATTGCCGGTGAGAACTTCATGTTCCTGCTGGAAAGCCGTCTGGACAACCTCGTATACCGTCTCGGCTGGGCTAACTCCCGCTACGGCGCGCGCCAATTGGTTTCTCACGGTCACGTGACAGTCAACGGCAAGAAAGTCGACATCGCTTCCTACACGGTGCAAATCGGCGACAAAATCGGTCTTCGTGAGCGCAGCCGCGGTCTGAAGTCGATTAAAGAAGCTATGGAAGCTCGTCATCACCTGCCGGGCTACATCGACTTCGACGCCAACGCTATGGAAGGCACATTTGTTCGTCTTCCGGATCGCGGCGAATTGTCCCAAGATATCGACGAGAAGCAAATCGTCGAGTTCTACAGCCGTTAATCATTTTCCACCCCAATGCATTTTGGGGTGGTTTTTCTTTTTGCGGACTGCTTCCAAATTCTTGAGGGCTTGGCGGGGAAGTATCTCGTTTCGGTTCCTGTTGAAATCATGAAATTTGAATGGTTTGAACAAGGTTATTTCACGATTTCAAAGGGAAACGCTGTCGCTCCTCCACGAGATACTTCCCCTTTGTTTACTCAACGATGCAAACCTCCCTTCCTTTATCCGGCTTTTGTGGTTGATCAATTCCCGCTAAAATTAAAGGCTATCCCAAGGCAGAAACTTTCTTTCTGCCTTGGGATAGCCATATTGTATTTACTAGTTACTTCACGGCCAGCCGCACGAACTTCCGTTTGCCGACTTGGAGTACATCGCCATGCTTAGCTCAATATCGCCGTTCGGGTCGAGCAGCTTCTCCTCGTTCAGGCGGACTGCGCCTTGCTGGATGCTTCTGCGCGCTTCGCTGGCGGAGCTTTGCAGACCGAGCACGGTCAGCAGCCTGGCGATCCGGATCCTGCCCTCGGACAATTCTTCAGCCGGTATGACAACCTCTTCAATATCTTCCGGCAGCGCCCGCTGCTGGAACACCGCAACAAAGTGATTTTCCGCAGCCGCCGCGGCCTCTTCCCCATGGTACATCCGGACGAAGGTGCGGGCCAGCTTCATTTTGGCGTCGCGGGGATGAACGGTGCCGTCTGACAAGCCGGCACGCAGTTCGTTAAGCTCCTCAATTCCGATGTCCGTGGCGAGCTCGTAATATTTGAGCATGAGTTCATCCGGAACGCTCATCGCTTTGCCGTAAATTTCATTGGGCTCCTCATCGATTCCGATGTAATTGCCCAAGCTTTTGCTCATTTTATTGACGCCGTCCAAGCCCTCGAGCAGCGGAAGCATCAGCGCCGCCTGCGGAGATTTGCCGTATTCCTTCTGCAGCGTGCGGCCCATGAGAAGATTAAACTTCTGATCGGTACCCCCGAGCTCGATATCACTTTCCAGCGCTACCGAATCGTAACCCTGCATGAGCGGATAAAAGAATTCATGTACGCTGATCGGTTGATTCGACTGGAATCTTTTCGTGAAGTCATCCCGCTCCATCATGCGGGCGACGGTAATTTTTGCGGCCAATCCCACGACATCGGCGAAGTTGAGCGGAGCGAGCCAGGAAGAGTTATAGTAAATGGTCGTCTTTACTGGGTCTAATATTTTAAAAGCTTGCTTTTGGTAGGTTTCAGCATTGCGCTTCACATCTTCTTCCGTAAGCTGCTTGCGGGTTTCCGACTTGCCCGTCGGATCTCCGATGCGCCCCGTGAAATCTCCGATGATCAGCTGCACTTCATGCCCCAGCTCCTGAAATTGACGCAGCTTGTGCATGACCACCGTGTGCCCGACGTGAATGTCCGGAGCGGACGGGTCCAAGCCAAGCTTCACCTTCAGCGGCGTCCCGGTCCTAACCGACTCCGCAATTTTGGATGCCAGCTCTTCCTCCGGAACAATGTCCGCCGCACCCCGCTTGATTACCTCAAGCTGACGGGATACTTCACGCTGCTGCTCCTGCGTCAGGGTGTTTTTTTTCGTCCGTATTCAATTCCGATTTCCTCCCTTGTCACCAACCGCCCAAATCCCAATAACCGCGCATAATAGGTGCGAATTTCTCTCTTTATAGCACACCCTTCCGAATGAAGTCAAACGATGCTCTTATGTGCTATAATAGTTCTGTTTGTTGAAGGAGGATCCCCAGTGAAAGATTCCAAACAACCCCCTCCGCCGCGGCGTAAAGGGGAACGATTGAAGTTAGCCGGAAAAATTACAGGCTTTACGGTACTCTGGCTGATCTTCTTCGGCGTGCTTGCCGGACTGGTTGCGGCCGGAGCAGTTACCGGATATGTGGCCTCATTGGTGCATGACGAGCCCGTCAGGCCACCCAAGTTCATCGAACAGAAGATCAACGAGAATGCCATTACAGGGTTCGCCTATTTCCGCGACGGCACGCCGATCGGCCAGCTGCGCACGGAAGAGGACCGCAGGCCGGTCAACTACAACCAAATTCCCAAGTCGATTATCGACGCGGTTATTGCTACGGAAGACAAAAACTTTTTCAGCCATACGGGTATCGACACGAACGGCTTATTGCGCGCCGTCAGGCAGCAGTTATTGAATGAAAACGTGCAGACAGGCGGCAGTACCATCACGCAGCAACTAGCAAGGCGGGTGTTCCTCAGCTTGGATCAGACATCCAGCCGGAAAGCCAAAGAAATTTTCCTGTCGCTGCGGTTGGAACGGTATTTGAGCAAAGAACAAATCATTACGGCCTACTTAAATAAAGTACCCTACGGCAACGGTTCGTCCGGATACAATCTATTCGGAATTAAGGCAGCTTCCAAAGGAATATTCGGAATCGAAGATTTGAACAAATTGAACATCGCTCAATCCGCATACTTGGCCGGCCTGCCGCAATTGCCTTCGCTTTATTCCGCTTTTACGGGAAAAGGCGATTTCAATGAAAAGAATTTCAAAAGGGCCGTGCAGCGTCAAAAGCTGGTGCTGAAGCGGATGCTGGAAGAGAACAAGATCACCCAGGCGGAATATGAAGAAGCGCTGGCATTCGATCTGTACACCTCTCTGGCCAAGCCAAGCGAGAAAGCTTACAATACTTATCCTTATTTGCTGTTGGAAGTTGAACGCCAAGCTGCCGAGCAGCTTGTCCTTTTGAAGAATCCGAATCTTAAACGGGAAGACCTCAAAAAGAAGCAAAATTCCGGCCTTATTGAAGATGCCCGGACTCAGCTTCTGCGGGGCGGCTTTACAGTAACGACGACGATCGATAAACAAGTGTACAACCTGATGCATGATATTGCCGAAAATCCGGATAATTTCTCACCCGACCATCCTGTGCGAGGCGTGGAACAGATCGCTGCAGTCATGATGGAGCAGAAAACCGGCGCGATTCTCGGCATGATCGAAGGTCGAGACTTCCATATCGAGCAGATGAACTTTGCGACCCAAATGACACGCCAGCCAGGGTCGGCAATGAAACCGATCGCAGCCTATTTGCCGGCTATCGATCAGGGCTTGATACAGCCCGCCAGTATTCTGGACGACGCCCCTGTCATACTGCGTAACGGCGGAAGCGGATTCCATATTCCTAAAAATTCCAATAACCGTTACTCCGGGCTTGTTACAGCCAGGCAAGCGCTGAATCATTCTTACAACATACCGGCTTTAAAAATCTTCTTGAATAAACTAACGATCGAGAAATCGTGGGATTCGTCCGTTCACTGGGCATTACCACAATCGTCGAAGAGGATAACAATGCGCAGACGGGCGTAATCGGCGGACTGAAATACGGCGTGACGGTAGAGGAATTGACGAATGCGTATGCCGCGATCGCCAATCAAGGCGTGTTTAACGATGCCTATATGATCAAAGAAATTCGCGATGCCAACAACGAAATCGTCTACAAACATAAATCCGATCCTCAGCGGGTCGTCTCCGAACAATCGGCTTATTTGATGACCGATATGCTGAGAACCGTCATTACCGACGGTACGGCAGTTACTTTACAAAACAAGTTCAAGAATTACGGCAAAATACCGATTGCCGGTAAAACCGGCACCACCCAAAACTACGGGGATGTCTGGTTCCAAGGTTTTACTCCCGATGTCACGCTCGGTGTCTGGGCAGGTCACGAGAAGGTCATTCATACGCTCAAGACCAAAGAAGCGCAAGGCCGGGCACGCTCCATCTGGGCGGAAATCATGAATTCCGTCACCGAGGCGAAACCGGAGCTGTTCCCGACCAAGGAGTTCCACAAGCCTGACGGAATCGTGAGCATGACGGTGTCCAGCGTAAGCGGCAAGCTGCCTACCGAATTAACGCGGGCGTCGGGGAAACTGGTGACCGATATTTTCAATGCCAAATTCGTTCCGAAAGAACCGGACGATGCCCTGGTCAAAGTGAAATATATTTCGTATAACGGCGTCAACTATTTGCCGCAGCCGGGAACGCCGGAAGACCTGCTCCGCGAGTCCATCATGATTGTGAGGGAGACGCCGCTGGACACTTTGATCGAAGAGTTAAAGAGCGTATTGGGCAAGGTCAAAACGGCTAAACCCCTTTCGTACTATTTGCCGAAGGATGCCGCGCAAAGCGCGCCGTCGAAGATCGATCCGCGCCAGGACGACGGGAGCGCGCCTAACCCGCCGGGTCATATCGCCGTGGAGACGGTAAACGGGAAGGTGCGGGTGTCGTTCACGCCTGCCGGCCAAGCTGACATTGCCGGATACCGGTTGTACCGTGCCGTTGACGGCGGTTCCTACAATAAAGTGGAAGCGTCGGTGCCGACAGGTCAGGAACCGAAATTCGTCAACTACATTTCCTCCGGCCAATCATACAGCTACTACGTTACTTCGGTGGATGTCGCAGGCAATGAATCGGCCCCGAGCGAGATTACTTCTACCAACGGTTTGCCGGCCGAACCGGATCCCGGATTTCCGAATGGCGGGGATCCGAACGGCGGAGACAACGGATCCGGTCAACCGGATAGCGTCGTCAGCGTTCCGAATGCCCCTGTGGGACTGACGGTCAGAGCAAGCGACATCGGAGCCAGCTTGAGCTGGAGAGCCAATTCCAGTCAGGAAGGTGTGACGCAATATCAAGTCTGGTTCAGCGCCGCGCAGCAAGGTAATTACACGCTCCTCGGCACGACAGACACCCCTGACTTCGAGTACGTCGATACACTCACATCCGGCTGGTACCAAGTCACTGCCGTGAACGCGAACGGTGAATCCGAGCCGTCGGCCGCTGTGAAGCTGAACTGACAAAAGCCCGCCTCCATCTAACGACGGAGGCGGGCTTTTATATGGTTTTATGGAAAAGTGCTGTTTAGTCCTCGATCGTTGACAGGTCGCCGGCCGGGAGGTTGAGCTCCCAAGCTTTGAGAACGCGCCTCATGATTTTACCGCTGCGTGTTTTGGGCAGTTTGTCTTTGAATTCGATTTCCCGCGGAGCGGCGTGAGCGGACAATCCTTCCTTCACAAAGCGGGCGATATCCGTTTTCAGCTCATCCGAAGGCTCGTATCCTTCGCGAAGCGAAATGAAAGCTTTAATAATTTCTCCGCGAAGCGGATCCGGTTTGCCGATGACGCCGGCTTCGGCGACCGCTGGGTGCTCGACAAGCTTGCTTTCGACCTCGAACGGACCTACACGCTCGCCGGCCGTATTGATCACGTCGTCCACCCGGCCTTGGAACCAGAAGTAGCCCTCGTCATCCATATAAGCGGAGTCGCCGGATACGTACCAGCCCGGGATGCGGAAATACTCTTCATATTTCGCCGGATTGTTCCATATCTTTCTCATCATCGACGGCCATGGCGTACGTAAAGCGAGGTTGCCCATACGGAACGCCGGCAGCTCGTTGCCTTGATCGTCGATGATCCCGGCTTGAACTCCCGGTATCGGTCGGCCCATGGATCCCGGCTTGACTTCCATTGCAGGGTAATTGCAAATCATATGTCCGCCGGTCTCGGTCATCCACCATGTATCGTGAATGCGCTGTCCGTATACTTTGTGTCCCCAGCGGACCACTTCAGGGTTTAACGGTTCACCGACGCTCAGGATATGGCGCAGGCAGGAAAGATCGAATGATTTCGCCACTTCGGCTCCCGCGCCCATAAACATACGAAACGCAGTCGGCGCACTGTACCACACGGTAACTTTATATTTTGCAATCGTTGCATACCAATCCTGCGGGCTGAACCGTCCGCCGCGAACGACATTCGTAGCTCCATTCAGCCAAGGGGCAAAAATACCGTAGGAGGTTCCCGTCACCCAGCCCGGATCGGCCGTACACCAATACACGTCATCCTCTTTGAGATCCAATACGATTTGACCTGTGTACAAATGCTGAAGCATGGCATTCTGAACGTGGAAAACGCCTTTGGGCTTGCCCGTCGACCCGGAAGTATAATGCAGGATCAATCCGTCCTCGCGATCGAGCCATGTGATGTCGGCCTCGTCGGATGCTTCTGCCATCGCTCTGCCATAATCGACAAGTCCTTCTCCTTCCGCCACTCCCTCGCCAAATACAATGATATGTTTTAAGTCCGGCAATTCCGAACGAGGTATTCTCGACATTAATGCAGGCGTGGTTACGATAGCGGCCGCCTCACTGTCCTTCAACCGGTCTCTGACCGCGGACTCCATGAACGCCTCAAACAGCGGTCCCACTACCGCGCCTATCTTAAGTGCTCCCAGCAGACTGAAATACAATTCCGGTGTCCGGGGCATGAAAATAAATACGCGGTCTCCTTTGGCGATGCCGAGAGAACGAAGCACGTTGGCAAACTTATTGGACTGCTTCGACATTTCCGCAAAGGTGTAGCTCTCATCTCTTTCATTGTTGCTGAAATGAAGCGCGATTTTATCACCTTTGCCGTCAGCGACATGGCGGTCGATCGCCTCATAGGCCATGTTCACTTTGCCGGTCCGCGCCCAAGAGAACTGAGCTTCGACATCCGACCAAGAAAACGTATCAACCGCTTCTTCGTAAGATTTCATGTTGGAGCCCGTCGCCGTGACGGCCAATTTTTCATCATGCTGCAGTGTCACTATACATCACCTTCCCATTGGATTACCGTCGATTCGCTGCGAATGCGCTTACAGGATCGTACCGGAGGATAGCGTTTTCCCCCGCCATTGTCATTATAACATAGTCGCCAAGCGTGACGCATACAGGAAAGGTACATTTCAGGAAAGGCGGGCGACATTTCACACCTCTGCCTGCGGGCGCTTCCTGTTCCGTATGCAATTAATGGTATAATTGCATCAGTTTGATATGATGCTGTTTCAGGAAAGGAGATCGGCATGGAACATATCAAAATATATGGCCGGCATCCGCTAGAACGAAAGGGCCGATCTCTTGTCGTAGAGGGTCCCGTGGCTCCGGAAATTTTAAGTGACTGGACGATGCACCCGGCGTTGGACGCGTTCCGCCGCCCTGCCGAGCAGCATCAGGCTTTGATAGAGATTGCCGGCTTGCCTGAAGGTCGAATCATTGCGGCGCGTGAAGGCGGCGTTATCGTAGGATACGTCACTTTTCACTATCCCGACGAAATGGAAAGATGGTCCGAAGCCGGCATGGACGATCTGATCGAGCTTGGAGCGATCGAGGTTGCCGACGAGTATCGCGGTCTCGGTCTCGGCAAGGCGCTGATCTCTGCGGCTTTTGACAAAGGACAGCTGGACAATGCCATCGTGTTCACAACGGAGTATTATTGGCATTGGGACCTGGAGTCGAGCGGACTGGGCGTCTGGGAATACCGCGAGATGATGGAACGTCTCATGAAGTCGGCCGGCATGGTCTGGTATGCGACGGACGATCCCGAAATTTGCGCGCATCCCGCCAACTGTCTTATGGTTCGTATAGGGAAAGACGTACCGATGTCGTCAGAAGAGCAGTTCGACCGGGTGCGGTTCCGGCAGCGGTTTATGTATTAATCAAAGGCAGGTGGCTCCTTATGAATGACCGTACGCTGTGGATCGACAATTCCGCCTGTGGAATCTATCGTTTTCATGATGATCATCCCTTTCATCCGATACGCCTTGAATTGACGAAGGATCTGCTCCACGCTTGCGGGGCGCTGCGGCAGGAACAGATGATTCTCCCTCTGTCTCTGCACGAGGGTGAGCACGAAGTTGACCTTATCCATCGCACCGATTTTGTCCGATGCGTTGCGGCATTGAGCGGCAAGACGTTGAATGACGACGCTGTAAAGCTTGCAGCCCAATATGGGATGGAATCCGACGGCGATACCCCTTTTTTCCCCGGCATTCACGAGGCTGCTGCGGGCATTGTGGCCGGTTCGCTTGCGGCTGCCGATGCGGTCATGTCCGGGCGTGCTGACCATGCGCTCCATTTGGCGGGCGGCTTGCACCACGCGTTTCCTGAAAGGGCTTCCGGCTTTTGCGTCTATAACGACGCAGCGGCGGCGAATTCCTGGATTCGCCGAAAATACGGCGCGCGGGTTATGTACATCGATACCGATGTGCACCATGGCGACGGTGTGCAGTGGTTTTTCTACACGGATCCGGACGTATTTACTTTATCTATTCACGAGACCGGCAAATTCCTGTTTCCCGGCACCGGCTTCCATCATGAAAGAGGGGCGGCGACCGGATACGGAGCTTGCTTGAACTTATCTATGGAACCGTATACAGAGGATGCGTCTTGGCTGGAATGTTTTGAGCGCGGCGTGCAGACAGCTGTGCAGGCCTTCAAGCCTGATGTGATCGTCAGCCAACATGGCTGCGATGCCCATGCTTTTGATCCGCTTGCCCATATTCATTGCAGCATGAAAATCTATCGCGAAATGCCGAGGATCATTCACGAACTGGCGGCGCAGTACACGCAGGGACGGTGGATCGCGCTTGGAGGCGGCGGCTATGACCATTGGCGCGTCGTGCCCAGAGCTTGGTCGCTGCTATGGCTTGAAATGACCGGCCATCCCCTGCTGAAACAGATCGACGCCAGCCCGCTGGGCGGGGATCTCCCTGAACAGTGGCCGACGGTTAAGTCTGCAAGAAGGCCGGCGCATCTTCCCGCTACTTGGCTGGACGACACCGCCGCATGGACTCCAATGCCGAGAAGAGAAGAAATTACAGAAAAAAACAGAACGATGATGGACATCGCTCTGCAGCACTTGGTATAGGTGTGAGAGGCTAATTCATTCGAAGCACCGTACCCGGACAAAGTAACTGGAAAATCTCCAGCTAACTTATTCACAGCACCGTACCCGGACAAAGTAACTGGAAAATCTGTTCGACTATATCGTTCTCGGATCGACCTCTTTCTCATGAGCCCCGCCGCAGGTTGTTCGCCGGACTTACACATCAGTTACTCACTCGCAATGCGTGCTGTAAGGCTGCTCAGCTGCCTTGCACGTCAGTTGCTCACCCGGATTGCGAACTGTAAGGCGGCTCAGCCGCTTTACACATCACGTTACTCACCTGCAATGCGTGCTGTAAGGCTGCTC
>NZ_JXAL01000022.1 GCF_000829465.1 Cohnella kolymensis | reverse complement strand
GTTAGTGGAGTCGATATAGACTTAAACTAACAAAGCAATTGCTAATATATCGAACAGCACGAGAGTTGTAATAAAATTTCGAGATCGAAATCCTTTTATGCTTACCTTATTTGAGATAAAAGCGGCGGATCCATCCAGATAAATATTATCACCGTCAAAATGAAGGAGTACACCTTCATGAACCCGTCCATCTACAGTAGAAACACGAACGTGGCGATTTATGCAACTTCGGCAAAAATAATGTAGTTCTTCCAAATCAATTCCCTCCCCTCTTCCTTAATGGATATTGTATGGACATTTTTCATAAACGTAAGGGGGATACGTCCAACATTTGCAGTGATCGCCAATACATCAGCAATGGCGGAGTTTCGGTTGCCGAACCACAGTTTCCGTATGGAAATTGGTTTCTCATAAACCCAGAGATCCAGCACAGCCATCATGGACAACCGGGAGTGATTGTACTGATGCGGGTTTTGTATGATTTGTACTAATGAACTGACCGTATGCTTATCCGTACCATACATTGACAGGGTGTTAAATAAACACGATTACAAAAAGAGGAGGAGATTTAAATGGCTTACGGAGTTGGTGGTTTTGGCGGCTCTTGCGCAGGTTATGGTGGTGGGAGAACAGCTGCATTCGCATTGGTGCTTTTCATCTTGTTGGTGATTATCCTTCGTAGTGGTATTGGAGGCTATTAATAAGTCGCTTTATTTCTACATTACATGCCAAATTAGCGATCAGTAATCGGTCCAAGCATGAAAAGAGCAGTGAGGTTATATGCTTCCTGCTCTTTTGATTCTTATCTTCTTTGGTAATAGCCGTGGACGGACGATATGGAGATAACATAAGCTGATGAAACCTAAATCACGATAATAAGGAGATGGTAATGAGTTCATGGCGATTCCTGTAACAGGCTTCATTGTCGATGAACCGGACGATGAGGCCGATTCATCCCATTCCCATAAACTTTACATTACTTCATGGGATGGCAGGGCGGTTCATGTTCATCCTTTTGAGGGAACAACTTCTTTTGACATCGGACATCAACATGAATACGCTGGTATAACCGAACCAGCACAAAGCGGCGTACAACACGCGCATGGTTATTACGCCGTCACTTCATTTGACGATGGCCATACCCATATTATCAGCGGCATGACCGGCCCAGCTATTCCATTGGCGGATGGAGGTCACATACATTATTTTGCAGGTCACACCACTGAGAATGGCAGGATACCACACACCCATGTGTACCAAGGCAATACCGGTATTGAGGAATAAAGTCGAACACGAAAAATCCCCGCCAGCCACTTAGGCCAAGCGGGGATTCGTTGTGTATGTGCGGATTATTGATTGATCTGTGCTAATGGACTGACCGTATGCTTATCCCTACATAAGATAACAAGGTGATGAAGGGACTGTCACAATAAAAAACCGGAGGTGATCTCTACGGGTTTTCTTCCTGGTGGTGTACCCTATGGTGTTGGCGGATATGGTGGTTTTGGCGGATATGGTGGTATTGGTGCCTCTTGCGCAGGTTATGGTGGTGGGAGAACAGCTGCATTCGCATTGGTGCTTTTCATTCTGTTGGTTATTATCCTACGAGCCGGATTTTAGTAAAAGTTGCTTTGTCCTCACACCATGGCTAATTGAGCATGGTGTTTTTTTACTTTCAATAAAACTCTCATATCAATCTGTGTGGCTGCGCGGGGGTCCGCCTTGTTTTTCAACCGTTACACTTCTCTCTGCCGTACACCAGGTAACCTTCGCCCCTAACCCCTCGGAGACCGAATATTGTTGATCTCTTTTATCGTTTCAGTTGATTTTGCTTGATACTCATCATATTTTTGTTCCGATAAAGATGCAGCCGCTTCAGTTTTTAATGCGTTAATTTTATCTCTTTGACGATAGTGAAAATGTACTCCCCGCTGAGACACTCGCCGGCGGGGATTTTATTTTGTTGTCAAATTCAGGTTAAAATTCCGGCAAACAGCAAACTCTAATCCGAAAGGAGGAATCAAAATGCCATTGGAAAAGAACAATTTAGTGAATGCGGCCGATGCCGATCCCGAGACCTTGTTAGAAAACGATAACAGCAAAGATCTGAAGCTGGTGAACGAGAATAATGCTGCAGATGCGGACGACAAGAGGCTTGCTGATGCGATCACTAAAATGGCCGATAGACAAGAGTACATCGATGAACCTTAGGGGGTGAAAATCGTGATTTGGGCGATTGTTGTGGTTGCGGCGGTGATTGCGTACTTCTGGTTCAGAGGTTCGCAAGGGGGAAGAGCGAAATAACCGGCGTGATTTGCGGGAAGGAGGAGTAAAACTGATGTCGGAAGCCGAAAATGACTCTGCAATCCTGGAAAGATTGCGCGACGGAACAGAGAATGAGAACAACAGCTGCAGAGATATGACCCCTGTTACCGAGGATCGTACTTTGCAGGAGGATATCGTTCATATCACAGATAAAGAGCAATGAAACAACAAGCTCCGGCCGCCCGCCGGAGCTTGTTGTTTCATTTATCTCTCACACTCGGGTGGACAACTGCTGCTCTACCATCCGGATCATGCGGCGTACCATATTTCCACCGATTGCGCCGGCATCCCTGGTCTTTATGTAGCCGTTATATCCATCCGGAGAAAGTGTGATCCCGAGCTCCTGAGCGACTTCATACTTCAATAACTCAAGAGCGGCATATGCTTGGGGTACCAACGGCTGATTTCGTCTTGGCATTATTCGTCACCTCATCCCCACCTGTAAGTTGCAAAGCCGCACCAAATTACGAGCAATACGATTACGACCACATACTTGATCCAGCCCTTTTTCTTCGTCACCCGGCAGCCACCTCATCTTACTCCTTATTGTGATTCCCGGTGTTTCCTCTTATGCATAAATTTACCGGCATCTTAAGCTTGCTCCTGATTTTGGCATAGGACTTACCCGGTTTTAAAAGAGCGCGGGAGGTGTATAGAAAGAGAAGGAAAGGGAGTTGATATTATGAGTACGACAATGTGGATTGTTATTATTGTGATCATCTTAATAGCAGGTGGATTCTTTGGATTCAGAAGACGGTAACGAATATAGAGATTACAAAAAACCAGCGGCCCATGCGGTCGCTGGTTTTGTATATTGTCTGGTATGATACATTAAAAGACTCGGGAGAGTGAGTATGGACAAATATCATTGTTGTGCGACTTGCGTACATTTTGGAGTGGTGAAGAATGACTCCCATGTGTCGTACAAATGCATTCGCCTGGGTTATGAGACAAAGCCCGCGTATAAGTTCAACTGCTGGTCGCCGAAAGAAGCGGTTAAGAAACTCATGGCGAAGAGAAGCGGTTGATCGGCTTACTAATTTTTTTACTTTTATTTCCTTATGAATGAAACATTTACCAGATATGAAGCGTTTAGGGTGTACCTATAGGGAAAGCTAAACCATATCCGGGAGGAAACAATTGATGAGTGGAAAATTGAAAAAACCATTGCTGGTACTTATGCTGATGGCGATGTTCAGTATGGTGCTGGGCGGAACGGTGTTCGCGAAAAACGGGGACGACGATGACAGAGATCATAGAGGCGGTGATGACCGCAGGTCTGAGCAGAAAGCTTCCATAACTGCAGCAACAGCGATTTCCATGATCGTGAACGGGATGCACCTGAACATCGACAACATGCGTTTCATCAAGGAACCGAAAGCCAGCGATTACTTCACCAGGGTGAAAGATAACGCTCCTTATGCGCAAGCTTTCATCATCGCGCATCTGAATGGCCTTGACGTCCCTCGCAATATTGATCCGGCGGCCAAAGTAACCCGTGAACAGTTCTCACACTGGCTGCTGCAGGCCATTAACCGCACCGGCGAGTATGCATGGGTCGAGATCTTCATCCAGATGGCGGATGCGAAGCTGGTTAACAAGGCCTACATGGAAAGTGTGCAGAAAGTATTGATCGCAAAAATCGCTTCATTGGACAGCAAAAAGAATTTCCGTCCTAAGCAGCTCATCACTCGCGGGGATGCAACATCCATGCTCACGAGAGCGATTGCTTTCGTGAAGAAGATGACACCGATTCCTCCGGTTCCGGCAAATCCGGAAACGACAATTCTGAAGGACATTAGAATGAACACGGAATTCGCATGGAACGACGTCGTTCGTGTGACCATCTCTGCAACAGTACCGCACCCGGGCTACGGGATCGACATCTCCGGCATCCAATTCCGCGGCGACAAGGCAGTGATCAACTATCGTGTCATTATGCCTGACCCGGCAGCATTCTACGCTCAAGTCATTACAGAAGTGAAGGCAGTCGCGTATATATCGGCTAAGTATACACCGGTATTGGGTGAACAAGATCCATCTGTGCCACATCCGAGCCAATCCGTATCCGTTAGAAAAAGAGGCTAAAGCTTCGGCGGTGCAAAGCCGCCAGCGCTAATGCCGATCGCTTCCGGCGGGAAGTGCGTTTGCAGGTTGTGCACCAAGCGATCCATTTGAGTTGGATTGTACCACTCCATCCAACTTTGGCTGCCATAAAGCTGACGCATGCCCAGAAGCTCGCTTCGGCGGCCTTTGCTGCCGTCGCCCCGAAAGTAGTCGTCAACGACGACACGGGGTACCACCTCGGCAAGCAGCTCGGGGAACGACGTTGAATGCGGCAATATTGGTGAGACGGCCGCCTGGGTGTCGACGCCGGACGCTTTTAAGTCGCGCAGGGCTTTAAGGCGTCCCGCGATCGGCGGAGCCGAAGGGGTGACGATACGCCGTACGTCATCGCGATCGGTCTCGACGGTCATGCTCACTCTCACTTTGGATTTCAAATGTTGCAGCACGTCGATATCCCGAACGACCAGCGGGCTTCGCGTTTGCAGCAGCACGAAATCCGGCGGTTCCGCTGCCATTGCTTCCAATAAAGCACGTGTAACTTTAGCGGTCGCTTCAAGCGGCTGATAAGGGTCTGTCGCCGAGGAGAAAAACACGGTGACAGGCCCTTTTCTTTTTGCCTTCATGATTTCATCCGTCACTTTCGCAGGATCCCCGTTTTTCGCGTTTACCCAGCTTCCCCACGGTTCTTTTTTGATAGCCCTAGGGGCAGCCGCCGCACATAGCAAAATGAACAGCCGAATGTGCAGCCGACATAAGGATTCAAGGTGTGGCTGTACCCCTGCAAATAACCGGAAGTCGGTGTTAACCATCTGGCCGTACTCATTTCGGCGCCGGCTGGAGACTCGGAATCTGCCAATCGATCTCCTCTATGCCGTTCTTTTTCAGAAATTGATTGCTCTTCGAGAATGGGCGGCTTCCGAAAAACCCTGTGCGCGCCGACAACGGACTCGGATGCGCAGTCTGGATGACCAAGTGGCGCGATGTGTCGATGAAGCTTCCTTTTTCCTGCGCGTTGCGGCCCCAGAGAATGAACACCATCGGATGTTCACGGGCGTTTAGGGTTTCAATAATCTTGTCGGTAAATCGCTGCCATCCGAGCTTGCGATGCGAATTTGCCTGTCCTTCCCGCACCGTCAGCACCGCATTTAACAGCAGCACGCCTTGTCCGGCCCAATGCTCTAAGCAGCCATGATTGGGAGGGGTAGAGCCGAGGTCTTGTTCAAGTTCTTTAAATATATTTTTGAGTGAAGGAGGCGGAGTGATACCCGGCAGCACGGAAAAGCTCAATCCATGAGCTTGATCCGGCCCGTGATAAGGGTCTTGTCCAAGAATAACCACCTTAACATCCTTATAAGGGGTTAGCTTCAGCGCGTGGAATAAATCCGGCTTCTTGGGATAGATCGTGTATTGTTCGTATTCGTCATCCAGCCGCTGCACAAGCTCCTGAAAATAAGGCTGCTCCATTTCCTCCTTCAGAATCTGTCCCCAGTCGTTGCCTAACTCAATCTGCACATCCATTCCTCCCAGCGTACAACATGATGCCACAGCTCCTTCAAAATGACCATGTAACGTTGGCTGCAGGCGGTTGTTGCTTACCCTCTTCAACAACCTCGAATATTTGAACTTCACATTTTAACATCAAAGATATAAGCGACAGCCCTATGATCTGCGCTTCCCTTAACTTATCTCCTGTATCCCGCCTTTTGCTTTCCGCAAACCTAATCTCAGAGAAGTCAGGTTTGTAAATGAGCAAGTCCGGCTCTTCGAGTGGCTTAAACATATGGAACAGCTTACGCATGTTCTCGTATTCGTCCTTGCCGATACAGCGAATCAATACCTCTTCCGCCAACGGATATTTGCCAGGCTTATTGTATCCAAACAGATTGAAGTCATGGTGAATCCACAAATACCCTTGTCTTTGAAAATGCCGACCCACTACGTACTCACCAAAGCCATATGAGTTAGGAAGTCTTTTACAGTACCCGTCCGGACAGTCCTCTCTGTCGCCTGACTTCCAACGTTCCAGTTCTTCCTTTTTGAATGTTAACCTCTTCGTTTCGATAGTTACTGTGATTCCCATTAGTATATCTCCCGGTGGCTACTACCTGAATTTTGTCTGACCCTTTGCTTTCTCTATCAGGCCAGTTAATTCATCTTTAAACAGGTTCAACATAAATGGCAATAGATGATTGTAAATAACCGATCCCTCTCGCCGAGGGCTTCGCCCACGTCGTTATATGTAGTATTTAAGAGAGCCGGAGCGTTTGCCCTGACTCTTGCTGTTTACCTCGCTGCCTTGATAATCTCAGCGAGCGTAAACGTCTTATCCGTGACATGAGCCGTTTGCTCCTTGATACCCTCGACTGTGTTGCAAATCTTATCGAGCCTCTGCTTCATTTCCTCTTGTTCTGCTTTCATCTCTACTCTTAGTTCGTCCAGTCCGGCTTGCAGAGCGTCGATCTTGTTTAGGATTTCTTTGAGCAGAGCTCATCTTTTGTTAGTTTCTTTCCATACGCGCTCCCGTTCATCCAGATCGGCGATGTTAGACAATGGCTCCCTGAACAGATCTATATATCGCGGACGGTCAGCGATCCTCTGTGTCTTATCGAGGATCCTGCTTGTGATATCCTTGATCTCTTTCATATCTCGGCTCAGCTCGTGGAGGAGCGAGAACATCAGTTGTTCGTTTTGAGCGTCGTTCACCATCAGTATTCCTTCCTCCCCTTTAGCGGTTTATTTCCCAAATAATAATAGTTCATGAGATTAAACGCTGCGGTCAGTATATTTCTCAATTTTAGTATGAAAGTCGACTGAGCTTTGTTTTTCCGTGTCGTCCATGTTGGATCCCGTCCCTTTCATCCATCTTACCAGGTTGTCGTTATTCTATATCCTTGTTTTGCGATCGCTTTTTCTTTTGTTTATGAAAATCGTGGTAGATCCGTGTCGCTTTATACGGCGGCATCTTATATGCCTTATCATAAGCTTCCAAAGTTTTCGCGATCTGCTCCCGATCAAGCCCAGCCCTTTTCATCGCAGAAATAAAATAGCCCAGCTGAGCTTGACCGCTCATTACATCGTCAACGAGTGGAGGTTCCTCATAGATTGGAAAAAGTAGGTTGTCCATTAGCTCGGAAGCCTGACGAAATTCCCGGTCATATTTTTTCTTTGCCTTCTCGTATGCTTTGACGACCTCCGGAGAAGCATCTGGGCTCAGCTCACCTTTCTCACTATCCCATTCATCCCAGTCGTACCATGGCGGCTTATCATCGTTACCATTATTTCTTTAGCTCCTCGCTTCGGTTGTAATGACAAATAAAAAACTCCTTAGCGGCATCCGAATTATCGTCAGATACTGAAGGAGCTTACATCCATTTTGATTATGTAATGGTGCCGAGGACCGGGATCGAACCGGTACGGTAGTCACCTACCGCAGGATTTTAAGTCCTGTGCGTCTGCCAATTCCGCCACCCCGGCATAATGTGTGGCTAACAGTCAACGAAGAATATATTAACACGCGGAATGGGCCTTGGTCAAACAATATTAATAATCACTGGGATTATGATTTTAACCGTTAAAAAAAACCCCGATCTCTTGTGGAGAAGGGGGTTTCGGGTTATTAGCGTATGTAGTGCAATATCTTACTGTGGTGGGCCCTGAGGGACTCGAACCCCCGACCAATCGGTTATGAGCCGACCGCTCTAACCAACTGAGCTAAGGGCCCTCGTCTCGGTCATGAGAAAAGGTTATTGGTTGCGGGGGCAGGATTTGAACCTGCGGCCTTCGGGTTATGAGCCCGACGAGCTACCGGGCTGCTCCACCCCGCGTCGTTGTGTATGTCATCGCTATTTAAATGGCGACAAGAAATAATATACTACATGCATAACTGTACGTCAAGCATTTTATTCTTCTTGCTGTTTATCCACTGTGTCGGCCTTCGCCATCTCCGCAAGCTTCTGCAGCAAAATATGCTGCGGCATATGCATTAGATGTTCGAGCGGCACCTTCATATACTGAGCCAGCTTCTGGGCGGTTTCCGCCGATAACGGCATAGGTCGCATGAATGTCTCTCCCTGCATTGTGAGCCTTGGAATCAGCTTAGCACAGGATTGCTGAGTTGCCAACAACCACCCGTTCCGCCTCAGGGCACGTAACGAACACCGTAACGCCCCTTACGGGAACGAAAAACCTCGATTTCCCTCGGCATATCGATGCCGAACACCCAACCGTCATGCTCCATACGCTGCACCAGGCATCCGGCTTGAAATTTGCTGTCGTATAATCTCGACCAATAGATCCATCTCATGAGATTCCCTCCGCATTCTTCTTTCCCATTAATAGGATGCACGGGTTCGCCGCTTTTTAAAATCCATTACCCTGTGAAACTACAATAAAACCGCGGCGCAACTGTGTTTGCAACCTTCCGAACACAAAAATAACGGAACAGAGTTCCGTTACTCCGTGCGTCGACCCCTCAATATGACGAATAGCGGAATCAGTTCCTCTAACGAAAAAAGACTGCCGGCCGCTTGGCCGACAGTCTGAGCACAACAAGATCAGCCCGCGGGGGCTGCACTTGCTGATCCATCCGATTTAACACCCGGTCCGCCCGTTTGCAGGTCGTCGAAAACCCCCGGCATTTCTTTGTCAGGATTAAGCTTGATCTTCTGCAGCAAATCGTTGCCTCGGCTTTCCCATTGCTTCAAGGCTTCATCGATAGTCATCTGCCCCTGGTCGACCTTGCTGAAGATCATATCTGCCAGCTGCGACACGAGGTGCAGATTCGGCCTCTCGCGGTAAAGCTCCTGTTCCTTCCTGGACAGGGAAATCTGCATCGGCTTCACGTTATAGAAAGCCGCAGCATTATAGCTCATGCCTTCTCGAGGCTTAATGTACTCTTGGTAGACGGACATCTCATACGTGTTTCTCGATCTGAGCTTCGCCCACTCTTTGCCATTCATGAACTTGATGAACTCCCAGGCATCCTCTTTGTTCTGCGCTTGGGCGTTAATGGTCGCGAGTTGGGAAACATAGAAGTTACCGCTTACCCCCGGCAGCTCCGAATGGAAAGGCATAGTCACCATGTCCCAATCGATTTTCTGAGCTCCCTTCACTTTGTCCGCGCGCGCATTAGCTCCGATCAGATCATTAATCGTATTATAATATCCCACGGTCATAGCCACTCGGCCCGCCAAGAAAAGCTGCCCCTGATAAGGGTTATTCGGCTCGCCCCGCGCAGGCTCTTTCCATTGCATATCCTGGTTGGAAGGTATGACGTGATCCTTGGACAAAGTCTCGATGTCCGTCAATACCTTCCGCCACTTCTCCGTGTTGACGGTCATTTTCTCGCCGCTGTCGTCGAACATACGCAGTCTCAATGGCCTTGCATACTCTTGAGCCGCCCAGAAGCCGTTGCTCCCTCCATACGGGTTAAGCGTTAGCCCGAACTGCGCGCTGTCGCCGGATCCGGACGTCAGTCGCTTAGCGAGGTTGAACACTTCGTCCCAGCTCATTCCGTCCCGCGGGAAGTCTACACCGGCTTTTTTGAACAATTGCTTGTTGTAAAACAGTACACTAGAGGAGAACGTTGGGGACAGTCCGTATATCTTCCCGTCACCTTCCGTTTTGATGCTATCCAGCACTGCCGGTACGATTCCTTCCAAATCAAGCTCATCTTCCTTAATCAGCGAATCCAGCTGCAAAAGCTGATTATCCGCCACTAACTGACCCATGACACCCGTGTCCAGAATCATCACGTCGACAGGATTAGTGCCTGTCATGATCGCTTTCGCCCGTTCAATCGGATCCGGCTGCTTCCGCTGCTCTTCCGGGCTCGCATATCTCATCTGGCCCCAATCGATGGCAGGCACAATTTCGATATCAATGTTCGGGTGGGAGAACTCGAATAGATCCGTGAACTGCTGGCGGGTGTTGGTTTCATCCTCCTTGCTCCCGTACATCATCCCTATTCTGAGCGTCCGGCGTTCCTCGCTATTATCTTTGCCGCCTGTGCTGCACGCGCTGAGCAAACTTACCAGCAAGCTGAAAATCAGAACCATGCTCACCATGTATGTACGTCTGACCAAACTTTTCTTTATCATTACTGCTTCCCCCCGTCAAAAAAATACGCGATCAGCCGGACAAAGTGACTGATGCGTGGTGTTGTTCAACAATGTTAGTGCCCTGGTTTACCGCCGCCGTATACGTCGTCAAAAACGCCTTCGATATTTCCGGTCGGATTCGTTTTGATTTTCTGCAGCAGATCATTTCCTTTGGTTTCCCATTCCTTCAGGGCCTCATCTACCGACTTCTTGCCTTGAGTAACTTCCATAAAATACCTGGATCCCAATTCGAAAACCAAGTTCAGATTCGGCTTCTCACGGTACAGTGCCTCGTCTTTCAAGCTTCTCTGCATAGGAGCCGGCTTCATCTTGGTGAAGGCTGCGATGTTGAAGTTGAGACCTTCGCGAGGTTTTACGAACTCAATGCGGGAAGGCATTTCATAAGTGCTGCGCGACTTGAATTTCGCCCACTCTTTGCCGTTCATGAATTTCACGAATTCCCACGCATCGTCTGGATTCGCTGCTTTCGCATTGATACCGGCCAGCTGGTTGAGGAAAATTTCCCCGCCCACACCCGGTTTGGCACTGTGGAACGGTGAAGTCACGACTTCCCATTCGAGCTTCTGCATCTTCAGCTTGTCGGCGTTCGCATTCATTTGCTCAATCTCGCTGATCAGGCCGTAGTTTCCAATCGTCATCGCCACTTTGCCGTTCAGGAACAACCGCCCTTGGAACGGATTGTACGGCTCGCCTTCCTTCTGTGGCTGTTCGTAAATCGCCTGCATATCTTGTTGACTCGGCATGACGTGGTCTTTGTACAACTTGGTGACGGTTTCCCATACCGACTTCCAGTTCGGATTATTAACGGTCATCGTCTCCGCTTTGTCGTCGAACATTTTCAATTCCAGCGGAGCGGCGAACGTCTGCACATCGTAATAGTTCTCGCCGGATCCCCATGCGTTAAAAGTGAACCCGTACACCGAATCCTTACCGCTTCCTGATTTCATTTGGCGGGCGAGATTGAACACATCGTCCCATGACATGTTGTCTCTCGGGGGTGTGACTCCTTTTTCCGCGAACAATTTCTTGTTATAGTAAAGCGCGGAAGGCATGAAGCTCGGCGTCAGCGCGTACAGCTGTCCATTGCCTTGATCCTTGATCCCTTCAATAACGGTCGGCACGAATTCACTCGTATCGATTTCATCTTCTTTCAGCAGCGGCTCGAGATTCTTCAACAGATTCTCATCCACCAATTGTCTGAGCACGTTCATATCCAGAATCATGACGTCAACAGGGTTGGCGCCTGTCATGATCGCTTTCACTTTTTCCAATGGATCCGGCTGCTTCTGCGGTCCCTTGCCTTGATTTTCAAATTGCATCTCGTTGTAGTCAATCGCAGGAACGATCTCGATATCTATGTTGCTATGGGAAAACTCGAAAAGATCGGTCGTCTGCTGGCGGAACCAGTATTCATCCTGCTTGCTTCCGTACATCGTGCCGATTCGAAGCGTCCGGCGATTGTCGCTATTGTCCCCTTTGTTCGTGTTGCATGCCGCCAATAAAGGAATAAGTAAAGTAAGTGCCAGTGTCGTCAGCAGCCATTTGCGAACTTTTGACTTGCGCTCAGTCATGCGGATTCTTCCCCCTCCAGAGATTTCGGTTTTGTAATGACGATTTTGTCTCCGTCGAACTCCATAGTCGCTTTATCGCCGATCGTCAGCGCCTGCAGATACTCTTTGGGAATTTGCAAACGGCCTACCCGGTCGACGACGACAAAAGCTTCGTGCACCTCCCCCAAAGAGTGTCCTCCCGATAGAGGTACTGCGTCGTCCAGATGCGTATTGCGCTTGATAAACTCGGTGCTGGTGAGTCCGTCGCGGATGGCGACGACCCGATCCACTTTGCCGGCTAACGACAGGTCGTGCGTAACGATGACGATTGTGAGTCCAAGTTCGCGATTGAATCTACGAAAAATATCCATGATGACGTCCGATGTGCGAGTGTCCACGGAGCCTGTCGGTTCATCCGCGAGCAACAGCTGCGGCCGGTTGGCCAGAGAGATGGCGATCGCCACCCGCTGCTGCTCTCCCCCGGAGAGCTGCTGCAGCTTGTTGTGCATCCGGTCTTGCAGGCCGACCCATTCCAGCAGTTGCTTCGCATAAGGGCGATCGAGCTTGCCGGAGAACATCATCGGCATCTCGACATTCTCCAGCGCCGACAGGAAAGGCAGCAGGTTGCGCGCATTGTTCTGCCAGATAAATCCGACGGTATCCCGCTTGTACTTCACCAGATCTTCGTCGGTCATCTTGAGCAAATCCCAAGGCCCGACCCCAACCTGACCGGCGGACGGGCGGTCAAGACCGCCCAGTATATTCAGCAGCGTAGATTTCCCACTGCCGCTGTTGCCGATGATGGCCATCATTTCGCCCGGCTTCACGGAGAGATTCAGCCCCTGGAGCGCGACAACTTCCAGATCGTCGGCTTTGTAAATCTTGACGAGTCCTTCGCAATTGATCATGGAATTAACGCTCCTCTCCAAGCTTGACGGCTTGATGTACCTTCAGGCGCCGGATGTGGGTGATCAGCAATCCGACCCCGATGCTCATCATGACTGCAACGACAATGTACAGCCGCATCGTGTCCGTAGCTTCGAACACGACTCTGAATGGCGGGACCTGGTTGACCGAATTTTCCGTTGTTTGCAGGAACGGCAAGAAAATGATACTGGTCAGCTTACCGATTCCGATGCCAAGCGCGATGGACAATCCCGCGGTGAACACCTGCTCGAGCAGCAGCATTCCGGTCAACTGCTTCCGAGACAATCCCATTGCCCGTAAGATCCCGATCTGCACGACACGTCTCGAAAGATTGAAGAACCAGAACAGCACGTAGCCGGACAACGAGACAATGACGGTAACGAGGAAACCGAGACTCAGGATTCCGAAAACGCCGCCGCGCGCAGGGTGTTTGCTCTGCGTAACCAATTCGCTTCTCATGTCGTCGATTGTGGCAAGCTCAATCCCTTTGCCCTGAAGCACCGGGATGATGGGCGCGGTCTTGGCGCCGGGCTTCATTTTCAGCCAGATATCATAAGGAATCATCGGAACCTGGTCGTATACGTAATCCAGATTCGCAATGAGGAACGGCGTCTGCTGCGGATATTGACTCGGCCAGTAAGGCAAGATGTCCAGGACGGCGAAATACACTTCTTGCTCCTGAATCAAGGCTTTGACTTCGTCCCCGCGCTTCAAGTCGAATTTCTCGGCCACATTGGAGGAGATGAGCGCCCCTTGCGGAACCTGCCCCATCCAGGCCAGATATTTGTAAGGATTTACGCGGTACATATCTTTGCGCAGCCAGCCGACCCGGGCGAAGTCGACATTGTCGATGCCCATGATCGTGACCTGACCGGCGGTCTTGCCGGAAATCGTCAGGCTTGCCGGCGTGCGGAGCACACGCGCCGCATGCTCTACGCCCGGCAATGTGCGGAACACTTCAAACGGAGGCTCGTTGTAGATAATCCGTGTCGGTGTCGGCGGAGCACCGCCTCCTCCGCCTGGGCCTCCACCACCGCCGCCGGGAGAACCGCCGCCACCGCCAGCACCACCGCCGCCATTGCCCCCGCCGCCGCTGCCGCCTCCACCCGAACCGGGCTCGATGGGCTTGAATTCCGCCATCCCTTCCCAGACCGTTTTGACGACGACGTCCGAGCCGTACTTATACATGATCCGCTCTTCGGAGTTCAATCCGATCGTCCGCGCCGCGGATGAATTGTATACGCCGAGTCCGAGCGTCAGAATAAGCAGGATCATAAGCGGATAATAAGACCGGGCCGATCGGGACAATTGTGTAACCGTCAAATACATCGAAACCGGCAGTACCCTTTTCCATAACAGATTGAACAGCTTGAGGAGCAGAGGGAACAGTCTCAGAAACACAAGTCCCGCCGCGAAGATGCTCAAAGCCGGTACGAAAAACAGAAAAGGCTGCACATTGAGCTGGTCCGTCGTCATCCCTGTCTTGAAGGAAATCATCTGACGCTCGTTGAACAAGTACCAGCCGTAAGCGGCCACGCCGAGCAGCAGAACGTCCAGAAACCATCGCTGCCAGAACGGCTTCGCCTCCGTCCTCGCCATCTGCCGCTTGTGATCGACGATGGAAGTCCGGGTGAACAGGACCGCCGGAATAACCGCAGCCCCGATCGCCACCAATACCGCCGCAATTCCTGCGATCATACCGTCGGAGGAGAATCCGACCGGAATGGACTGCCGATCGACGAAGGAGAGAAACCCGCTGGCCGATCCGATGCTTTTGGCCATGAACCATCCGAAGAACGGGCCTAACACCAGCGCAACGATGCCGAGCAAGGATCCTTCCAGCAAGAACAGCATGAAGATTTGCCTTGTGCTTGCTCCCCGGCTGCGCAAAACCGCGATGTCGGAACGCTGCTTCTCCAGCGCTTGGCTGGCATTCATCGTAATGAAGTAAAACACCATTGCAATCATCGGAGCCGCGAGCGTGAACAACAAGGTCTGCAGCTGAATGCTGTCGCGGCGGAAATCGCCCAGCATATCGGCGAAGGAAATATCCAAATGCGTATCTTTCAATCGATTGAACACTTCGATGTCAATCCGGTTCAGCGTGCCGGCAAGCGGCGACAGCTGACTCGTCTGGATTTCCCGCAAATCATAGGCAGTGTACCAGCTCGCCATCTGCAAAGGAATATTCTGCTTCTCGGCCAAGTCTTTCAGCATGACCGAATCCGCGATATACAAGTTATTCATCAGGCTTTCGAGGCCTTGATACCAATAAGCGCTCTCCGGGTTCGCCGGCTTGAATGAGCCGACAATCTCAACCCTCAGGGTGATGTCCAATCCGCCGAAGATCGGATACAGCAGCACATCCCCAACGTGCAGATCATTGCGGAACATCGCTTCTTCCATCATGACGGCCTGTATCGTGCCATCCGCCGCCGCTCGATCGGAGTACCAGGTTCCCCCTGCCATCTCCGACTGTTCCTTCAAATCGCTGAACGATGCGATCGTCATTTTGCGCGTGCGGCTCGCATCGACTTTGGTCGGATCCTCCGGCGACACTTCCGTACCCCGCAAAGTCAGGCTGCGCTGCGTAACCATCGCAGGGAAGCCGATATCTTCCGGCACATCCTTGCGGATATAACTGTCGACGTTCTCAAAACCGGATAAATCCGTCTTCCCGTCGGTCGATTGATAGCGAATAAGCAGAGATCCGGCGGGCAAGCCCTGACTGTTATCCACCAGCGATTGGGCGACAACTCGCTTCAGCGCGCCATCCGCATACATCGGAATGCTGGTCGTAAATGCCACCGCAACGAACAATCCGGCGAGCGTGCTGAGCGTCAACCATCGCGTGTTCCACATTTTGCGAAAAAGAAACCGGATCAGCGCATTCATCGTTTACTTTCCTACCACTTTCTGCCCCGGCGTTAGTCCTTGCAAAATTTCCGCGTCCGTCGAGGTCTGCTGTCCGACTTCAACATCCACCTCGCGCTTGGTCCCGTTATCCTCCGCGACCTGCACATAAGTACGGGCACCGACATTGCGGATTGTCGATAAAGGCACGACGATCGCATTCTCTTTACGGTCTACGATGACCGACACCGATAAATTCGTTCCTCGAGTGATCTCTTTCGGCAGCTTGGGCACATCAACCAACAGGAACTGGTCAAGCCGTTCAACCTGTGGACCTTGCCCCGGCAGCCCGCCGCCGTTATTGTTCTCTGGAGCAGGCAGCGGAAGCTGCTTCACTTTACCGGTCAGCCCGGGCGCATTGTTGACGTCAACCCGAACCTCCATACCGAGAGCAACCTTGTTCAGATCATCTTTGCTCAGCGTTGCCGCAACCGTCAGACGGCTCGGATCCGCAACGACGCAGATCGTGTCATACGCCTTGATCTGCGCTCCCTCCTGTACCGATACGGCAACCACCGTGCCGCTGAACGGAGCGGTCAAAGTCGCTTTCGCGATATCTTCCTCCAGGTCAACGAGCGCTTGGCGCTCTTCCTCGAATGTCAGCATCGCCTGTTCGAACTCGACGGGATCCTTCTCGTCACGCGTGCGCAGAAGCTCTTTCATGTCCAGCTCTTTTCTCTTGAAAGCCAGCCGCTGTGAGCGGAGCGACTTCTGCATATCTTCCACATCCAGCTCGGCGATCGGCTGACCCGCTTTTACGACTTCGCCGGCCTGTATGTACATTTTCTTCAGCCTTTTGCCATCCAACGTAAAATAGAGCGTCTTCTCCTGCGTCGACATGATCTTGCCGGAGCCGGATACCGTCGTTTCGAGCGTCTTCGTGGTCACTTCGTATTTGGGCTTCTCGGAAATCTTCGGAAGCTGGATCGCCGACAAATCTTCCTCAACCGGTTCCTTCGGCAGCAAGCCGCAGCCTGTAACGGCCACCGACAGAGCAACCGCAGCAAGAAGTGCTGTGCCCAACCTCCGATTCTTCTTCCTCATGGACATCGCCTGCACTTCCTCAGACGAATACGCCGTCCACCATTTCATAGACATGGTCTGCTACCTCCATAATTGTTGTATCGTGTGTCGTCATGCATATCGTCACGTTCTCGGTTGCGACAATCTCGCGGAACACCTGCATCACCTGCGCGGCCATCTGGCTGTCGAGCTCCGCGGTCGGTTCGTCTGCGAGCAGCAGGCTCGGGCGATGCGCAATCGCTTTGGCGATCGCGACCCTCTGCTGCTCTCCGCCCGACAGCTCGAACGGCCTGTGGTGCATTCTTTTGGCCAAGCCGACTAGCTCGAGGCACGAAGTCACCCGCTTCTTCCACTCCGTTCGCGGAATGCCCGCCATGCGAAGCGATAATTCAACATTTTCATAAGCCGACAAAAGCGGCATAAGTGCATATGCTTGGAAAATAAACCCGATATCCTGCCGGCGCACCACCGTGCGTCGATCGTCATCCCATTCGTGGAACGGCTGTCCGCGAAAATAAATCTTGCCTTCGGTGGGGGTATCGAGCCCGCCCATCAGGTTCATCAGCGTCGTCTTGCCGGAGCCGGACCGACCCTTCAACATGATGAGCTGCCGCGAATACAGGTTCAGGTTAATCCCTTTCAACACGCGGAGCTTGTGGCTGCCGACATCGAACGAGCGTTCCACATTCTCCACGGTAAGCAGCGGCCCGGAAGCGATCTGCTCCACCGCTGCCTCTGACTCAGGCGCCTCGGTCTCTTCCTTCTCGCCGGTCATCACCGGCACAGAGCTGCGGCGCAGCCATGAGAGCATGCAATTTCCTCCTTCTACCAAATCCATACATAGTTATAACGAGCATTCGGCATGAAAAGTTACGGGAAAAATTAAAACTTTATCATCTTTTTAGGAGAAAAAAGAAAGATTATGTGCAACTTATATCGACAAGCGGCGACAGCCGGGCCATTTTTTGTCTCGGCCCTTTATAAGCACCGCTTGTTTTGTGTATTATTAGAAGATATACATGCTGTGGCAGGAAAGGTTGATCGTAATGGAACCTAAGACGTCGTCATCGAACTTCATCAAGAACATCATGATCGAGGATCTCGAATCCGGCAAAGTGAAAGAGGTCGTCACACGCTTCCCGCCGGAGCCCAACGGATATTTGCATATCGGCCATGCAAAATCGATCTGCATCAACTTTGAGCTGGCGGATGAGTTCAAAGGGAGAACGAATTTGCGCTTCGACGACACGAACCCTGTCAAAGAAGACATCGAATACGTAGAGTCGATCAAAAGGGACGTGCAATGGCTCGGGTTCGAGTGGGACGGGCTGTTCTTCGCATCGAACTATTTCGGGGAAATGTACGAACGCGCCCTTGTGCTGATCCGCAAAGGCTTGGCGTACGTCGACGACCAGACCGCCGATCAGATCCGGGAAACCCGCGGCACGCTCACAAGCCCCGGCCAAGACAGTCCCTACCGCAACCGCTCCGTCGAAGAGAATCTGGATCTGTTCGCGCGGATGCGGGATGGAGAATTCCCGGACGGCTCGAAGGTGCTGAGGGCCAAGATCGACATGGCTTCCGGCAATATCAACATGCGGGATCCCGTGCTGTACCGGGTTCTTCACGCCCATCACCATAACACCGGGGACAAATGGTGCATCTACCCGATGTACGCTTTTGCTCATCCTCTCGAGGATGCCATCGAAGGTGTGACGCACTCCCTGTGTACGGTGGAATTCGAAGATCAGCGGCCTTTCTACGATTGGATAGTGCGTGAATGCGAGATGCCGTCGACTCCGCATCAATACGAATTCGGACGGCTGAACTTGACCAACACGGTAATGAGCAAAAGAAAGCTGAAGCTGCTCGTGGACGAGAAGGCAGTCGACGGATGGGACGATCCTCGTATGCCCACGATCTCCGGGCTGCGCCGCAAAGGCTATACGCCGGAATCGATCCGCAGCTTCTGCCGCGAGCTCGGCGTATCCAAGGGATCCGGCGTGATCGACGAACGCGCGCTCGAATACTACGTCCGTGAGGACCTGAAGCTGAAGGCACCCCGCACAATGGCCGTCGCCAACCCGCTGAAGGTCGTCATTACGAACTATCCGGAGGGTCAGACCGAGTGGCTGGACGCCGAGAACAATTCCGAGAATCCGGAACTCGGACACCGCCAGGTTCCTTTCTCCAGGGAAATCTATATCGAGCAGGACGACTTCATGGAGAATCCGCCTGCGAAATATTTCCGGCTCTTCCCCGGTAACGAAGTTCGTCTGAAACACGCGTATTTCATCAAGTGTGAGGAAGTCGTCAAAGGCCCGGACGGCAATGTCGTGGAGCTCAGATGCACGTATGATCCCGAAACCAAAAGCGGCACCGGGTTCACCGGCCGCAAGGTCAAGGGTACGATCCATTGGGTGGAAGCCTCACAGGCCGTTCCTGCGGAGTTCCGGCTTTATGAACCGCTCATCAAGGATGAAGCCGAGGATGACGGGCAATCGTTCCTCGAGCACATCAACCCGAATTCACTCGAGGTGCTGAACGGCTTTGTCGAGCCGGGCATGAAGGAGTCCGCCGGCGGGGAGAAGTTCCAATTCTTCCGTCACGGCTACTTCAATGTCGATCCGAAGCATTCGAAGCCCGGGCACCCTGTCTTTAACCGCATCGTTTCGCTGAAAAGCTCGTTCGAGGTGTAAATAACAAAAGCTCCTGCAGACCGCCATTAGCGCGGAGACTGCAGGAGCTTTTCTATGTATGCGTCTATTTCAAAGAATTCACCGCGTCCAAAGCGGTCTCGATTTCTTTCGGCGTGTTGTAGATTCCGGGCGTGAAGCGCGCGTAGCTTTTGTCGTACGGTGCTTCGGTGGCGATGATTTTTTTTGTTCACCAGATGCTGCACGACATCATGAACCGACATTCCCTTGACTTCAAAAGCAATGATTCCGGCGGACAAATTATCGTCAAGAGGAGTCGCCAATTTCACGTGCGGCATGGAAGCCAACCCTTCTTTGCAAAGCCGGTTGAGCTCATGCACTCTTTGATAGATGCGATCCTTGCCTCCGAGCGTTTTCACAAATTCAAAAGCTGACGGCAGCGACCAAGTGTGCTCCAACGAATGGAAGCCCCCCGGTGACATGTGCGGTCCGGTCACACGTTCAGGCTGCTGGCCTCCCCGGATGATGCGCCACATCACTTCGGAGAAGCTTGGAATGACCGGCCGCACGTTCTGCCAACCTGCCGGCGTTCCTGCTACAATGCCCGTTCCGCGGGGACCGTATAGCCATTTATGGCATCCCGCGATGAGAAAATCGCACCCCAGCTCCTCAAAAGAATCCCGCTCGATCCCGAAACCATGAACTCCATCCACCACCAGAAGCACTTTATTTTCCTCGTCGCGGTGTTCGTTAATTTTCGCCAGCTCGCGGGACAATTTCCCGATCGGGGATTTCAGGCCGGTATTGGAATGCACCCACGTTGCGCCGACCACACGCGTCCTGTCCGTTACCTCTTTGATCACATTATGTACCAGCTCGTCTTCCGTAACCTCATCGATGTTATCGTAATAATGAACTTCCCGGAACGTTGCGCCCGTCCGCAGGGTCGCCTCTTTGATCGCCTCCTGCTGTGCGAAATAGTTATGCTCATTCGTCAAAATTTCCTGGCCGTTCTGAATGTTAAGTCCGGTGTATATCGTGCCGAGCCCCATCGTGGTGCTGTCTGTCAACGCAATCTGTTCAGGGTCGTCCATATCAAGATATTCTGCAGCGGCCGCGCGCGCTTTGTGCGCGAAATCCTGTTCGTGGGAGACGATGTACAGCACCGGATTGCTGTCCAATTCACGGCGGTGATGATCGATGGCTTCGCGTACGGGTGTCGGATGAGAAGCGATATACTGCGAGGTGCCCAGATGGATGTACTCGGGGCTTAAGTTGAAGAACGACTTAACGGCCTCCCAGTCCGGCTCCCCCGTGCCCGGCTGGTCATCTCAGTAAGCGGCATCAAGACATTCCTTTCCTGTAGCAATAGATGGATTGTGATATTATCACCTGACGCAGGAATATTATCCCAGAATATGGTATGGTTGAACTAGTTTCGTCAAAATGATTCGGGCTTCCCGGTCAAGCTTCTGAGGAGGGATTTGATGAACGGCAGCGTAAAAAGGTACGGCGGCACTCTGGCATTAGCTTTGCTCATGGTACTTGTGTCAGCATGCGGATGGTGGGGCAGCGGCGATCCGGTATCGGCACCGACAGCAAGCTCCGCTTCGCATTCGGAAACACCTTCTGCACCAGCGTCGCCTCCGACATCCGAGTCAACGCCTCCTCCATCTGTGACGCCATCTGCATCACCGACTGCGTCGCCGACGGAAGACGAGATTGGCGGAATTATCAGCGGCATGACGCTGGAGCAGAAAGTCGGGCAAATGATTATCGCAGGCATCGACGGCACCCGGATGGATCAAGCGGCCAAGGATATGATCGCTGAGCAGTACATAGGCGGAATCATTCTATATAAAGACAACTTCTCCAATCTGGCAGGTTCCGTGAAGCTGGTCAACGATCTGAAAAAAGCCAACAGCGGCAATCCCGCTCCCCTCTTCCTGAGTGTGGATCAGGAAGGCGGCAAGGTGAGCCGGCTGCCGAAGGAATTCGCCCAGATCCCTGACAACAGAACAGTAGCAAGCTCGAACAATCCCGCGTTGGCGGAGGAAATGGGCGCTTTGCTCGCCCGCGAACTGAAGGTTATGGGGCTTAACGTGAATTTCGCTCCCGTACTCGACATCAACAGCAACCCGAAAAACCCTGTCATCGGCAGGCGCTCTTTCGGTACTGATGCAGATGTTGTTACGAAAATGGGGCTTGCGGCCATGAAGGGGTTAAGCGAGGGCGGTGTCATCTCGGTGGTGAAACATTTTCCGGGCCATGGAGATACGTCAGTGGACTCCCACCTGGATTTGCCTATCTTGTTCAAGGCAACGGAACAACTTCAATCGCTGGAATGGATTCCTTTCAAAGCTGCCATCGAGGAAAATACAGACGCGATCATGGTCGCCCATATCCTGTTTCCGCTCATCGACTCTTCAGCTCCAGCTTCCTTGTCCAAAGTCATCATCGGCGAACAGCTGCGCGGCACGCTCGGCTACGACGGTGTGGTAATCACCGACGACTTGACGATGGGTGCCATCGCCAAAAGCTACGGAATTCCGCAAGCTGCCGCTGCCTCGGTCGAGGCGGGAACCGACATTCTGTTGGTGGCGCACGGTTACGATACCGCAAAGGAAGTGTACGACAAGCTCCTACAAAGTGTCCGGAACGGAGACATTGAGGAAGCGCGCATCGATGAGAGCGTACGCCGAATCTTAACTTTGAAGCACAAATACAACTTGTCCGATGAACCCGTTGCGATTCCGACAGCGGCAAATTTGCCGAATGATGACATTATCAGCTGGAAAAAGAAGCTCGGGGGTTGAAAAAAGGAGTGCCCAAGCTGGTAACAGCTGTGGCACTCCTTTTTTATGTGGACAAGCAGCTTATTAATTTTTCACTTTCCAGGCATAATTATCTAATTTATTGGGGAAAACATAAGCATCAAGCGCCCACTTCGTGACCGCGTGTGCTGTCCGCACAAATTGCCTGCTGTTACGCCCATTTTGTCCGCATTCAACGTGACTTTTACTCGTGAGTATCGCTTTTACGGACGTTTTTGGGCCTATGGAATCGTGATAGCGTGTGCTGTCCGCACAAAAGGCTGGCTGTTACGCCCATTTTGTCCTCATCAACGTGACTTTTACTCGAGAGCACCGCTGTTACGGAAATTTTAGGCGTAAGCGGAGGTGATTGATATGCTGGAGTTCAAGAACAAGAAATTCTACTTAAAAATAAGCGTTTATTTTTTAATCGCACTACCGATCGTCATAAGACAACTTTTCTTTTAACGATAAGCTATTGTTGCCGCCGATTGGCGGCTTTTTTGTGCCCTAAGCCCAATTGTCAATCTGCTGCTTCCAGTTTTCCGTTGTAAGCTTTCTTTTTTGCAATACTGTACTAGGTACCAGGTTGTTATATTTGCCGATCTTAATGTTGATTCCTTGAAGAATCCGCTCAATCATACTGTTGTCCCGACGCTCATCCCGTGCTAACTTCTGTAAGTCATCTCTTATTTCATGCTGCAGTGTCAGCCAATCGGGCAAAAAGTTCGCATTCTTGAGGATGCTGTTCGTGATATCTCCATCAGGAACTTCGATCGGTTTGCCTTTGCCCGGCAGATGATCAAACGCCCCTTTCTTCAGTTCTTCATTGTACATTTCCGCCATCCAGTCATTCGAGGACAGACCGGAGTTCCAGAATTGTCTCGGGCTGACGACGGCCGGCTCATCTTCTTGAGTTCCAGCAACAACAGGTTTGTTCTCTGCCTCTAATGCGTCTGATGTCGGGGGATTAGCAATCTCAGTTTGGGAAGCAGAAGGTCTTTTACCCCTTTTAAACCACGCAAACATGGCCTCTCCTCCTTCACTCTCTTTTCAATCCGTTTCCTTGTTGGATTCAAGATACTTTTTGACAATTTCGTAGCAGTCATCGACATGCGCATTTCCGACCTTCTTCATCGCTGCAAAGCTAATGCCGGCTGCTGCAACTTGTCCGATAATGGGCACGAATTTGACGACTGACTTGGCCGCCACTCTGATGCCGATTTTCCTTAATACCGCTGTAACCAGCTTTTTCGTAATCGCTCTGCCGATGAGTTCCGTTCCTACTTTCTTGGTAATGCTATATATGATAGCTTTCGTATTCATGTCCAAACTTTCAATTTGTTCATCTGTTAGACCAAACTTCTTATTGATTGCGGGGATCAGCTCCAGCAGCAATCCCACATCAGCTGCAACATCGGCAGCAGGTACGGGAACTGCCGCAGCAGCTCCTGAAGCGGTGGCTCTTCGGGTCACCATCGACTTGCATTCGTCTCTGACTTTGTCCAATTCCTCGAGTGTCTTCGGTAACATATCTGATCCCACCTGTCTTGAGTGAAGTTAGATATATTTTACCTGAAAACACAAAAAGCCGCTCATAAATGAGCGACTCTTCTGCCTGACACAGTATCTTGCGATTTTCCTGATGCTATGTCTAACTCCCGTATGGCTACATCAATTTTCTTGATGTATACGTAGATATCTTTGCAATTATCCAGCTCAAGCAGTTTGATTATCTTCGACAGCATCGTTTGGTCTTCATGTTCGGTGATGTTGTCGCGCCAGTCTTCCAATTCATTCAATAATTGCGTAATACCCGAGACATCCACTATGGAAGATAAAACCCAGTACTTAAACTTGATGACGTTTATATCTTCACTTTTAATATCTTCGTTTTTGATGCCTAATGAGCTGATTTGTGTCGAGAGTTTGTTCAGTGTGTCTTCGATCTCTTTCGCTTTTTCCAAGTAAACCGTCATCAAGTACTTTCTTTTACTCACCAGGTCCTGCGCAATGGTTTCAAGATCCGATTGACTGAGTTTCTCCACAGTGAAGCCTCCCTATAATGTTTACACCACATGACTCCTTCCTATCGTAGCAAATGTTACTTGCAAAGTTTGTCAGACTGTGGCGCCGGCTTAAAAACGCCGAGATATGTTATAATACAAAGAAAACTGCAGGTGATATCGTGAAAAAATGGATGATAACAATCGTTGCTGTCCTAGCAATCGGATTGATTGGATATAAGGTCGGAACGGACTATGTATCGAATAAAATAATGGGCCAATTACAACAAGACATCGTTAAACCGGAAGATGTTGAAAAGTTAAAGAACGACCCGGAAATTCAAAAAATCATTAAAGATAACTTTAGTGAAGAAGAAGTAAAGAAGGTACTCCCGCAACTTTCAATTGATACCATTCAAACTAAGCAAGATTCATCGAAAAATACGCAACCTTATGCAAACAAACCAGCGAAAACAAACAAACCAGAAGCAGCAAATAGTCCGGCTAAAGCAGGAACAAAAAAAGAATTTCCCATCAAAACCGTTGACGAAGCAAAAGACATGGTCATGAGCAAGTTCAGCACCGGAGAAGTCACCAAGATGGCAAACATGGCTAAGGATGGACTAAGCACGAACGAGAAAGCGAATATCAAATCGAATTTACAGGCCAAACTTACGGATGACGAATACGAAGCCTTAAAAATAATCGCTTTAATGGAAGTGATGAAGAAAGACGCCAATTAAGGCGTCTTTTTCGTTGAAGGCACTGTTAAACTTTGTTGTTGATCTGTTATTGAAGTAACTGGAAGTTTAAGGAAACAAAGCAGATTGACAACACGTCCCTACTAGAGAGGGCTATTATTTGACCTACCATTACTTCTTAGAGGAGGCCAGCAATGAAGAAGTATACATTACTCTATGTCACATTTTTTGTGCTTGTTCTTTTATTAGCTGCTTGTTCAGACAGCACAATTACGGCTCGCGATGTGCGTGCAGTCCTTGAGAAGGAGGGCTTGGAAGTGACGCAGATAACCGTGGGCACACCGGCTCCGATTGACGTCAACGGAGACAACCCGTCAGTGTTCAAGATTGGTCTCCCCACAGCTTCTATGGAAAACCCTGAGTATGTTTTTGTGCAAACATTCGATTCAACCGAGGCGAGAGAACAGTTTGATAAATCTGATGGAAACTCCTTGCCAAAATTTGAAGGTTCATTTCCCCACATGCGACAGAAGAAAAACGTAATTGTTATCTATTGGTCGCATGACAAACAGAAACCGCTTCTAATGAAGCAGTTCAGCAACGCGATGGATAAACTTTCGTGTCGCTTCTGGAATTGTTCAATTTATTAACCCAGCGTCGCAAAATCACATCATTTACATAGGGATCGGAATTGACCTGGTTACAGTGATATAGAAGACGAGTCTAACTGAACTGTCGGTTACTAACGAGTTCTAATTGTCATTGTTCACTGTTCCTATTGGCTGTTTGATGCCTTTTTCTAAAAGCCATGTAGATAGCCGCTCAAAAGCTTCCTTCTCCCCATCTACCATTTTGTATTTCTTCTTATCGCTTACAATAAAGCTCTTTTCGTTAATATCTAAATCATAATCGTGTAGTTCACCGTCACGGTCGCGATAGAAAATCATCATCATAAACGCTTTACCATCATTTCTTATGTTTCTGCTTCCAAATGATCTCGTATACGAAACGGACTCAAATATACTCATCATTTGGTGAAGCTCTGTATTTTTGTCGTTGAATTCGATCAAGTAAAAATTCGTTTCACCTCCATCGAGGTAACTAAAATAGATTCTTTCTATTTGAGTTGAGTGTGGAATGACGCTTTTAGCGGATAAGTGAACAGAATAATACCTAGTCGATACAGAGACTGCTAAGAGAACGACTACAAGTGCAATTATTTTCTTCTTCCATTCGCTTTTTATTATCACTTCATTCGAATCTGCCGGTTTGTTATCCACTTAACGTACCTCTACCTTTGCTTTCTTGTAGATCGTTGCGCCGATGGCGAATGCTACCGCACCCCACACGGCGAGCACTCCGATAGCCAGCCAGAATTCTAATGAGGCTATCCCGCTGCCGTAAACCATTCCATCCCGCATCACGTTGACGAAATAGGTGAGAGGCATCGCTTGCGTAACAGGCTGCAGCCACTCCGGCAAAGTGTTGGTCGCGAAGAACACGCCGCTTAGGAACATCATGAGGAAGCTCGCGATATTGGCAAGCCCCATGTAAGCTTCCATCGACTTGCTGAATGAAGAGAACAAGTAGCCGATCGCGTTAAAGGCAAGCGACCCGACGAAAAAGGCGACGAGCAGAGTCGGAAGGCTGAGATGCAGATTCGCGCCGAATCCGAACACGCCGACTAGTGTAAGGATCACAATCTGGACCAAACCAAGCACGAACCGCACCATCATGCTGCCCAATCCGAACAGTCCCATTTTCACAGGAGTCATCTGCAGTCTTTTCAGCAGCCCTTTACGACGCATTTCCACCAGATCAACCAGGCCGAACAGGCCGCCTTGCGCAAGAGATAAGGCAATCATCCCGGTCAGAAGGAAATCCACGTAACTCAAATCTTCGGCACCGTCGGATACGGATCTCATCTCCATCTGGAAAGCAGGCTGCGCCCCGGCCACTGCCAGCTTGTCAAGAATGCCGGACACCGCCAGCGTAGTCGTGTTGCGTTCATTCTCCGTATTGACGATCAGCTTCACAGATTTCGCATCTTCCGTTTCCGGCAGCACGATACTGCGTCAACGTCTTTGTCTTTGATCCAAGTATCCGCTTGCTCCGCGCTTACCGGCTGTTCCGACTTCCATTCGAACACCGGCACTTGGCGAAGCTGGTCCTCCAGCATGTTGGAAGTTGCATTCTGCTGCGTCTCGACGACTGCGATGGAAGCTTTAAAGTTGTCGCTGCCTCCGCCGCCGAAAATAATCATGAATAATACCATTAAGATGACCGGGAAAAAGATATTCCAGAACCATACTTGTTTCTCGCGGAACATCATTTTGATGCTGGCTCCGAATAATTTTGCGAATTGTTTGCTGTTGCTCACGTCAGTCCCTCCATTCCTTGCCCGTGAAGGCGATGAACACGTCTTCCAGGCTCAACTCGCGGATGGACACCTGTTCCACTCGATATCCCCGCTCTTTGGTAAAGCCGAACAAGCCATATAACGTTTCCTCCGGTTGGATCGACCACAGCTTCAACGTCGCTCCATCACGCTCGGTCCGTACGACGGTCGGCTGGTTCTGCACAACCCACTCCGTATCTTTCGCCGCCTGTTCGCCGTCGAGGAAGGAAAGTCTCACTTCCCGCTCCTTCGTCAGCCGGTCGATCAACGCCGCAGGCGTATCCAGCGTGATGATTCGGCCTTGGTCGACGATACACACGCGATCGCTCAATTTCTCGGCTTCTTCCATGTAATGCGTGGTCAGAATCGTCGTTTTGCCGAGCTCTTTCAGCTTAAGGATAATATCCCATATGTTGCGGCGGGCTTGCGGATCTAGTCCCGTCGTCGGCTCATCCAGAAAAATGACCTCCGGATCGCTGATCATCGCCAGCCCGATCGCGAGCCGCTGCTTTTGACCGCCCGAGAGGGATTTGACTCTTTTGCCGCGGTGGTCAGTCAGGTTGATCATCTCGAGTATCTCGGCCGCCGGCTTCGGCTTCGGATAGAATGATGCGAACAAATCGAGATTTTCCTCAACTGTAAGCAAGTCAAACATCGCGCCGGACTGAGGCTGGACGCCGATTTTGTATTTGATTTCTTCCGTATTCTTCGCCCACACCAATCCATCGATCGTAATCGTACCGGAATCCGGCTTCTGCAAGCCTTCGATCATTTCTAATGTCGTTGTTTTGCCGGCGCCGTTCGGGCCGATAATCGTGAACACCTCGCCCGCTTCCACAGCGAAGCTGATGTCTTCGACGGCCGTTACGGATCCGAACGTCTTGCGCAAGCCTTTGACTTCCAAGAGGGACATCTTGTTCTCTCCTTCTTTTTCCAGTTCTTTGAACATTTACATTGTAACTGAGTCTGTCAAGAGGGCACTACGGTCTGCGGCATGCTTTTGGAATCGGTCTGGGGGCGGAGAAACAATCTATGAAAAATGCTGTTCCAATGTAATATGCTATTGTGTGTCGGCTATGGTTAGCTTATAATATAATCGAATTGTTGTTCTTTATTAAGAACATTTATTTGTAATTTGTTCTATATAGGAGGCTTGATAGCAACCGAGCTTATACATACCGCGACATTGATGTAATGGTTCAAATCATTATCTACGAGGTGATAAGGTTGAAGAAAGGTTTTGCATTATTATTAGCTATCACGCTCATTATGGGTGTATTCACTGTTTCAGCATCTGCTGCGACGCAGGCAAGAGGTGCCGAATTTTATGATCATTCCTTGATTGAGTTAGTCGCCGGCAACACACAAATTGGAGCTGTCAGAGTGAGTAATGACGACTCAAATCTTATTATAAGAACTTATCTCTGGTCCAATTTAACCAAAATGGTGGAGTATCACCTTGCAGTGGGGAATGATGTATCCCGTTTTCCAATCCATCCGGGGGACACTCCGCAAAACGGACAACTTGCAGTCAGCAAGTACTTCACATCGAATACCTTGGAAACAACAGATCAGTTAAGTTACGAGAATTTAGATCCCAATTTGACCGTGCTCACCGTACATGCCGTGATTCAAAATGCAAACGGTGAGTTGGTGAATGCTTGGGGCAGAGGGGTTCCGCTTACCGGGTCAAACTGGGAGGGATATTTTGAATATGTGAAGCGGTTTCCAACGGCTGACACAACGCCTCCACAGGCGGTGATTTCCGTTGATCAACCGGTGCTCACCACGCCGAATCATCGCATGGTACCCATTCATGTAACGATCAACGCGTCCGATGACTCGGGTAAAGAAGTTGCGGTGCAATTAAAATCAATTAACAGCAACGAACCCGATCGTGGGTTAGGATTTTTCGATCAGCCTAATGACATTCAAGAAGCACAATTCGGCACGAACGATACGGCATTCAATTTACGCGCAGAAAGCTCAATCAAAGGGCAAGGCCGTGTATATACGATTACATATTCGCTCACTGATGCGGCAGGAAACACCTCAGACGTAAGCACAACCGTAAAAGTGCCTGCAATTGATTTGGTACAGCTTAGAGAAAGATTAAGAGATGAAGCAGTACGGATCTGTGAATTGCTGCGGAAATACGGCTTCTTCGGGAAAGTAAATGTCGAATTGAAAATCGAGCAGTATATTAACAATTACATCCAAAACAAGATTTACGCAACTTATGGCGAATAATTGACCTTGTACCCGAATGCCGCCTCTACGTATGTACGAGGGGGCATTCGTTATGTAAGGTTGCGGGAGGAACTTCTTTGCGGGAGATACTGATGGAAATTTTCCTATTCATTCGGCCGTATGTATTTATTGCATTGGGGTGGATGGAAATCAAATATCTGGGCATCGTGTTGTCACTGATACTGGTCGCATGTATTTTCGTGACTCTGTTTCTTACTGTGTGCGCTATTTTAAAGATCTGTACTTCTATCGTCAGGAAACTGTATTAATTGAGGAATGTGCGAGAGCAGGAGAGGGACAATGCGCGGAGTGTTTGGGGATCCCCATCGGTTATAGCCTATGATGCTTCTGCAAAAGAAAGTTGCAGGTATCCGACGGGGAGATTTCGATCATTCCTATTGACCGAACATACTCAAATAGCGTTTCGCAAGCTCGGGGTGCTTTCTCGCATATTCTAGTAGACTTGGATTATTCCTCGCGCGTTCTACCAAATCCGGACGGTTTTTGGCGATTTCCGCCAACTGGGGGTTGTTTTTCAATTGCTCTGCAAATTCCGGATTGTTTTGGATAACATCTGCTATTTGCGGATCGCTATTCGGAGTGTCGGCGGACTCCGTTGGCCGTACCGCAGTTGGAGATTCAAAGGTTGGCATGATACCGAAATTCCAAACCGTACTGGCTATTATAATGGTAAGAATGATCGCTGACACCTTACGCACGTTCACCCGCTCCACCCCCTGTTTTGCCCATCTCAGGCGGCAGATCCTCTACTTCGAACGGCCGCCGCTCGTCCTCCTGCTAGTAAAAAAAAACCAGAACCCACCATGGAGGAGCTTATTTCTTAATAAGCTTTGTTTCGTTGTACCATTTGAGAAATTCAACTAATATCTTATATTGATGGATCTGTTGTTTATCGATGCCTGTCTCGATCAGTGCAGCCATAAAATCAAACCATTCTTTATCAAACGGCAGTTTGATCTCATTATCTGTCGTGACTTTAAGTAAAGTCTTGAGATCCACCTTTAATACGAAAGCAATCTTCTCCATAACTTGAATAGAGGGATTCTGTTTCAGATTTCTTTCAATATTGCTTAGGTAGGACTTGGAAATACCGGTTCGCTCTGAAAGATCCGATAGTGTCAGTCCCCTTTCTTTTCGGATTCTATATATATTATGGCCAATCATAATTTATCCCACCTCACCTCACCCCGCCGAAACACGATTGGCAAGATTGCTTAGTCCACTCAACCTCCCTACTCCCCCTCTAGGCTCTTGTCATACCGAGGTCTTACTTAGGAGGTCATCAAGAGATGTACATATTTGTGACCATTGGCGCTAGAAAAGCTAAGCTTTATTATCTTAAGGTTCTGCGCCGGTATAACTACATTCTGTATAATGATTGCGTTGACAGGAAAATGAGAGAACAGTTATTTCAGAAGATAATGTCTCACGAGAGAAACATCCGTAAAATTGAAAATAAATAAAGGAGCCGCTGTTACGGCTCCCTCGGGTCAATTAATTCTTTTGCCAGGGACTCCGAATATCGAGATACCTGGCGGTACGGTTCTTATGGCGACGCTGCCGGCGCCGATCTTGGTATAATCCTTCGCCTTCACACTTGGCGTCACCACCGCATGGCTTCCGAGAAAAACGCCTATTCCAAGCTCGGTAAACCCGGTAACATCCGCATGGGCGTTAATCGTGCACCCATCTCCGATCCGTACATCATGTCCAATCGTAACGGCCAGGTTTACCAGTACGAAGCTGCCCATCCGGATATCACAGGTTAAAACTGCTCTGGGACAAATCACGCATCCACGGCCGAATTTCACATTTTTTCCGATTATCGCCGTCGGATGAATAAGACTAGTAAACTTGGCTCCCCGCCTTTCAAGTGATTCGCCGATGGATAGTTTACTTCTCGGTTCCGCTATGGCCATGACAAGCTGATCATTCGGCTCTGGCTGGTAATCCCCAATAGTTCCTAGAATAGGGAGTTCGTAATCGTAACCTTGCAGATCATCCAATCTGTCACTAAGAAATCCCGCCGGCTCCCATGCTTCTTGGTATCCGCTAAAATCGGGAAGCCAGCTGTATATCATTCGTGCCAACCCGCCAGCGCCCACAATAATTAATCGCTTCGTGAAAAGTGTCTCTTCTGTCATGGAGTGGTAGATACTCCAGCGTGGCTGGCTGTCTTTGCTTCAATCAATTTCAGCAATTCTCCCAAGGTCTTGCAGTGACGAAGATCTCTATACTCCAGAGAAAGGCCGAAATGCTCATCGATCATGGCAACGACGGAAACATGAGCCAAGGAATCCCAATTTTCATTTTCCTCCAGCACGTATGTATCATTAAATTCTGAAGGTTCAACCTCCAATAAATCTGTTAATTCTGCAATAAAATCGTGCTCTCGCATGTCTAATCATCCTCTTCTCATTTTTTTGAATCTGCCGTTATGCATCCAATCGTCAACCAGCACCAATTTCTGCGGAATTTTGTACGCGGGCATCTTGTCTCTGCAAAATTGAAGCATACGTTTACGGAAATCGCTGAGACTTTCATCCGTTGAAAGTTTAACCGACGCTTTAACCATCTGACCGGTAATCGGATTCGGCTCACTGCTCACGGCGACTTCCTGGACACCCTCCATCTGCTGCAGCACACTCTCGACTTCTGCTGGGTATACCTTTTCCCCGCCGACATTGATCATCTCCGAGGCCCTTCCCAGAATCCTCAAATATTCCCCGTCGACTTCCACTTCGTCGTGAGTCATGAACCAGCCATCTTCTGTGTATGGCGACGCGGCATTCAAATAGCCGAGCATGGCCGACTCCGCTTTAATTTCGAGCAATCCGTTTCTAACCCTTGTTTGGAAGCCTTCACCACCAATCTTCACCCAAAGCGAATCGGAAGATTTCGACTTAGAGCGCAAGATTCCGACTTCCGACAGACCATAAGTTTGCAGGAGGCGAATATCCGGAAATAAGCTGTAGAATTTCTGCAGAGTCGCTTCAGGCATGACTTCAGTGCCATACGTAACCAACTCCAAGCTGCTTAGGTCATACCTCTTGTAAGCTTCACTGAGCATGATGAGATTGATAAATGTCGGCGATGTCGGCAAAGTTTGAACTCTGAATTTCTCAATGGCTGCACATACGGCATCCGGCGATCTATCTTGCACGGTAATAAGTGTTCCGCCATTGGACAAAGCATAGAGCAGTGTATTCAGTCCGCCTATATGATCAAATAGCAGAAACGCCATCATCCGCTTAGCATGCCGTGCAACTTTAAACTTTTCCAATAGAGGAACCAAATCATGTACCGCTGCCTTGCTCTTTCCTGTCGAGCCGGAGGAAAAGAGGATTATTCCCGGATGGCCCTTTGCTTTAAGATAAGTCAAAAGCCGGTGATCCGCCTTTCGAGCCTGACTAACGAATATGACCTTATCTTCCGAATCTAAGGAGATGATATATTCGGCTTCCGCGATGTCACAGAACTCTTCCTTTTTGTCCATAACAGCGGAACTTAGCATGGCGATCACGCAATTGCGTTCAATCAAAGCCAACAGCAGCGCCACAGATGACGGGGAGAAGTCCGCTTCTAAAGCGACAACGCTGCCTGGAGGCAGCTGCAGCTGGCTTAGTGTCGTTTGCCAGCTTTCCACCAGCTCGTTCATTTTCCTATAAGAGTAGGATTTGCCTTGCCATATTAGAGCTTCTTGCTCCGAATGTCTGACGAAATGATCCATCATAAAATCGATAAACATTATACCCCTCCGAGAAATAAGGTTTGACCGGTAATAAACGAGCTTTCTTGTTTGAGGAAAAAGTCTATGACATTGGCGACATCCTCCACGTTGCCGTATCTTGGAATAGCCTGTCTCTTGATCAGCTCCTGCAGCTTTTGTTCGGGAACGGATCGAATCAAATCCGTCTCAATGGGCGTCGGCCCGATCGTATTTACGGTTATGCCGAAAGGAGCCAACTCACGGGCAATAACTTCTGTAAAAGTAATGACCGCTGCTTTGGACGCCGCATAAATGGCCTCACCTTCAAGCTTTAATGGAGCTGCGACGGTAGAGAAATTAACAATCCGGCCATAGCCGCTTTTTTGCATCAATTTGGCGGCCTCCCGGCAAAAGAGAAAAGTGCCGATTACGTTCGTGTTCAGGACATTTTGGACGGTTGATAGGGGAGTCAGCAGGAAATGATTCATTGAAGCAATTCCTGCATTGTTGATTAGATGATCGAGTCTCCCGTACTTTTTCTTGATGGATGAAAACATCGCCTTAACTGCGCTCTCATCCGCCACGTCAGCTTGAAAGTGCTCATACCCCTCAACACGCCAATCCGGCTCCGTGCGGCTGCATCCGATGACTAGATGTCCCTTATCAATGTAATGCTCCGCCAGATATTTGCCGATCCCTTTGCGCGTTCCTGTAATTAATGTGACGGGCTCTCGCACACCTGTGTCTCCTCCTGCATGAGTTTGCATATGTAATCAATGACAGTGCCGGCTGTACGGAAGGGGCTCGTTCTTTGCGACACTGCCTTCTCATCTGCCAGTATGAGGGAAACTCCCAATTCGTCTTCCAGCGTCTGCTCAATAGATACCACCAGAGAAACCAAACCCAGCGAATCCAGCACTCCCTGTTTTCCGAACAAAGGAATATCCTCCGCCAGCTCCAGAGGAATTTGTTTTCCGTACGTTTCATTAAAATCATTGATCGCATTCAGCACAATAGCTGAAACCTTCTCTCGCATGTCCGTACACCTCAACTTTTTTTCTTTAAGTTTCATCTCCGTATTAAACTTCAACTGGATCTAAAATGACAGTTGAAGAGAGTTCAAAGGCGCAAGACGCCCAGGATAATCCGACACCGAATCCGCACATCACCACTTTATCCAGACGCTCTTCCTCCGCTAGAATGGAGTGCTTAATGGAAAGCATTAACGGGATCGAGGCTGGTCCTGTATTCCCGACCGACTCGACTGCAATCGGCACTGCGCTTTTGTTCAGCTTCATCTTCTTCCGTAAGTAGTCGAGCATGAATCGATTTGCCTGATGCAATGCAAAACTACCGACCTCTTCCTTGTTCCAGCCGGCGCTTTCCAGCAGCTCGTCAATCATCGGAGGAACCTCTCGCAAAGCGAAGGACATGACCTCCATCCCATTCATGCGAAGCGTCTCTTCGCTGCGGATATTCCCGTCCTCAGCTTCATATGGAGCCGATGTCTCCAGACTACGAGCCTTGCGTGAACCGCCGGCAGGGATCATGAGATGCTCTGCGCCGGATCCGTCCGTTCTAATATTGAAATGCGCCGTTCCCGCTCCTCGCTCAACAAGCGTAGCGCTGCCTCCATCGCCGAAAACCATCCGCACGGAGCGGTCGCCACTGTGTACGAGTCTGGTTGAAACGTCACCGGCACAAAGCAGCACCCGGCTGCAGCCCCCTGAAGCGATCATCATGCTGCCTGGTATAAACCGTAGACGTAACCGGAACAGCCATGATGCATATCAAACGCGACTGCAGTGATGGGCAGCCCTAGTCGATGCTGAAGTAATGAACTGGTGGAAGGCAGGATGTAATCCGGAGTCTGCGAAACGAAAACAATGCCGTCGATTGTCCAGGGTCCGACATCCAATTCGGTGAGCAAACGCTTTGCGGCAGCTGCACATAAATCCGATGTGCACTGATCTGTCCCGGCAACCCGAACTTTGGCAATTCCCGTGCTGGCGATAATGCGCTTGACTTCTTCCTCTCCGAAAAGTTCGCCGAGTGAATCAAGGTCCAAACTCTCCCGAGGAATGCCTGCCGCAATCCCTTTGATACTGATATTGTCGAATCTCGCTTTCATCTGTATCACCTGTCTACCCTATTTTTGTTCTTTATATAGAACATTATAATGTATTTAAGTTCTTTGTAAAGAAATTTTGGCTATTCAGTTTGATATATATGAAGCTTGTTGGGACATTGACATATTTGTTTTTGCGGCTTTTTTGGCAGTTTTAACCGTTTCATAACCCCACATGATCCAGATCAACACAAAAGCTAAAAATACTGCATATACGAAACTGCTTAACTCCGAGTAAGGGATAGGCAACATCTCGACAGGGATCTTGATCAGCGTTATCCTGAGCAGTTCAGAGAGTACGAATGCAACAAGCGAGTTTCTGCCAACAACTCTTACGAAAGCATCCAGAGAACGTCCTTTGATTTTGGAATAAGTGAAATAAATGAGGTAGATACCGATTGGCGCCAAATAGACCATGCCGAGAAGCTTGCCGAAAGTGTACGGAAATTTGGTGATATCGTGTCTGAACCAAATGAGCTGCACAAATAGCGCCAACGCGCCGGTTATCACTAACGGAAGCTTTTTAATTCTGCTGATATGTAACTTTTTCACTTTATACAAATGCCCCAAAACTAGACCTGTAACGAAAAACAATTGCCATTGCAACAGGAGCAAAACGGTCTGCGTCACAAAAAAACTGTGTACGATGGGAGCTTCGGACAGCGTATATACGAGGGTGCTGCCAAAAAAAAGGACCGTCGAAGCGACCAGTGTCGGAACCCTGAATCTGCGATATAAATAAAGAATAATGGGCAGTAATATAAACATTAATCCGTAAAAACGCAAAATGTTGATAGCAGTAGGATCCTCGTTCATAATAAGAACATTTAACAGCGTATCCAGCACATGGCTGATTGAAGGGTCTATAGCATACGCCTTCAGGGCTGCTTCAGGCAGGGCGATTATATAAAAAGCCAATAAAATTTTTAAACCTCTCTTCAACAGAGAACTATCTTTGTTTCTATGCAGATAGATCATCCCCACCATAAATCCGGCTAATCCGACGAACAATTCTGCGAGGGGATTCGAATAGACCGCATAATCGAAATTACCGGGGAAGGATTTGTAGAAGTGAAAAATGAAAACGGTGATCATCAGAACGCTTCTGAAAAAATCAAAAATGAATTCGCGATTGGACGTAATCGTGCTTTCCTTGCTCATCTTTTCACCTCTGCCTCGGTGTGAGTTCGCATTGGCTCGATCCAGTTCTCTGTCTCCAAATATTCAATAACACTATGCGCACATTGTCGTACCTGGTACCGCTCCGTATCTACAGTCAGCTCCGGGTTTGCCGGCACCTCATAAGGCGCCGATATGCCTGTAAATTCCGGAATCCTGCCCGCTCTTGCCAGTTGATACATTCCTTTCGGATCGCGCCGTTCACATTCGAACAAAGAACATCTGACGTATAACTCGATGAAGTCTTCCGATTCGAAGCGCTGCCTGGCGAGCTGCCGGCCCGCTTCATATGGTGATATAAGCGGCGCCAATACGACAAAGCCGGCTTCCACAAACAGCGATGCCGCTTCGGAAGTACGCCGGATATTTTCCAAACGGTCTTGCTCGCTGAATCCCAGATCTTGATTCAAACCGCTTCTCAATCTGTCACCATCCAGAATGCGGCATCGAACATTTCGCTCAAAGAGCATTTCCTCCAACTCGACCGCCAATGTGGTTTTGCCTGAACCCGAAAGTCCCGTAAACCAGACGACGCCGGCCCGGTGTCCGTTTCTTTTCTCCCAATCCGTTCGAGTAATGGTCATGGGTCCCCTCCTTTCAAGTACAATTTCATGATACTGTGTCAGACGGCAGACTCAGTTCCATCTGGCTGCCAATCAGACTGCTGAACAGTCCTCTTTTTTCCTGAGCCAATTGATAGAAGCCGCCGGTTTGCACGATCTTCCCTTGGTCCAGCACCACAACCTGATCAGCGTCTCTTATGGTAGATACACGGTGAGCAATGACGATAATCGTCATCGTCTGTTTCAACTTGGCTAATGTTTCTTGAATAACGGATTCGTTCTCCGTATCTAGCGCGCTGGTCGCTTCATCCAATACCAGAATCGAGGGTCTTCGCAGAATCGCTCTAGCAAGCACCAAACGCTGCCGTTCCCCGCCGGAAAGTCTTACTCCACGGTCCCCAATCAATGTATCCAGCCCCTGAGGCAGACGGTTAACAAACTCCGATGCGGAGGCTAAAGACAGTGCATCCCATATCCGCATCTCACTTGCATCCGGTTCAAACATAAGCATGTTCTCTCTTATGCTCGCGTTGAACAGGAACGGATCTTGCGGCACATAGCCGATCGAACTTCTAAGCGACAGCAGATTTTCGGTTGTAAGCGGCTTTCCGTCAATCAGTATATGTCCTTTTTCCGGTTGCATAAGTCCCATCAAAATATCGATTAATGTGCTTTTACCCACCCCCGAGCGGCCTACGATTGCGGTCAGACGGTTCGCGGGTATATATAAATTGATTTGTTCCAATGTGAAAGCCGATTCACTGCGGGTATACCGAAAATAGACGTCGCGGCATTCCAACCCTTCACGCATCCGTAAACGCTCTTCATTGTCACTGCTGTTATCTGCCTCATGTAATTCTTTGGCGTTGTTAGCTTCGTTCATTATTTGCATGTATGACTCGAATGCCGGAATCGTAGAAGAGAGTTGCTCCATACTCGACTCGATACCGGTTATCCTTGGCCACAATCTGGAAAAAATGATCGTGATCAATAGTAATTGAGGCAGTTCAGCTTTAAATAATTGCAGCGACAAAAAAAATATATCCCGCAATGAGCAGAACGGAACTAATCTTGTAGTAAAACTGGGAGGCGGTTTTTAGTTTTGCATATTCGGTCTGTTCGATCACGAGACGATGCGTGAGAACACTGAACCAACTCAGGCTGGAACGCTCCATCATGTTGCTTTTAATGTCTTTAATTCCGTTTAATTGATCGGTGATTCCGGCTAAATATTGCTTTCCCAACTCGGATGTCTGACTTCCAAGTCTTTTAGCCTTCTTGATAAATCTTCTGGCAAAAATAGTAAGGATCAATCCGCACAGCAACACGAAAATGGTCATCTTTAAAGATAGCCAAAGCGCAATGGCAATTTGAATCAAAGTAAAAATAAACGAGGATAGAAGCTGTAAGAACGTGTTGATGCCGGCAGCGATACGCGCTAATTCCGAGGTCAACAAGTGGACAAAATCGGATCGCCGCCTAGTCAGAAAGAAATCCCATTTGGCTTGCAACAAAGCTCTATATGTGTCCGTTCTTATGACTCTGAAAAATCCTTGCTGTATTTTCACATTTTGGACGATCAAATAGTTTTGCAGAAGATTTTGTCCGATGATTAACACAACATATACGCAGATGATAAGCGCCACGCCCATCGAACCTGAGAGCATGTTCAGCCATTGATCCAACCAGGGGATGACGGACGTAACGCCTTCACTCATAATGCCGCTCATAGACAAAATAGGGATAAGCATGAGAACGCCTGCGCCTTCCAGCAAACTGATCAACACCGTCCCCATAAGGTTCAGGTATAACACTTTGCCCGCAAAGGAATACAACCTTTTGACGAAATATAGAATAGGTTTCAATCGCGTGGTACCCCCAGGCTAAGCGTATTTGCTCATTTTTCTCCAAGCCCACAAGAAAGGCCGTAGTGGAAAATATAAAAAATGAAGCATTTTGGGTAAATATAAAATCTCAATATCTTTAGGGTAAGGGTGTAAGAAGCTGATAATGAATAACATTTTTTGCTGAGCCGACATCAAGGAGAACAAGTGACGCTTATGGTATAATGCGACGTCGGCGGGCAGCAGCTTAGTATGGAGGTTTACCATCTGCCGTAAATAAAACAAAGCGTCCTGCGCGAGCTTCGCGGGACGGCATCCAAAAGTTAATCTTTTCATCTGTGGGTTCAATGGAGTGCTCAGTAAGTCCGAAGCCAGTACGAACGCTTGCCCGAGGAGATGAGCGCAGCGATACTTGCTGAGCAATAAGCTTAACCTGTTCCAATCGAGACTTTGCCTAGCAATCCGATCGATATCCCCGAGCCAATGAAGGCGTGACCAGCCGTGGCGCGCCCCATGTGCGGCGAGGAATAATAACAAATCTTCCGTTCCCAAATAATGAATAGGATTTCCGGTATGATGGCTTATCCGGCTTCTCTCCCACAGCTCGTGGAAGGTCGGTTCTTTGCCCGGACCCGGACTTAATCTCCAGTGCAGCTCAACCTTTATCTCCTTGTCAGGGTGATAAAAAGTGGTGTGATGATGCCGCCATTTCCAGTCGTTCATTACCGATTGGATGTATTCGTCTTTCACATAACCGAGCTTTCGAAGCGTCCCCTCTGCCGCTACCAACCGATGAATCGGAACTAACACATCTAAATCTCCGGACGTACGCAGGGAAACATCGCCATAGAGCTCCACCGCGAGGACAGGGCCCTTCATATGAAGTGTCGGGATGTTCTGTTCGGATAATTCAGAGTTAACGCGGTCCATTTCCGCGCTCAATTGCAGCATCCGAAACGTATTATGCCAATACTCTTGCTTCAGGGCGCGAATGACTTGCGGCGGAATCCCATGCTGCTCTATTCTCATGAGTCTGCTGTAGAGGACCGGATATACCCGATGGTGCCTGGCCAATTGCAGAAACCGATCCCAATTCATGTCCGCTATCCATTTTTTATCATGCGCCGGAACTCCTTCATCATCGTGCCTGTTCAGGCATGCAAGCATCAAACGCAGCTCCTTAGGGAGCTGAAGACAATCTAATGCGACCGGCTTCTGCATTGTCTTCACCTTTTATCTTTCTATGTAATTCGTTTGGCAAATTTGCCGACAACCGTGAACCGATGCATTCCTTCCATTCCTGTGACACAAAAAGAGCCGCTTCGAAGCCAGGCATGCGCGATCATACGTCCTTGTTCATCTCTGGCGGCTCCCAAATAAAGAGTGCTTTCAATGCGGCGCCTCTCGAGCATCTTTAAAGCGGCAATCGCTTTTACCAGACACTTGCTTTCCCACATCGTGTGATTGCTGACGATCCCGATCGCGTTATGCACTTGGATCAAAGCCGGCTGAATTGTATTTGGAATGGTATGCGGCGTTTCCTGTGTGGAAGCTCCGAGTGTTGCAGCCACTTTAGAGAATGGCATAACGACCAGCAGCAGTCGCGCCCATCCCAAAAAAAAAAATGCCTCCACAAATAGAAGCATCGTCGCCCGCTCCAGAGACAGAAACTTTTTCACCTTAATCACTTTGTGTCCCTGCCTGAATGAGCCGTTCTTGTAACAATAGCTCTAAAAAATCCGTAATTTGTTCTTCGCAAATCCCGGCATCCACTTCATATTCGCCGAGCAACGCTTCGATTAATTCTTTTTTTTGTTATAGGCGTTTCCATAAGCTCCCATACCCGGCCGCCGACCATACCCAAATTATAATATTTACCGTTACGTACGCTAAGCATCACTTTCTCATCACCCATATTGCTTACAATGTGGCCCTTTGCTTGTACCAGCCGATCATTCGTTGCTATACCTTGAAATTTCATAATTATTATCTCCCTTTAACTTGAACAAAATGGAGTCTGCCATGCGGCTTGCCGTAAATCCCGCAGTTGGCCGGCATATTTGAAGAACCTGGACTTGATCGGCCAAATTCGAAGTGACCCGAAAGTGCCAATCCATCAGTCCGTAATGCGGTATTAGAAAATTGCAGTATGTATGAAGGAATAAGGTTTGCAGCTTTGCCAGACCCTCGATTGCGCTTACCTCGATCCCGTTGTTGTTTGTTTTTACTAGTACAAAAATCCCGGCTAGCGGCATGGGTTCCGGCTGGAATTTAGACGCGACAGGCACCGTAAATTTGGTTTCCCGTTGGAATATCGGGCGATAGTGGCCTGCGGTCATGCCAAAGAGCTCTAAGCTTTCCTGCCATAGCTTCTGCTGAGGATAGGCTGGTGTAACATAAGGTATGTTCTCATCCTGAGAAAAAGGCACGGCGACCACATCGTCGGTCAGAAGTTGATAGCCTCTATTCAAAAAAGCGGAAGCTAGAGTTGATTTCCCTGCGCCGGATTCACCGATGAAAGCATAGGCCTTCCCGTCAATAGCTACTGCACTGCCATGCAGCGGCAATATTCTTCTTTGTATGAGAATGGCGCCTAAGCATGTGCCCAGCACATACAGCCGGACCTGATCCGGATCTGCGCCCTTCATGGGCGAAACAATAATTTTTTTGCCTTCATGTACCGAGAAGATAGCCGTATTTTCAATTTTAAAGAGAATGAATTTTTTTTTGATGATGAAATTGCCTGTTTTCACGGCAAAAATGGACCAAATCGTGGTCAAATCAGCGTGTTCTATCATAATGTCGGCTTGATTATCCGGAACACTCATTTGGGGCAATTCCGGTAAAGGAATTTCGCTCAATATGTTCATTCCGAAAGCCTTGTAAATCACTTTACTTGCTGTTTTCAGCATCCGATTCACCCCAAATGAGAGAAAGTTTAGCTAGCAGATATAGCCCTTATACAGATACTCATGTATAAGGGCCGCAATCAAGGCAGGACAAGCACTCAGCTATGGTGTCCCGGAATCGTTATAACTACGTCAATTCCTTCATCCGGGTCGTGAACCGTCATCGTATCCGCAATTACTCTCCCGGGACCTGCCATTGTCATAGAGACATCCAGAATTTCCAATAACGGTTTTTGCCATATTTTTTTCATGTGATCACCTCCTCTCCAAGTTTTTGACGAATCGGTACACGATTAAGCTGCGCGTGAGCAATTTAAATTCGGGGAGGAAGGCATACTCCGGACGTGGTTCTTTCCCGAGTTTCCCCATCGCTGCTGTGACTGCCGGTATATGTATGAATTCTGCAATTAACGGATCGGCTGCCAGCCGATCAAGTTCATCTATAAATGCCGGCCAAGAACGGGCCATACGATGAATGACATCGGCGCCCTGCACACCGCGTATATGCTGATTCAGCCTTACTTTGTCAGGGAGCAGGTTTCGTGTTGCCCGTCGTACGAGCGCCCGGTCATAGCCGTTCTGTACATACTGTTCCTCCGGTACCGCCAAACAGAAGCGAATGACACGCAAATCATTCGTTGGATCGCGATCCCATAAAGCATAACGCAGCGATAATTTTGTCCCCAATGTCCCGTTTTTGTTCCAGAAATATAACTGTTCAAATTGATTTTTCCTGACCTCGTACGCGCTCTCAACTGTTGTCCCGCCGGCATCCATACGATGATCTTGCAGTTTGGAATAGACGTTCGTTGCTGCTGCAAATGCGGGATTAATGAACGCCGGGAACTCATTGCGAGCAGCGGCCGGGAACAGAAGAGAACGGCCGACTGCGGCCTTTTTGGCTACAACGGTCAGCACCTTGCTTTTGCGAGCGCCCAAATGACTACTGAATAGACTCAATTCTTGATAAAGACGAATCCATTTCAGCCGTTTCAATAGATTGGCATAGTACTCCCATGCGGAACCCCATGAAATGGTAAAGTTCCCTCTAGCTCCGTTTAACAGCAGCCCTACTCCATGCTGATTAGCTCTTTGATAAATGCCTCTCATCCAAAATGAATTCTCAAAAAACTTGTACGGCATCTCCATGATCTCAAGAAAATCATTAACTTCATCGAGAGGGTTCGTTCGCTCAAAATCCAGATAATGATCCGAAATATTGCCGACATGCCGGACTGTAGATTGGATGTAGGGCCTTTCATCCGGCAGCAAGGAACGCGATGTCCAATCTTCGAAATCATTCTCCGGAACATAACTGTACGTATACAAAAGTTTATTTTGCTCTCGCAATGCCGGCGCCGCAAAGCTTACTACAGAACCCGAATCCAATCCTCCGCTAAGGTGAGCGCCAACATTCCGATTCGTGCGCAGCCTAGCGCTCACGGCGGTTTCGAATACTTCCCGGAACGCTTCCTCATATTCTTCGTCGGATTTTAACTTCAGAGGCTCCCCTGCTGCCAATCTGCAGTACCTGGAAAGCGTCACTTTACCGCCCGTAACAGTGATCGAGTGTGACGGAGGAAGCTGCCCGATGCTGTCATAGACAGTTGAAGCCGTATCGACGGCTTCAACCATGCCTGGGATGGCCAGAAATTCGGCGAGCCATTCCTCATTCAACCGCTTCTTGACAGACGGCAATGTAAAAAGCGGTTGAATAAGGGTGCAAAAGGCAAATCGGGTTTGATTATGATGAAAATACAGCGTTCGCGCGCCCGAAAAATCTCTTGCCCCAAACAGCAGCCTGTTTCTTTCATCCCAAATCATAAAGGCGAAATCACCGATCAAATATTGCGGAGCCTCTCTCCCCCACTTACGATAAGCAAGCAAAATCAACTCGCTATCCGTCATCCGCTTTCGTTCGGGGTGCTGCACCTGTAATCTTTCAAATAAATCTTCACGATTATCAAGGATGGCATCGGCTGTTATGGCCAGCCGGCTTTCGTTATCGTAACGGGGCAGGAGCTCGCCATCCGACTCGGGTGAAATCCATTGCGAATGACAGCCGAGGAAGATGCCGTCCCCTCTCCACGTACGAATATCATCGGCCGGATAATGACGTAATGCATCCATTAAACAGCTGCCGTACAGGAGATCGACAGGTTCGTCATTCAGCTGATAAAAACCGGCAATTGCACTCATCTGCCCCTCCCGCTGTTCAACAAGTGCTTGGAAGCCCACTGGGTGAGTCGGGTACCGAAAGGAATCATCGATTTAACCCGATCGATTTTGCTTCTCATTTGGGACAGCTGGCTCTTTAACCGATTTTGATCGATGTAGCTCTTTTCAAGTCTTCTCTCAAGGGCCTGTAACGTGATTTGCATTTGCATAAGTTCGGAATTTGTATTTGCATGAAAGTTCTCAATAGAGAACCCAGGGGTGTGTTGAACATCCGTTCTCATCTGATAGCCAGGCTCCCATCGACACCCCGTCAATTCCTGCAACTGTTTCTCACGCGACTGTATGAACTCGTAATTCGGTTCGGCATCGAATCGCGCTCCCGTCCAGTTTTCCGCTTCCTGTATTTGCTCGCTGTAACCCAGTTTATGAAATAGATCAGCTCCGATTACACGGCAATACATTTCGACTTCCCGCTTATCCAGTATGTCTTTCCAATTGTTTATCGATCGTTCGTGAGGTTTGGAGTCAGCGAATAGAAACGGATCACCTACACCCATGCTGGTATACATGCTCCCCTTCGGTGTCTCCAGAATGTCCCCATAATGATCCAAACCGTCTTCATAATCGATCCCTAAGAAGCCGCATAGCTTCTCCATTTCTTGCTGCGGCCGGGCAGCTAGCCCCTCATAGTACAGCCGATAGGTATTAGGGTTGTCTCCGGAAAAATAATGATAGTAACGCAGTAACCCTGCCGTAACATCTGTCATGTTAATGTTGAACTTGGAGTCACATAAATCTTCACCGATATGAAATCGGGTATGGTTGTGGCTATTGGCTTTTTTGTAGGAGGCAATGATGGACAAGGGATTGCGAAGCAGCCATATTCTCTGCGACTGAGGAAAAAGTTTGTCTAAAAACTCCAGCAAATAATAGTACCGCGGCGATTTATCCAACGCGATCTGCGCGCCGGCCGTTTGAAGCAATTCATTGTAGGTCTGCACAGCAAACGCTCTGCAGGCCCGTTCGTACATATCGTCCGTTAGCATGCCGTTATAAAACCGGTCCAGAATGATGGCACCGCCATAGGCGCGAGGCTGTACCTTACGCAGGTCATACAAGCTCATCAGAAACCACATCTCCTGCGCGGCGTAAACCTTGCTATGTTTTTGCAGCAGCGTAGCGGCAAGTGAGCTTCCGCTTCGTGGAACGCAGAGCATAAAAACGAGGTTTCTGCCGCTGCTATCGATCAAAGTGACTCCTCCAGTTCGGATGGAACTCTAAACGAGTTTTTGATCGTCCGGATAACTCTATCTTGCTGAGATTCAGTCAGACTTGAACCGGACGGTAAACATAGCCCCGATGTAAATAACTCCTCGGATACGCTCCTGTTTGCCTCGTGGGCATAATACCGGACACCTTCGAATAAAGGCTGCAGATGAAGCGGCTTCCAAACCGGCCGGGCTTCGATATTTGCCGCAATCATCGCTTGCAGCAGATTTTTCGATGAGATTCCCGCTGCGGTTTCTTCAACAGTCAAGGTTGTGAGCCAGCGATTGGATCGGGTCTCTTTCAATTCCGGCATAAATTGAATCCCAGGCAGACCGGAAAGTTGCTGCCAATATCGTTCAAACACGGCTCTTCTTTCATTTATCCGGTCATTCAGCACTTCTAACTGTCCCAAGCCGATGCCGGCGAGCACATTGCTTAAGCGGTAGTTATAGCCGATCACGCTATGTTGATAATGAGGCGCGGGATCGCGTGCTTGCGCTGCCAGAAACCGTGCGTGCGCCAACGCTTCCTCATCATCGGAGATCAGCATGCCCCCGCCGGAAGTTGTAATAATTTTGTTGCCGTTAAATGAATACACTCCGAATTTGCCCATTGTACCGCTGGCCTTGCCTTTGTAGCTCGAACCTAAAGATTCTGCCGCATCCTCTATCACAGGCACGGAATATTCATTGCATAAAGCCATAATTTCATCCATCTTTGTGCTCTGCCCATACAGGTGAACAACAAGAACCGCCTTCGGGAGATCTCCTTCTTTGTATGCATGCTCTAAGGCCTTCTTCAAAGCAGCCGGCGACATGTTCCACGTTTCCGGCTCGGAATCGATGAAAACCGGGCTTGCGCCTTGATATATAATGGGGTTCGCACTGGCCACAAAAGTAAGTGTCGAACAGAAAACTGTGTCCCCAGATCCAACACTAAGCAGGCGTAAAGCCAAGTGAATGGCGGCAGTGCCCGAGCTGACCGCAACGGCGCCGCGCACTCCCGCATAAGCCGCAATTTCCTTTTCGAATCGGTCGACATTGGGGCCTAACGGAGCGATCCAATTGGAATCAAAAGCTTGTTTCACATATTTGAATTCATTGCCGCTCAGGTGGGGCGGAGAGAGATAGATACGATGCGTAGAGTTTGACACGGGCATTACGCTCCTCCAGTTAAATGAAACACGGTGATTTCCGGTCTGCAAAACAAGCGCACAGGCGCATTGCTTGTACCGATACCTCTGTTAACATACACGGGCATCTGTCTTTCGCCGACATAGTACAATCCATCCACATACTTTCGAGCCAGCTCCGGTGTCATGATCGGTCCAACGAATGGAATGCGAATCTGCCCCCCATGAGAATGTCCGGAAAATTGAGCTGCAATCGGGTGTTTCGTGTAGAAATCTGCGGCATCGGGCTCGTGTACCAGCAACAAAACACAATCGTCATCGGACAACCCGGCAACTGACTTTTGAATGTCAGGAGTTCCAAATAGAAGATCATCAACCCCGGCAACCACGAGGTATTGGTCATTAGATGGAACAATACCATGCTCATTTTCTAATACCGTGAAATCGGAATTTCGTAAGGCGCTAACGACCTTGTGCTTGGTAACGTTATCATGGTTACCGGTAACGGCCCATTTACCGCCTCGCGCATTCATCTGCCGAAGCAAAGGGATCATTCGCTCGGTTTGTTCATACCCTCTCTGCACCAAGTCCCCGGTAAAAAAAAAGAATGTCAGGCTCTAATTCATTGATAATCTTAACAAGACGACCCAATTCCTTAATTCCAAAATGAAAACCATAGTGAACATCACTGAATTGAACAATTTTCCAACCGTTAAATGAGATTGGCAGATTACGCAGTGTAAGGTTAACCTCGTTAATCTGATACCAGAATCGTTCCGCAAATACAGGATAGGCACCAACCAGCATGCCCGCCCCGAATAAAGCCAGTGATTTCTTCAAAAATGTACGACGCGACACTACAATTGGTTCACTCATCCTTTTCTCTCCTTGTTGCGAGTGCCTTAAGGGGATACTGTGTTATATTGCTGCTCGATCGGCCTCTTTGGATTAAAATCGCCAAAACGAATTTTCTTTCGCATCGGTTCTTCATACATAAGATAAATGACAGAGCTCAACAGAATGGAGCCCGTCAGAGTGACTAGGTGCTGTACCATACTGCCAAAGCCGAGCAACCCCACATAATTGACCACCAAGTAATGAACCATGTAGAAGGAGAAATTGATCTCTCCCAAAAATACAAACCTGCTGTTGGACAGTAACCGGGATATCATTCCGCCTTGAAACGCAAATATTAAGATTAAACAGCACCAGATCGGTATATAGTACACGCTAAAGCGAAGGGCTTGTGCAACCAAAGGCGACAGGAGCAGCGATATGAAAAATATCGCCAAGATAATCAGCTCGCACGAAATACGGAATGGCTAACACCAATGTCAACAAATGCACGGGATAAATCTTGGCTATTCTAGCGATGTAGAACCTTTTGATGCTTGGCATCTTAAATGCCGTGAATTGTGAATGGTAATTATAGAACAAAATAAACCCGGATAGTACAAAGAAGAAGGAAACCCCGACATAGCCGAATTGATAATCATGAAACACGGTCACACTGTGAGAGAGATAGACCATTAGAGCTGCGAAAAATCGTAATGAAGTTAATGAATAGAGCTTCGACAGGGTTACACCCCCACATTCTGCTTCTTCAATTGCTCGTAAACTTTTCGCAGGTCGGAAATCGGGCTTTTGATGAATCGTTTGAACCGCCATTTCAAATAGTTTTCGCTGCGGAAGTAGTGTCCATCAACGGCTACACACCAGCAATGATCTTTAATTTTGAGCTGGTCGATGTGGTGCATTCCGTCTTTTCTCCAATCGGCATCAATCTCCGAGCCTCGAATGATGGTGTTCAATTCTCGCTCCTCATATTCAGTTCTGGAAAGCCTTGTTATTTCGAATACTCTTACTTGTGTTCCATAATAAGGTAAGCTGTCTTGGGCATATCGGTACACCCCATGACTGCCTGCGATCACTCTGCCCGCCGGTCTGGTAATATGGAAATTGCTGACGATCATTGGGCTGCTGGGGTGCTCTGTCCACCGTCCGTTAATTGAATCCGAGAAAAATAAGTGTAAATTGCCTCCGGCTGTCCCTGCCAGCATCCACCACGTTCGGTCATATTCAAATACACTGGCGTCTAAGTAACTTCCCTCGATCAGTTCATGCGAAACTACCCAATCGTATGGGAAGTTTGTCGCTTTGTATAACAATACTCGTCCCGCTTCCGTAGATTCGGGTAACATAAAAATATCGCCTTCGGTTTCGACTATATAGGGATAAGATAGATGGTAGCTTTCTCTCAGTACGATTCTGTCATAATGCCATTCTTTGCCGTCATTACTAATCGCCAGCCCGATTACTCCCTTGCCGGTCGATCGATCAAGAACCTCGAAAAAAAGATAATATTTAGACTTATGAAACATCATAAACGGATCGGCAACAAACTCCGCTTCAACGTCCGTTACATCGGAGGCTTGCAGGCTTGGGCTAGCAAGGACTTTGGCATCCGGCTCTTCAGTTAGAATCATCGGAGACTCAAATACTTTTATTGCCCAAATCGCCAGATTCACTGTCCTTTTGGTCACACTAAGCACGATAAACGCCCTCTTATCCTTAAGTATGTAAACCCGTAAACCTCTCCATCGTTTCATGACCGGCTTGGCTGATCCCTTCAGATCTGAACACTTTGATCACTGTTAGCAGCAGGATCTTCATGTCCAGAAAAAAGGTTCTATTTTCGATGTACCATATGTCCAAATCGAGCTTTTCCTGCCAGCTGATTGCATTTCTTCCTCTTACTTGCGCCAGTCCCGTAATCCCCGGTCGGACCTTATGCCGTTTAGCCTGTTCCTCGCTATACAAAGGTAAATACTCCATAAGCAGCGGTCGGGGCCCCACAAAACTCATATCTCCCTTTAGTACGTTGTACAGCTGCGGCAATTCATCCAAGCTCAGCTTGCGAAGCCATCTTCCGAAGGATGTTAATCTCAACCCATCCGGCAGCAGCTCCCCATGATCATCCTTTAAGTCCGTCATCGTTCGGAATTTATAAAGCATGAACGGGCGACCGTGGAGTCCAGGACGTAGTTGTTTAAAGAACACCGGGTTGCCGAGTTTTAAACGAACCAATAACGCTGTTGCGAATATAATGAGACCAAAAAAAATAAGCCCAAAGGCCGCAAATATTCCGTCAAATATTCTTTTCAATTTTCTCACCCGCCCGTTTGTTTGGCAGCCACCGCTAAGATTTTTTCTTTAATGTAAGAAACTAAGTCCTTAACCTCAGTTTCGCTTAAGTGGTCCCTATCATTATAAATGTTAATTAATACCTGCTGGACCTGATCCGGTGTCAGTTGACCCAATATATTCATCCTATTCATTCCGTATTACCCGACATCGGTAAAGACTGGCGTTTGTGCTCCATAACCATTCGGGTTGTTGGTTTGCCAGCGCCAAGCATCTTCACACATCTCCTGAATGTCACGCTGAGACCACCATCGCAGATCTAATCTCGCCTTAGATACATCTGCAAAGCAGATTGCAATATCACCAGGCCGGCGCCCGGCCATTTCATATGGGATCCGACGCCCTGACACTCTTTCGAAAACATTGATCATTTCCAATACGCTGTAGCCTCGCCCAGTTCCAAGATTATAAGCACTGATTCCGTTTGAATCCTCGAGCTTCTTTAAAGCTTTCAAATGTCCGATAGCCAAATCTACAACATGAATATAGTCTCGGACTCCGGTCCCATCCGCTGTGGGATAGTCATGGCCGAAGACCTTTAAAGCACTTAATTTCCCAACAGCCACTTGTGCAATATAAGGAAGCAGATTGTTTGGAATACCGTTCGGATCTTCACCGATTCGCCCGCTCTTATGAGCCCCGATCGGGTTGAAATAACGTAAAAAGGGCAATCCTCCAATCATGGTCGGATAGATAGAGATCAGTTAAAAATTTCCTCAATCATCTGTTTTGTACGTCCATACGGATTCGTTGCCCCAAGAGGAAATTGTTCGAGAATCGGTACACTTTCCGGCATTCCGTACACCGTAGCTGAAGAGCTGAACACCATTTTCTTCACGCCGTATTTTTTCATTACTTCACACAGAGTAAGCGTTCCTGCAATATTGTTATGATAATACCGGAGCGGTAAATCAACCGATTCGCCTACAGCCTTGAGACCGGCTAAATGAATGACAGCGTCTATCCGATTCTCCGAGAAAATCATATCGAGTGCTTCCTTATTGAGTAAGTCCGCCTGATAGAACCTGAATGCTGTGCCTGTGAGCTCTCCCACTCGCCGAATGGCCTCCTGTTTGCTGTTCGACAAATTGTCGACGACCACGATCTCATAGCCGGAATTTAACAACTCCACGCATGTATGCGTTCCAATATATCCGGCGCCGCCGGTCACCAAAATGGACATAAACCTCTCTCCCTCTCCCTTCAGACCTTTTGTGCAAACACATTATTTAATCGATCGCTAATTTTCCTTTTCAGGATGGGAAAGAATTTCGTTATTCGATAGTGAAGAAGCGCTCGCTTTTGATTGGCGGCAAAATCATAGTCCAGAAACCACTCCAACAGATCCGGGTATAGAACATTGGCTTTGTTCTCGTCCATTCGTTGTTGAATCGCAATCCAATATAAATTAATTACATCTGCGGATAGAAATTTGACGTGCTCTTTAAAATAGTCGCTTAAATGCTGAGATAAATGATCAGGAATATCGAAACCGAAGTTGTTCGGGTCATATCCTTCCGCTACAATACCGAGAATCGTCCTTAAACACTTTTCGCAATTGCAGCAATTCTTTTTGTTCTTAAAGCAAACTCTCAGTTGAACGGGGATATTCGTCTTAGCGTAATAGTCGACTACCACTTTAACCTTATCCTGTCTCGTAAGCTCGTACGCGTCATGATAAACATGACCGGAAGCATACTTAATTTCATTATCAACCGAGGGATCCGAGGCGCATTTTGAAGAGTGGCCGATATGTAAAGAGCTGGCGATAAAGATGTTTTCTACTTTAAACTTGAAAGCCATCGGAATCGCTGCTGAAATAATCGCCAACCCGTGATGCAGGCCCTCCCACCACGAAAATCCCAGTTTCTTGTGAAATTCGCGGTCGATCGTCTCGGAGATCATGAAGTTTCCGTAATTTGACTGTATCAGGATATTTTCCAAACCATGAGCTTCGGCAAAGCTCACTACATGCTTCTTGTCTGCTTCCCAAACCTCACTGTGCTGGATATCGTGATGATGCCACCCATATTCAGTAATCAGCATCGGTTTATTGTGTTTGATCCTGATAAACGTTGTAAAAGCATCCAGACCGCCGCTGAACAAGGATGCGGATTTAGTTTCAGAAACATAACTATTTTCAACACATTTCTTGATCTTCGTAGTCCCTTTAAAAGCCACACTCGGGAACATCTCCTGATAAGCCAACCTTAGATCTTCGATGCATTCGCTGAATGAGAGGTCGAGTTCATTCAACATGAGCGTGGAGTCGGTAATCCAAACAAGAGGCAGCACATTGGCTGCGAATGGAATAGCCAGAATACTGTGAGGAACATACGCGAGGTCATGGTTGTATTCCAAAAACATATGATTGTTCTTGCTAAAATACTTCTGTAGGGAACTGGAGACGCTGAAGTAGTAGTCCACTCTGTTGTTTTCAACGACAATCCTGTCGAGAGCTATACAGTTACTCATTTATTTAACTCCCTGCCATTCAGTTTAGGCTTCGGCTTTCGCAACCTTTCTTCGGCCAGAGCGCACAAAAATTTTGCTTCCGAGCTGTGTTACGATCTCTCTTAAATACCGGAACTCTTCGCTTCTACGGAACAAGAGAAAGAAGATCACATTAGGCACCGTCAAACACAAAAAACCTCTTATCAAGAAGTCGCTAAGAGGATTTGTATGAACCATGCTGCCTAACCCACTGCTGATATAAGCGGCAGCAAAAACGACTGAAGCCAGCCATATATATCGAAGAAAATATGATTTCGCTTTTTTGTGAAATGCGTATTTATATACCACATAGGGATCGTACCAGAAATACGTGCATAATCTGCTGATTACAGTTCCCAGCAGCACGCCCGCAACGCCTATTTCCCGAGCAAGTAGGATAGAAGCCACGATATTGATTGCCGCGGCGATAATCGGCCGGTACTTGCCTTTCTTGAATAAGCCTGTCGTCTCTCGAAAAATGGTTGGAGCGTCTTGCATTCCCGCAGTAAAGAAATTCAACACAATGGCAAACACCACGAACAGATCAAAAAGATACTGCTTGCCCAGCCATATCGTGATAAACGGATTCATCAGAGTCCAGAGGCTCACGGCGCAAAAGCCATAGATCCAAAAGTTCGCAAAGTGCAGCGCCCGAAATATGAAATGTTTCTTTTCGGTGCTTTCATTGACGATTAAATTTCCAACACTCGCGGTAATCGAATGAAACAGATAACTGACAAGTGTGCTAACCATACCGATGATCAATAAATAGTTCGAGTAGATCCCAACCCAGGTAAGCCCAACAAACATCGAGATTACGATATTGTCGGTGCCGATGATCACCACCGCGCTGATTTTATATAACGTCTGTGCATACAAATTTTCGAAGAAAGACTTTCTTTCGCTTTTTGTTAACCTCGCATCGCTGTCTGCTGCCAAATACGGATATAATCGGTCCGCTTTCTTGGCCGTATATACATTCTCAACAATTCTAAAGGCGATCTGGGCTGCGAGTACCGCTAAGTAATATTTCGTGGTTAGCAATAAAATAATCTGTGCGGAATTTGAAATTATCGTAAAAATAGAATGAATTTTAGAGATGATGTAACTGCGCTGATCTGCGGCAATAACAGCGTGCTTGTAAGAAAAAAAGTAAGAGGAAACAGAATGAAGCAAGAACAGCAAGTAAATGATCTGGATATGTTGGACGGTCGTTTCACCGTTCATCAGGTACGGCAGAAACGGCATTAATGACAAACCGATTAATAACACGACAAGTCCGATCCATTGATAGGCTCGTTTATAGAGATGGATTAGGGCTTGTATTTTGTTTACATCCTGGATAGCCAGCGGTTTATACAAACTGTAGCTCATGGCGGTGTCGAACCCTAGATTAGCTAATGACAGCAGGATAAGAATGCTCGAGAAAAGCCCTTCCACTCCCAAATACTCCACACCGAGCGTATAAATAAATACGGTTCGCACAGTAAAGCCCATGATGATACTGATGATCTGCCCGGAGATACCGAATAGCATGTTTTTAACAGAATTTTGAACCCTCATAGGAGATTACCCTTCTGCCGATTAAGTATTTTGGGCGAAATAGCTGTGTATTCGATCGCTGATTTTCCGCTTCAGAATGGGGAAGAATTTTGTCACCCGGTAATGAAGCAGTGATTTTCTTTGTTCCGCAGCCAGATCGTAATGTAAAAACCAATCGAAATCTTTATATAGGACGTTGTCGTAATTTTCTGCCATCCGCTTTTTAATTAAGTTCCAAACCATGATAATCAAGTCCGGCGGCAAATATTTAACATTCTCAACGAGAAATTCGTACACATGCTGGGAAAGATTTTCCGGTGTGTTAAAACCGAAATCCTGCGGATTTTTACCTTCGGCAATGATCCCCAGAATCGTTCTAATACATTTCTCACACTTGCAGCAATTTTGCTCCTTTTTGAAACAGACCCTTATGCTCACAGGCTCTTTGGTTACGGAGTAATAGTCAACGACTACCTTCACTTTTTGCTGCCTTGTCAGTTCATAAGCGTCGTGGAACACACTGCCGGAAGCAAATTTCATTTCATTATCAACGGTCGGATCCGATGAGCATTTGGCAATATGCCCGATATGCAGCGAGCTGGCAATATAAATACAATTCACTTTAAACTTGAATGCGATCGGCATCGCTGCTGATAGAAAGGCCATTCCATGGTGTAAACCCTGCCACCAGGAGACGCCCAGACTCTTGCTGAAATCACGGTCAACCCGCTCATCGGCAATGAACGTTCCATAGTTGGATTGAATAAAAATATTCGTTAATCCATGCAGCTGCGCAAAGCTTTCCGCATTCTTCTTGTCCGCGTCCCATACCTCACTGAACTGGACATCATCTTGATGCCACCCATATTCGGTAATGAGCATTGGCTTCTTATCTTTGATTCTGATAAATGTTGTGAGCGCGTCAAGACCTCCGCTGAACAAGGAGGCGGCTTCAACTTCTGGAGTATATGAATTGGCGACAATGTAATCCACCTCAAGGTTGCCTTTAAACCTTACGCTAGGAAACATGCATTGATAGGCTAACCTTATTTTATTGAGACATTCATAGAAGGATCTATCCAATTCATCGACGTTCAACGTTGAATCAGTCATCCATACGAGCGGAATGACGTTCGCAACGAACGGAATGGTCAGAATGCTGATCGGAACATCCGAAATGTCATGGTTATATTCCAAAAACATGTGATGGTTTGGATTAAAATACTTTGTTATGTTTCCAATGGCGCTGAAAAAGTAATCCACTCTGTTGCGGTTCACAACAATTTCATCGAGAATGATTATTCCCAAGAGCATCAGCCTCCTTTGTTCGCGCATACCTCCAATGTCAGAATTCGAACTGGCCCAACCATTCATTTATTGCGTCAAAGTTTACATTAACTTGCGTGATGATTTCCGAGTTGATCATCTTTTCGAGAACGCTAAGATCATTCCGGTCGATCAGATTGAGATTATACGTTTCGCTCATGCCCCGGGCTCTTTCATCAATTGCAATGATAATAGAGCGTTTTTTTGTGCCGCATCGCATAGATGCCGCCGTGTAATCGCGTTCCAATATAGTCGACATCCGTGTTTAGTATTTTCTCGTAGTCCTCAATGGTGGGAGGAATGATTGTGATGCTGTGAGTGTTCCGGAACTTCTTGATATACTCGAAATCATGGTCGCCCTGAACCCAGTAGTACACCTGTTTATAGTTCTTATTCAGGATGTCGATTAATTGCTGATCTTCCTTGAGCGGTCCTGCCGGATCATTCGTGAGTGTAAAAACAACGGAATCCGATTTCTGGGTCGGAATTTGCCTGCAATGTTCAGGGGTTAGGGACCATAATGTGGCGCAGCCTGTGTTGATCGCCTTAAATCCCATATCATCCAATATTCTTTTGGTTCTCTCATCTCTAACACTGTGGAAATATTCGTGAGACAACACTTTCCTATACAGGGCTTTCGTGTACCCGTTCACCTTGCTTCCGCTGCCGGCGCCTACGCCCACGAGAATACTTCCCTTTAGAGGACCGGCGTTAAAAATATTGATATTCCATTGTGGAAAATGAGTCAGCATATCCATCGTCAGCAAATTCGATCCGCCGACAAACTTATATTTGGCGTTGTCGAACGTCTTGACCCGGTTCGAGCCTCTGGCCACTTGGTACCAGTGAAAAGGCGAAACATGGGTCGGCAGTGTGTATACATAAGCATGCTTGGTGATGTCTGACAGTTGGTGCCTCACACATTTCATAATGATATCGTCGCCTTTATTGTCCGAGCCCACCGATGTATCCAGCAGTAAAACATTTTCCAACTCAATTTACCTCCTTAAGATCCGTTCGCTCGCCACACTGAAACAGTGAACATAAAGTATTAATTTCATGTATATTGCTGTAATCGTTTAACAACGTGTTGCCCGCTATGGTGTCTCTAAGCTTGCGGTTATCGATGAGCCTCTTCAACCCTTGCGCGATTCCGTCAATCCCTAATGGAGTAATCAGACCGTCCAATCCATCGCGCACCTGGCTTTTGGCGGTTGGGAAATTGGTAATGAGAACCGGTTTGCCGAGAATTTGAGCCTCTCGAACCGTGACGGCTTTCCCTTCATATCGGGACGGCTGACAGTAAATGTCGCATTCTTTGATGTATGGGTAAGGGTTCGTCTTTTTGCCGAGCAAAATAAATCTGTCTGTCATGTCTTGTTCTTGGATGAGCCGCTTGATCAACTCTTCTTCTCCGCCGTAGCCCACGATATACCACTTGATGTTATAGCCGGCTTCGATCAGCTTCTTGCAGGCAACAACGGCGAGATCAAATCCTTTCGCATCGGAAAACCGGCCGACCGAGCAAATTTTGATTGCTCCATCATCAGGCATTTCCGCTTTGACATTAACTTTGGATTGCTCTCTTACGAATGCGGTGGATATGATATTTTCAATGACAACCGCTTTCTCATGAAGGTGCGGGAATACCTTGAGGAACGATGCCCTGCAATCCTCAGATACGCTGACTATGTAGTCTAATCTTCTCCACATGCTTTCATCCAACCGCTTATCCGGATTGACAATAGTGAAGTAATCCGTATGATTCCATCCGAATTTCACTTTTGCTTGTACCTTATCCAGCACAAAATAGTGAGGACCGAGAAAACTGATCGCCGTATCATACTGTTTCTCGATTTTAGGCAGGCGGGGCAAAGAGAGCTTCCATGTGTACTGCATCTGCCTGTAAGTCTGACTCAGTCCTTCGCTTGCTCCATGTTTCATCCTCGTCTTTAATTTCGCTAGAACTCTTGCGGTTCCCAAGTACAGATAGCCTTCGCGAATCACTTCAAGGATCGGTCTCTCAAATGTCGTGTAAGGACGGATCGGCGGCAATAAGTTCACTTCTTTAGGCACATGTGCCAGAAATTCGCCTTCATGCCGGTACAGAAATAAATCCACTTCATATTGATCGTAATCAAAGCTTTCGAGCAATCCGATCAAGCTTCTCTCCGCTCCACCGATATGCAGCGAGTACATACTGATAAGGACCTTCTTCTTCATAACGAGTCTCCTGTAACTTCAAACTGTCTTTATCTTGAAATCAACTTGCAGATGCCGTCGGCCATTCGAAAGGGCAGATGATTATACAGGAAAGCGATTATTTTCTCCGCTTGCCCCCTGGAATCGTTCCACAGGTCCGCGTCCTTCCATGGAGACATATTCAAATAATGTTTATACAGCGACACCAGTGGGTGCTTGGAGCCTTTGATCCAAGGTCTATTCACGAACGCCGGGGTGAAGTGAACAAATACCGGACGGATCGCCGCCTGCTTCAGCTCCGCGTCGCTATAGTAAGATTTCATGCCGTAATACCGCATCATCTCTTCTCTCGTCATCGTAAAAATAGTCGTCATCGCATTGAACTTGGGATGCAGCAATAATATTTTGTCATACAGCACACCGTTTATCGTCCCCTGATCGTGATGAAACACCTTCCCGCTATAGCTGCGGATGAACTCTAGAAATTGATTTTCAATATCGCTCTCACGCCACTTTTTCAGGTTAATCAGAAGCATGCCGGCGTTGATATAAGAGTGATTTGCACCCAGCTTTATTCTGAGCTTCGTATCATCGCTGACGGTATCGCACACACCCGCCGCATGATAATTGCTTATGTCCGTATCCCATAGCTCGGATAAGCTCTCATTAATAATGGAATCGCAGTCTAAGTAAATGACTTTATCAACGTGCAGAACGCTGGACAGAAACAATCTGGCGTATGAGTTGATCGATATGGAATTACCGATATTCAGCTTTAACTTATCCGAGAATTCGCCGAAATCGATATACTTGATTGACCTGCCGTAGTTGCGGCAGATGCTGTTAAGTTGCTGCTTATTGTCGGAAGAAATATGATTCTCAATCAAATACACCTGGATGATGCCGAAATGTTTATTGTTTTCGAACAGCGACAGCATCGAAACCCCGACATGCTGCGCATAATTATTATCACTCGAATACACAACACTCAGCGTCATAGCTAGTTTCTCCTCCCGAACTCAGCGAACAGTCTGCGCAGCCTCAATATATTGTCACCGCCGATCATTTTTGACAGAACCAACTTCATATTCGATTTCAGCCTGACTGTCATCGGAAGCCAGCTTTTGTGAAAATGATGCATGGCGTAGGTATTTTCCGTAATCAGTTTTCTTATGTTGATGTAATCATAAGGGGAAAAGAATGTCTGAGGATAAAAGGTGCCGACTCCGGGCATTTCCTGCAGCTGTCCATTCTGGATCAACCCTTCATCCTTGAGCATTTTGGTCACGATTGCCACATTGGTCAACTGATCCTGCTTTCCATCTTGTTTAACGAAGCTCTTTGTTTGATAGGAGTCGAGAAACATCTTGATTAGACGATTGCCTTTAGCCGCACCGAAAGTACTTGTTGCAATAAAGTTTTCTTGTTCGAAACCCCAAAATGAGTCGTGCTGCAGCAGTTCGTCAAAGGTTTTGAACACTTCAACATCCGTATCCAAGTAGATTCCGCCGAAGTGATACAATGCATGCACTCTCGCATAATCGCTGACGAAAGCATATTTTCCCGCTTGATAAGCCTCCCGTACATACGCATTGCAGTTAATATCAAACCGATCTTCATTCCACTCCACGAATTCATAACCGTGCAAATGTCTTTTCCAACTGTCCATGCATTTTCGCACAATGTCCGGTTTTTCACCGCGTCCAAACCAGCAATAGTGGATGATGCGGGGAATTTTGTCTACGGACTCCTCAAACTGCATTAGTCACTCCCCCTCCAACCAGGATGGTTGATCACCATGTTAAATAATCGCTTCTATAGATAAGACCCAAACTGATTACCGATTCATAATAGAAATATAGGAAGTAGAAAAGTAAGATGCAGTAGTAAATAAGCTTTTTCTCTCTCTCGACAAACAAGCTGACTACCCAGGAAATTAAGATGATGTTATAAAAACCAAAGTAGATTGAGAACCTGGCAAATATCCACTGTTGTGTCGAGATCAACTTGAATACCAAACCGATTATAGCCATGTTGACAATATAGTCGCTTTGGGGAAATAAGCTCTTTAGTTTATGCCTGCCCATAAAGGCCACGATAAGCGGTATCGCATTCACAACGACTCGCATGACATTTGCGCCTTCTCCAGATGCGTTGCTATATTGTCCATAACGCGAATCTCCGAGTACGGAAAACAGAGCGGATGAGAACTGGTTAAACCCAAGAACGATAACCACCGATAGGGAGAGCAGCAACAACGTGGTTTTGGTCCAAGCTTCCCGTCTTACGATAAAATAAATCGGAATTAACACGAGTGCTGAATTATGTAAGGTGAAGGCAAATAGAACAACTAATGAATACTTTTTCCAGTCCCCATTCAGCAAAAATTTAGTAGCCGCAAAAATAATAGCCGCAGCAAGGGTTTGTCTTATCCCATTCATTGTGACTAAAAACATGCCGCTTGTGATGTAGATATATAAACTGAGCTCAAATATTTTTGAATATTTATATAAGCTTATAACTATGAGCACATTTGTAAACAACGCTGTTGCAAATATGAGCAGTTGGGGGTCGCGGGAAATTTGTTGCAGTAGAAGCTGGAGAATATTAAATCCAAAATCCCCGTTGAACGACATTTCCGCCCATGTAAACCTATTCATCTGGTAAGACCACATATAAGCCGAAGTATCGCCGATCCCGTTCCGGAGTCCGGATACCATCACCAAGCTAGCCACTGCTACAAAAATCAGTATTTCATTCGGCCGGGTATAAACAGGCCCAATATTTGTCGGCCTTGCATAATACCTTGCCAAAAAAGAGACAAGATACACGGCGACGAGGTTTATCCAGAGTACCGTCATGTCGTATAATTCCTTCTAACCATAAAGTTTTAGAAGTTTGTTTGATGCGCTTGCAGTATCGAAACCATGATACTTAAATGCAGTTCTTATTTTATTGTGATCGGTGACCTTTTGTTGTTTGGAAGCAGCAGCTTTGACCCATCCCTCTTCATCACGAATTGAGATATAACGAATCAATCCAAGACCGACATCTGCTGTTGTGGGAACGTTATCCGATAATATGCATGGAAGACCGGAAGCCTGGGCTTCCAATGTCACAATGGATAACCCTTCAAATAAGGAAGGTAATACAAGAACATCAAAGATGCACATTATACCCGGTACGTCCGTACGATTGCCTGTCAACCGGACATGACCGATTAAATCTCTTTTCTTTAACTCTTGCTGAATTGGAATCTTAAGGGAGCCTTCGCCCACTATAACCATGATCGCTTTGTTATTGATTTTTCTAATTTCTTCAAAAACTTTAATGAGAAACAAAGGATTCTTCACTGCTACAAGTCTGCCGACAAATCCAATCACATAGTTTTCTTCAGAAATGCCAAGTTGTTTGCGTATTACGTCAACCTCATGAACAGCTACAGACAAATGTTTATCTACATCTATCCCGTTAATAATGGGTACGGCTCTTTTGGATCGATGTTTGTTGCTAAATAAGAATTCGGCTGCGACATCGCTGCAAGCAATTTGGTTTGTAGAGAATGCTTTAATACACATGCGCATAATCAATCGGTAGATTCTTCGCGACAGCTTATTTCCAGATTCATCTTTAGCGCTATGCGCGTGGCAAATGCGTTTTTTAATGCCGGCTAAAAAAGCGGCTAACATCACGATCCCCGAGTTAAACATGGCATGTGAATGAACAATATCCGGATTTAATTTACGTAATAGGCGAACGAGATTAATCACGTATCTGATTGTTCCTACTTCATGCCGATCAGAAATTCTATGAATCTGCCCCCCTAAGGACAACACTTCGTCATCATAATGCGCTTTAGACTTCTCATGAACCAAAAAATCAAATTGTACTTTCTCTTTATCTACGGAATGATACATATTCATGACGAAGGTTTCCGTGCCTCCGCACCATAAACCGCCTAATACTTGCATCACTTTAATCTTTTTTGGTGTATTCATGCTTCCACCCTTAATTAATTTTTCAATACAGTAGCCTTGCTTGTATTTTGTATATACAAAAACAAGAGGATTCCAAATGGAGTCGCAAGTAACGTAATCCACTTGCACGGGGACTCAAATAAGAACTTGAAATTCCTAATCATTAAACTGCTTGAAACAAAATGGATGGATTCTCTAAATCTACTCTTTAAAGAAGGGGCATATTTCATAGCGATCTTTCTAAAAAATAAGAATCCTCTCGGATTACGCTTGTATTGCTTAATGATGTTCCTGCTCGACCCATCTTCCAAATATTCAACGAAGCATAATATTTCATTAATAACAAGCAACGGATACTTCTGATCGATAAGAATGTATTTATAGCTGAGAGGACAGTACTTTTCGCCGGGAAAAATCGGGTACGGCGGCACCTGGCGCGTCAATTCCGACCGGTAGACCAGCTTTTTGTCGCCTTTCACATTGTGCTTACCATATAAACCGGAGAGCGTGGATGACTGTAGGTTGTCAGGCATCCGGGTTCCGATGACCCGCCCGTCAGGAGTGGCATCCAATCCGACAATGCCAGCCCACTCATCACTCCCATGCTGTTTCCAGAAGGTCGTGATTTTGTCAACCGCGTCATCGGTCATATAGTCGTCGGAATCGATACAGACATTGAGCTCGGTATCGATTAATTCGTAAGCTGTATTGTGCGCGCCATGCATCCCTTGGTTTTCCTGATAATGATAGCGGATGGAAACTTCCCCTTCCGCAATCCACCCATCTACCAGCTCTTTCGTGTTGTCAGTGGATCCATCATCGATAATCAGCCAAATGAAATCCTCGCAAGTTTGTCTCTTCAAGCTCTCATAACTTAAGTGCAGCGTATACGCACGGTTATACGTCGGTGTAAACACCGTTAACATAGGAGCCATAAATAATCCTCCACCTGATTTAACTCCCATCTGCGGCTAAAGAATTGCGGGTGTAATATTGCGCCAACATTCCGCCATGGTGGCCGTATCAACCCGTTGTTCCGCAGCTGCTCTGAGGTATCTTCATGTTCAAAGGACGAAGCGATAATGTTGTCAGCCCATACGCTCGGCGGCTCCTTTAGACTGATGAAGTCCACCCTGCCCGTCACATCGGTCTCGCGTGTAATTGCATCCGACACGACGCATTTCAGGCCGGCAGCCTGTGCCTCAACTAACACCACCGGCAAGCCCTCGAACAGCGATGGAAACAGAAACAAATCCATGCCCTGCATCAATCGCGGGATGTCAGCTCTCACACCGAGAAATTTCACGTGCTCCGACAGCCCCAGGCGTGCCGCTTTTTTCTCAACCGAAGCGCGAAGCGGACCGTCTCCAACCAATACGAGCATAGACTCCGGCTGCTTCTCATGCACCTCCTGGAATATGTCTATCACAAAATCGTGATTCTTCTGCTTGTTAAATCTCCCGATATGGCCCAGCAGCAATTTGTCGCCAACGCCTAACTCCGCTCTCGCCTGACAGCGCAGCTCCTCATTATATTGGAAGTCTTGAACGTTGACCGCGTTATTTAAGACGGTAACCTGATCGTTCATCGCTTTTCGTTTGCCGAAAAGCCATTCTCCGGCTTTCTTCGAGCATGCAAAAAAATTGATTCGGATTATCCTGCATCGCGAGTCGCGCATACAAGCGGAACGGCAGCTTGATGTCTATGCCCAAACCGCTCAGATGACTGTGCGCAATCCTGCACGGCACGCCGGTACGCTTCGCCGCCCGCAGGACGAAACTGCTGTTCTCGTTGATGTGGGAATGCACAACTCGATATTCAGTATGAGAGGCGAAGAACCGGTCGAGCTGCTTATCATAAAGACGATAATTGCCCGGGCGTATTTGTGGCATACGGAAGATGTTCCCGCCCAGCGCCAGTATCTCATCATCGTAATGGCCTTTTTCCTGGCGGTGCACCATGAAATCAAACTGTATTTTGCGGCGGTCGATTCGGCGGTAATAATTCATCAGCATCGTTTCCAGCCCACCGCGGTTCATGATCGTCACAACCTGCAGCACACGAATGCAATCCACGACTTCCACTCCTATCGGACAATCTTTCTCAGTCGGTTGATGGCGAGCAGCATCACATAAAAGCCCGTGGCGAATCTGACTTTGGCACACAAATAAAACGCCCTCCAAACAATCGGACAGTAACCTGTCTCGAACTGCTCGAATGAACGTTTAATCCGGGCATCATTCAAGATGCTGTTTAGCTTTCTGATCTTTTTGACACTGGACGTACGGCTGTCATTACTTACCGTATTTAAGCCCAACCCTAACATATTCAGACAGATTCGATTATTCAAAGCCGTGTGAAACTGCGGAGGTAACTGCTTATCGTGAACGAAGCTTTCCATAAAGCCGTAGAGCTTAAACCATTTATCATGCAAATCAGGTTTATACGCACTCGTCACCGAAGCCGTATTGACTCGCCAATAGTGATAATAAGGTCTGTTAAGAAAGACAAACGTTTTGGCATAATACGCGGAATGGATGTTGAACAGGGAATCCTCGTTAGTACCGACAACTGCCAGGTCGATGAACTCCAACTCATTGTATTTGATCAATTCCGTTCGGTACAACTTAGACCATACCGTGCCCCAAGCGTCCAGAAACTCCGGATTTGCAATCTCCTCATTCACGGGTCCTATTAACCGGCGCAGCAGCTTTGAGGCAACCTCTTCACCGCGATAACAGATCTTCTCAGGAAGATTGAACTTCTTTTCTTTGGAATGGGTACCGAATTCCCGCATATAGCTGCACATGACGATATCGGCTTCTTCCTCAATCGCGGCATCATACATCTCTGCATACATTTCGGTATTCACCCAGTCGTCCGGATCCACAAATCCGATAAATTCTCCCCGAGCCGCTTGGATGCCGGCGTTCCTGGCCGAGGACACGCCGCCGTTTCTCTTATCTATGACAACCACACGACCGTCTTTCATCGCATACTGTTTCAGCACTTCCGCGCTTCCGTCTGTTGAGCCGTCATTAACGGCTATAATCTCAATATCGGCAAGAGTCTGTGCCAACAGGCTGTCGAGCGACCTGCTCAAATAGCTTTCGACATTATAGATAGGAACGACTATACTGACTCTCGGTTTCATCCGTTTCCTCCGACATGTATTGCGAATAAATGCCGTACAGCTCAGCGCCTACCTCCGGTAAGGAGTACGGGACGACTCGTTTGAGATTTTCCATACCCATTTTTCTGCACAGATATTTCGACTGGCTTAGTTCAAACAAACGAGCGGCAAATGAATGAGTATCCAGCCCTGTGATCACATATCCGTTCGCTTGATCTTCGATCAATTCCGAATGCCCGCGATTGTGAGTGACCACGATCGGCAAGCCGCAGGCCATCGCTTCCATAATGTTGACAGGCAGCCCTTCCCGCAAGCTGGATGCAACTGCAACATCACAAATGGGAAGTAGCGCATCAATATCGTTTCGTTGACCGAGAAATCGCACCCGATCCCCGACCCCTAAATGAATGGCTGTTTCCCGACAATGCTCAAGAAGTCCGCCTTGACCGGCAAGTAAAAGTTTGGCGTTCGGCACTTCGTCTTTAAGTAGAGCCAGCGCTTGAATCATGAGCTGCTGATTCTTGTTCTTGTTAAATTCCGCGGCATTGAACAGCAAGAAGTCGTCCGGATCATAGCCTGCAGCCGCTCTTTTTTTCACGTTTGCTTGCTGTATCCAGCGGCATGAACCTTTCGGTGTCAACTCCGACGCCATGCACGCGCGCAATTTGGGCCGCCTTGAAGCGATCGTTAACAGCCAGCGCATAATCTTCTTCATTTATAGTGATCAAGCAATCCGTTCTTCGTGCCAATGTTTTTTCAATGGGGTAGTAAACAAGCCAATTCAGAAGCGGCGCACCCTTGCAAAAATGAAACCCGTGAGCTGTATAAAGCACCTTCGTCCCTTGTTTCCTCGCTTTACGTGCGGCTAATCTTGCCAGTACTCCGCCCATCGGCGTATGACAATGAATGATTTCATATTGATTTTCCTCAATGATTGCTTTCAATTGTTTGTACGCCTTAAGGTTTTTCATTTTTAACGGTGATCTTTGGATCGGAAGCTCATAGGCTTTATCGATAAAAGGAATGTCCATGTCTCCGCTTGCGGCCGCATGAACCTCCCATCCCCGTTCTTTAAACCATTGCAGATAAGGTAAATGAAAAGATTTAAAGTGAATCCCTATTGTGGCGCAAAACAAAACCTTCTTAGACACGAGTGATCACCCTTATTTAACCAGCGCTTTGTCCAGAATACCCGACAGGTAGTCCGTTAAAGAATATTTCAAATCTTCACGCTGCATCGCAAATTCGATAATCGTTTTGATGAAGCCCATCTTATCGCCGACATCGTACCTGACGCCTTCAAACTCATAAGCATACACCGCTTCATGCCGGTTCAGTCCGGCGATCGCGTCGGTCAGCTGTATTTCCCCGCCGGCTCCAGGCACCTGATTGCTCAGAACTTCGAAAATCTTCGGACTCAATATATAGCGCCCCAGAATTGCCAAAGTGGACGGGGCATCCCCCTGCTTGGGTTTTTCAACCAAATGGTTGACACGGTAGAAACGTTCGTCAAGCTGAAACCCGTCTACAATGCCATACCTGGTAACCTCATCTTCAGGAACATGCTGCACCCCGATCACAGACGCATTGTAACGCTCATATTGTTCCATCATCTGCAGCAAGCAAGGCTTCTCCGCCCTGACAATATCGTCGCCAAGCAATACGGCGAAAGGCTCATTACCGATAAATTTACGGGCACACCAAATGGCATGGCCTAAGCCTTTGGGCTCCTTCTGTCGGATGTAGTGAATGTCCACCAAATTGGAAGACTTCTGGACTTCGCTTAATAGATCGAATTTACGTTTCTCCAGCAGATTCTGCTCCAGCTCGAAGGAATTGTCGAAATGATCTTCAATCGCACGCTTACCTTTACCGGTCACGATGATAATATCTTCAATTCCAGACTCCACAGCTTCTTCCACTATGTATTGAATCGTCGGTTTATCGACGATAGGAAGCATCTCTTTCGGCATCGCTTTGGTTGCCGGAAGAAATCGGGTCCCGAGCCCTGCCGCCGGGATAATCGCTTTTCTTACCTTCATTAATACCTAAGCTCCTTTATTTATACGATTGACAATAATTTCGGCGAACCGCTTAGTTCCTTCCTATTCGCCAGTTCCAGCAGTGTTGCTCTGAGTGTTTCTTTATCGAGAGTTGACAGCTTCGAGATGATTTCACCAATTTCTTCGATATATAGAGTTGCGGTTTTGCCTACGTAGATCTTAGGGTAAATTTGCTGTTCATGAACTTCATCTTCCTTTAACAACTCTTCAAACAATTTCTCGCCGGGTCTGATTCCGGTAAATTCAATGCCGATTTCGTCAACGGAGTTCCCCGATAGTTTGATTAAATTGACGGCCAGCTCAACGATCTTCACCGGCTCTCCCATATCTAATACAAAGATCTCGCCGCCCTTAGCAAGTGCGCCTGCTTGAATCACGAGTCTTGAAGCCTCCGGAATCGTCATGAAATAGCGGACCATGTCAGGATGCGTTACGGTAACCGGGCCTCCGCTTTCGATCTGTTTTTTGAATCGAGGAATGACGCTTCCCCTGCTTCCAAGCACATTCCCGAATCGTACCGCCACGAATTTGGTATGGCTGACTTTATCCATATGCTGAACGACCGTCTCAGCTAATCTTTTGGTCGCGCCCATTACGCTTGTAGGATTTACCGCTTTATCGGTAGAGATCATCACAAACGTGCCCACACCATGTTTACTTGCCGCACTTGCCACATTCATCGTGCCGATGAGATTGTTCTTAACCGCTTCTTCCGGGTTATGTTCCATTAAGGGCACATGCTTGTGGGCAGCGGCGTGATATACAACATGCGGACGATGTTTACTCATCACGATCATCATCTTGGTTGCATCTTGTATGTCCGCAATTTCAGTGATCAGCTGCATTTTCGTACCGGCATATTGATCCATCAGTTCCATGTGAATCGAATATATGCTGTTCTCTCCATGACCGAGCAGAATCAATTTGTCCGGTTGAAATTTGGCGACTTGCCGGCAGATCTCCGAGCCGATGGAACCGCCTGCCCCGGTAACAAGTACAATCTTATTCGTAATTTCTTCCGAGATCGCGGCAATATCCAATTCCACCGGTTCCCGGCCAAGCAAATCCTCTACCTGAACATCCCGGAACTGGTTAACGGAAACTTTCCCCGTGACCAAATCCTCCAACATCGGCAGGATTAGTGTTTTTGCCTTCGTTTTCGCACATTCTTGAAAAATGGCATTCAACTGCTTCCTTTTGAGTGACGGAATGGCGATTACAATATTATCGATATGTAACTTCTCGACGGCAAACTGGATTCGCTCAATGCCTCCAACGACCGGGATGCCGAGAATATGAAGATTCTGTTTCTTTACGTTATCGTCAATGAAGGCGATAGGTAACAACTCTTTATCATTATTGTGGATCAATTGTCGTGCAACCATCGTTCCTGCAGAGCCGGCTCCGATAATCAGCGTACGCTTTTTGTGTTGATCCTGTTTGATGTAATTGTCCCGAAAAATTCTCCAGCAAAAACGGGAGCCTCCTATTAGAAGCATATGCAGCATCCAGGTCACCGCAAATAAGCGGAAATATGTATTCTGCAAAGTAATCAGCTGAAATGCAGCCGTAATAAGAATGGAAAACGTAACGGTCTTTGAGATCATAATCAGTTCGCCGACACTCGCATATTGCCAAGCTTTTTTGTAAAGGTTGTAGCGGAACGACAGCAGATGATGGCTAAGCAGAAGGATGATGCAGCTAAGCACAATCGGGACCGTAATGACTTGCAAAGTTGCATTCACAAGAAACCGGCTAAAGAAAATAGCCGTCAAGACGATAAAAGAATCCAAAAAGACGAAAAAGGATAACCTCTGCCGGTACGTCAAAAAGTTCACCCTTTCAATAAATATCAAAAGTCGATACCTCTAAAGTTCTTAGCTATGAGGTCTTTGACCAAAAACCGCATAGTTAAGAACTTTAATGGTGTAAAAGGGCATTAAACCCATCCTCACGCCACACCCTTGACGACTCGCGTCTAAGGTTTATTTCAACCCACAGCATGGCCGAGTGTCTCCGTAGATAACGGCAAGGAGACATCACCGAAATGTATTTAATGACGCACATATTAGTTCTTAATAAAGAACACTGATATGCAGTTGTGCCCCATTTAGGGGCACAACGCCTTATTCCTTCAGCTGCAGAACCAGCCTCTTCGCCTCTCCGAAAGGTGTGTCAATAACTTCGTAAATGTTGGCTTTCACTCGAGAGATATAATTCTCAGAGTTGACACTGATTACCCTTTGCCCGCTAATCAAGCGATTCTCTCCGGTGAATGAAAGCAGCTGCGAACCAATCACTTTGTCATCCTCGTCGGTCAATTCCACTTTCATTTTCGGAAAATGGTTATCCACCGTAACCTTGTCTTTGAGCTCAATGTCTAAATTTAAATTCAGTTTAAATGTGTATGTCGGCGGCGAGGTAATATCCCCAGTACCCGTAGATCTTTTTTCAATCGACCATTTCTGTATGCTCACATTAAAAGGATAAAATTTCATAATATCGTCGTATGTCTGAGGTACAACCTGGGTCCGGTAGGAAGCAATCGGCACAAAATAAGGGGCTGCGGTTTCGCCATCTAGAATATTCATGGCCAGCGGCTGCCCGTCTTCCGTCGGCGGGACAACAAACGAGTAATATACCACGTAACCTACCTTCGGAGCCAAGGTTTCCACGGTATCGGTCTGCCGAGTTCCCATATAACTTTTGCCCTCAGCGTTCAACATCTCAACTTGAAAATTGGGTACCACTCGAGAATGAATGCCATCGTTATACAATTTATATTTAGCAACGACAGCTTTGAAGCCTCCCCCTTCGCTTTCGTGAATCTGAAGAGCTTCCATCGAGATCTTAAGTTCTGGCGCAATCAGCTTGTTCAAATTGTCAAACGAGATCGGAGTACTGTTCTCATAGCTTCTCAATTGATCCATGAATCGTGTGCTGCCGCCGTCCGCCGGAACCTCAACATTCAGGCGTCCGATCGCATAATTTATCGTCGTCTCAGCATCCGGCTTAAACGTTTCCGAAGTGAGGATGTTTAGGCTGGTCAGCTTTGTTTGGAGCCCTAAGGGAATCGCGTAATGAAGATATACCGCTTCACCCGCATCGAGTGACATTGTCCCCTGCTCTACCCTTTTTCCGCTGTACACCTTCCTTCCTACCTTGCCGTCGACACGAAAATCCTGAACGGATTGCTCCCAATCGCCTACATTTTCAACGAGAAAGGTCACGACAGCGACAGGGCTCTTCTGTGTGTTCTGTACCATGATGTTAATCGGCAGAACCTGTATGGAGGGAGACAGAGTCGGAATCGTGAATGACTGCCCCCATTGCTTCACCCGCCCAGGGTTGGTGATGATTGCATTGGCGCCTTTCCACTCCAACGAAGAAATCAAAAAGGTTAACACCTCTTTTTGGCGTTTCGGATAAACATATTCATCGACGTCGAACCAAGAAATCCGTTTCAACGAGACATTCTCTTTGTGATCCATCTGTATGAGGTAGCTGAGTTCAACCTTCTGTTTCGGCAAAATGGCTCTTGCGTTCGATACACTCGGACGCAGCGTAAACTCAATGCCATCATGAGATTTCAATCTGACCTCATAGTCGGGAACCCGGACGGTGCGTATACTCTCATTATAAAGTCGAATCACGGCACCGAGTCTTGTTCCTTCGGCAGTCTGTTCGTTGAGCACACTTTTGACCTCAGCCTTGATCGAACTTGTCAAACGATCGTTCTCTTTTGTCACTTTATGCTGCCGTCGGCGTGCGGCAGCGCAACAGCTGGAAACGGCGTGGTGAGTGTGATGACTGATATCGTCCAAATACACCATTTCTTCCACTTCATCGTCAAAACATTTCACTCCATTTTATGTTTTGTCATTCCACTGAAGCTAACTGAACTTTCTGTTTGTCTTTCAATTTACCCAGCCCGGTTATAACCACCAGTTCGCCTTCATTCACGCCGGCGAGCACTTCCTGATATGGTTCGTTTTGCCGTCCGAGCCGAACCTTACGTTTCTCTACGATATCGCCATTCAGAACGAATACGTAAGTATCCTCACCTTCCGTAAGCACACTGTATGTAGGAATGCTGACGACAATTCCTTCTTGCTCCTCAGTCAGTTGAACTCTTAGCTTCAATCCCGGCTTGAACTTCATTTCCGGATTAGGAACATCAACTTCTAATTGGTACGTTTTGCTTTCGGGGTCTATGACTTCCGCCAGGAAGCTGATTTTGCCCTTATAGTAATCAGTCGTACCCGGTATGTAATAGGTGACTTCCGTTTTACCCCTCAATAAGTCGGCTTGCTCATCCGTCAATTGAGCCGTAATTCTTATCGGATCAAGCTTCTCAACCAGACCGACTTTGGCTCCCATCGACACTGTCATCCCGTTATCAACAGCCATCTCCGACAAAATGCCGCTCACCGGCGCTTTTACTTCGAGATTAGCCAATGTTTGGTAGACTATCTTCTGGGAAAGCTGTGCGTTTTTAAGAGAATCCGTAAGATCCGATACATCAGATCCTATCTTTAATTGCTGATAGTCCAACTTGGCATTTGTATATTGATACTCCAGTTGATCAAGCTCAGCTTTCGTCACCAGTCCGCTGTCGTAATCGTTTTTCGCTTTGTTATAGTTTCTGGTCATTTCAGCGAGCGCTAATTCCATTTTGTTAATCGAATTGGCCGCATCTCTCCTTGCCTTCGTCAACGCATGCTGTGCCGCGCTCACTGCAAGGTCGGCACGCTCCTTCTCCATTCTGGCATCATCCGATGTGATCCTTAAGATGATATCCCCTTCTTTGACCATATCGCCGCGCTTCTTCAAGATTTGACCGACATCCCCTTCAGCTTTGGCCAGAACCTCTATCTGTACCGAGGATTCGACTTCGGCATGATGCTCTATCGGATCCGCAATCTTTAGTTTGCTCGCTTTCGACGCTTTGACAGCAAGCAGCTGCTGGCTCTGTGTAGAAGCGGCCGGCTCAGGATCCGGGGCCGATGATGGTGTACACCCTGTGAACATCGCAAAACTTAACGCAACGACTCCAAAGCCTTTAACATTCCGCCGCCAATAGCTCGGTTTCAACCTTTTTCGCCTCATTCGGATTAACGCACTCCTTAACCGACATTTGTTGACAAACTATTGAAAAAAGAAATTCTTCGCGTCTTTTTTCTTTATTTTCGTCATCACAACACCTACAAGATTCGCCCTTGCATGCACCAGTTCTTCCTTAACCTTCTTAGCCATGTTCCGTTTCGATTTGCCATATTCCACGACAAGAAGAGTTCCGTCACATATGGCGGTAACAATCTTGGCATCCATCTGGGTCAGAACTGGGGTACAGTCGAAAATAATCATTTCATAACGCTGCGTCAGTTCCGCCAACATGGCCTCCATAGTCTTCGACGCCAATAATTCCGACGGATTAACAGGTATCGGACCGGCGGGCATGAACGTCAGATTCTCAATGTTTGTGTCCATTACAACTTGAGTGACGCCATTCTGCTTCCCCAAAACATTCGACAATCCCTTGCCGTTATGTACACGGAAAGTAAGGTGAACGGACGGTTTGCGCAGATCCGCATCTATCAGAATCACTTTTTTTGCCAGCCTGCGCATAGGCTGCAGCCAAGTTTACGGCTGTAATGGTTTTTCCTTCACCCCGGTTAACTGAAGTCACCGCCATTGTCTTAATTTCCCGATCTATTACTGAGAAATCGATATTAAATCTTAAGGAACGATAGGCTTCCGCCATAGGCGACTGAGGATCTTCTTGAATGATAATCTTCGTATTAGTCGCTGATTGTCGCATAGACCGCTGCTTCACTCTCTTTTTTGGGAGTTGTAACCTTTTTCGGTGACCTTATAAGCTTTTTCCGGGTCTTTGGTATCAGAGCCAACGTTGAGGTGCCAAGAATCTCACGAATATGCGCATCTGTCTTTATGGTATTATCCAAGGATTCCAGTAGTAACATAATGCCGGTCGATAACACTAAAGATGCCGCAAAACTGAGAATGATCATTCGATTAGACTGCTGATTGATTGGCATAGGGGAATCGTCCAGTTTAGCTCCGCTAAGTATTGCAACGTTATCCACCTTCATGATTTTAGGCAGCTCCGTCTCGAATACTCTCGACACGTAAGTCGTGATCTTCGCTGCCTTTTCGTAGGAAGTATCGTTGGCCACAATCGACATGACCTGAGTTTCGTTTACATCCGATACGTTAATCTTGGAAATGAGCTGTTCGGATGTCAGCTCTAAATCCGGATAACGCTGAGCCACTTTATCCATGATCGCCGGGGTCTTGATAATTTCTTTGTATGTGTTGATTAATTGTATATTCGTCCCGATGGCTCCGAAGTCGATCTGCTCCTTGTCAGGTCCCGTTGCAGTCAGATCCGGCTGCAATGTTTTGTTGACGATCAGCTTGGTTGAAGCCTGATAAATCGGCACATAGTTACGCGAGCTATAGATAGCTGTGGGTATCGTAAAAAGAAGAGAACACAACACGAAGAGCCAAAGGTACTTCCTGATCATATTCACGTATTGGCCAAGATTAATTTCCATAGTCACCCTCCGGCCTGGAGTATTCTCATAGAAAACAAATACGCGGCATGTTAGATACATTTTGTATCAAAGAATATAATACCCACTATATGATACTTATTGTATCATGTCAATATCAAATGTTGTGATAGTGTTCCGTTTTGTATCCCCCGAGAGAATATACAGACTTTAGCTTATAAACGCATTCCCGTGACATATAAATGTTTCTAGCCATACAATATGATTCAGTATTTGGATTTCGCTGGGCTATCGTTGTCGTACATGAGTTGATTAATGAGGAGAGTGAATAGGAGAGTATGGAGAGAACGGCTGTCGTAAAGAAGTCTGATCGCATGGTTTTCGTTAGATATGTATTGGTGTTGCTGATGGTGGTGTTTTCTTTCTGTATCATGATCCCCACCGGGTTTGCTGCAGGTAATGAACGGCAAATCACATTTAACGAGACGCATCTAGGGACTCTTGCACTTGATGGGAACAAACTCGTCTGGACGGATCGAGATTATGGAGACAACGATATCTTCATGTACGATTTAATAAGCAATCAAAAGTCGACAGTGTCGGCTCAATATGGATCAAATCAATCTAGTCCTGCAATAGCCGGCAACCATGTTGTTTGGATGGATGATCGAAATGGAGATTGGGACATTTACATGGAGGATCTAAGCACAAATCAGCAGACAAGGTTAGCATATGCCAGGTACGGTTCGAATCCCACTGACCAATCAGACCCCGATATAGATGGAAACAGAATCGTGTGGCTCGATGAACGTAATTACTACACGCAGATCTACGTGTACGATTTGAGCACCAACCAAGAAACGAGGATCACGAATGATACATCGATTAAGAAAACCCCTGTTATCAGTGGAGATAAAATCCTTTGGAAAGAATATGCGTGGCAAAGTCAAATAAAGGCGGATAACCTTTATGTGTATGATCTTAGCACTAATCAGAAGAAACAGATCACCAACTACAGCAGCTCAACCAGCAGCAGTATCTCTTATCATACCATTAGCGGAGATAGAGTCATCTGGGAGAATTATGGCTCCATTTATATGTATGATTTGAAGACTAACCAACAAACGCTTATTTCTTTTCCTCGCAATGTGCATGCTTATGCGATTGACGGTAATAAAATCGTCTATACCCAGAATTACTGGAGCCAGATTTACTTGTATGATTTGGATACCCAGCAAGAAACGCAGATCACCAATTATACTTCAGTTCCTGAGGTCAGAAACCTGGCCATTTCCGGGAACACCATCGCCTGGATCGATGACCGTAATGGCTATTGGGACGTCTATGTGTACGATTTCATGCCAACCGGGACGATTCAATACAACCCTTGGGTTACAGCAAATCAGGATATTGTCGCTACTCTGAAACCTAGTGAGCCGGTCACGGTAACCAACAACGGGGGTTCCATGACGTACACTTTTACACAAAGCGGCAGTTTTACCTTTCAATTTGTCGATGCTACAGGGAACACAGGCAGTGCAACTGCTATGGTCACCATTGACAAAATTGCACCGACAGCAACAATTCAATATAGCAATACTGGTCTTACAACGAAACCTGTGACAGCCACATTGATCCCAAGTGAGCCGGTGACGGTTACGAATAACGGAGGCTCTTTTGAGTACACATTCCGTAAAAACTCGATCTTCCTGTTTGAGTTTATGGATGAGGCCGGGAACACGGGGATCGCGTTAGCTAAGGTCAACAATATCATCTATCTGTACGATGATGTTTACCGGTTCATCAAAGTGTTCCCGATACCAATCCCAATATGGGAAAAAGACCCCGTCTTCTATATGGAAACTACGTATCTAGACGATTTGGAAATGAACGAAATCCGTTATGCTACAAATACCGACCCTAAGGAACTGTTGGAAACTTACGCGAAAAACATGGAGACGGCAGAGTTTAATATAACTGAATTCACTGATTCCAGCCTCATCGGAGAAAGAAAAGAAGGCGGGGAACTGATCAAGCTCACGTTATCAAAAAGTGACGATTACAAGGATTATTCACAAATTGTCGAAGTCGTGTATACGAAGCCATTGATAAAGGGCGAATCTCTGGAACCTGGAAAGTGATGCAACGCAGCTCAAGATGCCTCTTTTGGGGCATCTTTTTCTGTATGGAAACGGAAGTCTAAGTTATTGATTGGGTTGAGGGAACCGGTCAAAAGGTTGAGATTGGTTCCATTGCCGAACTGAAGTTGGACCCCGCCTTGGATTATTTGGATGCCGAGAATACCCGTAATTATCTAGACGAGAATGGCAGTGTTTCGTCCGAACTAGACATCGCTTCGGTGTACCCGGTCGATGACGATTGGGCCGTCTACTTTCAATATGAAGAGGACGGACACATAACGGACGATGAAAAAGACAGCATCGATGCGGACGCCCTATTGCAAAGCTATAAAGATGGTACGGAAGAGCAAAACAAACAGCTTGAGAACCCTGCGGATCATCTGTTTATCGATGGGTGGGAGCTGCCGCCTAGTTATGATGAGCCCAGCCGCACATTGTCCTGGACGCTTAGAGCGCATGATGGCAATAACAACCCCATCGTTAATCAGAACGTCAGAATCTTGACCCGAGTCGGTAATATGTCGGTCATCCTTGTTACAGATCCGGCCCATTTGCAAGAACATGCAACTGCAATAAATGATCTGGTGCTGAGCAATTTGGTTGTAAAAGAAGGACAGCGTTACGACGATTTCGATGAATCTACGGATGAGAAAGCCGGCTATGGATTAACGGGGCTCATTCTCGGTGGAGTAGGAGTCGTGGCAGCCAAAAAGCTTGGCCTCCTCGCTCTCATTGCGGTTTTCGCTAAAAAGTTCGGAATCGTCATCGTTGCTGCGGGTGCAGGTTTATGGAGTTTTTTACGAGGAAGATCCAGAAAACTAAAAGCCGACACTCAGGAACAACAAGTACCGGCCGTTAATGAAGAAGAAAAACCGAACCAAAACTCTAATAGGTTGTCGTAATCATGGGCTTTTGTCTTTAGGAATTCCGTGAGGCAGAAGCCCTTTTACTTTTTCGATATGTAATTGTTCGCTGCGCGCAAACGTTCTTTCATCAATTGTTCCTGCTCATTCATGCGGGCAATGTCATTCTCAAGCTTCGTGGTGCAGCTAGCACAGAGCTTGCCTTTGCGAAGCGGTCCTCCGCACATATCGCAGGTGTCGGTCAGATTAGGATAATCGTAGAGTCTGATTCTACCGATGCGGATCCATGACCGGATCCTTTCCGCCGGAACCGATGCAGCGGCCGCTACCTCCTCTGTCGTTAAATGCCGATTGCGCTTTAATATACTCTCAATTAGATGAAGCTGGCGGTCATCCTCTGCCGAGCAATTCGAACATAAGTTGCGCGAGTTCATTTGGAAGATAGCGTTGCAGCGGGGACAGTTCGCAACATTCAGTTCATTGGACATGGATTCGACCTCTTTTTCGGTTGGATTGAGCCGATGATAACATAGGTATCGGCAAAACTCACCAAAAGATTGAGCTAGAGTTCTACTCAGTCCCACACTTAGCCGGCCAAGTCTTTGAGCATTTGTTTGCCTTCATTCATCTGGTCTTCGAATGCCTGCCGATACTCTGCGATGATCGCCGTACTATGACCATTAGCCGTCAGCTGCCGCTCCGCTTCGTTAACAATTTGATTAAACTGTGTGGTGCATTGATTAATGACGCCGTTTATTTCGTCGATCAACTGCTGCTGCGTTTTTCCGCTGTCACCACGGATCAAGTCCATACCCAATGGCAGCAACTGATTCTGGCAGTCAGTTTTCAAGCTCTGTAACCGGGATTCCGCGCTTGTTGTTATTGCTTCATAAGTCATTGGCGCTGCGCCTCCGCCAGCACCTGTTCCAGGGAGTGCTCCACCACCGCTTCCACCGCTGCCCGCTCCGCCACCTGCTGTGCCGGTTCCAGTATGTCCGTCACCTGTTGATGCACCGTGATCACCATCATGTCCGGTATGAGCTCCGTCATTTGCCGGTTCAAAAGCAGGCGATTCCGCGATAACCCGACCAGCTTTTCCATCCCATTGGATTTGGATCCCCACGGATTCCGACATGAAACGAACCGGGACGTATATCGAACCATTGAAACTATACGCTGATTGCCCGGACGGAATCGGCTTCGTCTCGCCTTCAAAGTTGAACTTCGCTTGAATCGGTGTAACGGAAACATTGACGCCACCCTTGGCAGCAGCTTTTCCTTCCATACCAATTGCGTTCATCAAATACTCATTCAGCAAAAGAAGCTCCAAACTAGTGGGCTCAGTGACCATTACCGTGCTCGTATCGGCATTCCATTGAACATTCTTTTTTAGGGCATAAGAGAAGAAGCGTAACGGTACGTAATTGGTACCTTTAACCGCAAATATGTATTGACCTTGAGGCAGCACCAATGTCTTACCGTCGAATACCAGTTGCAGCTCTTGTGATTTCACTTTTACGGTGCCTGAGGCCGCAGAAACTATGGTTACATGGAAAAACAATATAATAGCTACGGCCAACCCGACCATTGCTACTGTAGACTTCCGTTTCAAATGCATGCTAACATCTCCTTCTCCTTATTTGATTGCAGATGCCAGCTGGGCAATTGCCGATGCTCGAACTGCGGCTTTCTCTTTCTGATATTGACTCTTCCAAGCCGGCATGTCGGTTACCGGAATACCTGCCTCCTGATAATCAGCGGTGGCCTTGTTTAGTATCGTTTGAAAACTGCCATCGCAGCCCGCTTCCGCTATTAACAGTTGTCCAAGAAACTTAGACTGCAGTGTTTTTATCGTCACTTCCTCGTTGCTCTTCACTTCGTTTATCATCTTTTGTAACAGTTGGTTACTTTTTGACTGACATTCACTTCTTAGCCAGTTAATCTCGGATTCGTATAGATTGTCAATTTCGCTTTTGGCCGAAGTTTGATTTTCGGTAAATATGGGCTCTTGTTTGCTGTAACTGTTAGGGGTGTCGTCGGAAGTTGGCGACTCTGTAAAACGTGTTGCCATCGTGGGGTGATCGTGTTGCTCAAGAGATTTCGAAGTTTGCGGTGGATCACTTGATGCATTATTAGAAGGTACGTTCTGAGGTGTAACTTCTGACGTGGAAGTACTTTCGGGATCCTGCGAAACTAGCATTTCAGAAGTTGATCGTATATCTATATAAAGAACAGTGAATACTCCCATAACTAACAGAGCTGACATCAGCAAGTATCTATTTTGCAGCTTCGGCCTCTTCCTTCTCGGCTTCGTCATAGTTTTTCCCCCGACTCACACCGTATTTCTTAGCTATAGCCACTAACTTGTTGTACTCTTCGGGACTAAGCTTTTCTAAAAGCACTTTTCGCGCATCACGTTTTTCATCTACGGTCATTCCGCCACCAGCCATTTCCTGTAACATTTTAAGATCTGATAGGTTGAGATTTCTCATTAGAATGGAAGTAACGCTTGCTTTCTCGGCGATTGTCACTTCCTCTTTAATTGCTTTCACTTTATTTGTGGATACTTCTGACGAATATACCCCTACCTTATCTGACTCTCTAGTAACTGAGTCCACTTTACCTGATGGTTGCTCTGAACTAGTGTTAACTGAAGATGCCTGTCCGTTTTGCTGACTAGCTCCAGGCTGGATGGCAACAGAGTCAGATCCTTGGTTCATACTTGTGGTTTTTGACTCTGTCACTGTTGGTAGAGCAGATTGATTGGAAGACGATGGTTCTACAGTAATTTCCGTCTCAATACTTCTCGCCATAGCGTCAATCACTTTATTCGCAGAATAATTGACCGCTAACAGACCTGAAACTCCTGTAGCTAGAATAAAAACAAGGGACCATAGCATTAAACTTTTCCATATAAACTTTCTCTTCTTTTGCATTCAGTCACCTTCTCTACCATACATAGGAAAATTTCTTACTGCACATTATAATAGTCGACATACCATTGTGCGAACTTGTGCAATCCTTCTTCAATCGATGTGCTAGGCTGAAATCCTACTGCTTTCTGCAACAAATCAGTACTTGCGTAAGTCGCTGGTACATCACCAGGCTTAATTGGCTCAAACACCTTCTCAAATAAAACTTCTCTACCTAGCGCATCACTCAAACACTTCTCCAACTTTTCAATAAATACCATCAATTTTTCCGGCTTTTTGTTCCCAATATTAAATATTTTGTGAGGGACATTATCATGTCCAACAGAAGGATTGCAAAGCAATCGCTCAATGCCCTCTACAATGTCATCAATGTACGTGAAATCTCTATATAAGTCGTTTTCAAAATCACCGTTGTTAAAAATCTTAATGGGCTGACCGGAAAAATACTTATCGGTGAATCCAAAATAGGCCATATCTGGCCGTCCCATTGGACCATAGACAGTAAAAAAGCGAAGTCCTGTAGCCGGAATATTATATAGGTGACTATATGTATGAGCCATCAACTCATTTGATTTCTTTGTCGATGCGTAAAGTGATACGGGGTTATCGACAAAATCAGATTCTTCAAAAGGTACTTTCTTATTCGCACCATAGACCGAGCTAGACGAAGCGTACAGAAGGTGTTCGACAGGGCTATGCCGACATGCTTCAAGTATGTTGTAAAAACCAATGATATTACTTTGGATATATACGTCTGGATGCTCGATAGAATAACGCACTCCGGCTTGCGCAGCCAAATTCACCACTACATCTGGTTTATGGTTTTCAAAGATATTCATAATGTTTGTCTTGTCTGAAATATCCGCTTCTATAATCATAAATTTTTCATAAGGTTTTAATAATTCCAAACGTGCAAATTTAAGATTAACATCATAGTAGTCGTTGAAATTATCTACACCAACTACCTGGCAGCCCTGATCCAGTAGTTTCCTTGATAAGTAATATCCTATGAACCCTGCCGCCCCTGTGATAAGGTATGTTTTACTAGGATCCAGAGGTTTGTAATTCAAAGTTCTTCGACTCCTTTAGCCCGTCTTTTCTTGCAGGTTTTCTTCCTATGGAGTAATACTCGACGCCTGCGTCCTGCATCTTTTGAACATGATATATATTTCTCCCGTCATACACCAAAGGAGTTCTCATCAAACTCTTATAGGTTTCTGGCAATACTGCTTTGATCTCTCCCCATTCGGTAAAGATAAAGCAGACACTGGCATCTTTTAATGCATGTTCAATTTTCGCAACATAGGTAATGCTACCTGTGCCATTCTTACCTGCTGGATATAGTCTTTCAAAGTTGTCCGCTCCAACAGGATCATACGCATAGATATCTGCGCCTTGCTCTAATAATAAAGGAATATTCGCAAGAGACGCCGCTTCCCTGAGATCGTCTGTACCAGGCTTAAAGGTTAAACCTAAAACCGCTACCTTCAACCCATTAAATGTAATAAGTCTTTTGCTAGCTTTTTCGTATAAGACCCGCTTTTGTTGTTTATTAACATCAATAGCAGCCTTAACGGTTTTCAATTCATAACCATGCTGTCTTGCAATATAGTCCAAAGCTTTTGTATCTTTAGGGAAACAAGATCCCCCAAAGCCAATGCCCGCATTAAGGAATTTATTTCCGATACGCTCATCGAAACTCATCCCTATTGCAACGTCTTGAATGTCCGCACCAACCAATTCGCAAAGGTTGGCGATATCATTCATATAAGAAATTTTAAGTGCAAGGAAATCATTCGATGCATATTTGATCATCTCTGCCGATCTTCTATTTACAGAAACTATAGGTATATGAAAAGGCCTATAGATTTTCGTTAGCAGCTCTTCAGCCCACTTGCTTTCGGTACCAATAATTATTCTTTCCGCATGCAGTGTATCATCCACGGCAGAGCCTTGTGCCAAGAACTCAGGATTGGAGGCCACGTCTACTTTCACGTCGCGGATCAGAAAGTCCTGGATAAACTGTTCCACCTTATCATTTGTGCCAACCGGGACCGTAGATTTTACAACTACAAGACAGTCCTTTTCAATCGTTTCGGCAATTTGTCTTGCAACAGTCGCGATATGTGACAGATTTGCCGAACCGTCCGGCTGTTCAGGAGTACCCACACCGATAAAGATCGCATCCGCATCCTTGTAAGCTGATTTATAATCTGTTGTATAATCGATTCTTCCGCTTGCATAATTCTTGAGCATTAATTCTGTTAAACCAGCTTCATAAATAGGAGAAACTCCAGACTTCATTAAAGCTACTTTTTTCTCATCAATGTCTACACATGTCACTTGATGGCCCACTTCAGCAAAACATACACCCGCCACTAAACCTACATACCCTGTTCCTGCAACGGCAATTTTATACATAGGTAATCATTCTCCTTAGTTTGGAAGATGAACAATACTGGTATGATAATCCAATCCACTTTTGTAACTGTTTAGTGTTAATTAGAATCATATTAAATTTCATTTTTTTGGACTTCTCTCTTGGCCATATGTGATCTTTTTTTTTAGTAGTTAAGACTCCCTTGAGTAGAAAGTATATATTGCTTCCTTCTTGGTATTCATAAATAAAATTAAAAATAGTAGATATTATAACAGAAAATATTCCAACGATAATCCCTTTGATTAACCAATTAGTCCAAGATTGTACTTCAATTGGAAAAACAAAATGAAAAAAAAATAATACTGCATACTACAACAGCAATTACACGCAATGAACGCAGTATGGAATGATTAGGGGATTGGTTGAGTATATGCTTGTTACTAAAAATTAAAGTATCAATAGTCCTATAGATGAATGAGACAACCGTCCCCAATAATATTCCATACACCCCCATGAATTGCATAAATACTAATGAGCTGGATAAATTAATAAGCGCCTCAGTTATCGCTCGCCACTGTGTTTCTTTATAATAACCTCCAGCATTTATAAGCGTGACTCCTGGAACTCTAAAGTTATTTAACATTCCAATAATTATGAATAATACAGCAAGTTTTGGATCGACATAGTATACATCCTCTACTCCCGCAGTAAATAAGTTGACAAAAGGTAATATCATTATGGCGGTTATTGAATAAACAATAGATATAAATATAAAGTAAATGTATTCATAAGTACTATAGTTTGATCTTAAAGATTCCTTACTACCTGAAGCCAGTAAGTGACCAAAACCAGCTACACTTCCCTGTGAAAATACAGTTGTCATTAAATTATAAAGCTGTGAAAATACCAATTGATAAACACTATATATACTGACTAAAATCATGTTTCCAGTTGTGGTCAGCAGTAGTATATCTTTATTATTCACAATTAATCCTGAAATTTGGTGCACAAAAGCTGACCATCGCTTTGCCAATGCCGTTTTATCCGGCTTTACTTTACCATCTAACATTGGGTAATAATATCGAACATACATATTCTGTAGTAACATTGTAATAAGCTGCAGTAAGGCAGGAATAGACTGTACAGCTACGACGGAGTAATTATTTGATATTAATACAATTTGAATAGTACCTCTTAATACCAATACAATGATGCTAAAAATAAATGAAATATATAATTTCTGATCAGCTTGTAGTAAGACTCGGTATTTGCTCAAAAGAAAACAATCCAAAGTAGTCTGTAAACCCATAACAAGCATCAGCCAAAATACAGTTTCTCTTGGTACATCATTTATCAATACCGGTAATATAGTCGCAATTATTGTTATGACAATAAATAACACTATTCCGGTGTTGTAATAATACAATTTTATTGCATTTAAAACTTCGTTAATGCGTTTTATGTTATTCTGGCTTAATGGTTCGTAGAGTGATTGTGTAGAAGCTATATTTAATCCAGCATTTAGTAGTAGAACATAATTCATTATATTTGTAATGGATGACGTAAGGCCGTGAATAGACGGACCATATGTGGTTAAAAATAATTTCGGAATAATAAACCCCAGAATTATTGTGAACAACTGGTATATTGTGATCACAATAATATTTTTAACAGCAGCTGTTCTTCTACTTTTCATGTAACAAGTTTTCCTTCTTGTTTTGAAAATGTATCACTGTCACCAAGGGCTTGATATAAAGTCTGCATCTCCCTCTCTGAAGAATATTGACTATGGCTGAGAGTATCAGTGAATTGTTTACGCATCGTGGGGTTTTCTATCAGTAGTTTCAGTGCTTCATAGACACTCTCAGCATTTTTTCTAACAACTAATCCATTATGTAGATGCTGTATTTGCTCTTTCATTGCAGGACAATCTGTTACAATAATTGGACGGTTTAAAATTTTAGCCTCCTGAACAGCAATACCAAAGCCTTCAGCTATAGAAGGCTGCACATAAACATCACAGGCTTTTACATACGGGTAGGGATTCTCTTTTTCACCTAGTAGTATTAGTCTATGTGAGACTCCTAATTGAACTGCTTTTTTCAAAATTTCCTTTTGTAAAGGCCCCTTGCCGATTACATACCACTTAAATTCAACATTATCTTTACAAAGTTTCTCACAAACTTTTACTACAATATCGTATCCTTTTTGTGGGTGTAATCTTCCTACAGTAACAATTACAACGCCTTCATATGTAGTATCAAATACTACTTCTTCTTCCGATCTCTGTCTTATAACATCTTCTGTGACAATATTGTACATTGTTTTGATTTTATTACTTAATTGCGGAAAAACTGACAAAAAGCTTTCCTTGCTTGCCAATGATACAGAATATATAGCATCTAGTGTGTTAAAAAACTTCTCGTCATATGTGTTATTCATATTGGACAATCGATAGTCATTGTGAATCCACCCGATCTTTTTTCTTGCCTTAACTTTATCAACAACAAAGTAAATTGATACTCCTTGTAAATATCCTACAGCAACGTCGTATACACCATCGATTGTGGGAATTAATTTATTCTGAATATTCCAAAGCTCATATAACTTTTGATGCTGGTTTAACAGCTTATAGATCTTAGATCTAAAAGCAATTTCAATTTTAGCCTTAATAAATTTCCATTGCTTCTGTTTTATAGATATCCAAGCTGCCTTTCTTAAAGGTGAAAACAACATTTTAACTTCCACTGGTGAGTGTTTTATATTTACATTTGTTGTTAATTGAGAAAGATAAAAATTATCGTCCGATAAAATTAACAAGTCTACCTCGTAATATTCAAAATTGATTTTATTCAACATGGAGACTAGCGCCCGTTCTGCGCCTCCACTTGTTAGGCTTGAAATCACAAACAAAATTTTCATCTCGATTCCTCATTCTAATTAATTTTTCCTGTAACAATACAATCAAATGAACGGGAAACAACACATTGATAACCATCCCCGAGATAATCGAAATATTATACATATGCATGCAACCAAGGTACAAAATATAAAACGTCAGAGCCACGTAATGATAACAACTTTGCTCCTTTGCACTGTCTGATTTCCGTCTTTCTAATATGCACAACAATCCATATAAGAACAAGGTTGGAAAAGGAGCAGCCAGGTATCCAAAGTACAGCATACCTTGTCCAGCTAAGGGAATTATTTGCGTGGCTTTTTCATGATTACTATATAATAGGTAATTGAACATTATTTTAGTGGTGTTCATAGGGTCAATTTTTAGTAATGTAAGTGGGAAAGTATTATTTGAAATATCATTTAACAATAATTCAATCCCATTGTATTCGATAGGTACTATATTTGAATTCTTTAAATCAACTGATTTCGCCTGATTGTATGGACCAGAGAAATATTTCTGTAGAGTATATGCATAGGTGTCCCTCTCCGAGTCGGTACCTGTCAAATAGAATAACCCATGGGATGCATTTTCATCATCCAATGTCATGACGAGAATGCTCACAAATGCAACGAAAACAATCAAGATGATCAGTATAATTCTTGAAATTTTACGAAAATATTTTAATATTAGCGAAATAACAATTAATGCTTTAATTACAAAGAACAGTCTCACATCGCCAAAATTAATGCCTACAAATAGTATTGATGCACATAAAAATTGTGCAGCATAATAAACATTTCTGGTCTTGACATATTTCATCAATGCCGGCAATGAAACGAACATAAAAATCAACACAGTTGAACACTGCAGTGCGAGTTCACCCAATACATAATTAGATCCAGTATCAGGACTAAAGTAACCAAATATCTGGTATCTATAATTATTTCCACTAAAATTAGTCAATGTAGAAAATACAATCAAAATAACAGCTGCCAGAAATAATAGCCATCTATGTTCGTACGTCTTAATCGTCGTTGAGTGTTCATGATGTTGTCTTTGGGGTCGGGAAAGTACATTTCTAAGTAGAAAGTAAGCTAAGGTGTATTCGGCAATCAATTCATACAACATGATGTACACTGCTATACTCTTGGCATCATAAGTAGGGTTGGGGTAATATGTAGAGCCATAAAAGCCCGTATAGACCATAAACCAAGGTGTGAACACGTACCTAATAAATTCTATTCCGTTAAACACTGAAAGCCCTAAGGAATTAAAACTATATTTAAAATACTTGTGAAAAACTATCATAATGACCGCATATACAAATGGCAGTAGATATAGTTGTTCATAGCCAGCTTCTCTTTCCTCAGAACCTAGATAGAAAGATATAAGCAATGATGAACAAACTAAAAGGAGCATAAGATAAAGTTTACCAACAGAATAGTATTCTGGCTTTTGGCTTAGATATAACTGTCTCATAGTAACCTCGTTCATCATATTCTGCTGCGAAACGCCCCTGCACTTACTGACTATGTCAAAAACATAACTATGAAAAAAGTTTCGCTGAACAAACTGAAAGTAAATACTTTTCCCATTTATTGAAAACTTCATTAGTTGAATGAGTAGTACAAATCGCCTTTGCTTGTATACCCATATCTGTTGCTTTTGAAGGGTTCTCAAGTATGTATTTCATACATTCAGATAACTCGTCTTCTGAATTTCTATTGCACAGAAAGCCATTTATCCCTGAATTAATTAACTCTCTTGCACCACCCGGTTTGCAATCTGTTGAGATACTAGGTATGCCAAGAGCCATGGCTTCCATCAAAGCATTAGGCATTCCTTCATAATCTGAAGATAAAACAAACAATGATGCATTTACAATTTCATTCATGAGATTTTTTGTTGTCCCCTTTAGGCTAACTCTATCACTTAGTTTCAGATCATTTATTTGCGTTTCTAACTCCCTCTTAAGCTCTCCTTCCCCATAAATCTCAAGTGTATATTCAGGAAAATCATTACTGATTTTTGCAAACGCATTTATGATTAATCTCTGATTTTTTTGTTTATGTAGTCTACCGACATTAACAATAACTTTTCTTCTTTCGTTGGGTATACGATAGTCATCAAACTTCATATAGACCGGATTGTTAATTACTACACTTCTTTTTTGTATTGAGTGTGGAAAATATCGCTGCGCCCCCTGCGTCTGAAATACAAACCCATCGATCATAGAAAAAAAAGATACTTCTTAACCATCCTAGCCATCCTTGATATTGTTTATCAGAAGGATCCCCTCGTTCCGAATATACGTTTTTTAAATCCTATGAATTTAGAGAGTATGACTGAAAATATAGCTGGTTGTAGCCAGAATGAAATAACTATATTGGGTCTAATCTCAGCAAGTTTATTTTTTAAGTGTTTAAGCCTGTGAAACTGCTTATATAATTTATTGCCCGCACGATCTGGGATAAAAATATAATTGACTCTTTTATCTATCTCGTAAACAACATTATTATCTTTTAAGGAAATGATGGTTACCTTATTGCCTGATTTAGCTAAACTATTAGCTAACATAATCATTGATTTTTCTGCTCCACCAAACCCAGGTAAAAAACCTATGAAAACAATATTTTTCATATTTGCAAATGGCATCCCCTAGCTTGTTGAATACTTAGATAAACTATTGTTTAAAAATTGATTTGATTTTTGCGATTACAACAAATGCTACAACAAAATTCATCTTTGCAAGTGGAATAAGGTACCGGACCCGATTCTCTAAACTATCTTTGTCTAACTCAAAACCATATGTTTTTCTAAAGATTGATAATCCTTTTTTGCTTTGATTTAAAGCTTCAATGAATTTATAATTTTGTGTTTTTCGATATATGGAAACAACTAGTGCAGTGAATCTAAAGCTGTTGAGTGTAGATTTATATTGTTCCAAAAGGTGGTTCTCTGTTAAGTGATGCTCAATTTTATTACATACATCACCCCATGGATCATCATTTCCCTTTTTCGATTGACTATTTGGATAATTAACATAATGGTAAAACGGCTTATCAATAAAAGATATGATATTTGAAATCTTTAATACTTTAAAGCTGAAAAAGAGCTTCTTCACCAACAACATCATTCGTATATTGAATTTCGTTGTCTAATATAATTGAACTCTTGACTGCTTTACGCCACCCCCCCCCCATGGCATTTTGCCAGTCATTTGACTTCTTATTAATTCTTCTTTCGAGCAGCCTTTATATTTTGACATGTATTCAACTCTAATTAGTTCTCCAGAAGGTTTCTCCTGTAATGCATCAATAAACACAACATCAGACTGGTTTTCTTCTATACATTTAATTAATTTCTCAAAGTAATGACTATCTATGTAATCATCAGCATCAAGAAAAACGACATAATCCCCTGTTACTTGTGAAATTGCTCTATTTCTTGTATAACCCGGGCCTTGATTTGCGTGTGTACTAACTTTAAATCGATTATCATCTAAAGCGTATTTCGATAATATTGTGTAACTCCCGTCACTTGAGCCGTCATCAATTGCTATTGCTTCCCAGTTATTGTACGTTTGATTTTTCACACTATCTAAACACTTGCTCAGAAACTGCTCAGCATTAAAAACAGGGATTACTACAGATACTTTCATAAGACACCCCTTAACTTCGCAAATACTGCTTATACAGCCAAGTCTGTATAGTGATCGGACAAACAAACATAGCTAATTGAGCAATGGCAACTACTACATAATCAGAAAAATTAGAATATCCCATTTTTCGGAATTTATGAATTGTTCCAATATAACTTTTGGTATTCTCCCAACTTCGACGACGTTTAGACAACGCATCATTAGAGCGGAATTTGAGCAGTACTTCGTTCAAATTGCTAGCCTTAAAGCCGTTGAATAACATTCGTCCAAATAAATCCACATCTTGGTTACGTTTTAAGTCACTATACCCGCCACACTCTAGTACCTTACTCTTTTTATACATAACCGTTGGATGATTAAATGGGCTTCTTCTCTTAGCAAACTCATATATTTCATGATGCGCTGTAGGAACAATTCTTGATGATTTGATCTCCGTTGGATCGTTATAAAACTCATCTATCATAGTGCCAACTATAACTAGCTCTTTATTTTCTTCAAACGCGTTTAACTGTTTCTCACATCTTTCAGCTATCGAAATATCGTCTGTATCCATTCGAGCCACAAGTTCATTTTTACAATTGTATAAGCCAAGGTTTAGTGCTAATCCTAAGCCTATATTCTTCTCACTCACAACAATGTTAAATAACTCTGGATAATTACGATTATAGTCTTCAAGTACCTGATTCAATTTATCTGTTAATGGTCCATCTTTAACGATAACGATCTCATCAGGCATCACTGTCTGATTTAACATACTATCAATACTCTGCTTAAGAAACTCTGGTTTTTCTTTTATATAAAGAGACATTAAGACACTGTATTTTTCCACAAAATCTTACCTCTCATAAATCAACTTTCACAGCTGGCTAACTATTTACTAACCTATGAGTCTCTTGGATAGCAGCAGAGAACTGAGCTTCAGTTATCTTCTTTTCCCGCAATAAATGAACACCAAAGTCTTCTGCAGTATCCATACCGGTTGCACTTATTCCATCTCTTTTAAATACTTTAGCGACAGTCATAACGATTATTTTCCAATCTCGTATGAATGTAATGCCATGAACGTAATGTAAGTCAAGAGATAGCTTTTCTTCCCATGTAATAGTGTTCCTTCCATTGACTTGTGCCCATCCAGTGAGTCCAGGTAAAATACTATGCCTCTCCCTTTGTTCCGAAGTCATAAAGACCATGTCCCTTACTAGCTGAGGTCGAGGCCCAACGATTGACATATCACCTTTCAAGATGTTAAAAAGCTCCGGTAACTCATCAAGTGATGTGGAACGTAAGAACTTCCCAAACTTTGTAAGGCGAAGATGATCCGGCAATAATCTGCCTTTCTCATCCGTTTCATTTGTCATAGTTCGAAACTTATACATGGTAAAAAGATTCTCATTTAGACCTGGTCTTTTCTGTTTGAATAACACTGGACTACCTAACTTAGCCCTTGTCAACAAAGCAACAATTATTAGTACTGGACTTGAGATAATAATTGCCATCAAAGATAACATAATATCCATCGGTCGTTTGATAAATCTACTATAAAAACCAACATTATAAGTTTTCATTTAACTCACCATAACTTCTTAATTGTCGCTACAACTCTATGCAGATCCGTATCCGTCATCTTCGTATCTGACGGTAAGCAAACACCATTCTCAAACAACTTTTCCGATACATCCGTGCCAATATAATCGAACTTTTGGAAAAACGGTTGCATATGCATTGGCTTCCAAATCGGCCGTGACTCGATGTTTTCTTTTTCTAAAGCTTCCACTAGATCATTTGGCTTCACTTTACCATTCAAGGTCATTGAGCTTAACCAAAAATTCGGCTCATTCCAATCATTGCAAGGCATGAATTCTACACCTTGAAGTGAACCTAACTCTCTGTAATAAAAGTCAAAAATGTACTTCTTTTTCTTGACCCTCTGATCTAAAACCTTCAGCTGCCCCCTACCAATCCCAGCCAAAACATTACTCATGCGATAATTAAAACCTAATTCGCTATGTTGATAATGCCTTGCTTGGTCCCGGCTTTGTGTAGCCCAAAATCTAACCTTAGCAACTCTCTCCTCATTATCAGAGACAAGCATTCCACCGCCTGATGTGGTGATGATCTTATTCCCATTAAAAGAGAAGATCCCGTAATCTCCGAACGTCCCGGTGTGCTTACCTTTGTAATAAGTGCCTAATGATTCCGCGGCATCTTCTATTAAAACAACATTATGCTGCTTACAAAGCTCAACTATTCTATCCAAGTTTGCAGCCATACCATATAAATGAACTACGATAACTGCCTTCACATTAGGATACTTCCCAAATGCTTGTTCTAATGCTTTAGGACACATATTCCACGTTTCATAATCACTATCTATGAAGACAGGGATAGCATTTTGATAAATGATAGGGTTAGCTGTTGCCGAGAACGTCAGAGTCGAACAGAAAACAATGTCCCCTTCACCTACTCCAGCTGCTTTAAGCGCTAAGTGAATAGCACCGGTTCCCGAGGATAATGCCGCAGCTGCTTTTGCAGCAACCTTTGCGGCAATTTCTTTTTCAAACTCATTTACGTTTTCTCCAAGCGGTGCTATCCAGTTTGTTTCAAAAGCACGTTTTACATATTGCATCTCAAATCCTTCATCACTCATGTGTGGCGAGGAGAGATATATCTTATCCATCTTGATTTTGTCTCTTGCCAGATTAACCATGAAAATTATCGTCCCCCTCAATCAAGAAGTGGTTTAACGCTGAAAGTCCGCTAGGTGCTTTTATTTTTTGATAATTAAATTGTCTTCAACAACTTTGGAAAGGTATTGCAATAAACCTTTTCTTAAATCCTCACGCTGCAGCGCAAACTCAATAGTGGTTTTGATAAAGCCCATTTTTTCGCCAACGTCATAGCGAGTGCCTTCAAAATTATAGGCGTAGACTTCTTCGTACTCATTCAATTTAGCAATTGCATCTGTAAGCTGGATTTCTCCACCGGCACCAGGATTTTGATTTTCGAGAATATCAAAGATTTCAGAGCTTAAAATGTAGCGTCTCATGATTGCTAGGTTTGAAGGTGCGTCTTCCTTTTTTTGGTTTTTCAACCAAATTTCTCACGCTGTAAAAGCTGTTATCTATTGCCTTACCGTCTACAATTCCATACCTTGATACTTCATTATCCGGTACCCACTGTACACCGATTATGCTGGAGTTATACCGTTCATATTTGTCCATCATCTGCTTCAAGCAAGGCTTATCCGCCTTAACAATGTCATCACCTAGCAATACTGCGAACGGCTCATCTCCTATAAACTTACGAGCGCACCATATCGCATGTCCCAATCCTTTCGCTTCTTTCTGGCGAATGTAGTGGATGTCGACCATTTTGGAGGACTTTTGCACTTCATTTAGCAGCTCAAGTTTCCCTTTTTCTAACAGGTTTTGTTCGAGCTCAAACGAATTGTCGAAATGGTCCTCGATTGCTCTTTTTCCTTTGCCTGTAACGATAATAATGTCCTCGATCCCGGAGGCTACTGCTTCCTCAACGATGTATTGAATAGTCGGCTTATCAACAATCGGGAGCATCTCTTTTGGCATAGCTTCGTGGCCGGCAGGAATCTTGTTCCGAGGCCTGCTGCTGGAATAATTGCTTTGCGTACTTTCATAATTGATGTAAGCCTCCTATGATGTGTCATTTATAACTTGACCCCTGATTTCTCAGGGGACACTCGCTTTTATATAACTAGTCCCCGATATGCAGATGGAACCATATCCTCGAGAACACCTTTGACAGCACTGCGTTCTTTAGCCAATACTCGCTCTAACCGTGCAAACTGCAATTCCAACTCGAAATGATTTAATAGAGCCGGCTTCCCCGTGAAAATACGTTCGTGCTGCGTTGCTGCAACCTCTTCTTCACTCAGCAAAAGCTCCTCGAACAACTTCTCCCCATTGCGGATGCCGGTAAACTCGATCGGAATATCCACATGCGGTTCGAATCCGGACAGTCGGATCAAATCCTCGGCCAAATCTAGGATCCTTACCGGTGCTCCCATATCCAAAAGGAAGGTTTCCCCACCATTAGACAGTGCGCCCGCTTGGATAACCAGTTGCACCGCTTCAGGAATGGTCATGAAATATCTGACCATCTCCGGATGAGTCACAGTCACAGGGCCTCCCCTAGCGATCTGTTCCTTGAACAGAGGGATAACGCTGCCCCGGCTTCCCAATACATTTCCGAACCGTACCGATGCGAACTTAGTTTTGCTTTTTATATTCAGGCTCTGGATATACATTTCGGCAATGCGTTTCGTCGTTCCCATTACACTGGACGGGTTAACCGCCTTGTCGGAAGAGATGAGCACAAAACGCTCTGCTCCATATAAGTCCGCGGCATCGGCAACGGTTTTGGTGCCGAAGACGTTATTTTTGACCGCTTCGGATGGGTTGCGCTCCATCAAAGGCACGTGCTTATGTGCTGCTGCATGAAAAACAACATTCGGTCTATGTATTTCAAAGACTTCATCAATCCGGCTGCGGTCTTGAATGTCTGCAATGATCGGCTCGATGTTCAGCTCGGGGAAATTTCTGCGCAGCTCCATCTCGATCGTATAGATGCTGTTCTCGCCATGACCCAGAAGCAGCAGCTTCTCCGGGCAGAAGCCCGCGATCTGTCTGCAAAGCTCTGATCCGATAGAGCCTCCCGCTCCGGTGACAAGTACGGTCTTATCGGTGAGATTACTGGAGATTCCATCAGAGTCGATGACGACGGGATCCCTTCCCAGCAAATCTTCCACCATAACGTCGCGAATCGCGCTAAATGATAGTTTTCCGCTAATCAGGTCATTGATCGCCGGGATGATTTTCACCTTGGCACCTGTCGGTATACAAAGATTGATAATGTCCGAAATCTCGCTTAGGAGCAGAAGGCATGGCAATGATGATTTCTTTGACGTCGTATGCTTTGACAGCAGTGGGTATCGAGCACCGATTACCGATGATGGGAAACCCCATGACACGCAGCCCCAGCTTGCCGAGGTCGTCATCGATAAAACCGACTAGCTTACGATCCGACAGCGTCGGATTCATTAATTCTTTTGCAATCAAAGCCCCGCAATCGCCGGCACCCACGACAAGAACGTTCGAGCGGTTATCGTCGGTGGTACTCTTTTTCATCCGCAGCACCCGCCAAGCCAAACGTACCCCGCCCATTAGCAGAAGCATCGTTTGAATTTGTCTAAAAGCGACCGACATCGGTTCCTGATCCACGAATAAGAAAGTGACGACATAAGATAGAGCCCATCCAAACAATACGGCTTTACAGATAGCGGATAACTCTCCGATGCTCGCATACTGCCACAACCTGCTGTACATCTGGAAATAAATCATGCTCGCTGCACAGATGACACAGGAGATCACGCTATAGATAAGCATGTGAGCAAAAACATCTGATGGAATGTGCCCGTTATAGCGGAACAAATAAGCGGTCACGATGCTGAACCAGATGATGATCAGATCTGTGAGAAACAGCAGCCTCATTTTCTTCTTCACAGCCATTGGTTCGTTCATCCTCCACAACACTCGAAAATATTTACGTTTCCCCGTAATAGTAGTAATAGTCATCGTGGCTGCTGCGTTTGATGTTGTTGATGGCAACTCCCAATATTTTTGCATTCACATGCTCCAGCTTTTCTTTAGCCTTCTGTGCGGTTGCTATTTTCACTTTGCCCGAATCGGCGACCATCACGACTCCATCGCTGATCGACGCGATGATTTGTGCATCCGTCACGGCAAGCACAGGCGGACTGTCCAGGATGATGATGTCGAACTCTTGTTTCAACTCTTCCAACAGCTTACTCATCTTCTTCGATGACAACAGCTCGGAAGGGTTCGGCGCAATAGCGCCGGAGGGAAGCAAGTAGAGATTAGGCACGAACGTCTTAACGACGACTTCACTTACAGGACGCGAGTTTGTGAGCCAATTGGTTAATCCAAAACGGTTGGAGCATAAAAAAGTATGATGAATGGAAGGCTTGCGAAGATCGGCGTCGATGAGCAGCACTTTATGCTCGGCCTGTGCATAGGTTGCAGCTAGATTGATAGCTGTTGTGGACTTGCCTTCTCCCGGACTGGCGGATGTGACCATGATTGTCTGAATACGGGTATCGACAGAGGAAAACTGTATGTTCGTCCTCAAGCTGCGGTACGCCTCAGAAACGGGAGACTTGGGATTGTTATGTACGATGATGTGGCGTTTTTTGGTTCTAAGAATGGGCTTTGACATTCTTTTCTCCTCCCCGGATGACTGTCACATTCGTTGCGTATGATTTCGTTTCCTCGTCCTTAAGCCTTGGGATCATTGCAATTGTCGGAATCCCTAGGTGTTGTTGAACATCCTCCTCACTGCGAATGGTGTCATCCAAATATTCAAGGAGAAAGGTGATGCCGACAGCAATCATGAGTGAAACGATAAACGCAATTGCAGTATTAAGAGCAGGCCTCGGCTTGATTGGCGCAGCTGCTTTATTCGGGTCGGCCGGCGCCAGTAGCGATACGTTGTCGACTTTCATGATCTGCGGAATTTCTTGTACGAACACGAGTGAAATGGCATTCACAATTTCCGTTGCTTTCCGGTAAGACGGATCCTGTACGGATACAGTCATCACCTGAGTATTGTTCACGGAGCTGACGCTGACTTGAGATGTGAGCTGAGCGGAGGTAAGTCCAAGCTCAGGGTGTTCCTTGACCACTTTGTCCATGATGGCCGGTGTCTTGATGATCTCTTTATAAGTGTCGATTAGCCGGATGTTCATGTTTACCGTGTTGATGTCGAGCTGTGCGACAGCCACATTTTCGTTGGTCTTATTAACGATCAGCTTGGTAGATGCCTGATAGACGGGCGTGAGCCACAAATAGCTGGCCATTGCAGTGAACATAGAAACGACAACGACGAAAGCCGTGATCAGCCATATTCTTTTGCGGAGAATACGGATATAATCTTTCAGTTCGAATTCCATTGTTAACCTCCGTTGCTGCAATTTCTTGTCTGCGTCGAACATGACACATCGTCCCCCCTGCTGCCGGCAGGGGGGCTGTGCCTATGGATCTTACTTATAGTTGAATAACCGGTATAAGATAACGGCTGCTTCGGCGCGGCTGGCGTTGGATTTCGGGTTGAACTTGCCCGCGTTTCCTATAACCAAGCCTTTGCTGGTTGCAAAAGCAACTCCAAGTCTCAGTGAAGCGTGAATATCTTTTGCATCAGAGAATGTACTGATGATCGAGTCAGTATTGGACACATCTTGCAGCTTCTTCGTAGCCTTCAGCGCACGTGCAATCATTGTTGCCATCTCCGCGCGGTGATGGTTGCGTTCGGTGCGAATAGGTTCTTTGATTTGCCTTGAATGATGCCGTGTTTCACAGCAGCACCGGCATACGGAGCGAACCAATCATCGGTTTTAACATCGGTGAAATTGCTTGTTGCAAATGCATCCTCAAGGTTCAACGCACGGATGAGCATCTTCGCGAACTCCGCGCGGGGTTACTGCATCGTTCGGTGAGAACTTTCCTTCAACTTTGCCTTCGGCGATGCCTTTGGCTGCAATGACTTGGATTTGACGGCCGGCCCATCCCTTGACGCTGTCGATATCGGAGAAGCTGACTTTGTTCTCCACGACTACGTAAGAGGACAAGGTGTCACGAGGTTCTACGATTTTGGTGCCTGAGAGCACCCCGCCATGGAACTGCAATTTGCCGTCAATGATCTTGGCTACGGAGATCAGTTCTTTATCAGTAGTGTCGCCGACTATATTTAGAGGGAACTCGAGCGTAAGCGGCTTTTCGAATTCAGTGACTTGGGCGGTCCCAATGTTAAGCGTGAAATCGAATACCTGTGAGAGTAATTTGAGATTCGATTGAAGATTCGCTTCTTTGCCGCTTTTCATCGATATGTTGAAACTTAGCGCTTCGGAAGTTGAGCCTTGGAAAGGAATGGTTACAGCCGCATAACCAAATGCCAGTTTAACGCCATCCAGTCCAGCTGCAATTGCCTTTTCTACGACGTTCTTCGGTAGGTTAAATGCGACTTTCGTTTCCGGCACGAATTCGATGTCTACCAGCAGGTTCAATACCGGCATTTGATCTGAGGCTTTAGCAGCATCCAGCAGCTCTTTCAATTGCTTTTTGATCTTTGCGATATTCTCAATGTTAGTGAGTAGTTTCGTGCCTTCGACAGTAATCGTTGTCTGGCCATTCACGACGGTCTTCATGGTTGCTGCATCATAGTTATTAAGATTGTTCACGGCTCTACTTACTTCATTGATCGCTTGATCGATCAGCTTCTGCAATTCAGCACCGCTTGCCGTATCGATCTTGGCTTTGATCTCGTCTAGCAGTTTGGCTAGGTTTGTAAGATCAAGGGCTGTTACAGGAGGGGTGATGCCTCCGCCTCCGCCGCTACTTACTGGAGGGTTGAGCCGTTTATATGCGTTAAATAAGGCCTTTGCGCCATCTAATATCGGTGTTTTTTTTATTGCCCTGAGCGTCCACTGTTTCATAATTCAAGAATTTATAAATTGCTAGTGCCAATTCAGCTTTTTGAGTTCTATCAGGGTATAACTCATTGAATACTCGAACCAATTTGAGACTCGTGTCAGCCAGCACGACTCTCGCTGCGTTTTCAAGCTGGATTACATTGTTCAAATCTGTAACGTTGTTGCGGACCGCGGCTTGAACAGCAAATACGAATTCTACAAAATCATCTACTTTTAAATCGCCTACCTTAGCCTGGACAGCTTCATTAGCGATTTCTTGTAAAAGCGCGTTATATGTGCGATCTGTTCGAATGGCTTCTAATGTTGAACCGTCTGAGGAGTATACCAATCCGCCGACTTCGGACAGGAGCTGGAAGAACAGGTCTTGGTCTGAAATCACTTCACCATTTGGTCTTGTTTCTAACGTGGTTTCAAGTTTTAAATTATCTAACGCATCTCCCCAGATGTTCTCCCACTGATGAGTATCATCCAATCTCTTAATCGTATCTCGTGCAAGTCTTACTTTCTCTGGCTCATCATTCATTAGCTCACCATGCAGATCCTGCACTTCCTTCCAGAAATCTTGATCCTGGAAAGGTGTCGTCGCAGCGCTGACCGAGCTTATAGTACCAAACAATAATCCGATAGAAAGTGCTATAGAAGTTAATTTCCTCTTAAAACCCACTACTATCCCACCTCTTAAATTAGAAATTTTTGTTAGTTTATCAACTCTATGTACATAAAAAGGTATTTTCTGTATGTTGCTAATGATAGTAATTTGTTGGTAAAACTGTCAACGAGAGATACTGTCGAGTGCTAAGAACTACTGTCGAAACAAAAAGAACGCCCCATAAAAGGGCGTTACTTCTGGAAAAATCTTGTGATCTTTCGCAATATTTTAGATTTGTTTGGCTGTTTTGGCGGGCTGCTGAAGCTCTTATTATCTATCAGACGAGAAGCATTCATTTCAAAATATTCAGCCCACTCAGTACCTATCTCTGTCGAAATTCTCTCATACGCCTCTTTTAACCGAAAACCCCTGCGGCTCACATGATGAGCGTCCGAGGACACCAGATGGATCAGCCCTTTTTTGCACAATGACCATGCCGTCTTCTGAACCCGAGCCCCGAATCCACCGAGCAAACTATGCGTTGTAACCTGCGTCCATGCTCCTGCTTCGATCAACTCGGCCAAAATATTCGGGTTATTAATGATTTCAATATTTCGTTCCGGATGTGCGATGATCGGCTGAATCCCCACCACGGCTAGTTCATGAATGAGTGAGGTTATTGACTTCGGAATCGAATGGCCCGGCAGCTCGATCAGCATATAATCGGTGGATGCCAACGTGAGCAGTTCTCGTCTGGACCACGCATCCAACAGATCATTGTGAACGCGAATCTCCTGGCCCGGCAGCACCTTGATCGGAATACCTTCCGCCAGCAGCCGCTCATTGAGCAGCTCCACTTGTGTGATCACTTTGTCCGCTGGATTCATATAAGCACCGTTGGCATGATGGGGTGTTGCAATAATTGTCGTAATCCCCTCATCCCAGGCGGCTCTAGCCATTTGCACAGCGTCTTGTGTCGAATCCGCGCCGTCATCGAGCCCAGGCAATATATGTGTATGGATATCAATCATCTATTGTTGAATCCTCCGACGATCAGATGGCGCACTTAGCATAATAAACTTTTAACCGATGAGAATTCTCATTGAATCCCATTAAGATTTGTCCAACCGTTAACTGACCCTCCTGTGTCAAACCAATAGTCGTTGATCCGTATCTCCATTCGTCACCTACATACTCATAATGCTCGACGGTATCCGGAGTTCCCAAAGCATCAATCACTTGCTTTTTCGTCGAACCCTCAGTTATCTTTTCAGCGTTTGTCTTTGGATTCCCTATGAACGCCTTTCCGCTATTAATAGATGACCAACCTTGAACTTTTCCCTTCGTGCTGAACGTAACAGTCGATAACCCATATCGCCACACATCTGAAACATATTCATAATGCTCCACCGCATCAGGAGTGCCCATTGCCTCTACTACTTCTTTCGCAGTTGAATTCAGAGTAAATGTACTGCTCTCAGATTTCATATTTCCCATGAACGCCTTTCCGCTATCAATAGATGTCCAACCTTCAACCTTGCCCTGTGTATTGAACGTAACACTGGATAACCCATATCGCCAGACATCTGAAACGTACTCATAATGCTCTACCGTATCAGGAGTGCCCATTGCATTGACTACTTCTTTCGCAGTAGAATTCAGAGTAAATGTACTGCTCTCAGATTTCATATTTCCCATAAACGCTCTGCCGTCATCAATAGATGACCAACCTTCGACTTTGCCTTTTGTATTAAAGTCGACGCTAGATGACCCATAACTCCAAACTTCCCCTACATATTGGTATTTTTCAACGGTGTCCGGGTCGCCCATTGCGGCTTTTACTTCTTTTTTTGATGAACCCAAAGTGAAGTGCGCTGATTCTGTGCTGTTTATGATATTTTTCATGTCCTGTGTAATGCCTGTTTCCGAAGGCTTTTGCTCCTTGGAAATCTCAGCAGGTTGAGCTTGAACCGAGTTTTCTATAGTAGACTGTGACACCGAGTCAATCGGAGAAGATGTATTTAGTATATTCGGGATTGAAGCGTAACTTATGTCGGTGCTGCCAGAAGCCAAAGACTCATCTGTTGTTGGATTCTGTAAAAATCTGACCACTAACAGTAATAGAATTACCGTACCCAGAACGGTTAAATATGCTTTCCAATGAAATATTACAAAAGGTGCTCTTTTAACTTGATCTGATTCTGAGTCTTGTTGATGCATTGTTTGTCGCTGACTAGACTGTGAGTTTTTTACTTCTTGATTGTTCAGGTTAATTAATTCATCATACTCGTAACGAGATTTTGGATTGGACAAAATATCGTAAGCCAGTTTAATCCTTATAAAGTCCCGATCAGATCCACCGACATCAGGATGTAATTCTTTCGCTTTCTTTTTAAATGCCTTTTTTATTTCATCGGTTGTTGCCACTTTTGAAATACCAAGCACCTGATAATAGTCAACGAATGCCATATTATCCTCCAACAGATAGCCTTTTTATCAAGCGTCGAAACTATCAGGATTAGGGACTTTCCCCACTATAATATGTTTTAGTGCGATAATAATCTGAATAGCTCCATAAAGGATTGGCCCATAAGCCACCAGATAAGTACCGCCGCTTTCAGATACCGAATCGTAAGTGAAATATGTAATTGCGCCACCAATAGCAAAAGCGATTAACCCTTTGATAAAAGGTCCCATAGCAGCTTTTCTTACGGCATTCTCTCTGTATGCAACACATGCTCGAGAAATCACTTCAGCAATTTGGGGTGGGCAGCCCTTCTCGATTAATTGAGGTGCAATCGCGTTCCAACGATTATTTTGGAAAGCAAGTTCCAATGCGACGCGGTACATTTCTTCGATGAACATATTGGAGGCGTGCGCATAATCCATTTCTGGTTCAGGATTAGGAGCTGTACTGCCCATCGCTTTGTTCTTGAGCATTCTGTCATAGCTTGCGCGCTTTTCCGGTTGAGACAACACTTGATAAGCGTAGCTAATGCGTTTAAATGTCGCTGTTGCTACCTCAACATTGTTCGTGTTCTTATCAGGATGCCATTGCATCGCCAACTTTCGATAGGCTTGTTTAATTTGTTCTGCACTTGCTTGAGTTCCAATCTGGAGTGTTTCATAAAGTGTACTTTCAGAAAGGGATTGAAGACAGTACGCACACTTTGCCAAACCCCTCTTTTCAGAAATAACGCGATTCTCATTTCCGCAGCCTAAACATGTGACAAACTCAAAACCGCTCAAATTCACACATCCTTTTTTACTTTGTTATTTTGCAAAAAAAGATGATATTTGTCCATATATTAACATGTGCAGTTTTACATCGTATATAGTGCATTTTAGTTATGGATTCACGATATTCGACACGATTGCTTCTAAGGAGTAGGTAAATTGAACAAATGAAGTGACACAAATCGACATATAGTTCATGAGAATTCTGATCAAAAGAAAACCGCCCTATTAGCAGGCGGCAAATTGTGAACTATCGTTCGCACGTTATTGAATGAAGACTGCCAAACTAGTCTGTAGTTGCCCCACCTTTAAGCTCATTATTTCTCCTGAATTGCCCACGACAGCGACCGAACCAAGTTGAGCAACGATGACAAGATATTAGCGTCCGTCACACTACCATTCGGTCCGACGATTTTACCAACGAACGGAACGGCAAGCGATGCTCCATCCGGGATAGTTGCAGACATATGACTTTGATTTTCCATTAGGTGCACCACCGTTTCCGTCCATATCTACAGTGTAAACCAACAGCAACCGCTCCACTAACGTACCCGTTTAGTTCAGCCTGATGTCGGACTCACCTTACATTTGCTTCACGATCTGCCATGTGACGCCGAACTTGTCTACTGCTTCGCCGTAATAGGATCCCCAAGCCTGCTGTTCGAAAGGGAATTTAACTTGACCGCCTTCTAAAAGATTAGTGAAGGCTTCGCGTGCTGCGTCTTCGGTGTCGTACGCGAGAGCCATGGCGATGCTGCGTTCCCCGCTCACAGGTACAAATGAATCGGACAAGAATATCTCATTCCCCCCGGCCACAGACAGAACCAAGTGCATGATTTTGTCCTTGTTCGCTTCCGTCGTACCCTGAACCTGTCCGAATGTCATAACAGACAAGATCTCTCCCCCGAGCGAATCCTTGTAAAATTCAGCTTGTGTTCTAGCATCCTCCGAGGAAATGTAAGGCGTCAATTTTGCTACCATCATCCAACACCCTTTCAATTTGATTTTCGTCATGTATCCATATTATGTCATATCTTAATAGTATCATAACTCCGACGGAAAACGCTACCTCTGCAGCCGTTTTTCCACTAACGTAATCCGTTAGTCTAGAGACGTGCGAGTTCGAAATTGTGCCATGATAGATAAAAACATAGAACTGCCATTGCAAAGAAGATAACGGAAATTTGAAGATTCCTGCGCATTTTAAAGCCATATGTACAAAAAAAGATAGCAGCTGCTAATTTGGCAATGCTTTGATAATACTCATTATCCGAAAATAATGAACTGCTACATATGATCGAAATAAGTAAGGTTGTAGAAATCAGAAGTTTAAACCACAGAGGTTCCCTTAAGAATTGTCTATACATAAATTTAATCCTCTGCATCACGGCATTAGTCCTTCCTAAATTTCCTTTTATTTCTATATTATCTAATCGTATAAGGGTAGTTCAACAAGTTTTCGACGCGATTAGCAGAGCTGTTCAGGGTCCTGAAAATAGAGAGAGTCTGAATTCCATGATTGCGAATAAAAGCGGTCCTGCCCATTTGTGGGCTTAAAGAGTATGTCGCATCTAATTTTTGGGCACAGTTTTTGAATAACAATTTAAATTTTAAGGACTTGATCTGCTTTCACATAAGGAGGAGCGATATTTTGCTTAAATCCAACAAAATTAGAATATCGGCTCTCTTTATTTTCATTGTAATCGCCATTACCTTACTGATTTATGTGCCCACGGCCATAGGGCTTGCCGATAATTCCGACTTTAACAGGACGATGAGAGCATTTGGGCTGACCTCTATCAGTGGTTTAAAGTATTTTAGTGCTGAATATGGGTATAAGATATCCAACCCCACCACAATTGTGCAGTATTTTATAAATATGTTTCTGCCCGTTACAGACAATCCTGCAGGATATTACTCCACGCAATTTATCTTTATTAAAATAGCCCTATTTTTTAATGCCTTAGCCAACAAACTTGTACAACGCGATCCCAGCTTGTTTAACATGTTATTTCAAACGGTTCAATTTATTATCATTTACGCATTTGCCCTGGTTTTGTTTCTGAAGGAAAAGTGGAAAAACAATACGTATTCCAATATTGCCGTTAAAATTGTTTTTGCTTTTATTTTTTTTAGATTGTGGCTATTTGGTTTACTTCAACTCTTTTTTTTGGAGAATCAACTACACTTATTTTTTCTAATTTTATCCTTTGTCCTGCTTTTATATCTTGAAAAGGATAAACACAGCTATTTTGTCTATTTAGGTTTGATCCTGTCACTGTTTATATTTTCCGGCTCAAAACCGGCCAACTTTCCCTCAACTTTGTTGTTGTCCGTCCCCCTCGCTTATTATGCGATCAAAAATGAAGGGATGAGGAAAAAAATCATTATCTGCGTTTCAGTAGTGGTTATGCTTTTTGCATCCTACAATTATGTGAAGCAAGCGCCCGAATGGATGAAAAATGTTACCACGTTTCAAGCTGTTTTTTTTGGCGTTTTATACAACAATCCGATGCCGGAACAGGCCACCAAAGATCTGGGTTTACCGCCTGAACTGTCCAAGGTGGAATCCATAAACGCCTACGTTGAACACCCTTTAAATCCCTATAACAATTTTGATTCAGACTTTCAGTCTTTGTTTTTTGACCGAATAAGCAAAATCGAAGTTTTAAAATATTATTTGACCCATCCTGCCTTTTTTGCTGAAAAGCTGGATGTAAGTGCCGAGGCGGCTTTACCTCTTAGGCCCACCTATTTAACCAATATTAATTTGTCAAACGAGCGAGCGGACTTATTGTTTGATTTTAGAATGAATGTTTGGGAGAGCATCAGAAAGCGTTTTTCTGGCTTTGCCTCTGTATTTTTATCCATTGTCTTGGCCCTGACTTTAGTAAATTTGATTGCCTTATTTAGGAAAAAGGCTAGCTTATACAGCATCTTGCTGAGGTTGGCGCTTTTGGGTGCAGCAGCGGGACAATTCATAATCCCTATTGTGAGCAACGGAAACGCGGATTTGCAAAAGCACATGTTTTTATTTAATGTGCATTTGGATATCCTGATTTTCCTTTTAGTGTTGGACAATCTTGATTTTAGAAGCCGAACTTTTAGACGAATTGGCATTGCTCCGTGCCTTTTTTAGTCGTCATTTCCTTATATCCGAGCAATCCGGAAACCATAACACTAGGCCGCATAGATGGTAAACCCATTAAATGGTATGTTTTGGAGAAAAGCAACGTTTGGGTAAAGGTTATCGCTAAAGAGGCGTTATATCGTAGTGCGTATGATCAACGATCTAACGATTATGCAAAAGCCAGCATTCAAAAAAATTTGAATGCCAAAATAGATATATGGTTTACGCATGACGAGAAGAATCGCATTCAAAAAGCAGATTATCCTGCGTTTAGTAACGAAAAAAACTGGCAACAAGCTGATGGCGGGGATCGGCCCCATTACTGGTTTTCGCCTATTAAATATGTTTCTCAGGACAGTAATCGGGCATTTCGGAAGATATACTCAGCTTATTTAACCTTGCCGTCTATAGATGATGTGGATCTGCTATTTGATATATCTAAGACCGCTTCTGTTTTGCCAATTGATTATTGGCTTTCCACCCCTTATTACAGCAGCACCGACAAAGCGCGCATAGTTTCTTCTGATTATCAGGTATATCATCGAAAGGTGGATACTGTACTGGGTATACGGCCGGTCATGTGGGTTAGGGCAAAATAACCAACGCGGCGTATACACTAAACAAAAGTAAGAACGTTATATCCATAATACAAAAAAACCGCGGCGCTAATAAATATCGACGCTATAAGCATCCAAGCATAATCCGTTTCTGTGAATAGTCTAAATATTAGAATTCAGAAGCGGGGTGGGACTACATGCGTCGATTTTCCTTTACAGGTTCGTTTAACTTACCAAACTCAAGTACCCAAACATTACTTGTACTTCCCAGAACACTGAGTGGAACTTTTGCAATTTCTAACAATAGCCGAAATTCCTTTGTTGTGCTCCTCAATGGGATTGAGTCCATTACAGTAAGACCATTTGGCATAGCCCGAATTGGCATTACTCAATCAGGACGTATCTCTATACGAACTCGTGCAATGAGTACAGGTTCTTTTATCTTTCAACAAAACTGATTCAGACCAGATAGTAGGAAAAAAAGAATTGGAGGAGAATAATTCACATATCTTATTTCCCATGTTAGCTGAATGATTGGTCCATTGATCAGGCCGCCGCTGCGTACTAATCCGTGACTTTATCGTACCCGTTCGTATTATGAGTTTTGTTAGAAGGATTTGAAACCGGCGATTCGCTTTCCGAGCGTTGGGAGCAAATGGCGAAACAAAAACGCTCTGATTTAGAAGAGCGAAAGAAACAGATCAAGGGTTCTTGTTAGGGAATTATTCTTGCAAACAACCCGGTCTCGTCTCGAGACCGGGTTGTCGCTTGCCAAGAACTATTCCTTCTTCGCTCTCGGCGAGCTTTCGAAGCCAATCGACTTGTGCGTGCCGTCGCAGTATGGCTTGTTACCGGAACCCCCGCACCGGCACAGCGAGAACGATTCTTTGTGCTCGAACGGGTTGCCTTCTGCATCCACCAACTGGACCGGCCCCGTCACCCGAAGCGATCACGGAAAAAGTCGAGCCGCCATCGTGCACTTATGGCAGAACGAGCTATCCGCATCACCTTTTGATATCTACTCCCAGAAGCTTTTCGATCTTATAGGATTTGGTATCGCTATCACGGCGGATCCATACCCTGTATAAGGTCAGGAAAGGAGACTCCCCTTGGGAATTTTTCAGAACCTCATTCATTTCTCCCGTGTAAACAAAGAAATCTGCCTTGCTTTTAACCTCTTCATTTTGAAATGACGGTCTTTTATATTCGTAGCTATTGAGTTCAGGAAGGTTTTGGTAGCTTGCTTGTGCTGCGGAACTTAGTGCTTCTGGGAAAAACAGTTCTTTGTAGTAATCATCCCAATCATCCCTTGCTTTCACCATTGCATCCTTGCTCCACAAACGTTCATTTAATTTTGTTAACAGATCCCTCGAAATTGCAACGATATCGGCTTCAGAGAGTTTTCCTATTTCCTTTGAATTGACAGAATCAACAGCCGGGACATGTCTGTTTTGTACATTTGTATCCGTATTGCCGCTGGTGCGTTGAGTAAGTTCGAAGATCAGTTTGTTAGCACCGTGCTTCGTTTCGGGCATTTTATACGAGATTCCAAGCTTCACTGCCAGATCCTTAATCCGTTCGCGCTGGGTCGAAGTAACCGGTTGCTCATTCATTATTTTTAAAAAATTCTCATGTGATACTTTACATGCCGTTTCGGGGGACAAAAGATCAATTAATTCATACAACGCCGTCATTGCATCTTCATATTTCAACTCAATGCCCGAGTCGGTACTAAGAAATACCCTATTGGGATATTTCTCGATAACATCCACGTAGTCTTTTAATTCATAAGGGTCACGGGAATTGTACGCTGTATAGCCCGCAAACATATCAAAAAATAAATTGGGATGATTCTTCATGAGTTCGTCGATTTGCTCCGGACTGTTTGTCACATTCGGGTGACCAAAAATGAATTTTGTCTTTGGAAATGTGTCCAATGCCTCCTCGAGCTTTTCCACCTTCAAATCATTATGCACAAGGACCGGCACCTTATACTTTCCTGCCATTTCATAAATTTCGGGCAACTTTCCGTCCATTGCATCATCGGCTTTCCATTCTGCTGTCTGAATGATCGGCGAAGTAGAGGAAGTCGCCAATTCTCCGATTCCCATAAAGCCTTTTTCTAAATTCTCACGCGTTTTATCTATACCTTCTTGTTCAAAAATGTTGATTCCTGAAAAATAAGGAAAGATCCTATCAGGATGCTCCGAATAAGCTTTCCAAGCCAACTCATCAGTTAGAACCGAAGTTTCCCTCGATACATGTCCTAATAGTGTAACTTGCTCAATATGAAACTTATCCCAAAGAGGGAGCGACACTTCGTATGAATTCGCATCATGGTTGTGAGTATCAATCACGTGTAAACTCGCATATTTCTCCGGTAAATTGCTCGACGCATTCAGTGAACGCCATTCTTTGATTTGGGCCACACAGTCCGCTGTGTTGTGAGTAGGTGAAGATGTCTCAACTGAGCTGCACCCGCACAATGCCACTATAGCGGACAAGATTAGGAACCGCATTTTTTTGATCATCAGTATACTCCCTTATTGATGTCATGGCAGGATGTGTCAATGTGATCTTGTTGGCAAGGTTCATCGGTGATCCTCCTTTGTATCTGCTCACGCTAGTTTTTGTTTGTAAAATTAACGCTGACCGTTATTTCCGCCATCTCAAATCCTCCTCAACATAAAAGCGATATTGTTCATCATAGACCAATTATTTTATATATCGGCAGCAAGCTTTACTGATGACTACTGCTCCGTAAAAAAAGACTGCCGCAGCAGCCCTACCGTTTATTGCGCTATCGGTACCCGTTAGTTTAGTCCGCGATTGCTTGCAATGAGGATAGCTTTAGAATATACTCTTCTACCTCCTCTGAACGTGAGTTGGAAAATCCTTTGTCCTCACTTATAATCTTAAATCCACATTTTTGCAAAACTCGGATAGAAGCAGTATTGTCCTTCGCTGCGCGAGCATAAAGGGGACGAACATTAATGTAATCTAGAAATTGAAAGAGTGCTTTAGTCGCCACACCTTGTCCCCAATATTGTCGTCCGATCCAGTAGCTTACTTCCTGTTCGCCGAACTGTTCAAAGCTTGAAACATGTCCTGCCACTTTGCCATGATATATTATCGTCTTCTTAATAATCGTTTCTTTGTTTATTATCTTCTCCCAATGCGCCTTAAAAGCATCCTTATCTCCTGGTTCCTTAGCAGTAAATGCTGCCATAAAATTGGCGGTTGCGTCTAGTTGTTGTTCAAAAAAAATCGGCAGGTCATCTGCTTGGATATCCCGCAAAAACACGTCATTATCCACGTTGCACCCCAAAAATTAGTTTTTTTTAGTTGAACTATTGTTTCCGTTAGAATTCCTGTGGAACGAATAATTTGGAATTTGAAAATAAAAGAGCGCCTCTGTACGATGGGAGTACGCAACGGGTCTACAGCCCTTAAAATCCCACATCAGGAGGTCGCTCTACTATGAAGTTTAAGTCACAAGTTAAGCAAAATCAACTCATTGAAAACATTACCGTTAATCACCTAGTTGTCGGTGTAGATATCGCACAGGAGATCCACGTTGCTAGGGCTGTGAACTTCCGCGGCATTGCTCTGGGTAATCCTTTGGAATTTAGTAATGATGAAGTAGGCTTCCGCTCGTTCGATCGCTGGATACGCGATTTACTAGATTTGTATAAGCTAAACAAGATAATCGTCGGCATGGAGCCGACAGGCCACTATTGGCTCAGCCTTGCTCATTGGCTTAAAGATAAAAAGATTGAAGCAGTCCTTGTTAACCCTCACCTGGTCAAGAAGAACAAAGAAAACCGCGACAATACACGATCTAAGAGTGACAAAAAGGATGCGCTTGTAATTGCTGACATGGTGAAAAACGGCTACTACTCCCCTGTCCGTTTCCATTCCGCTGAATACGAAGAGCTGCGAGTCCTGATGTCAAACCGAGAAACGGTTGTTAAGCGGCTTGTAAGTGCAGTGAATCAAATCCACCGTTGGGTCGACATTGTGTTACGCAAAAGGGCTCCGACCCGTTCCGTTAGAAAGACCGACCTCCACCCCTTAGATAGATGTGACGAAGGAATGAAAGGGCGTTTGACCCGTTGAGACATGGGAGTGAAAATCGCTAAGGGCATCGTGGAGAATACGTGCAGCATATGGTACGAATTGGGTGAGGCAACCTCAACCACTGTTCCCGCATGCCTTCTAACGAATAAGCTTACCAAATGAACTCTCTTTCTTTCGCTATCCGATTCTATGGAAGATGAAATCCTGCGAATACACGAGCTTAAGTGAGAAAATCGAATCAAACCGAGGGAGTTTAATCGATTTAAAGTACTCGGTGCATTCGAGATTGCACCAAGAAGCTAGCAGCATAGTAAGATCATGGCGTAAACAGTTTCCAATGCCCTTCGGATACAATTTCGACAGCTCCATCGATTACTTTGATGGCGGTTTGATCATCAATTGCATACGCTGGCCCCTGCATCCCGGCGGCCCATCTCTCTGCTGCAGCCATCGTGTTATACGGCAGCATCTCGTGATCCAGGTGCGGAAAAATTGAAAATCGACCAGTCTCAGCGTTTCATCGCCACCGCCCGGTGGAGTCCAGCCAACGAAGAATTCACCAATGTTAGGTGCCATCACCATGCTCCCGGCGCTCAGTCCCACATAGACTGCGCGCAGCGACGGCAAAAGGTCTGCCAATCCGGATTTCCGCATCCAGTGGCACAGGTAGAGGCGTCGCCGCCCGCCACCAGCAGGACGTCCGTCTCCCGGACCAGCGGCACCCAGCGGTCTTCGTCGATGCTTGGCAGCGCTGTGAGCTCCAGCACACCGACGGACTTCCAGCCCAGGTCGACCATGCGATCCTCGGAATTCCCGCTGATGAACTGCCAGGCTTTGACGCCGGGGCCGACCCAGGGGTGTCCGTACATCGCGGTGGGGATGCACAGGGCGTTGGAGTCGGCGATCGGCTTGCCCAGCATGTCAACCAGCGCGTCGTGTATGCTTTTGTTATTGATGCCTCCAGATGTGAGTAGAAATTTCATAACTTCAACTCCTCGTCTTTGTGTTCGTCTGACGTTTAATCCTTCAGGATTTTCTATATTATACCATTTTGGCGCTACGCGTAAATTTGCCGTTACTGGTGATACGGTTCACCTTACCATTACTAAATTAATCTGCCCAATAGCTGAACATGCCGCCGATTGAATGTCGGCAGCCTGGTGTCATTGAACTATTTCGTACCCGTTAGAATTCCTGTGGAACGAATAATTTGGAATTTGAAAATAAAAGAGCGCCTCTGTACGATGGGAGTACTCGCAGTTAAAAGTGAAGCTAGAGATGTTCCTGCGAAGGCAGAGGCATATTTTTTGACGATTATAGTATCCTCTTTCTGCACCATTTAAGTCGCGTGAACTGAGTACGCTGGCAGGTTCTTCTCCGTTTGCCGGCCCCTTGTTTCGGGTCTTTTTCACTGAATTCATACTTGCAGCCCCCACCCTGTTTTATCGGTCTTCATTACTTAGCTTAGCGGTAACGGCGGAAGAATTGAATGTCCGGAACCAGAAGATCCGGCGCTTCCATTGCTGCAAAATGGGTACCTCGTTCAGTGATGATCACGTTAGCTGAACAAATGAAAAAGGCCGCTGATGCAGCCATGTATTCCACTATCGTACCCGTTGAGGCAGAGCAGTGTATACGCTTCTTCTGCCTTATATCTTATGACCTCAACCGCTTAAACACGTTAACTGTCATCAGTATGACTGACACGATGATGAGCAGACCGCCAAGCACTGCAAAAGGTATTCCAACCTCATGACTGTCCGTCGTGAAGATGACCATGCTCACGATCAGCATCGGCAGGCCGACGTTGTGCAGCCAGAACTGGATCCTCGCAAGTTTCGCGTCTCCTAATTCCGGATACGCCTTATAGATAAGGCCAATGATGGCTAACGAAGCCCAACCCACCAAGTTAATGTGTGCATGGACCGAAGTATACTCAAAAGCTTGGGTGCTTCCCATGACTAATCCAAGAATCGTTCCGATCAAAAAATAAATGACGGCCGCCTTAATAAACCGTACGCTCATGTATAATCCTCCCAACTATGATGATAAAGCAATCGATATTTCATCATCGTAGCACATGTTTAGATAATATTGGATACAATTTTTCGCTGCTTGTCACAGAAGTAAGTACCTTTAAATGAGCACTTTCCGAAAACTTATAAACTCGTGCAACCAAGTTGAGCCTAAATGATATTGAACAATCCTTCCCTGTTTGCACAAAAAATGAGCAGCACCGAGTTTCGGCCAGCTGCTCATTTTTATTAAACTATTGTACCCGTCGTATTATGAGGTCAGCCAGTGTCCTGGCGCGATACGGTTTACATCGCCGGAGTATAAATCCGTAATGATCCGCAAAGCGCGCGAACCGCTCATTCCAGAGAACCTCGCCGTTTTCGTCATGACCGGCAACGACAGTTTTCATATTGTCATACAAGCAGGTTTGCGTAACTCCGCCGAAGTAACCGAAAGCCCGGGTATGACAGCCCATTAGTGTTTCGAGTCGCTCATCTTCAGTAAACTCAACATACATAGTCCGCGAGTAACCGAGGACCGCGACGAATGCATATAACCGCTTGAATCTGTCTTCTTGCTGGACTTTGAAATGTCCCCAGTCCACTTGTGTTTGTTGCCCCGGCTTAGTCTCAAACCGCTCGGTTGCTTTCGATTGCATCGTTGGGCGAAGCGGCTGCATGAAGAGACGAAGGATTGTGCTGCTCCCGGTGTAGCCTCTCTCACGGATCTCGTCCAAAATGACCATAGCGTTTAGACAACCCTCTGTCATGCGGTTCCGAATGTAATCCTTGTAGCCATCTAGCTTTCCGGCAGTACTTTTACGCTGTGAATAGCTACTTGGCTGGTCTTGCTCCAACCACTTCCTCACAGTCTTTCGATCTCGCCCCAGTTCCTCTGCGATTTGACTTATGCTCATTGCTCTTTGCCTCATGTCTTTCATACGAAAAAACTCCCCGTTCTTAACCAATCTCGACTCTCTCCTCTCGGAGAGAATGTCGGCTTTTGGTGGGGAATTTTCAATCGATGATATTGAGGATTTTACAACCGATCATCACACTTCTCACCACACTCTGGGCAGGGGCCTGGATTTCCTCTGTCCATAATAGCAATGATTATGTCTCTCCAACCCGGATTCATCTAGCGCCCTCCCCAAATGATAATAAACCCTAATTTCGCTAATCCTCTTACCTTTTCCTTTATTACTCATAACTGCCCGGTAGCTGCAAAAGCAAAAAGGCCGCTGAATCAGCGGCTTATTCCACTATCGTTCCCACTTTAGTTTAGGGACACGATAAGCAAGTTATTTCAGCGGACCAAGTTTTGATGCACTAAAAAAAACGTCTCCAACTTTAATTGCAATCTCTTCTTGAGTGCTTTTCCCTATTATTTCAAATAGTGTTGTTCCCACTGGTTTGTCATTTGACTCTCCGTTATTGAGCGGCATTGGAGATTGAACACGATCAATCCTTCCGAGTTCTTTGCCTACATCTTTGACGGGTACTTCTGCTATGGAAAGACCATAGAGCGTATTGTTCCAAGCAACCGCACTTGGATAACTAGAGGAGGACTCAGATCCATTAGATATTAATCCGCCTTTTCCAGAACAGGCAGTAATAATCGTGAGTACACACAAAATGATGATGATACGCTTCATATGTATATCTTCCCTCCTCATAAAGTGAAACCTAGAAGCGCTCACTATAAGCTTTTTCATAGAAAAAAAGACACCTCTTGGTGTCTTGTTCATGCCTGCGAAGTATAGGCCACGACATCATCTATTTCAGTTTTCAACAACAAGTACCTATTCGTACTTCTCATGATGGGGACTTTGGTCAAACTGTTTTTATTCACAAATATTTTCATTTCATCCTTAGAAAGACCTAATGAGTCTCCCGCCTCTTTAACCGTCAAAACCAATTCATTACTGGTTGCGTTAAAGGTTTTCTTCACTTTCTGGTTCCAGTCTTGAAATACGGGCAATACAGGCATAAGTCTTCAACCTTTCTATGCTCAGCAGATTTATTCATAAGCTGCTGAGTCACTCCATTATACCACCAAATAAAGGCTTATCCTAAAAGTGAAGTCAACGCTCTTGAACAACGTCCAATTTCCTTTATCGTACCCGTTAGCTTTATAAAAATAGGCAGTCCTGCGTGGCTTCCAGAGTGTATTGTCATCATGATGTTACTCGGAACAGGCTGCCGTTTCTGCCGGCATTTGTCCCGGTTGAAGTGCCATCGCCTAGCGGGGGATTTTTTGTTTTATAACAGTGCTAATAAAACGGTAAAACAGAAGTCAATTCGCTCCAACCACAAAGACTTCCATTTAAACCATAAAATATGTATGATTGACGTTAAAATAACGTCTTTGTATAATTATGGGAAATGGTTAATAACCTTTTTTGTACGGGATTTTTAACCTTTTTAATATATTATCTGGGGGGAAACAGTTTTGAGAAGTGTAAAGAATACTTTAGCAATCTTCTCGGTCATTTTATTGCTTGTCGGCTGCAGCAGTTCGAAGCCAAGTGAAACCGCTTCCGCGCCTGCTTCGACCAATTCGCCGTCAGCTAGTCCCAGTCCCGCCAAAGCGAAGGTCATCAACCTTGGCAAGGATGTCGAGCTAGCCTCCATGGACTCCGCCATTGCAACCGACGGCTTGTCGTTCGAGGTCATTGCCGCGACCATGGAAGGGTTGTATACGATTGACGCCGCTGGTGTGGCTCAATTGGCCATGGCTGAGAAGGTTGATATGAGCGCCGATGGCTTAAAGTACACTTTTACCATTCGCGATGCCAAGTGGTCCAACGGAACCCCTGTATCAGCCAAGGATTTTGAATTTGCCTGGAAGCGTCTGGTCAACCCCGAAACCGCAAGCGAGTACAGTTTCATTATGGGCGTGGCCGGGGTTACAAACGCCGATGCGATCGTAGCCGGCGAAAAAACCATCGATGAATTGGGCGTCAAAGCAACTGATGATAAGACGCTCGTTGTCGAGCTCGACCGTCCGATTCCTTTCTTCAACTCGTTGATGTCCTTCCCCCCTTTCTATCCTATTAACGAAGCCTTCTATAAGGAAAAAGGCACCGAATACGCTCTGACAGCCGACGCGCTGCTGGCCAATGGTCCTTTCAAAATGAAAACCTGGGATGTTGGTGGAACTACCTTCTATCTTGAGAAAAACCCGGATTATTTCGACGCCGGCAAAATAAAAGTGGATGGCCTGAACTATCAGGTTATCAAAGACACCCAGCAATCGATTCTGGCTTATGAGAAAGGCGATCTCGACTATGTGAAGCTCTCCGGGGAACAGATTGTCAACTATCAGCAAAGCCAGGATTATCAGAATATCATGGCCGGTTACCTTTGGTATCTGTCTCCCAATCAGAAGGTTCCCGGCTTAGAGAATCTGAACCTGCGCAAGGCATTGTCGTTGGCCTATGACAAAAAAGCCATCGTTGACGATATTCTGAAGGATGGCGCGATCGTAGCCGATTTCGCCGTTCCTACGCTTCTTGCAACCGGTCCGGACGGTAAAGATTATCGGGAAACTGCCGGTACCTATCCTTCAACCGACAAAGCCGCGGCACTGAAATATTGGGAAACGGCAAAGAAAGAACTTGGCATTGACTCGATCAAGCTTGAACTCCTGTTCGAAGATACGGAATCCGCAACCAATGTCGCGCAGTTTATTCAATCTGAAATCGAAGGCACCCTGCCGGGTGTCAGCTTTGAACTCAAGTCACAGCCCAAGAAGAACCGCGTCGAGCTGATGCAGGAAGGTAATTACCAAGTTGGACTTACCCGTTGGGCCCGACTATGCCGACCCGATGACTTATCTGGACATGTGGACGATCGGCAGCCCGAACAACTATGGCTTATGGGAAAGCAAAGAGTATGACGATTTGGTCAATAGCGCCAGCAAAGGTGATCTTGCAAGCAAGCCGGAAGAAAGATGGGAAGCCTTGAAAAAGGCAGAAAAAATCGTCATGGACCAAGCGGTCATTTTCCCGATCTATCAGCAAGGGAATGCGGTACTCATCAAGCCTGAGGTAACGGGTATTGAGTTCCATTCCGTAGGAGTTAACATCTTCTACAAGAATGCCGACAAAAAGTAAAATGCAGGCAGGCCTCTTTATTAATTGATCGGCAGCTTATACGGATACCACTGCAGCCGGATTATAGTGCGCGGACTTTCTGCGGCTGTAATCCGGTATTTTGAGAGGTGAATGTATTGAACAAGTATGTGCTCAGGAGGTTGGGACTTGCGGCTGTTACCATCCTGGTTATTTTGCTGATTCTGTTTCTTATGCTTGAGTTAATGCCAGGATCGCCTTTTAACGATGAAAAGATAACCAAGGCGCAAAGAGCGGTACTGGATGCCAAATACGGATTGGATCAGCCGGTTCTAAGCCGCTTTATCCTTTATATCAAGGCCATGCTGAGCGGTGATTTCGGGGTTTCTTATGTCATCCAGAAGAACATGCCGATATCCACCATGCTGGAGGCTCGTCTTCCGGTTACGATACAGGTAGGCATCCAGGCTATACTGCTGGGTACGCTGATCGGACTCATTCTGGGCATTGTGGCTGCCTTAAAACACAACAGCTTCGTTGACAGCCTGACGACCTTTATTTCCGTTATCGGCGTCAGCTTTCCATCCTACGTGTTTGCTTTGGCTTTGTCTTATTATTTCGCCTCAAAGCTAGGGTGGTTTCCGATTCTATATGCCTCTTCACAACCGTTTGTCTCCACAATATTGCCGACCATAGCGCTCTCCATGTTTACCTTGGCCACGGTTGCTCGTTTTGCCAGGTCCGAAATGATTGAAGTGCTTGGCTCGGATTATATGCTGTTGTCGGAAAGCAAAGGGGTAAAGAGGCCAAGATTGATTCTCGTCCATGCGCTGCGCAACACGTTAATTCCTATTATTACCGTGCTTGCGCCGCTGGTGGTCGCTTTGATGACAGGAAGTCTGGTTATTGAGCAGATCTTCTCCATACCGGGAATCGGCAGCCTTCTCGTTATGGCCATCCAGGTCAACGATTACAACGTCATTATAGCCGTGGCCTTCATCTACAGCATTTTGTTTATTGCGCTCACACTAATAGTCGATGTCCTGTATGGGGTTATTGATCCGAGAATCCGTTTGGCTAAGGGGGACAAGCATGGGTAACAAGACTCCGACGTTCGATCGCAGCGACTTTGAATTGGCAGACAATAGCGAGCGAGTTCAAATCGACCACAATTATATTAGCCAATCCTATTGGAAGGACGCGTTTATTCGTTTTAAATCCAACAAAGGGGCTGTAGTCGGTCTCATCATGATCTTGATCATTTCCTTATTTGCCATAGTCGGTCCGATGATGAGCGATCATACTTATAAATCGGTTAATATTAGGCACAAAAGCCTGGCTCCTCGGATTGAAGGCTTTGAAAACTCGTTTATTTTCAATGGCGTCGCCAATAGAATCAACTCTTATGAGCAAAAGGGACTTGACGATGTGTACTATATTTTCGGGACCGATACGCTTGGCCGGGATTTGTGGACTCGCACCTGGATGGGCACGCGCATTTCTCTTTATATCGCTACCATCGCAGTAGCCATCGATATGCTGATCGGTATGATTTACGGCCTGGTTTCCGGATATTACGGCCACTCGATAGACAACGCAATGCAACGATTTATCGAAATTTTGAGCGGTATTCCCAATCTGGTCATTGTGACCTTGCTGATTGTTATCCTCAAGCCGGGGCTAGTGACGATTACGATTGCCTTGATGATAACCGGCTGGATTGGTATGAGCAGGGTGGCCCGGGCGCAGATGCTTAAATTGAAGGAACAAGAGTTTGTCCTGGCTTCCAAAACCTTGGGCGCCGGCAACTTCGCGATTATTTTCAAAGACATCTTACCTAATATTTTCGGACAGATCATCATCATGTCGATGTTCTCGATCCCGACCGCCATCTTTACGGAGGCATTCCTCGCTTTTATCGGTCTTGGCATTCCTCAGCCCATGGCTTCCCTAGGGTCGTTAATCAGCGAAGGCTTCAAATCCATGACCATATACCCCTATATGATCGCAGCGCCGGTTGTTGTGCTCGCCCTGTTGATGCTTAGCTTCAACCTCTTGGCCGATGGACTCAGAGATGCGCTGGACCCGAAAATGAAGGAAATGTAGGAGGGCGTTCAAGATGAGCGAAACTGTGCTTTCCATTCAACATTTATCCATATCCTTTAAGACTTCCAATGGCATGGTGAATGCGATTCGAGGCTTGGATCTGGATTTGTATAAGGGTAAAACCCTGGCCATCGTTGGGGAATCCGGAAGCGGCAAATCGGTTACCGTAAAAGCGATTATGAGAATCCTGAGCGGAAATCAAAAAATCAATTCCGGCTCTATTATCTTTAACTATGACCGCGATGGCGAAAAAGTCAGTGAAGATTTGCTGAAGTTATCCAAGAAGGAAATGCGTTCCCGGATAAACGGCAGGCGAATTGCCATGGTCTTTCAGGATCCGATGACATCGCTCAACCCCACAATGACCATAGGCAAACAAATTATGGAAAGTATGATCATCCACCAACTGAAGAAAAAGCGTACCGAGGCTTATCAGCGTGCCCTGGAGCTGCTGAGGCTGGTCGGTATCACCGATCCGGAGAAGCGAATGAAGAATTATCCCCACCAGCTATCCGGCGGGATGCGGCAGCGAGTCGTCATTGCCATTATGCTGGCGTGCGATCCGGAGGTGCTGATATGCGACGAGCCGACTACCGCTCTGGATGTGACCATTCAAGCTAAAATTTTGGAGCTAATTAAGGAAATTCAGGCGAAAACCCATATTTCCGTCATCTATATCACGCATGATTTGGGTGTAGTGGCCAAGGTAGCCGACTATGTTGCCGTGATGTATGCCGGTAAAATTGTGGAACGGGGAACGGTCAACGAGATATTCTACGATCCTAAGCATCCCTATACGTGGGGGCTGCTTTCCTCCATGCCGGACATCGACTCAGAGAACGAGAAGCTGTATACCATTCCCGGCAGTCCGCCCAATCTGCTCCATAAGATTGAGGGAGACGCTTTTGCACCGAGGAATGTCCACGCGCTTAAGATTGACTTCAAACAGGAGCCGCCCATGTTTAAAGTCACGGACACTCATTATGCGGCGACTTGGCTGCTACATGAAAACGCGCCAAAGGTGGAGATGTCCGAAACGCTGCGGCGAAGGATTGACAAGGTCGTAAAGGAGGCGGGGAGCCCATGGAAACAACTCCGCTCTTGAAAGTTACGAATTTAAAGCAGCATTTTAAAATGAGCAATAAATTTACGGTAAAAGCTGTGGACGGCGTATCCTTTGAAATACACGAGGGAGAAACCTACGGGCTTGTAGGCGAATCCGGGAGTGGAAAGTCCACGATCGGCAGATCGATCATTCGCTTGTACCAGCCAACCTCAGGCACAGTTACTTTTCAAGGCGTGAACATATCCGGTCCACTCAAGGCAAAGGAGCAGGTTCTGCTTCGTACCAAAATGCAAATGATCTTTCAAGACCCAATGGCCTGCCTGAATCCACGGAAAAAGGTCATCGACATCATCGCACAGGGATTGGATATTCATAAGTTATATAAAACAAAGCAGGAACGAAAGGAAAAGGTTGACCGGATTCTCAACAAGGTCGGTCTTTCTCGGGAGCACGCCAACCGCTACCCCCATCAATTCTCGGGAGGGCAGCGCCAGCGCATCGGCATTGCTCGGGCTCTGATTATGGAGCCTAAACTGATTATTGCCGATGAAGCAATCAGCGCGCTCGACGTGTCCATTCAGGCTCAGGTGGTCAATCTGATGAAGGATATCCAGGAAGAGACCAACACCGCCTTTTTGTTTATCGCGCATGATTTGTCTATGGTCAAGTACATATCCGACCGTATCGGGGTTCTCCATCTGGGTAATTTGGTTGAAACGGGTACAACCCAAGAAATTTTCGATCATCCGGTCCATCCGTATACCAAGTCCCTTTTATCTGCAATCCCTCATGCCAATCCGATCAAAGAAAAGAAGCGGGTACCCATATCGTATGATTACGCAACCAGCGGAGTCGATTATACCAAGGGCATTCAGCAGAAAATCTCCGATTCTCATAGCGTCCTGGCAACCGATGAGGAGATAAGAGCCTGGACCGGAGGCGCGATATAATTTCAAATCCTTCTCAGACAAGTATAACTATTTCTTGAATCAAAATGGCGTTGTTACAGCATTTTTATTTCGAGCAGCTCGTATTTAATTATTCCGGAAGGCGCGTTTACACTGATATTTTTGCCTTTTGTTTTTCCCAGGAGTACTTTACCCAAGGGGCTCTCGTACGATATCTTATTACTCGTCACATCAGCCTCGGCTGGACCTACAACTGTATACTCCACATTTTCGGCAAATTCTATATCATGGAGAATTACTGTAGAACCCACTTGAACAGTTGTAACGTCTAAACTCTGCGACTTGACTACACGAGCATTTTTGATCATATTCTGCAGGATCTTAATTCTCGTTTCCATGAACGACTGATCATTCTTTGCCGAATGATATTCACTATTTTCCTTTAAATCACCATAGCTGATTGCAACTTTAAGCCGTTCAGCAATTTCTTTTCGTTTTGTAGTTTTAAGCTCCTCGAGCTCCGACTGTAATTTATCAAAACCCTCTTGAGTCAATATCACTTCATTGTTAGCCATATGACAACTCCCACTTTGTTTGCATCGTTCCATTCTAACCTATAAACAGGTGGCTTACCTTATATTTATGGATTTGCCACAATATACTTCCTCGTCGTTACAAAAGGCCGCCAGCATTGATGCTAACGGCCCTTCGTGGTGTTGAAGCCCGCAGATTGCAGGCTTTGTGCAGATCATTATTTGCCGAAGGCTTGGGGATTTTCTCTCCAGGTTTGCAAAAGAGTAACGTCTTGATCGCTGATTGTGCCGCGGCGGCGGGCTTCTTCTACCAATGCGGTATAGTTCGACAAAGTGCGCAGCGGAATGCCTGCTTCTTCGAATGCTTGCTCGGCTTTCGCGAATTGATAGGTGAAAATGGCAAGCACACTCTGCACTTCTGCGCCTGCTTCTCTTACGGCCAACGCTGCTTTAAGCGAGCTGCCTCCGGTGGAAATGAGGTCTTCGATGACAACGACTTTCTGGCCGGGCTTGATCAGACCTTCGATCTGGTTCTGTTTGCCATGGCCTTTGGCCTTGTCGCGGATGTATGCCATGGGCAGATTCAGCTTCTGCGCAACCCAAGCCGCATGCGGGATTCCCGCTGTGGCGGTTCCGGCGATGACTTCTGCGTCGGGATAGTGAGCGCGGATCAAGGCGGCGAAGCCTTCTGCAATCGAATCGCGGATGGCCGGGAAGCTCATCGTCAAGCGGTTATCGCAATAGATGGGCGAAATAATGCCGGAAGTCCATGTAAAAGGCTCGTTCGGCCGCAAGCTTACGGCTCCGATATCCAGTAGATTTCCTGCGATCGCTGCCGGTAATTGCTCCAATGTCACTTTACTCATGCTTCGGTCATCTCCTTCAAAATATTTTCCAGCGCCTCGGCCGGTCTCGGTGCCCCGGTGATCGGTCGGCCGATGACAAGGTAATCCGTGCCGCCTCTGACCGCATCGCTTGGCGTTGTGATCCGGATTTGATCGCCCGCATCTGCGCCGCTCGGACGAATTCCCGGAGTTACCGTGATGAAATCCGAACCGCACGCACTCTTGATTGCAGCCACCTCCAAAGGGGAGGCGACCACGCCGTGAAGCCCCGCTTTCCGGGCAAATCGCGCATAGCGCACAACGGCGTCTTCCACGCTGCCGGCAATTCCGATTTCCTCGTTGAGCACCTGCTCGCTTGTACTCGTCAATTGGGTTACGGCAATGACAATCGGCGCCGCCGTCGTATGAGCCGCAGCCTCCTGTATTCCTTCGACGGCCGCGCTCATCATGGCCGCTCCACCCGCCGCGTGTACATTGAACATGTCCACTCCAAGCCGGGTGATGCTGCGCGCGCCTCCGCGAACCGTATTCGGAATATCATGCATTTTCAAATCCAAGAATACCCGAAAACCCCGAGCCTTTAATTCCCGCACAATAGCAGGACCCACAGCGTAAAACAGCTCCATGCCGACCTTCATCCAGCAGCCCGTACCGTACAGTTCGCTCGCAAGCGCCAGTGCCAATGCCGCGTCGGGTTTGTCCAACGCCACCATCACTTTATCGGCGGCTTCCTTCATCGTTAGTGATGCCATATGTGTGCCCCTTTCCGGCTTAAAATTCATAATGAAGCCCGACCCCCCCGCCTGATGCGGGAAGACCGGGCGATATGCCATATTAGGCTTGGAAAGCGGGCATCGATTCGCTGGAGAATCGCAGCGACTGCAGCATCTTCAGCAGCGCGTTGACCGTATCCAGTGAAGTCAAGCAGACGACGCCGTTCTCTACCGCCTCGCGGCGGATGCGGAATCCATCACGCTCCGGCGCTTTGCCTTTGGTCAGCGTATTGACCACGAACTGCGCTTCGCCGCTTCGGATGAGATCCACAATGTTCGGCGATCCGTCGGGAAGCTTGTTCACCGTGCGAACCTTCAACCCGGCGGCTTCGAGTGCATCCGCTGTTCCGCCTGTGGCGATCAACTTGTAGCCGAGATGGTAGAAGCCTTTCAGAATCTCGATCGCTTCCGCTTTATCCTTATCGGCGATTGTGGCGATGATGGATCCCGAAGTCGGGATTTTCATGCCGGAGCCGATGAGACCTTTGTACAGTGCTTTCGCGAAAGAGCGATCGCGGCCCATCACTTCGCCGGTCGATTTCATCTCCGGAGTAAGCGTCGGGTCGACCTGATGCAGCTTGGCAAAAGAGAACACCGGCACTTTCACCGACACGAACTCGTCTTCCGGCCACAAGCCGTCTTGGTAACCCAGCTCTGTGAGCTTTTTGCCGAGGATCGCTTGAGTTGCCAGGTTCGCCATCGGTATCCGCGTTACTTTGCTCAGGAAAGGAACCGTCCGCGAAGAACGTGGATTGACCTCGATGACATACACCTTCTCTTGCCAGACGACGAACTGGATGTTGACCAAGCCGATTGTTTTCAGCTCTTTGGCGATTTTCAGCGTAATGTCGATGGCTTGCTGTTTCACATGATTCGACAGCGACTGCGGCGGATAAACCGCGATCGAGTCGCCCGAGTGAACGCCCGCACGCTCAACATGCTCCATAATGCCGGGAATGAGCACCGTTTCTCCGTCGCAGATCGCGTCGACTTCGATTTCTTTTCCGAGCATATACCTGTCGATCAGAACCGGATGCAGCGGATTGATTTCCACGGCTTCCTTCATATAGGCAAGCATCTCATCGTCGGAGTAGACGATTTCCATTGCACGTCCGCCGAGCACATAAGACGGGCGAACCAGAACCGGGTAACCCAGTTCCTGTGCGGTGCCGACAGCTTGGTCGACGGAAGTGACCGTTTTTCCTTTTGGCTGCGGAATGTTCAGCTTGCGGAGCAGCGCTTCGAACTTCTTGCGATCCTCCGCTTCATCGATGCTTTCGAGCGAGGTTCCGAGAATGCGGACACCCGCTTTGGACAGCGGAGCCGCCAGGTTAATCGCCGTTTGGCCGCCGAATTGCACGATGACGCCGATCGGGTTTTCCTGTTCAATGACATTCATGACATCCTCGAAAAACAACGGCTCGAAGTACAGCCGGTCCGAGGTGCTGAAGTCGGTCGACACGGTTTCCGGGTTGTTATTGATGATGACCGCCTCGTATCCGGCGTTGCGAATCGCCCAGACGGCGTGCACGGTCGAGTAGTCGAATTCGATGCCTTGGCCGATCCGGATCGGACCGGAGCCGAGGACGATAATTTTTTCTTTTTTGCTCGGGAGAACCTCATTCTCCGTCTCGTAAGTGGAGTAGTAATAAGGCGTTGTCGCCTCGAACTCCGCGGCGCAGGTGTCAACCATTTTGTAGACCGGCTTGATGCCTTGGTTCATACGATGAGTGCGGACTTCCGCTTCATCCGTCAGTGTGCCGCTTGGATGACCTTCACGCCGCAGCTCGGCGATGGCGCGGTCGGTGAATCCGTTGCGTTTGGCTTCGAGCAGGGTTTCCGGGGTGAGGCCAGGCTCTCTGCGGATGACATCTTCGAAGCGGACGATGCGTTCGACTTTGTCCAGGAACCACCAATCGACATTGGTTAGTTCCTGAATCTGCTGCAGCATCCAGCCGCGGCGGAACGCTTCGGCGATGAGGAACAGACGCTCGTCGTCCGCTTTCACAAGACGTTGCTTCAACGTTTCATCGTCGAGCTCGTTCGCGCCTTTCAGCAGAAGCCGATGTACGCCGATTTCGAGGGATCGCACCGCTTTCTGGATCGATTCCTCAAAAGTCCGGCCGATCGCCATTACTTCACCTGTCGCCTTCATCTGCGTGCCGAGCTTGCGGTTCGCCGCAGTGAATTTGTCGAAAGGCCAGCGTGGGATTTTCGTTACGATATAGTCGAGCGTCGGTTCAAAACAAGCATAAGTCTGCCCGGTAACCGGGTTCACGATTTCGTCGAGCGTATATCCGATGGCGATTTTGGCTGCCATCTTGGCGATCGGGTAGCCTGTCGCCTTGGAAGCGAGCGCCGATGAGCGGCTGACCCGCGGATTCACTTCAATCACATAGTATTGGTAGGATTGCGGGTCCAGCGCGAACTGGACGTTACAGCCGCCTTCGATGTTGAGGGCGCGGATGATCTTCAGCGATGCGGAACGGAGCATCTGGTACTCGCGGTCCGACAGCGTTTGGCTCGGCGCTACGACAATGCTGTCCCCGGTATGAATGCCGACGGGGTCGAAGTTCTCCATGTTGCAGACGACGATGCAGTTGTCGTTGGCGTCGCGCATGACCTCATACTCTACTTCTTTCATGCCGGCGATCGACTTCTCGATCAGGCACTGTCCGATCGGGCTGTAACGGATTCCGTTGGCAACCGTCTCGCGCAGCTCGGTTTCATTGGCCACGATACCGCCGCCAGTTCCGCCAAGCGTATAGGCAGGACGAACGATCAGCGGGTAGCCGATCGTATTTGCGAAATCTACAGCTTCTTGTACGGTCGTGACAATTTCACTTTCAGGAACCGGCTGCTCCAGCTCGCGCATCAATTCCCGGAAAAGATCCCGGTCCTCCGCACGCTCGATCGCTTCCAGCTGTGTTCCGAGCAGCTTGACGCCTTCTTGCTCCAGCACGCCTGCGCGCGCCAATTCGACCGCCATGTTGAGGCCGGTCTGGCCGCCCAGCGTCGGCAGCAAGCCGTCCGGACGCTCTTGGCGGATAATCTGGGATACGAATTCCAGGTTGATCGGTTCGATATACACCTTGTCGGCGATATTCGTATCCGTCATGATCGTGGCCGGGTTGCTGTTGATCAGCACAACCTCGAGGCCTTCTTCCTTCAACGCTTGGCAAGCTTGTGTGCCCGCATAGTCGAATTCTGCCGCTTGCCCAATGACGATGGGACCGGAGCCGATGACGAGAATCTTTTTGAGTGCGTTACTTTTGGGCATACTGCAGCTCTCCTTTCAGCGTCTCGGACAATTGCGCCTGGCGCGGCCGTTCGGGGTTGGCGCCTTTGTGCTCCCGGATCATATCCAGGAAACGATCGAACAGATAGCTGCTATCAAAAGGTCCCGGAGCCGCCTCAGGGTGATATTGTACCGAAAATGCCGGGTACTTCTTATGCTTGAGTCCTTCAATCGTTTTGTCGTTGTTGTTGATGTGCGTGATTTCCAGGTCTGTGCCGTTGAGCGATTCTTCTTTAACGGTGTAGCCGTGGTTCTGGGAAGTGATGTAGCAGCGTCCGCTTTCCAGTTCCTTCACCGGGTGATTGCCGCCGCGGTGGCCGAATTTCAGCTTTTCCGTATCCGCGCCGCAAGCGAGTGCGAAAAGCTGATGTCCGAGGCAAATACCGAAAATCGGAATTTCGCCGAGCAGCTCGCGGAGCGTTTCCACACACTGGGGCACGTCTTTCGGATCCCCTGGGCCGTTGGAAAGCTGGATGCCGTCGGGATGCAAGCGGCGGATTTCTTCAGCCGTCGTATCTTGTGGCACCACGACGACGTCGCAGCCGCGTTTGGTCAGGTCGCGGAGAATGCCGCTTTTTGCGCCGTAGTCGATCAGCACGATCCGCTCTTTGTCACCCGGGCTCGAGAACACGCTTTTCGTAGAAGTCAAAGCCACTTGATTGCGCATCAGCTGTGTTGTGCCGAGGCGTTCCTGCAGCTCCTCCACTCTCTCATTGCCGGTGGTGAGGATGCCTTTCATTGTGCCGTGCCGGCGAAGAATCCTTGTGAGCATGCGCGTGTCGATGTCGCTGATGCCGACGATTCCGTACTCTTTTAACAATTGATCCACTGTATATTGCGCCCGCCAGTTGCTCGGCACCGATTCATGGCGTCTGACCACAAATCCGTGAATGTAGGGGCGAATGCTTTCGAAGTCATCGCGGTTGATGCCGTAGTTCCCGATCAGCGGGAAAGTCATCGTTACGATCTGGCCGCAGTAAGAAGGATCGGATAATACCTCTTGATAACCGGTGATGCCGGTGTTAAAAACCACTTCGCCGACGGAGCCGCCTTCCGCTCCGAAGCCTTGCCCTGTGAACAATGTGCCGTCTTCCAATAGTAATCTCGCTTGCATCCCAATCACTCCTCAGCGGTTGATGCCGTTCTTTTCGGTCCAGACGACTCGGCCGTTAACCATGGTGAGCACCGGCCAGCCGTACAGTTTCCAGCCTGCGAACGGGGTGTTGCGTCCTTTGGTCAGGAAGTTATCGGGATCTACTGCCCGTTCATTCTCTAGATCAACAAGTGTAAGGTCAGCCGGCGCGCCGGGCTGCAGCGTCCCGTAAGGGAGGCCGAACAGCCGGGCCGGGTCGCTTGTCATGCGTCTTAGCAGGAAGTCCAAAGTCCAGCGTCCGGTGCGGACGAATTTCGTATATAGCAGCGGGAACGCCGTTTCAAAACCGACGATGCCGAAAGGCGCTCTTTCCATGCCGCGCGCTTTTTCTTCCTCGCTGTGCGGCGCATGGTCGGTGACGATGATGTCGATCGTGCCGTCCTCGAGCCCTTGGATGCAGGCTTCGACATCCTTCGGGGTGCGGAGCGGCGGGTTCATTTTCCAATTTGCGTCCATGCTGTCCGGAATATCTTCATCGGAGAGCAGGAGATGGTGCGGACACACTTCCGAAGTGACTTTCACACCGACCGATTTGCCGAGGCGGATGAGCCGTACCGACTGCTCCGTGCTGACGTGGCAGACGTGGTAGTGCACGCCGGTTGCTTCCGACAGCAGGATGTCCCGGCCGACGTGAATCGCTTCGGATTCGTTCGGGATGCCTTTCAACCCATGCTTGCGTGAAAATGCTCCCTCGGTGACGGCTGCGCCTTCCACCAGCGTGTTGTCCTCACAGTGTGCAATGACCGGCATATCGAATGAAGCGGCCAACGCCATGGCGTCTTTCATCATTTGTGCGCTCTGCACGCCTACACCGTCGTCGGTAAAGCCGATGGCTCCGGCTTCCTTCAGCGCGGCAAAATCCGTCAGCTCCCGGCCCAGCTCGTTCTTCGTAATCGCTGCATAGGGCAGAACCCTGACGACGCCTTCGGTGGCCGCTTTATCCAGCACGTACCGGATGGTGTCCGGCGTATCCATGACCGGGCGCGTGTTCGGCATCGGCGCGATCGTTGTGAAGCCGCCTTTGGCTGCGGACTGCGTGCCGGTTGCGATCGTTTCTTTGTATTCGAAACCCGGCTCGCGCAAGTGAACGTGCATATCGATAAAACCCGGTGAAATCAGCTTGCCTGTCGCATCGATTACCTCGTGGCCGGCTGTATCCGGCTGAGAAGCTGCGTCGAGCCATTCGGCGATGCTGCCGTTTTCCACCTTGACGTGTTTCTTTTCGAGTATCCCGGTTTCCGCACTGATTGTTTGTCCGTTAATGATCCATGTCGCCATCTCGCTGTGCCTCCTCTATTGCTCTTTGCTGCTGGTGACTGTTTCTGCTTCCCGTGGATGAAGGATGGTGACCGAATCGTTGTCGTCGATCTCGCTGAGCGCCACTGAAATTTCTTCGTATCGTGAAGTCGGTACGTTCTTGCCGACATAGTCGGGCCGGATCGGAAGCTCGCGGTGGCCCCGGTCGACCAGCACCGCAAGCTGAATCGATTGCGGCCTGCCGTAATCCATGACGGCATCCATTGCGGCTCGGATGGTGCGGCCGGTATACAGTACGTCGTCGACCAGGATAATCCTGTTGTCTTTCACCAGTAAAGGCAGGTCGGCGTTGTGTGCGGAGTGATCCGCTTGCTTGTCGTCCGGCCGGTCATCGCGATAACCGGTAATGTCGAGCTCTCCGACAGGGATCGGCTGGCCTTCAATGGCCAGTATGCGTTCCGCGAGCCGGTGGGCCAGGTAAACGCCTCGCGTGCGGATGCCGATCAGGACACAGTCGTGTATTCCTTTGTTCTTTTCAAGCATTTCGTGAGCAATCCGTGTAAGTGCCCGCCTGATGGCCGATTCATCCATGAGGACGTGTGTGTCCTGCACAGCGAGACCTCCTCGAGTTGATGTTGATGGCACAAAAAAACCTCCTTGCGTCAGACGCAAGGAGGTGTTAGCTGCAGGTTTGTGAACGTCGCAGGGCCTACCTAAGTGCCCTATTGGCAGGCAGAGTACCGCCTGTAATTGGGACAACCCTGGATACGTTCGAATATGCGCCACCTTGCCAGTCTCACGGGACTGAGTTAAAGGTACTGTTGTTTAAATGCAGTATGACATGTTCGACAACAAGTGTCAAGCGGATATTTATGCAAAGATATGAATTAAAATTCGAATTTTACATCGGTCAAGCGACGCTTGATCTCGTCAATAACGCGTCGCTCTTCCTCTTCGCCTTGGGCGATGAATGTGACCGAGAAGCGTACGAAATGACCCGCATCGTCCCATGGCACGGTGGAAATCATCTTTTCGCGGATCAGATACTGCGAGAAATCTTCGCCGGATTCAAAACGTTGTCCGCCTTCAATTCCCTTCGGCGCTTCCACATAAAGGAAGAAAGAGCCTTTCGGTTTCTCTGCATGGAAGCCGATTTCATTCAGTGCGGCTACCAGCATATTATGGCGGCGGGAATATTTGGCAGAGATTTCTTCCGTAATTTCCGGATGAGCCAGGCCGTAGGCCGCAGCTTTCTGAATGGCGATGAATTGACCGGAGTCGCTGTTATCCTTCACATCGCCGAACGCTTTCACGATCAGCGGGTTGCCCGCGATAAAACCGATCCGCCAGCCGGTCATGTTATACGACTTGGACAGCGAGTGCAGCTCGACACCGACATCCTTCGCGCCCGGTACGGACAAGAAGCTGAACGGCTTCGCGCCGTCATAGGTCAAAGCGGCATATGGCGCGTCATGTACGACGACGACGTTGTACTTTTTCGCCCAAGAGATGACTTTTTCGAAAAATTCCACGGTCGCCGCAGCGCCCGTCGGATTGTTAGGATAGTTCAGGTACAGCAGCTTCGCGCGGCGTGCGATCGTCTCGGGGATGGCGTCCAGATCCGGAAGGAAGTTGTTTTCCTTCGTCAGCTGCACATTGTAGACTTCCCCGCCGAGGTACTTGGTGTGAGTGCCCATCACAGGATATCCAGGGACCGTCATAATGGTGACATCGCCCGGATTGATGAACACTGTAGGCAGCATAGCGAGTGCTGGTTTCGCACCGATCGTATGCAGAACTTCGGTTTCGGGATCGATGCCGTCGACGCCAAAAACTTTTTTCAAATACTGTGCCGCAGCCGCTTTGAACTCAGGAATGCCATTGTCGGCGTATCCGCGGTTTTCCGGCTTGGCTGCTTCTTCAGCTAGCTTGGCCACGATGCCGGCATGCGCCATTTCGTCCGGCTCGCCCACTCCCATGTCGATCAATTCCACGTTGGGGTGGGTTTTGCGGGCAGCGGCTTTCGCTCTTTTGATTTTTTCAAATTTGTAGATATTCGTATCTTTTCCGTAATTGGCTCCGCCAATGCGGTTTGCGAACTGTTCTTGAATAAAGGTCGATTGGTACTTTTCAACGCTCACGTTGCCGACACTCCTTCGTCCGAATGGTTTCTCATCCTATGCTGCCTCATACAGGCGCAGATCGCCATGGATTTTTTCACCGATCATTTGCAGAAATCGCAGCCTAGCTTGTTCACCGGGTTCGCAAAATGGTCAGCGAGTGCTCCATATCTTCAGGGATCGGCGCGGCAAACTCCAGGTATTCGCCTGTGCGCGGATGCTCGAAGCCGAGTATTGCGGCGTGGAGCGCTTGTCCGGTCATGTCGAGCGTGCGTCCGCTTTTGCCGCCGTAGACAGGGTCGCCGACCAGCGGAAACCCTATGTATTTCATGTGAACGCGGATCTGGTGAGTCCTTCCGGTCTCGAGCTTCAGATCCAGCAACGTATATTCATCAAAACGCTCCAGCACCATAAAATGAGTCACCGCGTGCTTCGCGCCTTTATCCGTGACCCTGTACAGCTTGCGGTCCTGCGTGTCGCGCCCGATCGGCGCGTCAATGGTACCTTTGTCATGCTGCATTACTCCGTGCACAAGTGCGACGTAACGCCTGGTCACAGTGTGGGCTTTCAGCTGTGCGGCCAGCGAGGCGTGAGCCATATCGTTCTTCGCTGCCATCAGCAGACCTGACGTATCTTTGTCGATGCGGTGGACGATCCCGGGCCGCATGACACCGTTAATGCCGGACAGATCCTTGCAGTGATACAGCAGCGCGTTGACGACCGTGCCGTTGGGATGCCCGAGTGCCGGGTGGACGACCATGCCCCGAGGTTTGTTGATGACGACGACATCGCTGTCCTCATACACGATTTCAATCGGAATGTTCTCGGGCACAGCTTGCAAAGGTTCAGGTGCCGGTATATTAACGACAATGCGGTCTGCGGCGGTGACTTTGGAGTTAGGCTTAACCGTGCCGCCGTTGACCGTAATCGCGCCGATGCGGATCCAGTCCTGCACTTGTGAACGCGACACCGACTGTTCCGACAATTGCTCGGTAATATACTTGTCTATCCGTTCGCCTGCCTGGGTTTCCTCTACCGTCCACTCATGCCGGCCTGCGATTTCCTCTTCATTTTCCCATTCTTCAGACGGTTGACTGTTCTCGGGGTTGTTCTCCATTGTCATGCGGTTTATTCTCCTCTTTCATGGTCAGAAGCGTGTCCACAATCACCAAGCCCACTCCCACGACAATCGCGGAATCCGCCAAGTTAAAAATAGGAAACGTATAGCTGCCAAAATTGAATTGCAAAAAGTCGACGACTTCTCCATACAGCGCGCGATCCAGGAAATTTCCCGCCGCTCCGCCGAGAATCATTCCAAGCGCAATTAGCAGCAGACGGCTGCCTGTCCGGTAAGAACGCTGAACATACCATACAATACCGGCCACGACGGCGACTGTTATCAGTATAAAAAACCAACGCTGCTCCTGAAGCATCCCGAAGGCTGCCCCTCTGTTACGAATGTGCGAAATCACGAAAAAATCTCCGATAACCGGGATCCGCTCCGTATCGAGGGCCACCGTGGAATTGATAATTTTTTTGCTGACATAATCAATAATAAATACGATTACAGCGATTGCATAATAAGACCAAACCGGCCAAACACGTTGTTGCTGCATGCGAGGGGTACCGCCCTTTCATCGTTTGTCCAACGTGTTGATTTTATCACAATGCCGAACAGTGAGTCCATGAACCGCAAGCAAAAATCGACAGACGCTCCAGTCATGTCCGAGCTGCTGCGCTCGTAAAACCAACCGCTCCGGTGAAAACTACATGCAGTGAAAAAATGAAGGGAGCGGACGCCATGAAATCTCCGATGGACAAAGAGCGGTTGCAATATTTTCGCCGCAGGTTGATGCAGGAAAAGCACGACTTGGAAAAGCGCGAGCATAACGACCACTACGGATTCGCCGCATCCCAACTTGAATATACGAACGAGCTGTCTATGTACGATAACCATCCCGGCGATATCGGCACGGAGACGTTCGAGCGGGGCAAAGACTTGGCCCTATTGCGTGCCGATGTGCTTCGGATGGAACGTGTGCAGGATGCGCTTGAACGGATCGGTACCGGAGAGTACGGGCACTGCGCTGAGTGCGGCAAGTTTATTCCGATGGAGCGTCTGGAGGCTTTGCCTACAGCGATTTACTGCATTGAGCACGAGCCTCGTCAAGGTGTCTCCAACGAGCGGCCTGCGGAGGAGGCTGTGCGCAACCCGCCTTACGGGCGGACCAGCCGTGACGACAGTCTGATGAGTGGACAGGTTTCGACGGAGAAGACACGTGGCAGATTGTCGCCTCATACGGAACCTCAAACAGCCCTGCCCTCGTCTACGACCGTCAGATCGAGGACTATGACGAAGTCCATGCCGAGAACGACGAAAACGAAGGCTTCGTCGAGCCGATCGAGAGCTTCCTCGCCACCGACATCACCGGCCGCAACACGATCGTCGTCCGCAACCAAGCGTACTGGAACTATCTCGACCGCGGCGAAGGCGAGCATTTCCTCGAGTCCGACGACGCCATGGCCGAATGGCCCGACGGCCCCGGCGACTGGGCGGACACTTCCCGCTGACCATTTGCGGCGATTAGGGGTTGCCGCCCTTATGTCCACTATCCCTTTGCATCAGGAGGGCGCAAGCACCAGTTTGACTCTCACCCTTCTTATGTCCTCTATCCCTTTCCATCAGGATAGGCGTAACCACCACTGTTTCACGGCCCTACGTCCACTATCCTGTTGCGTCAGGCGCGCGCTCTTTAGCACGCTTATGCCCAACTATCCCGTTGCATCAGGGGCGCGCACGACCTATGTTTAGCAGGCTTACGCCCACTATCCCTTTCCATCAGGAGGCGGAACCAGCAGTGTTTGACCCTTATGTCCACTATCCCCTTGCGTCAGGTTGTCGATTGTACCACTGTTTCGAGACCCTATGTCCAGTATCCCTTTCCATCAGGTTGGCCCAACCAGCACGGTTTAGCAGCCTAATGTCCAATACTTCCTTTGAAAGGTTGAAAGTGAGCAGCCCCGGCTGCCGATGCGCACCAGCCTGAACCACCGGGATAGTGGGCATAAGCATGCCAAGTGCCATACAACGACCTGAGCGACTGGGATAGTGGACATAAGCCTATCAAGTGCCATATTACTATCCCGCCCGCCTGATGGACGGGGATAGCGGGCATAAGCACACTGCCACCCTGAACGACTGGAATAGTGGACATAAGCACGCCAAGTGCCGTATGAGCTACGTAGCCCACCTGATGGAAGGGGATGATCGGACATAGGCGCACTACCACCCAGACCCTGAACGAACGGGATAGTGCACATAAGGACGACGACGCACCACACTCTGAATGAACGGGATAGCGCACATCAGAGATCCGACGACGCACCGCTCCCTGAACGAACGGGATAGTGCACATAAGGGACACACGACCCACGACACCCTGAACGACCGGGATAGCGAACATAAGGGTGTTAAACCAACATCAATAGGGATTAATCTGCAGCTGCCGCTGTACGATTCGAACGATATTGGCGATGTAGTCACCGACAATTGGGAGGTTGAGCGCGCCGAGAAGCTGGAGCAGCCAGACGATGGTGGCGGCAAAGAACGTAAAGCCGAGCGCGATGCCGACGCCTCGGAATGTGCCGGACAGGACGTTGCGCCAGATTAATTGCCAAGGTTTGCTCATCAAATCCACGTATTCACGGAGCTCCGCTTTCTCCATTTCCGCAGCCAAACGCTCAAGCCGTTCGGTTACAAAACCCAGTGTCCGCGCAGTTCTTTCGCCTCTTCAGCCAGTTCTCTCGTCGCGCTCGGGGAGATTTTCATTTTGATCCGATCCGTTCTTCCATTCTTGGAACCGTCGCTCATCTTTCTATGCTCCTCTCGACGTCCGCCGAATGAAAAACGAGCCCTCGCCCCGGCCATACGGCCGCAGGCGGAAGAACTCGTCTTTTGGTGTTCCTTATTATGTTTAGCTTGTAAGCTAAAGTTATGCTCCCCGGACGATAGCAAGCCCGATTAACTTCTCCCCCGCTTGCACTTGTTCCATATCGTCAGTCTTCCCGAACATCACTTCATTGACCAATACGTTCTCCCGAAGTACGTTGTCGAATGCCTGAAGTGCGGCTTCCAGCTCGGGATCCACATCCAGCACGAGATCGATTCGCTGCTCGATTGGCAGGTCGAGCTTTTTGCGGGTATCCTGTACAGCCCGGACAACCTCCCGCACCCAGCCTTCCTGTTCCAGTTCAGGCGTGATCTCTGTGTTGAGCGCAACCGTCAACCCGCCGCCCGATGCCGAAGCAAAGCCGGATTTGGCTTCCTTCTCCACAAGCAGCTCATCCAGAGTGATTACCAACGTCTCACCTTCCGGTGACACGAATACGAACTCACCCTTTTCCACGACATTCTGTGCCTCGTCTGCAGCCAATCCTTTTAAAGCCGCCTGGATCGGACCGACGTTTTTGCCGTATTTTTTCCCAGCCACTTTAAGGTTCAGTTTCAAATTAAAATTGACAAAGCCGCTGTCGTCACCCGCAAGTGTGATGGTCTTGACGTTAATTTCGTCCTTGATGATGTCTTCGTAGCCGGCAAAATCGAACTCGCCGCTTAACGACACAAGCAGCTCCGACAACGGTTGACGTGTCTTGATGTTTGCTTCGTTTCGGATATTCCGCGCTAGTTCAACCATGTTCCGTGCGGTAGCCATATCCCGCTCCAGTTGCAGGTCGATCGCAGATTCATCCGCTTGCGGATAGTCCGCGAGGTGCACGCTGCCTTCTCCGCCGACGTTGCCGTAGATATCTTCCGCTACAAAAGGCACGTACGGCGCAATCACCTTGGACAGCGTGAGCAGGACTTCACCCAGCGTCTGGTAGGCGTTGATTTTGTCCTCGCTCAGGCCGCTGCCCCAAAAACGGTCCCGAGAACGGCGGACGTACCAGTTGGACAGCTCATCGATGAATTGCTCGATTTCCTTGGCAGGATTCAAGAAATCGTTGTCGTCCAGACCGCGGCGTACGACCGCAACCAGTGAATTCAACCGGGACAAAATCCACCGGTCCAGCTTGTTGCCGGAACGCAGTTTCTTATGCTCCGAAGGCACGTACCCGTCGATGGTGGCATACAACGCATAAAAAGCATGCGTGTTAACGAGTGTGTCCACCACTTTGGACTTGGCTTCCGCCACGATTCCTTTGGAGAAACGTTTGCTGTTCCACGGCGCGCTGTCTGCCAGAAGAGCCCACCGGAAGGGGTCCGTACCGAACTCGTTGATGATTTCCCACGGATCGATGACATTTCCTTTGGATTTACTCATTTTTTGGCCGTTTTCATCCAGGACGTGGCCGGTGGAGATAACGGATTTATATGACGGCTTACCGTTGTACAACGTCGACACAGCCAGCAAGCTGAAGAACCATCCGCGAGTCTGGTCGATCCCTTCGCAAATGAAATCCGCAGGATACTGCTGCTCCCACTTCTCTTGGTTCTCGAACGGGTGGTGGTATTGCGCGAACGGCATCGAACCGCTGTCGAACCACACGTCGATCACTTCAGGAGTCCGCTCCATCTCGCCGCCGCAGGTACACTTAAGTTTAACGGCATCCACATACGGCTTATGAAGCTCAAGGTCATCCGGCACGGAACCGACAGCTAGGGAACGCAGCTCGGCGATGCTGTGCGGCGATTTTTCTTTTCCGCAGGATTCGCAAGTCCAGACGTTAAGAGGTGTGCCCCAGTAACGGTTGCGGCTGATGTTCCAATCGACCAGGTCTTCGAGGAACTTGCCGAACCGGCCGTCGCGAAGATGCTCCGGATACCATTTAATTGTCTTATTGTTGGCGATCAGCTGATCTTTAACGGCGGTCGTCTTGATGAACCAGCTCTCCGTTGCGTAGTAAAGGAGCGGTGTTTTGCAGCGCCAGCAGAACGGGTAACTGTGCTCGTGTCTTTCTTTGTAGTACAGAAGTCCGCGTTCGGACAGCATTTTGACGATATCGACATCGCAATCTTTTACGAAACGGCCTGCAAGATCCGTTACCGCGTCGATATAGCGGCCGGCGTTGTTCACGACCATCAGCATAGGGAGGCCGTGCTCGCGGCAAACGCGGTAATCGTCTTCGCCATGCGCCGGGGCGATGTGCACGATCCCTGTTCCGCTTGTATCGCTGACAAAGTCAGCGTCCACGACCCGGTGAGCGTTGTCCAACGGAACGTAAGAGAACGGCGGCTCATAGTTCAAGCCGACGAGTTCGCGTCCTTTGACGGATCCCAGTGTTTCATATTCCCCTTTGATGACCTTGTCGGCCAAAGCTGCCGCAACGATATAAACCTCGCCGTCTTGGCGTACCCGAACATAGTCAAGGTCCGGATTCACGGCCAGCCCGACGTTGGCGGGAAGCGTCCAAGGCGTGGTCGTCCAGGCCAGGATATACTCTCCTGTATCCTTCACCTTGAACTTGGCGGTAGCGTCAAATCTTTCACGTCTTCGTAGCCCTGCGCCACTTCATGCGAGCTCAGGGTCGTCTGGCAATCCGGGCAATAAGGGCTGACGCGGTGTCCACGGTACAGCAAGCCTTTGTCATGAATGGTGGCAAGAATGTTCCACACACTCTCGATATACTCATTTTTCAGCGTGATGTACGGATCGTCCAGATCCGTCCAATACGCGATCGCTTCCGTCAGCTCGCGCCACTGGCGCTCATATTCAAAGACGCTTTCCTTACACTTTTTAATGAACGGCTCTACGCCGTAGTTCTCGATCTCTTGTTTGCCGGAAATGCCCAGCTGCTTCTCGACACCGAGCTCGACCGGCAAGCCGTGCGTGTCCCAGCCGGCTTTACGCACGACACGGTAGCCGGACATTGTTTTATAGCGGCTTACGAAGTCTTTGATGACCCGTCCAAGCACGTGCCCGATGTGCGGCTTTCCGTTCGCGGTAGGCGGCCCCTCATAAAACACGAAGTTCGGGCGGCCCTCCCGGTTCGTGATCGATTTGCGAAACGTATCCTCTTTGTTCCACAGCTCCAATACGCGCTGTTCCCGGGCTCTCGCCCGTTCTTTCACATCTACACGACGCATCATTTTTCTTCCTTTCGCCCTGAAAATATAAAAACCCCGTCCCCAAAAAGGGACGAGGTCTACTCGCGTTACCACCCTTGTTCCGACCTGATTATCCATAGACAATGACCGGCAACTCGCAACGAACGGCTGATTTCGCGCCTCAGCGCGGATAGTCCGTTCGCGTTCCCTGTAACGGAGGACGGCCGGCCGAGCTTACTGTCCGCGTCAGTCCGCGGTGTTCAGTACGGCATCTCAGGGATGATATTCGGCATGTTCGAGGATATTGGCTCGCACCGGCCGCCAATTCTCTGGATCTCCTTACATGCTTACTGCTTCCCGTCTTCGACATTCAAAACGTATTCCTATATTCCTGTTATACTTTCTGCAGGTGCTTTTGTCAAATTTACGTACGCCCAAATAAAAAAAGACCCCCGGGCGAGGGATCTTCCTGTCACGCTATTCCTAGCTAGATCACGCTTCAATGCCTTTGGGCTCTCTGCTCTCAAGTGAGTCCCAGCCGTCTTGCATGAGGATTTCCAGCTGCGTCTCCACCAATGCGCGGAAGCGTGCGCGATAGATGGCGGCTTGCTTCTTCAGCTCTTCCACTTCAAGCGCTACTTTGCGGGACTTGGATAAAGAATCGTTAATAATGCGGTCTGCATTCTTCTCAGCTTCTTTGATGATCAGCTGCGCTTCTTTCTTGGCGTTGTTTCTCACTTCATCCGCTGCTTCTTGCGCGACGATAATCGTTTTGCTCAGTGTTTCTTCAATGTTGGTGAAATGTCCGAGCTTCTCTTGTGACGACGCTACCTGATTTTGCAGTTCTTTGTTCTCGCGGATCATAGCCTCGTAATCTTTGATGATCTGATCGAGAAACTCATTCACTTCATCTTCATCGTATCCGCGCAGTCGGCGGCCGAATTCTTTGTTATGGATGTCCAATGGAGTTAATGGCATTGGCGCACCTCCTACTTCATAATTTCGACAGTTTCATTCACTGTCTCAATTCGACGAAATCTGCGTAAATCCTTCTGCCCTTTACACAAATTTACCGATTCTTACACGAATTCTCCCGCTTTTCGATACACCCTCGACATCAAGAACCTTAAAGCGGCCGAAACCTTTCATAGAGACAACGTCGCCGGCTTTCAAAAGCGTTGAAGGATCCTCTTCCGATTTCCAATTCACGCGGCAGCGTCCCGCCCGGATAGGCGCCATGATTTTGGTGCGGCTAAGACGAAACACATCACTGGCTACCCCATCCAACCGCAGCGAGGCAACGGAGAACATCTGCTCGTCCAGCTTGATCTTTACTTCCTGTAACGCGGACAGCGGCAGCATCGAAACCATGACATCGACACGATGCGCCTGCTTCATATGCCCGATAAGGAAATCGCCGATCTCTTCCGCGATCAGGGCGTGGCAGCCGTCTTCCCTGACATGCAGATCGCCGATTTTGTCGCGCTTGATGCCCAGTCCGAGCAAGGCACCGAGATAGTCTCCGTGATCGAGCTCGGAAATGCGGCGGTCATCCGAAGAAATATCCAGCACCGCGATGCCCATATCTTCAACTTCTATGTTCCGATAATCCGGGGCGATAATTGCTCTTTGGCGTTCCGCGTCAGCGCTACCGCCGTCCAGTCTCACCTGAGCATCAGGATGCCGGTTGGCCAGCGAGAATAAAATATAAGCCTGGCGGGGATCAAGAAAGTCCGTCCGCTTCGTCTCGTGACGTTCGGCGGCTCTCTCGACCCATTCCCAGGCGCGGTCCACGAATGGTTTTTCATCCGGGTGAAAATGTTCGTAAATTTCTCGGTGAGCCATAAGATCCCCTTATCCCCATCCCTGCACTAAAAACTTGATCACGACTCTTATCCCTTCGGCAACAAATTTTAGCGCAAACAAGGCAACGATCGGAGAAATATCCAGCATTCCGCCGATCGGAGGGATCAGGCGCCGAAACGGCCGCAAATAAGGTTCAACCAACCGGCCGAGAAATTCCCCCACGAAGCTTTCGCGAACAGAGGGCAGCCAAGACATCAGGACATAAATCAGTATCATGTAAAAATAAATCGAGTAAAGCAGGTCTATATATCTTTCAATTTCATTCAAACTGGAGTCACCTCATTTTTGGGTAGTCGGCTTCCTCCGACATCATCTCCGTAATCGTACCCATTACTTCTACCGTGTCCGGAGTGCAAAGGAAAATGTCGGAACCAAGCTTGGAAATGTGACCCCCCAGCGCATAGACAGTTCCGCTCAAAAAGTCAACGACCCGGATCGCTTGGTCTCTTCTCATACGCTGCAGATTTACGACCACGGAGCGGCGGGACTTGAGTTGGTCCGCAATCTCCTGGGCTTCGTCATAGCTGTGGGGTTCAATCAGCACCACTCTAGCGTTTTTCTGCGAGGAATGTATGCTGACAACATTATTCTTTCCCGATTGTTTACGCGCTTCGAAGACCGGGGTTTCAATTTCTTGCTCTTCATCGGAGCTGGTCCGCTCACGTTCCCGTTCCAACTCTTCTTCCTGCAAGCCGAAATAATTCAGAAACTTGTTCATGACGCTCATGGTTTCTCCTCCTCTATTTCATTCCCGACCAAGACCGTTCCCAAACGCACCCGGGTCGCTCCCTCTTCCACCGCAATCTCAAAATCATTCGACATGCCCATCGACAGCTCCAGCATCGGCTTTTTCAAAGTTCCGGATTGATTCAACTCGTCCCTCAGCTTGCGTAAAGAGCGAAAAATCGGGCGAGTATCTTCCGGTTCGCTTTCATAAGGTGCCATCGTCATTAGCCCGATCGGTGCGATTCGGTCAAAGGCCTGCAGACCGCGCACAAATGGCCCCAATTGTTCCGGATCAAGGCCATGCTTGGACTGCTCTCCCGACACGTTCACCTGCAGAAAACACGGCACCGTTATGCCCAAAGTTTGGGCATGCTTCTGGATGGCCTCCGCCAGTGAAAGCCGGTCAAGCGAGTGAATGAAATCAAACCTGCCCACGATATCCTTCACTTTGTTCGTCTGAAGAGAACCTATGTAATGAAAAACGGCTTGTCCCTTCAAGGCTTCCCATTTGTCTCTGGCATCGGGCCAACGATTTTCTCCAATATGGATATTTCCTGCTTCTACTACGGTTCTGGCGGTATCTACCGAAACGTATTTGGTCACGGCGATCACCTGAACGTCCTTGCACTGTCTGCCGCTTCGACGGCAAGCTTCCTGCAGCCGGTCCTTCACGTCCCGTAACCGGTCTTGTAACGTCACGAAACGTTCACCTCTTTTTTCTACCGAGCCAGCTCATCATTCGTCCCGTATGACCATTCTCTGTGCGGTGCGAGAACAGTACGTCCGTTCGACAGCCGGTGCACCATGATGACATTTCGATGCGGCTCGGCAAAATTCCTGCTTTTATCATAAGATGTCGGTTTAAATGTTTCAAGTCAAGCCGGGCTCGATCGGCGGCTTCCGAAGGAATTATAATTTCATCCTCTATTGAATGATTACCCTCTTGCAGTTGTTTTAACAATGGTCGGACGTGTTTCAGCACCGCATCATCGACTTCATAACAGCAGCTACCGATGGATGGCCCGATTGCAGCGTACAAATTTTCCGGTTTCACACCGAAAACTTCCGTCATTTTCTCCACTGTTTTTACCGCGATTTCGGCAACCGTTCCTTTCCACCCCGCATGCGCAAGCCCCGTACTTCCAGTTACCGGATCGTAAAAATAAAGAGGAACACAGTCCGCAAAAAACATGACCAACAGGATGTCGGGTTCATTCGTGATGAGTGCATCTGTATCCGCAAAAGCGGTTGAGCGATTGAGGCGGCCGCGGCCGGCATCCTCTCGCGTAACAACGTGTACCTCATTGCCATGCACCTGTTCGGCACATGTCCAGGCCGCGAAATCCCAGCCCAAATGTTGCGCAATCTTTGTTCTGTTTTCAAGTACAATGTCGGGGTCGTCTCCCACATGGAGTGCGGTGTTCTTAGCGTGTCTGGTAGTAAAGCCGGCGGTTACACCCTCCCAATCGCACCAAGGCTGGAGCATGAGCAGGGCGTCTTTTCTTTCATCCGCCTCAAGCAGAAAAGGTTCCATGAATTCACACCTCCGACCCCAGTGTACCATAGGCACCCCGAACCGCGCAGTTACCCTGCCTATCTTGCTGTGTGTTCCCCGTCTTCCAGCCTATAAACTTTGGCGTCGTCAAGCCGGACCAGCACGACGTCTGCGCCGATTTTCACGATGTTGCGCCAAGGAATAACCACATCGTTTCCTCCGCCGAACATACCGAACAGTCGGGTCGCCGTAGGCACGACAATGGAGTCGATCCGCCCTTGGCGCAAGTCGAGCTCCAAATCGCTAACCTGGCCCAGCTTCTTTCCGTCGACAATGTTGATCACGTCTTTGGTCTGGAAATCGGATATTTTCATGCTCCTTCGCTCCCCCGTCGACCGGGCATTTGTACCCTACATTAACTATATGAGCCAGGCCGGAAAAATGTACGGTCAATCACACACAATATATCTGTCCTCTCAGCGCCTTATGTCCACTATCCCGCTCCGTCAGGGGCACCACCTTTTTTGCGCCGTACTGTCCCCAATTGATATGGACTAAGCCGGTGAGCTTCTTATGGTTATCCGCTTCAGTCATGGCATGACGAATTTTGTGACAAATAAGCCACGCGGTTTTGTAGGTCGTACCGATGATCGATGCTAAGCGGATTGCGGAGATTCCGCCAGGCAAGGCGTGCAGAAAAATGGCTTGGAACCACAGCCTAAGCGGTGTCCTGCTGCCTTCAAAAATCGTACCGGCAATGAGGGAAGTCTGAAGGCGGCACGATCCGCATTCATACAGGGGCAGTCGGCGAGTACGAATGGTATAGGCGTGGGCGTGGTCGCAGCGTGGGCAACGGAAGCCGGTCGGCCATCTGGATGAGTACAGTATGCGTATACATATTTCTTCATTGTCAAAGTATTTGCAGGGGCCCCCCAAAAATTTTCCCCCCGGGGGGAAAAATTTCCCCCCGGGGGGAAAAATTTGGGGGGTTTAAAAACCCCCAAAAAGGGGGCCCCCTTTAAAACCCCCGGGGGGTTTAAAAACCCCC
>NZ_JXAL01000021.1 GCF_000829465.1 Cohnella kolymensis | reverse complement strand
GTCCAAGCGGTCGGTCTTGTCCAGATCGGGGTACGCTTCCCTGAACTTGCTCACAAGTTTCGGATTGATGGTAAACACCTTGGCTTTACGCGCTTTGAGTGCCGGATCCTCGTGCATATACATGGCAGGATGCCAGCTGTATACCGAGGTGGCCTCAAGCCCGATATGGATTTCAGATGATGCTTGTCCGCCAAAGCGACGATACGGTCTCGCAAGTGGGATGCGCCAAATCATTCTTTACTTTGAGCGTCTCAAGCTTGTCGCCATCCGAGTTCATAAAACACGCTTCCAGTTCTTGTGAACTGACGTCAATACCGACAAACAACTTCAAGTAGAGTTCCTCCTTTCTTTAGGGAATCCAGGGGAATAGACTCTCCGGGATGCCTCCGGCGCACTCGCCGCTCAGTCACCCTCGCATATGAGAACTCACTTCGGTCCATGAGCTGCCCCGATACTGCTATAGCCGGGCATGGGCTGCCGAAGGGAACAGCCAGCGGTAAGAAGTTCGAGCGAGTACCGGAGAAACAGACTTAGGAAGTAGACGATGCTACAGGAGGCGAGAGAATTGCCCCGAATGGACCCTAAGTTCCATTGTCCAGAGGCATGCCGGAAAGTCCAGTCCCCTAATGAAATTTTCAATGAGCAATTGGAAATTTTGTAGCTTGCACCCAGTGCCCCAGAGGACTGGAAATACACTGAAATATGTTTTCAATAGATACTATACGAGGAGGGGTCAGCATGAAAATCGGCGTCGGCACAAGAGTGTGGCAGTACGCGGTATTCACCGTGTTTGCATTCATCGGGCTGTACCCCGTCCTATTGATGCTGCTGTCTTCGTTAAAAACGAATATCGATATTTTTAAAAATCCGATTTCGCTTCCAAAGTCGATTAACCTGGATTCATACCATAAGCTGTTCGATCAGCTTCCCTATTTCGAATATGTGTACAACAGTGTTTTTGTCACTGTTGTCTCCGTGGCGATTATCCTCGTTGTCGGCGCGATGGCTTCTTTTTACATTGCTCGGTTCAATTTCAAGTGGAACGGCTTCTTGTTTTTCTTTTTCCTGCTCGGGATGATGATCCCGATCAAGCTGGGAATCGTTCCTCTGTTTATGCTGATGAGGTCGCTCAATTTGCTGAATTCCGTAGGGTCGCTCATTTGCATTTATACTGCGATCGGAATCCCCATTTCAGTTCTGATCCTGACCGGTTTTTTCCGTACGGTGCCTTCGGCGCTGGAAGAGGCGGCGCGAATCGACGGCTGCTCCGATTTCGGCATTCTATGGCGCGTCATTATTCCTCTGATGAGGCCGGCTCTCGGGACAGTCATGATCATCAACTTCATCCAGGTATGGAACGACTTCTTCTTCCCGCTCATCTTCATCCAGGAAGAAACGAGGAAAACGATCCCCGTAGGCATGCTTACGCTGTTCAGCGAGTATTCCGCGGATTGGAGCGTCTTGTTCGCGGGGCTGGCTTTGTCTTCCTTGCCGATGATTCTGCTGTTCATGCTGGCTTCGAAGCAATTCATGGAAGGATTAACTTCAGGTGCGGTTAAGTAGCGGGATTTCCATCCATAAAAATGATTCAAGCAAATAGCGGGCCGCAGGCCTGCTATTTGTTTTTCAACTCACATAAATCTGTATGCCTGGGGATACAAATTAAGGAGAGACATAGCAGTCCGTCGCCTGCGCTTCATGCAGGCTTTTTATTTTGGTATAAATAAGGATATCGGCATTAGAAAGGAGACAGAACAAATGCAGGGGTTGGCCATACTTCTCGGATTTCAGTTCCTCGGTTACATTGCCCGCCAGTTTCTGCACATCCCGCTCCCCGCGAATGTAATCGGCCTGATTTTACTGGTCGTGTCTTTGTTTTGCGGATGGATCAAGCTGGAATGGATAGAACGGTCCGCGCAGTTTCTTCTCAAGCATATGATGGTTTTCTTTGCGCCAACGATTGTGGGGACAATTGTTTTCTTTCCGACAATCGCCGCCGAATGGGTTTCGATCTCCTTAAGTCTGGCGGGAGGCACTTTGGCCGTCCTACTCATAACGGGCTGGTCAACCGCCTGGTTAGCGGAAAGGGAGAGATCACAATGCCGGGAGTAGAAGAGTTCTATCGACAGCCTTTGTTTGGAATTGCGATAACGGTTATGTTGTATGCTGCGGCTTTGCGTTTGAACAAAAGGCTGAATTGGCTTAATCCCTTGCTGGTTGCGGCCGGAGGCTTAATTGTATTGCTCCTTATCTGCGATATTCCTTACGAAGACTACAAGGTCGGCGGAGACGTCGTTACCTTTTTCCTTGGCCCTGCAACCGTTGCGTTAGCGGTACCGCTCTACAAATCCGCTCGGAAAATGAAAGGCCGGCTGCGTGCAATTGTGCTCGGTTCTGTGATCGGGTGTATAACCGGATTGTTATCGGCCTGTCTGCTGGTATGGTCGCTCCATGGGTCGCGGGATATTTTACTGTCCATGCTGCCGAAATCCGTCACCTCACCGGTAGCTATAGAAGTCGCCCGTCAGATTGGCGGCATCCCGGAGCTTGGCGGTGTATTCGCGGTGTTGACAGGCTTGTTCGGAAGCATTGCAGGTCCCTGGCTGTTAAATAAAACAGGGGTTCACAGCGATATCGCGATCGGGACATCAATGGGAACCGCCGCTCATGGGATAGGAACCGCGAGAATCCTCAGGGACTCGGAGCTTCAGGGAGGTATCAGCGGCTTTGCGATGGGGTTGTCCTGCATCATAACGCCTATTCTGTGTATTCCGATATATTTTCTGCGCTGACGTTTACACACCTTTACAGGACTATAGGCGGAGAATGTAGAATCTGTTATTTACATGATTCCAGACGATCAGCGGGGGAACAGATATGGATGAGTTAATCGGCCGGTTCGAGCGAGAATTCTATGAAAATAAAAACCCGGAAATACTGGACTTGATTCTCAGCCGTATCCTCAATTTAAATTCAGAGTTCGTTTCGATCACCACGTTTAAGGAAGGCAAGCTGATCTTTCTTAACGATGCTTTTCTGAAAGTGGTCGGATGGAAAAAGGAAGATATCATAGGCCGTACGGTGCACCAATTAAATCTGTATGTAGATCCTGAAAAAAGAGATGAAGTGAAAGCCAAGCTGACGGATGATGACGTTCTTGAGAAAGAAGTCAACTTCAGAGGGGATAACGGAGAAATCGTTTCCTATCTTCTCAAGGTTCAAACAATAAACCTATTCGGCAGGGAATGCATTATTACGGTCGGATGGGATATTACAAGGAGGCGCCAGCTCGAGGAACAGCTGCATGCCGCTTTAAAGAACGACCTGCGCCAAACCATCAAAGCCGTCGACAACATGGTTTGCAAATTGACGATAGGGCAGGATGGAAGGCTCACGTTTGCGCTCTCGGAAGGTAAGATTGCTCAAAGTCTGGGGTTCACCACCGAAGTCAGCTTCGGCAAAACCATTAACGAACTGTTTCCGCCCGAACTTTTAGAGCTTTTCGAGCCCCATATCAACATCGCTCTTGCCGGGGAAACGACGAGCTTTGAGGTCGAGGTGGGCGATCGGGTGTTGATTAAATCGTTGGCACCTTATTATGAGAACGACATCATCACCGGTGTGGTGGGGTCGGCCATCGATATCACGGAGAGAAAAAAGCTTGAGAAGCTGCTGCAAGTATCGGAGCTCAATGCCGTACTGGGTCAGCTTGCGGCCGGCGCAGCTCATGAGATCAGAAACCCTCTTACCGCAATAAGAGGATTCGTGCAGCTGATCGGAGAGATTCTTAAGAAGAATAATATAGATAAAGGCCGGGACTATGTTGAGATGATTTTGTCCGAGCTGGCCCGGATCAATCATCTTGTCAGTGAAATGCTGTGGCTTCGCAAGCCGAAAGAAAGTGTATATGAAACTGTGAACGTTTCGAAGCTGCTGCAAGAGGTTCTTCCGCTTGTATATGTTGAAGCGAATATGAAAAGTATTCAAGTATCGCTTCAGGTGAATTCAAATTCTCCCAGCATTGAAGCGAATCTGGACCTTCTAAAACAAGTGATCCTTAACATATGCAAGAACGGGATCGAAGCCATGGACAACGGGGGAAGCCTTCATATCAGCGAGTCGTACAGCGAGCACGACATGTCCATCCTGATCAAGGATACCGGACCGGGGATTCCCGACAATCTGGAGGATAAGATTTTTACTCCTTTCTTTACGACGAAACCTACGGGGAATGGGCTGGGATTATTCATATCCAGGCAGATCGTCAAGGATATGGACGGGGATATTCATATCTCTTCGGATTCTTCCGGCACACTCGTTACGCTAAGGTTCCCCCTTTGCAAGCAGAAAACATAATAAGTCCGCCACAGACAGGGGGTTCGTTGAAATTGCCGCTATCATTGAAAAACAAAGAATTTTATCTCATTACCGCCGTCGCTTTGGGCATTATGTTAAATCCGCTGAATACGACGATGATCTCGGTTGCTTTGACCAGGCTCCAACAGGATTTTCAGCTCACGTTTGCCGATTTATCATGGATCATTTCCACCTATTATCTCGCAAGTGCGATCGGACAGCCTGTTATGGGGAAATGGAGCGATTTGTTCGGACGCAAACGGGTATTCATTACGGGGTTGTTACTCGTGGCGCTCTCCTCTTGTTTGGCTCCGTTTTCCCCCAGCTTTGGGTGGTTGATCGGTTTTCGAATTATACAGGCCGTCGGCAGCTCCGCGCTGTACCCAGCGGGTATGGGCATGATCCGTAATCAAATCACGTCCAATCAAGCAAAAGCGTTAGGAATATTATCCGTGTTTTCCGGCGTTTCAGCGGCATTCGGTCCGACACTGGGCGGATTATTGCTGCACTATGGAGATTGGCCGATGATCTTTCTGATCAACTTCCCGTTTATATTGGCATCTTTGCTGCTGGCGTGGAAAATCTTTCCCAGGGATCCCGCACGAACCGGCAGCCCGGCAGATATGGATTGGGCGGGTGTGCTGTTTTTTTCGATTACGATCTTCATGTGGCTGTTTTCTTTCATGCGGATCCAAGAAAGCTATAGCGTCTGGATGCTGGCGGGCAGTGTACTGCTGTCGTTTCTTTTTTACAAATTTGAGCTTGGAAAAGACAGGCCGTTCATCGACGTCGGATTTCTACGAAAGAACATGACCGTCACGCTCATTTATGTACAATTTATTTTGATGAATCTTGTGTTCTATTCCGTTATGTTCGGAATGCCGTCGTATCTGCAGAGTGTGCAGCAGCTGGACCCGCAGCAGACAGGTTTTGTGATGTTGTCGATTGCGGGATTCAGTGTCCTCGTTACACCTATCGCAGGCCGTTGGATAGACCGCAGCGGCTCCAAGCCGGCTTTGCTTCTCGGAGGAGCGGGTGTCGTTGTCGGAATGCTTCTGTTTCTTCTCATCCAGGGACATACTCATGCGGCAATGATCTTTGTCATCTTGTCTGTAATGGGGATCAGCTATGGTTTCAACAATCTGGCCATGCAGACTGCGCTTTATGATTTTGTTACGAGGGAGGAAACCGGGGTCGCCACAGGGTTATTCATGACCTCGCGTTTTATCGGCACAATCCTGTCTTCCAGTCTGCTTGCAGCGCTGTTCGGCAAACATATTACGACCGGGCATCTGCATAGCATGGCATGGGTGTGCGCTGGTATCGGTATTGTCGTGCTGCTTTTGACCATACGGCTTCCGGGCCGGCGTCGCTCTCTCATGCCGGGGGCTTGAAATGCGAACGTACATTCCCTTATAATAGCTTCACAATATATTGGGGTGATGTGCAATGCTTAATGATCCTAGCCGGAAGCTTCTCCGCATCCTGCAAAACTTCAGCAGCTTGAACGGCAGGCCTCCGACCATTCAAGAGCTGGCTCGTAAAACCGGCAGAACAATCGGCCAGGTCAAGATGACTCTGCGCGTGCTGGCTGTAGAAGGATTCATTGAATGGCAGCCGAATCGCCATCATGAATTGAAAGTCATACAAGGGTGGGAAATTAAGGTACGCAAATAGGAGTGAATCAGATGACCTTACAAACCGCGGGAATCCATCACATTACCGCTTTCGCCGGAGATCCCCAGCAAAATGTAGACTTTTACGCAGGCGTGCTCGGTTTGCGTCTGGTTAAAAAAACGATCAATTTCGACGCTCCTGAGGTGTATCATCTTTACTTCGGCAACGAGGCGGGCAGTCCCGGAACGATCATCACTTTCTTCCCTTGGCCCGGCTCGCGTAAAGGCAGAATCGGGGGCGGTCAAGTAGGGATTACGACGTATGCCGTCCCTCCGGGCTCATTAGGTTTCTGGGAAGAGCGGTTGCAAGCGTTCGGGATTTCGGTCGTGAAAGAGGCAAGGTTCGGTGAGGAATATATCCGGTTCTCGGATCATGAAGGGCTCCGCCTTGAGCTTGTCGAAAGGCGGGAGGGAGAGAACAGTCGCTGGTCGTTCGGGGGAATCCCCACCGGGAAAGCGATCAAAGGCTTTGGAGGCGCCGTGCTGTTCAGCTTCAATCCGGTGAGAACGATGCAGGTGCTTGAGCAGGTATTGGGTATGAAAAAAGCGGGGGAAGACGCCGGCTATGCGCGTTTCCAGGCGGCCGGAGAGCTCGGTAATCGGATTGATGTGCCGATCGCGAGTATGGGATGGGGCGCCGGCGGAGCGGGAACGATCCACCATATCGCATGGCGCGCCAAAGATTTCGAAGAGCACGAACAATGGCGGCGCAGCGTTGCGGACAGCGGCTTCAAGCCGACACCTATTATTGACCGCCAATACTTCAATGCGGTTTATTTCCGGGAAGAAGGCGGCATTTTGTTTGAAATCGCGACAGACCCGCCGGGTTTTGCGAACGATGAAAGCCCTGACAAGCTGGGGGAAAAATTAATGCTGCCGGAGTGGTTTGAACCGAAGCGCGCCGAGATCGAGGCGAATTTGCTGCCGATCCAGGTGCGGGTTTTGCAAGAGGGGGAGTCATGAGGCATATTTTCGAACAAGGCCGCGATCCGAAAGCGCCGACGTTGGTGCTTTTTCATGGGACAGGAGGCACCGAGCATGATCTGCTGCCTTTAGCGGGCATCATTTCACCTGAATCGTCTGTGCTCGGTCTTAGAGGCAATGTGCTGGAGAACGGCATGCAGCGCTTTTTCAGGCGGCTGTCGGAAGGCGTTTTCGATGAAGATGACCTTATCGCCCGCACTAAAGAAGTCGGTGACTTTCTGGATCAGGCCGCCGGTCAATACGATTTTGACCGTGAGAATGCGGTCGCCGTCGGTTATTCGAATGGGGCGAACATTGCCTGCAGCTTGCTTTTTCACTATCCCAAAGTTTTGAGAGGCGCCATTCTTCATCATCCGATGGTTCCGCGCAGAGGCATCGAGCTTCCGGACATGACTGCCATGCCGATATTTATCGGGGCAGGCAGCAATGATCCGATCTGTTCCACTAAGGAAACGGAAGAGTTGGGGCAGCTGCTTCGGGAAGCAGGTGCATCCGTGTCCGTTCACTGGGAGCATTACGGTCACCAGCTGACGCCTTCCGAGGCGCAAGCGGCGTCGGTGTGGTTCAGGGAACAGGGCTGGCTGTGACGGCAGCCGATCAACGGCAACAGTCATGCTCAAGGAGCATGGCTTTTTTATGCTGCAAAAAAAAATACCCATTATACCCGTTACGGGTATAATGGGGGACCAGAACTTTTCATCCGTTGATTACCAAATTCCAGCTCTCAAAATGATGACCAGAAGTATGAAGAGAACGAGCGCGAACGCAGCCGTGCTGCCGTACCCGGCACAGCTGAAACCACCTGGGTAACCCACATTCATCACCACCGTTTGTTTGATTGTGATGGATGCTCATCACCTTGTCATTCTATTGTGTAGTCGGGTATACGGTCAGTACGTTAGCACATTTCCTGAATAATCCGCATCAACCCAATCAGTCAAAACAAGCGCGTCAAATGAATAACATATATCAATCGACTGGAACGGGTGATCAGCAATGAGCTCCGGATACGGGATGCGCCAACAGCAGACCGCAAAAATGCATATGACGCCGCGATTAAGGCAGGCGATCCGAATTCTGCAGCTTTCAACGGCTGAGTTGTGGGAGCATGTGCGGGAGGAGCTTCAAGACAATCCGCTGCTGGAATCCGGTGCGATGCGGGGATATTCGCATGATCAGAGCTATGATCCGCTGCTTCATGCTCAAAGCCGCAATTCAACTCTGGAAACACATTTAACGGAACAACTGACGTTTACTCCAGACATTCCTGATCCGATCAGGAAAATCATCTTATATATGATCGGGAACCTGGACAGCAACGGTTATCTTGAATTATCGCTCGGCGAAATCGTAAACGACCTTGCCGTCGACCTGGAACAAGCGGAGCGCGCGTTGGCGATCCTTCACAGCTTTGAACCGGCAGGAGTCGGGGCGAGAAACCTAAGGGAATGTTTGCTCCTTCAGACCGAAGCGCTGCCGCAATATCCTCGGATCGTACCACTATTAATTACGAATTATCTCGAAGATGTGGCGAATTATCGCATTCATAAGTTGTCGGCAGCAATGAAAGTCTCTCAAGAAGCGGTGAAGCAAGCCATTGAGCACATCCAAGGGCTGAATCCACGCCCGGGCGCAATCTATCAGCCGGCTGTGACTCCCTATGTTATTCCTGATGTCATCGTCGCCAAGGATGGGGAGCATTTTGTCGTGTCCATCCATGAAGCGGCTTTGCCCCGTCTTTCCATCAATGCACATTATCAACGAATGGCGAAGGAAATCGAGAGCAAAGAGGCGAGGCAGTTTCTTCGTGAACGAGTGAGTTCGGCCGGGTTTTTCATAAAATGCTTGGAGCAGCGGAGATCAACATTACTGCGGGTCGCCAGAGCAATGGTCGAGGAGCAGGTTGAATTTTTCCGTGAGGGTCCGGCGGCCGGTCTTAAGCCGATGATATTAAGGCAAATAGCGGACAAATTGAGCGTGCACGAATCAACCGTAAGCCGGGCGGCCGCCGGTAAATATGCGCAAACTCCGTGGGGAATTTTCGAGCTCGCCTTCTTCTTTTCATCCGGGATTCATAGTGATATAGAGCATAGGGTCTCCGCGGAGAACGTGAAGCAAAGCATCAGGAAACGCATTCTTCAAGAAGACGGCAGCAAGCCTTACTCGGATCGACAATTGGCTGAAATGCTGCAAGGGGAAGGTACCCGGATTTCCCGAAGAACCGTGGCGAAATACCGGGAAGAGCTTGGAATCGGTTCATCGGTTAAGAGGAAGCGCTGATCGGTTTCACCCATAGATTCATATCCTCGAATTTATCGTAGATTTCGCAATTTTTTGTAAGCCGGCCGTAATACCTGTATCCCAACTGAAATAAAGCGGCATTCATCCCGAAAGACAGGGCTCTGGCCAGCGAATAACCGCAGGTGATGTTCCGCTCAAGCAAGTTATCTTCTAAAGCGTGAATGAGAAGCCGCAGCAATCCGTGCTTGCGGAAAGCCGGAAGGGTTGCGCAGTCGGTAATTTCCGCATTGCCGTATACCGTATTCATTTCGACTGACGCGGCGCTTACAGTGACACCTGACACCTCAAACAGATAAAAAATCGTGCCTTCCCGCATTACCTTTTCAATGTACGAAGGATTTGTCATGGGGGTTGGGTAAGTTTGAAAAACCGCTTTGTACAGAGAGGCGAGCTGCCCGGCATCCTGTTCGGAGGCGAGGCGCAGAGTAAAGTTCTCAGGTACCGGGGTTCGCTCCCTCTTCAGGGGAAGCAGCAGCACATCGTTCAGAATGCGGTCCTCCTCCATCCAATAATCGCTTGTCCGGCGTTCGAGATCAAAGTAAAGCGCCATGCAAAACGCGTCGGAGCCGTTAAAATACCCCTTATATATTCCCTCCAGCATATAGCCTTTGGATAATAGAGTTTGCCAGTCATTCTCCCGCGATTTAATAAATATTTTCGTCAGGGCATTCTCTTTGGCAATTTCGGAAATTCGCAAACACAAGGAATGCAAATCTCCCCGATAGTCATCCACTCTCAGCCGCTTGTTAAAGTAATCTACGCAAAGGTATGCTTCAAAATCGTCTTCTTTTTCGATCCGGTTCGTGTAGTAGGCGTTTTCCTCCGGCATTTTGTTTCCTCCTTTTCGCACGAGCGCTCTTTTCTATATTTATGACAGGTTGGCATCGAATTTGCTAGTAAAAAGATCATCACGAAGGCGAGGGGCGCGGGATGGAGAGGGAGCATCTCATCAAGCCGTTGTTGAATCAACGTTATGCGACCGTTCAATACGGGAAAGGCGTTTTTTTGTATGATGAGCACGGAAAAGCGTATTTGGATGCGTCTTCCGGCGCGGTAACGGCGAGCATCGGACATGGCGTTCAGGAAATTATCGATGCGATGATCGAGCAGGCGAACAAGGTTTCTTTCGTATACCGCTCGCAGTTTACGAATGAGCCGGCGGAACGGCTGGCGAAGAAGCTGAGCGATTTGGCTGCCGGTAACGACTATTGGACTTTTTTCGTGAACAGCGGTTCGGAAGCAACGGAAACGGCCATGAAAATTGCCATTCAACATTGGCAGGAGAAGGGACGGCACGGGAAAATCAAGGTGCTGTCGCGGAGGATGAGTTATCACGGGATCACCTTGGGCGCTTTATCCATGTCCGGCCATGTCGGAAGAAGACGGCGGTTTATTCCTCTGTTGGAGGATTTTCCGGTGGTGGCGCCGCCCTATTGTTACCGCTGTCCTTTTCATATGACCTACCCGGAGTGCGGGATCGCTTGCGCGGATGATCTGGAAACCGCCGTCAAGCGGATCGGTGCTGAGCATATCGCCGGGTTTATTGCCGAGCCGATTGTGGGCGCTGCCGGAGGCGCTGTCGTCCCTCCGGAAGGCTATTATCAAAAAATTAAAGAAATTTGCGAGCGTAATGAAATTTTATTTATCGCCGATGAGGTGATGACCGGCATTGCGCGTACGGGCGCAATGTTCGGCATGGAGCACTGGGGCGTTGAGCCGGACCTGATTGCCCTCGGCAAAGGTATGAGTGCCGGCTACACCCCGATTGCTGCCGCAATGGTGAAAGATCACGTGATGGAGCCCATTCTGCAAGGCTCCAAACTCGTCATGGCCGGTCATACGTTCAGTGCCAATCCGCAATCGGCGGCTGTATCTCTTGCAGTCCTCGATTACATCGAGAAACATGATCTTGCCAAAGCAGCGGAGGACAAGGGCGCTTACTTACTCTCACGGTTGAAGGAATTGTCTGACCGGTGCGGGATGATCGGTGATGTGCGGGGCAAAGGGCTGCTGCTGGCTGTGGAATTTGTCTCGGACCGAGCCGGCAAGCTTCCGTTTCCATCCGCTAACGGCGTGACGTCCCGGATTATTAACAAAGCCTTTGACAAAGGATTGCTGGTTTACCCGGCTTCAGGAGGAGTAGATGGAGAGGGCGATGCGGTGATCCTGGCGCCGCCTTTGGTTATTACGCTGGACGAAATCGACTTGCTGGTAAATACCTTCGAACAGACGGTTCATGAAGTGATGCTGGAGGTGATGGGATGAGCAAATTAATGACCTTGGAGCAAGCGCTCGAGCGCATTACGGATGGCTGCACCCTCATGTACGGCGGATTTGGCGGCATCGGTACGCCTCCGACCATTATCGAAGGCATGATGGCAAAAGGGGTAAAGGATTTAACGATTATCGGCAATGACACCGGGTTTCCGTGGATCGGCATCGGCCGGTTAGTTACTGAAGGACGGGTAAAGAAGGCGATTACCTCGCATATCGGCTCCAATCCCTTTGCCGGGCAAAGGATGGAGGAAGGCACGATGGAAGTCGTTTTCTATCCTCAAGGAACATTGGCCGAAAAAATCCGGGCTGGCGGTGTCGGTCTCGGTGGGATATTGGTGGACGTGGGTGTCGGCACGAGTATGGCGGCAGGGAAAGAAACGGTCGTCATTGACGGCCGTACGTATTTGGCGGAACCGGCGTTGACGGCAGACGTTGCCATCGTACATGCGCGGCAGGCCGACCCGCTCGGCAACCTTGTATACGATAAAACCGGCCGAAACTTCAATCCCTTGGTGGCGATGGCCGGACAATTTACGATAGCGGAAGCCGACGAAATCGTGCCTGTCGGAAGTCTTGACCCTGAAAATATCGTTACGCCGGGCATTTTTGTGAATGCGGTTATTCCGGGCAAAGGGGTGAATTGGCAATGGGTGTGGGAGAAGATGCAATCCGGGACAGGATCGCTCAGCGTGCAGCCCAAGAATTAAAAGATGGCATGGTCGTGAATCTCGGTATCGGGATCCCCACTCGCGTGGCGGATTTTATTCCGGAGGGAATCGACGTGATTTTCCATGCTGAAAATGGAATTTTGGGCGCAGGTCCAAGTCCGCTGCCGGGGGAAGAGGACGGTTTTCTTTGCAATGCCGGCGGTTATCCCGTAACGGTCGTTCAAGGAGCCTCTTACTGCGATAGTGCCATGCTTTCGCGATGATTCGCCGGGGATGCATTGATATTACCGTTCTCGGAGCGCTTGAGGTGAGCGAAAGGGGTGATCTCGCCAATTGGATTGTGCCGGGCAAACGCGCGGCCGGTATCGGAGGGGCCATGGAGCTTGCGCAGAAAGCGAAGAAAGTGGTTGTTCTGATGAATCACGTCAATCGCCTCGGCGAATCGAAGATTAGAAAAGAATGTGCATTGCCGCTGACAGCGCGTGAATGCGTGGATTTGATTATCACCGATATGGCAGTGCTGGAGGTCACTTCGCAAGGGCTTGTTTTAAAAGAAATTATGTCTCCATACACGTTGGAGGATGTTGTGCGCTATACGGAAGCCGATTTGCGGATACCGGAGCACATTTCATACATAGGAGGGGAACGGAATCTTGAGCTGGAAACCTGAAATTCGGAACTGGATGAACAGCCATCGTGAAGAAGGGACGAATTTCCTGCAGAAGCTTGTTCGAAGTCCCAGCAGGCAAGGCCAGGAGCGGGAAGCGCAGGTTCTTGCGGCCAGTAAGCTATATGAATTAAAGCTGGAGGTCGACCTGTGGGAACCGGACGGCGCTGCGCTTGAAAAGCATCCATACTTCTACTCACCCAGAAACCGTTTTGCAGGCAGTCCGAATGTAATCGGCCTGTTAAGGGGAACCGGAGGCGGGCGGTCCATCATTCTTAACGGACATATGGATGTCGTCCCGGAAGGAGATCCGGAGCAATGGCAGCACGATCCGTATGGCGGTGAAATCATTGATGGCAAAATGTACGGTCGAGGCACGTCCGATATGAAGGGCGGTATCGTGTCACTGCTGCTCGCGATCCAGGCGATCCGTGAGCTTGGTATCCGGCTTAAGGGCGATGTCATTTTTCAAAGTGTGATAGAGGAGGAGAGCGGCGGAGCAGGAACACTCGCGGCGATTGTGAAAGGCTATAAAGCCGACGCAGCGCTGATCCCCGAACCTACCAATATGAGAATTTTCCCGAAGCAGCAGGGCTCCTTGTGGTTCCGGATTGCCGTGAAGGGGCGTTCCGCGCACGGCGGGACACGGTACGAAGGGGTTAGTGCGATCGAGAAAAGCATGATTGTGCTGCAGCATATTCGCGAGCTCGAGCAGAAACGGAATGCGGCGATTTCCGATCCGTTGTATGCCGATAATCCGATTCCGATCCCGATCAACATCGGCGTCATCCAAGGCGGCAATTGGCCTTCTTCCGTGCCGGACACCGTCAAGCTGGAAGGAAGAATGGGAGTTGCTCCCGACGAGGAGATCGAACATGCAAAAGCGGAAATGGTTAGGTGGATGGAGCTCCTGAAGGAAAAAGATCCGTGGTTTGCAGATGCTCCTGCCACGGTGGAGTGGTTCGGCGCTAGATGGGTCCCAGGCAGTGTAGAACCGGAGCATGCATTGATCCAGGTTGTAAGGGAGCAATACCAAGAAGTTCTGTCGAAGGAAGCTGTTATCGAGCATCGCCGTGGGGGACGGATGGGGGACTGCTGACCAAGTTAGGCGAGACCCCATGCATTGTTTTCGGTCCCGGCCAAACGCAGACCGCCCATTATCCGGATGAGTATATTGTAATGGACGATGTTTTCCGGGCTGCAGAAATTATTGCACTGACCGTGATCCATTGGTGCGGCACGGAAACTGCGCCGGCATAACGCTTTTTGGTAGAGGCTGTTCCGGGCAACATGAGCCCGGGAACAGCCTTTTGCTATCGCTGCGACAATAAACGAGATAGCGGAACTGAGTTCCGCTATCTCGGCGTTTTTTAGTCAGCGGGCTCTGGCTGAGCGTCCTTCTGCTGCACGGCCCTCATCAATTTCCCCTTCATTTCGTCCCTCTTCTGCCGGCGGTCCTTCAGTGATGAGTGCTCCGGCGCTTCCTCATACGACTTTCTCCTGCCGATCCGCCGCAAATTTTCTGGCACCAGATTAAATTTTTCGTCTTTCATCAGTGCAATCACACCTGTGCTTTCCGGCTGCCGCTCGATCCCGTACATTTCATTGTAATATTCGTCGGCCCTGCCGGGTGTATAATTCTTCGGCTCAGGATACCCGACAATTACGCCTTCATAGTTTCGCAGAATGACTTTATCCTGGCTTTGCGAGACCAAATAGTTAGGCTGCAGCGAAATTTTTCCGCCGCCCCCAGGAGCGTCGACGACGAATGTCGGCACGGCATAGCCGCTGGTGTGGCCGCGCAGCGATTCGATGATTTCGAGTCCTTTGGACACCGGAGCGCGAAAATGGCCGATGCCTTCAGACAAGTCGCATTGATAAATATAGTAGGGACGTACGCGTATTTTCACCAATTCATGCATGAGCCGTTTCATAATATGGGTACTGTCGTTAATGCCTGCTAAAATAACCGATTGATTCCCCAAAGGAACTCCGGCGTCGGCCAACATTTCGCAAGACTTCTTCGCTTCAGCCGTAATTTCCAACGGATGATTAAAATGTGTGTTGAGCCACACCGGATGATATTTCCTCAGAATGCTGCATAAATTTTCCGTAATGCGCTGTGGAAATACAACGGGAGCGCGCGTCCCGATCCGAATAATCTCGACATGGGGGATCGCCCGCAAATTTTTCAATATATATTCTAAAATGTTGTCGTTGATCAGCAGCCCATCGCCGCCGGACAGCAGAACATCACGTACTTCAGGCGTATTGCGGATATATTCGATGGCGTCGTCCATTTGTTTTTTGGGAACTCCCATTCCCACCTGTCCGGAGAAGCGCCGTCGGGTACAGTATCGGCAGTACATCGAGCATTGATTGGTCACCAGGAACAGCACCCGGTCCGGATAGCGGTGCGTGAGGCCCGGCGTTGGGGAATCCTCGTCTTCGAATAGCGGATCCTCCAAATCATATTTCGTTTTCAGCAATTCCGCGGATATGGGAACGGACTGCAGTCGGATCGGGCAGCGAGGGTCATCCGGATGCATCAGGGATGCGTAATACGGGGTAATATTCAGCGGAATTGTCTGAGTCGAGATGCGGACCCCTTCTTCCTCATCCGGGGTCAAATTCACGACCTTTTTCAGGTCGTCTAAAGTCTTGATTGTATGAGTCAGCTGCCATATCCAGTCGTCCCACTGCTCATCCGTTACGTCCTTCCAAAGCTCGACCTGCTTCCAATGTCTTTTACTGCTCAGCGGTATAGCGAGATCACTCATTTTTGCACACCTCCCGAGGAATTCACCTTGGTTAACATGCAAAAACCGTGCCAACTCAGACTGCTTCCGAAATAATAGGCCCCATTCCGGACTCCTATCCCGTTCTCCCATCCCATGCTCGCAGCATACAGCCTATTGATTATCCTTTTTCGCGATGCCGTAACGGTTGATCTTGTACTGTAAAGCTTGTCGTTTCACTCCTAAAGCCTGCGCGGCAAGGGTGATATTGTAGTGATTTTTTTGCAGCGCATCGACAATTGCTTCTCGCTCCAACTGCTTGATCCGATCCGTTAAGGTGTCGGCAGAGGGAATAAGCATGTGCGCATTTTGCGATCCCGCCTCTCTTAAATTTGCCGGCAGGTGATGTTCTTCAATAATGTCATCTTCTATTTCCATCATATTGAAAGCGGACTCGATCGCATGGCTCAATTCACGTACGTTGCCGGGCCAAGGGTAGTACATAAGCCGATTCTGGGCCGATGGCGAAACACCGGTGACTTTCATGTCGAACAGCGGATTGAATTTCTCGATAAAATGATATGCCAGAAGGTGAATGTCCTCTTTCCTCTGCTGCAGAGGCGGGAGATTCACATTCACAACATTCAGCCGAAAATACAGGTCGTATCTAAGTAAGCCCTTCTCCAACGCCTCTTTCGGGTCTATATTCATCGCAGTGATAATGCGTACGTCCGTCTGCAGCTCCGTCATCCCGCCGATCCGGCGCACAATGCCGTCTTCCAAAACACGAAGCAGCTTGGCCTGCAGAAATAAATCCAGACTGTTTAACTCATCCAAAAAAAGCGTGCCTCCGCCGGCTTGTTCGAACAATCCCGCACGATCTATCGCTCCAGTAAACGCGCCTCTGCTGGTTCCAAACATGATTCCTTCCATCAGCTCCGCAGGCACGGCGGCGCAATTTTGCGCGATGAACGGGCGGTTTCGGCGGACACCGGCATTGTGAATACTCTGGGCAAACAGTTCTTTACCTGTGCCGGTCGGTCCGCTGATCATAACGGGAGAGCTGGTGCGCGAGGTCTTTTTGGCCAGTGAAAGCGCATCCACAAACGGCTTGCTCTGTCCGATCAAATCGCTGAAATCGTAGCGTGCAGCCCCTTTGATTTTGTTGTCCCGCTGCTTGGACTGGTACAGTTGATGCCGCAGGTCCAAGATTTGGTCGTGCAAATTGACGATGCCGGTAATATCCTTGGCCACTTCCACGGCGCCGATGATTCGGCCGTTATCCATCAGCGGATAAGTTCGGTTAATCGTTGTAATTCTTTTCCCTGTCAGATTTACATAGGTTTGTATTTTTTCGGGCCACTCTTTGCCGGTTTGCACAACTTTTGCGAGAGTGCTCGTTTCATGGGTCAACGACGGGTAAAGGTCAAGAATGCTTTTGCCCAGCACCTGCGCCCGGTCTAAGCCATCGATCTCCGCCATCTTATCGTTATAAAAAACGGTAATTCCCTCTTGATCGACGAGATGCACGCCCACATCCACGATACTCAAAATTTTCTCGAAAAATTGTGCCCCCAAATCGTGTTGGCCGGACATCGAAACACCTGCTTCCATTCGTATATCGCCGGTCAAAGGGAAAAAGACCGAGCTATTTATTTTATACTGACAGGAAATGGATGAAATTAGGAGAATTTCATATAAGGAGGAAATTTATGACACAAAATTTGGGCAAAAAGAGTATCATTCTATTGCTGTTATCCTGCAGCATTTTATTGCCGGAAGCTGCTCGAGCAGAGAGCGCGGCCATCTCACATAAATGGAATGAAAAGCCACAGGCGCAATTGTTTCCCGAGAAGTACAGCGAGGTGGAAGGCGTGCTGACCTTTCGAGGCTCCAGCCAGCGCAACGCTCCGGCGTACGGGACCGCAGAGATGACGCTTTATCGTCCGGTTAAGATGTGGCAGAAGGCGACCTCCGTCAGCTCTTGGGGAGGCGGCGCAGGATGGACAGGGCAGCCGGCTATTGTGAAATGGAGTCCTGATGTGCTGAAGACGATGAATGTGAAAGAGAAGTTTCTTAAAAAACGAGATTTCACCGAGGTGATCTATGCTTCGCTCGATGGGAATGTGTACTTTCTTGATCTGGAAACGGGCGAAGAGACTCGGAGCCCTATTCGGGTCGGCAATCCTATCAAAGGAAGCGTGTCGGTAGATGCCCGCGGATATCCGCTGCTGTATGTCGGAGAGGGCATCCCGGAGAACGGAACGATCGGATTTAACATTTACAGCTTAACAGATCAGAAGAAGCTTTTGTATATAAAAGGGCGTGATTCTTTTGCCGCTCGCGGGTGGGGCGCATTCGACGGTTCCGCTTTGTTCAATCGCATGGACGATTCGCTGGTCGTAGGCGGGGAGAACGGCATGTTCTATAACATTAAGCTGAACACGAAGTTCAATAAAAGCAGCAAAACGATATCCATCCGCCCGGTAGTCAGCAAGTACCGCTATCAGATTGCAGGCAATAAGCATCAGGGAATCGAAAATTCGGTTGCGGCACTCGATGATCTCGCTTTTTTTGCGGATAACGGTGGCAGCCTTCAAGCGATGAATTTAAGCACACATTCACCCGTCTGGTCGCTCCCATCATCCGATGATACGGACGCTACGATCGTTGTAGAACAAGAAGAAGGGGTACCGTATCTATACACGGGTACCGAAGTCGATAAGCAGGGATCTAAGGGAATGGCGTTAATACGCAAAATTAACGGCTCGACCGGCAAGGTCGTTTGGCAGAAACAGTATATGTGCTATTCGCTGCTTGGGGATCACCCTGTGAACGGCGGCATATTGGCAACACCGGTACTCGGGAAACAAACGATCGGCAATATGGTCATTTTCACAATCGCACGTTACGGCAGTTTTAACGCCGGTCTGATGGTGGCGCTTGACAAACAAACCGGCCGCGAAATGTGGAAGCTTCCGATGAAGAATTATGCGTGGTCCTCGCCTGTCGACGTGTACGACAAAGCCGGCAACGCTCATATCGTTCAGGCGGATTCCGCAGGTAACGTTTATCTGATCGATGCCAAAAGCGGCAAAGTGAAGGGCAGCGTGAACGTCGGCTCGAATGTCGAAGCTTCACCGGCCGTGTTCAATAATTATGTCGTCGTGGCTTCGCGCGGCGGAAAGATTTTTGGGTTAAAGCTGAAGTAATCATATATTTTCATATTTTGCAATTCATTATATAATGTAAACGTATTCAAATGCATAGGAACAACAGGGAGGATTAGCAATGGAGGGACAGAATTCGGAGGCTCCTATGTATTACGATGGTTCCAAGCACATGGCCGCAGCAGCAGAGCAATCGGTTGAAAGCGTAGAAGAACAAGCACCGTCTGCCTCGGAAGAATGGCGCCGTTATATCGGATTCAATCCATTTGGCAGTCAAGATTAATGAAAACAGGGCAGTCCCGAGAGTCGTCAAACGACCTTGGGGACTGCCCTTTACTTATCTCACTCGGCACCTGTTCGGTTTAGAAGTTTTTTGCAGCCTCACGCGCTTGCGCGATGGCCTTTTCCTTAATGGATGCCGCTTGATCAGGCATGGCCGCCATGCCTTCTACAAAGATACCTTTGAAAGACGGCACGCCGTGAAACTGCATGATTTTTTGCAGATAGCTGTGGCCGCTTTCGAATCCGGCAGCAGGTCCTTCGGAGTAAATGCCGCCCCTCGCCTGGATGTGAATCGCTTTTTTATCGGAAAGCAATCCGACGGCGCCTTGCTCGGTGTATTTGAACGTTTTGCCGGCGACGCAGATCGCATCGATATAAGCTTTCAATACGGGTGGAAAAGAGAAGTTCCACATGGGCGATACATATACGTATTTGTCCGCCGCCACATATTGGTCAACGATTTCGCCCAGCCGGACCACTTTGGCTTTCTCGGATTCGGAAAGCTCATCAAAAGAAGAACCCGAGCGCAATTTGCCCCAGCCGCTGAATACGTCGGCGTCGATCTGCGGCAAATCCATTTTATAAAGATCGAGCACTTTGACCTCATCTGAGGGATGGGATGCACGATAGGCGTCGATAAACTCTTTGCCTACTGCCATACTGTATGAAGCCTCATGGTCGTGAGGATGTGCGGTAATGTACAAGACTGTTGCCATGATGTGTAAGTCTCCTTTTGTGCTTGTATTGTGACAGTATGTATAATAACTTTTTGTAAGTATATATACAATAGTAATTACAAGGAGAATATCCTGAAATTGTAATAAATGAAAACGAACTAGGCCGATGACCTAGTTCGTTTTTAATTTGCTTAGCTACGGCATTAGATAAGCCGTGTAGAAGCGTGTTGCCGCCACTGCGTAATCGCCTCGGGTCACCTTCTGGTTCGGCTTGAAAGCGGCGTGTACGGTGGGTTTTAGATCATATGGACCCTGTGTAACTTTGAAATACGCGTTCAAAATATTTAGATCCAACGCCAACTGTACATATCCTCTTAATTCGGCGGGAATGTCACCGGCATCCTCAATCGCGATTCGCTGATCGCCGTATTGTACGGTAACATCGGAGGAGTTTTTGTCTAATGCCTGCTGCTGCAGGCCAAGACTTTGTACCAAAGAGTAGGCCAGGTCTACGCGCCGCACCGCAGCGTCAGGAGCAAAAACCCCGGCTGCCGAGGGTGTCATTACCCCTTTTTGGATTTGCCGGCCGTCTCTCATTGCAGATCCTTTGGCGGTGACCGCTTCCACAAAAGGAAGATCCTCTGCGCTTACGTCGCTAAAGCTCGCAGTACCGTCCCTCGGTAAGAATTGCCGGATTTCCGCACCCATGACCAGGTAATTGGCCAGTTCTTTACGGGTAATGATTTGGCCCGGCTTAAAGCTTCTATCCGAGTAGCCATCTACCAGACGTTCGTTCACAGCCAGCTTGATCGCGGCTTCCGCCGGGTTGCCCTGAATATCGTCCAGTCCTGTGAAATCACCTGCGGTCTTGAAGGTTAGCGTTCCGGGAATGTCTTCCGGCAAACCGGCTCCAGTAGTCGGATTCAGCTCATCCCCCCGCAAACCGCGAATTTCTGCCGTCCAGCTGCCCGGAATAGGCGAGGTTACTGAAACCGTACGATCATAGTAAAGGGGAAACAGCAGATTCACACCGGAGCTGTACTCGGTTCCGTCCGGAGCGATCAGCACCAAGTTTACGGGATTTCCCGAGTCCAATATGCCGGCCGCGTCCACCCTTGCAGCCAGCTCGGTTAATCCGGATGGGACGGTAAAAGGATAGCTGTTAGAGGTTAAGGTGACAGGACTATAATTGACCGTGAAGGGTGTCCGTGTTGCCGAGACGGCAGCATTGCTGTTAAAGGTTCTGAAAAGATTAACCGTCTTCCCATAGCTTTGTTCGTGGAAAGCGCGATCCACGGCAGCATAAGCGTTCACATAACCCGCGCCGGCTTCCCAAGGCTCCATTCCAGGCATATTCGTAGCCGTATCTTGCAGAATGCGTTTCACTTCCGCAGGAGACAGAGCCGGATTTGCTTCCAGCATCAAAGCGACAATCCCGGCTAGATGCGGGGTTGCCATGGACGTTCCGCTCATCAAGGTATAGAAAGGAAGGTACGCAGGCTCGATCTGATTCACATCATCGGCAACGGCTAACGAAGAGACAGGAGCGAGAACACGAGTGGAGATGATATCTACACCGGGAGCTGTAATCGTAGGCCGATCCTCCCAAGTCCAGGTTTCGCCATCCATCGTGAATGTGCCACCGCCATTTTTTACGCCGCGAGATGAGAAATCAGCCAATTTCCCTTGTTTGTCTCCTGCAGCCACCGAGATTACCCAAGGCGCTGGCATATGGGTTATGAGTATCTTCACCGGGCCCCTCATTCCCGGCCGCGAACGTTACGACAATGCCGCGGTCATACGCCAGCTTGCTTGCGACGTTCACCGGATCCTCGGGATCAAAGCCGCCTGAAGACCCCCAAGAATTAGTGATCACTCGGACTCCGAAACGGTTCTGATTCGTCAGTGCGTAATCAAATCCGCCGACGGCATCCAAAATCAATAGAGCGGCTCCCGAGCCGTATCCTACAAGATCGGCCCCCGGCGCAACACCCTCATATTTTCCTGCCGACATGGCTCCCGTTCCGCCTACGGTTCCGGCAACATGTGTACCATGACCCGAGTTGCTGTCCGTATTCGGTACACCTTCCAAGTAGGTGATCGGCAGCAGGTCGCTTAGAGCGTGAAGATTCGTCGCTCCGGTGGCATTTTCCACCAAGTGCTTTCCATATTCGATATCTCTATGTGTACCGTCAACGCCGCTGTCATTCACAACTACGGTTACACCTTTACCGGATACAGGCAAGCCGTTATTCTGCTTGGTCATGGCCGCGTCTGCGCGCACCCGGTCAACGCCTGTCAGCGCTGTAGCGTCATAGTTGTAGTACTCTAATTTTTTGTTCAAATAGATAGAACGCACTTGAGGCTGTTTCGACAGCTGCTCCACCTGGTCGGCTGTGACAATCACACCGGCCATCGGCAATGATTGTAAAGTCATGCCCGACTGGATTCCAGCTTGCTTGAGTAAGTCCACCTGCTCTTTGGCCGGTGCGCCGCTGCCTCTGAATGTAACAATTGCCTCAACCGGTCCTGCAGCTTTGCTGAGGGCTTCAGTGAGTTTGGCATCGATTTTGGCTGTGACGCTGTCCGTAACCGCGCCTGCGGATGACACTGATCCGGCAATTGTTGAGATGATGAGAATGACAGCAAGCAACAGTGATTTGATCTTCATTGTTTTCCTCCCTATGAACTGAAATCAAAGAAAAAGGGCGATTGATCACATAGCTGAAGCAAGTAACCAACCACCTTACGAATTTAATACCCATTGGCAACATATTCCTATCAATTCTAAAAGTCCTAAATTTATGGACCGTTCGCGCTAAAATGGTGGTAAAGTTTGTATATGTGCAGTTGCAGTTACGTACGAAAGGAGAATGCTTTTGAACGTCCGCAGAGCAACAGAGGCCGATATAAAGGCGATACAAGAGATTTATAATCAGGGAATCGAGGATCGGATCGCCACTCTGGAACAGGATCGAAAAACAGAGGAATACATGTCTAACTGGTTTAACAGTCGCCAAGAAAGATATGCTGTGATTGCAGCTGAAGAGGGCGGTGAGATCAAAGGTTGGGCTTCGATTAATCCCTATTCCGCACGCCGCGCGTATGACGGGGTCGGCGACGTATCGGTTTACATACACAGGGATTTCCGGGGAAGGGGCATCGGACACAAACTGCTCCGGTATTTAGAAGACACAGCTAAACAGTACAACTTCTATAAACTTGTCCTTTTTACTTTCCCATTCAACTCACTGGGCCAGGGGCTATACAGAAAAGCCGGTTACCGGGAGGTCGGGACGTTTGTGAACCAAGGGATCCTGGACGGGAATTACGTTGATGTTATGATTATGGAAAAGCTTTTGCCGTGACAGGATTGGAGACTTAACGAAAGCGCTGTCAACAGAAGGTTTCTTTACTATATACTGAGGAGGAGATTGCTATTTCGCAGCGTTCCATACCTTGTGCGATCTATCGCGGGGGCACCAGCCGGGGAATTTTTTTTTCACAAGAAAGATCTGCCGGAAGACATCCATGAGCGGAATATAGTATTTTTTGAGGGGATCGACGCCTCTAATCCGAGCCAAATCAATGGATTGGGGAGCGGGACATCCCATACGAGCAAAGTGGTCGTCATTTCCCCGCCTTCTGCAGCCGGGGCAGATGTGGATTATACGTTCTATCAGATCGGAATCGGTGAAAAAGTAGCGGATGACAAAGGTACCTGCGGCAATCTGATGGCTGCAGTCGGGGCATTCGCCGTGGATGAAGGGTTGGTTGAGGTCGACTCTGTAAACCAATTTGCACAGGTTACCGCTTTTAATACGAATATCGGAAAAATGATCAAGCTGCAGGTGCCCGTTACCGGCGGTAAGGCGAGAGTGGCCGGTGACTATCTGATGCCCGGCCTCGTTACGACTGGAGCGAAATATACCGTCGACATTCTCACTCCGGGCGGCGGTAAAACAGGGGCAACACTGCCGCTGGGATCGAGATTGTCTATGACGGCAGACTCGGACACGATTGAGCTTTCTTTTGTAGATGTTGTGAACCCGTTCGTATATGTGTCGGCTGCGTCGCTCGGTCTCACCGGAACGGAACCTAACAGTGTGCTGTCAGAGAACAAACTTTTGTTGGATCAACTTGAATCCATGCGCAGGGAAATGGCGGTTCGCTCCGGAATGGAAGCGACTCTCGAGACCGCAAGACTGGCGCCGGCTGTTCCTAAGGTTGCCATCGTAGCGGAACCGCAAGATTATATCACTTCGTCAGGACAAACGATTCGGCGGGACGAGGTGGATATTGTCGCCAAGATGGTGTCCATGGGACGGTTCCACCGCACCTTTGCAGGAAGCGGTTTATATAATCTTGCCGCCGCCGTGCTTCTGCCGGGCACCATTCCGAATCAGCTGACTTCGATCGAGCCGGGCTGCAGGGAACGTATCGTTCGAATCGGCCATCCGGATGGAGTGGCCGAAGTGCGGGCGGCGCTTGTTGACGAAGGAAACGATGTGGCTTTTGTCGGATTGGAAAGGACGGCACGCAGAATCATGAAAGGCGATTTGTATGTTCCGGATTAACTTATACGATGGGGAGGCCTTCGAATGTCGGATCGAATCACGAAAGCTTTGGCACAATTTGCAGCGCGGGTAAGTTATGACACTCTAACCGAACGAACCATCTCGGAGGTCAAACGCAGGGTGATCGACACGATCGGCTGCTTGATCTCAGGCTATGACGAGGATGCCTCCGCAGCCGCAAGAAAACTTGCGGACCGTTACATCAACGACAAGGGAGCGACCATCATCGGTTCAGGCCGAAAAGCCCCGGCCGATATCGCCGCATTCGCCAACGGCACGGCCATCCGGTATCTGGATTATAACGATACCTATTTATCGATAGAACCGCTTCACCCGAGCGACGTCATCGCCCCTTTGATCGCGCTGGCCGAGGAACGGGGAATCTCAACCAAGCGATTGATCGCCGCCATAGCCGCAGCATATGAGATCGGTGTAATTTTCTGCGATGAAGCGAGCCTCAAATCCAACGGATGGGATCATGTCAACTACATCACCGTTGCCACAGTCGTCGGGGGCGCCAATCTGCTCGGTCTTTCCGTCGATGAGACGGAGCAGGCTTTGGCGTTAGCCATTGTACCGCACGCAGCCATGCGCCAGACGCGCAACGGGGAGATTTCCATGTGGAAAGGAGCGGCGGCGGCCAATGCGGCGCGGAACGCTGTTTTTGCGTTGCAGCTCGCCGAGTGCGGAATGAAAGGGCCGTATGAGCCTTTTGAAGGGACGATGGGCGTCAATTATCTGATGCTGAATCAAAAGCTGAACCCGGAGAGCGTTGTGGCGAAGCTGGCAGACAATGACAGCCCAGACCGGATTACCATCACCTATGTGAAAAACTGGGCGGTTGAGTATATGACCCAGAGCGCCATTGAAGCGGCGCTTGCGCTGCGCGAACAGATTAAGGATTTGTCCGATGTCGAGCAGATCCATATTGAGACGTTCCAATTGGCTTATGATGTGCTTGCCAAAGACAAGCAGAAGTGGGAACCGAAAACGAGAGAAACCGCTGACCACTCCTTACCTTACATCGTAATGGCGGCGCTGGAAGATAACAAAATCGATCTGGAGACGTTCTCGGCAGCGCGTCTTGCTGACAGTCGAACGCTGGAGCGGCTGAAGACGATCATTACGGTGGTAGTAACCGACGAGATGAACGCAGGTTATCCGGACGGCAATCCGAATCGAATTACCATTAGCCTTCGCGACGGCAGCAAGCTGAAGAAGCTTGTCAAACACCCTGCGGGTCACAGCGGCAATCCGATGTCGAATGAGCAAATCGAGAAGAAGTTTTTGAGATTGACGGACGGTTACCTGACAGAAGAGCAGCAGAAACAAGGGCTCCAACATATTTGGTCGCTCGAGAATCAATCGGACTATTCCGCGTTATTCAAACATTTTCAAATAAACTCTTAAATCTTGGGAGAGGGGAGCAAACAAATGAGCTGGTTAGTTCGAAATGCTGAAGAGGATCCTGTATCCCGTCTTCGCAGGAGACTGGGATCGGACGAGGGAATCATTCAGATGCCCGGAGCGCATGATGCGATGGCTGCACTGCTGGCTAAAGAAGCGGGATTTGAGGCCATGTACCTGTCCGGAGCCGCTTTCTCGGCAAGCTTGGGCCTGCCCGATCTAGGCTTGATTACGTTAACGGAGCTTGCGGCACGCACCCGTGAAATTACGCGGGCGGCCGGCTTGCCTCTGTTGGTGGACATCGATACGGGATACGGCAGCGTGCTGAATGTGACACGCACCGTGCGCGATATTGAAGAAGCAGGAGCGGCGGCCATCCAGATGGAGGATCAGGATCTGCCGAAGAAGTGCGGACATTTGAACGGAAAAAAGCTGGTGCCCAAACAAGAGATGATGCAGAAAATCCAAGCGGCCAGGAAGGCAAGCGACCGGATTGTCATCGTGGCCAGAACCGACGCCAAGGCGGACGAAGGCATGGACGCGGCGATCGACAGGGCCCGGGACTATGTCAGGGCGGGCGCGGACGCCATATTCCCGGAAGCGCTGCAGACGGAAGATGAATTCAAGAGATTCGCCCAAGAGGTGCAGGTTCCGCTGCTGGCTAACATGACGGAATTCGGCAAGACGCCGTATTACAGCGCTGAGCAGTTCCAAGAGTGGGGGTACAAAATGGTCATCTACCCGGTGACTTCCCTTCGAGTGGCGGCAAAAGCGATTGAAAATGTATACCGGTTGATTCGCGATACCGGAACACAGAGAGATGCTCTTCAGGATATGCAGACTCGCAAGGAGTTATATGAAACGATTAAGTATTACGATTACGAAGACTTGGATAACAGGATTGCGAAAACCGTTCTGGATCCCGAATAACTCTGGCTGAGGGCCATGGAGGCGTACGGAATGAAGGAAACGCTTCACGTCGACGGCAAACAATATGTTTACTACTCGCTGCCGGCTCTTGAGCGCGCCGGTGCGGGGAATATTTCTGCGCTCCCCTTTTCTATCAAAATATTGTTGGAAGCGGCTGTCCGGCAATGCGACGGCAAACATATCACCGACCGGCATGTCGAACAGCTGGCCAATTGGAAGACATCGCAATGGGGGAAGAAAGAGATCCCTTTTAAGCCGGCGCGAATCGTGTTCCAGGATTTTACCGGCATTCCCGCTATTGTGGATCTCGCGGCCATGAGGGATGCGGTCAGAGAAGCGGGCGGGGATCCTGCGCGGATCAATCCGCTGATCCCGGTCGATTTGGTCATCGACCACTCCGTCATTATCGAAGATTCCGGGAATAGCAGCTCATTCTCCAATAATCTTAAATTGGAATATGAACGGAATCTTGAACGTTACCGGTTTATTCGCTGGGCTCAGCAAGCATTCGATAATTTCCGTGTCGTGCCTCCGGCGTCGGGCATCGTGCATCAAGTGAACCTGGAGCGGTTGGCGAGCTCGGTCATGACCAAAGAAAACGGCGGGAGCATTGAAGTTTATCCCGATTCCCTGGTCGGGACGGATTCTCACACGCCCATGATCAACGGATTGGGTACAGCCGGCTGGGGAGTTGGCGGCATAGAGGCTGAAGCGGCTATGCTGGGGCAGCCGCTTTACTTTGTCATTCCCGAAGTTGTGGGCATCAAGCTTACAGGCAGCATGCCGGAAGGCACGACGGCAACGGATCTGGCCTTAACGATCACCCATCTTCTGCGCAAAAAATCGGTCGTCGGCAAGTTTGTGGAATTTTTCGGTCCGGGTCTGAAGCACATCCCATTGGCCGACAGGGCAACGATCGCCAATATGGCTCCTGAATACGGTGCGACAATGGGCTTCTTCCCGACGGACGACATTACAATGGAATATTTGAGATTCACAGGCAGAGACGATGTTGTGCCTTTGGCTGAAGCTTATTATAAAGCGCAGGGGCTTTTCCGTACCGATACAACTGCCGATCCGGAATTTACGGAAATATTCGAGTTGGACTTGTCGACGATAGAGCCCACAGTAGCGGGGCCCAAACGTCCGCAGGATCGTGTTCCGCTTGCCGATATGAAGTCATCGTTCCGGAATAGTGTCGTTAACGCTGTGGCCGACCGGGGGTACGGAATGCCTCCTGCAGAGCTGGAGAAGAAGGTCGTACTGCCGACCGGTGAGCTGCTGGCAACCGGTTCTATCGTGCTTGCCGCAATTACAAGCTGCACCAACACGTCCAATCCTTCCGTCATGATCGCTGCCGGCCTACTTGCCAAAAAAGCGGTGTCGCGCGGTCTCAGCAAGCCGTCCTATGTGAAAGCCTCTTTAACTCCGGGTTCTACCGTCGTAACCGAATATCTCAAAGCGGCCGGATTGTTGGATGCTTTGGAGCAGTTAGGATTTTTTGTCGACGGGTACGGCTGTGCCGTCTGCTGCGGCAACAGCGGCGCCCTGTCCCCGGAAACGGAAGAGGCGATCAAGGAAAATCAGATGCTCGTAGCGTCAATCCTAAGCGGCAATCGTAACTTTGAGGGCCGGATTCATCCGTTGGTGAAGGCGAATTATTTGGCATCGCCGCCGCTTGTCGTAGCCTATGCCTTAGCGGGCACGGTAAATTTCGATGTGCACGCCGAACCTGTCGGTGTGGCTGCCGGCGGTCGAGCCGTATACTTGAGAGAGTTATGGCCGTCAGCGGAGGAAATTCAACAGGTCATCGCATCTGCCATAAAACCGCAATTGTTCCGCGATCAGTATGAGCATGTGTTCGACAATGAAACATGGGCAGCGATCGATGCGCCTGAAGGCACCATCTATGAATGGGATCCGGATTCCACCTATATTCAAGAAGCCCCATATTTTAAAAAAGAATTCGCGCCGAATGATGAAAGCCGACAGCTCAGCAGCTTGAGAGCGCTGCTGCTGCTGGGAGATTCGATAACCACGGATCATATTTCACCAGCCGGCAGTATCGGCGCTGACAGTCCTGCGGGGTTGCTGCTTACATCCCAAGGCGTTCCGCGCCAAGACTTCAATTCGTACGGCACGAGGCGCGGCAATCATCATGTCATGATGAGGGGCACATTCGCGAATATACGCATTCGGAACAAGTTGGCCGGTGGCAAAGAAGGCGGATACACGACATATTTGCCGACCGGTGAAGTCTTGTCCGTGTATGATGCGGCGATGAAATATAAGGACGACAATCAGGCTCTGTTAATCATCGCCGGCAAGGAATACGGCACCGGGAGCTCCAGAGATTGGGCCGCGAAAGGAACGAATCTGCTGGGTGTAAAGGCTGTGCTGGCTGAAAGCTTCGAACGGATTCATCGCAGCAACTTGGTCGGCATGGGCGTTCTGCCTCTGCAATTTAAAGACGGGGAAAATGCCGAAACCATTCAGCTCGACGGGACGGAAGTATTCGGTATTCTGGATTTGGAGAACGGGATCACACCGGGAATTTCCGTTCGGATTCGGGCGGTGAAAGAGGACAATACCGCAACCGAATTTCAGGTCACGGTGCGCCTGGATAGTCTGGTGGATGTGGAATATTACTTGAACGGTGGAATTCTGCAGACGGTAATCCGCCAGTTCATGAATTAGAATGAATCGGCAAGTCATAGGCAGCAACATTCGAAAGTCTAATCCTGTCAGGATTAGGCTTTTATCATTTACTCCGCTTCTAATCTGGGCTATTCTAGTAGCTATACTATTACCATAAGGCGGAGCATCAATGACTTTTCCCCTAAAGCGCTTTAGGATCAGCTTATTGGCACAAATTATTTTGCTGATCACAGTCATGCTGTTTATTAGCATTTTGCTTGTAAGCGCTCACTTTACCGGCATGATTCAGGACATTATGAAAGAATCGGCGGGGCAGCAGGCCATGACGGTTGCCAAGCTGGCAGCCGAGGATCCGACGATAATTGAGGGGTTTCTAAAAGAAAATCCGTCAGAGACCATACAACCGGCTGCAGAGAACATCCGCAAAATCACGGGAGCAAGCTATGTTGTAATCGGGAACAGGGAAGGGATTCGTTACTCGCACCACAACACTGCTAATATCGGTAAACCCATGGGTACCAGCAACGATGCCGTATTTTCCCACAAAGATTCCGTGATCTACGAAGGAGTCGGCGTATCGGGTCCTGCAGTGAAAGCGAAGACACCCATTTACAATAAAAATGGAGAAATCGTCGGGGTTTCCTCGGTAGGATTTTTGTTAAATGACATCGAAGCGCGGATAGCCCAGTACAAATCGGAAGTCATGAAATTGTCCATGCTTCTGTTTGTCCTCGGCTGCGCCGGAGCCGTGCTGATCGCAAGACGTGTAAAAAAGCTGATCTTTGGGCTGGAACCCGAGGAGATCGCATTTCTTTTCAAAGAGAAAGAAGCAACGATAGAGTCCATCCGCGATGCGATCGTTGCGGTCGATTTGCATAACCGGGTAATTTCCATGAACAAACGTGCTCGCGAAATCCTTCAAGATCAGCAGGTAGAGAGCGGAAAGACGATTAACAATGACAGGATCCGCAGTATTCTGCAAGAAGTCATTCGAACGAAGACGGGCAGGTCCAATCAGAACATTCCGGTAGGGCATAAGATGTACGTTATGGATCTTTCGCCGATTATGAATCAAGATAAGGTGATCGGCATGGTTATCACAATCAGAACAATGTCCGAGATCGAACAATTAACCGATGAAGTGACCAAAATCACAGCCTATTCGGAGCATATGAGAGCCCAAAACCATGAATATCTGAACAAATTGAATACCATATACGGATTAATAAGCTTGAATCAATATGATAAGGCGTTGGAGATCATCTCAAGCGAAGTCAAGGAACGGCAAGATATTATTGCCTTTCTGATTTCCTCAGTGAAAGATCCGTTAATTGCGGCTTGTTTGCTCGGCAAAATAAATCGGGCGAAAGAGCGGAAAACACAATTAATTATTGATATGGAGAGCAATCTGTCCGCAATTCCGGCGGGCATGGATACCGAGCTGATCGTGACGGTTCTCGGCAATCTCATTGATAATGCCATAGATGCATCGAGAGAAAAGCAAGGCGATGGCGGCTTGGTGAAAGTTTCGTTCACGGATCTGGGACCTGACCTCATCTTCGACATTGACGATAATGGACCAGGGGTCCCCCAGGATAAAGAATCCGTCATATTCATTGATGGCTTCAGCACAAAAGAAGGGGAAAATCGGGGTATCGGGCTGGCGATCGTGCAAAGCTCATTGAATGTGCTGCAAGGGAATATCCAAATCTCACAAAGCGAGATGGGCGGTGCAAGATTTACAGTAGTTGTGCCAAAATCAGCACAAAGGAGCAGATATACGGGATGAACCGACAACCTCTGACCGTCATGATTGTAGAAGACGACGAATTGGCCGCTAAAATATACGAGCAATTCATACACAAAGTGGACGGATATCGGGTAGTTGCGTCGGCTCAGACAGGAAAACAAGCATTAGAATTGCTCAATGTCTTTACACCCGATCTTATCCTCTTGGATGTGTACCTGCCGGACATGAACGGCATCGAGCTGCTCTGGGAAATACGGAGGCGGCACAGGGGAATCGATTTCATTATGATCACGGCCGCCAATGATACGGAGACCGTGAGCGAAGCGATACGAGGCGGGGCATTCAGCTACACCATCAAACCGATTATCGTTGAAAAGTTCATATCGGTACTTGAGCGCTTTGCGGCTGCAAGGCAGCAACTGAGCACGAACCGTGTAGTTGAACAGCATGAAGTGGACTCTTTGTTCCGTAACGACCGCAAGGCTGCTGCGCCGGAGACGGCGGCAAAAAAGATGCTGCCCAAAGGTATCGATAAACACACTCTAAGATTGGTAAGAGAGAAGCTGCTTCAAGAATCGGCAAGCATTAATGCCGATGAGCTGGCTGAACGGGTAGGTACAAGCCATTCCACTGTAAGAAGATATCTGGAATACTTGGTCACCAATAATGAACTTGAAATAGACATGATCTACGGCTCCATCGGACGTCCTGAGCGTCGTTACAAGCGCAAGCAACATTAAATAACAACAGCAGCCCGACATGATGTCCGGCTGCTGTTGTTATTTTGTTCTACTATACTTTCTCCGCCATAACCATCCACTCGTCGATTTGAATCGAAACGATTTGCCCCGCATCTTTTTCAACGGAGAAGTAACGGGCCGTCGGTTCATCCGCGGAAAGAATGTGGTTGACCACCGACATCACTTGTTCCTCAGACTGAGCTGTACGCCTAACCCAGACCGGAAAATCAAATTTCTTCTTGCGCAGCTCCGAGTGCCGCACGGCAAGGCCTTCTTGTGCAAACCATTGCTGCCATTCCTCCACCGAGTAACAGCGGCCATGACTTTCATCCCGCAGCTTTTCCATTGTGTTTACGAACCTGTCTAGAGATTTATCTTCGGGTGATACATTATCGATCAATAGGAACTTGCCGCCCGGCTTCAGAATTCGGCTTACTTCATGTACGAACTGCGCGGGATTCGGAAAATGATGCGCCGCGATCCGGCAGGCCGCCGCATCGAACGTATCATTCAAGAACGGCAGAGCTTCGGCATCGGCAACGACGTACGATACGTTGCTGCAGCTTTCCGAGACATGCTTTCGTGCGGCCGACAACATTTGCAGTGTCAGATCCGTGGAGGTGACATGGCTGACATGAGGCGACAACGCTTTGCTGACATGTCCGCCTCCGGTGGCCACATCAAGCACCGACCAGCTCTGTTCAGGCTTCAGCCATTCGACAAGCGCCGCAAGGTCCGAAGCATTGGCGTGAGAGACGCTGGCAACATACTTCTCCGCATTTTTTCCGAATTGCTCTTTTACCTTCTTTTTGATGTCCTGATCTGCCATAAGGAGTGCTCCTAATCGATTACTTGGCCATTCCAAGCGAAGTAAGAATCTCTTGAATCAACTTTTCCTGATCTTCCAAGAAGTGAGTAAAATCGTCTCCAGATTTAAAACCGTTCTCCCAGCCGTTGGCTTCGAGGGATTTTTTCCATTCTTCGCTTTCGGAAAGCTTCTTCAATGTCTCCTGCCAGTACTTTACAGCATAATCAGGCATTTCCTTCGGTCCGAACAAGCCCCGCCAAATCGTGAATTGCGCATCGATGCCCTGCTCTTTGTAAGTCGGGATATCCTTGTAGTCTCCGGACAAACGTTCTGTAGACGATACGCCGAGCACTCTTACCTTGCCGGCCTTCAAATATTCGCTGGTGCCGGATATATCGGTCGCGAGAACGTCCGCGTTACCGCCGAGCAATGCGGTCATCGCTTCGCCGCCTCCATCATAGGAAACGAATTTGATGCTCTTCGCATCCACGCCTGCTTTTACTGCCGGGAGCATTGCGACCAGGTGATCTTGGGAGCCCGGGGCTGAGCCTCCTGCAAGGATAATGCTTTGAGGATCCGCTTTCATATCTGCGAACAAGCTGGGCAAATCTTTATATTTGGAATCGATGCGGACAACAATCGCGCCGTAATCCTCCGTCAGCTGCGCAAGAGGAGTCAAGTCTCTAAAGGATTGAGGGCTGTTCCCTTCTTTCTTGAGATTGTTAATGATCAGAGGCGCCGAAGGAAGAAAGAGCCGGTACGCATCTTTGGGATCTTGGGATACAAAATCCGCCAAACCCACCGCTTGACCGCCGCCCGGCTTGTTCTCTACGGTTATGGTATGAGCAGCGAGCTTTGTTTCCGCTAATGACTTCGATAATGCTCGCGCCGTCAAGTCCAGGCCGCCGCCGGCACCTGACGGTGCAGTGATGACGATAGACTTATCCGGGTAAGAATCGGCCGCATTCCCCCCTTTGGATCCGCATGCCGCCAAGCTCAAAACTAAACAGCCGCCCATCAGCACGGTCAACAACTTTTTTGTCTGTGAAACATGTTTCATCTTATGTAACCCCCTGAGAAAGAATGAAATCGCTTTCTCGGAGATCATAACATTGCTTCTCAAGCTCACAATGTTAACGGTCATAAAAAGAATATTTCGCATTATTTTCATTGTTCGGTAAGAATGAGGGGTCCGTCCTTTGTAATTGCAATCGTGTGCTCGTATTGTGCCGATAATTTCCCGTCGGCTGTTCTGGCTGTCCAGCCATCCGGATCGATTGTACAATGATAAGTGCCTATATTCAGCATCGGTTCAATAGTGATCACCATTCCCTCCTTAAGCCGGGGTCCACGGTGCGGCGGGCCATAATGGGGAACCTGAGGATCTTCATGCATGTGTTGTCCGATCGCATGACCGATGAACTGTCTGACGACGGAATAACCATGTGATTCGGCATACGTCTGGATGGCGTGAGAAATGTCTCCGATTCTGTTGCCGATGACTGCCTGCTGTATCCCTATATAGAGCGACTGCTTAGTGGTATCTAAAAGCTTTTCCGCTTCATCGGACACGTTGCCGACGGCATACGACCAGGCGGAATCGGCCAGCCATCCATCGAGATTCACGACCATATCGATCGTTACGATGTCTCCGTCCTTCAACGGCTCTTTACTAGGAAACCCGTGACAAATGACATCATTTACCGATGCGCAGGTGGCAAACGGATAGCCTTGATACCCTTTTTGTTCGGGATAAGCATCGCGTTCAGACAGAAACTGCTCCACAAAGCGGTCGATTTCCAATGTTGTAATTCCCGGACGAATGATGCCGGCAATCTGCCTGTGGCAGGCCGCAAGGATTTGTCCGGCTTTATGCATTTTAGAAATTTGCTCTTCCGTTTTAATCGTGATCATTTCGGCTCATTGTCTCCTGTCGTTAAATATATGCAAAACCTTATTATACCCCTGAGAAAGAATTTCATTTATTATAAAACTTTCACAGACAATATATATAGAAACCCGGTTGTCAGTGACAATCAGGTCTGTTATAGTTTCATTAACTCAGTTACTCGGTTAGTCGTTGTTATTACCTTTTTTCATCTATATCTCACAGCTTAGTTTCCGGCGATGCCGGAAAGCGGGGGAACCATTTTTCCGGGGCGAATCGGTCCGCTTAATCGACCGTAGGGAACCATCTATCCCGAGTCCGTCAGCTAACCTCGTCAGCTTTGGGTGGGTCATATAAAGTTCCGGCAGAGGAATTGGAATCTGCTTGTCTTTGGACCCGTTTGCGGGTCTTTTCTGTTTTCAGAAGGCCCTTCAGATCCGAGTAACGATATCGAGGAGGATGGCACATGAAACAGTCAAAAGATATTATCGCTAACGACGGAGATCTTCCTGAACATGGTCCGGTGAACAAGTCGGAAGACAATGCTGCTGAGATTCATGTGAATGAAAGCTCCGACTTGAATGTTGTGCGCAAGGTGCCGCGAAAAAGCAAAGGTCATTTTATAGTCGGTGACTAAAATAAGAATGAAAAAAGGGACCGGATTCGGTCCCTTTTTAATTTAGCTGTTCGATATCACAACACGGCGTGCCGTGACGTAATGTTTGGTGTAGTAAGGAGAGCTCAATGTGGAAAACTTGACGCCGCCCTTGCCGCCGGTATGCAAAATCTTATTGTTACCCGCATAAACGGCAACATGCCCGATTTTGCCCGAGCGACCTGGATCTTTGAAGAAAACGAGGTCACCGATTGCCAAGTCTTTTTTTGCTATCTTAACGCCTTTAGTAGATTGCTGACTGGACGTCCGAGGCAACACAATTCCATTCTTTTTAAAAATATATTGAGTAAAGGAGGAGCAATCGAACGCATATGTAATGCCCGAAGGTGCCCCGAAACGATATTTAACTCCCAAAAAATGGGTACCCGTGCTGATAATCTTCTCTGCTTGCGTTGGCGTTGGCTCTTGATCGATCTCTTCTTGAAAAGGACTCGGCTGCTCGGCGAAAGGTTCGGGAGCCGGAGACTGTTCCTCTGTTACTGCCGGTGGAAAAGTAAACGGTTCGTCAGCGCTCACTGCCTGCGCATGCCCGAACAGAGCAGTACAACATATAGAAGCGAATAGACTTAAACTGATGACTTTACGGATGCTTTGTCTGGTACTCAGTAAAATTGATATTCCCTCCATCTTTTGTTAATAAGCCAAAACTTGAACCCTAATATACCATTATTAAACATGACAATATTTACCATTTAAAAATTAAAGCCTATAAGGACGCGGTAAATACCGGTATATGAAAATTGAATGAGAAAAAATTAACAATAAACCGCGCCTCTTCTCATAGTCACGGTCATTTTGTTTTCCGCCCGATTACCCCAATTTCAGTAATCTTCTTGACAATCCCACTGCAACAAGTGACGATGAGAACTAACGGGTTGGCTTAATATTGTTTGATACGAAGTCAGGAGGACTAATCTTTATATGGCTTATATCTTGCTATACATCAGCGTTGTTTTATTTGTTGTGTCATTGTTGGGCTATTGGTACGCTTCAAAGCTGAACAAGGAAAATACCAGCCGTCTAAAAAAAGAGCAAAAGGCCGCACTGAAAAAGAAGGGCGGCGCATTCCGCTTTCTCGCTCATACTCTGATGGTCGTTGCCATATTGCTGGCTGTTATCTTCTTCGTTCAATTATCGGAGAATAAGTATGATATCGAGTCGTTGAATTATAACGTAACCATCGACGTCACGGATGATAAGAACTATGGCGCCGGTCATACGGATGATCCCGTTCAATATGAGATGAAGATCCCAACCTCCGGTATTCACAGTCCACATGATTTGAAATTCGGATATTACACGGAGAGACCCGGCTTAGAAACACTGGTTCATAATTTGGAGCATGGAGATATCATTATTCACTATCGTCCGGACTTAGAGTCGAGTAAGCTGGATGTCATTAAATATTTGAGCCATTTCCGAAAGGCGGGAGCGGGCGTACTGGCCGTGCCGAATGAGAATGTTCCCGAGGGTAAAGATGTCGTGCTGACGGCATGGACGAAAACGATGGAGCTTGACAGCTTCGACGTGCAAAAAGCCGGTAAATTTATTTACGAATATATCAATCAAGGTCCGGAAAAGATCCCGGCTAACGTCCGCCGAGGCGGAGGGACGATGTAACGGAGTTACAAGCTTAAAGAAAATGGCCATCTCACTCCTGGTATTAGTGGATGGCCTTTGTTTATGCAAGATTAATAAGGCACAGGATTGGCGGCAACTTGCACCTCGACCGAAATTTGCTCCCTATTACGATAAATATGCAACGTTAGAGTATCCCCTGGAGACTTTTACGAGACCTGATTTACAAAATCCTCGTAGCTTCTTATGGCAGTTCCGTTACTTTCAGTTATGATATCACTTGGATACAGTAGGTCTTTGATGAGTGATTGTGTACTCACGAGAAGCATAGCTTGCCCTTGACATCGCCGAACTGTTTAACAATCTCCGATTGCGTGTACACCTTTTCGGCTAACATTTGTAAAATTTTTCGTCTTGTTGGATAATCAGTTCTTTATAGCCGTTAAACGGCCCTTGATCGATCAAGGGCCGTTGCAATCCACTATTCACCTTTGAATCGATTACGCAAGGTGCCGATTCCTTGAATGTTTGCTTCGGTAACGTCTCCGTCCTTCAACCAGACGGGCGGTGTCCTGCCCAATCCCACACCGGGAGGAGTGCCGGTGCTAATCACGTCGCCGGGCTTCAAAGTAATCGTCCGTGACAGAAACGACACCAGATAAGGAACATTAAAAATCAAATCTTTGGTATTGGCGTTCTGCATGATTTCCCCGTTCAAGGTAAGCCGAATGTCAAGGTTGTGAACATCGCTTATCTCATCGGCAGTAACGATATGGGGTCCGAGCGGAGCGAAGGTATCAATGGCTTTACCGCGGGTCCATTGCCCTTCGGTCAATTGGATATCACGGGCGCTTACATCGTTGATCACCGTATAACCGAAAACGTAATCCAGCGCATTGTCTTCAGATACACACTTTGCGGTTCTGCCTATGACGACTGCAAGTTCCACTTCATAATCACATTGCTTGACCTCACTTGGGATAATGACCGATTCGTCGGAACCGATGATTGAGTTGTTAAACTTCGTGAATAGCACCGGCTTCTCCGGAACGCTCATGTTCGATTCCGCAGCATGGTCCACATAATTTAAGCCGACAAAGATGAGCTTTTCCGGATCGGTAAGCGGAGCGCACAATTGAACTTCACTAACTGTCCTCGTTGTGACTGCCCCGGCAATGTCCCGTTCCACCCTTGATTTGTACTCGGCATCCTTTTCCCACGCGTCTATCAAATCCTTCATCGTGCCCTGGAATTTCAGTTCGCAAATGCGATCGTGTGACACAAGCGCTCCTAATCGCAGCGAAGTATCCAAGCCTGTTTTCTCACGAAACTGTACTAGTTTCAAAGTTTATGTCCTCCTTTATCTATGACAGCAGTTCGATTTCCTGTCCGGTGGATGCCGAACGGACGATGGCATCGGCTACTTTAACTCCTTGGACGGCGTCGGTGAAGGAAATTCGATCCGGAGGATTACCGGTTATGAGGCATCGAGCGACATAATCAAGCTGATCCCTCAATGCTCCCGCTGCCTGTCCGTTCAAACGGTGATGAACGGAGAAGTCCGTTGTGATACGGCCGGAACTGCTTAGGACTTGTAAACCCGCGGGCTCGGTGTCGAAGCGGGCCAGGCCGTTGGTTCCGATAATTTCAGCCGAATCATGTATGACAATTCCCGCTTCATCCGGTGTCATCCAGTTGCTCTGCAGCATGGCCAAAGCACCGGTCTCGAACTGAAGACAAGCCCACAATATCTCAGGGGTTGCGGCACCGGATGGCGACAAGCCATAAGCACGCACCTTGCTTACCCGGCTTCCCGCGTACCAGAGAGCCAAATCCAAATCGTGAATCATTAATTCATAAACCGTATGCGTCCTTTGATAGGTCGCAAACAACGAGTGCTGCCGGGAGCGTTTGAAGTACATTGATAAGGGAGGACCTATACGTCCATCCAGAATGGCCCGGTGCGTCTCCGCATATTTCGGTTCGAAGCGGAGCAAATGGCCTGGAATGACATGTCGTCCGGCTGCTTCCGCAGCTTTTTGCATCATTTCCGCTTCTTCTATGGATGTCGTCACCGGTTTTTCTACCAGAACATGCTTGCCTGCCTGAAGTGCTTTTAAAGTCGGGCGGAGGTGCTCCTTTTCAAAAGTCACTACGATAATCAAATCAAGATCCTCACGTGTAATTAAATCATCCTCATCGGTGTACTGACCCTGAATGGAATATCGATCACCTAAGTACCGCACACGATCCTCACGCAAATCGCATATTGCAGAGACTTCGATGTGAGGCAGCGACATGCAGGCTTCCAAATGGCATTCCCCCCAGCTGCCGAGGCCGAGAATGCCAGCTTTGAGTCTTTTCATGCCGAACGCCTCCTAGGGTGTCAGAAATATTTTGCCGGACGTTACTTTGCCTGCAGTCAACTCGGCGAAAGCCTGCCAGCCGTCTTTCAAGCTGCGTGTTTCCGTCCATCCTTCTTCCGTTACGGTGCCGGCCGCAAGTAACTGAACGGCATCGTGGAAATCTTGGGCGGTGTAGCAGAAAGAACCGAGTATCTCGATTTCGCTTCGGATCAGATGATTGATCCGTAATGAGGTATCGTCGATGCCGAGACCGATGTTCATAAACGTGCCTCCCGGATTAATTAGGCTGAGCGACATTTCCCGCGTCGGCTGAAAGCCTGCTGCATCGATGACGACATCAATTCCTTTGTTGCCCGCGTAGGTTTGGATCATTTCCGGCAGCGATTCCTCTTTCGGATTGACGGTTTGGTCGGCACCGCACTGAATTGCGACGCTTAACCTTTCGGGGTTGGTATCCGCTAGAATAACGGAGTAAGCGCCGAGCAGCTTCGCAATTTTGGCGCATAAGAGCCCGATCCCGCCGGCGCCGAAGATGAGTACGTTTGCGAATGGATGCCGCTGCATGACACGCCGGGTAGCCCGAAGGGAGCATGCCAGCGGCTCCGCCAAAGCGGCTCTCCGCGAATCCATATGCGGCGGTATCGATACCATCGCTTTAGCGGGCACGGCGACCCATTCGGCGAACGCTCCGGACCGGTGAATGCCGATGATTCGTCTGCTGCTGCACAGATTGGTGAGCCCCTTTCGGCAGGAAGCGCAAATGCCGCAATAGAGAAGGGGATTTACCACTGCCTTTTGCCCAAGAGGTATAGAATCCACATTGCCGCCTACATCCTCAACCGTGCCGGAAAACTCGTGTCCCATGACAAGCGGGGGAATTCGCAGGCTGTTATGCCCGAGATAGCCTTCGATTTCCGATCCGCATATACCGACCGTCTCTACCTTGAGCAGCACTTCGTCCGGAAGGATGTCAGGCTGGTCAATTTCCTCATAGTCCATCTTCTCCGGTGCCGTCCATACTAAGGCTTTCATAATCAACGTCCTCCTTCGCGCAGGCGCATGCCGGTGCAGGCAGGAAGAAGCTCGATAAGTCTTCCAACATCGCCGGCGTCATTAAATAAATGGATGGAAGCGCGAATCCTCCCGTCGCTGCCCATTATATAGACTTGTTCATCCATCAGCTTTTGCGCAACATCCTCAGCTGCGTCCCATTTTACACAAATGTTGCCTGCTCTTCGGACCGGCTCCTCGGGTGTCATTACATCAAATCCCAAATTGCGCAGATCACTGATCAAGCGGCTGCCGAGGGAGAGGACGTGACTTTCTATATTTTCAATGCCTATATCCAGCAGCAACGCGCTAGAAAAGTTGAGGGCGTAGATGGTTGAGTAGCTCGGATATCCGAGCTCGAACCTTCGAGCGTCGTCTTGAAAATCAAATGATTCGAATCGCTTGGAACCGATTGTTTCTTTAACGCTGCGCCACCCGACATATTTGGGGAGAATGGAGGATGTCCTCCTTGGGTTAATGCCGAGAATTCCAACGCCATGAACCGATAAAAGCCATTTATAAGAGCTGCATACAACAAAGTCGGCATCGTACATCTCGACCGGTACGACGCCTAGTGATTGGGTGACATCCAACATCAGTAAAGCGTCGGTTTTCTTGATCTCACGATATAATGCTTTGTAATCGATACGTGATCCGGTTAAATAGCTGACATGGCTGGTCATAACCAAACGGGTTCGATCATCCATTCGGCTTAACAAATCGGCAGGTTCGACTTGCCAATTCTGATGGGAAATAACGCGAATTTCTACACCCTGCTGCTGTAATGCGAGCCAAGGAAGAACGCCAGAGGGGAATTCCAAAGTATGGATAATAACGTTGTCGCCCGGCTTGAAATCCATTGCGCGAGCAATCATCGAAATCGCCTCGGAGGAATTGGATAACAACGCGATATCCTCCGCTTGACCTTGCATTAAGGCGGCAAGATTTTGTTTGCACTCGGCTTCTATAACAGCGTTTCGCTCGCGTCCCTTCGGACCGAGGCTGCGATAATGCATATACTCTGTCATAGCTTCCAAGCTGCCCCGATGCGAGGGAGTTTCCGCTCCGCTGAATAACCAGGTGCACCTATCCAACCCGATAAACTGGTCTTTTGGTAATAATGCTTTCATTTCAGGCCTCACTCCTTTTGACATCATCGCCGGCTGCCGATTATAAGTTCGGCGGCACCTCGAGTTTGCTGAAATAACGGTGCGCTGCTTCGATGTGGTTTCGTGCATTAGAGCAAAGGAACGGGCCATGGCCGGGATACAATGAGTCGATGCTCAGTCGATTGAGTTTGTCGACTGTCGCCGCATACTCTTCGATGATGCAGTCCCAGATGTACTGAATGACCACTTTTCCAGCGGCAAAAACGGCGTCTCCAGAGAACAAGCACTTATCGCCATTTTCCTCCCAATAGAAGGAAAGGTGTCCGCGGGAATGCCCGGGTGTCGCCAGCGCAGAGAGCGATAACTGTCCAATGGTCAAAGTGCAATCATCCTCCAGCGCAATGTCAACCTGGCAAGCCGGATACTGGAAATCGGGCGGGTACACGCCGCCTTTAATGGCGTGATTCAGGCTCGTCTTGTCCCTATCGCCATTTGCCAACCAAGGGGCGGCTTCCTTCGATACGGCGACCTTTAACCCGAAGCGCTCTCTCCAATAGGCAGTTCCCGCCGCGTGATCGCCGTGAATATGCGTAAGCAGCAAATGGGTGACACGATCCATAGAAATCCCGTTGTTCTCGATATTCCGGACAATTCTTTCCGGCTCCAGTCCGCTTCCTGCATCGATCAGGGCGTATTCCTCGCCGCAATCCAACAAGTACACATTACAGTCCATGGAATGGCTCATTTCCATTCCGAATTTTCCGCTTCCGACCAAGTAAACGCGATCCGACAGTTTCATCAGTCCGTCACTCCGGCGATGCATTCAATTTCGACGCACATTCCCGGCGGAAATTTGCCGATTTCTACCGTGCTTCTTGCAGGAGGGGCTACCGGGAAAAACTCTCTATATGCCGTATCGTATTCCCGGAAACGATCCAAGTCGTTAATGTACGAGGTGACTTTGACGACCTGTTCTAAGGAACTTCCGGCCGCCGCCAATATTTCCGACATGTATTGAAGAACAAGTCGGGTTTGCTCTTCCATGTTCTCAGGATGCAGAAGCTTACCTGTTCCAAGTTCAAAGGGACAGGTTCCGGCGACATAGACCAGGTCTCCGTATTTGACCGCCTGCGAGTAACTTCCGGAAGGTACCGGCGCTTTATCTGTGCGGATAATCGTTTTGCCAGCCTTTTCTACCATTCTTCCATTCTCTCCTTCGGCTCGTATCTTCGGTTCACTGTTCTCCGAAACTTTCCGCAATTCCAATATAGAAGTCCACGGCTTGTTCCACTTCGGAAACAGGCACCCACTCGTTGACGGTATGGGCTTGGTTAATTGAACCAGGTCCGAGTACGATGCTCGGGATCCCTTTAAGAGCCTGCAGCTTGCTGGCATCGCTGCCATAGGTTGCTCCGGCTGGCGCTGCATTCAATCCCAGCCTTCGCGCGGCTTCTTGCGCGCTCCGTACGATCCGGGCATCAATCGGTGTGTTGAGAGCCCAGTCGAGAAGTAGTGTGTCAATCTGATGCTCAATACCGAGTCTACTAATCTGGGTGTTGAGTTGTCGTGTAATAGCGTCCATGACTTGATACGGATCCTCGCCGGGAATAATTCTCCGGTCGACCTCGATAACACAAGATTCGGGAACGATATTAATCTGTTTACCGCCGCTGATCTTTCCGATGGAGATGGTAGAGGCACCGCACAGCGGGTGGGAAACCTTAGCCAGCTCCGGTTCAATTGAGCGATGAATATAGTCGATAACGGCCGTCATATGGACGATGGCGTTGATACCCTCGCCGGGCACGGAGCTATGGGCCGCTTTCCCATGAGTTGTCACGGCAAACCGCGCGCAGCCTTTATGAGCGACGACGATATCGAGATTAGTCGCTCGCCGACAACCGCTCCATGAATGTTCATATTCAAATCCATAAAGGCCGTCAGTCCCCGATAGGCATATTCTTCGTCTACAGAGGCACACAGTACGATATCGCAGCCGAACCGGTCTCTATTACGGGCACAGAATTCAAGGGCAGCCAGCATGGCGGACAAGGAACCTTTCGTATCGCAAGATCCGCGTCCATACAGACGGTTGCCATCGTAACGGGGCGCAAACGGGTCAGTCATGCTGCCGACGGATACGGTATCCATATGGGCTTCAAAGAGCAGCACACGATCGGGGTGACCGGTTGTCAATTCGACGATCAGATTGTCGCGTCCCGGCAATACCGGCTGCCGATAGCACGGAAGTCCGGCGTTTATGCAAAAATGCTCAATGTAGCGGGTTACCTCGGTTTCGCCTTGAGCACCTTCTTCATAATGGGGATTCACGCTCTCGATTCGAATCAGGTCTTCCAGAATGCCGAGTACTAGCGGTTTCACCGGTTTAGCAGCCTCCTTATGGCACCCTAATGGATACGTTGCCTTCACGAATAGCGGCAGTCGGCTTTGCTTTGGCAATTCTCGGCCCCCACTCAAGCAGCCACTCCCAAGGCAGGCTTTCCCCGCCGACGATCGGTGCTATAGAAGGATCAGGTGCGAACTCGTCCCCGAGCACGCTCGAAAATACCTTTTTATATTCATTGATAACGAGCGGAATGTAATATTCGCCGATTGCGACTCCAGTCCAAGTATGATCATGAGAATCGAAGTAGTTTTCCTTAATGATGCTGTAATTCTCCTCAGCGTAATGAAGCGACTTTTTCGCGTAATGACGGAGAATTGTTAAGTCGCGGGTCCCATTCTTCATCGCAGTCAGGAAGTGGTTATAGTAAAGCCCGGCTCGGATCACCGCTTGCATTCGTTTGGCCATTAGCAGAGTAGCTTCAGCGCATTCAGACTGAATGTCGGTAAGCCCCGGGGTTTGGAGTATGGCCTGCAAGTCAGTGAGTACCAGTTCCGCTTGATCCGCCATTAAGCCGAGATAGGCGGAACCTTCATCGCCGACGTACTTATTAGGCATAAAAGGAAATGACGGCAGCTTCTCGCAAATTTGCGTCTCGTGAATGCAAGGAATGTTTCGTACGATTCTTTCATACCGTGCCCCGTTTTCCTCGCCGAACAGGTGACGGGAGCCGTGGGTGAGATAGTCGTCGTGTCCGAACCTCCAGCAGTCCCAACCGTATTGAGCCGCCGCCATAAAATAGTGCTCATGCCCATACCACTCGAACCCGTATCCGTTAATGCCCGTACAGTTCTGGTTTACGGCCCCTTGAAATTGGGAGATGTCGTTCCATAAATGCTGGAAAGCATAGTTCTTGAGCGTATCCGGGAAAGTATCGGGAATCAGGTAGGGGATTCGGCCCAAACTTGCCGCAAAGCCGCTGCCTTCGCAGTTGCGGGAATAAATACGGTCCTTGCCGAAGATTCCGATCCATTTTAGAAATTCCCGGTCGTCGTCTTCGAGGCCGGGAGCCCAGAACAGTTTCACGTGTTTCGGCAGCTTGTTCGCCCAATCTTGCAAATAGCTTTCCGACTTCACAATAGGAGGCTCCCGCAGCCAACGTACGCCCATGAGTGTAACTGGGCTAAGAACCTTGGAATATTCCTGAAGCAGTTCGACGGAAACCGTGTGCTTTGCGTCGTTCGGGGCAAGATGCCCATACTTCAACTGACATTCTTCACACTGGCAAAACCACTGCACTTCTTCGCTTTCCTCGAATACGAGGCCGTTAAAGCCCAGCTCCTCGATCCTTTTGACATTGTTGATCAGATACTCACGCACCTCCGGCCGAGAAGGGCACATCGAGTCATAACTGTTGACATGGCCTTTGCTTTGCAACTCATCCGAAAGAACGGCCCTGCTTTCCGGATGGACGACCGGGTATCCTCCGCTGTACGAATTCAGCCCAATATAGGCATACATCGAAATGCCCCGCCGATTGGCGTAATTTATAATGTCGCTAAGAAAAGGCTTAATCAAATTGGGGTGCGTGAACGAAACGTCGAGCCAATCCCGGGTTTCTTTGGACCATGTTTTAACCGATATGTTCCTCAGTACCGTCTCCGGGTACTCCGGAAATTCAAACGGCCAAAACCCGTACATCACGATGTTTAAGGAATTTATTTTGTGGATGAAGCACCAGTCAACGAAACGCTTCCAGCGTTCGCCGTCCCACAGCTGCATGCCGAACCCTATACGGGCAAATCCGGCATACCAAGTCAAAGTAGGAGAAATGACCCGCTCCGGAACATCGGGGCCATCAATGATTTTCAAACAAGGGATTTGCGAATTCGAGTCATAGCTGAGCATTTGCGCCAGAGTGGCTAATCCGTAAAGAGCGCCATGGGCTGTTAATGCTCCGATGCGGATTTGACGTTCATTAATTTCAAGCACATAGGACTGCTCGGGAACATTCTCTTGCTGAAGTGAGAGCCGGTCTTCCGGATCAAGAGATTCACTTGCCAGGAAAATCAGCTGTGATGAGGAGTTCGGTCCTGAGGTGTCGCATACAATTGATGAAAATTGAAGCTTCTGCAGCTCTTCAACTACAACTTTTTGAATCGAGAGGAACGGTTCTTCTAGACGGACTTTCAAAGATGAACGGTTAATTGTTCGAGTGATTCCCGTCAAACTTAAGTTTTTTGCAGTAGGTAGAAGAGGGAAAGGGTAAAGTGTTTCAGGAGTTTTCATATTTATCCTCCCTGTAAAGTTCTGAACCTGTTTTTATTACCAACAGACATGCCGCCGATGGCGCCTTAAACTAGCGGGATGCACGATTTCGGCATGTCTGTTGAAAGATTCTATGTTTTTAGGGATTATTTGCCCAAATACTGGTCAACATTGCTCTTATCGATTGGGACATAGTCTACCAATTCTTTTTTGTCGAATTTTTCACCCTTTATGAGTCCGACGGCCACTTCTACGGCACGTTTCCCTTCTGCCGTAACGTTGTCCAGTATGGTGGAGCCAAGCCGGCCGTCTTTGACCGCATTCAGAGCATCAGGGATCCCGTCAATTCCTGCTACAATGACATCCTTCCGCCCCGCAGCTTCCACCGCTTGCAGAGCTCCCATCGCCATTTCATCGTTTTGCGCTGCTATGGCATTCAGTTCAGGGAAACGCTGGAGCCAGTCTTCGGTTATGCGAAGAGCTTCATCACGGTTCCAGTTTGCCGTCTGCTCGGTGACCAGCTTCACGTCCGAATACTTGTCGAAAAGCGATTCTTTAAGTCCGGCTCCCCGGGTAATCTCAGCGGAGTGCCCGATTTGCCCCTGCAGCAGGGCTACGTTACCTTTTCCATTCAGAGCTTTAGCAAGGAACTCGCCCATCATGATTCCGGACTGTTTCGGATCGGTACCGACGAACACGTCGTAATTCTCGTTTTTCGTGAAAGTGATGACTTCGACGACGGGAATGCCCGCTTCTTTCGCTTTGTCCACGGCAGGTCCGGATCCGACGAAATCAACGGAGTTGAGAATTAGCGCGTCTACTTTCTGAGCTACGAGTGTGTCTACTTGACTAAGCTGTGTTTCGATTTTGTCCTGACTGTCCATGACAACCAGCTCGACTGCGAGCTCGTCAGCTTTGGACTGCATCGACTCAATGAGAGCTTTGATAAATTCGTGGGATAAGCCTTGCGCCGCTACGCCGATTTTGTATTTCTCCGAGGAACCTGACTTCGTTGCAGCCGCTGCTACCGGCGAAGCGGCATCCCCGTTGTTAGTGGAGCCGGCATTGTTTCCGTTCTTGCTGGAACAACCTACAATCAGAGCGAGTAAGAGAACTAGGAGTGACGCCTTAAATAAATTGTGATGCGGTCTTCTCATTGACACTGCAAAAACCCCTTTCTGAAATGGTTGTATATACGCGGCCCTCATTCGGGCGGTATACCGATTTTGAGAACGGCTGTCTCACCTTTTTGAGCGTTGATCCAGAATGACTGCTATGGCGATGATCAGTCCTTTGATGATCTGCTGATAATAAGAAGAAACGTCCAATAGATTGAGTCCGTTATTAATAACTCCGATAATCAGAACACCTACGATCGTTCCGGTAATGGTGCCGACACCACCGAAAAGGCTTGTGCCACCAATGACGACAGCCGCAATAGCATCAAGCTCATAACCCATGCCGCTGTTGGGCTGTCCGGAGCTGATTCGGGAAGCGAGCAGAACACCGGCAAGACCCGCCAATAAACCATTGATCAGATAAACGCCGATTTTAACCCTGTTAACATTAACTCCAGACGCCTTGGCCGCGCTTTCATTTCCTCCAATGGCATAGATATAACGTCCGAACTTCGTCATATTAAGCAAAACACCGATGACAACGCAGACGACGGCAAAAATAACTACAGGGGTGGGGATGGGTCCAATATACCCTTGTCCGAGAGCGAGGAACGTTTTCGACTCGACCACCATTGGGCGGCCGTTGGTGTAGATGAGGGCAAGACCCCTTGCCACTGTCATCATCGCCAAAGTCGCGATGAAAGGGGCGACATTCAGCTTGGCGCTCATGGTACCGCTGATTCCGGACAGTGCTCCTCCTGCAGCCATGCCTGCAAGTACGGCAAGTAAAATCAAGCCAAAGCCAGAATCACCTTGGACCATGCTGGCCGCAATGACACCGGATACCGCCATCAGTGAGCCGATGGACAGATCAATCCCAGCGGTTAGAATAACTAAGGTCATGCCCACGGCAAGGATTCCATTAATAGAAACTTGCCGCAGAACGTTCATCAAGTTTGTCCAAGTAAGGAAAGTTTCCGATATGAAGCTGAGTATAAGAACCGTAAGAAGCAGGATAAGGATGAGACCATACTTGTGGAGTATCTGCGTAGAATAACGTCCCTTGATTGCAATTGCGCCGGATTTGGATACAATTGTGGATTCTTTAAGCAACTCCCGCACCTCCGATGGCACATGCCAAAATGTCTTCTTGCGTCGCCTCGCTGCCTGTAAATTCCCCTTTGATTTTTCCATCACCCATGACCAATATGCGGTCGCTCATGCCAATGATCTCCGGCAGTTCGGATGACACCATGATAATTGCCATACCTTCCTTTGCTAAAGAGGAGATCAGCCGGTAAATTTCCGCTTTTGCGCCGACGTCGATACCCCGTGTCGGTTCATCAAGAATGAGAACCTTAGGCTTGCGAATGAGCCATTTAGCCAGTACTACTTTTTGTTGGTTACCGCCGCTAAGCGATTGAACGGGCTGTTGGAAATCGCTCATTTTTATTACAATTTGGCTGGTCATAGCCTCGCACAATCTGCTTTCACTGCCTCTTCGCACGAATAATCCTTTGCCAACGAGGTCCATGCTGGGGAGCGTCATATTTTCCCGGATTGGACGACAGAGAATAAGTCCAAGCTCTTTGCGGTCTTCGGTGACCATGGTGATGCCGGAACGAATCGCATCGGATGGATTCCGGATACGAATAGGCTTGCCGTCAAGGAGGATCTCGCCTGAGTCGAACCCGTCTAAGCCGAAGATCGCGCGCATCACTTCAGTTCGGCCGGCTCCCATCAAGCCGGAGATTCCGAGTATCTCACCGCGGCGCACAAGAAAGTCGATTCCTTCGAAAAAGCCGTGTCGTGTAAGGTTTTTCACTTCAAGAACAGGAGGGCCGATGACGGCTTCTTCTTTGGGGAAAATGGCGGTAAGCGGACGTCCGACCATTTTGGTTATCAATGTATCTTTATTCAGGTCTTTGATAGGCAGGCTGTCTATGTAACGGCCGTCGCGTAAAATGGTGACCCTGTCAGCCATCTTGAAAATCTCTTCCAGACGGTGAGAGATATAGATGATTGGGATCCCATCGTTACGCAGCCTTTCGATCGTTTCGAAGAGAGTTCCGACTTCTTCGGCAGATAGAGCTGAGGTAGGTTCGTCCATAATCAGAAGCTTGGCTTGATAAGAAGCAGCTTTAATCAGCTCCAGCATTTGCTTTTGGGCCAAGCTCAGCCGGGAGACCTTGGTATTGGGGTGAACGTTCAGTTTATACTGCTGGAGCAGCTCTTCAGCCTGGAGATTCATCAGCTTCGTGTTGACGAATCCGGTGATCCGATATGTCGGCTCTCTCCCTAAGAAAATGTTACCTGCGACGGTCATCTCAGGCACCGGATTAAGCTCCTGATGAATCATTGCGATACCGAGCTGGAGGGCCGCTTGCGGTGTATCGATGCGTACGGGGAAGCCGCAAAAGCGAATCTCTCCTTCATCCGGCTTCACCAGACCCGTTAGTACCTTCATTAACGTTGATTTTCCAGCACCATTCTCGCCCATTAACGCGTGAACTTCACCTTTCCGAACCTGTAAAGTAACCCGATCCAGCGCTTTTACACCATGATACGACTTCGAAATATCCTTCATCTCTAGAATGAAATCCGTCATGTCGTAACCTCCTCGTAGGGTTAGAACCACAGATGCTCACCGTGCTCAGAATGGACATCCTCTTCTAATTCAATGAATTCCAGGTAGGAGCGGTAAATGTGTTTGCGCATCGTTTTTTCGGCATCGTCCGGATTGCGTACCTTCAATGCTTCAATTAGCTCCATGTGCTGCTCTACTTCTTTTTCTTTCGTAGATTCCTTGCCTAGAATGCGGTTCACCATTGAAATTTGAAAGGAGATGGACTCATACGTGCCGGTGAGCCGGGAATGATCGGCCAACCTCATAATGGTCTGATGAATATATAGAGAATCAGCGAGCAAGGAGTCAACGGTGTCGTCATGAAGCTTGGCTTTCATATTCTCGTAAAAATCTTCGAGAGCAGCAATGTCATCGTCAGATGCCTTCTGCGTAGCGAGGCGAATAGCGAAACCTTCAGTAACAGCGCGCAGCGAGTAAATTTCTAATACGTCTTCTTTCTCCATCGCTCGAACAATCGGCCCTTTGTTCGGCACGATTGTGATAATGCCTTCCCCTGACAGCTGACGTATTGCTTCCCTGACGGGCGTTTGGCTCAACCCAAGGTCCCGTGCCATTTTGGTTTCTACGATGCGGTCGCCGGGGTTCAGTTCGCCATTTAGAATCTGTTGCTTGATATATGTGGCGATATCATGGCTGATGCTCTGTTTGTCAATGAAATACTGCTTATCTATCATGTTAAATCCCCTTTAGTTTAAACAGATTACACTTAATGAAAGTATTGAAATTATAATGTATTATGGATTATATATAATATATAATATTCTGACAATAGCTATTTTTAGACTTTCATTTTTGTCTTACTGCCATTTTTGTTGACCGTTATAACCGTTTAAGCCGAAGGTGAGGTGCATTATGAGAGTTTCTTTATTCATCACCTGTATGAGCGACGCGATCTATCCGCGTGTGGGCGAGGCCATGGTGCGCCTGCTTGCACGGTACGGCGTCCAGCTTGACTTCCCGAAAGTGCAAACCTGCTGCGGTCAACCTGCTTTTAACAGCGGTTATTGGGAGGAAGCCCGGACAACGGCCAAGACCATTTTGGAAGCTTTTGATGGCAGCGACTTCGTTATTTCCCCATCCGGTTCTTGCGTGGGCATGATCCATCATTATCCGAAGCTGTTCGAGCATGACCCTGTGCTGCATTCTAAGGCGATTGAACTCCAAAAGAAAACATACGAATTTTCACAATTTCTCGTCCATGTGCTCGGCGTTACCGACGTAGGCGCTGCTTTTCCGCATAGAGTGACTTATCATCCTTCTTGTCACGGCAGCCGCCTGCTTGGCATTAAGGATGAACCGATGGAGCTCATGCGCAACGTGAAGGGTATGGAATTTGTGCCGCTTCCGTTTGCGGAAGACTGCTGCGGGTTCGGAGGCACTTTTGCCGTAAAAATGGCGGATATCTCCGGGGCGATGGTCAGCGAAAAATCCGATCATGTGAAAGAAACGGAAGCGGAAGTGTTAGTCGGGCTTGATATGGCTTGCCTGATGAATATCGCCGGCAACCTGCGTTATCGGAACGAGCCGGTCAGGGTCATGCATTTGGCCGAGCTTCTGTATGAAGGAGTGAAGCAAGCGTGAGCGGAACGGATATTTCGGCATCGTCAACGGTAAAGGAACGGGCGGATCTTGCTCTTAACAATGAATTTCTACGCCAAGCCGTTCGTTTTACAACGGAAAGGCTGCGAAGCGGTAAAATGACAGCCGCGGAACAACACGGGAACTGGGAGGAATGGCGGGAGAGAGGGCGGCAAATTCGCCTGCATACGATCGCCCATCTCGATTATTACCTGAACCTGTTCGCAGACAATGCCCGTGCCAATGGCGTTCATGTCCATTTTGCAGACACCGCTCAGGAAGCGGTTAATATCTCATTGCAGATCGCTGAACGCAAAAAAGCGCACACCGTAGTGAAATCCAAATCTATGGTCACGGAAGAGCTGCACTTGAATCATGCGTTGGAATCCATCGGAGTTGAAGCGGTGGAGACGGATTTGGGTGAGTACATTATTCAGTTAGCCGGGGAAACGCCATCCCACATTATTATTCCTGCCATTCATAAGAATCGCTATCAGATCGCAGAGCTGCTCTCTGTGGAAGCGGGTGAAACACTGCCTGCGGATACAGCCATTCTGGCAGGCTTTGTCCGCAGGAAGCTGCGCCAAAAATTTCTGGAAGCGGATATCGGCATGACGGGATGCAATTTCGCTGTTGCTGAAACCGGTTCAATGGTGCTTTTCGAGAACGAAGGCAACGCTCGGATGGTTACGACCGTACCGAAAACCCAAATTACATTGATGGGCATGGAACGCATTGTTCCTACGTGGGCGGATCTCGAAGTGATGGCGACATTGCTGCCCCGTTCCGCAACCGGCCAGAAATTGACGGTATATATGTCGGGCATTACGGGGCCGAGACGTGAAGAAGATGCCGACGGTCCTGAGGAAATGCATATCATTATTGTAGATAACGGACGATCTTTACAGCTTGGAGACCCCGAGTTTCAGGAGCTGCTCAACTGCATCCGCTGCGGCGCTTGTTTAAACGCTTGCCCTGTCTACCGTCATATCGGCGGTCATGCATACGGCGGTACCTACAGCGGGCCGATTGGAGCCGTCTTGACGCCGGCGCTCAACAAGAACGTTGCGGAATGGGATGATATCGCCAATGCCTCAAGCCTTTGTGGAGCTTGCTATGAGGCCTGTCCGGTGAAGATTCCGCTCCATGAAATGCTCATTTATTTACGCAGGCGCAAGGTGGAGAACGGTCACGGCAGTAAGCTGGAATCGCTGGGTATGAAAGGTTTCGCTGCGGTGATGGCCAAGTCCGGCAGATTCAACGGGATGTTAAAGCTCGGGAAGTGGGGTCAGAAGCTTGTTGTCCGTGACGGCGGCATCAAGGTAAAGCTCGGACCGCTGAAAGGCTGGAACAGCTACCGGATTGCACCTAGCTTGCCTAAGAAATCTTTCCGCGACGGCTGGCGTACGCTGGAAGAAGAGATTCGCCACGGCCTTAAGGATATGGATCCTGCTGTTAAGAGCCGGATGGAAGCAGCCATCAAGAAACGGGCGGAGGGAGCGAGTCATAGTCATGAACGATGAGCATAAGGATTGGCTGGCGTATATGGATGCACAGTCCCGTGATAAACAAATGCTGTTCATGAACGGCATTGCCCGCAAACTGAATAGGCCGCGTGTAACAGAGCCGCCTAGCCATCCTTTCCGCGGCGCCCCGGACTTCTGGCAAACATTTCAGTGGACGGAACAGGAGAGAATTGAGAAATTTACGGACAATTTCAGAAGTGCCGGCGGACACGTATTACGGCTGGCCGACATGGCAGAGGTACGACAGTTCATTACCGATAAATCGGCCGAGATGAGCGTTAAATATGTAATTCGTCAAAATGAACCGGAGCTGGACGCTTTGAATCTCGAAAGCGCTTTGCCTGAGGTTAAGATTTTGGTTTGGAACAGCAATTCGGAGCAGCACTGGAAAGCATGCGCGGCAGAGGCGGATTTTGGCGTAGTGGTTGCGGATTATGCGGCCGCATACACAGGTTCGATAACGGTATTATCCTCGAAAGACAAAGGAAGAACGGTCAGCCTGCTGCCGACTGTGTTAATCGCTATCTTACCGGTGGAGAGAATCAAGACGCGTCTGGGAGAAATCCTGGCGGACTTCGATGATGCCGGCGGCGCGCACTTGCCGGCAGGAATTCATTTCATTTCAGGTCCCAGCCGATCTGCGGATATAGAGAACGACTTAACGATCGGTGTTCATGGTCCCGGAGTCGTGTATGCGCTTATTGTAGGCTGAAATTTTCGTCTGACATTCCTATAACCCCGAATATGTAACCTTCAGGTTATATATTCGGGGTTATTTGTTTTGGATTCAAGCAGAAGTACCCATAACAAAAGGAAGGATTATGTAAAAATTTGACGAATATTAGGCTTAACTGCAACTCACCGCGGAGGGATTTATGACGATCATTGGAATTGATTTGGGGACGACGAATAGTGCTGTTTCATTTTGGAAGGAGCAGGGGTCCGTGATGATCCCGAACGCCTTGGGCCATAATCTGACGCCTTCGGTAGTCAGTATCGACGACCATGGTGAAGTACTGATCGGAGAGATCGCCAAGGAGAGGCAGATCACCCACCCGGACATGAGCGCATCCGTATTCAAGCGCCATATGGGCACCAAGAAGAAGTATCGGCTCGGAACCAAGGAGTTTTTGCCGGAAGAGCTATCGGCATTGATCATCGGAAGCCTGCGTCAGGACGCGGAACATTTTCTGGGACATTCCGTTCATGAAGCGGTTATCAGTGTTCCTGCCTATTTTAGCGATGCGCAGAAGAGGGCGACCAAAAGAGCCGGTGAACTGGCAGGCTTAAAAGTAGAGCGATTGATTACGGAGCCCACCGCTGCCGCCATCTCCTACGGTCTTCATTTGAGGAATGCGGATACGAAGTTTCTTGTGTTTGACTTAGGGGGCGGAACGTTCGACGTTTCGATACTGGAATTGTTCGAGAACGTGATGGAAGTTAGAGCGGTGACAGGCGACAACTACTTGGGCGGCGAAGATTTTACCGATGTACTGACTTCTCTGTTCTTGAAGCAGCATTCCCTGAACGCCGGGCAGCTGGACAGAAAAACGCTGACGCTGTTACGAAAACAGGCAGAGATCGCCAAGCGGGCTTTTAACGAGAGCAAGACAACGACCATCACCTGTTCCATTCAGGATGAGGTGTATTCGCAGGATATTACATTGGATGAATTCGAAGCGGCTTCGAAACATCTGTTCCATAGACTTCGGGATCCGATCGAACGGGCACTGAATGACGCCACACTGAAAATAAAAGATCTGGACGCCATTCTGCTGGTGGGCGGAGCAACCAAGCTGCCCATCATTCGTTCGTTTGTGAGCAAGCTGTTCGGCCAGCTCGCTTACGCGAATATCAATCCGGACGAGGTCGTTGCTATGGGTGCAGGGATTCAAGCTGCATTAAAGGGTAAGGATGCTATGCTCAAGGAAGTGATTCTGACGGATGTGTGCCCCTATACGCTGGGCACGACGGTATCCGTGAGAAAGGCGGGATATCATGAATCCGGACATTTCTTGCCGATCATCGAGCGAAACACGACGATCCCGATCAGCAGAGTGGAGCGGCTCTATACGTTACATGACAATCAGAAAGTGATAAACATAGACATTTTACAAGGCGAATCCCGGCTATCCAAAGACAATATTTATCTGGGTGAATTGAACGTACCCGTCCCTGCCAAACCTGCGGGTGAAGAGGCGATCGACGTCAGGTTCACCTATGATGTGAACGGCATACTGCAAGTTGAAGTGACCGTCGTATCCACCGGTATGAAAAAAGAGATGGTCATCGAGAAAGATCCCGGCCATATGAGCAAAGAAGAAATTGTCAGAAGCATAGAAAGCTTATCTCAATTGAAAATACATCCTCGCGAACATCAGGAGAACCGATTGATCATGGCACGCGGCGAAAGATTGTTCGAGGAAAAAATCGGGGATGTCAGACTGGAAATCGGACAGTTATTGAGGGCGTTTGAAGAGGTGCTGGAGAAGCAAGATACAAGACAGATTAAAGAGATGCGCAATCAATTGAAAGATATTTTTGATTCTATCGATACTAAGGGAGGCTTCTAATGGACAGTTTCCAAATACTTGGCATAGATCCTACGACAGATATCAAGTTGATTAAGAGGGCGTACTCGCGGATGCTGCAGATTTACTCTCCGGAAACAGACCCTGAAGGCTTTCAAAAGTTAAGGGAAGCTTATGAACAAGCCGTCTCATCCATACATAGCGATAACAATTCAACGTCCAAGTCACTATCGACCGTAGACGAATTTATGAACAGCTTTGAAGCCATTTATAACGATTACGGGAAAAGGTTGAACATGGGCGCCTGGAAGGAAATTTTGGAGCAGGACGTTTGCTACCAGATCGACAGCAGCACAGAAGTGAGCAGTCGGATTCTCGGCTTTCTGACCGACCGGTTTTACCTTCCCCATCAAATCTGGGTGCTGTTCGACAGCTACTTCGCCTGGAGCGCGATTCGGCAAGGTTATACTCGCAATTTGATAAGAATTTCGTTGATTTTGTCGTACGCAGAGTGAGCAAGAATGATCTGTTTCGTTATGAATGGCTGCTTCGCTGTGAGAACGGACGGCAGGACGATTTCATTACGGAGTATCATAATGGAAGCAGGGCATTGGACGGCTTTGATTATTACCTCGCGCACCAATCCATTAACGCTGCCAAGGCGATCTGCCCGGACCACCCGGACTTATTGATCTTAACGGCGAGATATGCGGCGGCAAACGGAGACATAACAGAAGCGAATCGTATTTACACAGCGCTGATCGAACAGGACGAGAATGATACTTTTGCCCATTATTACAGAGGGCATTTGCATTTTAGGCTAGGTAACCTCGATCAGGCGAATCGCGATTTCGGCAAAGCTGTAGTGGTGCAGCATGACCATGTGGATGTGCTGTTCTCATTAGGAAAATGCGGCGTAAGCTTAGGAAATTATGAAGCCGCAATCGAGCATTTGAACAAGCTGAGAGGATTGCTGCCGCAAGATCATGAAGTCCAAAATCTGCTGAATTCGGCGCATCATTTTCAGCTGGCGACACTGATTGAACGAGCAGCTGCGGATCCGGATGATATAGACACCAAATTCAAGCTTGCCAAGGCTTACATTGAACTGAACCAATCGGAAGAAAGCTATAATCTTCTCACTGAGATGGAAGCGCAGAACCGGCTGAGCGGCAAAATCTATGAATTGCTCTGTATCTCGTTATACCAACAGGGAAAACAAGAATTGGCTTACGCCAAGGTGAACGAAGCACTGGAAGCTTATCCTCACGATTACGATCTGATTGTGTTCAAAGCTCATGTTCTCGATGAGTTCGGGCATTATGAGGAATCCGTCCATTGTTACGATGAAGCGGCGGAGCTTAAGCCGGATGCTGCTTTCATCTACAACAATAAAGCCTACGTTCTTAATAAAATGAAGAAGCATAACGAGGCGCTGGCAGCCGCGTCTAAAGCGATCAGTCTGGAGCCTGGCATGTCGCATGCTTTCAAGAATAAAGCCGAGGCTTTATTGGGCCTGGAATTGTACGGGGAGTGCAATGAAGCTTGTGAGGAGGCGCTGAGTCTGTCTCCCGCTTTCACGGAAGCGATCGTGGTTCAGATGAAGCTTCTGACCAAGGTAAGGCAATATGAGGATGTTCTTAACAAGTTTAACAAAGCGGCGGAATACGGGCTTAAGGACAGCAGGCTGTATTATCAGAAAGCGAATGCTCTTTATTTAATGGACCGGAATGCTGAAGCTATCGAATATTGCGACTTGGCTCTGGAATTGGATGAGCGCAATGCGGACGCCTATTTCTGCAAAGGGCTCTGCCACTATGAGGCGAACAATTATGAAGAAGCCATCCGCTGCTTTAATCAAGCGATCGAACACAATAATGGGTATGCCGATGCTTATTTTTATAAAGTCCTTGCTTTTAAGCAGCTGTCTAATTTTGATGAAGCACTGAGAACAGCCGAGCATGCAATCGCTCTGCCGGTTGAGAACCGGGATAAGTTCTATTACACGAGAGGGGATATTCAATACGAGCAGGGGAATTTCCAGGAGGCTGCCGTCGAATACGAAAAAACCATAGAACTTAATCCATTGCACGCTTATGCTTTCTACTCGATCGGATGCGCTTATAATCAACTGGCCAACAACAGGGAAGCATTGGGTTATTTGGACCGCGCTATTGATTTAGATCCCGCCTTGGTGCACGCATACGTAGAAAAAGGTACATCTCATCTGCGTCTGCAAGAATATGAAAAGTGCGTCATGCAAAGCAGAGCGGCTTTGGATCTAGATCCGTCTTATATGGTCGCACATCAAAATCGGGCATGGGCACTCTATTATCTCGATAATAACGCCGTCGCCGAAGAGCAATGCTTAAACGCACTAAAAATTGACGGTGAGAACTTGAGTTTGTTGTTTTTGAAAATGGTTCTATTAAAAGACAGAGATGCCGTTAAAGAGGCTCTTATCGTTTCGGACAGAATTCTGGAATTGTACCCCGACGATGAAGACACGAAGCAGCAGCGCGCAGAGTTAATGGGCAAGAAGCTGAGGAACAAAATATTCAAGCTCTTTTCTTGAGAAATGAGGAGGTTTGTTTATGGCATCTATTTCCGAGACAATTCCCGTATCGAAACATTTTCGGCTGCAAAAGGTTGCAGAGGGCGTATTTGCCGCGATCTCTTACCCGGGCACAGGTTCTTTGGGGAATGCCGCTATTGTCGATCTGGGAGACGAGACGCTGGTCGTGGATTCATTGCTGACTCTTCAGGCAGCGCAGGATTTGAAGGACGCTGCAGAGCATCTTACCGGACGGCCGGTCTCTTATGTATTTAATACTCATTGGCACGGGGATCACACTTGCGGCAATCAGGTGTTTGCACCTGACGCACGGATCATTTCCACCGGTAAAACACGTGAGGTCATGGCTACTGCTGTTGAGCAGAGGCTTAGCAGACATCGTGCCGAACCGGAACTTCTTTACCGTGCAATCGACGAATATGAAGAGAAAATGAAGCAAGAGAAGAATGAGAAAATAAAACAAGAGATGCAATGGGAGATCGCGAGCGATCGGGAATATATGAAAATGCTCCCTAACCTGGTCAATACGCTGCCGAATCTGACTTTCGATCAACAGTTGACCATACACGGCAGCCGGCGCACTGTGGAGCTTATTACATACGGCGGAGGACATACGGAAAGCGATGCGTTTCTCTATTTGCCGGAGGACAAAGCCGCCATTATGGGGGACCTCGTCCTGTCCGATCATCATCCTGTCATGAGCCATGGCAACCCGCAACAATGGCTGCAAATTCTCGACAAAGTGGAAGCGTTGAATCCGGAAATTATCGTGCCGGGCCATGGAAATGTTTGTTCCCGGAACTCCATCCATCAAGTTCGAAGCTACATCCATCATATTTTTGCGCTGGCCGCTGACATTCTGCGCAACGACCTGAATATTGATGACATCCCTGTTCCTGAGAGTTACCAAGCTTGGTATTTTACATCCGATTTCAAGTCAAATCTGTCAATGGTGCGTGAACGGTTGTCACAACAGAAAGATTAGCTGCAGCGATAAAGAGGCCATCCCTTCCGAAGAGAGGGATGGCCTTCTGTCTCAATATTGACCGAGAATCTTTACCGCCTCTTCAGCGAGGGACGTATCGATCGCCTGGTTCAGATCGATATCTTTGATCAAAGCTCCTCTTTCCTTATACCACTCATACTGTTTCTTAATGTCATCTACGAACATTTTGCCGTTAGGGTCAAGTCCGGTGACGTTCACCTGCTCCCATAACTTCGGTTCCTTGAGAGCCGTATACTCCGTCATGATGTTAATTACGCCCTCTTTATCTCCGGTTCCTTTTACGAATACATCGTTATAATCACGCAGTCCCTTCAGGTAGGCAAGCATAAACCGGATGGCGACATCGCGCTTCTCATCTACAAATTTCGGTGAAGCCAGCACCATCGCAATCTGGGCTTCAGGGGCGAAATCGGTAGCATCCAGGAACTTGACGTGAATCCCGTCTGCCGCGCCTTTCGTAATGAGCGGTTCTATCTGCAGAGCAGCATCCAGCGAATTGGTTTCCATTCCTGCAAGCATGTTAGGGAAGTCAGGAATGAGAACAAACTGCACGTCATCGCGGGTAAATCCTGCGTGATTCAGCATCTCCTGGAATATATAATCGTCTACGGAATTTTCGCCCGACACCGCGATTCGCTTGCCCTTCAAATCCTTGTAGTCCTTAATGACACCTTCCTGATCCTTATCGATGACAAAGGTGAAATACGATTCGCCTTTCCTGTTATGCCCTTTGTCCGCGATCATTTTGACATTGATGCCTTGGGCGATGGAGTTGAAGAACGATGCGGTGGATATGCCACCTGCGATATCAATCTGGCCGGCCGCTAAAGCGGGAAGCATATCATCGCTGTTGGAGAATGTGGCGAACTCGACATCGATATTATAGTTTTTGAAGTAACCTTTTTTGTCGGCGATATAAAAGCCCGCACCGGATGCGGCGCCGTCCTCGGCGATAATGACCTTAGTCTTCTCCTTGAGCGGAGCAAGATCTTCGCCCGCAGCCTGTTCTTGCCCTGTGGAACCGGAGGCGGAAGCGGACGGTTCGGCAGAGTCTCCTCGATTGCATCCCGCCAGCACCAAAGCCGTCATAACAACAATTGACAATAAGGACATGCTCCACTTTTTCAACGCAATCATCCCTTTTATGAAAGTTCTCTCGAGCGCTGTACTTCTTTTTGCAGGTGATTCCAAATTTCGACGAACATATCGGTCATTCTGCGGTCGGAACGTATTCCTGCGGTTGTGCGCGGTCTTGGAAGCTCCATTCTTTTATCGCCGACGATTGTTCCCGGGTGCGCTGAAAATAGGATCGTGCGGTCGCCCAGCATCATCGCTTCATCAATGCTGTGTGTAATAAACAGAACGGTTTTCTTGGTTTCGCCCCATATGTTAAGAAGCTCTTCTTGCAAAATGAATTTATTCTGCTCATCCAATGCTGCGAACGGTTCATCCATCAGCAATATTTCCGGATCGTTGGCGAACGCCCGGGCGATGCTCACTCTTTGCTTCATGCCGCCGGAGAGCTCCTTCGGATACAGGTTGGCGAATTGAGACAGCCCGACCTTGTGCAGGTAATAATCCACTCGTTCCTTCACTAAGGCCGACGGCAATCGGCGCATCTTCAAGCCGAACGCGACATTGTCTTTTACCGTCATCCAGGGAATCACGCCGTTTTGTTGGAAGATCATCGACTGAAGCGGTTTATCGTCGCCGCTCCTGACAATGGTGAAGCTTCCGCACTGGGCTGTTCCAAGCCGGCGAGAATACGAAGAAGCGTTGTTTTGCCGCATCCGCTTGGGCCGACGAGACAAACGAATTCACCTTCCTCGACTTGCAGAGTAACATCCTTCAGCGCCGTCACATGACGATTTTTCGCATAAAACGCCTTAGTGAGACGGTTGATGGAAATCTTGATCTCTCTAGTCACATTGTCCCCCCCTAAGCCAGACGTCGGCGCGATGCGCAGTTATTGCCAAGGAACCAGTTTCTGCTGAAGCCAGCGAAGCAGAATGGAGAATAAATAGCCGAAAAAGGAGATCAGGATCAACCCGACATACATCGGCTTGAAATTAAATACTTTGTACGAGCTCCATATGAGATATCCGATTCCCGAATCCGCTCCGATCATTTCCGCCGCCACGATGGTCAAGAGCGCAATGGCCTGACCCATCTGAATTCCTTCCATCATGACAGGCAGCGCACCGGGCAAGGCGATTCGAAAAAAGAACTGCCCAGGGCCGGCACCGTAGTTTTTCGCTACATCTACATAAGAACGGTCGATATTTGCCACGCCGACAGCGGTGTTGATCACAACAGGAAAAAAAACGCTGCCCGCGATCGTAACCACCTTGGATACCTCGCCGATGCCGAACAAGATGAGGATCAGCGGCATCAACGCAAGTGTCGGGATCGGCATTAAGGCCATCAGCAGGGGAGAAAAAAATGATTTTAACGGCCGGTACATTCCCATAAGCAGTCCAAGGAGAACACCCGGTATCGTTCCCGCCGCAAAGCCCATAAAGATCCGTGTCAAGCTTATCCCTACATGCGGAAGCAGCTCGCCGCTTAACGCCAGATCCCAGAAGGTCTGAACAATGGTCGTTGGCGGAGGGAAAAAGCGTGAATCGATCATCCCGCTGCGCGCCAGAATCTCCCACAGCCCGAGGAGGAATAACGGCGACGCGAGGGTGAGCCAGCGTTGCTGCTTTCTGTTCCTCTCTTGTTTCCTCCATTCGTTTTTTTCAAGTTCTATCGGGCTTAGTCCGCTCTTTTCATTCTCCAAGTGGTTCACCACCCTTAATAATTGCATGATATGCGCCTACCCTCATTCAAGTGCGATTGATCCCCCTGAAGAATATACATATGAAAAATTCCGAATGAGGGATCGTATGCTGTTAAGCGGAAAGGCGGGTTTAACGGTGGGATGGATAACCTTGTTTCTGATGGGGACCGAATTATTTGTCATATCGCCTTTGCTGCCTTTCATTTCAGAGGAATATAAGGTGACCTCAGCCCAGACCGGCTGGATGGTCAGTGTTTTCGCTTTGACTTACGCAATTGCGCCCCGTTCTTCGGCTGGATTTCCGACAAAGAAGGAAGGAGAAATCTTATTGCTTCGGGCCTGCTTATGTTCGCATTATCCAATTTGTTAACGGCAGGCGCGCCATCGTTTGCTTGGCTCTTAGTCAGCCGCATTCTGGCGGGTATGTCGGTAGCTTCCGTCACCCCGCTGATCTACGCCATTATCGGGGATATCGCACCCCATAACCGGCGGGGCTCATGGCTCTCGGTTGTCGTGTCCGGGCATTTAACGGCGCTGTGGGCAGGGGCTCCTATCGGCATATTAATAGAAAGCATGTGGGGCTGGCGTTCGGTTTTTGCCGTATTGGCAAGCTTAGGCGCCGTATTGGCCATCGTGAATTTCAGAACATGGGGGAAGGTGACGGTCGCATTCACTGCAAGAGGGAAAATGCAAAAGGGGAATCTCCTTAGGATCCTTCGCTCAGTAAGTGTGACTACAGTGTGGGGGATCTCTATGTATGCACTTTATGTTTATCTGGGCGCTGCTCTTCATTACGAGAATGGATTCTCTTCCTCTGAAGTGGCTTTGGCGGTTACGTTCTATGGGATCGGGGCGGTTTTAGGAAGTATTGCGAGCGGCCAAATGACGGATAAATTCGGGGAAGGGAGAATTTCAAAGCTCACGCTCATTTTGTTGACATTAGCGCTTTTGGGGCTCGGAATATTTTTCTCGTCCGGTGATTGGGTTTACTTCTTCCAGTTCATGTGGGCATTCGCAGGTTACGCGGGATTTACCTCCTATCAAGCCCGTTTGGCCATGGAAAATCCGAACGGACGCGGGTCTGTCATGGCATGGAACAATACCGCTCTTTATATCGGGATAACGCTGGGCTCCATGCTTGGCGGTTTTGTCATCACCCATTGGGGATACCGGGCGCTTCCTTTTGTATGCTGCGGGGCGCAGCCATTAGTTTTATACTAAGCTGCCAAAGATACAGGTCCGTGCGATAAAGCCGGTCTTATGCTGTCATGACAGGTAATTTAACGGTAAAAACCGAACCTTCGTCGACCGTGCTTTGCACGGACAAGCTTCCGCCATGGTCTTGAACGATTTTGTAGCAGATCGATAAACCCAGTCCCGTTCCGTTTTCTTTCGTCGTATAGAACGGGTTAAAGATATTTTGCAGGATGTCGTCGGGCATGCCGGTGCCCGTATCCTGTATGTCTACGACCACCTCTTTATTCACTTGCCTTGCCCGCACGTAAATATGACCCGGTTCAATCATCGCTTCCATCGCGTTTCGGATCAGATTTAACAATACCTGCACCACTTTATCGCGATCCATTTTCACCAGTACAGATTCCTCAACATTGCTTACAGTCAGATAGTGACCGCGAGAGGTCGCTTGAGATTCCGTGAGGAATACAACCCTGTCGATACACTTTGCCATGGATTCCGGTCTCATATTGCTGATGTGCGGTTTCGAGAATTGCAAAAACTCCGCCGTCAATTCATTCATCCTCTTGATTTCATTCATGATGAGATCAAACCAGGGCTGAATGTTGTAAGATTGGCTCTTCGAAAGCTGCATGAATCCCTGCATGGCGGTCAACGGATTACGAATTTCATGAGCCATGCCGGCAGCCAGTTCACCGACGATTTTCATCTTTTCGGATTGAACCATCTGCTCCTCGCGTTTCATCCACAGCAGTCTTTTATTTTGAAATAACCTGTCTTCCGCCAACGCAATGATCTCTTGAACGGTGCGGACTTCTGCCGGGAACAAAGTGAGGCAGTACGTTACCTCATAGCCTAGTAATTTGGAGTCGAGCAAGGAAAGGAAATCATCAATCGCATTATCGTGATCGGGCAGTATCAAGGCGAAGCGATCGCCGGCGTATCTGGATATCGCGAGTGCGTCGGGAAAATACGTTTGCAGCAGACGGGAAATATTGATCAGAATTTCATTTCCGCTGGCAATGCTTTGATTGTTTACGCTTTTAAAATCTTGAAAGTCCAGCAGCACCAGAACAAAATTCGCATTTTTCTTCTGTGTTAAACCTTCGATCGCCTGTATGTAGCCTTCATAGTTTAGAACGCCGGTAAGCGGGTCGTGCGTGATCAAGAAACGGTTCCTTTTGAGCAGCTGCCTTTTCTCCAACTCGGTTGTTAATAGATAGCGCATCAGAAACACGAGCAGAATAAAGCTCATTAAATCCTGAACCGAGACCAGCAAGTTGTACTTAGTCAAAGGGAGATAGGTCAGCCGTATGAATGTATAAAGGCTGGAATAGCCTGCTGCCAGCAGGATCAACCGGCTTATTCGCAGTTTTTTCTGCACGGATAGAATAAGCAAGATGATATACAAGATATAGCACCAGTTTAAATGGCTTGACCAGTGAAACAACGCAAGCAGCAGAGGTTGAAGATAAACGGCATACGGTATTTTGTAATGCAGATTAACAACAAATGTAAGTAAGAAGCCCGAAACGAGAAGCAATATCGCACTCGGCTGTTTCTCCAGGAAAAATGACGCGGCGAATATAAATACGATGAAAAATGGGATTACAACTCTTCTCATCAATTTTTCCAACACAAAACATACCCCTTATCTGCAAAATGTCTGGATGACTCGCTTGGCATTCTACATTGTACGATGTTTCGTGTACGAAGAATGTCGAAATTTAAGAGGATCTCACATTTTATCGCAGAAAACTTGCCCATCGAAGGTGCGCCATCCGACAGAATCTGTGAGGCTTTAATGTTATTCTAGTTAACGCTTGGAGACAAGTATAGACGTGGGACTTAGTGACATCACTTGGGTAAATATTCTAGATAGCCATGAAACTTGATTCGATGAGGGAGGTGAGCCGTCGGTTTAGTCGTGTGTCGTCCAATACCGCTTCACAAATCCGCATGAAACTTGCCTTATACTTCGAACTATTTTAAAGGAGAGGTGCAGCTTGACTGTTATAATGCACGCAAAAAGAAAGTGGATCAGTCTGATTTTGGCCTTTGCATGATGATCGGTCTGGTCCTTCCTTATGGTGTAAATAGTACATACGCCGCTACAGACGGTAGTCAGGTCGTCATCAGTCAGGTGTATGGCGGCGGCGGAAACCTCAATGCGGTTTTAAAGAATGATTTTATCGAATTATATAACCCAACTGATACGACGATTGACATAACGGGTTGGAGGGTTCGGTATGCCGCTTCCTCGGGTACAATTTCCGAAACATCTGGCTCAACCGCATTAACTGGAACGATTAAAGCAAAAGGCTATTATCTTATTCAAGAGGCTGCGGGTACAGGAGGTACGGCGAGTTTGCCCGCTCCTGATAAGATCGGAACGATTGCGATGGGCGGAACCGGAGGCAAAGTGGATCTGGTACGCGGCACCGGCGGCTCAGTGGAAGTGCTGGATTTCGTGGCCTATGCAACCAGCAACACAACAGCCGCAATTCGTAAAGCAGCGCCCGGTGCACACCCGGATAGCCGAGGATTTGATTCGAATAGCGATAGTGATTTTAGAGTGGACACACCGGATCCTAGAAACAGCAGCTATGTCGTGAGGGCGGCTGCGGTTACGGCAGCTCCTGCCCCGAACGCATGGCCGGCAGGAACACTTTCTGTGTCCTTAGAGTCTGCAACTGCGGGCTCTACCGTGTATGCTTCGGTAAACGGGGCTGAGTACGCGCAGTATTCCTCGCCTTTAACGATCCAAGTTCCGTCTACAATCAGGGCTTACGCCGCGCGCCGGATTACGCGAACAGCGACGTATCAACCTTTGATTACCCGGTACTCCAGAAGACGGATGTTGCCGCGGCGAGAACGGCCCCGGATGGCAGGAACGTGCTGACGGAAGGCATTTTGACGCATATTGATGGACGTGAAGCTTACATTCAGGATGAGACCGGGGGTATCGTTTTATTTGATTTCCCGCTGTTTGCCGAGATCGGAGACCGCGTCAGGGTTTCCGGCGAACTCGATATCTTCCGCAACCTGCAGGAGATCAAGCCGGTAACGGGACTTTCTTACAGCGTTGTTGAGGAGAATGCAGGAGTTCCCGCGCCTCAGCTCATTACTGCCGCTCAATTGTCCGCTCCGAATGGGGAGCAGCTTGAAGCCGAGCTTGTGACGATGGAGAACGTGACGATTACAGCGAAAAATGGCAACGCGGTGACCGCCGACCAGAACAACGTAAATTTCACGATTTTCTCCCCACTCTCCAAGCTGGCAGTCGGTGCGCACTTCGAACAAATTACAGGAGTCATCAAGCAATTCGACGGAGTGTACCAATTTGTTCCGCTTAATGAAAACGCGCTCGTCGAGAAGCTGTTTTCGGTTGTTGCGACACCGTCGGCAGGCAGAATTATCATCGGCAGTCAAGTAACGCTGACCAGTCCGACGGCAGGCGCAGCGATCCACTACACGGTGGACGGTACGACCCCTACGGCGGACAGTCCGTTATATACGCAGCCGATTACCGTCAACGAGAATATGACCATTAAGGCGGTTGCGGTAAATGACGGCGTTACATCCGAAGTCTACACATTCGAGTACACAGCTTCACAAATCCCGCGCATACGCGATCTGCAGGGCGAGACGCACACCTCCGATTTCACAGGTCAAGCTGTGCAAGGAGTTGAAGGCATTGTCACGCAGTACGGCTATACCTTCGCGAATGGCGCCTACAGGGGCTTCTTTATGCAGGATCCCTCTCCCGATGCCAATGCCGATACTTCTGAAGGAATATTCGTATTTTCTACAAGCACTTCATTAAAGCCGGCCATTGGAGACCTTGTTTCCGTTAACGGCACGGTTTCGGAATTTAACGAAGGAAGCAATAGCAATCTTACGTCGACTCAAATTACTTTGACGAACCAGAGAGTCATCTCTTCCGGAAATCCGCTTCCGGCACCGGTCGTTCTCGGCAAAGCAGGCAGAGTCATCCCATCCTCCGTTGTAGATAACGACGGCATGACGAGCTTTGAACCTGCAGAGGATGCCATCGATTTCTATGAGTCCCTGGAAGGTATGCGGGTCGAACTGCCGAATCCGACCATACTGAGCCCTTATTGGACCAGCGGAACGGGCAACTCGCAAATCCATAATATTCCGACGCGGATCGATAATGACGCCGCGGATGTAATCACTCCGGCGGGCGGGCTCGTACTGAAAGGCTTAAACAATCTGAATCCACAGCGGCTCATCATCGCATATGGCAATCCGGGACAGGAAGTCAACACCGGAGATAAGTTTGGCGGTAATATTACCGGCGTTGTCGGGTACAACTTCGGTAATTACAAGATCATTCCTCCTTTGAACGGCTTGCCGCAGATCGCGGGCGGTACTTTTGCGCGGGAAACTTCCACGATTGCCGTCGATAACGAACAGCTGAGGATTGCCAGCTACAATATCGAAAACTTTAATCCGGGTGTGGGAGCGGCCAAAATTGCCAAGCTGGCAGAATCAATCGTTGCCAACCTCAAAACACCTGATATCATTGGGCTTGTGGAAGTACAGGACAACAACGGTGAAACGAATGATGGAACGGTTGAGGCCAATCAGAGCTATGCTGCCTTGATCCAGGCCATCCAGGCAGCCGGCGGACCGGCATACAGCTTTACCGATATCGCACCTGCTAACAATGCTGACGGGGGCGCACCCGGCGGCAACATCAGGGTGGGCTTCCTGTACAATCCCGCACGTGTGTCCTTAAGCGCCAGCGCAAACGGCACGAAAGGCGGGGCAGCCACCGCGGTTGCTTACGATGCGGGCGGGGACAGACTGACCTTTAACCCGGGCCGAATCGATCCTCTGAACACGGCATTCACGAGTTCGCGCAAACCGCTTGCCGCTCAGTTTGAATTCGGCGGCGAGAAAGTTATTGTTATCGCTAACCATTTCAACTCGAAGGGCGGCGATAATGGTCCATTCGGAGGAACTCAGCCGCCGGTGCTTTCCAGTGAAGTACAACGCCATAAAATAGCCGAGGTCGTCAACGGCTTTGTGAAAAACGTTCTGTCGGCAAATCCGGAGGCCAACATTGTCGCCCTTGGCGACTTGAACGACTTCCAATTTACCAAGACGGTTTCCATACTAAAGGGCAACGAGATGGATGACCTTATCGAGAAGCTGCCGCTGAAAGAGCAATACACTTACACATTCGACGGCAACTCGCAGGTTCTTGACCATATTCTCGTCAGCAAAAACCTCTCGGCCGTCACCGACGTCGATGTGGTGCACTTGAATGCAGACTTCTCGCCGGCCAAAGGGCGCGTGTCGGATCACGACGCGGTACTCGCGCAAATCGATATTGCGGGCACTGCCGGCTTCCCGCTGACCGTGCTGCATACCAATGATACGCACGCCAATCTTGACACGGTAAGTTCACCTAACAACATCTTGCGCCGAATAACGGCAATCAAGGAAGCGAAGCAAACTTCGCCGAATCCGATCTTGCTCGACGCGGGAGACGTATTCTCCGGTACGTTGTACTTCAATAAGTATCTGGGTCAAGCGGATCTCGAATTTATGAATATGGCCGGCTACGACGCGATGACGTTCGGTAACCATGAGTTCGATAAAAACTCTCAGGTGCTCGGCGACTTCATCGGCAACGCACAGTTTCCGTTCGTATCGTCCAACGTGAATTTCACGGCAGATGAGACACTGAACGCGAAATTCTCGGATACAATCGGGCAGCCGGGCGACAATGCGAAAATTTATCCTGCGCTGATCAAACGGATCGGCGGCCAGAAGGTCGGTCTGATCGGATTGACGACACCGGACACGGCCAACATTTCCTCGCCGGGTGATGTTACCTTTAGCGAGCCGTTCGCAAAAGCTGAGGCAACTGTAACAAAACTGGAAGCGCAAGGTATCAACAAAATTATTGTGCTCTCTCATCTTGGCTACGACGAGGATAAAAAGCTGGCGGCAGCCGTTGAAGGGATTGACATCATTGTAGGCGGGCATACCCATACGAAGCTGGATCAGCCTACCGTAGACAATAGCGACATCGCGCCGAAGCTCATCGTGCAAACGGGAGAAAAGGGCTTGTTCCTCGGTAAGCTTCAAGTTAAGTTCGATGCGAACGGAGTACTAACCGGATGGAATAATAATCTGATTTCGATTGATGCCAAAACCGGCACAGCAGCTAATGCTCCTTATGTCATCGCAGAAGATGCTGCTGCCAAAGTGATTTTGGATACGAAGTACAAACCGGGCGTTCTAGAATTGAGTCAAACTGTAGTAGGCAACAGCGATGTCGTACTTGACGGCGAAAGAGCGAATGTTCGCGCGAAAGAAACGAATCTTGGAAACTTGATTGCCGACGGCATGCTCGCAGCCGCCAAAGCGGCCGGCACGAATGCCGTGATCGCGCTGCAGAATGGCGGCGGCATTCGCGCCTCCATTAATCAGGGACTGATCACGCAAGGCGAAGTGCTGACGGTTCTTCCTTTTAATAACGATCTTGTTACGGTGACCCTGACCGGACAGGAACTGTTGGAAGCACTGGAAAACGGCGTATCCAAGGTTCCGGCCCTCGAAGGACGCTTCCCGCATGTAGCGGGCATGAGGTTCATTTACGATTCGACCAAACCGGAGAATCAGCGTATTCTGCGTGTGGAAGTGAAAACAGCCAATGGCTACACACCGCTTGACCTCAATGCGCAGTATGAAGTCGCCACGAATGTATTCACCGCGAAGGGCGGAGATTTCTACGGCTCAATGGCCAAAGCTTACAATGAAGGCCGCGTCAAGCTGCTGTTCCTTCCGGATTACGAAGTGTTCACCAACTATATTCGCAGTGTAGGAACGATAACGGCGGACACATCCGCTGTGGAAGGCCGGATTATCGATATGAAAGGAACTCCGCTTGATCGGGAGCCTCCGGTCACGACTGTGAATGCACCGGCCGGTTGGGTGAGCGATATTGTTCAAGTGACTCTCTCGGCAACGGACGCTGTCAGTGGGGTAGCGAATACGTTCTATTCCGTTAATAACGGTCCTTTCGTTAACGGGACATCCTTCACCCTGAGCGATGAAGGAGTGCATACGGTTTCCTACTACTCCGTCGATAAAGCGGGGAATGAGGAAGCGGTCCGCACCGTACAGGTCATGATTGATCGCAGCGCTCCGGAAGTGTCGATCGACGTTAAAGCAGAAAACAAGTTGGGGACTGCTTTCACAGCTTCCTATGAGGCGGTTGATTCGCTGTCTGGAATCGTCTTTGAGCAAATGACCCTAAAGGCACCAGGGGATACTGCCGCTTCGATCGTGCCTAACGGTACCGTTGTCCAACTGAATAAAGCGGGAAATTACACCCTCACGGTAACGGCCAGGAATGGTGCAGGACTCACAACGGTGAAGGAGAAGCAAATCAGTGTCTTCATGGAAGCCGACATCAAAGTTACACCTACTGTTATTAACGCCAACAAGAAAGAGATTACCGTACGCGTCGGGCTGCCTTCGGGCTACAACACGGACGATATCGATCTCGCAAGTGTAACCCTTAACGGAGTGCATCCTACGGTGGACAGCAACGGTTCCCAGAACCAAGCGGACAAAGGTCAATTCAGATTCAGTCTGGCTGACTTCGACTTGGCGGGTCCGGAGCTCAAACTTGAATTCCGTGCATATGTCAAAGGCATTCTTGTTGTTGGAAATACGAGCGTTCAAGTTCAGCATTAATTGTAACGGATGACGGAAGACGCTGCAGGTTGAATGAGAACACCGGAATCCTTTGAAGGTAAAGGGATTCCGGTTTTCATTTTAAATGCCGGGATTATCGCTTTCCGTTTAGTGGTAGTATGTAAGCACATTGTTTCGTTTTTGATAAGGAAGGTTGAGCGGAGTGGGGCACACATTTAACTTTTTACGTGACATCACCATTTTTCTGTCGCCTGATGGGGTGATTAAAAATGTAAATAAATCAATATTCAACTTTTTGCAATATACAGAGGATCAGCTGATTGGGAAGCCGATTCCTGCCGGAATATGACTTGGAGCCGTTGACCGCTGGGCAAAATCATTATCTGCCGTTTACAGATACAACGCTGCTCAGGTGACACGGTGAAGTCATTCCAATGGCTGTCTCTGCCTCGGCTATTCGAGATAAGAATGATAACATAATTGGGATATGGCTTCTTCTGAACGAAGCAGAAGGAAGCGGGATAGACGGATTAACGCTTAGAAATTTGGAGCAAAAATACAGAGCGATGACGGATAATGCGCTTGATGCGGTCGTTGTCATGAACTCAGAAGGTTTTGTAATGGAATGGAACGCCCGCGCGGAAATTGAATTTGGTTGGCGGGAGTCTGAAGCAGTTGGGCGGCAGCTCTCTGAACTGATCATCCCGCAGATGTACCGTGAACAGCATAAATGCGGATTGATGCGTTTTTTGAATACCGGTGAGGGGCGAATCCTGAATAAACGACTTGAGTTAACAGCGCTTCATCGTGACGGCCATGAATTTCCGATTGAATTAACGGTTTCACCGATTAATTGGGGCAATACATATCTGTTTAGTGCTTTTGTAAGAAATATTACGGACCGAAAGAATGCGGAAAAAGAGCTGATATTAGCAAAAGAGAGGGCAGAGACAGGGGCTAAGGCCAAAAGCGAATTTCTTGCCATGATGAGTCATGAGATCCGAACTCCGTTGAACGGAATTATAGGGATGACACATCTATTAAAAGAAACGATGTTGACTAAGGAACAACAACAATTTGTAGAATATCTTGAAAAAAGTGAAAATGCCTTGCTTTCGATTATTACCGATGTATTGGATTATTCCAAAATTGAAGCTGAGAATGTCGACTTTATTGACGAACCTTTCATACTAAAGGCATGTATCGAGGGCACATTAGAGCTTTTTTCATTATCCGCCCGAGAAAAACAGTTGGAAATGAGTTATGAAATCGATCCTCAGATTCCAGAAACAGTGATGGGTGACGTCGGACGGCTGAGGCAGGTGCTCATCAATTTAGTAGGCAACGCTGTAAAGTTTACTAGCGACGGAGCCATTCATATTCATGCTGAACTCTTGGAGCAAAATAGAGATCATTTGAACTTAAAAATTACAGTGCGGGATACTGGAATTGGAATTCCTAAAGAGCTGGCAGGAAAGCTTTTTGAGCCATTCTATCAATTAGACTCTTCAATTACCCGAAAATACGGCGGCAGCGGTCTAGGACTTGCCATATGCAAAAGGCTGGTTCAGCGAATGGGAGGGAATATTTGGCTTGAGGAAAATGCGCTGCCGGGAGCAGCGTTCTCGTTCACCGTTGTGCTACAGCCGAATGATCACATCTCGATCACGAACACAATTGCCTCTGAAGAGTACAAAAATGATCAAGCCGCTAAACTTCATATTTTAATTGCGGAAGACAATGAAATTAATCAAAAGGTGCTTCTAAAAATTCTGGAAAACTTTGGCCATCGAGCGGATGTTGCGAACACGGGAATCGAGGTTCTGGAACGCCTGCAACAGAAAAACTACGATCTCATTTTTATGGATATTCAAATGCCTGAAATGGATGGAATTACTGCCACAAAAGAAATACATCGTCTGATTCCTCCCGGTCTGCGTCCAAGCATTGTTGCAGTAACTGCAAATGCGTTCGAGAGCGACAAGGAAAAATATCTGGCTGAAGGTGTTGACGACTACATCAGCAAGCCGATTCGAACGGAGCAGGTGAAAAATGTGCTCAGTATGCTGGCCAAAACAAAAAAAGCACAAGAGTAAAACGAATCATTTGCACAAACGTTCGAGCGACCTATATAAAACAGGACTTTAGCATTGATGCAATCCTGCTGTTCATGTTTATAGATTTGTATACTGCATAGGGAGGCAAAGAATGAAGATCAAATCACTGCTGTTGTCCGCTATTCTGCTGATTTTCACCGTTTCAGGATCACTATCCGCATTCGGAGCATCAACGGCGAATGTAACAGCCAAGATCGATGCCGAATTGACTGAAGCTCTCGGCAAAAGTCTGCTGCCTGTTGAAGCGGTCGTAACGTTCAAGGGCAATGGCGCACCTGGCCGGCCGGAGCTTGATCTACTCAAGCAAGTTGGAATTACTTCAGGCGTCACATTAAAGTCTCTGCCAATGGCCGGTGTACTTGTGACGGCCGCCCAGGTTGATCGGTTGTCGAAGTATCCTGAAGTACGTTCAATCTATCTGAACAAACGTTTAGAATACTTTAACGGCGATTCCACTGCTTTGACCGGTGTGGACCGGGTTCGTGAAGATTCCGGCATGACGGACAAGAACGGCGGATTATCGGTAACAGGTCAAGGTGTGACCGTTCTTGTGAATGACAGCGGGGTAGACGGCACACATGGCGACCTCGAATACAGAAAGCATTTGGTGGAAAATGTGACAGCGGCGACGAATCTTCATGCCTTAGATGAAATGCTGCCTGTCACCTATCTGGAAGGTGTGCCGAATACTGACAGCAACTCGGGTCATGGAACGCACGTTGCCGGAACAGTAGGCGGATCCGGAGTGATGTCGGGAGGGAAATACGAAGGCGTGGCCCCTGGAGCCGACCTTGTAGGTTATGGTTCCGGCGCGGCACTATTGATTCTCGATGCTCTGGGCGGCTTTGATTATGCCTTCAGTAATCAAGATCGGTTCGGTATCAAAGTGATTACCAATTCGTGGGGATCTTCAGGCGGCTTTGATCCGGAGGACCCGGTGAACGTCGCCAGCAAGCTGGCCTATGACAGAGGTATTACGGTGACATTCGCGGCCGGTAACGAAGGGCCTGCCGAAAACACCCTTAATCCATACGCCAAAGCACCATGGGTCATCTCGGTGGCTGCGGGGGATAAACAGATGAAATTGGCTGACTTCTCCTCTCGCGGCGTCAAAGACGGGGGAGGCACTTTTACCGTTGACGGAGAATCATGGACCTGGGAGGATCGCCCTACCGTTACAGCGCCAGGGGTAGATATCATATCCACTCGTGTTGTCGCGCCTGTATCTTCATTAGCGATAGCCGATGATGCGCAAAACATCGATCCGCTGCAGCTTCCTTATTACACGATGATGAGCGGAACTTCGATGGCAACTCCTCACGTGGCCGGCATCGTAGCGTTGATGCTGGACGCCAATCCGGCTCTGACTCCTGCACAAGTGAAACAGATCCTGCAGGATACGGCTACCGCAATGCCTGGCATGGAGCCTTGGCAAGTCGGTGCGGGCTATGTGAATGCCTATGCTGCCGTAGAACGCGCATTTAAAGAGTAATTTTCAAAAATGAACTGATTAAAAGCCGATCATTCATAGGAATGATCGCTTTTTAGTGCAATACTGATGTCTATTAAACGGTAACAGTGGCATGGCTGATCAGGCGTATTGATTCGATCATACTGCCCGCGGAGGCAATGCCCTTACCGGCGATGTCCGGGGCGCTTCCATGACCAACGGTACAGAAGAATACCGGTGTACCAATGGTGAACGCGGTGATTTTATCAAAAGCAAGCAGCTTCGCCGGCAGATGGGCTTGGTCATGGTACATGCATACATATGCATCATAGTTGTTTTGCTGCCAATCAATGAGCATTGTGTCGCTGCCGAAAGATCCCTGTACATTCACACCCTTGTCGCGGGCTTCGGCGATCGCGGGATTGATCTCATTAATCTCCTCCGTGCCGAACATCCCTTGTTCCCCGGCGTGCGGATTCAATCCGGCCACTGCGATTTTCGGAGTGGAAATACCAAGATTGCGCAGTGCTTTGTCGGTAGCGTGTATGGCCTTAAGCACCAGGTCTTTATTGATCATATTCAACGCTTGTCGCAACGATACGTGCAACGTCACGTTGACAATACGTAAGTTCTCGGAGACTAGCATTAGGAAAGTTTCATTCTCATTTAAACCGGTTAATTGTGCAACATATCCGGGATAGCCGTCAAACTGAGTACCAGCCAACTCCACCGCCTTTTTGGTGTGTGGTCCGCCTATGACGGCATGGACTTGGTCCTCCAACGCTAGGGCTACGGCGCGGTCCGTATACTCTAGCATGGCAAGGCCGTTCATTGCATCGATCTCCCCAATGCGCAAAAGGTTCATGTCGACATTGTCCACATGAATGACGTCAACGGTGCCATTCGTAAAGGAAGCATCGCAGACATCGTTTATAATGTTTAGTCGAAGTGAAAGACCGAAATTATTAATATACCATTCGAGTACTTTAGCATCCCCGATAACAATTGGTCTGCAAACTTCATAGATATTGCTTTCTGATAGAGCTTTCAGGGATATTTCCGGCCCAATACCGGCGGGATCTCCTATGGTAACGGCAATAATAGGTTTGTTCGTAAATGTCATTCAGTATGTTCCCCCAACTGCTCTGAACTTTAGCTTCTCATGCACGCTCGTCAGGATGCAATGTCTTTTAACGCGGTATGTTTTCTTTTTGATAAGTGGTTTGCAAGTAACAGAAAAATAATTAGCGCAATACCCAGAACGCGGGTGATATCGGCCGGAATAAGAATCATTACAACTGACACAATCGCCAACGTGCGTTGAGTCCATCCGATTTTACTATCAATGTAGCCTTGAGATGCTATACCGAAGGCAACAACTCCTAGAATCCCGGTTGCAACGGCTAGCAAAATTTCTGTAAAGTTTCCTATCATTAAATAGGCCGGATTTAAGACAAATAAGAATGGAACGATATACGCGACAAAGGCTAATTTGGTTGCTGTAAATGCCGTCTGAAGCGGCCTGGATTGTGCTATGCCCGCTGCGGCGAAAGCGGCGAGAGCGTCAGGCGGAGTGATGACCGCTATGGATGCGAAATACATGACAAACATGTGTGACAATAACAGGGCGTTGGAGGCGATCATTTCATTGCTGCTCGCTTCAAGAATTCCGACAATGCCCGGGATCGTTATCGCCACCTGTACAATGTAAGAGGCAGATGGAGGAAGACCCATTCCAAGAATAAACGCAGCGATGGCTGTCAACACCAGGGCCCAAAGGAGACTTCCGCCGGACATATCATCCATCAAAGAAGTGAATCGAATGCCCAAGCCGGTCAATCCGAACATCCCGCTGATCATTCCGGCGCAAGCAGTAGCCGCTGCAATCATCAGCATCCCTTTAACTCCGTCCTTCAGGGCATCTAGAATCTGAGCAATACTCATCCGCGTTTCCCTGCGGAAAGCAGATACGATGACGATGCTTAATATGGAGTAGGATACGGCATAACCCGGACTGAAATCCTGCATCAATAAGATAACCATGATTGCAATAGGCAATAGAAGGTGCCATCTTTGTTTAAGACTTTTTTTCCAATCGGGCAGGTCATGTTTTGGCAGTCCATGCAATCCCAGTTTGACTGCTTCATAATGGACCATAACCCAGATCCCCCAGTAATAAAGAAGAGCAGGGAATAATGCATATCCTGCAATCTGGATGTAAGGAATGCCTGTATATTGAGCCATTACGAAAGCAATGACTCCCATAACGGGAGGCATGATCTGACTTCCTGCAGATGCAGCCGCCTCCACTCCTCCTGCGAAATGGGCTCTATAACCTATTTTTTTCATCAATGGGATGGTTGATGTCCCTACCGTTAACACGTTGGCAACGGCGCTGCCTGAAAGCATGCCGTGAAGCGCGCTGCCGAAGATGGCAACTTTCGCCGGCCCGCCTTTCATATGCCCGGCCAGTCCCAGGGCCACGTCCATTAACAAAGCTCCCAAACCGGATTTGGCTAGAAAAGCGCCAAAGATGATAAAAAGTGCGATGTACGAGGCGCTGGCTCCCAAAGGAATACCAAAGGCGCCTTCCGATCCGAAATAATTTAGATCAATGATACTGCTGACAGTATATCCGGCATGTTTCAAAATTCCCGGCAAATACGGACCTGCAAACCCATACAGGATAAAAATCAGGGCAACCAGGGGCAGCGCAATACCCGCCATTTTTCTTGTGGATTCCAGTATCAATAAAATTAGCCCTGCTCCTAAGACCATTTCCGTTGTTGTCAACGGGGTGATAAAAGCAAATCTTTCAGTCATTACATATTCATAGTTTAAAAGAATATATCCTAGCGATAATACTACGGTAATTAGAAATATACCGCTCAAGAAGATATTCCATCCGCGTTTCTTGGAGGAATAAGGATTTAAAAGAAAGATTAACAGCAGAGCAAAAAACAAATGGAGCACTCTCTGCAAATAAGATTCCATCGATCCGAAGAAACCGGTATACAATTGGAAGGCACTCATCGCATAGAGTAGTATCGCAGTGAATTGTTGCAGCAGCTTTCCGTTTGGACTCAATGGAACACTCTCCTTAAAAAAATAGGAACCTAACGGAACAGTTAGGTTCCTATTTGAATTATTTCACTAGACCTTGTTCTTCCCAAAATTTTTTGGCTCCCGGATGCATTGATAATCCGATGTCAATGGGGAGATCCTCGGGTTTTACATTTTTCAAAGCTGGACTTATTTTGCCAAGTTCGCTCAAGCCGTTAAATATCGTTTTAGTGGCCTCATAGACTAGATCGTCAGGAGCATCTTTGTTAGCCACCACGGCTAGGGGTGTTTTTAAAGTAGTTACGTCGGTATCCTGCCCGCGATAGGTTCCTGCTTTTATGGTGCCTTTAAGAATAGCCGGATTTTTGTCAGATAGCAGTTGAATTTTATCTTCAGGTATAGGCAGGAATTCAATATCCTTCGTTTCAGTCAAATCCGTCATGGCACCGAATGGCGCACCCATAACCCAGAAAAGAGCGTCCAGTCTTTTGTCTTTCATTTGCTCTACGGAATCACCATGTGAAAGATGTTCTACACTCTTCATATCTTCAAAGCTCATTCCATAGGCTTCTAATACCATCCGTGCCGCAACCTCTGTGGTAGCGCTTTTAGGGCCGACGTTAATTCGCTTCCCTTTTAAATCTTCAATCTTGTTGATGCCGGAGCCCTTTAAAACAGCGATTTGCATATAGTACGGGTCCAGGGATACAACATAAGTTAAATTTTCATTTTTTTCTTTAAAAGGGGGATTGCCCTTGATACCGTCAATGATCGACATACCGTGAGAAAACCCGATTTCCGTCTGCTTCTTGTTGACAGACATGACGTTTGCTACACCGCCGCCTTGTTCAATGCTGACTTGGTCTAGATTGTTCATATTCTTTTTCATCATTTCCGTAATTCCGACCGCTAATGGATACCAATCCCCGGATTGCGATCCGGCAGCGAAACGCAGGTTGATTTTTTGATGGGATGAATCAGAAGATGACTGTTGATTAGAACATCCCAGAAGTAATAGAAACGATATAAGCATGAAACACAATGATTTAAAATAAAAGCTTTTTCTCATGATTTCCTCCCGATTGACTATAAGATTATTGTAAACGCCTTCATACTGAGAATATAATGTATCTAGCAATAGAGAAAGACGTTGTCCCGGAATAGGGAACATCATTGGAGGGTTTATCACAGATGAACGGAGAAATGTTGTCCTCTATTCACAATGCATTTAAAATCTTACGAGAATTTTCGCAGGACGACCCGGAATTAGGCGTCATTGAGCTAAGCAGGCGAACCGGCTTGTCCAAAAGCTCAGTATCCCGCATTGTTCAAACATTATGTAAAGAGCATGTGTTACAGAAGAATATTGACACAAGGAAATATCGTCTCTGGCTTACTGCATTTGAACTCGGATCGGTGGTTTATCACGAACTGGAAGTTTGCAGAGTAGGACTTCCTGTCCTAAAAAAAATGATGGAATCGACACCGGGTGTCATACAATTGGTTGTTTATGATCGAGGCAGTATTGTATTTCTTTTAAAGTTGCCGGAAGACGATGAAGCGCAAATATTTAATAGTATGGGTGTTAGAGTGCCTTGTCATTGTACTGCTTCGGGCAAAATCTTATTAGCGTTTCAGGATGAGCTTGAAATAAACCGTGTGTTGAAGGAAAAAATGAAGTCTTATACAAAGAAAACCATTACTACCGGCGAACAGCTAAGTATTGAATTACAAAAAATTAAACAAACAGGATATGCGTTATCAAGAGAAGAATTTAAAATCGGTGTATCTTCAGTTGCAGTTCCGGTATACGATGATTTGAACCGGGTAATCGCTGCTATTAATGTCACTAGACCAACGCAGTTATTGTCATCTGCAGAGATTGACAATGTTCTAAAAGAGATGAAATATTGCAGCCGCTTGATTACAGAGCGGGTTGGAATAAAGCTGTCAAATTCTCAAAGAAGGCAAATCCTTGCCGCTAAAGTCACGAATCGATGGAGAATCTGATCCGGTGACAAATCATCTTCCACGGACCGCTCAACAGCGTGCACAAGTAAACTCGTCGTTATAGGTTGAATTCTCAATTCGACCGGACGGTTACAAATGTGCAATCGCTTGGTGGTCTTTTTTGTGATGCTGCAAATGACTAATAAATACACTTGTTCCGTATTTCGGGACGACTATTGTTCCGCTATGCTATTGCAGTGCTAGAATTATAACAGTTAACACCACTAATTAACATAAGGAGGGTTTGCGGCATCTTATAGCCTAAGATAAACGCTTAAAAAATGATTCGAGCCCTACCAAGTTTCTATCATTGAAAACGCTTTCCTTATTGATCATTTCAGTTTGGCTAATAGCACGAACTATACCGGGAGGAAACAAATATGAAACGATTGCTAACGATCGGGCTTGTATTAGGAATGGTGTCGGTCGCCGCGTGCGGCGTTCCAAATCCGAAAGCGTCTGACGAAGCTGCGCAAACCAATGAATCAGAGAAGGTAAGTACGGAAATAACGATTGCCTCAAACGGTGGAAAAGTCGAGAGAGCGATACGAGACGTCATAGCCCCGAAGTTTAAGGAAAAGTACGGGATTAAGGTCAATTATATTGCAGGGTTGTCCTCGGAAAATCTATCTAAAGTGGAACTGCAAAAGAATGCTCCGCAAATTGATATAGCGATGTATGCGCCGCTGGATGTACAACGGGCATACACCAAAGGCTTGACGGAGCCATTGGATGAGAAGAGTATTCCGAACTTATCTAAGGTCGACCCGCGTTTTGTCGCCGTTGACAAAGTCGGATTGCCGGTATTCGGATATGTATACGCTCCGGCTTACAATACTGAGACATTTGAAAAAAACGGGATCGGACCCGTTAATTCGTGGAATGATTTGGTTCGTGCCGAATACAAAGGAAAAACCGCTTACGCCGATATTACCAGTGACTTTGGATTCGCAACCTTTTACAGTTTGGCAAAGGCCAACGGCGGAAGCCTTGATAATTTGGAGCCAGGTTTAGAGAAAGCCAAGGAACTTGCAGGTTACTCTGATACATTTTATAAAAACTCAACCCAGATGATCCCTGCAATGCAACAAGGTGCGGCAGATATCACAGTACTGACGAGTTATTCGATTGCCGAATTGATTGAATCCGGAGTACCTCTCAAAATGGCTCTTCCCAAAGAGGGAGTACCTCTGCAAGCAGCGAATTTTACGATCGTCAAAAACGCTCCTAATAAAAAGGCAGCGCAAGATTTCTTGAACTTCCTCATTACGGAAGAATCACAGAAACTATTTGCTGAGGAGGCTTTCTATCCGGTTTTGAAAGGTATGAAAGTGGCTCCGAAATATGAAGCGTCAATCGGTCTGAAAGATACCGATCCCGTGTTCTCGCCGGATGTGGTCAAGCTTGGTGAAATCCGAGCAGCATGGACAGAGAGATATGCAAAAGAGGTTACGCCTGAACTGGGTAAAAAAGTTAAAAAATAGCAGGGGAGCAGTATAAATGCAGGCACTAGTGAATGATGTCGAAATCCGCGGAGCTTTCAAAAAATATGGTTCCAACATCATCCTTAACGGCATAAATCTTGAAGTCAAGCAAGGTGAGTTACTCACCTTGCTTGGTCCCTCCGGATGCGGCAAGACAACCACCTTAAATCTGATCGCAGGTTTCCTTGAGGTCGAACAAGGCGAAGTGTTAATCAAAGGAAAAAGAGTCAATGATGTTCCTGCTTATAAACGCGACTTGGGCATGGTTTTTCAGACTTATTCGTTGTTTCCGCATATGACAGTATACGAGAATCTTAGTTTCGGACTATCTATACGCAAAATAGCAAAAGAAGAGAAAAACCGACGCATTGGGCAGGCACTGGAATTGGTGAGAATGACAGGGCTTGAAGGACGTTACCCTCGTGAGCTGTCAGGCGGACAACGCCAACGTGTGGCAATCGCCCGGGCACTTGTTGTGCAACCGAAATTACTCCTGCTCGACGAGCCGTTGAGCAATTTGGACGCCAAGCTGCGTCACGAATTACGGGCCGAAATTAAGCGTATGCAAAAAGAGGTTGGCGTAACTACTATTTTTGTAACACACGATCAGGAAGAAGCTCTGTCGATGTCGGACCGCATTGTTGTCATGAATCAAGGGCAAATCGAACAGATCGGTACGCCAACTGAAATTTATGCTAATCCCCAATCGGAATTTGTATTTAATTTCATTGGCAAATCAAATCAATTAAGCGGGCGGATACAAACTGTAAGCAGCCATATGATAACTGTTGTACTTGAGGACGGCGAGCAATTGTTTGTTGACCCAGACAATATTATGGGCGCAGATAAATCTTGTGCCGCGGGCGATCCGATTAAGCTTTACATTAGGCCGGAAAAGGTGACTATTGACCCTGGCTCGAGCACGGAACCTTATTTTAATCATCATACCGCAAGGATCACTCAAATGAATTATTTTGGATCGACTTGGGAGATTGAGGTTTCATTGTTAGGGGAATTCATGCATGCCATTCATCCCGTGATCAAACCGCACTGGAAGATTGGAAGTGAGGTGACGCTCGGATGGAAGCCGTCAGACGTAATGGCAGCCCTGAAGTGAACCGTTCTATGGAGCCGCATATAACATCACAAAAGAAATATCGAAGGTACAATAAGTATATTCCCGCACTATTATTATTGCTGCCTCTTTTGCTGCTTATTATCGGATTCTTCATTGTGCCGATGCTTTATATTCTTTATTTGAGCTTTATCCAGACCGATGGTCTGGATACATCAAACGCTTCGTATAGCTTGATGAACTATACCCGGTTTTTTACGGATTCATATTACTTAAGCTCGTTATGGCTGACTATAAAAATCAGTTTATACTGTGTCATCGTATCGTTATTGCTTGCTTATCCCGTTGCGTTGACGATGTCAAAGTGTACGCCTCGGGTGCGGGGATATATAGCGCTTCTGGTGGCGTCTCCGCTGCTGATCAGTATTGTCGTCAGAAATTTCGGATGGTTTTTGCTGCTGTTGCCGAACGGGATGATTCACCGAACTATCGGTTCATTGGGTATTGACAGCTCTTCGTTGAGGCTGCTCTTTTCGGAAACGGGAGTGGTGATCGGACTTTCGAATTCTTTTCTCCCGTTTATGATTCTCGCTATCGCGACTAGTTTGTATAATATTGATCCGTCATTAGAGAAAGCAAGCGCCATTCTTGGAGCAAGTCCGCTGCGTTCTTTCTTTTCCATCACACTGCCCCTAAGTCTTCCCGGTGTTGTTTCCGGGAGCGTACTTGTTTTTAGTTTATCCATGAGCTCTTATGTAACACCTGCGCTTATGGGAGGAGCCAATGTACCGGTGCTTCCTGTAGTTGCTTACGATCAAATGATTAATTTGATGCAGTGGACGTATGGATCGGCGATGTCTTATGTATTGCTTGGTGTGACATTGTTCTTAGTGACAGTCTTTACAAGGAGCATGGAAAGAAGCCGGTTCAAGGAGGTGTTCCGTTAATATGAGAATAGGCAGGAACATACGATTGCTGGTGACGGGCTTAAGCTTGCTCTATATCCTCATTCCCATGCTGGTCACGATTCCAGCGTCTTTTACAAGTGCGAGTTATCCCAGCTTTCCTCCTGAGGGATTGTCTTTTCAATGGTATACCAAGCTTTTAGATAGACCCGAGTTTATTGAGGCATTTTTCAATAGTGTGAAATTTGCTTTACTCGCATCTTTCTTTGGCGTCTTGTTTGGAACGCTGGGTGCCATTGCAATCGCCAAATACGAGATTCCCGGAAAAAGTTTTCTCGTTTCGGTGTTGACCGCCCCGTTGACAGTCCCGCAGCTGGTGCTGGGTGTCGCTTTGCTTATATATTTTACACCATTAATGTTAGCAGGTACCCAAACGGGCTTATTGATTGCCCATATCATCATTTGTGTTCCCTATGTAATCCGTTTTGTGCTTACGGGATTAAGCGGTTTTGATTATACGCTGGAGAGGGCCGCGATGATTCTGGGTGCAAACCCACTAAAAGTTTTTTGGAGAATTACATTGCCATTAATTCGTCCTGCAATCCTGTCCGGCGCGTTGTTCTCATTTTTGATTTCTTTTGACAATGTAACCGTCTCTCTTTTCATGGTCTCGTCAGGTATGAGAACACTTCCTTTGGAAATTTTTTCAAATATGCAGGATGCATACAGTCCCATAGTTGCTTCCGTTTCAAGTGTTGTCATCATTATTTCGGTCTTGTTAATTCTCATTTTGGAAAAGCTTCACGGCGTAGGACGGTTGGTTGGGGGAGCACATGAGTGATGTCGCTGATGTTGCACCTTGTTGATCTGATCTCGGGTACTTTAACTAGTTCAGTTGATGGAGTGGATGATCTATGACAACTGGTGTATTGAGCGCAGTGGCAAAAGAACCGGGAAGAATTGAGATTCGGGAATTTCCGTTTCCCAATATCACCCTTGATAGTGCCCTATTGCGGGTAGAAATTGTGGGCGTTTGCGGAACTGATGTCACCTACTATAATAAATCGCCGGTTCAGCGAGTACTGGGTCATCATGTTGTTGGATTTATTGAAAAGATCGGAGAGGTCGCTTCCGCACGATGGGGTGTTCAAGAAGGGGATCGCGTAGCATTGGAAGAGTATATTCCTTGCGGTCACTGTCACCTGTGTCGGATGGGGGAATTCCGATTATGTGCGTTGACCGATCCCCGTATCGGCGGACTTCGTTATGGAGTAACTCCTATTTCGGTCGAACCTTCTCTATGGGGCGGGTTTAGTCAACATATGTATCTTCACCCAAATACGGTACTCCACCGGATGCCCGATCACGTTCCTGCTGTAGAAGCAGCATTGACGCTGCCCTTGGCAAACGGTTTTGAATGGATGTGCATTCAGGGTGGCGTCGGTCCTGGAAAAACAGTTGTTATCCAAGGCCCGGGCCAGCAGGGACTTGCATGTTCGCTGGCGGCTAAAGCGGCTGGGGCGGATACTGTTATTGTAACTGGGCTAAGCAGCAGCGCTAAACGGTTGGAATTGGCCAAACAATTGGGCGCGGATTATACAATCAATATTGAAACGGAAAACCTTGTGACACGGGTAAATGAAATTACCGGGGGTAAAATGGCGGATGTCGTAATTGACACCAGTTCCGGAGGCGGCGAACTAATCCTTTCATGCATGGCTGTTGCGGCGACAGGAGCAATAGTTATCTTCAGTGATTACAAGTATCAGAAGACTGATCAATTTGACATTGATATGGTCATATCTAAGACGCTTCGGTTGCAGGGTGTACGTGGTCACAGTTACAAATCCGTGGAAATGGCAGTTGAATGCATAGCTGCCGGTAAGTTCCCGTTAAAAATAATGAATTCACATAACTATAATTTGCTTGAAACAGACCAAGCGTTGAAAACCGCAGGCGGACAAGGTGCGCCATCTCCCCTTCTTGTAACAGTATCGCCGTGGAATTAATATCTTAAGTATGTATGGACGGCCAGGCGATGCCTGGCTGTTATTTATAATGCCCCCACAGAGAGGAGGATCATCCGATGCGTAGTTATTTGGTTTTGGCAATGTGCGGAATTTTTCTTTTACAATATTTTATTCAAATTCATATGGTAGAAAATCTGCTCATTGTAGTAACGCTAATCGCTTTTATTGCAAGTGCAACGAAAGCCAATTCTGTTCCACGATGGCTCGGCTGCGGCATGCTTATATTAGGATTTATTCTTGAGTTGGAAAAAGGCACGGGAATCGAAGGTATTAACCAAGGCATTCGGATGAATCTGCCGTTACTCTCTCTCGTGATTTTAGTACCGCTCCTTTCTATTCCCCTAAAGCTTGGGGGTTTTTTGGACGGGCTAAATTCTTTGCTTCAACGTCTGAAACATCATCCTCAAAAGCTTTTTGCGGGAATAACGAGCGTGTTGTTTGTATTGAGTCCGATTTTGAATATCGGTTCAATACGTATTGTTGATGAGTTACTAAAAGACCTTAAACTGCCTCCGGCCATGCTGGCCAAAAGTTATTTGCTGGGATTCTCCACCACCATGCTGTGGTCACCATATTCTGCAGCCGTTGCCGTCGTTCTTTACTACTTAAAAGTCCCGGTGACTGAATACCTGGCATATGGTTTTGGAATAGGTCTTCTTTTTTTGTTAATAGGGAATGTGCTTTTTGCAGCTTGCTGCGCCATCAATCATTAAGTGTACTTTGTTCCTCGGAGCACTTGTGTACAGAAGAACCATTACGCACACATCAAAAAAAGCTTATCGGTTTAGGTCTGATAATCATAGGTGTTATGTGTTCAACCTTTGTGGTGGAAGCCCTCACGCACTGGTCTATGCTTGTGATTGTGAGTCTCGTTTCCATTTTGTTTCCTTTATTTTGGGCAATCTTTAATAAAGGTTGGCATCATATGATCCCGCATTTAGCCAATTATCGGGATCATTCTGTACCCATATTCAACAATGAAATCGTTCTAATTATAAGCGCAGGACTTTTAGGCAATTCAATACAGGACACAAGCATCGGAAACGGGATCAAGTCAGTTCTAAACAACTTAGAAACCTACTCATTTTTTCTTTTCGCTATTGTGGTCGTTGCCCTTGTTGTATCTGTAACATTCGCAGGAATTCCTCCATTGGTTATAGTGACGGCACTCGCAACACAAATGAATGCCCAGGAATTGGATACTTCCAACACTGTTCTTGCGATGTTGCTTCTGCTCGCCTGGTCTATTTCGTCGGTATTGAGCCCCATGAATCCGTTAAATTTGCTGGTAAGCCGGCTTTCTGGCATTTCGGGTTTTGAGGCAGGCTTACGGGCCAATGGTGTTCATCTCTTAATTGTGGCAGTTGTTGGTTCATTAATTATCACAATGATTCATTAATTCAGCAGAGGGGAAGAAACGTTTTTACGAATGTATTTATTTTAACGCGCATATAATGTTTTGTTTGGCCACCTTATAGAACGGGAAGGTGAAAAGGATCAGCGAATTAATAATAAATCTAGAAACAGACTGCGAACTCACCTATCGATACGGGAATCAATCAAGACTGATGAAAGGAACGATTGTCTCGCATTATCACACAGGAGATGGCTATATAAGATTCCAATTAATAAAAGACAGCAAGGTACTGATCATTTCTGTATCACATATTGTCGAGATCAAATACCAGTAAAAAAGCACCCGAAGGTGCTTACATAGTATAAATAAGCAAGGCTTTGTACTTAGTGCTGTGTTCTTGGTAAACCGCAATGCTTTCGATTTGAACGCTTGTATTCGAAGAACACCAATTGTTAATCGCATCCGCAATGGTCGACTCTTTATTTGATGGATCTACCTCCAACCAGACAGCTCTGGTCGTCGAAGAATTCATTTGAATTTCACCTCATTCCTTATAAAAATTCTTTCATGCCTCTTTTCTTCAGAAGAACGACGATATCCTTCACATCTTGTGCTTTTTCCTTCGAGCAAATGAGAAGAGCATCTTTCGTATCCGCTATGATGAGGCCGTCAATGCCAATGGTTGAGATGAGCCTTTCTTCGCTGTATATGATGGAGTTTGCGGTTTGAATACCCACATGATTTGCCTTCACAATATTCCCGAATTCATCCTGAGGTATGATAGCACCCAGCGCATCCCAGCTGCCGATGTCATTCCAGCCAAAGTCGCCGGGAATCACCGCCACTTCATCACTGCGTTCCAAAATACCGTAATCGATCGATATGCTCGGCAATGTCGGATAAATCTCCTGTATGATTTTCTTGTGATGCTCGGGATTTAAATCGTCGCAGAGAGGGAGCATGGAATGATAGAGTCTAGGCAGAAAACGTTTATAATTTTCGATAATCACGGACGTTTTCCAAATGAAAATCCCGCTGTTCCATAAATAATTCCCCGAAGAAAGGTAATCTTGCGCAGTCGGAAAGTTCGGTTTTTCCACAAAGTCGGTCACTTCATACACATTGCACGGTTCGGCGGTGAACGATTGTTTGCTATGAGAGATGTAGCCATAACCGGTAGAAGCAAATGTCGGCTTGATTCCGATTGTTACGAGCTTTCCGGTTTCTTCCGCAACTGAGCAAGCGTCGCTCAGAGTCTTCTTGAACTTCAATTCGTCGGTAATATGATGGTCGGAAGGGGACACAACCATCAAGGAATCCCCGTATTGTTTCTCTATATACAAAGCGGCATAGAGAATGCTGGCCGCCGTATTGCGGGCAACGGGTTCGACCAGAATATTACTTGCCGGCACGCTGATATGCATGATACTTTCCATCAGCACTGCTTGAGAGGCATTGGTGACAACCATCGTATTTTCCAATGGAATGACCCCGTCAAAACGACCGATCGTATCGTTGAGCATGATGTCATTACCGCTGATATTGATTAATTGCTTGGGCAGCTCTTGACGGGATAAAGGCCAGAATCGTGTTCCGCCGCCGCCTGCCAGGACGGTCGCAAATTTATGCATGGTGGATCACCGTGTGCGCAATGCAGTACGAAACGATATTTTCGGAACCTTGATTCAGGTTCAGCCCATCCGCATGTAAGCCGTCATAGCAAGCGCCTGTTTGCGGATCGATCAAGGATTTATTGCCGGAGTTTCGCCCATGAAACCATTCAAAGCATAATATGGCTTTATTTAAATAGTTAGGATCGCCAACAATTTGATAAGCTTCATGACAAGCCAACAAAGTTTCGCAGGCTTCGATCGGCTGTTCGTCATACAAAGCCGCTTTGCCTTTGTGCTCAAGCCAACCGTTGCTGCCGACAGGTTTGAAATATCTGTCACCTGCAAAGGTCTGTGATGCAAGAAAATCAAGCTCGCTTTCGCCGTTGCCTGCAGATCAACCCTGCTTGTTAACCGTGCCGTTTTGAATAAAGCCCAGGGAAGCATGGCGTTGCCATATGTGATGCTGTCTTCAAACCAATACCAATCCGGTTTTTGGTATTGATTATACTGAGCTTGAAGCATGTCGGCCATTTCATCGACCAGCCCAATAATGGTTTCCTGCGGCAGGAAATTTGCTGCTGCTTCACTGGTTTCTACATAAGGATAGGGAAAATGATAGGTGAGGGAATAAGGTGTATCTAAAAGAAAACATAAGCCCACTAGTGAATATGCCATAGCCCTGGGAGATCGCAGATTTTTAATATGAGGGAGAGCCTGGTTGATCATATATCTGCATGCGTTGTGCATATTGTCCGGAATACAAGGCTCGGACAGCGTAAAACCGAGTGCCCATATGCAACGGCCCAGACAATCGTCCGAACCCTTTTCCTCTATGAAGTTGCGGTTGTAATCCATAAAATTTCTAAAGCTTCCATCTCCGTTTTGTGCATGATGAACAAAGGACAAGTAGGTGCTTACACAGTCGAGCCAAGCAGGATCACCGCTTTGTTTATACAGCATGACTGCGGCAATTAACGCGCGCGCGTTATCGTCGGTTGTATACCCTTTGGAACGGTCGGGAATGCCGAACTTGGTGTGCTGGAATATCCCGGTGTCGTCGGTCAGACGGCGGAGATACTCCGATTGCAGCGGTTTATCCAGCAACTTCACCATTAAATCACACTCCCATGAACCCATGTAGGGGAGCTGATCGACTCGCGAATAAGAGCCGCGTACTGTTTGGCTATTTGGTTCCACATTATCGTTCGTCCAAGAAGATGCGTCCGTTGTTCCATTTCGATTTGCCGTTCCGGATGATCCAGAATTTCCAATATGCAAGTCTCCAGGGACGCGGCATCACGGAAATCGGCTATCAAGCCCCTTCCTTCGGCCAACATTTCCTTGGCGTAGCGGTATGGGGTGGAGACAATGACCCTGCCGTAGCCGACACCGTAGGCCAACGTGCCGCTTACCGCTTGATCCTTGCCCAGATAAGGCGTCACATAGATGTCCGATAAAACGAGAGATTGGACGATTTCCTCTTGTGTCAGCAGTCTGTTGATAAACCGTACGTTATTTTGCAAATTCAGCTTGCCGACAAGATCAATCAAGGACTCCCGGTAAACCTCGCCGGATTCCTGTTTCACATTCGGATGCGTTTTTCCCCAGATCATATAAATGGCATCAGGATGTTTGGCCGTAACCCCGCTCATCGCTTCAATCGCATATTCAATCCCTTTACCGGGGCTTAAAAAACCGAAAGTGGAGATGATTTTACGATCGGTGCATCCGTATTGCTTTTTCAGTTCTTCTCTAGACGCCGTCACAAGCGCAGGTACACCGTGATGGATCATACAGACCTTTTCCGCTGCCACCCCATAGATGCCCAGAAGATCCGGGATCGTGCTTTGAGACATGGTAACCGCTTTGAAGCTCAATTCAGCCAACCGCTTCACTATTGATAGCTGCTTGGGACTTGGAGTGGATAAGACGGTATGAAAAATAACGATAAAAGGAATCTGCAGCCTTTCGGCGAGATCCAGCACGTACTCCCCGCTTTCCCCGCCATAGATTCCAAATTCATGCTGGATGATGAGGACATCAGTATCGGAACGGTTCAATTCCAATGCAGCCTTGATATATTCCGGCCTTAGATTTTGATTAAAGTGCATCATGACCTGTTTGCCGTAGGTGTATGTACTGTTATTGTCGATGGCAATGACGCGTGGAGTATTCATGTCATCGAATTGTTCCAGTTCATTGAACAAGTCCTGCGTAAATGTTGCTAATCCGCATTCCCGTGGCAAGCTGGTTCCTAAAAAAGCTACGTTACTCTTAGCTAACACCTTACTCATCTAAAAACCTCCAATTTACATAAATTATTCCATAAAGAAGGAATAAAAAAAGAAATAAAGAGTGACTTTATTTCTGAATTTAAAACCCCTATTTTAGTTGGGAAAAATTATAATTGATTTAGTATTGGTGATTATGATATTATAAAAAATTTATGAATACATCGTTATTCAACGATACCATGCACCCTCCATGGATGTCAATTAGAGCTGATTTCATTTACAAAGCCGAAATTACATGTTAAGGTGACGTGGCCACAAGCGAATAATGCCGTTAGAAAGACTGATTGGAAAGCTTTCCAGTCAGTCTTTTATTTTTATAGTGAACCATACTGAGGGGTTGAGAAAACCATTAATGAAACGAAGCCGTCTGCCAAAACCTGCGAAGATTTGTTGAAGGAATTTACATCATTAAGCCAAACGAGGGTAACGATAAAATTATTGTTTTCCGGAGTCGGCAATCGTGATGTATACAATGTTACCGCGCCTTTTATATATGACGGCGAGGAAGTTATCTTAGGCAGAGTGGAAGAACGCCACAGCGAGTTCTCTCAAGTCTTTTTTTTTCACAAGAGAAAATGAAAGCTGGACGCCACGGAAACATACTCCAACTTATAATTTGCAAGATCCGGCTATGTGCACCATTAATGAACAGCTTGTTTTCAGTGGAATAGAAGTCATTACCGATCCGGATCATCCGGATAAAGTCATTTCCTGGGTCACTCAGTTTTACCGGGGGAAGTATATTGATTCTTTACGCTATTTTGCTTCCGGCCCAGGCACAATGAAAGATATTCGATTGGTCGAATTGAAAGACGGCCGGGTCGGTGTCTTTACGAGGCCCCAAGGAAATGAGGCGGGCAGAGGCCAAATCGGATTTACGACCATACCGACTATTGAAGATTTAAACGATGAAACTTTTTTAAAGGCCCATATTCTGCGGGATCAATTTGTGAAAGAAGAGTGGGGGGGAGCCAACGAGGCGCACTTGTTGAAAAACGGCAATGTGGGCATCCTGGGTCATATTGCCAGTATGGACGAGTCTGGAAACAAACACTACTACTCCATGGTTTTTATGTTAAATCCGCTGACGTTAGAAAAATCACCGCTTAAAATTATAGCGGCAAGAAGCGATTTCCCCGTGGGACCAGGAAAGAGGCCGGGCTTAGAGGACATCGTTTTCAGCGGCGGTTTGATCCGGCTGGCTGACAATCGGGCGATACTGTCAGTGGGAGTCAGTGACGCAGAAGCTTACCAAATTCTAATACCAGACCCTTTTGTGGAATATGAAGAATACGGACGTGGCTAATCCGTAAAAGGTCCTTTGAACAATTTTACAATCCTGAAAAAACATGTTAAGGTGGTATGACATCAAGTGATAAACGTCGTTAGAAAGACTGATTGGGAAGGTGCTCCGATCAGTCTTTTATTTTTTTATAGCGAAACAAATCGGTCTATGGGGGTTAACACCAATGAACACGGCCATTCAATTTACGAACCGTTCTGATCTTTCCACGTCACATTTAAACCAACTCCGTAAGAAAGGTCATATACCTGCAATTGTATATGGTGCCGGATCAGACAATATCCCGGTTGAGGTTGAGGAGAAAAATCTGCTGTCGGTATTGAAGCACAATCCGCGTGCCATTCTGCAAGCAACAATCGCCGGACATGGAACTCTTCCTGTTCTGGTTCATGCGGTTCAAAAAGACATGCTGACGGGAAAATGGATTCATATTGATTTTCATCAAATAAACATGAATGAGATGATCGATACTAAGGCGATCATTCACTATTCCGGCGAACCGGTTGGTACGATACAAGGGGGCGTCCTTCAGGTGGAAGTTCATGAAGTGGACATCCGCTGTATGCCGGACAAATTGTTTGCAGGCTTCACGGTCGATATCGGTGCGCTTGCGATCGGCGATCAATTGCTCGTTTCCGATCTCGCTATGCATGACGGCGTTGAAATCCTGACGGATTCCTCTACGCTGCTGGTTAAGGTTGTTAACCCTCGTGTAACCGAGGAAATAAAGGAGGAATAGGACCTTGTTGTATCCTTCGATAGATGAATTGGCGCTTAAGGTGGACGGTAAATATACGCTGGTCGTGGCAACATTTTTTAAGAGCGCGTGACTTACGCAGCGGCAAGAAGTCCAACATGATGGCTCTGAAGTCGAAAAAAGAAGTCGGAATCGCTCTGGAAGAGATCTATAGCGACCGCATTTTAGTTAAACGTTATAATCAATAATGGATTGAAGACTTAATCAAAAGACGATCATGCCCTAACAAAGGCATCGATCGTCTTTTTACTTTTTGATAAAAAAATAACCCGCCCAGGACAGCGCCAGGGAACGGGTTATTTTCTTTGCATAGGGCCGCGGTTCTATGGCAATTTCCGGGCTGCATGTTCTGCGTTCGCTTGATCAAGCATGGATTTCCAATTGTCAAAATGGGTTTCTCGGTCAACATGCCGATCAAAAAGTTCTTCGGGAATGTTGCTGATGTCTTCTTGTGTCGTTGCCTGAAAATTTCCCTTTTGGAGAAACTCCTCAAAGCTCTTGAAGGAAGAGCAGCGTTTCATGAAAGCTTCATTAAATAAAGCCTCCAAGGAAACATGATCATCCATGCCTTCATTGGTCTTCGCACCTTGCAATTCTTTGAGCAGTTCGTCAAAGGAAATCGGCTTGTTTCTTTTTTTCAACATATCACTCCTACAAACATATATCCTTCATAGTACCATAAACGTTTGCTTCGTGCACAGCATTGTGGTATGATCAATATCTAAACACATAGAAAACCTAAATTCACTTATTGAAAAGGGTTCACATTGTGCGATGGTACCTTTTTCAATGTGTGATTTTTTGTTTATACAGAAATAACATGTTAATAAACTTTAGGAGGCATATACAATATGCAAACAGGAACAGTTAAATGGTTTAACGCGGACAAAGGCTTCGGCTTTATCGAAGTGGAAGGTGGAAGTGACGTTTTCGTTCACTTCTCTGCTATTGAAGGCGACGGTTTCAAATCGCTTGATGAAGGTCAACGTGTTCAGTTCAATGTGGGCCAAGCAACCGCGGACCGCAAGCTGAGAATGTTGTAAAACTGTAAGAGTAAAGCAGACTGCCCTTAACGCCAAGTTAAGGGCAGTTTTTTAATCTGAGGAGGAATGTACCATGGCTTATCGAAACAAACCGGTAGAGGATCTCCCGCATGAAGAAACCGTGATTTGGACTTGCAATAGCGATGACTGCAATGGCTGGATCAGGGATAATTTTGCATTCGCTCACGTGCCCGTTTGCCATCTGTGTCATTCCCCGATGGTCAGCAGCACTCAGATGCTGCCTCTTATTGTCAATACGAATAAAGACATGAAGTCCAAGAAACAAGGTATTCTGATACTGTGATCTTGCGCTCTTCAGTTTTTCATATTGTATGAAAGCCGATTGCTTGTGGATTCCCACATGCGGTTGGCTTATTTTTTTGTTTCTGCCACTATTTACATAGTCCGTCTGTCACAGGAAACGCTATGCATAAGTGACAGGATGCAGGAGGACAACCATGAAGAAGACGATCGCGGATTCAGTTGTTGAAGCTTTGTTGAACGCAGGAGTGACCAGGATTTACGGCATTGTAGGAGACTCGCCAGCGATCTCGACAGCCATGCAATCGGCAAACCCGGTCGAAAGCCTATCCATCCCCAATACTTGACCAAAGTGTTGAGCGATGCGGCACACGAGGACGCGATTTTTACCTGCGATGTGGGAACGCCGACACTTTGGGCGGCCCGCTATTTGCGGATGAACGGACAGAGGCGGCTGCTGGGGTCATTCAATCATGGGACGATGGCAAAGAATCACAGTAAAAACTTGTCCATTATTATCGCTTTGTTCATTAAACCTCCCATCCGCGGGGGGACACTAGTTTGACGCCTGAGGTGAGGAGAATGACACAATTTATAACGAAGTCTATGTTTGATGCGATCGGAGAGTTATTTTCAGACGAGGCCTCGATCGCGGTTTCCAATACGGAGGAATACATTTATTACCGGCCAAGTAAAAGAATCGACTTGAGAATTAAAAAGGGCGATCCCGTCAAGGAAGGCACGATTACTTATAAAGCGCTGACCGGAAAACAAAAGATTTCCGAATTTATCGATCGTGATTTATTCGGTGTGCCTTATTACGGCATGGCGGTTCCGCTCATCCAGGAAGGGAAAATCAAGGGATGCGTCTCCGCGATTTTCCCGACACTGGCGACCGGGAAATCGGTAGTGACCGTAAAACACGATGACGGATGGGTACCGGTACCTTTTTCTGAAGTCATGTATTTGGAAGCTAGTGATCGCAAAACGCATGTAGTCACCCAAAAGCTGACCGGTACGCATAAATATACTTTAAATGAGTTCGATTTTCTTTTGCCGAAAGAGTACTTTGTGCGCTGCCACCGTTCTTATATCGTTAACGTTAACTTTATAAGGGAAATTTTCCCGGATTTACATTCGACATTGGTTTTAATTATGAAAAATGAAGCGAAAATTACCGTGAGCCAAACCTACGCCAGTTATTTTCGGAAATTACTTGATTTCTGAAAAATTTTACTTGGTTGAGGCCGAAATTTATCGGTTCCGTCCCGATTTTCCCCATTTTCATCCGAAAAATCATTCCTCCGCATTGTCGTTTGTTAAATTGGTGTAAACGACAAATGTTTGGGGGAAAGCCCTTTGGAAAACGTTTTCAATCGAATTCGAAACCATCACCTCCATGATAGGATAGTTTCTGCGGAACAAGCAGCTTCCTGGATTAGCAACGGAATGACGCTGGGACTTAGCGGGTTTACCCGCGCCGGCGATGCGAAAGCGGTTCCCATGGCGCTCGTTGAGCGTGCGAGAAATGAAAAAATGAAAGTTAACGTATATACCGGGGCTTCTCTCGGATCTGACATTGACAGATTGTTTGCCGAAGTCGGCTTGCTGAATAAGCGTCTGCCTTTTCAGGCGGATCCGACGATGCGAAAGAAAATTAACCAAGGTGATTTTTATTTTGTAGATCAACATTTGTCCAAGACGTCGGAAATGGTGCGTGGTCAGGTGCTACAGCCTATTGATTTTGCCATCGTGGAAGCGATTGCAATTACGGAAGACAACATGATTATCCCGTCGACTTCAGTAGGGAACTCAATGGTGTTTGCCGCGCATGCCAAGTCCATTATTGTTGAAATTAACTTGGCTCAACCGCAATTGCTGGAAGGGCTTCATGATTTGTACGAGCCGGAAAAACAGGGCGATCGTTCTCCCATTCCGATAACCAAGGTGGATGATCGCATCGGAACCTTGGGAATTCCGGTGGATATGGCGAAAGTCCGGGGCATTGTGTTCACGAACCAGACGGATTCGCCTTCCACAGTCACCGCTCCCGACATCGACACGAACACGATTGCACAGCATTTAATCGCCTTTCTGCGCGGGGAGGTGCAAGAGGGACGCTTGACGAACCGTCTTGCACCGCTGCAGTCGGGCATCGGATCGGTTTCCAATGCGGTGCTGCACGGTCTCATAGATTCGGAATTCACGGATCTCGAGGTGTATTCTGAAGTGCTGCAAGACGCCGTGTTCGAGTTAATGGATGCGGGGAAAGTGCGCTTTGCCTCCTGCTGCTCCATTACGCTGTCAGGTTCGAAGATGGAAAGGGTTTTCCCGAATTTGGATCAATACCGCGACAAACTCGTGCTAAGACCTCAAGAAATTTCGAATCACCCGGAGGTCATACGCCGCATGGGATTGATTGCGATCAATACGGCTTTGGAATTCGATATCTATGGCAATGTGAACTCTACGCATGTACTGGGAACACAAATGATGAACGGCATTGGCGGCTCGGGTGATTTTGCGCGAAACTCGCGCATCTCCATTTTTGTCACGAAATCGACCGCGAAAGACGGGAATATTTCGAGTATTGTGCCGTTTGTTTCTCACGTGGACCATACGGAGCACGATGTGGATGTGGTCGTTACGGAGCAAGGATACGCCGATTTGCGGGGGCTTGCGCCGAGAGAGCGTGCGGAGCTTATTATTGAGCGCTGCGCTCATCCGATGTACCGGGAGCAATTAATGGATTACTACAAGGAAGCCCTGACCAGGGGAGGACAAACCCCTCATGTCTTGGAGAAGGCGCTCTCCTGGCATACGAATTTTGCGCAGTCCGGAACGATGCTTCAGAAAGTTTTGCAAAGTGTGTAGCGTGCAGTGAACCGCTAAAGAGCCGCCTCGTAAAGGCCATCTCTCCAAGTTGGAGAAGATGGCCTTTTTTTCGTTATGGTGATGGATAATTTTTGTAGCTGAGTTCATCCTAATCTTGGACTAGGTGATAGCGGGAGGTAACTATGAAAACTTGGTGCAGGATCGTATTCGTTCTGGCTTTATGTCTAAATTCGGCGTGTGCCCAAAATGACGGTGATCAATCGAAACATGAGGACCACAGGCAGCATAGCCGGCAAATCAACAAATCCAGACAGGATGAAACCCCCGATTTAGCGGATGGACCGGAAGGCGCAGTACGCAGACCCCACCCCATGTCGCTGGCCGATTTGCACAGTAAATACCCGAGCACTTTTGTGCTTCAAGGCCCGCGAAGAAAACGCGAGGTGGCTTTAACGTTTGACGATGCCCCCGACAACAATTTTACTCCGCGCATTTTGGACGTCTTAAAGAAAGAAGGAGTTAGCGCAACCTTTTTTGTGGTGGGCAATCGGGTGCAAGCACATCCTGATGTTGTAATGCGCATGGTTCGCGAGGGGCATCAGCTCGGTAATCATACGTACAATCACGCCAATCTTCTTAAGCTGAGCGATCAGGCTTTTCGCAGAGAAATTATGAAGACAGACAGCTTGATCAGTCAATATACCGGGTACATACCGACGTATGTTCGGGCTCCCTATGGGAACGTGAATGAAGACCAACTCCGCTGGCTGGCAAGCCGGCATAAAATCAATGTGTTCTGGGATGTGGACTCGTTGGATTGGAAAGGGTTAAGCGCGGAACAAGTACAAACAAATGTGCTTGCGCATGTTCACCCCGGCTCAATTATATTGCAGCACGCAGCTGGAGGGAAAGGCGAGGATCTATCCGGAACCGTTAACGCTTTGTCCTCAATTATAAACCAGCTGCGGAACGATGGAGTCAAGCTGGTCACGGTGTCAGAGCTGCTTGATAATCACTGAGACAGCAGGTGGGAGGAGAACGCAGCACAAGTATGGGAACAATCAACCGACTATTTTGCGCGAACGAATATGATCCTCTGAAAAAGGTTCTGTTATGCGAACCGCAGCATATGAGAATCACCGAAATCATCAATGAAACCCAGCGGCACTATGTAGACGAAAATATCGATCAAGAGCTTGCGGCTGAGCAGCATGACTCATTCGTGCAAAGCTTACGCAATCAAGGTGTAGACGCGGTTCTGCTCCCCCATAATGAAGATTACCCCGAGCAAGTGTTTACCCGCGATATCGGATTTACGATCGGACACAGGTTGTTTGTATCGCACATGGGCAGGGGCATTAGGCAAGGTGAAGATAATATATTAATTGATTGGCTTGAAGATCATGATTACCCATACCACAATTTAACGAGGAACAGCATTGAAGGCGGAGATGTCATGATCGATGGGGAGACGGTCTTCGTTGCTGTCAGCGGCCGAACCTCCGAAAATGCGATACATAATTTGAAAAGTCTGCTCCCAGAATACAAGGTGGAGCTGCTTCCCATTGACCGTGCATACCTGCATCTTGATTGCGTGTTTAATGTGCTGTCTCCCGAAGAGGCGCTGGTGTTCTCTCCTGCATTGGAGCGGCAGGGATTGGTTAAAATAGCCTCACGCTATGACCTCATTGAGGTCGATCGGTCGGAACAATTCAAACTGGGCACAAATGTGTTATCCGTCGGGAATAAGAGAGTTTTCAGCCTGCCTGGTAATGTAAAAGTAAACACGGAACTCCGCCGTAGAGGTTATGACGTAATCGAAGTCGATTTGTCAGAGATCATCAAGTCCGGAGGCTCTTTTCGCTGCTGCACATTGCCGTTGTTACGAGGTAACACCTGAATTGTATTTGAGAAAGAAAGGATGGTAATGGTGCAAATGGAACGTGATATGACCACTAAAAAGGACGAACAGCCGGAAAGTAAAACGGTCATGCAATTGGTCGAAGAAGTCGACACTCCTCCTGACGTAGACAGAGGAATGGTCGAAGTAATGGAAGACATAGATGAATAAGGAGTGTGCACAAAGTTATGCGAATCCGGGCAAATATGCAACGAATTCCTGGCGGGATGATGCTTTTTCCCCTGCTCATCGGTGCCTTAATCCGCACCTTTTTACCCGACCTGTTCAATTTAACTGAGTTCAGGACCTCCTTCACCGGAGGTTTATTAACCGGAACGTCCGCGCTTCTCGCGGCTTTCTATGTGTGTCTCGGGTCGACAATTCAATTCAAGGCAACCGGCTATATCTTGAAAAAAGGAGTCGCATTGTGGACGGGCAAAATCGGGACCGCACTGATTATCGCCTTAATGATCGGCTGGTTCGCTCCCAACCCGAATGATTTGTTTTTGGGGCTGTCAGCATTGGCGATTGTCGCGGCTTTCTCCGATACGAATGGCGGTTTATATATGGCTTTAATGGGACAGCTGGCGAAACGGCGAGAGGACGTTGCAGCTTATTCCATTATGTCCGTCGAATCCGGCCCCTTCTTTACTATGCTGATTCTGGCGTTGCCGGTTTGGCGAGTTTTCCGTTACTTGCGTTCATTTTTTCGATTCTGCCCCTGATCATCGGCATGATCTTAGGTAATTTGGACGAAGATATGCGTGAGTTTTTGGGTCGGGGAGTAGACGTATTAATTCCTTTTTTTGCTCTCGCAATCGGAGCCGGCATCAACCTCACGAATGTGTTGCAGGCCGGACTGTCCGGTATTGTGTTGGGCGTACTAGTGGTCATTGTCACTGGAGTCGTATTATTTTTCCTTGACCGTCTTACGGGAGGAAAAGGTGTTGCGGGAGTTGCGGCATCTTCCACCGCAGGGAACGCAGCGGCTGTTCCGGTTGCGGTCGCGGCTTTATATCCCGCTTATCAGGAGATCGCTTCGCTGGCGACTCTCCAGGTCACTGCGGCCGTAATAGTCACAGCCGTGTTGACTCCGATTGTGACCGCTTGGGTATATAAAAGAGTGGGGAATACGACATGAACGTATTTTACATCATCGCGGACGATTTAACGGGGGCTAGTGATTCAGGAGTTCAGTTCGCAAAACGCGGGTACAAGACCAGTCTTTTGTTCAATTACAAGGAAAATTACATATGGTCGATTGATGCCCGGGTGATTGTGATTGATTCCGATTCCCGGGCGATTCCCCCGGAAGCCGCCTATGAAAGAGTAGCGCGACTTGTTTCTGTTCTTCGACCCCCATCAGCTCAGCTGTTGTTTAAAAAGGTGGATTCCACTTTAAGAGGTAATATTCAGGCGGAAGTAAAGGCCGTTTTGGATACTCTTCCACAAAGCACGGCGTTTATCGTTCCCGCTTATCCCAAGAACGGCCGTACGACTCGGAATGGCAATCAATTGCTTCGAGGAGTTCCCGTACATGAGACGGAGATCGGCCAGGATCCGAAAACACCCGTGTTCTCTTCCTTTATTCCGGATTTATTTGATGATACCTGTGCTGTTATCGATACTGCATCCACCGAAAAGGGACTCCTATATTTGGAAAACCGGATACGTGAGTTGATAAGCGCGGGGAATCGGCGTATTGTTTTCGACGCGGAATCGAATGAACATTTAGAGACGATCGGCCGCCTGTATTCTCGATTTCCGGACGCCGTATGGGTAGGTTCGGCCGGTATTGCCGAGTACTTGAATCCCCCGCTGCCGATGAACGAATCGGATCAAGTGCTTCCCAAACTCCGCAAACCGTTGCTTTTCCTGATCGGGAGTCTTAGTGAATCTACACGTATGCAAGTGGAAGCCTGCTCCATTGAACGTTTTTTTACGCTGCGGTTGGATCCCGTTCTCCTGTTAGAAAAAGATGCATCCGAACTTCTCCCCGCATCCCTTTTCGACGCGTACAGGGCTGGAAAGCATTGCATTGTTGCACTGGACTCCACAGAGCAAGCACGTCAAAGCACCGCTGCGTTTGCGGAGGCACGCAAGCTGCCGAAGGCTTCAATGAGTGAATTGCTTCGGGAAGCCTTAGGGAAAATGTCCAAGGTATTGGTGTCGGAGCTGGCTCCCGAATGTTTGTTTTTAAGCGGCGGCGATACAGCACGCAGCATCTGCGAGCATTTGGATATTGCGGGAATGAATATATTGCAGGAACTGGAACCGGGAATCCCGCTCGGAAGGGTGGCGGGCAAGAATTTTCACCTGGTAACGAAGGCCGGAGCTTTCGGCAACGCCCGTTCATTCGAAAACATTGCTGAGCAATTAACGAAGGAGTGAATACTTTGACCAAACCGACAATTGGGATTACGATGGGCGATGCGGCCGGGGTGGGTCCGGAGATTATAGCGAAAACCCTGCAGCAAGCATCTTTCTACGAGCGATGCCATCCGGTTGTTATAGGCGATGCGAAAATTATGGAGCGTGCAATGTCGTTGGTTGGCTCCCCGCAGCGGCTTCGCAAGCTTACGGATCCTTCGGAAACAGAAGGTGACCCGAAGCAACTGGATATCATCGATGTTGATTTACTGCCGGCCGACTTGCCGTTCGGCGAAATTTCCGCAAAAGCTGGAGACGCTGCTTTCCAATTTATTAAACGCGCTGTGGAATTTGCGCAAGAAGGGAAGATTCAGGGCATATGCACGGCGCCTCTTAACAAAGAAGCCCTCCATAAAGGAGGACACCTTTTTCCCGGACATACGGAAATTTTAGCGGAACTAACCGGTACTTCTGAGTTTGCGATGATGCTGACCGCTCCTAAACTGCGTGTTATCCATGTGACAACCCACATCGGATTGGTGGATGCCATTGCGAAGATTAATCCTAAACGAGTGCATACAGTCATCCTTTTGGCTGATGAAACCTTAAAGCGGGCAGGTATCCCAAAACCGAGAATCGGCGTATGCGGCATCAATCCCCATGCCGGAGAACACGGCCTGTTCGGCCATGGTGAGGAAGAGGAGAAAATCATTCCTGCCGTCGAGCGAGCCCAATCGGAAGGGATCATCGCAGAAGGTCCGCTTCCCGCAGACACGCTGTTTTTCCGAGCAACCCGGGGTGATTTCGACATTGTCGTTGCGATGTATCACGACCAGGGCCACGGTCCCATCAAAGTCATGGGGCTCGAAGCGGGCGTGAATATAACGGTAGGCTTGCCGATCATCCGCACCAGTGTCGATCATGGAACGGCATTTGATATTGCGGGAACCGGCAAAGCCGATCCGGGCTCTTTGGAAGAAGCACTGCGGCAGGCAATTGAATTAGCACCCAAGGGCAACTCTTAACAGAAACCTGAGTGTGATGATAACGGGATGTTCGTTGATTAAGCTAAGTCAGGTATGCTCCATAAACCTGACCTTAGCTTATTTTTATTTCAGCGTCTTTTTTGGGAATAAACGAATCAAACCAATTAGAAATTTTTATTCTTTATTTTTCGTAAAAAAGAGGATAATCCCATAATATTGATGTATTATTTATTATGAAAGCGGTTTAATTATGGTTAGAGCTTAGCAAAAAGTTTCCAAATCCATTGAATTGAAAGGGGTTACATAATGAGGAAAAAGTTTAGTGTCTCTATTTGCGTTATTCTATCTTTTCTGATGATGACTTCACAAGTGTGGGCTGCTCCGGACAGCAGCAACTACCCGAATGAGCCGGAACGATTTAGCTCCAACCGCGTCGACAAAGTGGACAAAGTGCCGGAGCCCGGCCAAGAAATGAGAGGTACATATATCGTTTCCTGGAGACAAATGACGTCGCGCGAGAAGATCGACCAATTTATTCAGGAAGCTGCGGACGCGAACTTTAACACCGTATTTGTGCAGGTAAGACAAAGAGGAGATGCCTTATACCATTCCTCTTTTGTGTCACGATCGGAATTGCTTGAAGGGCAGCCGGATGACTTCGATCCGCTGGCGTACGCCATTCAAAAAGGCCATGAACGCGGATTGGAAGTCCATGCATGGCTCAATGCCATGATTGCCTGGGGAAGCTCAACGGAAATGCCGAAAGATCCCAACCATATTTTTTACAAAGAAGAATGGCTGTTAAAAGACAGCACAGGGAAGGTAGCGTATCCGGATCCCAAAACCGACCCGAAAAACAGCGTCGTAGAAGGACCGTACTTCCTGGAGCCGGGCAACCTGGAGGTCCAGGACTATTTATATAACGTTTATATGGAAGTGGTAGAAAAATACGATGTGGACGGCATTCATTTCGACTTCATCAGATATCCGGCCAGAATGGGCCCGAACACGGCAGGTGTAGGGTACGGAGAGGAAGCGGTAAGCAGATTCCGGCAGGAAACCGGTTTGGAACCGAAGCAGTACAGCAAGTCGTGGGATCAATGGAGAGCTGATCAAATTACGAGTATCGTATCCAGAATCTATAAGGGAACGAAGGAGCGAAAAGCGGACGTTGAAGTGTCTGCCTCAGTGCTGGCCGCTTGGGACCTTGGGCTCGGAAGAGTATTTCAGGATTGGAGAAAGTGGATGGAGACGGGCATACTCGATTTCGTGATGCCGATGTCCTATAGTCCGAGCAACGCGACGGTATGGAAAGATACAACGGATGCCCTGCAGGTAGCTCCACCCGGAAAAGTAGTGGTCGGCCTGGGTGCATGGTATTTCAAAAACAACCCGGAAGGATTGGCGCAGCAGATCAACATTCTCCGTAATGAAAAAGTACGCGGTTTCGTGTTGTTCGCACAGGATACCGAGTCGATGGCGCCGACCGTCAACGATTACATGCAGCAACTGAAACAACTCGTGATGACCAAACAAGTAAAGGTTCCCGCGCTGCCCAACAGTCAATTTAATGTCGAGGAAAAGTACTCGATGAGAGACCCACTAACCGTCAGAGTCGGAGAAATCGATCAGACGACGAGAAGCTTCAGCCACCGGTTCTTTGTGAGAAACGGTAAAACGTCATTGCTTGTTAAAAATGAGGGACTGGGCAAGCTTACGATCACCGTCACTCCAACGTTATACCCAGGTCACACCTTCACGCTGGACGTTAAAGGCACCCGCGACACGGAAGTGGATATCAGCCGATATGTGAACCCGTCGGACTACACCAGCCTCGCGAACCACACCTTCTTGTTGACAGTCGCAGCCGAAGGTCCTCCGGGAGGCAAGGCGGAGATTTTTGTAGAGGATTATTATTTGCAATAGACTTCCTGTAAAAGAAGGCGATCGTTCCCTTATGGGGGCCGATCGCCTTTTTTTTCCGGAAAATCCGGTAGTTTTGAGATATTACCGGATTTTCCAGTAATGTTTATACCAAGAGAGCGTCCAAGAGCATCCTTTTAAGAATAAAACCGCACACAATTGCCGCGATTAAACTGGCCAGGGTGCCGATCAAATAATATTCCGCAAATGCTTTGTTCTCAAATAACTTGAAACGAGCCAGCGTTTTCATGGCACCCAGCAGCATTAGACCTTGATAGATATCGTAAATGACAAATATGCAAATCAATATTCTTTCAAGGATACCGATATACTTTCCTTTGGACGTGTCGTCTACTACATTGGACCAATGGTATTGGACCTTAATGGATTCTTTGGTTGTCATCGGTGCAGCGGCATTGGATACTTCCACCTGCTCTTCCACGGTCATATCGGAAACGATGCTATGCTTCATATTTTGTCTCTTCCGCAAAAATTCCTCGCTGAAGTGCTCGACCGCTGCGGCCGTTTCCTGGTGGAGCATGGGAAGCGGATTGCCGTATTTCAGGAGCAGCATGCGTATCATTTCCGAAGAAGTATGTGTGAGAAATACGCCGACCAGCAGTACAGAAGGTACGACTAGGCGGTTCTCAATGACGAGATCATCGGCAAACATAAAAAGATAAATCTGCTGTCCGAATCCTCTCAAACCCTCTACTTGTCCGAAAATCCACAAAAAAGAATAGATAATGATAAGGTGGAGCGATTGGCAGAGCAGGTGCTGTTTTAAATTTTCCGTCCTAAGCATGTCTACAAGCTTGTTAATACGAGGAAATGCGGCAAAGTGCTGATTATGATCCTTAAGATAATTGGATGCCCAACTTATGAAATACTGCAAGATTCCTAGAATCAAGGCGGCCAAACAAATCTGAAAACTTCCACTCCCGAGTATGTATGATAAAACGATAGAGATAGATACAAAGACGACACTCCGCAACCAGGATAGCTTAATGAGCCCATTCGCCGACCAGAAAGCCAAAATAAATACGATGTAATTAAGGGTCATCTGTCACCTCGTACGTCGGTTTGGAATTGCTTTTGAAAATATTGAAGAAGCTTGCACAAATTTTGTTCAGCTCCCGATACCAGAAAATAATCCGCACGTGTCAGGATTTTGCTGATGTTGCTGCTCACGTTGTCATCATAGCCAAACCGCTCGCCCAACTCTTCGTATTGAATTTTGTCATCCAATGTTTCAATGGCACGAACGATTTCCTGTTGTTTTTTTGTCCGCTTAAGCAATCGTTCAAACAAGAAAAAGATTTCATCATTAAAGAATTCATACGGCATTGGGCTGGATTGCGATTTCACATAGACATGGAACTTATTCCGCACAAAAGCTGATTTTGTCACGCCGCTTTTCCCTTTCTTGAGCGCATTAAGGGCGTCAGCGGCACTCCAAATGGCATCGCCGTTCACTTCGTGAGGGTTGTTCAAATCTTCATTGGTGACGGAGCCGATCCCGACTCCTACATATAAGGGCACATCCGACTCATTGGATAGCAAAAGCAAGTCTTTAAGAACATAATAAGCCTTGGAAAAATCCCTTATGATTCCGAACAGTTCATCCCCGCTGCGCACGGAGAACGGAGTTAATAATGCCGTGTGATGTTTATCGTTGAGTTCCTTGGTTATGTAACGCAATTCGTTTTTTTTGCCGTCTTTGCGGGATGACATGACGTCTGCAATGAGGCAAAATGCGGGCACTTCTGTCGCAACCAATTGAGGACCTCCTTCATGTTGAACCACCTGGAATCTATTATACCGAGCTATGCGAG
>NZ_JXAL01000020.1 GCF_000829465.1 Cohnella kolymensis | reverse complement strand
CGGCGGCGTGTCGGACGGAGTTCTGCGGGAGATCGTACAAAAATTAGACTAACGGCGGCGGTGGGACAAGTTTCTGCAGGAGGTCGTACAACAATTAGAGTGCAAACTGTCGCAAATTTAAGACATATCGCGTTCGTGCGACTATCATGATAACGCTTACAGAGCAAGGCAAACGTTCAAAGAGGTGTCGCGTATTTGCGACATATCTTTTTTGTATACATAAAAATTAAATGTTACTTTGCCGGCCCGTGCCTCAAGAACCCTAGGTAGATCTGCGTTTTTCAGAGGTTATGAGCATTCTGAAATATTTTGGCACGGTTCTTGCTCTTAACTTATTACGTAAGAAAAACTTAAATTATTGAAAGGGGTTTCAAGCTTTGAAAAAACTCGTGTTGAACTTTTCGTTGTTAGCGATTTTGTCAGCTTTGCTATTATCGGCATGCTCTCCAAAAGTGAATGAGGGAGGAGCGGCGAGCGACGCACCGAGCAATACAGCCAGCCAAGAGCAGTCCAAAGATGCGATCAAAATCGGCGCTGCCATTTCCATGACCGGCGGAACGGCATTGTTCGGTGAAGGCGTGAAACGCGGCGCCGAGCTGGCGATCGAAGAATTCAACGCTGCGGGCGGTCTCAACGGACAGAATGCCACGCTCGTCTTGTATGACGACGAAGCCAAGCCCGAAAAATCGGTCGAGGTTGTTCAAAAGCTGATTAACCAGGACAAGGTTGTCGCATTGATCGGTCCGGCCAACAGCGGTAACGCTACGGCACATATCAAGTTCACGCAGGAAGCCAAAATTCCGGAGATCATTCCGGTTGCCACGGGAAGCGCGATTGTGGCCACTTATGCCAAAGAGCCGAAAAACTACATTTTCCGCGTATCCGCCCTGGACAGCGTTCAAGTAGGCGCCATCCTGAAGGAATTGGCAGGCAAGCAAGGCTTGAAGAAAATCGGCGTTATTCACGATACCGAAGGTTACGGACAAGGCGGAAAAGCGGACATCATGAAGCAAATGAAAGAGAACTACAATTTGGAGCCTGCCGCTGTCTCCGCATTCGATCCGAAGGAATTGAACCTGGAGCAAGCTGTACGCGATATGAAGAAGGCGGGCGTTGAAGCCGTCATGTTCTACGGATTGGCTCCGCAATCCGCTAAGCTGCTGGAAGCGCGCAACAAAGAAGGATTGGACGCTCCGATCTACGCGACATGGGCGACAGGCGATCCTACGGTAGTGAAGCTGGTAGGTGACTTGGTCAACAAGAACGTATTTTTCGTCCAATCGTTCACGGTCGACCAATCTGACAAGTCGAAAGCGTTCGACAAGAAGATCATCGATAAATACGGTGAAAATGTGTTCCCGGTAGCCAGCGCTCAAGGCTATGACAGCGCGAAATTGATTTTGGAAGGCATTAAAAAAGCCGGTGCGTTGGACGGTGAGAAAATCCGCGACGCGATTGAAAATATCAATGATTTCGAAGGCGTTACGGCGATCAAGAAGCAGCCGTTTACGAAGGAAAATCATGAAGCTTACGGTCCGGACGATGTATTCATCGGAACTTACAAGGACAGCAAGGTCGTGAAAGCTTCATAAGCCGCTCGTTCCCCTTGCGGGGGCAGGTGAAGGGAGTCCGCAGCGGACTCCCTCACCATGCTGGCGCATCAAGTTCAGAACTGAGGAGGCAGCGTCATGGATTGGTTGCAAGCCGTGCTAAACGGATTGGTATATGGAAGTCTCTACGCAATCATTGCCCAAGGTTATTACATTACCTTCGTCACAACGAACGCGATGAATTTCGGACAGGGCGACTTCGTCATGGTAGGCGCGTTGACCGGAGTAAGCGTGTTCGGCGCCGCCGCGACGTCCGGCCTGCCGATATGGGCTGCATTCCTTTTAGCGGTCTTCGCGGTGGTTTTGTTAGTAGGTTTGGCAGGCTGGGGCTGGAGCAGGTCGCCATACGACCGCTCAAAGGCTTCCATTCGATCGGCTGGATCTTGAGCACGGTTGCCGTTGCCATGATCACGCGCAACGTCGCCATGCTGATCTGGGGAAGAGATGTCGTGTCGGCAAAGTCGCCGTTCGGCAACAAGGTGATCGACCTGGGCGTGGTGCGCATATTGCCTCATGAGCTCTTCGTCTTGATCGGCGGTGCGGTGCTGATGGCAATCCTGTACTTTTTTCTCAAAAAATCTTTCTTCGGCAAAGCGTTGGAAGCCGTGGCTTTCAATAAGAGTGCAGCTTCTTTGATGGGGATCAACCCGCGGCTCATGGCGTCGATTGCTTTCATTATCTCGGGCGCGCTGGCGGGAGCGGGAGGCATTATGGTCGGTCCGCTCGTCAATCCGGGCGCTTTTATCGGGGTATTCCTGGGACTCAAAGCGTTCGCGGTAGCGATTATCGGCGGTCTGGAAAATCCGAAGGGAATTTTGATAGGAGCTCTGCTGCTCGGTGTGCTGGAGAACGTATTCGCGATGTACAGCACTTCTCTTAAAGATGCCGCATCGTTCATCCTGATCATCGGCATTCTGGCATTTCTTCCTCAAGGCCTGTTCGGAAAACGCTACAAGGAGAAATTTTAATCATGAGAAGTTTACGTTGGCTTATCGTTCAGATTGGGCTTCCGTTGGCCGTGATCTATGCTTTTCCTTGGGTGTTCAATAACGGCTATTACATTCATATGGCTCAAACCTTCCTGATCACTTATATCGTCATCGTCGGATTGAACCTGCTCGTCGGATTATCGCATCAACTGTCGCTCGGACACGTCGGGTTTTATGCAATCGGAGCCTATTTAACGGCTATTATCGGAAAAACGCTGGGCTTGAATTTTTTTGTGAGCATTCTGCTCGGGAGCCTGGTGGCAGCCGCATTCGGAGCGGTCGTGGCATTGCTGTCGCTTCGTTCCAAAGGTCCTTATCTGGCGATGGTTACCATTGCTTTCGGGGAATTGATCGGCATTATCTCCAATCGATGGATCGACGTTACGGGCGGGCCGGCGGGCTATTTTCCGAACGCGGCTTCATTTTTCGGCTATACGCTGCAACCCTATGAATATATGTGGTTTATCGGTTTGCTCGCGGTTCTTTTCACCGCCGGGATATCCAATATTTTTAAAGGCCGCTTCGGACGTACGTTCACCGCGCTCGGCAACAGCGAGGTCGCGTCGGAGGTGCTCGGAGTCAATGTGCGCGGGTGGAAAATTCTGCTCGCGATCAGCGCATTCATGGCCGGTGCGGGCGGCGGATTGTTCGCTCACCAGAACGGATTTATCAGCAGCTCCTCATTCGAATTTCATCAGTCTATTTTGTTTATAACCGGGGTCATCATCGGGGGCGCCGGAACGAAGTGGGGTCCTGTCGTCGGAACCGCAATCATTGTTTTGCTGCCGCAATGGTTCTCAAAATATGTAGACTATCATTTGTTTATTTTCGGCGGCATTTTGCTGCTCTGCTTGCTGCTTCTGCCCAATGGAGTTGTCGGTGAGCTGTCGAAGCTGCCCCTGCTCCGGAAGTGGCTCGGCCGCGGCGACCGGAACGAACGGAAGCTTGAACTGAATAAAGCGGCGCCGCTCATGGAGCTTCCTGAAGCAAAGGACGGCACTATTCTTGAATTGGGTAAAATTCGGATGCAGTTCGGCGGACTCAAGGCTGTAGACGATGTGGATATAGAAATAAAAGGCGGTACCGTTCACGGGATTATCGGTCCGAACGGCTCCGGCAAAAGCACCATGGTGAATGTACTGAGCGGTGTGTACATGCCGACAGGGGGATCTATCGTCTGGCAAGGCAAGAACATCACCAAATTTGCGCCGCATCAGATCGCCAAACATGGCATTACCCGAACTTTTCAAAATTTACAGCTGTTCAATGAGCTTACTGTCATTCAAAACGTATTGATCGGCTTTCACCGTCATTTCCGTTCCGGTTTTCTAGCCAATCTGGTGCACACGGCCAAAGTATCGAGAGAAGAGAAAGAGTTTTACAACAAAGCTTACGACTTGCTGAGGATCGTCGGTTTGGAAGACAGGGCTCATGAGACCGCCGCGGATCTCTCTTACGGCGAACAGCGTTTGGTAGAAGTCGCGAGAGGCTTGGCTCTGCAGCCTTCGCTGCTCATTCTTGACGAGCCGGCGGCAGGCGCCAGCAACGTGGAAATTGACAAGATCAACGATGTCATCAGGCGTCTCAAAAAGTCAGGGCTTTCAATCATCTTGGTGGAGCATCACATGGAAATCGTCATGAACATCTGCGACACGATCACGGTTCTGGATTTCGGTAAAAAGCTGTGTGAAGGCACCCCGGAGTTCATTCAAAACCATCCGAAAGTAATCGAAGCGTATCTCGGCGGAGAAGAGGTGAACGAGCTTGTTAGAGGTAAAAAATCTATCGGTTAATTACGGGCATGCCTCAGCTTTGCGCGGGATCAATCTCCATGTGGCGAAGGGTGAAGTCGTAGCTGTCGTAGGACGCAACGGCGCAGGCAAGACGACGCTGCTTAAGGCGATAACCGGCTTGGTCAAATCGCGCGGACAAGTATCTTATGACGGGCAATCGATCAGCGGTCTGAGCGCCCATCACATTGTGAGAAAGGGTATCTCTCATGTGCCGCAGGGACGGCAAGTATTCGGCGACCAGACGGTAGAGGACAACTTGCTTCTCGGCGCGTTCACCATCCGGGGCGACAGGAAAAAAGTGAAAGAGCTGATGGAGAAAGAGTATGAGCGTTTTCCGAGATTAAAAGAAAGACGCGACCAAGCGGCGGGCACGCTTAGCGGCGGTGAGCAGCAGATGCTGGCCTTGTCGCGCGCGCTCATGTCGGAACCCGAGTTTTTATTGTTGGATGAGCCTTCGATGGGTCTCTCGCCTTTGTATGTGAAGCATATTTTCGATACGTTGATCCAGCTCAAGCAGGAAGGCAAAACGATCCTGGTCGTCGAACAGCTGGCAATGGCCGCTTTGTCGATATCGGATCGAGCTTATGTGCTGCAATCGGGAGAAGTGAAAACCCATGGCGCATCGGAAGAAATGCTTGAAAATGACGAGATTATCAAGACGTACTTGGGTATCGCCTAACCGTCGCGAAGACCATGGAGGACTCATCCGATGAAGTCAATCATATTCGATTTGTCGCTGGGTGATCAGAAAGAGGATAACGTCATGTTCGGCGAGCAGGAAGTGAGCCGGTTTCGGGAGATGATCGGGCTGCCCGTCAGCTTGCCCTTAACGGGAGCGGGCGGTTTGGTAGAGCCGCAGCTGCTGGCAGGCCGGGCTTTCGCCGGAGTTGCGGATCTTTGCAGCGGATTCCCGATCGTTCCGATCCAGCAGGAGGTTATCTTTATCGAAAGTGTCCGGCTCGGCGAGCAGATCTGCCTGAAGGCGGAAGTGATCGATATTGAACAATCCAGGGGATGGATCACCTTTTCATTGGAAGCGGTAAATTCGGACGGGAACGCTGTGATGGCCGGGCAGATCGTGGTGTCATTCAACGACAAAGGTAATGCCGGCAAAAATGCGAAGAGGGGTTGAGCAGATGAAGCCTGTCTTTACGTCCTATGAAGAAGCGGTTCAGGACATTCCGGACGGAGCGACGATCGCGGTAGGCGGTTTCGGTCTTGTCGGCATTCCCGAAAACCTTATCCTGGCATTGGTGGACAAAGGTGTGAAGCAGTTAACCGTGATCTCCAATAACTGCGGCGTTGATGATTGGGGACTGGGTTTACTCTTGAAAAACAAGCAAATCAAAAAGATGGTCGGCTCCTATGTCGGCGAAAATAAAGAGTTCGAACGCCAGGTATTGGCGGGTGAAATCGAGATTGAGCTCATCCCGCAAGGGACGCTTGCGGAACGTTTGCGTGCCGGAGGCGCCGGCATTCCCGCCTTCTATACGCCGGCAGGAGTCGGGACCTTAGTGGCGGAAGGCAAGGAAACACGTGAGTTTGACGGAAAGGAATATTTGCTGGAAAAAGCGCTGACCGCGGATTTCAGTCTGGTAAGGGCGATGGCAGGCGATCGTATGGGTAACCTGGTCTACAACAAAACCGCCAGAAACTTTAATCCGATGATTGCGGCCGCCGGCAAAGTAACGATAGCTGAGGTAGAAAATCTGATAGAGACAGGGGAACTGGATCCGGATCGGATCCATACGCCGAGCATCTATGTGCAGCGGCTCATTGCAGGCCGCCAGCAGAAAAAGATCGAGCGGCTCACCGTGCAAAATTAAGCGGGACGGAGGGAATTCGATGAGTCACGGCAATATGAGGGAGAGAATCGCCAAACGCGCCGAAAAAGAGATCCAAAGCGGCAGTTACGTCAATCTGGGAATCGGCATGCCTACGCTTGTGGCCAATTTTATAAGCGGTGACAAGCAGGTGATCCTTCAATCGGAAAACGGGCTGCTCGGCATCGGGCCGTATCCGCGCACGGAAGACGTCGATCCCGACTTGATCAATGCCGGGAAAGAGACCGTTACCGCCATATCCGGAGCTGCATATTTCAGCAGTGCGGAGTCGTTCGCGATGATCCGCGGCGGCCATATCGACATTGCGATTTTGGGAGGCATGGAGGTTTCCGCGAGCGGGGATCTGGCCAACTGGATGATACCCGGCAAGATGATCAAGGGAATGGGGGGAGCGATGGACCTTGTTCACGGAGCCAAGAAGATAATCGTCATTATGGAGCACGTCAATAAAGACGGTCAGCCGAAAATCCTGAACGAATGCTCGCTGCCTCTTACCGGTAAAGGCGTGGTGCACCGCATCATTACGGACAGGGCGGTTCTTGACGTCACACCGGAAGGTCTCAGCTTGGCGGAAGTTGCTGCGGGCTTCACCGTGGACGATATCCTTCAGTCGACGCAGCCGCCGGTGAGGGTTGGGGAGAACGTCGTATTGGATGCATTTTAACCACACCCGTTCGCATAATTTCAAATCAAAGGGAAGTGCGGCAAATGTCGAGGCAAAAAAGAATCGTATTGGTCACCGGAGCGGCTCGAGGAATCGGGTATTCCATCGCCGAAGCTTTCGCCGCGAACGGCGATCAGCCGATCATAGCGGATTTAGCTTTAGCCGACGCACGGAATGCGGCAGGAATTCTGGCTGAAAAATACCGCTGCAGGGCGGAGGCGTATGAGCTCGATGTTGCGGATCCGCAATCTGTGCAGGCTTTCGTTAAGAATGTGACCGACAAATGGAAAAGGATTGACGTCGTCGTCAACAACGCCGGATTGCAGCACGTGGATCCGATCGAGAATTTTCCGGTTGAACAGTGGGATAAGTTGATTAATGTCATGTTAAAAGGCCCTTTTCTGATGACGAAATATGTGATTCCGCAGATGAAAAGCCAGCAGTACGGCAGAATCATCAATATATCCTCCGTGCACGGCAAATTGGCTTCCCCGTACAAGTCCGCGTATATCTCCGCCAAACACGGAGTTGTGGGCTTGACGAAGACCGCCGCGATAGAGCTGGCCGAGGACAATATCACCGTGAATGCGGTAATGCCCGGCGTCGTAGATACGACGCTCATTCAGGATCAGCTGCAGAAGCTGGCCGACGAAGACGGCACGTCAAAGGAAGAAGCTCTGCACACGCACCTGCTGAAGAAGCAGGCGATCAAGCGGTTTATCAAGCCGGAGGAAGTTGCCGCTTGCTGTATTTTTCTGGCTTCGGACGGGGCGGCCTCCATCACAGGCGATACCATCAGTGTGTCGGGCGGTTGGTGAGTAATCCGTTAATTTTGGGAGGGAGAGCAAGATGAGGAATGTCGTAATCACAAGCGCGTTGCGTACACCTGTCGGTTCTTTTGGCGGCGTGTTCAAGGATCTGCTTCCTTTGGATCTGATCGTGCCGGTCATTCAGCAGGCGATGGAGCACAATGGGCTAAGTCCAGAGGATCCCGACGAAGTCATTCTGGGGCACTGCATTCAGCGCACCGACATGCCGAATACGGCACGTACCGCGGCGCTTGCAGCAGGTCTGGCGGATACGGCCACGGGGTACACGATTCAGCGCCAGTGCGCATCCGGCCTGCAGGCGATCATCTCCGGCGTCATGCAAATCCAGACGGGAGTATCGGACATCGTGATCGCCGGAGGCGTGGAAGCGATGAGCTCAAGCCCCTATGTGCTGAAGAACCATCGTTTCGGCGCGAAGATCAAGCATGGCGAAGTCACTGATACCGTTTGGGAGATTTTAGAAGATCCGATTCATAAAATCATGATGGGCGAAACGGCGGAAAACTTGGCGGAAGCGTATCAGATCAGCCGGGAAGAACAGGATGAACTCGCACTGTTAAGCCATCAACGGGCGCTTCACGCGATCGACAACGGTTATTTCGAGTCGCAGATCGTTCCGATTACGCTGAAAAAACGGTCGGGGGACGAGATTGTGACCACGGATGAGCATCCGCGGAAGGATATTTCCCTTGAGAAGCTCGCCAAGCTGCAGCCGACGTTCCGCAAGAACGGCACGGTTACTGCGGGCAACGCATCAGGCCTCAATGACGGAGCGGCCGCTGTCATTCTTATGAGCGAAGAGAAGGCGCAAGAGAAAGGGCTGCAGCCGTTAGCCAGAATCTCCGGCTTCTCGGTAGCCGGGGTAGACGCAAGAATGATGGGACGCGGCCCGACGCCTGCCATACAGAAGGGTTTGGAACGAGTCGGCTGGAAGCTGGAGGACGCCCAATTGATCGAGATCAATGAAGCGTTTGCGGCTCAGTACCTGACAGTCGAAAAAGAGCTGGGCCTTGATCGAAGCAAGGTCAATGTAAACGGAAGCGGAATAAGCCTGGGTCATCCGATCGGATGTACAGGCGCGAGAATTACCGTGAGCCTTGTCCATGAACTGCGCCGCAGAGGGCTTTCGAAAGGAATCGCCTCACTTTGCGTGGGCGGGGGAATGGGAGTATCCTTGTTCGTTGAAGCTTATTGAGGCTGTGAAGCAAAGCTTGCCATATCATTGGCGAGCTTTTTGTTATAATAGAGTCAAAAAAGCGGGGGCGCGCGATGTCCGGTAATGAGAACAATACCGCAGAACTGACGAAACACGAGCAGCTGCTCCAATATATACGCGAGCTGGCTGTCGGCACGAAAGTGTCCGTCCGTCAGATGGCCAAGGATCGGAGAGTATCGGAAGGCACCGCCTATCGAGCTCTGAAGGAAGCCGAGCAATTGGGTTATGTGAGCACGAAAGAACGGATCGGCACGGTGCGTGTGGATCGGAAGCGGCGCAGCAATCCGGATCAATTAACGTTCTCGGAGGTTCTGGACATCGTTCAGGGCAGCTTGCTGGGCGGTGGCGAAGGACTCGAGAAAACGCTGCATAAATTCGTTATCGGAGCTATGGAGCTCGGTGAAATGATGGGTTACATCGATGCAGGCAGCCTGCTGATCGTAGGGAATCGGGAGAGCGCGCACCGTGTGGCTTTGGAGCATGGAGCGGGGGTGCTGGTGACGGGGGGATTCGGAACGAGCGAAGAAGTGAAAACGCTGGCTGACGAACGCCAGCTTCCGATCCTGACGTGCCGGCATGACACTTTTACCGTTGCCTCTATGATCAATAGAGCGATGTATGACCGGCTGATCAAGCGCAAGATTGCCATGATCGCGGATTTGATGGAGCCTTCAGACAGGCAAGGAACGTTGAAACAATCCGCTTCCGTTGCGGATTTTTTGAAGCTGAGCGCGGAGACGGGCAGCGGGCGTTTCCCTGTAACCGACGAGTGGAACAGGGTTGTAGGCATGATTACGGCCAAAGATACGGCGGGCGCTGCGGCCGGGCAAACGGTGGACAAGCTGATGACTCGCCGTCCGATGACGGTTACGCTGAACACTCCGCTCGCTGCGGCGGCTCATCGGATGTTATCCGAAGGCATCGAGCTTCTGCCCGTGGTAGACCGGCAGCGTAAGCTGGTCGGCTCGGTGAGCCGGACTCAGGTGCTGCGCGCCTTGCAGTTCACCAATCGGCCGGCCCAAATGGGCGAGACGTTCGACGCTCTCATGTGGAGCGGCTTCACGGAGCGCAGGGATGAGGAGAACCGGCTGTCCTTCGCCGGCCCGGCGACTCCGCAGATGTCCGGCCCGCTCGGCACGATATCCGAAGGCGTGCTCGCTGCCCTTATGCAGCAGGCCGCGGCTCGGGCTATAGGGGATCTGCTGAAAAGGGAACACATCATGGATAATATGACGACTTACTTCCTCCGCACGGTGCCGATCGATGCAAGCATCTCGTTCGTCCCGCACATTATTGAAGCGAGCAGGCGATATGTAAAAGTGGAAATCGAAGCGGTGCAGGACGGGGATGTCGTCGCCAAGGCGATGATGACGGCGCAGACGATCGATCCTGTTTAATAATCACGACTTGCTGAAATGGGAATGGTTGCGCAGCCCGGCGAACAGGTTGAACAGCCCGAGCAGCATGAACAAAGCGCCGATGACAACCCGCACCGTGGACCCGCTGAACAGGAACATCTGGATCACTGCGATGAAGATCAGCATGAGGCCCATGCTTATGTTCATACGGGCGGCATACAATCCGCGCAGTCTTGCGTCGGCTGTCCGGCGCGCACGGAAGCTGAACACGGCGGAAGCCGCAGAAGTAACGACAATGAGGGCGGCGAACACCCATAACAATACATCAACCAACAACAAACAACTCCTTCATGGACAGTCGTCAATACCGCCACTAATTGTAACATAAGGAGCCGGGTCAGCGCTCTTTGTCGCGATAGCGGGTTATTAAGATACATGTACTCTCGCCTCGACCCAAATCTGCAGAACACCGTCGACCACAAGCACCGTTTTTACGATTACCATGTAGTCCTTACCTTCAATATCATCATAAATTTTCTCATGCAACAATGTTCGGGCGAACGAGGCGTCGGAATCGATATGGTATATGCTGCGGCCGACGAAGATCTCCAAGTCCCTTTTAAGCCTCTTTTTCAATTCCGTCTCCGTCAGTATGTCGATTTTCGTCTTGCCCGTCGGCTCTACGACGTACGCTATTATTTTCTTCACTACATTCTGATTCCGGTTCTTCTCGATTTTAAGATCTTCCCGGAGAATGTTCAGCTGCTCCTCGAGCTTGATTTTTTCCTCAATGACACGGTTAAATTGATCGTTCTGCAGTCCGCTGTATACGGCGCTGCCGACGACGATTCCGCAGACGAAAAAAGCCGTAATCTGCATAAGCTTCTGAAATCTATCGAATGAAGGCACCCGCATCGGCAGCCGTCACCCCCCGTCCCGGCACATCCATTGAACGAGTTCAGTGCCCATGTGCGCACCGAGAAAAGCAAAAAGTATGATGCCGATCTGCTGGATGGCCGGCGACAGCTGCCCCTCCGCTACGTGGTGCTCGATGATCCGCATCGGATCGATGGTTCCTCCGACGGCTGCTACGAGCGCCATATTTTCAAATGCCCCGCGACCTGCAGCATCTTGACTTTCGGAGGGGCCCACAAGAATACCGATCCCACACCCGCCAGCAAAGCACCGCCCATCACCACCCCGAATGCTATAAAAAAGCAGAATGCCGCTTTCGTATAGAAATCTTCCATGTCCATCGCCTCCACTTAAGTGCGACCGCAGCAAGCAGCGCCTGCAACGTCTGCGCTTGATCTTCACTATCATCCTATGGGACGGGTCTATGCCCTTATGATACAATTAATAAAAGAGAGTTTATGACGGAAAAGAAGGGGTATGCGGATGTGCGATTTCGTTCATTTACACGTTCATAGCGAATACAGCCTGCTGGACGGCGCGTCGCGCATCCGCCAGATGACGGCCAAGGCGGCCGAGCTCGGGATGAAGTCGCTCGCGCTCACCGACCATGGCGTTATGTATGGGGCGATCCCTTTTTATAAAGCGTGCCTGGAGCAGGGAATCAAGCCTATCATCGGTATGGAGGCTTATATTACTGCGGGTTCCCGGCTGGAGAAGAATTCCCGCAAGGAGCAGCCGATCTATCATTTGACGCTGCTTGCGAAGTACGAGATCGGTTACCGCAACCTGATGAGACTGAGCTCCATCGGGCATTTGGAAGGTTTCTATTATCGGCCGCGAATCGATTTCGAGGTATTGTCGCAGTACGCGGAAGGGCTCATCTGTCTGAGCGGATGTATGAGCTCGGAGCTGTCACAGCATCTGTTGGCGGATCGGTATGACGAGGCAAAGGCTACGGCGGTCAGATATCGGGATTTGTTCGGTGAGGATTATTTTCTGGAGCTTCAGGATCACGGGATTCTTGACCAGAAAAAAATATCGGCGGGTGTGCTGAAGATTGCGGAGGAGACGGGAATTCCGCTGGCGGCGACGAACGACTCGCACTATTTGTCCGAGGACGACCACGCTCTTCAGGATGTATTGCTGTGTATCGGAACCGGTAAAACTTTGGACGATCCTGACCGGATGAAAATCACCACCAATCAGCTGTATCTGAAAAGCGGCGAGGACATGGCGGCTTTGTTCCGTCACGTGCCTGAAGCGGTGGCCAATACGGTGAAAATTGCCGACAGATGCAGCCTTGAATTGGATTTCGACCGGCATATCCTGCCTGCTTTCTCTCCGCTGCCGGAAGGGAGTTCCGCCGGTCATTATTTGAGAGAGCTGTGCGGCAAGGGCTTGCAGGAACGTTATGCGGGCACGGCGGAATGGGAGAATGCCGAGTTCCGCACGAACGCTGAGCAGCGACTGGAGTATGAGCTGAGAGTAATCGGCGAGATGGGATTCGACGATTACTTCCTGATCGTGTGGGACTTCATCCGGTTTGCGCATGAGAAGGGAATTGTGACGGGACCGGGACGCGGATCCGCTGCAGGCAGCCTGGTTGCTTACGTGCTCAAAATCACCGACGTAGATCCGCTGAAGCATAAGCTGCTGTTCGAGCGGTTCTTGAATCCGGAGCGGGTGAGCATGCCCGATATCGATATCGATTTCAGCGACGAACGGCGGGACGAGGTCATCCGTTACGTCGTCGAGAAGTACGGAAGCGAGCATGTGGCGCAGATTATTACGTTCGGAACGTTGGCCGCGCGGGCCGCAGTGCGGGATGTGGGACGGGTCATGAACCTGCCTTACGGGGAAGTGGACAAGACGGCGAAGCTGATCCCGGGAGCGCCGGGCATGTCCATCGAGCGCGCGATGAAGGAAAGTCCGGAATTCCGCGCTTTGGCGGAAGGGACATCGGATGCTGCCGAACTTGTCGCGATGGCTCGCCGGGTCGAAGGCATGCCCCGGCATGCTTCGACGCATGCGGCCGGAGTTGTCATCTCGTCCGATCCTTTGACCGATTATGTGCCGCTTCAGGAAGGTACGGACGGCGTTCCGTTAACCCAATACTCGATGGAGAATCTCGAGGCGGTAGGACTTCTCAAGATGGATTTCTTGGGGCTCCGCACATTGTCCATTATCGAACGCACTTTGCGTTGGATACGCGAAGAGACCGGCGAGGAATTGCGCTGGGACAAAATCCCGTATTCGGACGAGCAGACTTACGAGCTGATGGGCCGGGGAGATACAACGGGAATTTTTCAGCTGGAGTCTTCCGGAATGCGGCGGGTACTCAAGGAAATGAAGCCGTCCTCTTTCGAGGACATCGTATCGGTGGTTGCGTTGTACCGCCCGGGGCCGATGGAGTTCATCCCGCAGTTTATTCAGGGAAAACACGGCTTGATCAAGGTGGAATATCCGCATCCGATCCTGGAACCTATTCTTGCGGACACCTACGGCATTATCGTCTATCAGGAGCAAATCATGCAGATCGCATCCGTCATGGCCGGCTTCACTTTAGGTCAAGCGGACTTGCTGCGGCGTGCGGTCAGCAAAAAGAAACGGGAAGTGCTGGATGAGCAGCGGGCATTTTTTGTGCGCGGGAGCGTCAAGCAGGGTCACAGCGAAGAGGACGCCAACCGGGTGTATGATTTGATCGTCCGGTTTGCGGACTATGGTTTCTGCCGCGCGCATGCTGCCGCTTATGCGGTGCTGGCGTTCCAGACGGCTTACTTGAAGGCGCACTATCCTGTTCCGTTTATGGCGTCCATGTTAACCGCAGTGATCGGCAACCAGCGCAAAACGGCGGAATACGTGGACGAATGCCGGCGAATGGGCATTGCCGTTCTGCCTCCGGATGTTAACGAAAGCGGCGTCCTGTTCACGCCTGTCAGGCTGCCGGAGCCCGGGACGCCGATGCGGGTGCGATCCGGTATGGCATGGCAGGGGTGAAGAATGTTGGGACCCAAGCGATTGACAGCGTTCTGCGGGAGCGTGAAAAGGGGCGGTACGAAAGCCTTAGCGACTTCTGCAGGCGTGTGGATCCGCGGGTTTGCAACAAAAGGGTTATTGAATCGCTGCTGTTGGCCGGCGCGATGGATTCGCTGCCGGGCCATCGTTCGCAGCAATTGGCCGCATTGGAGCCGACATTGGAAGCGGCGGCCGCCTGGCGCAAGGAGCGCGAAGAGCTGCAGATCGAGCTGTTCGATTTCGAGGAATCGCCGAATTGGAATGTGGATTTGCCGGAGGTGCCTCCCTATACGGCATCGCAGACGCTGGAATTTGAGCGGGATTTGATGGGACTGTATCTGTCAGGTCATCCGCTGGATGTTTATGACGATTTAATGGATGAATTGAAGCTGGACCGGTTGGTCGATCTCGCTGAAGCGGCGGACGGCGCAACCGTGTTCACGTCCGGGATGATTGTGTCGATGAAGCCCTTTATTACACGGAAGGGACAATCGATGGCCTTCCTCGAGCTGGAAGATCGCATTATGGGAGCGGAGTTGGTGGCGTTCCCGACGGTGTGGAAAACTGCCGCATCGTTCGTGGGCAAAGGCTCGCTCGTGCTCGTCAGGGCGAAAGTGCAGCAGGGAGATGAGGATTACAAGCTGCTCGCGGACGACATCCTGCCTCTGGATGCGCCGGATTTGCGCGCTCAAGCCGCAAGGCTTCGGCGCCTTGCGCAGCAGCCTCGGTACAATGGCGCCGGTTCGTCTGCCGGAAAGCCGCCGGCTGCGGCGAAACCGGCTGTGCAGCGTGTGTTCATCCGGATCGACGAAGACCGCGAGCAACCGGCCGTCTTAACCAGTCTGAAGTCGCTTTTAACCGGACATTCGGGCCAGCTGCCGACGGTTTTGCGATACCAGCGCGAACGCCGCACCGTGGCGCTGAGCGATGACTATAAAGTTCAGCCGTCGCCGGAGCTGTTGTCAGCGATCGAGAAACTGATGGGCGAAGGCAGTGTGAAGGTAAAGTGATGGTGCTGGAAAAGAGGCGGACTTGATAAGCCCATTTTGTCCGCATCAGCGGGAAATTGATTACGGCATGCTGCGTTTAAGGTCATTTTGGGCGTATCCTCCGGGCATAATGGTTCATCTTGAGTCCAAAGCCTGCTGATAAGTCCATTTTGTCCGCATCTGTATGAATCGGTGTAATACATCGTCCATCTTAAGGACATTTTGGGCGTATGAGCTCGTTACATTTGGTGGGAGAGTGAAATTTATGGCGTTCATTCAATGTGAATTTTTTTCAGAGACTTTGCAGATCTCGGCTGCGATGAATGTCATTTTACCGCAGGACAAAGACCGGCTGTTCCCGACACTGTATCTTTTGCACGGCCTGTCGGACGATCATTCGGCATGGGTGCGGCAAACTTCGATCGAACGTTATGCTCTGTCGCGGGGAATTGCGGTAGTCATGCCTGCGGTTAACCGGAGCTTTTATACCGATATGAAGCACGGAGCCAAGTATTGGACCTTTGTGACCGAAGAGCTGCCCGGGCTGGCAAGGTCTTTCTTTCCTTTATCTTCGAAAAGAGAGGATAACTTTGCTGCGGGATTATCCATGGGAGGTTACGGCGCCATGAAGTGGGGAATGACTCATCCTGACCGGTTGGCGGCGGTTGCCAGCTTATCCGGAGCTGTTGACGTGCAAAGTTGGGCGGACGAACGCGGCGGGGAAGATGCGAGCAATGTGTTCGGGGAAGCCTCTTCCATCCCGGGATCGCCTGCGGACTTGTTCACTCTGGCTGAACAAGTTGTGAGCCGACGGCCGATTCCCCTGTTGTATCAATGCTGCGGCACGGAAGATTTCCTGTATGAAGATAACGTTCGTTTTCGCGACCATTGCCGGAAGATCGGGCTTCCGTTGACGTATGAAGAAGAGCCGGGCGATCACGAATGGGGCTACTGGGATACGAAAATACAGAGGGTTCTGGATTGGCTTCCACTGCGGCGCTGAGTCTCGTTTGGTTGCTAGTCTAGCGGCACCTGTGCTATGATTTCTTTATTGCGTCACGATTTTCTTACTAATGATTGAATACGAAATTGGGGGTACCGCTTCATGTGGACGGTCATCTACATTGCGCCGACCGCTAAGATCGCCGAACGAATTCAGAAGCGACTGACCGAAGAAGGATTTCTTGTGCAGGTACGCCCCATCAACCTTACCAAACCCCAGTACGAGATATTGGTTCCATCCGGAGAAGTGCGGGAAGTGAAAGAGGTGCTCGTCAGTATTCTGCACCTGTAAGCCAGCAGTCGTTCCGTCATTTGCAGCACCGGACATGCGGATGTATTCCACGAAAGTCTATCTATAAACGATAGACTGCCGAGACGATGCCCCGCCTTCTTAGAGCCGGCGAATCCGTGTGATCAGGACGGCCGCCATTTTCCGTTTGTGAGGTGTCGCTGTGTTTAAGGATTTATTTCAAAAGAAAAAATATGCCGTCGTTCCATCGGAGCGGACGAAAAGAGATATTCCCGAAGGATTAATGAACCGTTGTCCGAAGTGCGGGACGATTCAGTTCAGCAAAGAGCTGGAGAAGAACCTCAAAGTCTGTTCCAACTGCGGACATCATTTTCGACTGAACGCCTGGGAGCGCATTGCGATGACGCTCGATGAGGGGCGTCTTTTTGAGATTGACGAAGATTTGGTATCGGAAGATCCGCTTACTTTTCCGGGGTATGCCTCCAAGCTGGCACAGCAGAAAGCAGCGTCCGGGCTGAAGGATGCCGTTATTACCGGCCATGGTGAAATCGGCGGATTCCCGGTTGTTGTCGGCGTCATGAGCTTCGACTTCTTCAGCGGGAGCATGGGTTCGGTCGTAGGCGAGAAAGTGACCCGGGCGATCGAGCTGGCGATCGAGAAGAAGCTCCCTCTCATCCTTTTCTCAACTTCCGGCGGCGCCCGGATGCAAGAAAGCATCTTAAGCTTGATGCAGATGGCCAAGACCAGTGCGGCGCTTGCGAAGTTCAATGACCAAGGCGGCCTGTTTATTTCGGTATTCACCGATCCTACCTTGGGCGGCGTTTCGGCAAGCTTCGCAAGCCTGGGCGATTACAACTTGGCGGAGCCCGGAGCCATTGTGGGTTTTGCCGGACGGATCGTGATCGAACAGACCATTCGCCAGAAGCTGCCCGACAATTTCCAAACCGCCGAATTCAACCTGAAACACGGTCAACTGGATAAAGTCGTTCATCGCAAAGAAATGAAATCGATGCTGACCAAGCTGCTGGATATGCATGCGTGGAAAGGAGAGCCGGCCGATGTCCAATGAGCTGCCATTTGAACGGCCGCTTGCCGAACTGCGTAAGAAGATCGATGAGCTTGAGCGGTTCGGCTCCGAAAAAAACATCGATTTCACAGATGAGATCGGCAGATTGGAAGAGCGTTACAAACAGCTGGAAGAAGAACTGTTCAGCAACTTGACCGCGGCGCAGATTATGCATATGGCACGCCATCATCAGAGGCCAACCTCGCTTGACTACATAAATACCGTCTTCACGGATTTCGTCGAGCTGCATGGCGATCGCCTGTTCGCTGACGATTTGGCGATCGTCGGAGGCATCGCCAAGCTGAATGGCGTTCCCGTGACGGTTATCGGCCATCAGCGGGGTAAAGATACAAAGGACAACATTCAGCGGTTTTTCGGCAGTCCTCATCCGGAGGGCTTTCGCAAGGCGCTGCGTTTTATGCAGCAAGCGAATAAATTCGGCCGGCCGATCATCACTTTCATCGATACGAAGGGCGCATACCCGGGAGATACCGCAGAGGAACGCGGACAGTCCGAAGCGATTGCCCGCAATCTTCGCGAGATGGCGATTTTCGGTGTGCCGATTATTTGCGTCGTCATCGGGGAAGGCGGAAGCGGCGGGGCGTTGGCGCTGGGGGTAGGCAACCGGGTTCTGATGCTTGAAAATGCGATTTATTCGGTTATTTCGCCGAACGGAGCCGCTTCAATTCTGTGGAAGGACGCGTCCAAAGCCGATCAGGCAGCCGAAGCGATGAAAATTACAGCCAAAGACCTGTTGGAATTTGGAGTAATTGAAGATATTATTCCTGAACCGCAGGGCGGAGCGCATCGCGATCCGGCCATGCAAGCGGAGTCGATCCGCGAAGCGTTAAAGCGTCATTTGCAGGAGCTGCTCAAGATGACTCCCGAACAACTGATGGAAGACCGGTACCTGAAATTCCGCAAGGTCGGCCGTTTCGGTACCGCAGAACAGGACTAGCTCAATAGATAAAGAGACAGTGGATGGATAAAACGGAGGCAAAGAAATCATGCGCAAAACAAAAATCGTCTGTACGATCGGTCCTTCCAGCGAAGCTCTAGAAGATACCAAGAAGCTGATCATGGCAGGGATGAACGTTGCCCGCCTGAATTTTTCGCATGGGGATTTCGAAGAGCACGGCAACCGGATCAAGAATATCCGCCAAGCTTGCCAGGAATTGAACAAGACCGTGGCGATCCTGCTGGACACGAAAGGTCCGGAAATTCGTCTGGGCAAAATGAAGGAAGAACCGATCGAATTGGTGCAGGGCGAGTACATCACCTTGACGACCGAAGAGATTTTAGGTGATAAAAATCGTGTTCCGGTCACCTATAAGGATTTACCGAGCGACGTTCATGTCGGCTCAACGATTCTTATTGACGACGGGCTCATCGGCTTGACGGTAGTCGACATCCAAGGTACGGAAATCAAGACTCAAATCGTCAACAGCGGTCCGATCAAGAGCAAAAAAGGCGTTAACGTTCCAGGCGTCGCCATTTCGATGCCCGGGATTACGGAGAAGGACGCCAACGACATCAAGTTCGGCATCGAGATGGGCGTTGACTTCATCGCCGCCTCTTTCGTTCGCCGCGCAAGCGATGTGCTGGAAATTCGCGAATTGCTGGAGCGTTACAATGCGCGCGATATCCAGATCATTTCGAAAATCGAAAACCAGCAAGGTGTCGACAACCTCGACGAAATTCTTGAAGTTTCGGACGGTCTCATGGTTGCCCGCGGCGACTTGGGAGTTGAAATTCCGGCCGAAGAAGTTCCGCTTGTGCAAAAAAGCATGATCGAGAAGTGTAAGCGCGCAGGAAAACCGGTGATCACGGCGACACAGATGCTGGATTCCATGCAGCGCAACCCGCGTCCTACACGTGCGGAAGCATCCGACGTGGCCAACGCCATCTTCGACGGCACCGATGCTACCATGCTTTCGGGGGAGACAGCCGCCGGCAAATATCCTGTTGAATCGGTAATAACTATGTCCCGCATCGCCGAGCGCGCGGAATCGGCGCTTCATCACCGTGAAATATTCACCAAGCAAGCCGAAGCGCAGCAGACCTCCGTAACGGAAGCGATCAGCCAAGCGGTCGCCAACTCTGCACTCGATCTGGATGCGAAAGCCATCGTAACCTCGACGGAGAGCGGTTATACCGCGCGGATGGTTTCCAAGTACCGTCCGAAATCGCCGATCGTCGCGGTTACTCCGTCTGAGAAGGTTATGCGACGGCTGCAGCTGGTATGGGGTGTCATCCCTGTTAAAGGCACTTCAGCCCAGACTACAGACGAAATGTTCGATATCGCCGTTAAAGGCGCAATCGAGTCCGGCCTTGTTCGGCTCGGCGATACGATCGTCATTACGGCAGGCGTTCCGGTCGGACGTTCGGGAACGACGAACCTGATCAAGATCCACAATGTCGGCGAGCTGATCGCCAAAGGACAAGGCATCGGTTCCCAGAGCGCTACCGGTAAAGTCGTAACTGCGAGCACACCTGAAGAAGCCGTGCGCAAAATGTCCACCGGCGCCATTCTCGTTGCCCCGTCAACCGACAAAGAGTATATGCCGGCATTCGAGAAAGCGGCGGCCGTCATCACGGAGAGCGGCGGCATCACGAGCCACGCGGCCGTTGTCGGCCTAAACCTCAGCATCCCGGTCATCGTAGGCGTTGCCGATGCATTCGACGTGCTGAAGGACGGCACCGAGATCACATTGTACGCCGAACATGGCGTCATCTACTCCGGACAAGCCAAGGTTTTGTAAGTAACCCGCGACATCAACGAGCCCCGCAGCTTTGCTGCGGGGATTTTTATTAAGGAACGGAGGTTACATAATGAGAACGTGGTTTCTGCATCCTTTGAGGGTAAGGTATCAGGAAACGGATCAGATGGGGGTCGTCTACCACGTCAACTATCTGAATTGGTTCGAAATCGGCCGGACCGAGTGGGTACGCCATGCGGGCATTGCCTATAAGGACATGGAGGCGCGCGGCATGCTGCTGCCCGTGCTGGATGTCGAGGCTTCGTTTCGCAAACCTGCGCTGTATGATGACTGGATTACGGTTTGTACGCATGTGCCGCAAATGACATCCGTTCGCGTGAGATTCGAGTCCCGGGTCATGAGCGGCAATTTGACAGAAACCGAAGGGGACCGCTATAAAGGCGAAGAACCGCCGGGTGTGCTGCTCGTGCGCGGAGGTACGAATCATATGTGGGTTAGCCGGGACTGGAAGCCGGTGCGGTTGGAGCGTGAAGCGCCGGAGTGGTATGAAAAGCTTGCCGCTTTGGTCAACGCCTGAGTCCGCTGCCGAAATTTGCCTGATTGCAGACGCAACGGCGGCGAGCGCGCGGACGTATTAGTGAGTAGGAGGGATTTATGATGTATAAATGGCTGCTTGCTCTCATTATTATCGTTCCCGCGGTTGAGATGTGGGGCATTATCCAGATGGGCCATTGGATCGGCGGATGGGCGACGCTGGCGTTGCTGCTGTTAACCGGTTTTTTGGGTGCCGGATTGGCTCGTTCGGAAGGCCGGAAAGTGTGGCAGCAGGCGCAGCGCCAGATGCAGGCCGGACAAGTTCCCGGGCACACTATGCTCGAAGGCTTATGTGTGCTGGCCGGAGGAATCATGCTCATGGCACCCGGCTTTGTATCCGACATTATCGGACTCACCCTTCTGCTGCCCGTTACACGCCCATTTTACCGCTTCGTATTGTATCGTTGGCTGGAACGGAAGGTGCGCAACGGATCCTTTCGAATACACCGCGGGCCGAACCGTTTTTAAAATAAAATTATTTAAAAAGAATCCGCTTTGGCAAAAGAACCTTTATGATACTGATAAAAAAAATTGATTCCGCTTTCGGTTCCATTCCCCGTTGAAATCGATTATCATTAAAAAAGGTCAGAAAATGTTAAGTTATATGCGTTTTGCGTGCTTTTTTGAGCCTCTTTTACTATATGCTCACGCGCAGACCATTTCTGGAGACATCCGGCACGACTAATTTAACGGATTTATCTGCATTTTTCCGATAAAGGAGAGAGAAACATGACGGCAACAAAAGGCTTGGAAGGCATCGTCGCAGCATCGTCATCCATCAGTTCGATCATTGACGGCGTTCTGACTTACCGGGGTATTAATATCGACGAGCTGGCGGAGCATGCGACATTCGAAGAAGTCGCTTATCTGCTCTGGCATGGCCATCTCCCGACACAAGCGCAGCTGGACGGTCTGATCGATCAGTTCGGACAATATGCGGGGGTGCCGGCTGACGTAATCGCAGGCTTGCGCCTGTATCCCAAAGATAGCAACTCTATGGCCGCGCTGCGAACCGCAGTATCAAGTCTGGCGTTATACGACAGCGAAGCGAACGATATGAGCCGCGAGGCGAATATCCGCAAGGCCGTTAAACTGCAAGCCCAGCTTCCCACGATCGTAGCCGCTTACGCGAGAATCCGGGAAGGCAAGGAACCGATCGCGCCTAAGAAAGGTGTAGGCATCGCCCATAATTTCCTGTACATGTTGACCGGAGAAGAGCCGGCTCAAGTCGCAATTGAAGCGATGGACAAGGCGCTTGTGCTTCATGCCGACCATGAATTGAACGCTTCGACCTTCGCTGCGCGGGTGACCGTGGCAACGCTTTCCGACATCTATTCCGGCGTAACCTCCGCCATCGGCGCGCTGAAAGGCCCGCTGCACGGCGGTGCGAACGAAGCCGTCATGGTCATGCTCGACGAAATCGGTTCGCCGGCTAACCTGGAACCTTATATTCAGAATAAGCTGGATAACAAAGAGAAGGTCATGGGCTTCGGCCATCGCGTCTACAAGAATGGCGATCCGCGCGCGAAGCACCTGATGCAGATGTCCCGCCAGCTTGGTGAGCTGAACGGAGATATGACGCTTTACGAGATGTCCATCAAGATCGAAGAGCTCGTCACAGGTCAAAAGGGCTTGAAGCCTAACGTGGACTTCTATTCCGCTTCCTGCTATACGATGCTGGGCATTCCTCGCGACCTGTTTACGCCGATTTTTGCGATCAGCCGTGTTTCTGGATGGACGGCGCATATTTTGGAGCAGTTTGAAGACAACCGCCTCATCCGTCCTCGTGCAGAGTATGTAGGTCCTGTTAACGCTCATTACCTGCCGATGGCCAAACGCGCGTAACCAGCTGCGCTCGCACTAAATTTCATGCTTTTGCCGGCGGGCCGCCTCCTGTTTCGGGAGATGGGCGCGCCGGTTTCTTGCGAAAAATAAGGAGGAAAAAAACATGCAACTCGAAAAATTCGCCCCACCGACTTCCGGTGAGAAAATTACCGTCGACAATGGAATTCTTAACGTTCCTAACAATCCGATTATCCCGTACATCGAAGGGGACGGCACCGGCCGCGATATCTGGAAGGCTGCCAAGCGCGTTCTGGACGCAGCGGTCGAGAAAGCCTACAACGGCGAGAAGAAAATTGCCTGGTATGAAGTGTTCGCAGGCGAGAAAGCCTTTAATACTTACGGAGAGTGGCTGCCCGGCGATACACTGACGGCCATCCGTGAGATGATCATCGCGATCAAAGGTCCTTTGACCACTCCGATCGGCGGCGGAATCCGCTCCCTGAACGTGGCGCTGCGCCAAGAGCTTGACCTGTACGTGTGCTTGCGTCCTGTCCGCTACTTTGACGGCGTGCCTTCACCGGTAAAACGTCCCGAGCTGGTGGATATGGTTATTTTCCGTGAAAATACCGAGGATATCTATGCGGGTATCGAGTATCAACCGGTACGGAGCAAGTGAAAAAAGTACTTGAATTCCTGCAGCAGGAAATGGGCGTTAACAAGATCCGCTTCCCTGAAACGTCCGGTATCGGCATCAAGCCCGTTTCTTCGGAAGGCTCCAAGCGCCTCGTTCGCGCGGCAATCGAATATGCGATCAAGCACAAGCGTAAATCCGTGACACTTGTCCATAAAGGCAACATCATGAAATTCACGGAAGGCGCGTTCAAAAACTGGGGCTACGAAGTGGCTGAGCAAGAGTTCGGCGACAAAGTATTTACTTGGTCCGAGTATGACCGCATCAAAGCGGACAAGGGCGAGGAAGCTGCCAACGCAGCTCAGAAAGCAGCTCTTGACTCAGGCAAAATCCTTGTCAAAGACGCGATTGCCGATATCGCGCTGCAGCAAGTATTGACCCGTCCGACAGACTTTGACGTGATCGCTACGTTGAACCTGAACGGCGACTACCTTTCCGACGCGCTCGCAGCACAAGTCGGCGGGATCGGAATCGCACCGGGGGCAAACATCAACTATTTGACCGGACATGCTATCTTCGAAGCAACTCACGGCACAGCGCCGAAGTATGCCGACAAAGACGTGGTTAATCCGGGTTCCGTCATTCTGTCCGGCGTCATGATGCTTGAGCACCTTGCTGGCTGGAAGCTGCCGATCTGATCTACAAAGGCATGGCACAGTCGATCAACAACAAAACGGTAACCTACGATTTCGCAAGGCTGATGGAAGGCGCAACCGAAGTCAAATGCTCTGCATTCGCTGACGAAGTCATCAAAAATATGTAATTCCTGATTTAAGGGACATAGGAGGCAATTCCAAATGGCCATTAAACGTGCGAAAATTACGGTTGTAGGCGCCGGCTTTACCGGTGCGACCACTGCGCTTATGCTGGCGCAGAAGGAACTGGGCGATGTCGTTCTTCTGGACATTCCACAGCTTGAGAACCCTACCAAAGGTAAAGCGCTGGATATGATGGAATCCACACCGGTGCAGGGCATCGACTCCAACATTGTCGGCACTTCCAGCTATGAAGATTCCGCCAATTCGGATGTCATTATCATTACAGCGGGAATCGCCCGCAAACCGGGCATGAGCCGCGACGATCTCGTCAACACGAACGCAGGCATCGTGAAGTCGGTATGTGAGAACATCAAGGCGACCAGCCCGAACGCGTACGTGATCATTCTGTCCAACCCTGTAGATGCGATGACTTATGTAGCTAACAAAGCGCTCGGTTTCCCTAAGAACCGAGTCATCGGACAATCCGGCGTACTTGATACGGCTCGTTACAACACGTTCCTCGCTCAAGAACTGAACGTATCCGTAGAGGATGTCCGCGGCGTTGTTCTCGGCGGCCACGGCGACGACATGGTACCGTTGGTTCGTTACACGACAATCGGCGGAATTCCGGTCGAGAAATTGCTCCCTAAAGAGCGTATCGACGCGATCGTACAGCGCACTCGCGTAGGCGGAGGCGAAATCGTCAACCTGCTCGGCAACGGCAGCGCGTACTATGCGCCTGCAGCGTCGCTCGTTCAAATGACGGAAGCCATCCTTAAAGACAAGAAGCGCATTTTGCCGATCATCGCCCTTCTTCAAGGAGAGTATGGATACAACAACCTGTTCATGGGAGTGTTGGCCGTACTAGGCGGCGACGGAATCGAGAAAATCATCGAAATCGAATTGACCGCCGAGGAGAAAGCAGCACTGGAGAAATCCGCCGACTCCGTCCGGAATGTCATTAAAATCGTAGAGAACGCGTAATCGTTCGAATTAAGATCAACATATAGAAGCCTTGCCTGTCATTCGACCCGGGCAAGGCTTCTATTTTTATTCTCTTTCTTTTTTGTGTATACTTGATTTGTCATTGTTATGCTAACAATTGGAGGGAACGGCGAATGTATAAGGTAATGTTGTTTTTGCACCTGGTAGGTGCGGTCGGAATGGGGATCTACGCGGTTTTGCCGTTCGTGGCGGGTAAGTTCAAGCAGCTGTCGGGAGCTGCGCAGGAAGGTTTGGCCAGCGGATTAGTATCGGCAGGGCGCATCGGCCAGTATGCTCTTGTTCTCCAACTATTGACGGGCGGATATTTGATTTCGCAAGCCGATTACACAGTGGGGTGGATGATTACCGCCATCGTCCTGTTCTTGGCGCTCGCCGCTCTGTCGGGCATCATTCAAGGCCCGCTTAAGCGGATTGCCCGTGCCGCGGCAAACGGCGAAAATGCAAGTGCAGCAATTTCTAAAGTTCAAACGCTAAGCACCATCCTGTTCGTTCTGTTCCTGATTACGATTTGGATCATGGAAAATCGTTGGTACGCATAATAATCCGGACAAACGACGGCTTACCGAACGCACACCTAGGTGTGCGTTTTTCTTTTACCCTATTTTACTTTGCAACAATTCATATGCCGGTTCCGTTCTTAACACGATGTGATATACTGATTTAGTTGTTGCCGCATGCTGGAGGGTCACGAGTGGAATCGGTGTATTACGCGTTTATGAAAGGGTTTCTTTTTTCATTAGCTCTTTGTTTGGATTTGGGTGTCGTCAATATCGCCATTATGAAAACAGGATTGGACCGGGGATTTGCCGCGGCGTTCCGGATCGGCTTCGGATCGTGCTTCGGGGATGCGTTCTATATGCTGCTTGCCCTGCTGGGATGGACGGCGGTGTTTCATTATTTGGCGGTTCGCTGGCTGCTCTGGATCGGAGGAACGTTGGTGCTCTTGTGGCTGACGTACACGATGGTCAGGGATACGGTCAGACCCAAAAAGTTTAATACCGACGGAGAGCCTGTCAAAGGACGAAGCGCTTGGGGAGACATATTGGTGGGGGCCGGCTTGGCCGTGTCGTCGCCGACGTTGATTCTATCATTCGTTGCGATAGCAGGTCCCGTCGTCGCCGATCTGGACATTCGGCAAACGCAAGTGCTTACCGCTTTTGTCGCAGGATTCGTTATGGCCGGTATACTCTGGTCTGCAATGATCGCTTGGCTCGGGAGCCGGGCGGGTCGTGTCGGCAGCAGCACGATGCGGATTTTGTCTCTGTTGTCCGCCGTTCTCTTTCTGGCTTTTGCGCTGAACCTGTTCTGGGACGGCTTGCAAGATCTCATTTTGTCATCCTAATACATAGTAGAAGTAGGAATACATATGAAAACAAATTGGCTGAACGTCATTATCAATAGATATGACAGCGGCGTTTGGATCCGCGTTATCGGTTCCGCATTGACGACCATTACCGGTTTTATGATCCGGCCTTTCCTGGTTTTGTATCTTTATGACCAAATGGAAGGTTCGATCATACTGCCGATGATCATTGTAGGTTTGCAGCCTTTATGCGGCATGTTCGTCAGTTGGTACGGCGGAGGCTTGAGCGACCGATACGGACGCAAGCCTTTGATGCTGACTGCATTGCTGTTGCAGATGTTGTGCATGATCGGATATGTTTTTTCGTCGGATGTGTGGCAATACGCACTGATCTCCGTCATCAACGGGATCGGCTTCGCTTTATTCATGCCTGCGGCGAACGCGCAAATTACCGATATCGTGGAAGAGGATCGGCGTGCCGAGGTTTTTGCGCTGATGCATACGTCGTTCAATATCGGCGCGGCCCTGGGACCGATACTTGGCTTGATTATGTTCCAGTGGAACGCGTCCGCCGTATTTCTCTTGTCCGCTCTCTCGTTTCTATTGAATGCTCTGCTTATTCTGTTCAAATTACCGGAGACAGCGCCGCTAACCCAATCACATTCTGGTGTTCCTGCTGCGAAAGCACGTATTTCATGGAAGCTTCACAAACCTTTGCTCCTGATGACCGTGCTGAGCCTTCCCATCGGAATCTTGTATGCGCAGGTGGAAACAACGTTTCCGCTGCATCTTCAATCGAACTTCGAACATTACAAAACGGTACTGGCATCGCTGCTCACTTTTAACGGAGTATGGTCATCGCTCTGCAAATCTGGATCGCGCGGCGAACGGAGTCGATGTTGTCGCATGTAGTCATCGGAGCGTCTTATGCGCTGTTCACTGTCGTATCGCTCAGCTACGGTTTTGCCGACATCATTGTGTGGCTGTTTGCGGCGGAGTTTATTTTTACAATCGGAGAAATGATGTACGGTCCGCAGATGCAAAAAGTGATCTCCATTATGGCTCCGGCGGAGCAGCGCGGTTTTTATTTTTCCGTCTATGGCGCAAGCCATTTGCTGTCGCGTGGACTGGGTCCGATATTGGGCGGAATTCTGCTGAGCTGGGGCGGCGGAGAAACGTTGTTTACCGCACTTGCGGTTGTAATGGCGCTGACCGGGATAGTGATGTACCGGGTTGTGAGGAGCTTTGATCACAGCGTGAAGCTGCCGGAGGAACGGGCGTTAGAAGCCTGAGTTAAAAAGAAAATGGATAGAGTATGCCATGCAGGCGCTCTATCCATTTTTCTTTTAGCGGAACTCAGTTCCTCTATTAGACCGCTGCCCGATCACTCTTCCTCCGACAGCTCGTCGATCGTCCGCTCAAAACCGGGAGCGAGATGATCCAGGAACCACTCCACCTCCGGCATATTAAGCTGCCTCAGCTTGTCCTCACTCTGCCGCCGCGCGGTTGCGAATTCGCGATTGCCCGCGGACATTTCGCTCAAACATTTCAAGTAAGCGTCCAACAGATCCGCCGCCTTTAAGTATTTTTCGGTTGCAGGATTGGCCGGTTTTTGCTTGAACAACGGGGTATAAGCTTCACGAAGCTCCTGCGGCACCGTTGCGAGCAGCCGCTCGGCCGCCAAAGACTCGATCTCGCGAAAGTTAGCCAATATTTGAGGATTGTGATGCTTTACCGGAGTCGGGATGTCGCCTGTAATGACTTCGGTTGCGTCATGGAACAAAGCATAAGTGACCGCTTCATCGGGATTTACGTCATGTCCGAAAATATCCCTGCCAATGCTGCACAAGGCGTGCGCGATCAACGCAACGTGGAAGGAGTGCTCGGCCACATTTTCCGGCGTCGTGCTTCTCATGAGGCTCCAGCGTTCGATATTCTGCAATCGATATAAGTAAGCAAGGAAATGATTGCCCATTGATAGACTCCTTCTCTCCCAAACCTGGTCTGTATGCTATTATATAATTATTGCGAACCAACGACTAGAGAGGGGAATCTGCTCCAACCATGTCCACTTTTGAAGAAAGCATTTATCGTCTCGTCGTCGAGACATCTACGAATCTGCCTGCGGATGTCCGCCGTGCCATCAGTGCGGCACGAGAGGCGGAGGACCGCGCCACCCGGGCGGGTTTGTCCTTAACGACAATTGCACAAAATATCGGAATGGCGGAAACCAATGTTTCCCCCATCTGCCAAGATACAGGAATGCCGACTTTCATCGTGCACACCCCGGTTGGCGCCAACCAGATCGTCATGAAGAAGGAAATCAAGAACGCGATCGCCAGAGCGACCAAAGACGGCAAATTGCGCACGAACTCCGTTGACTCCCTGACGGGTGCGAATACCGGCGATAATTTGGGACCGGGAACACCGGTTATCCACTTTGAGCAGTGGGAACGCGACGAAGTCGATGTGCGTCTGATTCTGAAAGGCGGCGGCTGTGAGAACAAGAACATCCAGTACAGCCTGCCTTGCGAGCTCGAAGGGCTCGGCAAAGCCGGCCGGGATCTCGACGGCATCCGCAAATGCGTGCTTCACGCCGTATATCAGGCGCAAGGACAAGGGTGCAGCGCAGGCTTCATCGGGGTGGGAATCGGCGGCGACCGGACAACCGGGTACGAGCTGGCCAAGCAGCAGTTGTTCCGCGAAGTGGAAGATGTGAATCCGATCCCGGAACTTCAGCAGCTTGAAGAGTACATTATGGATAAAGCCAATCAGCTTGGAATCGGCACGATGGGCTTCGGCGGCAACGTCACGCTTCTCGGCTGCAAAGCGGGAGTGATGAACCGACTGCCGGCAAGCTTCTTCGTGTCCGTAGCTTATAACTGCTGGGCTTACCGCCGTCAAGGCGTCCTGCTCGACGGCAGCACACACGAAATCAAAGAGTGGATCTATGAAGGCGGCAGTGCCGTACCAATGTCTGCCGGCTCTGCAGATACAGCTGCGGATGAAGCGGGAGCGGCTTCCAAGCGCCCTGAAATCGTGCTGAGAGCACCTTTGACGGAGGAAGATGTCCGACAGCTGAAAGTCGGCGATGTCGTCATTTTGAACGGTGCGATGCATACCGGCAGGGATGCTCTTCACAAGCATCTGATGGATCACGATTCGCCGATCGATCTGAACGGCGGCGTCATCTATCATTGCGGGCCGGTAATGCTCAAAGATGAGGAAGGCTGGCATGTGAAAGCGGCAGGCCCGACCACGAGCATTCGTGAGGAGCCTTACCAAGGCGATATTATGAAAAGGTTCGGCATTCGCGCGGTGATCGGGAAAGGCGGCATGGGTCCGAAAACACTTGCTGCTTTACGGGAGCACGGAGGCGTGTATCTTAACGCCGTAGGCGGCGCAGCCCAATATTACGCGGAATGCATCAAGAACGTCGAAGGCGTCGATTTCATGGAGTTCGGAATTCCGGAAGCGATGTGGCACCTGAACGTCGAAGGCTTTGCGGCGATCGTTACGATGGATTCGCACGGCAACAGCCTTCATGCTGATGTGGAACAGGATTCGAAAGCGAAGCTGGCTCAATTCAAGGATCCCGTATTCGTTTAATATGGAAGGAGGCATCCGCCCTCCGTGCGTAAATTTCGATTAAAGCTGACGGCGCTGTTCATGCTTCTTATCGCATTTTCCGTGCTGGCAGCAGGCTTATTGATCGGCAGCTCTTATAAGAAAAATCATCAGGACGATCTGCGCGATCATATGATTCGCGAGCTCCAGCTTCTGAATGCCGCCGCCCCATGGCCTATCGGTGCCGCAGAGGTGCACCGAAGCATCTACTTGCAGGAGCAGGCGAAACGGTTCAAGGAAATCGCGGGTATGCGCGTCACTTATATTAACCTTGACGGTACGGTTCTGGGCGACTCGGACCACGATCCCTTGGAGATGGACAATCACAGCGATCGCGAGGAAGTGAAGGAGGCGCTGGCATCGGGCCGCGGAAGCAGCGTCCGTTACAGCGACACGCTGGAGCAGAACATGATGTATGTCGCGATTAAAGTGAATCAGCAAGAAGGCGGCACCGCTCAAGGCATCATTCGCCTGGCGATGAGCCTGAGCGACGTCGAGCGGAGCCTCAATAACATGTGGCTCGCTCTCGTATTCGGTCTGCTTCTCTTGTTTGCGCTGGCGGCGGCAGTCAGCTACCGCGTGGCGTTCAGTGTGACGCGTCCGCTTGAACGCATGACTTCCGCAGCCAAAAAGATGGCGAATATGGACTATTCCATTCGTGTTCCGGAAGGCGGCAAAGATGAAGTCGGCGAGCTTGCGAGGACGCTCAATGCGATGGCGTCGAGCCTGCAGGAGCAGCTCGACGAGATCCGCTTGAACGGCAGCAGGCTGCAGAGCGTGCTCGACAACATGACAAGCGGTGTCGTCATGATTGCGCATGACGGCCGCATTACCCTGTATAACCGGCAAGCGGAGATTTTGCTGGGCAGTACGGTAAAAGAGCGGGTGGGCAGAAGCTACAAGGAGTTCCGGCAGCATTACGAGCTTACGGGTCTTATTCGCGAAGGGCTTGAAAACCGGGAACCTCATCATGCGGAGCTTACCGTGTACGTGCCGGAAGAAAGGCTGCTTGAAGTTTCCCTGGTGCCGATGCAACTGAACGTCGAAGAGGAGCCGGGACTGCTGATGGTGCTTCAGGATGTGACCGCCATCCGGCGGCTGGAACGGATGAGGAGCGAATTTGTCGCCAATGTGTCCCATGAATTGAAGACACCCGTTGCAGCTGTGAAAGGCTTCACCGAAACGCTGCTGTCAGGCGCGATGGAAGATCCGGAAACAGCCCGATCGTTCCTGACCATCATTCACGATGAAAGTGAACGGTTGAACCGGCTGATCGGCGACATTCTCGAGCTGTCCAAAATCGAGTCCCGGCGTTCGCCGCTGCAGTTCTCACCTATAGAACTTCCGGTTTTCCTTGCCCGTATGACGGAACTTATGTCCTCCGAAGCGGCAAAGAAAGGGATATCCCTGGATTTGAAAGCGGAAGAAGGCTTGTTTCTGGAAGCCGATGAGGATCGGCTGCGGCAGATTCTGATGAACCTGCTCCAGAACGGCATCAACTATACGCCTGATGGCGGCAAGGTGAAGGTCCGTGCCGAGCTGATCTCCGCTGCGGGCGGAGAAACCGGAGAAGAGCCGACTGAGAAGGTACGGATTACCGTATCGGATACGGGTATCGGCATCCCGAAGAAAGACATTCCGAGAATTTTCGAGCGGTTTTACCGGGTGGACAAGGATCGTTCCCGCAGCTCCGGCGGGACGGGGCTCGGATTATCGATCGTCAAACACTTGACTGAGTTGCACCATGGCACGATCCGAGTGGAAAGCACAGTAGGTGCAGGAACCCGGTTTATTCTGGAGCTGCCGTTTCTGCAGCCATGATGAGAAAGTTTCCAATTAACACAGCGTTAACATGGGATTGACGTCTAATTTACACTGGTATGATAAAACTAGCTTTGTAGTGTTAAAAAGGCAGATTTTTCTGCTGGACCGGAGGATGCTATGTCGGATAAGGTGCTGATCATCGAAGACGAACCGACGCTCGCCCGGCTTGTGAGCTATAACCTGTCGCAAGAGGGGTACGAAGCGGAAGTTGTCGGGAACGGTGCGCAAGGGCTCCATCAAGCGTTACATTCCGACTATGCGATTATTTTTTTGGATTTGATGCTTCCAGGCTTGAGCGGCTTTGAAGTGTTGCAGAAGCTGCGCGAGAACGGTGTGAAAACACCCGTCATCATACTGACCGCCAAAACGGCCGAAGAAGAAGTGGTGCAAGGGTTAAAGCTCGGCGCGGACGACTATATCACGAAGCCTTTCGGCGTTGCGGAGCTGCTCGCGCGAACATCCGCCGTGCTGCGGCGAACACGTAACGAAGACAGCAAACCTTCGAAGTCCGAAGGCGGCGATAAAGTCATTACGCTCGGCGACTTGCAAATTTATCCCGATAAGTACGAAGTGTTCACGAACGGCCAATGGATCACGCTCAGACCCAAGGAGTTCGAGGTTCTGCTCTATTTGGCGGAACGGCCGGGAATTGTCATCACCCGCGACGACCTGATGAATGTTGTCTGGGGTTTCGACTATATCGGCGGTCAGCGCACCGTCGATGTGCATGTGAGCTCCCTTCGCAAGAAGCTCGAACTCAACCAGCAAACCGTACAAATCGAATCGATCCGCGGCGTCGGCTACAAGCTCATTGTCAGCCGTTCGGGCCGAACCGGCGGGAAGTAGCAACCCGCAGTGAATAAGAAAGCTGAAGCCATTAAGTTCATGGCCTCAGCTTTTTTTTGCATCGTATTTTATCTGCGTCCCCAGGCGAGCATTTTGCGCTGAAATTCCTTGGGCGAGCAGCCGTTAAACCGTTTGAACATTTTGTAGAAATGAGCCATGTTCGCCATGCCGATCTGGTCGCCGACCTCGGTAACGCTTAGATCGCGCGTGAGCAGCAGCTGCTCGGCCCGTTTGATCTTGCGCATGTTGACGTATTCCGTGAAAGACAAGCCCATAATCTTTTTGAAAAATTTCACGAAGTAATAGTAACTCATATTCGCCAGCCGGCAAGCGTCTTCTACCGAAATCCGGTCGTCGATGTTGGATTCGACATAATCGAGCACGGGCTTTAGCCGGATGCGCTCCACGCGGTCTTGGTCAGCCAGCAGTCCGCGGGTGTCATTGCGTATGAGAATAAGCAGCAGTTTTTTGATCAGCAGATTGACCGCCAGCTCGTAGCCGCTTTCTTTGTCCAATGCTTCCTTATGGATTTCGCGAATGCAGGCTGCCGCTTCTTCGTTCGCCTTCGGGTTCTGTCTGAAAATATAATTCATTGCGCTGAGAGGGACTTTCGTTTCGTTGAAATACTGCAGGTAGGGGATCGTACTCTGGTCGAAAAAAAGTGTGCAGATCGAATTGCAGCACGATGTAATCGAGCAGCCCGCCGCCTGTATTGCGGTCACGGTGCAGCTGAGAGTTGCCGAGAATCACGACGTCGCCGGATTCCATCGTGTAGCTTTCATCGCTTAGATCGATTTCCAGCCGGCCGGTCTGTACGAGAAGCAGCTCGCATTCGGGATGATAGTGCCAATTAATATATCCGGGATCGCTGCGAGTCATCTGCCATATCTTAAGGGAGAGCAGCGGATTCTCGTATTCTATTTTCTCTCGTGTCGCTTCCACAGCCCTCACCCCCTTAAATGACAAAATCGCATAAAATCCTCCCACCTAGGAAGATTTGATTTTCTAGCAAATATGATACACTCAATTGTAGAGTGATTACTGTAAACTCGCAAGGAGGACTAACATTTTGTCAAAAGTTAACGTAGGCATGATCGGGTGCGGCGGAATCGCTATGGGCAAACACCTGCCGGCACTCGCCAAAATCCCGGAAGCGCAAGTGGTGGCGTTCTTCGATGTTGCTCCGGATAGAGCGCAGGAGGCCAAAGAAAAGTACGGCACACCGGATGCGCGCACGTATTCGGAAGTGGGTGAGCTGCTCAATGATCCTGATGTACATGTAGTGCATGTCTGCACGCCGAACGATACGCATGCCGAAATTTCGATCGCCGCGCTCGAGGCAGGCAAGCATGTTATGTGCGAGAAGCCGATGGCAAAGACTGCAGAAGGTGCGCGGAAAATGGTAGAAACGGCAGAGAGAACGGGCCGCAAGCTTAGCATTGCCTACCAGAACCGTCATCGCGCGGACAGCCTTTGGCTGCACAAAGCGTGCCGTGCCGGCGAGCTCGGTGAAATCTACTTGGCCAAAGCACATGCGATTCGGCGCCGTGCCGTTCCGACTTGGGGCGCTTTTTTGGATGTTGAAAAGCAAGGCGGAGGAGCTTTGATCGATATCGGTACGCACGCGCTGGATCTTACGCTCTGGATGATGGACAACTACGAGCCGAAGACGGTGCTTGGCACTTCATACCGAAAGCTCGGCGAGCAGGGCAGCGAAGCGAATATGTGGGGATCCTGGGATCCTGCGAAGTTTACGGTGGAAGATTCCGCGTTTGCGATGATCACGATGAAAAACGGAGCGACCGTCTGGCTGGAATCCAGCTGGGCATTGAATACGCTTGATGTGGATGAGGCGAAGGTTTCATTAAGCGGAACGAAAGCCGGCGCCGACATGAAGAAAGGTTTGCGGATCAACGGTGAAGAGCATGGCATGCTTTACACCCGCGAAATTCAAATGACCGGCTACGCGGATTGGGGCGGTTCCGTACCGAACGATCCGGCCGAGAATGAAGCGCGGGCATGGATCAATGCCATCTTGAACGATCAGGAGCCTGTCGTCACAGCCAAACAAGCGATGGTCGTGCAGGAAATTCTCGAAGCGGTATATGAATCCGCGAAAAAAGGGCAAGCGATCAGCTTCAGTTAATCGGAAAAGGAAATTGCATTTCATTTCAAAGAGAGGTTAGGTGGAAGAACGATGAAGCTCGGTGTATTCCTTGTTTTATTCCAACAACAATCTTTTGAGAAAGCGCTTGATACGGCAAAAGCAGCAGGTCTGCAAGCGGTGGAAATCGGGACGGGCGCATTTCCCGGTACCGCGCACGTTAACGCGCGAAGTATCCTTAACGACGAAGCGGCCATCCGACGCATTCGCGATGCCGTCGATTCCCGCGGACTGACCATCAGCGCACTGAGCTGCCACGGTAACCCGCTTCATCCCGACAAAGCGATTGCTGAGGAGCACCATAATGATTTTGTGGCTACCGTGCAGCTGGCGGAGAAGCTGGGCGTCGATACCGTTATTACCTTCTCCGGCTGTCCGGGCGATTCCGAGAACGCCAAATATCCGAACTGGGTCACTTGCCCATGGCCGCCGGATTTCCTTACCATTCTCGAATGGCAGTGGAATGAAGTGGCGATCCCTTACTGGAAAGAACAATCGGCGTTTTGCCGCAAGCACGGTGTGAAAATTGCCATCGAATCGCATCCGGGCTTCCTTGTGTACAATACGGAGACAGCGCTTCGACTGCGCCGGGAAGCGGGAGATAACATCGGTGTGAATTTCGATCCGTCCCACCTTTTCTGGCAGAACATGAATCCGCTTGAGTGCGTAAAAGCGCTCGGAGATTCGATCTATCACGTCCATGCGAAGGATACGAAGATGGATGCCCGCAATACAGCCCTCAACGGTGTGCTTGACACGAAACCCTACGGTGAAGAGCTTCAGCGTTCATGGATTTTCCGCACCGTCGGTTACGGCCACGATGACGAGTTCTGGAAAGATCTCGTGAGCACGCTCAGAATGGTAGGCTACGATGGCGCCATTAGCATTGAGCACGAGGACAGCTTGATGAGCGTCAACGAAGGATTCACGAAAGCGGCCAACTTCCTTAACGGTCTTATTCTGACTGAAAAGACAGGTGAGATGTGGTGGGCGTAAACAACCAGAAGCTGAACGTAGGTATGGTCGGCTACAAATTTATGGGTAAAGCTCATAGTCACGCATATAAAGATGTGGGCATGTTCTTCGATCTGAATGCGGACGTTGTCATGAAAGCGATTTGTGGACGTGACGAGAACGGTGTTAAAGCAGCCGCCGACAAATTCGGCTGGGAGAGCTATGAGACGGACTGGCGTAAAATGGTCGCCCGGGACGATATCGACATGGTCGATATCAACGCTCCAAGCGATGCGCACAAGGAAATCGCTCTTGCCGCAATCGCCGCCGGTAAACATGTTTTTTGCGAAAAGCCTTTGGCCTTGAACCTGTCAGACGCTCGCGAAATGCTTGACGCCGCGGAGAAAGCGGGCGTTAAGCATGGTGTGTGCTTCAACTATCGCTTCTTGCCGGCCGTGCAATTGGCGAAGCAAATTATCGAGGAAGGCCGCCTTGGGGAAATCCATCACTACCGGGCTACCTATTTGCAAGACTGGCTGGTGGATCCGAATTCCCCGCTGGCTTGGCGTCTGAAGAAAGAAGTGGCGGGCTCCGGCGCTCATGGCGACCTGAACGCCCACTGTATCGATCTTGCGCGGTTCCTGGTCGGCGAGTTCGACAGGGTTATCGGACACAGCCGCACCTTCGTGAAAGAACGTCCGATTCCGGCATCTTCGAGCGGTCTGTCCGGCAATGGCGGTTCTGAAAAAGGCGAAGTGACGGTTGACGATGCAACGGCATTCCTGGCGGAGTTCAAAAACGGTGCAATGGGCACGTTCATCGCGACCCGTTTCGCAACCGGCCGCAAGAACGGCAACACGTTCGAAATCCACGGCAGCAAAGGAAGCATCCGCTGGGATCTCGAAAATCTGAACAACCTTGAAGTGTATTTCCGTGAAGATGAGCCGAACCTGGCAGGGTTCCGCACGATCTCCGTCACGGATAGCAGTCATAAATATGCGGGCAACTGGTGGCCGGCCGGACATATCATCGGTTACGAGCATGGCTTCGTTCATATCGTGTATGAATTCGTTCAGCATATGACCGGCGGCAGCGGGTTCGCTCCGAGCTTCCGCGACGGGGTTAAGTGCCAAGAGGTACTTGAAGCTGTAGATCTGTCGATCGAACGCGGCAGTTGGGTCGGCGTGGACGAAGTATAAGTTGGACTGTAGTAAGCCCCGGAAATCCCGGGGCTTTTTTGTATGCACCGTTTTTTGCTGACCTGAGTTAAGTGCATATATCGATTCTGCGCCGGAAGGAGAGATCGGCAGACAGTTGTTCAACACATTTACAAATCACGCTATTTTAAATCACATTCCACTAACACTAAGACATTATGCTTTTCTTTGTAATTATCTACATAAAAGTCGAGGCCTTCATATGGTGAAAGATCAGGTTATCGTAGGGTATTGGGCCAGAAGCTGCCCGGTCATTTCCCCGAATCAAATGTGTGAGGATCTGGTGTCCTTGTTTCGTGTGAAAAAGGAGCTGGAGTGCGTTGTCGTCTGTGATGATTCCCGTCATCCTTCCGGGTTGATCATGAGGGGCAGATTTTTTCGTATGCTGGGCTCCCTTTACGGGATGTCGCTGTATGCGAATAAACCCGTTACCGCCATTATGGACATGCAGCCTTTCACCGCTGAAAGAGACATTGATGCTCAGGAGTTAATCGACAGGGCGCTGTCTCGTGAAGAGGAAAGTTTTTACGACGCCGTTATCCTGACTGATCGAGGCAAGTTTGCCGGTGTTCTGACGGTGAACGATCTGCTCAACGTATCCCGCCTCATGCAGAGGACTGCGGTCAGCCGGCAAATGAGGACAATCCGGGATACCGAATCGATGATCGGCAGCATTAACCAATCTGTCGAAAAAGTTGTTGAAGCAACGGTCGACACCCAGGTATGCAGCGATCGGATTGCGGAGTTCACCGAGCAAGGAAGAAACGAGCTTGAGAGGATGCTTCAGCTGTTTACAATGTGGTCGGAAACAGCGGATAGGCAGCAACAAGCAATGGAGGAGTTGACAGGGCGCACTTCGCAAGCTGACGGGATTATCCGGCTAATTGCCGAGCTGGCCGAGCAATGCAATCTGCTCGCGATTAACGCATCGATTGAAGCGGCGCGCGCCGGCCTTAGCGGAAGCGGCTTTGGTGTCGTCGCCGGCGAAATCCGCGGATTGGCCGATCAGACCAAACAATCGGCGGCGCAAATTACACGTTTGCTCAGCTCGATGAGGGAAGCGGTGAAAGATGCCGCCTCTCTGGTGACGGCGGGGAAGACAGGTGCGGATGAAGGGTTTATCCAGGTCAGGCAAACGGAAAATCTATTTGCGCAGCTATGGAGCTCTTCGGCGCAAAATGATGAAGCGGCTGCGCGTCTCATCCTTGCTTCTAATGAAGCAAGGGAAACGACCAATCAAATAAAGAGGGAATTTCATAAACTCGCTGCTCAAATGAATGAGACTTACGCTGTCCGTGTCTAATCACGGCCTGAGGAATAATGCCGATTCATTTGGAGATTATAGGAAAAGCTTCCGCGAATTATTTTACACTCAGTTAACAAAACGAAAACATCAGTTTAACGACAAGCTTCTACAATGAATCCTGTAAGCACAAAAATAAAAGAGAGCTGGAAGGGGAACCACAAAGAAATGAAGAAGACAGTAGTTTTGATCATGGCGTTGGTGCTGACATTTGCGCTCGCTGCTTGCGGTAAAGACAACAACGGCGGGAACGACAACGGTGCAAGCCCAACGGGCAGCGCAGCTCCAGGCGGAGACGTAAAAGGTTCCATTCTTGCGGCGGGTTCTTCCGCGCTGCAACCACTTGTAGATCAAGCTTCCAAGAAGTTCATGGATAAAAATTCAGGCATTTCGATTCAAGTTCAAGGCGGCGGCAGCGGTCAAGGGCTGACTCAAGTAGCTGAAGGCCAAGCGACGATCGGTAACTCCGATGTATTCGCTGAAGAAAAGCTTGACGCTGACAAAGCGAAAGGCCTTGTCGATCACCAAGTTGCGGTTGTTGGCATCGCAGCTGTCGTAAACCCTGAAGTTACGGTTGATAACTTAACAAAACAGCAGCTTATCGATATCTTCACCGGTAAAGTAACCAACTGGAAAGACGTTGGCGGTAAAGATGAAAAGATTCAAATTGTTAACCGTCCTAAGAGCTCCGGTACTCGTGCTACATTCGAGAAGTACGCTCTTGGCGAGAAAACGGAAGACCTTCAAGGTTCGATTCAAGAAGATTCCTCAGGTACAGTTAAGAAGCTTGTTAAAGAAACTCCGGGCGCGATCGGTTACCTTGCTTTGTCCTACCTGGACGACTCCGTTAAAACCGTTAAGTATGAAGGCGTAGAAGCAAAAGAAGAAAATATTATTAACGGAACCTATCCGGTTTGGGCATACGAGCACATGTACACGAAAGGCGAGCCGGATGCGGCAACTAAAGCTTTCCTTGATTACATGATGAGCGACGATGTTCAAAACGGAGACGTTGTTGAACTCGGCTACATCTCTGCAAACAAAATGCAAGTTAAACGCGACGCAGAAGGCAACATTTCGAAATAAAACGATACGGGTAATAACTTCATAATTAAGTGTCGATCAAGAGGCAGGAATTTGACTGCCTCTTGATTGGCTGTATAAAGGGAGAGTTCTATGGCTCAGTCATTCGAGAGACAAAAGGCGAAGCCGCACGTAACAGAAGAATGGGTAGGCAGGGTTTATACGCTGCTCTGTATTTTCCTGCTTGTTGCGACCATATTTTCGATGGTCTATTTTGTTGCGTCCAGGGGGCTTACTACGTTTTTTGGCGATGGTGTTAACGTTCTTGAGCTGCTTACCGGCATCAAATGGAATCCGGAAGGGGAACCGGCTGTTTTCGGTGCACTGCCGTTCATATTCGGTTCATTCAGCACATCGATTCTGGCTGCGCTGATCTCTGCTCCGCTCGGTTTTTGCGCCGCTGTGTTCATGGTTGAGATTGCTCCGAGATTCGGGCGAAAGTATTTGCAGCCGGTAATCGAATTGTTGGCGGGAATTCCTTCAGTCGTATACGGTTTCGTAGGTTTATCGGTAATCGTCCCGCTGTTCCGCGACATTTTCCCCGGTCAAGGACTTGGTATTGCAGCCGGGGCTCTTGTACTTTCAATTATGATCCTTCCTACAATTACGACAATAGCAACGGATGCGCTGGCCGGTCTGCCGTCGGGGCTGAAAGAAGGCTCGTACGCGCTTGGCTCAACCCGTTGGCAAACCATATCCCGAATTGTACTTCCGACCACTCTTCCGGCATTGCTGACTGGAATCGTGCTGGGCATTGCGCGGGCCTTCGGCGAAGCGCTTGCCGTCCAGATGGTCATCGGTAACGCACCGCACATCCCGAGGTCGTTGTTCGAATCCACATCTACTCTCACCAGCGCGATCACGCTGAGCATGGGGAACACGGCTATGGGATCGGTTCATAACAACGCTTTGTGGTCGTTAGCACTGATACTTATGCTCATGACTTTCATTTTCGTGTTCATCGTCCGTTGGCTGGAAGGGAGATCAAAAATATGAATGCGAAAACGGCGGACAAAATCGCAACAGCCGTCATTATCGCTGTAGCGGCGTTTATTGTCCTCTTGTTAATTGGACTGCTGGGTTACATTCTCGTGCGCGGTCTGGGACACATCAGCTTCGACTTCCTCACTTCCGCTCCGGAAACGATCCGTGCGGGCGGGGGCATAGGTCCTCAGCTTTTTAACTCGCTGTTCCTGCTGGTTCTGACAATGCTGATAACAATTCCGCTTGGACTAGGTGCAGGAATTTATATGAGTGAGTATGCGCCGGTGAATCGAGTGACGGCCTTCATCCGTTTGGTCGTGGAAGTACTGTCTTCTTTCCCTTCCATCGTGGTCGGCCTGTTCGGCCTTCTTATTTTCGTTAACTTATTCGAATTCGGCTTTTCTTTATTCTCCGGGGCACTGGCGCTGACTGTGTTCAACCTGCCGTTGATGGTGCGTATTACCGAACAAGGGTTAAGAAGTGTGCCTCAAGCGCAGAAGGAAGCCAGTTTGGCTCTAGGGCTGACGAAATGGAAAACAATCACTTCGGTTATGCTGCCGATCGCGATTCCCGTTATTCTTACAGGCACGATCCTGGCTGCCGGCCGTGTATTCGGTGAAGCTGCGGCACTGCTTTTCACAGCGGGAATGAGCTCGCCCCGCCTTGACTTCTCTGATTGGAATCCGCTTCACGATGTTTCTCCGCTAAATCCATTCAGGCCTGCGGAAACATTGGCGGTTCATATATGGAAAATAAACTCGGAAGGACTCGCTCCGGATGCTCCGGAGATCGCAGCCGGTGCTTCCGCGGTCCTCATTTTAACGGTGCTTTTATTTAACCTCGTGGCCAGATGGCTTGGACGATATATGTACCGCAAATTTACTGCAATCAAATAGGAGGCTTGCCTGAATGGACGAAATCGGATTGTCCGTAAAAAATCTAAGCGTTTATTATAGCGACAGGCCGGCCGTGAAAAATGTGTCGCTCGATTTTGCAGCTAAACAGGTGACGGCTTTGATCGGGCCCTCCGGCTGCGGTAAATCGACTTTTCTAAGAAGCTTGAACCGGATGAACGACCTGATCCCGACCTCGAAGGTTACCGGAGAAATCTGGATTAAAGAGGATGATATAAACAGCCCGTCGACGGACGTTGTCTCACTGCGTCAGAAGATCGGAATGGTGTGGCAGCGCCCGAATCCTTTTCACAAATCGATCTATGAGAATATCGCCTTCGGACCGCGTTACCACGGGGTGAAGAACAAGAAGCAGCTGGATCAGATTGTGGAGGAATCGCTCACGCGCGCGGCGTTATGGGACGAGACCAAAGACCGGCTGCATCACTCGGCGCTGACGCTATCCGGAGGTCAGCAGCAGCGGCTGTGCATAGCCCGATCGATTGCCGTTCAGCCTGATATTATTCTTATGGATGAACCGGCTTCTGCTCTGGACCCGGTGTCGACGGCTAAAATTGAAGAACTGATCGGCGAACTCAAGCAGGATTACTGCATCATTATCGTAACGCACAACATGTATCAAGCAGCCCGGGTATCACAAAAGACGGCATTCTTCCTGTTAGGTGAACTGGTGGAATACGATGCGACGGATAAAATGTTCACGAACCCGCAAAAAGCGGAAACGAGCGATTACATTTCCGGCCGGTTCGGTTGAATGCCGCAATATCATATCGCTATATATTAAGGGGATGCGAACTTGAACTCCATTATCGAGATTAAAGATTTAAACCTCTATTACGGCGAGTTCCAGGCTCTTCGTAACATATCGCTGGAAATACCGGAAAAAGCGATCACCGCTTTCATCGGGCCGTCCGGCTGCGGTAAATCCACTCTGCTGAGGACGCTGAACCGGATGAACGACATGATTCCGGGAACGCGCGTTGAGGGCACCGTCTCCATCGCCGGCAGGAGCATTTATTCTAACGATGTGGATGTGGAAACTCTGCGCAAAAGAGTCGGAATGGTGTTCCAGCAAGCCAACCCTTTTCCCAAATCGATCTATGACAACGTCGCCTACGGTCCCCGGCTGCACGGGATAACAGACCGAAAAAGGCTTGACGAGATTGTGGAAAAAAGTTTGCGTTCCGCGGTGCTTTGGCATGAAGTGAAGGATCATCTGAAGCGCTCGGCGCTGAGCATGTCAGGCGGGCAGCAGCAGCGGCTATGCATCGCGCGGGCGTTGGCCGTAGAGCCGGATATTCTGCTGATGGATGAATCCACTTCCGCACTCGATCCCATCTCGACTTTAAAAATCGAAGAGCTGGTTCAAGAGCTCAAAAACCGTTATACCATTGTCATGGTCACGCACAACATGCACCAAGCTGCCCGGGTTTCTCAGCAAACCGTGTTTTTCCTAGGCGGGGAAGTCGTTGAATACTCGGAGACGAAGCAATTGTTCTCCAATCCGACTGACAAACGTACGGAAGATTATATTAGCGGCCGATTCGGTTGATATCGGGAGAGGATGGTTCACTATGGTTAAACGTTTAGAATTCGATCAGGCTTTGGATGAGATTGCGCAAAGACTTACCGAGATGGGTGACACAGTAGAAAAGGCCCTCACGGGATCCATAGAGGCACTGAAAAATGTGGACGTGGAAGAGGCCAAGCGTATTGTAGCGGCTGATACGGAGCTGAACCAAATGGAAGAAACGATCACGGAAATAGGTACAAGGCTGATCGCGACACAGCAGCCGGTTGCCAAAGATTTGCGCCGTATTCTGATCGCTTTCAAAATCTCCTCGGATTTGGAACGTATGGGCGATTTGTCCGTTGACATTGCCAAGGTCGTGCTTCGTCTGGAAGGGCAAGCGTTGATCAAGCCTCTGCTGGATCTGCCGAGATTGGCAGCCTTGGTCTCCATAATGATTCGTGAATCGCTGCAGTCTTACGTAGACGAGAATGTTGATCTTGCCTACAAAATGGCGAAAGACGACGACCAGGTCGACGCTCTGTACTCCCAAATCTTGCGTGATTTGGTGGCGATTATGAGCAATGACACCAAGACGATTGCGCAAGGTATGCTGCTTTGTTTCGTGGGCCGTTATATCGAGCGAATTGCCGACCACGCGACCAACATCGGCGAAAGCGTCGTATACTTGGTGACGGGAAAGCGTCCTGAGCTGAATCAGTAGTCCTCGGATAGAGATGGCAGCGGGCTTACCCAACGGGTGAGCCTTTTTTATTGGAAAGCCTCTCCCGATGCGGGATGCGGCGATATAACCTGTATGTTATCATTAGGGAATAGATAATGTCGGTGAGGTGGGCGTGAGTTCATGGGCAAAGGATCGGGTAAGCTGCTGTTGATCGACGGCAATAGTATTATTAACCGCGCGTTTTACGCGCTGCCTCCGCTTACGAACAGCAGCGGGGTGCACACGAATGCGGTGCTGGGCTTCACAACGATGCTGCTCAGAGTGTTGGACGAGGAAAAGCCAAGCCATGTGATGGTTGCATTTGATGCGGGTAAGGTGACCTTCCGGCACGAAGGTTATGCGGAGTACAAAGGCGGCCGCCAAAAAACACCGCCCGAGATGTCGGAACAATTCCCGCTTTTGAAGGAGCTTTTGCAAGCTTTCTCGATTCCGCAATTCGAGCTGCCTGGATATGAGGCTGACGATATCATCGGGACATTCACACGTGTGGCGGAAGAGCAGGGGAAAACCGCGGTCGTCGTATCGGGCGACAAGGATATGCTGCAGCTGGCCACGGATCAGGTCACCGTACTGATTACACGCAAAGGCATAAGTGAAGTCGAGCGTTATACGCCGGAACAGGTCGGGGAGAAATACGGCTTGACGCCGGAGCAAATTATAGATTTGAAAGGTCTTATGGGTGACGCGAGCGACAACATTCCCGGAGTGCCGGGAGTGGGCGAGAAGACGGCGTTAAAGCTTCTTCATGAGTACGGCACGGTGGAAAATGTCCTGGATCATGCCTCCGAGCTGACAGGCAAGATGCGTGAAAAAATCGAAGCCCACAGTGAAGATGCACGGATGAGCAAACGCTTGGCGACCATTTTCCGTGAGGTTCCTTTGCAGCATTCGCTGGATGAAGTGGAATGGAAAGGTTATGACTCCGCCCAGTTGGTATCTGCTTTGCGCAAGCTTGAGTTCAAGTCCATTATCGAGCGGCTCGACCTCAGTGCGGCGGGAGGCGTTGAACAAGCGGAAATCGAGGAAGCGGCGGCAAAATACGAAGTGATCAGGGTGGACACGGCCGGCTGGGACGCTCTGCACGATAAATTGGCAGACGCTGAAGCTTTGTATGTAGAAGCGCACGGTGAGAACCCTCATCAAGCGCAAGGCATCGGAGTCGCTGTCGCCGCCGGCAGCCAGTGTTTTGTCATTCCTTTTGAATTGCTATGCACGCCTGAAGGCGAACGCTTCAGAGCTTGGTTGGCTGACGGCGATGCTCCTAAATACGGGTATGAGCTGCACTGGACTGAGCTGGTACTGGCCAGATGCGGAGTGGACCTGAGGGGACAAGCCTTTGATGTGCAGCTTGCCGCTTATTTGCTCGATCCGACGGAGTCGGATCCTTCGCTAAACGGATTACTTCAGCGCCATCAGCTGGCCGGGATCGCTTCGGATGAAGCGGTTTATGGAAAGGGCGCTAAATTCCGCGTTCCGGCTGCAGAGGACCTGGCCCGGCATTTGGCAGCCAAAGCGGATGCCGTTCGGCGTCTGAAGCCGCACCTGTCGAAGGAGCTCGAAGACCTCGGTATGCACCGCTTGTATTACGAGCTGGAGCACCCTCTATCATGCGTTCTTGCAGAGATGGAAAAGCAAGGAATCTCGGTGAACGCCGATGCCCTGAAAGAATTGGGCGTGGATTTCCAACGGCGCATAGAAGAAATGATCAAAGCGATTCACGAGCTGGCCGGATTCGAGTTCAACATCGGATCGCCCAAGCAGTTGGGCGAGGTGCTTTTTGAAAAGCTGGGCCTGCCGGTCGTAAAGAAAACAAAAACCGGCTACTCCACCGATGCGGAAGTGCTCGAAAAGCTGGAACCTTACCACGAGATCGTAAGGCTCATTTTACATTACCGTCAATTGACGAAGCTGCAATCCACCTATATTGAGGGACTGCTTAAAGAAATTCGTCCGGAGACCGGGAAAATTCACACGTATTACCGTCAGACGATCGCGGCTACAGGAAGGCTTTCGAGCCAATTCCCCAATCTGCAGAATATCCCGATTCGGCTGGAGGAAGGCCGTCAGATCCGCAAAGCGTTCGTGCCTTCCGAGCCGGGGTGGCGGATCCTTGCGGCCGACTACTCGCAGATTGAGCTGCGGGTGCTTGCGCACATTTCCGGGGATGAAGGTCTTAAAGAAGCGTTCGTTAAGGAAATGGACATTCACACGAAAACAGCAATGGACGTATTCGGCGTGGAAGCCGAGCAGGTGGATTCGAACATGCGGCGCCAAGCCAAAGCCGTTAACTTCGGCATCGTGTACGGCATAAGCGATTATGGACTCTCGCAGAATCTGAATATCACCCGTAAAGAAGCGGCTGCTTTTATCGAACAATATTTTGAAGCCTTCCCGGGTGTACGTCATTATATGGATTCCATAAAGGCGAAAGCCAAGGAAGACGGGTATGTGACCACATTGCTGGATCGCCGCAGGTACTTGCCGGACATTCGCGCTTCCAATTTCAATCTGCGCTCGTTCGCGGAACGGACCGCAATGAACACACCGATCCAGGGAACCGCGGCGGATATCATCAAGCTTGCGATGATCCGGATGGACAAAGCGCTACGGGAGAACGGCCTGAAGAGCCGCATGCTGCTGCAGGTACACGATGAATTGGTGTTTGAAGTGCCGGAAGAGGAATTGGAGATTATGAAGAAGCTCGTCCCTGAACAAATGGCGACGGCGCTTGATCTGGATGTACCGCTGCTGGCGGATGTGAGTGTGGGCAGCAACTGGTATGAGGCGAAATAATGAAGGCAGCATAGGATGGTGAAGCAAGCCCATGCCGGAATTGCCGGAGGTTGAAACGGTCCGCAGGACTTTAAATACATTGATACCGGGCAAAAAGATCGACCGGGTCACCGTAAAGCTCCCCCGTATTTTGCAAAAACCGGACGACCCGGGATTGTTCACCGCCCGGCTTGAGGGAAGAACCTTTCAATCGGTCGAGCGAAGGGGCAAGTTTCTCAGGATGGTGCTGGACGGTCTGGTGCTCGTCTCGCATCTTCGGATGGAGGGGCGCTACGGGGTTTATTCAGAGGATGAACCCGTAGAGCCGCACACCCATGTCATTTTCCATTTCACGGACGGTACGGAGCTGCGGTATAAAGACGTTCGTCAATTCGGTACGATGCATTTGTTTTTGCCCGGAGAAGAATTTCAAGCTCCTCCGCTGAATAAACTTGGATTGGAGCCGCTGGACGAGGGCTTCACTTTGGACGCTTTTAAGAAGGCGATCGGCAAGCGGACGACCAAAATCAAACCGTTGCTGCTAAACCAGGAAGTGATCGTCGGCTTGGGAAACATCTATGTAGATGAGGCGCTGCATACTGCCGGCATTCATCCCGAGCGGGCAGCCGATGAGCTGAAGCCGAAGGAGATTGACAGGCTGTATCATGCCATTCTCGATACGCTGTCGGCTGCCGTTGAAGCAGGCGGCTCATCTATCAAATCTTACGTCAACGGACAAGGTGAAATGGGATTATTCCAGCACCGACTAAGAGCGTATGGGAGGACAGGGGAGCCGTGCGAGATCTGCGGAAGCTTGATTGAGAAATCGGTCGTCGGCGGAAGAGGCACGCACATTTGTCCCAGCTGTCAGAAGGGGCCTAAGCGAACGGCGAACTCGCAAACAATCATAAAACCGCGCACTCATGCGGTTAAACGCCGCCTTGACGGGGGAACCCGATAGCGTCTGGGCGAAAATTAGGGAGCGAGCGGGGCATTCCCCCCGGGCTATGCATAGGATGAATCACAACCCGGCCGACGGAAGGGCGGGGAGCAGCATCCATGCAGGGGGAAATCAAATATGTTGGCACCTGTCGCCTCGATGGTTTTACTTTCTTTTGCCGTCAGCTTGGACGGATTCGGTGTCGGATTGACTTACGGCGTGAGAAAAATAAGAATCCCGGTTTCTTCGATCCTTATTATCTCCGCCTGCTCCGGACTCATTATTTTAATGTCGATGATGGTTGGCGTCGCGTTGACGAATTGGATGTCACCGCATGGCGCATCAGCGGTAGGGGCATGCATATTGATCGGAATCGGCTGCTGGGCGCTCATTCAGTTTCTGCGGAGCGGAGAGCCGGCCGAGCAGACGGAACGGCCGGCAAGCGCGCCGGCTGACCATGCGGAATCGGTTCATAAGCCGGTTCTCACGCTGGAGCTTCGGGTATTCGGCATTATGATTCAAATTCTTCGTACCCCGTCTGCAGCGGATGTGGACCGATCGGGAATCATCAGCGCGGGCGAAGCATTTTTACTGGGAACGGCACTTTCATTGGATGCCTTCGGTGCCGGGATCGGGGCGGCTCTCGTGGGCTTCCCGCCGCTGGCGACCGCTGTGCTGATTGCCGCTTCAAGCGGGTTCTTCCTGTGGACGGGAACGCGGGTCGGCTTCTGGGCCGCGGGTTGGCGATGGATGCGGCGGCTCTCGATGCTGCCGGGGATCATTCTGATCACGATGGGAATTTTCAAACTGCTGTAGAAGGAAGAGGTCTCATGAATATCGGTTTAACGGGCGGCATTGCCACCGGCAAGAGTACAGTTGCCCGGCTGTTGACGGAACGGGGAGCGATATTAATCGACTTGGACGGCATTGCCCGGGAGGTAGTCCAGCCTGGGCAGCCTTCCTTGCTGCGCATCGGCGAACGGTTCGGACAAGCTGTGCTGAATGATGACGGTTCACTGAACCGGAAAAAGCTGGGCAGCATCATATTCGCGGATCCGGCCGAGCGAAAAGCGTTGGAGCAGATTTTGCATCCGGCTATCAGGGCGGTTATGAAAGACAGAATGGCTTATCATGAGAAAGAAACTCCCGATCAACTCGTTGTGGTGGACGTGCCTCTGCTATACGAGTCGCAGCTGGAGTCTTATTTTGAGCAAATTATGGTTGTGTACGTACCTCGGGATGAGCAGCTGAAGCGGTTAATGCAGAGGGACGAGCTGACCGTGGAAGAAGCGGAGAGACGGCTGGCCGCACAGATGGATATTGAGGACAAGAAACGGCGGGCGGACATAATCATCGACAACAGCGGTAGTCTCGCTCATACCGAACGGCAAATTGAGCGATACTGGCGGGAAAAGGGGCTGGGATGAGACAACGGATCAAGCGCAAAAGGGTGCTGCTTCCGATCCTGGTAATCGTGCTCGCGGCTTTGTTTGTCCAGTCGGATTGGATGGGGCGATGGATCTATCCGATTTACTATAAGGATGAAATCAGGCGGAACGCCTCGACATATCAGGTAGACCCGTTTTTGATTGCCGCTATCATTCGAGTGGAATCAAATTATAAACCGGACGCACTGTCCCCCAAAGGGGCAGTGGGAATCATGCAATTGATGCCCCAGACCGCACATTGGATTTTGCAGCAGGATAATTTCGGAGGGCTTACAGTGGACGATGCGGGCTCGCAGGTCGAGGCCGGCATCAGCTTGGGATCTTGGTACGTGAAGGAGCTGCAGCGGCAGTTCGAAGGAAATTTGGCCGCTTCGCTTGCCGCCTACAACGCCGGTCCGGGTAAAGTCAGACAATGGCTGGCGAACGGAACGTGGGACGGCGATCAGCAAAAATTGAGCAATATCCTTACGGAGAGACTAGACATTACGTGCAACGTGTGATCTATTATTATAAGAAGTATCAGAATTTGTACGACACCCTTTGAAATGGAAGAGAAGCCTTGAAGCCTCAGCTCCAAAGCTTCCCAATATTAAGTCCTGCCAATTTTCGACGAGCGTCAGCTTTGACCGGATAAGTTGCCTTGCATTGCAAGATTTTGCGGGCCGCCGCGTCCTTGCGGACCCAATGGAGCGGATGCAGTGATTACACCTGTTTGGGCTGTAGAACCCGATTGATTCTGGAATCCGCCGGCTTGGCTTGCCAGCTGCGTTTCAGCCAATTGAATCATAGTGCGGACCATGTTACCGCCCACAGCACCGGTATCTCTAGTCGCCATGTAACCGAAGTATCCTTCTTGCGGCGTCATAGGAATACCAAGTTGTTGAGCTACCTCGAACTTCAGTTGATCCAGCGCCCCGCTTGCTTGGGGTACCAGATACTGACCGTTACGACCTCGTCCTCCTCCAGGCATTGTTGTTCACCTCCTTAAGGTTGGTAACTGTATTATGTGTCTTTTTCGGAGGATCATGTAAGGGAAGGTTTGGAAAATTCGCAGTTTTTAAAAAGGAGTAGAACCACTGTTATGAAATGTCCATTTTGCGACTACAGCGGAACCAAAGTTTTAGACTCGAGGCCTGCCAACGATAACAAGTCCATCCGCCGCCGTCGCGAATGCGAGAAATGCAGCCGCCGGTTTACGACGTTCGAGACGATAGAGGAAACGCCGCTCATGGTAATCAAGAAGGACGGCAGCCGCGAAGAATTCAGCCGGGACAAATTATTGCGCGGCTTGCTTCGAGCTTGTGAGAAAAGGCCTGTATCTGTCGGTCAGCTTGAGGTGATCGTCTCGGACGTGGAGCGCGACGTGAGGAATACAGCACAGGCGGAAGTTGAGAGCCGTGTCATCGGGGAGCTGTTGATGGAGCATCTGTATCGGGTCGATGAGGTCGCTTATGTCCGTTTCGCGTCTGTGTACAGGCAGTTCAAGGACATTAACATGTTCTTAAAGGAGCTTAACGGGCTGATCAACAAGCATGGCATGTAAGGCTGAAGTATACCGTACAGGGTGGTGCGCTGTAAGTGTATTTTACTCAGGGTGGATGTTTTTACTCAGGTGTAATTTTACAGCGTCCGAAGGCGCCGGCATCCGTTGACAGCCTGACCGTCCCTGTGTTAAACTCGTTTTTGTCGTGTGATACGGGGTCATAGCTCAGCTGGGAGTCCACCATTACTGGTTTAACTACCACCAAAGTAGTCGAACTGAATATCACCTTTAAGATTTAACTCGGGGAATTAGCTCAGTCTGGGAGAGCGCTTCGCTGGCAGCGAAGAGGTCAGGGGTTCGAGCCCCCTATTCTCCACCAACACTTTCTACGAAAACGGCAGAGATGCCGTTTATTTTTTTTGATTATGCAGCTTTCATAAAATATACATAATCGGAGGAATGTTATGCTGAACTCTAACGAAGTGCCACAAGCCGATATTTTATCGGATGTTATAAGTCAGATTGACTATCAAACCAATAAGAAATTATTCCATAGCGCAATTGCGGCTAATCAATAGTTCCCCTGTATGCTTCTGGCCACTCTCGGCAGAGGCATTTTTTTCAAAGCTTCTTGACTTACTTTAACGAACATTGTACTCTTATCAGAGTGGCAAATTAGTTGCACATGTTGTTCAATTGTTTACATGAAAAATTAAATATCTGTACAAAATGGAGGAGCCTGCACCAAGGGCTCTTTTTTTGTTTTTTTTAGGTCATTCAATAAAAAAGTCTAAGTTAGAGGAGGTGTACTATGAGACGCAAACATATCTTCTATTACAAGAAAGAAGTACCTATCGAGTATTCAATTGTCGGTGAAGGGGTTCCTGTTCTTGTTATGCATGGAGGACATTCAAATTGTGACGAGGAGTTTGGGTATGATGATTTAACTAAGAATGGTTACTCGTTGATTACTCCTTCGAGAGCAGGTTATGGAGGCACTTCTCACTTGATTGGCACAAGCATAGATTCTGCATGCAAAGCTTATGTAGCTTTATTAGATCATCTGCAAATTGACAAAGTTCACGTTATAGCAATTTCTGCTGGTGGTCCAAGTGGGATTTATTTTGCTTCTCGTTTTCCTGATCGGGTACGTTGTCTCATCTTACAATCTGCTGTTTCAACAGAATGGCTTACACCTAAGAACAGGGAATATATAGCAGCGCAAATATTATTTCGTCCTTCGTTAGAGAAATTTATATGGTCAACACTCAAATGGATGAGTAATGTGACCCCCGAATTTATCTTCAATAAAATGGCGTTATCATTTAGCAAGTTATCCTTTAAAGAGTTACGGACTCATATTGATGCCGAAGATATCGAAAAGTTTCGGAGGATGTTAAATCGGCAGCGCTCTGGGCATGGTTTTCTGATCGATGTTTCCCAGACAAAGACAATCAATTCAATCGACTTACAAACCATCCACTGCCCCACTCTGGTTATGCATTCCAAGAACGATAACGCAGTACCTATTGATCACGCATATCATGCGCATCAAAATATTCATAAGTCAGAACTCTGCCTACTTGATTCATGGGGACATCTAATTTGGCTTGGAAAGGGGGCTGAGAAAGTGAACCATGTGTGTTCAGAGTTTATGTGTAAGTATTAAAGGGGAAATTAATAATGTCAACTGCAGCTGAAATCGGAGGAATAACTAATGGAGCAACAAGCCATCTGGGCAATCGGAATTTTTCTTGTTATCTACGCACTTATTATTTCAGAAAAGGTTCATCGCACGATTGTAGCCATGATCGGCGGGTTACTCATGGTTGCGCTAGGTATCGTGGATCAAGAAACGGCATTACATCATATTGACTTCAACACGCTCGGTCTTCTTATAGGTATGATGATCATTGTAAGCATAACAGCTGACACAGGGCTGTTCAAATTTATTGCAGTATGGGCGGCCAAGAAGTCTAAAGGCAATCCTGTTCGCATTCTGATTGCACTAGCCCTTATTACCGCAATAGGATCTGCATTTTTAGATAACGTTACAACAGTGCTTCTAATGGTACCCGTCACTTTTAGTATTACACGTCAGTTACGAGTGCCTCCTATACCATTCTTAATTACTCAAATTATTGCATCTAATGTCGGTGGCACAGCAACGCTGATCGGAGATCCTCCAAACATCATGATAGGCAGCGCGGTTAAAGAATTGACGTTCATGGCTTTCATCAACAATCTGGCTCCTATCGCGGCTTTAGTTATGGTTATTTATATACCCATTTTTGTCCTACTTTTTCGCAAACAGATTCAAACCACACCTGAATTGACGAAAAGTATTATGGATCTGGATGAAAAGGAGCTTATTACTAATCACAAATTGCTTCGTAAGTGTTTGACTGTGCTAGGTCTGACTATCCTTGGATTCTTCCTTCATCAATCATTGCACTTGGAGTCGGCAACCGTTGCACTGGCAGGGGCATTTGTTCTCCTCCTCCTTACTGGTGAGCATATGATGGAGGAAGCCTTTACTAAAGTCGAATGGACGACGATATTCTTCTTCGTAGGCTTGTTCGTTCTTGTCTCGGGTCTTATTGAAACGGGGGTAATCGCAAAGCTCGCGGCACAAGCAATTGAGTTGACTAATGGTGACGTAGTCGCTACTTCCTTACTTATCTTATGGCTTAGTGCTATTGCGTCTGCATTTCTAGACAATATTCCGTTTGTCGCGACAATGATCCCCATGATTCAGGAAATGGGTAATATGGGTGTAAGTGATTTGGAGCCGTTGTGGTGGAGTCTTGCCCTCGGTGCGTGTTTAGGCGGAAATGGCTCTTTGATCGGTGCAAGCGCGAACCTTATCGTTGCGGGTATGTCGGGTAAAGAAGGACATCCGATAAAATTTGTGCAGTTCCTAAAATACGGGTTCCCACTTATGTTGCTGTCAATTGTTCTTTCGAGCTTTTACGTTTATTTCAGATATTTGATGTAACCAGAAGGAGTGTAACAGAAATGCAGCTTACTTATCGATTTGATCAGGAGTGTGTACAAATCCGTGAAGCAGCAGATGGTGCGGATATTGAATTCGAAATCAAGATTTTGCAAAATGGAATTTTGTTAAAGGGGATAAAAGAAGTACAGAAGAAATTCGAGGAGAACAGTGTCTATACCGATGTGTTATTTTATGCATATGAGGATCATAAATATAAAGTCATTGTGCGTAAGGACTATTACGTTGAATTTATATTAGCGCTCATGGAACGCCAGATATTGAGGAGCGTCGAATGGGTTTAGATTTAAGTCAATAACGTCAGTATGAAAAATGTAGTGAAAAAGCCGCAAAAAGCAGCCTTTTCACTATTTTTTATATTGCTCTAACACTCGTCCTGTGAGAGAGTGTATTAAAGTAGTTGTCGCAATTTCCGGATTGCTGTATTGAAGTTGTACGACATAAATAAGCGGAGTTCCAGTTCTTGAGGGCAGGTAATAACTGTAAACTGTTGGTTCGTTTGCAAGTTGTCCCTGAGTAGTTGCTTTAGCTGTTGCAATGGCTTCATTTTTTGTAATTGCTGCATGCATCGGGCGGTTAAACAATTGTTTCTCCAAATTAGGGTGCACAGTGCCCTCTACACGTCGAATGACACCGTCGATATCCATGTCAATTACAAGGCAATTTCCCCATACAGGTGTTTCAAATAGCAGATGTTGAAGACGGACATTAATCTTGTCTTGGCTTCGTTCAATATCGATGATCTTCATATCCCTTTCGGGATTATGGAGACCATAGATTGACTTTGCTTGCTTTAGAAATTCATAAGCGATCCACTGAGGTGAGTGCATGGAAGGAACCGACAATGTACCGGTTAGTATTGAGGGAGTGTTTGTTTGCTCATTCCATATGACTTTCAGTGTACCGCCACTATTCTTAGCTAACCGTTGTAACGCCGCTGAATTATTATCCAACTCGCTGGCGGTCACAAATGGGTTAGTTGATGTAAATAGCGATATTATCATGAATAAGGAAAATAAAAGCACTCTGCTCACCCAAACTCCTCCTGTCAAGTTATATACAGAATATTTTGGTCAAAAAGAGCAGACAGTATTCAATTAACCTTCTTCTGGTTTTACTTTTAGTTTAGTGAGATTCTTGAATTTTCTTGGATAAGCTACTCATCAAGTTCTAAATACACACATTTTCTTTTGACAGTCAGATCAATAAGTAATTGCCTTACATCGCGAAGGAATTGTCCCTCATTACAGTCGCCGGTGGGAGAGCGCATCGCTGGCAGCGATGAGGTCAGGGGTTCGATCCCCCTTGACTCCACCATACATACGTAACGAACCACGTCAATTGACGTGGTTTTTTGTATGGTGGACTAGGGTTGGGAGAGAACCCCGAATCGGGGGGCGTTCCGCGCGCAGGGAGCCGGAGGCGGACGAGCACGGCATCGAAATATACCGCTGCGATCTGCTTCGTCGATCAATCTTCGGCAGCAAGTTAAATCTGGATTTCGTTATCCCCCTTGACTCCACCATACATAAAGTTGAAATCTCTTGCCTTTGCAAGGGATTTTTTTTGTTTTATAAAGCAAATTATAACCCTAAGCGTTGAATTCATGGAATCCGATGCAATTTGAGGAAAGGAATGATCAACGAGAATGTCTAAGGTTAAATTAGCTGTCGTATATTACAGTTCGACCGGGACGAACTACCAGCTCGCACGATGGGCTGAAGAGGGAGGAAAGGAAGCAGGTGCGGATGTCACGATCTACAAGGTGCAGGAGATCCTTCCGGAAAGCGTAATTGAAGGCGATAAGGCTATGAAGGCTCATGCAGAAACAACAAAAAACATTCCCGTTGTTACACCTGACGATATTGTTGCAGCGGATGCAATCATCTTCAGCACCCCTACACGATTCGGGAATATTGCGTCTCAAATGAAACAATTCCTGGACACGACGGGCGGCATATGGTTCCAGGGCAAAACAGTAAATAAAGTTGTCAGTGCAATGACTTCCGCACAAAATAGCCATGGCGGTCAGGAAGCAACGATACTGAATCTCTACACGACGATGTACCATTGGGGTGCGATTGTCGTGGCGCCGGGGTATACGGATCCGGTACTGTTCGCAGCCGGAGGCAACCCGTACGGTACCAGCGTTAGTGTTGATCAAAACAATAAAATTCGCGAAAATGAAAATGACATCCGGTCTGCAGTCATTCACCAAGCCAAAAGAGTTGTTACCGTCGCGGATTGGGTTCGAAAAGGGATGCAGGGGTAAGTAAATTGCACCACAACATAGGTTAATCCCCTGTTGGGATTAGCCTATTTTTTTACTATGTGCGTTGAATATACTTTTGAAGGCAGGAACTCAGTCTATGGATGCCAAACAAATCGCAGGTGAAAAAGCTGCGGAATATGTGAAGGATGAGATGGTGGTAGGCCTTGGCACAGGCTCCACCGTTTATTGGACGATCGTTAAGCTTGGTCAGCTCGTGAAGAACGGATTGAAGATGAAAGGAGTACCGACCTCGACGAAAACAGAAGAGCTTGCACGGAGTCTTGGCATCCCTTTAATCGACATTAACAATGCGAAGAAAATTGATTTAGCGATCGATGGTGCAGATGAAGTCGACGCCGAATTCAACTTGATTAAAGGCGGAGGGGGTGCTTTGCTGCGCGAAAAAATGATTGCTTCACTCGCAGAGCGGTTCTTGGTCGTTGTCGATGAGACGAAGTGTGTTAAGACTTTGGGGAGCTTCCCGCTGCCGGTTGAGATCGTACCCTTCGGTTGGCAAATGACAAGAAACAGGATTGATGGATTGGGTTGTGAATCCAAATTACGGACTGCTGGTCGAGCTCCGTATATTACGGATAACGGAAATTTCATATTGGATTGCGGATTTGATGAAATTCATGATGCGAATGGTTTAAATCTCGAATTGAATAGGATACCTGGGGTTGTGGAGAACGGTTTATTTGTAAATATGACGGATGCAATCGTAATCGGCAGGAATAGAGGCAAGGTCGAGGAATGTTTATTTTGCCGAGAAAGGATACAGTCTTCCACCCACACAAAATGAGGTGGATCCTTTATCGGAGACAAGTAAGATTAACGCGTCGCATTGTTCGGATAAACCGACGGCCGCCATTTCACGGGGGTCAAAGCTCCGATCCCAAAAAATTTGTTGGGTAAAGGGCAGTTGATTAGCGGCTGAAATGATCAGGTCCGATTGGAGCAGAACCGCTCCCTTATGCAGCGGACTTTCCGGATGGAAAATGGATTCTAACAGCTGGCTGGAAACTCGAGCCTGTATGGATGTTCCTCCGTTGATTAAAGGAGATACGGGGTCATTTTTTTCGATGACAATCAGAGCTCCGTGCCTGTTTAGACTCAATTTATGTATTGTTCGAGATAATTCTGCGCTATATTCCGTGTACTCAGCCAGCAGACAATTCAAAAAGTAGGTTGATGTTCTCGATTCCAGATCGGCAAGTCCTTTTGATATCTCTTCGATGTCGTTGAGGATTTGAATATTGTTTTGGTCGATTGTCAAAATATCGTGCTCAAGCTTTTTGGCAATTACCGCAAGCTTCTTTGTCATCTCCGTACGCAGATGAGTAAAATCGCTCTCACAAGTAATTTCGTTCATATGTTTCTCTCCGATATGATCTTTATTTTTGGATGATCATCTGAAACGGATAGAGGGATCCATTGAAGGAAAACGATTCTTTCCCGGTTTCCTCGGATACTACGAATACTAATGCGTCCGTTAGCTCGCTCAACCCGATTGCTGCCCGATGGCGTGTGCCCAACTTTTTATTTTTATAGGTTTTTTTGGTGAGCGGGAGGATATTTGCGGCTGAAACAATGATATCGTTTTGGATCCATACCGCACCGTCATGCAAAGGGCTTCCTACATGAAATATGGAGTCTAAAAGCGAGCTTGAAATTTCCGCAAATATAGGAGTGCCTTTGGTGATCCAATCATCAATCGGATCCTCTCTTTGGACGACAATGAGTGCTCCTTTACGTTTAGTGCTTAGCTGCCGCACCGAGTTGAAAATTTCGTGGCATTTGTTTGTATACGGTACGAGTAGACGACTCAAATGATAAGCGGACGCTAACTTGCCTGCATCCGTAATTTTTTTGGAAATGCTCTTGAGATCGTTCAGCATGTCAATTCCTTCTTGATCCAAAGAGGATGTGAATTGGGCTAAACTCTCGTAGACATTCGTAAATTGTTTTTTTACTTCACTGATCTGCGGGGATAAATCGCTGCACTGGGATTCCACTTCTCCAGCCTCCTCACCTCGTATATTCTTCCCTCGAATGGACATCATTATTTGCTTAAAAAAGGCATGGAGGAGTTAGCGACTTATACAAACGCTTTAGGTATTTCGTACATATAATGGAGAAGAGCTTATTAAAACGAACAGCTGACTGACTTGTACAATGCACTAGGGACAAGCCGTAGCGGACGTCTAAGCTGCCTTTGAGGAGGTATGAGAATGTCGCTCCGTGTACCCGAGGTTTCCATCATCATCCTTGCCGATAAGGATAAGAAGCTTACGGATCAATGCGAGCAATCCGTGAGAAAGCACACCCAGAGTCTGTCCTACCAAATTTATTTCGCCGGTGAGGATCCCAATGTGTATATAGACATGAAATGGGATGAAATAAAACGCAGTAAATACTTCGTCTTTTTGAGACGGGATACGATCGTTCAGAATAACTGGCTGCAACAACTAGTGCAGCTTATGGAACGTCATCCGACGACCGGTATGGGGGGGCCGAAAGTTGTAAGCCCAAACGGGAAGCTGTATCAAGCAGGCGGAGTCATTTGGAATAACGGGGATGGATTGAACTATGGAGAGGGCGACGATCCCAATCGGTCAAAATACAATTATGTTAAAGAAGTTGATTTCATCTGCTCCGCATGCTTCATTATTCGTCCCGAGTTATGGAGCTTGGCCGGCGGCTTTGATCCGCGATATGTTTCACGATCCCGCCAAGTGATTGATCTTGCGTTTAAAGTCAGAAAAGAAGGATTCAAAGTAATGTATCAGCCAGCTTCTGTTGTTGAATATCATCGCGTCAAAGCTCATTCCGCGAGAAAGCTAACTCAACCCCAAGAGGATGAACTACGATTCAGAGAACAATGGGGAGAAACCCTAAACACGGAGCATATGGAGAAATACCGCGATAAGTTCTGGGCGAGGGACAGGAGCCGCGACAAAAAAACGATTTTGGTAATCGGCTTGGAAGGGCCCGCTTTCGACCAATCCACTGCGAACAGAATGACGTATCATTATTTAAAATTATTTGTGTCTATGGGGCTGCACGTCGTCTATTCAGGTTATTTCCGCCGGTTTGAGCCTTATGCATCCATGCTTGAGCAAGCCGGTATCCAGGTGCTGTATGAGCAGGACCAAAAGAAGACCCTTAAGCAATGGATAGAAAAGAACGGCAAATACATCAACTACGCATACCTGATTTTCCCCTTTATTGCAGAACAGTACATGGGTCACTTAGAAAAATATACAAACGCAAAGACCATATATAATGCCAGCGACCTTTTTTATCTGCGTGAACGAAGAAATTATGAAGTAACAGGGGATAGAGCGCTGCTGAAATCTCCCAACGGTGGAAGGATCGCGAGTTCAAATTGTTTGAAAAAGCGGATGCCATTCATGTGGTAAGTATGTTTGAACGGAAAATCCTTGCCGAAGCTTTACCGGCCAAAAGAATCAGGCAAATTCCAGTTTATGTATATGATGAAAAGCAGCATGTTGAAATCGCACCATTTGATCGCAGGAAAGACCTTCTGTTTGTGGGTGCTTTTACGCATAAACCGAACATCGACGGAGTGATGTGGTTTACCCGGGACATATTCCCCAGAATTTTAAAACAATTTCCCGAAATCAAATTGTATATTATCGGCTCCAATCCCACACCGGAAATCAAAGGGTTGCATTCTGACCATGTCGTGATCACCGGCTATATATCCGATCATGAACTTCAACGCTATTACTCAGAGTGCAAATTGGTTGTCGCTCCGCTGCGATTCGGCGCTGGTGTGAAAGGGAAAATCGTGGAGGCCTTATTTTACCGAATACCTGTAGTTACGACTTCGATCGGAGCGGAAGGTATGCCCGAAATTGAGAACTTCATCTCGATTTCAGATGAATCGGAGGAGTTTGCCGACAAAGTGATCGACCTTTACAGCAGTAAAGGATGTTGGAATGAAAGATCTGACCGCTCAAAGGTCTATATCGAGCGCTATTTCTCAGAAACAGCTGCCAGAAAGCAATTGGATAAGGATATTTCTCCATGAGGAGGCGGGGCGCTCATGATCATTGGAACAATAGCGACCAAAAGTCACTTGCCTAAGGCCCTGGTCATGGCTGAATCCATCAAAGAACATATGCCGCATGCCAAAGTGGTTCTCTGCTTGGTGGAACGAAAAATGCATGAGCCGCTCAAGCATTGCCCTGTTTTTGATGAAGTGGTGCTCGCAAAAGATATGGGGTTCGAGGATTTTGATCGATATGTATTCAAATATGATGCGCTTCAAGCGACTTGCTCGTTAAAACCCGTACTCATGGAATATTTGTTAACGACATATAAGCACAACGATATGTTTGTTTATCTGGATACCGACACTCGACTGTTTTCTCCGTTTGACGAGATCGCCGAAACGTTAGAGACAAATTCCATCCTACTAACTCCTCACTCTATCTATCCGTTAATTCATCCTGTCTCTTCGTCGGTAAATAAATACCAAAGCATCCGATGGAAAGAGCTTGGGATTCTGAAAACCGGACTGTTCAACGCCGGTTTTTTTGCTCTGAAAAGAAACGGCAATTCGACTGCTTTTATCCAATGGTGGAAAAACAGACTCGCACGCTATTGTTACAAAGACATAAAGGAAGGTTTGTTTGACGATCAGCGGTGGCTGGATTTAGCGCCATGCTATTTTGACGTATATTTTTTGAAACACCCCGGCTATAATGTGGCATTTTGGAATTTGTATGAGAGAACGGTTAGGAAGCTGCCTGACGGAAGTTACTGCGTAAATGATCGACCGTTGCGATTTTTCCACTTTTCACAAGTGGATTCCTATTTGAAAGAAATCATCCGATCCATGTCTGAGTCAGGTGCGCCATATGACGTCATGAGTAAAGATTATGTTCATACATTGAATCAACATCAATGGGATAAGTATCGTAACAAACAGTGGAGTTATGCTTGCTTTGCCAGCGGGAGGCCAATCAAACAACATTCCAGGCAAAAATACGCGAGACATCCGGAACGGTACCACAGTAATCCATTTTCTTTGGCAAACAGTAAGTTTTTATAAGGGACGAAACGATGAAAGTTGGAAAATATTGAGGATTGCTAATGATGGTCGATCGCGGTATGATATAACTCCTGCCGCTGAAACGGCGGGGCGCGTTAAGTACCTGAGATCAAACATTTCAATGGAATTCATGGGAATGGAAAATATTGAGGGTTGAACGAGATGGCAATACGCGATATGATATAACTCCTGCCGCGGAAAACGAGGCAGACAAGAAAAACAACATTGTTCTTTGAAAACTGAACATCGAGCGTAATACGGTTCCTGTCGTCCTTTGGGACGATAGACAAGGATTTACTTTTTTAAGTCAGCATTTTGAGCCTTCATGGCTCTCTATTATGGAGAGTTTGATCCTGGCTCAGGACGAACGCTGGCGGCGTGCCTAATACATGCAAGTCGAGCGGAGTTGATGAGAAGCTTGCTTCTCTGATGCTTAGCGGCGGACGGGTGAGTAACACGTAGGCAACCTGCCCACAAGATCGGGATAACATTCGGAAACGAATGCTAAGACCGGATAAACAGTGCTCTCGCATGAGAGGGCTGGGAAAGACGGAGCAATCTGTCACTTGCGGATGGGCCTGCGGCGCATTAGCTAGTTGGTGAGGTAACGGCCCACCAAGGCGACGATGCGTAG
>NZ_JXAL01000019.1 GCF_000829465.1 Cohnella kolymensis | reverse complement strand
GGTTCAGCCGCCTTACAGTACATACCGGCAGTAGCCAGTGCTCTCATTCGAACATTTTGCATCATTTCCTCGAATAAAGGAAAACAGAGGAAGTTACAATGTAACTATCCTCTGCGTGTTGGGTAATTACTTGGTAACGTTACGTGCTGCAAATGCTAGGCAGATCCAGCCTGCGATAAAAGCGACGCCTCCGAGAGGGGTAACGGCGCCCAAAATTTTAACGCCGCTTAGCGCCAAAGCATAGAGACTGCCGGAAAACAGCACAATACCAAGCAACAGCAGCCGCGCCGCCCAGACGGCCGCTTTGCGGGACGGCAGCCGGTCGATGAGGGCGGCAACCAGCAAAATGCCTATGGCGTGATACATATGATACTGAACGCCGGTCTGATAAACCTCCAGAGCGTCCTTAGTCAGCCAATCCTTGAGCATATGTGCCCCGAAGGCACCCAAGACGACGGATAACATGGCGGCGACGGCTCCAATTTTTGTATACTTGTTCATATAGGATAGACCTCCTTGTGCAGTCAGCTGCAAACCTTTGATTATCATAACTTGAATGAGGTGAAATGTCATGAGTGAACAAGAACCGTTCGACAACAAGCCGGCTTTCGAACCGGTAAGGGAGCCCAACGCCCCTCTCAAGCACAGCGGGTTCGGCATCGCATCGTTTATCATGGGCATAGTGGGTATACTCGGCTTAATCATCGTCACCACTGTCATTGTGAGCCTGGTTTCATCCACGCTCGATCTCTCCACGCTCGTGGATCCGAACGGCAATCCGACGATGACCGAAGAAGAAATCATCGCCGCTGTCACACCCATTTTGCCCTATATCATTCTGTTCCCCCTTTTCATCGTGATCCATTTCATCGGGCTGATTCTAGGTATTATCGGCCTCGCGCGGGCGGGTTATAGAAAAATGTTCGCGATTATCGGCACCATCCTGAACGGCATGGTACTGCTGCTTGTTTTACTTCTATTGATTATCGGCCTGGCTGCAGGCATGTCGGCGCCATAAAAGCTGTTGACAGGATTCCTTGCTGAACGGAATAATAGAATTAGAATATTGACAGCGCTCTCAGTCATCGGTACAAAAACCAAATGACTTGGGAGGATTCTTAATGAGGTTCAACAAAAAAATCACGGCACTTACTATGGCCTTGCTGTTGGTCATACTGACGCTTGCAGCATGCGGCGGCGGTTCGAACAAGGAAGCGTCCAATTCGCCTTCCGGCAGTGCGCAATCTTCCGCTCCTGCCTCACAGCCGGCTTCGCCGTCCGGATCGGGCGACACGGCAACGAAATTGACGGGCGACTTTGAAATCCAATACTTCGTAGGCGGTTTCGGAGACAAATGGTGGAAAAAAGTCATTGCGGATTTCCAAGCTGCAAATCCGGATCTGAAAATCAAACAATCGGCAGGGCCAAAAATCAACGATCAGAACAAACCGCGCTGGATCGGGGGAAATCCGCCTGATTTCGTATACATTGACGGCGCAGGCATCAATGACCGGCAAATGGTCGAAGACGATCTGCTCGAAGACTTGACGGACTGGATCAAGACGGCTAAGAACATCGACGGCGAACTGATTACAGACCTTTTGGCACAGCCTCCTCAGCAATATGACGGTAAAACCTTCAATATTCCGCTGGTCCTTAATTCTTGGGGTGTTTTCTGGGACAAAAAGCTGTTTGCGGACAAAGGCTGGACGGAACCGACTGATTTCAACTCCTTCATGGAAGTGAGCGAGAAAATCAAAGCGGACGGCGTCACGCCTTTCATCCATACCGGTAAATACCCTTACTACATTAACGGAGCCATTCTATTCCCTGCCATAGTGGCGGCCAATAATAACGACTACTCCATTCTGCAGGACATGGCGGCGAATAAGGTGGAAGCTTTCGAGAAGCCGGCTGTTCTTACCGCACTCAATAAAATCGTCCAAATGCGCGACAAGGGATTCATCGACAAAGCCTCCATTCAAATCAATCACACCGACTCGCAAATGCTGTTCCTGCAGCACAAAGATGCATTTATCCCGAACGGTCTATGGCTGCCTAACGAAATGTCCAAAGATATTCCGGAAGGGTTCGACTTCGGCTTCATTCCTTCCATCACCCATGATGCCGGCGGCAAGGTTGTAGCCAATACATCCACGGCAACCGTAGCGGTGGCCAAGAAAGGCAAAAACAAAGAAGCGGCAAAAGCGTTCCTCCAATTCATCTTCTCGAAAGCGCAAGCTTCCCAGTGGGCTGAGCTCAGCGGCGCCCCTTCGAACATCAAAGGCGATATCAGCAGCTCCAATGCGCCGAACTTCGTTAAAGATGCGGCGAAGTATTTGACCGATGCGAATACTGTCGTCGTTCCGACCATCACGTATAACGCAGACGTGGATAAAGCGATGATGGACGCGACGGATGCGCTGACCATTAAGACGATCACTCCTGAAGAATGGGTTAAGCGCGTAACGGACGTAGTCAAAAAAGCATCGAAGTAAGACTGCGAATTGAAGGCAAGATCAAGCGAAGGGTGATTGGGGCGGCCGCCTTAATCATCCTTCGCGAACTTGAAGGACGGTGAGCGCGGATGTCGACGGGGACGGTCAAGCGGCATAGAAATGTATTTATTATTTCGTTCATCGTTCCTACATTTTTGTTCTTTTGTGTCTTTACCATTTATCCGGTTTTGCAGGCCTTATATTACTCCTTGTTCGATTGGTCCGGCATGTCGGAGACCAAAGACTTTGTCGGACTCGGCAACTTCACAGAAATGTTCAACGATCCGATCGTTTGGCGAGCCATCGGCAACGATTATTTTCTTGTTGCAGGCAAAGTGATCGGCATCATGATCATTGCCACTTTTTTTGCCGTTGCCTTGACGCGCTTCAAATTCAGAATGGCCGGTTTTTTCAGGTCGATATTTTTCATTCCGAATGTCATTTCCGTCGTCGTTATCGGCGTACTGTGGAACTTCATATACAATCCGCAAATCGGGTTTCTTAACGGATTTCTTTCCCTATTTACCGAATCGAAAGTAGATATCACCTGGCTGGGTTTTCCCCAGCATACGATATGGATGCTGCTTCCTCCGTCGATCTGGGCGGGAATCGGGTTTTATATGATTCTCATGATTGCAGCCATTCAGAATATTCCGGCATCCTATTATGAAGCGGCGAATATTGAAGGTGCCGGCCAATGGACGCAGTTTCGCCGGATTACAGTTCCTCTGATATGGGAGCAGATGAAAGTGTCCATCCTGAACATCATGATGACCACACTGAACGGCTCCTTCGTCATCGTCTGGATTATGACCGAGGGCGGGCCGGACAATACGACTCAGGTCATGGGTTCGTACTTGTACCAAATGGCATTCAGGCAATATCACTTCGGCTTCGGAGCCGCAATCGGCGTACTCATACTGGCGCTTTCGCTCATCACGACCGTCGTTCTCCAACGCCTCATGCGTCATGAATCTGTGGAGCTCAGCTGAGGAGGGAGACAAACCGATGAGTGACGGCATCAGAAACCCTGTCGTGAAAGTCATATTCTACGCGCTTCTCATCCTTTGGAGCGTCTCCGTGTTGTATCCGCTGCTCTGGACGCTGCTGGATGCGCTGAAAGACAACGAGCAATTTTTCCTGAACGCGCCATGGGCTCTGCCCAACATGCCGTTGATATGGTCCAATTTTTCCTATGTGTGGGAGAGCTACAGCTTTAACGTCTATTTCGTCAATTCACTCGTCGTAACGATCGGTTCAACACTGCTCGGATTGCTGTTATCCGCAACGACGGCTTATGTGCTGGCGCGATATCAATTTAAGGGAAGCAATGCTTTGTATTTGCTCTATGTATCGTCTATGATGGTTCCTTTCATTCTGGCGCTCATTCCGTTGTTCTTCTTGATGAACTCCATGCATTTGATCAACACGAAGCTTGGACTGATCCTGGTGTATACTTCGAGCGTGCTCGCTTTCGGCATATTTGTGCTCGTCGGCTTTTTCAGATCGCTCCCCAAAGAGCTGGAGGAAGCTTCAATCATGGACGGCGCTTCTTACTACGGAACCTTTTTCCGGGTCATGCTGCCGCTTTCCCAGCCCGGACTCATCACCATCGCCATCATCAACATTTTGAATGTCTGGAACGAGTTCATCATGGGTACGATTCTCGTCAATGACCCGGTACAATACACGCTTCCCGTGCAAATCGCCGTGCTGCAAGCGGAGATGCAATACCGCACCGAGTGGGGTCCGCTTTTTGCGGCGTTGTTCATTATTATCGTGCCTGTATTGCTCGTCTATATTATCTTCCAACGCAGAATAGCCAGCGGTATTACAGCCGGCGCGGTGAAATAAGAATCAGACGAAAAGGGGGCAAGCCGTGTCCACAGAGATCCGTAAACTGCTCATTATGAATACGCTAAGCTCTGTCATCGCTATCTACATCGGGATTTTCGTCAATTTATATATTTGGGAACAGGGTCAGCATGTGTCTGAAGTTTCTCTGTACAACATGTCCATGTTTGTCTGCTGGGGCATAGCGTTCATCGCTGCGGCTAAGCTGCTGACCCGTTATTCTATTCGGCTGCCGCTCGCCGTCTCCGCTGTATGCGGGGCTGCGGCTTTCTTGTATTTGATGTACGTTCACATCGACAACCGAATGCTGTGGATCATACTGCTGGGTGTGCCTGTAGGCTTCATGTTCGGCTTAGCGCAAGCCGTGCAAAGCCTCAGTGTGGCATTGCAGGCCAAAAGCAGCGAGTTTGCACCCTATTTTGCCTATATAAGCGTAACGTTCCAGGTGCTGTCCATGGCTGTCCCTTTCGCAGCGGCCACGGTGATCGACGGTTTCGGTTACGGCGGCTCCTTTTGGCTTATGCTCCTATTCGTGGCGCTGATGCTTGTCTTTTCGGCGTACATGCCGCGCATTACTTTACCGAGCCCGATTGATGCGGAGGACAAGCACGAACACGGAAGATTTCGGTTTCGTACGGCATTCGGTCAACCCGGTTCGATATCGATGTTGTTTTCGCTCCTGGCGGGGGGAGTTTTTCTGCAATTCCAAAATCTGTTTACGCTGCTTTTCACATTCTCCGTTACACAAGACAAGCTGTTAATCGCATTGTTAAACATGCTGTACACCTTATGCGCGATCATAGGTTTCTGGATGTTCCGCAGAGTGAAAATAAGCGAGAGCCGCTGGTTCTGGTTGGGCACTCTTCTGCTCGCTGCCGGTTTCCTGATCGTGCTTCTGCGAGTACCTGCAGCCTTAATTACTTCAAACCTGCTGACCGCCGTGGGGATGATCTTCTTTACAACCGTCTGGAATACCCAGCAGTTCCGGTTTATTCAACACTTAGGCGCCGTTCGGCAAACTTCTTTTCTCGTCTGGAGGGAATGTCTGCTGGTGGCTACCCGCTGCCTGCTCCTTAGTTTAACGCTGTCTTTAACGGAGTTCGCCGGGCGTTGGTTTGTCTTTATTATCACCGTGACGTTAGCTTGTTTGTTTTCCATTCCGATTGCACAGCATCGAGCGCTAAGAATAAAGGGGGAGAAGCCCTTAGAGCAGTTATCGCTCTAAGGGCTTCTCCATTTCGCTTATTTTATCTGAGAACAAAAGCAGTGCGGCTGTGGCCTTCTTTAGTTTTGCTCACTTCCAGTGCAGCCGGGAACGCCTGCTTCAATTCATGGACGTGGGAGATGACTCCGATCATCCGGCCTGCGCGCTGTAAGTCAATTAAGGTGACGATCGCTTTATTCAGAGATTCCTCATCCAAAGAACCGAAGCCTTCGTCGATGAACATCATTTCGATGGATACGCCGCCCTGGTAGGCTTGGATGACATCGGTCATGCCCAGCGCCAGACAAAGTGAGGCGTTAAACTTCTCGCCGCCGGACAGCGACTTCACATCGCGGTTCTGCCCGGTGTATGCATCGTAGACATCCAAGCCGAGGCCGCTTTGCTTGCCGCGGGCTTCCAAGCGGCCGCTTCTTTGGAGGAGGAACTGTCCGTTGGACAGATCTTGAAGCCTCAGATTAGCCGCATTCAGGATCTGGTCCAGAAACTCTATCAAGATATAACGCTCGAACGACATTTTATGAGAATTGTCGCCTTTCATCATCTGATAGATGTCGGCTACTTGCTGCTGCTGCAGCTCCAGCTCTTTGAACTGCTCGTGCGCTTTGGCAATGGCTGTATGAAGCCGCTGGGCTTCCTGCATGTATCTCTGCAGCGTGTGAAGCTCCGTAGAAGCTGCTTCAAGCTCATTCTTAACGACTGCTATCGCTTCATGAAGCTCATCAAGCACCGGCGGCGTTTGCCCGGCCAGCTCTCCCTCCAGCTCTGCGATCTGATGCAGCAGCGAGGAGAAGGTTGACCTGAACTGTTCGATGTGCAGCTTCAGGTTGTTCCGCTGGGCTTCCGGCAGTTTGGCTGCTGCGTACGACTCGGCCGATGCAAAGCCGGATTTGGTCAGTTCTTCCTTGAAGCGGAGCGCGTGTTGCCGGCTTAACTGCTCTGCTTCCGCCAATTGGCCGGTAATTTGAGCGGCATTCGCTTTCTCCTCGACGAGACGAGTGTGCGTCGTTTGCCGCTGCTGCTGCGCTTCTTGCCAGGCTGCAGACAGTTTACGGACAAAAGTCTCCTGTGCACCGATCCTTTCAGCCAATCGTTGCGATGACCTTAACGCTTCCGGAATCCGATTCAGTTCATTGTTCAGAAGCGATTCCTTGGATGTGCGGTCGACCGAAAGTTGATGCTGGCGTGCCAGCAGCTGCTCCCTCTCCGCTTGGAGCTTCTCTAACCGGATGTCCAATTGCGAGATCTGCTGCCTCAACGGCGAAAGACTGTCCGCCTGCCGCCTCATTTGATCCGTCTCTGTCCGGAGCAGCTTGCCCTCAGCTTCCGCTTTCGCAAGCTGCTCCGCAAACGGCTCGGAAGTGATGCCATATTCGGTCATCATTTGTGTTCTTTCGTTCATTCCGGTGCCCGCAGCGGCCGCCTGAGCTTTGGCTTCGCTCAGCTGCTGTTCCGCATGACGAAGCTGTTCCTTGGCGGCTTGAAGCTCCTCCTTGGAAGGGATCAACGAGACCGAAAAGGCTTTATCCGGATGCTCGCTGCTTCCGCAAACCGGACAAGGCATACCGTCATGAAGATGCGCCGCAAGCAGTCCTGCTTGGCCTTCAAGCCACTGTGATTCCAGTTGATCGTGTTCAGCTCGTTTGAGTACAGCAGCTTGCTCCTGCCGTACACTCAGCTCCGAGAGTTCGGCGAGCCGCCTGTCTAATTCCAGCAATTCCTTAAGAAGCTTATATTTCTGCTTCATCCGCTCGTACTGATCGAGCTTCTCCGGAAGCTTGGACGATTCCGCTTCCAGCAATTGCAGCTGCTCGGACTTGCTCCGCTTCTCTTCGCGCAAGGCAGTCAACTGCGCCTCCGATGACTCGCGTTTGGCTTCGCAAGCTTTCTCCTCCGCCAATAATATTTCTACTTCACGCCGCTTTTCGTCCAACGTATGTACGACCGGCACGAGCTCCGTCAGTTTCTGAAGCTCCCTCTCCGCCTCGCGGCGTTCGGGTTCACGCGCCTCCTCGGTTCGAAACCGCTCTTCTGCCAAAGCATGGCCGCTCTCTGCGGTCTCCACTTCCGCAAGCTTCAGCTGCTGCTGGTTCCGCTTCAGTTCAAGCTGACTCTGCGACTCCCTTGCTTGTTCCTCATATGGCTTAATTCTCGAAGCCTGCTCAGCAAGATGCACAGCCTGCTCGCTCTCGTTAATTTCGCTGAGACGCCCCTCCATTAGTTCTTTCTGGGTTCGTTTCTCCGTAAGCTGCATAAACCGGCTGCCGAGTGCCATAGCTTCGCGAAGAGCCGTTTCCTGCAGGCTTAACCGTTCGGCAATCTCGGTCTTGCGCTGTGCCGTCTCAGCCGCCGATGACTCGTAGTGGCTGATTTCCTGCGTTAAACCTTCCAGCAGCTGACCGGCAGAGATGTATTCTTGATCCAGCGTAACAGAAAGCTCACTGCCTTCCCGTTGGGGCAACGTCTCCTCTGCTTGCTTCGTATACACATCCTGCATGGATTTGGCCTGCTTGAGCGCGTCCTGAAGCTCCCGATTGCGCTGATAAAACCGCTCCTCCAGCTTCTTGTACAAGCCCGTCCGGAAAATGCGCCGCAAAATCTCCTCTTTATTTTCCGTATCCGATGTAAGCAGCTTTCGAAATTCACCTTGGGGCAGCATGACGATCTGGCTGAATTGCTCCTGCGTGAGTCCGATCACCGCTTCTACCTTCTGATTGACGTCCGACACGGTAAAACGATCGATACATGGCACCTCTTGCCCCGACGTCGTCTCGTAAAGCTCCGCTTTGCCGCCCGTCTCATTCTTGTTGCTTCCTCTGCGATGAGCCATTTGCCGAAAAATCCGGTAACTGCGCTTGCCGATGGAAAAATGATAATCCACCGCGGTATACACTTCATCGTCCGCGAAGTGGCTGCGCAGCATCCGCGGCTCCGCACGGTCTTCTCCGCTCGCGCACCCGTACAACGCAAAACAGATGGCGTCGAATATGGTGGTTTTGCCCGCGCCGGTGTTGCCGGAGATCACGAACAGCCGCCGATTCTCAAGCAGGCTGAAATCGATCGTTTCCGTATGACGATAGGGGCCGAAAGCCGTCATGCTTAATCGAACAGGCTTCATACCGCTCCCCCTTCCTCTTTCAGAACATCCGCGTACGATTGCGCAAACAGCTTTTGCTTATCCTCCGCCAGCGGTATACCTTTCACTTCTTGATAGAATGACGCGAATAAAGAGACCGGATCAGCCTCGCGCCGGCTGGTTCCCGTCTCCGCACCCTGTTCCAGTGAAGCGCCGCCTGTCGGCAACGCCACCCTGCGCTCCACGTGCAGCGCATTCGGGTAAACGGCACGAACCTTTTCCATCGGGAAAAGAACCGGATTGTCGTTAACCAAGGTGACGAACACGTAATCCTCACACACCGGATGAGTTTCAATTTCCTCAATCGGGGCAATGATCCGCCGCATATCGCGCACCGGCTTAAACTCCCTTTTCTCAACGTGAACCGTGCCATCCCGATCCATTTCCACTATGAAGAAGCCTTTGCGGTGCGTTTCCTCAGAAATCGAATACTTTAACGGAGAACCGGCATATTGAATCGTCTCGTTGGACACGAAATGCGCCTGATGCAGATGGCCTAGCGCCGTATAATGAAACGACTTGAAATATTCGGCATGCACATGATCCGCGCCGCCTACGGACAGCGGCCGTTCGGATTGGCTTGTATTTTCCTGCGGAACGGCTCCCGGCGTGACGAAGGCATGTCCGACAACGACGTGCCGGGCTTGCGGGTCAAGTGCGGACTCCAGTCGGCTTACGACCGCACGCATCGCATCGTCATGAGAGCGAATCTGCTCATCGCCGTATGTATAGCGCACCTGTGCCGGATCCACGTAAGGTATGAGATGAAAGTGCACCTCACCGTGTTGATCGCGCAGAACAACCGGCTTCGTATCCGGCTTCATCTGGCAGACGAGATGCAGTCCTCTCGCTTCCATAATTTTCGTCGCAAAATTAAGCCTGTCCGGACTGTCATGATTGCCGCTCACCGCCAAAATCGGCGTGTTCAGCTCAATTACAATTTTCTGAAACAACTCGTCCAGCAAATCCACCGCTTCCGTCGGAGGCACGGCCCTGTCGTACAAATCACCAGCAATGACGACGGCATCCGGACGCTCCCGCTCAATCGTCTCGATTAACTGCTGCAGCACAAATCGCTGGTCATCCGTCATATAAACGCCCTGCACCAATTTCCCCAAATGCCAATCGGCAGTATGTATAAACTTCATGAGGCCTTTGTTCCCCCTTTTATTCTCGACACCGTTCTTCTCTATTTTAATCTATCAACGCGACATATGGCAGTCATCGAATGTATGTTCTTTTTACCAGCGACCGAGTACCCCAAGAACGCACACATCGTTTGCCCCCGATTGAATATATTGAATAATACACATCCGCAAAAAATAGCGACAGGGGGTGTCTGGCTATGAATCATCATTCGTTCATTTTGTCCCGGGAAGATTGGTCCCTGCACCGCAAAGGTTATCAGGATCAAGCGCGCCATCAGCAAAAGGTCAGAGATGCCATCAAGCAAAACCTGCCCGATCTCATTTCCGAAGAAAATATAGTGATGTCCGACGGCCGCCAGATCATCAAAATCCCGATCAGGAGCTTGGATGAATACCGGTTCGTCTTTAATACGAATAAGAAAAAACATGTCGGCCAAGGCAACGGAGACAGCCAGGTAGGAGACGTGATCGGAGTTGATCCGACACCTGCGAAAGGCAAAGGAGAAGGAGCCGGCTCAGAGCCCGGGGATGATGTCGTCGAAGCCGAAATTTCAATTGCCGATCTGGAGAATATGCTTTTGAGGAGCTCGAGCTCCCCTACTTGAAACGTAAGGACAAAGAGCAGATTGAAATTACCGAGGTACGCTTCACCGATGTGCGGCGCAAGGGCATCATGTCGAACATCGACAAGAAGCGGACGATCCTTGAGAATTTGAGGCGTAACTCGCGTGAGGGTCGGCCTGAAATTGCCGGCATTTCACCGGACGATCTGCGATTTAAGACGTGGGAAGAGATTATAAAGCCGCAAAATAATGCAGTCATTCTGGCTATGATGGATACGTCGGGTAGTATGGGATCGTTCGAGAAATACTGCGCGCGTTCGTTCTTTTTCTGGATGACAAGGTTCCTAAGGCGGCAATATGAAAAGGTGGACATTGTGTTCATCGCGCATCATACGGAGGCCAAAGAGGTTACCGAGGAAGAGTTCTTCAACCGTGGAGAAAGCGGCGGTACCATCTGTTCGTCCGCCTACTTGAAAGCGCTAGAGATTATTGAGACGAGGTATCCGCCGGCCAGCTACAATATTTATCCGTTCCACTTCTCAGACGGCGACAACTTGACGAGCGACAACGAGCGCTGCGTACGGCTGATTCAAGAGCTGCTCAAGCGCGCCAATATCTTCGGTTATGGTGAAGTCAACCAGTACAACCGGAGCAGCACACTGATGTCGGCATATAAGCACTTGGATAACCCACAGTTTCTGTATTATGTGATCAAGGAGAAAGGCGAGATTTATAATGCGCTAAAGACGTTCTTCCGTAAGCGGGAGGCAGCTGTGTGAAATAATAACCGGCAACCGTAAAATCCGAAGGTCGCAATACCGTATGCCTTCACTGATGATAGTTCATGCTGGGCATATGAAAACGGCAGTCCCAAACTTGGGACTGCCTTTGATATTGCATGATAGGCATATTACAATTCTGACAAATATGGAATCGAATCCTGTGCTCCCAGCCGAGTCACGGAAATGGCTGAAGCATGCTGGGCAATGTCAACAGCTTCATCCATAGTTTTGCCGGCCGTGATCATCGCCGCCAGCGTGCCGGAGAACGTATCCCCTGCGGCTGTCGTATCGACGGCGTTCACTTTACGGCCTTCCTTGTACACATTCTCCGTGCCGTTAAAATAGACGACACCTTTCTCTCCGAGCGTAATGAGAGGGTATCTTATGCCCTTCTCACGTAACCGATTCAACGCCGCGAATGCATCCTCCGTATTCAGAACCGTTACATTCGTATAGAGCTTGCACTCAATTTCGTTAGGAGTGAAATAATCCACACCCCGTAACAGAGCTTCATCAAGCGGGATCGCCGGAGCCGGATTCAGGAAAATGGGCACCTTGCCCATGGCCAGCTCGATTGTTTTGTATACGGAAACCAAAGGAATTTCCAGCTGCAGCATAACAGCAGATGCCGACAGAATTTCTTCACGGAAGCGTTCGATATACGCCGGCGTTACCCGGTTATTGGCGCCGCCGTCGAGAATGATGCGGTTATTTCCATCGCAGACCGTGATGGCGGCCACTCCGGTGTTGACGCCGGTCTCCACCGTCAGATAATTATGGTGCACACGGAATTTGGACAGGTTATGCAGGATGGATTGCCCGAAAATATCATCCCGACCTTCCCCAGCAACCACGTTTCCGCGCCCATGTTCGCGCAAGCAACCGCCTGATTGGCTCCTTTGCCCCCGCCGGACAGGAAAAATCCGCTACCGTGAAGGGTTTCTCCCGTTTCCGGGATTCGAGGCGTCTGCATGACCATATCCATATTGGCGCTGCCGATTACGATTATTTTCATACTAAATCTCCGTCAATCTGATTTGACTAAAATAGGTTCTGGCCGCATCCCGCGTACTAACACCGAACATGCCGTAGCCGAATGTATCATCGGAATGCTGCAGGACTTGCTGTCCATCGATCGACAACGTAATGACGTTGCCCTGAACGGTCACCTGGCATTCATACGTTTGATTATTCTGCCATGGGAAAACGGCTCCCGTTAACTTCCGATAACCAAAATCATTGATAAACAGGGAAACTTGATTCTCCCCGTCAAAGCCGACATGGTATCCGCGTTGTGCGCCCTGCGCCCGAACAGCCACCATATGGGAATGCCCGTTTTGCGGATTCAACTTTACGGACACGGAATAGTCGGTCGCGAAATAGTTGCCCGTATACGCGTCGCAGGCCTCCGCGGTCATCAGGTACATCGCGCCGTCCGCAAGACTCCATGCGCCGTGGTTATGGGCGAAAGGCGTCACACAGCCGAAGTTAACCGCCTGTTTGGCAAAGTCGATGGCGTAATCCGCCTTGCCATAGATTCTGAATTCGTCGATGAAGATACGGCCGAGGCTCTTGAATTTGCCCGGAGAATAACCTTCCAGCACGATCCCGACTTCGTCGATTAACTCTCCTTCGGAATCGGGAATCTGGAACTCCACATGCAGCCACTCGTTGTTCACGAGCTTCTGATAACCCTGCAGCAAGTCTTTTTTGCTTTTGGCCAATCGGACGTACGGCGCAAAACCCGCCATTTCATTGCCGTTCCATTGGTCGAGATAAATCTGCATGGATACAGTTTGACCGGAGTAGGCTTTGGGCGCGAACGTCGGCGAATACCGTTCATCGTTAAACTCGTCACGGTTATAGAAAGGCTTGTAATAGATTTTGCATTGATCGCCCCTCACCATGCGGTCAAAGAGCACTTGCAGCGAACCCGTCCCTTGATAAGCCTTCTCCGTGGAATGCTTGGCTTCGCACAGGAACGAATCCGAGACTCGGATATTGTGCGTCGAACCCGGCAGCTCGAAATCAAAATAGATTTCCCGGTCGGTAAAGCTGTCACGCAGCGCTTGCGGACATTCCTCGCCCGCCAGTCGGTAGCCCAGAATGGCCAATTCTTTCGCATACGTCGGAATGTCAAGGATATTCAAATAGCCGGAGATACCGGACATCACGATAGAATCGTTGATCGGCTTGCGGTATTTGTCGGAGATTCCGTCCAGTCCGCAGGCGACGCCCAGAACGGTGCCAACGTTGCCGGCATTGCAATCCGTGTCCCATCCGCACATGGTTGCGATTTCAACCGTGCGGTTAAAGTCTCCCTGGCCGTAAATGAGCGCCAAAATACACACACCCGCATTCGGGATCATATGGCAGACGCCCGGATACTTGTCATAGCCCCAGTCTCTTTCCAGCATATCGCGGCAGGCTCTGAAGTCTTCCGGTTGCTCCTGATGGAATGCCAATACTACCCGTGCCACCTTCAAATAAGTAGAGTCCGCCGGCACCTGCCCGAGTCCCGCCTCTATAATCTCGTTTATATCACTCGTTACAAAAGCTTTCGCAATGGCTGCGCAGAAAAATCTCGCTCCCCACACGCCTTCTCCATCGTGCGATACCCGGGCTGCTGCCTCGCCATAATCGGCGGCCTTCTTCGGATTCCCTGGGTTGACCAATCCCCACGTATCGATAAAGATTTGACCGCCGATCTGCTCGGCGATGACTTTCCCGTTCTGGGCCATCGAGCCGGATTGCGGAGCCGGAATGCCCTTCTTCAAATTGATGTAGGCGGTATGCTCCGTGCTGACCCCGTATCCGCCCCACCAGAACATGCCGACGCCTTCACGCGCATAATTCAGCCATGCCCGCGCCACGTCGTTCGGGGTGATCTCACGGTCTTTGGCATCATCATACAACGCGCGCAAAAAATAGTACGGCCCGTTCGCATCGTCATCCGCCGCGAAGTTCTTAAAATCTTTCACATAGTCCGTGATGTCTCCATAGGTATTTTTGATTCTTTCATAACTCCAAATAGTAGGCTCAACGGGCGCGCCCAGCCGGATGCCGATGTTCATGCCCAAATAGCCGGAATACACTTTCTCTAAGTAGTTTGCAGGGATCATTATGTACACCTTCCTTATTTCATCAATCGGATTTGTTGTTGTCTAAGCTCATGCGCGTTCAGGTCTTGTTTGATGATATCGGAGGCAGCTTCGGCAAAACGAATACTGTTGATTTCGAGATTTTGTTGATTCACCGTTTCCAATCTTTCAATATCCTCAGCGGGGATGGCTGTAACGCCGTGCTTAGCCCCCAATATGGCGCCGATCATGACGCCGATTGAATCCGTATCACGTCCGGAGCTTACGCCGTCCTTGACCGCTTCTGTTAAGTCTCCGTCATGCAGCACCATATATGCCAGAGCGAGCGGCAGTTCTTCAATGGAAAACAGGCGGCTCGGAGTATAGTGATTTGTAGGAATGCCTAGTTTCCCGATGCCCCGGTTCACATCATCGCCCATCGGAGAATACTTTCCGATCACTTCATGAAAACGGCTGACGACCGCATCACGGTCATCCTTACGATCTTTCATGCTGGCTGCAGCCTCGTAGAGATCATGTATCGCCCGCTTGGTGCCGTCTTTCGCATACCGCAGCCCGGTATCCACAATATCTTCAACCGTAACGTCCGGCTCGAACGCCTTCGCGACGCAGCAAGCCATCACGCCGGCCGCCTCGAGACCGTAACTGATCTGGTGTCCCGTAGCGAACAAGATGGCTTCATCATATGCGCCTTTGGGATTGCAGGCGTTCACAACACCGACCGGGGCGATGTACATGGCCGCGCCGCAATTCACCATATTGCCGTAACCCCCTTCGCGGGGTTCGCAATTGGCCAGGACATGTCGATTAAAAATATGCTTTTCAGGATAGAACAGTCGGTCCAATATCAACGCCTCTTTGCCGAACTCCGGAATATAACGGGGCCGGAAGGCGATCTCTTTCACGAATTCGTTGGCCATATCATAGGCATCCAAGTGGCGCTGTTCCGTCATATATACATTCATCAGCGCCAACGTCATGAGCGTATCGTCGGTCACAATCCCGTGACCGCGCATCCGCGACAGCCTGTCGCGTTCCGCAAAATCGGCCTTCCACCATCTTGTATCCGTCGTTTCAATTCTTCCGTACTTGTCCTTGATATCGCCGTAGGTCAGTTTTTCAACCACCGCTCCCATGGCATCTCCGTAGGCGGTGCCAAAAACAACTCCTTTGACTCTTTCTGCAAATGAAATCATCCCGGTTTCACTCCCTGCTCTTTCAGTAAAAAGTGTGGGGCGCGAGCGCCCCACACCCGGCAATCCTCTTATTTCAATATGGTGTTGGCATAATCCGTAACTTCCTTACCGCCTGCCGCATTCCAATCTTGCACGAACTTGTCGAAGTCGGCAGCTTTTCCGACTACATAGTTCGCCGCAAACTCATTATAAATCGCGAGACTGGCATCCCATTTACTGCTGAGATCGGAGGGGATGACGAATACGTTGTCTTTGGTGGACATGGCGCCAAACATTTCCATCGATTTTACCGCAGGTTCGGACAGGTAAGGTGTCGACGGATCAAATTCTTGAGCGGGCTTGAAGTTTTCCATGTTTTCCACGAAGTGAGGATACCATGCGGCAAACTTCTCAGTCAGCTTGATCTTTCCGCCCTCGAGGGTATACTCCTCGCCCTCGATGCCCAGCTTATCGATCATTTGGCCTTCCGGGCTGGCCATGTATTCCAGGACGGCAAATGCAAGATCTTTGTGCTCGGACGTGCTGGCAATTGCCATTCCGCGGGATTCCTTGCTGACGTCTACCGGCAAATAGCCTTGCGCTTTGCCTTTGGCCGGCGGAAGCACCATAACCTTCGCCGCTTCACCGTTCTGTCCTACCGTTTTCGTATTGTAAATATCGATGATTTTGCCTTGTGTGCCTGCCATGACCGCCGCTTCACCGTCATAGAAAGCTTTCTCCTTCGTATCCCACTTCTTGGTCAGGAATTCGGGGTCAAGCAGTCCTTCCTTGTAAAGCTTCGCATAAAAGTCCAGCTTTTCTTTCTCAGCCTGCGTCGTGGATGCAAACGCATACTTGCCATCGGCGCCCTTAATCCAGGTGGAAGTCAACCCGAAAGCTTGGTTGAACATGACGTCGATTTCCGGAAGAAGTCCTGCGACGGTGTAGACATATTTCGCGCCGCTGACTTCTTTAAGTTCTTTGAAGAAACTGTAGTAGTTGTCGATCGTCGGATTTTCCAGCAGCGCTTTGCCGGATGCCGTCTTATCGAACCAGTCCTGACGCACGACCGGAACTTGGGCTCTCATCGGGGCCATCCAGATCAGGTAAGGATAGTTTTTCATTCTCTCATTGTTGAGCTCGCTCAAGGAAGCTTTGACGTGCGTAGATTTCTCGATATAAGGAGTCAGATCCTCGAGAATCTTCTGATTCATAGCAAAATTATAGTCTCCGCCTTGGAAATAGATCAGGTCGGGAATCGTGCCGCTTTGGAGCAGCAGTCCCAATTTTTCCGAATATGTGCCGGCTTGCACCGGGACGATTTCCAGCTTGATCGGGGTTCCCTGCTTCGCCATTCCATCTTCGATCGCTTTGACCAGCTTTAAGCTGTTCGGATCCTCCGGTGGTAAATCCTTGTAGACCAACTTGAGCGTGACAGGCTCTTTGCTGTCTGCGCCGGCCGCGGAAGCTGATGACGACGGGGAACCCGACGCGCCTTCATTTCCATTGCCTCCGTTCTTACTGCACGCGGTTATAAGCAGCAGACTTGCAACCAGGATGAATAATACCTTTTTCATACTTCTTATGCCTCCCCAGTTTCTTGTTTGATTTATTCTTTCACGCCGCCCTCCATCACTCCGCTGGTGTAATACTTCAGAATGATGGGATACAGCAAAAGAATCGGAACCATGGCAACCACGATGGTCGCTGCCTTCAAGGCGGAGAAATCGAGCTGAGCAACACTGTTGTTACTCAGCAGCGATGCTGCACTGACTAATGCCGTGGTGTCATTATCAACGACAAATTGACGAAGCAAGACTTGCAGTACGGTATTGTCACGGCTGGATAGAAAAATGCTCGATTTGAAAAATTCATTCCAGCGGGCCACGGCGTAAAACATGCCGATGGTAAGGAGCGGAATTTTGGACAGCGGCAGTACGATCCGAACAAATATTTTCATATGGCCCGCGCCGTCAATTTTTGCCGCTTCGATCAGAGAGTCCGGAATGTCTTCCATGAAACGCATCATAATGATCAGGTAGAATACGTTAATCGTACGGTAAAGCACCATGGACCAAAGACTGTCGAGCAGTTGCAAGTCTTTCATCACCATATATTCCGGAACGATGCCGGGCTCAAGGATCATGAAAATGATCAGACAAATCATCAGCGGCGTTTTGCCGACCAGATTCTTGCGTGTCAGCACATATGCAGAAATCGTGGTGAAAAAAATGCTGAGACAGGTACCCACAATGGTGATGAACAAAGAGTTTAGAAGTGCCTTGCCGACAATGGCATTGCTCAGCACCACTTCAAAATGAATGAAAGAAAACCCTTTGGGCAGCAAATCATAGCCTTTCATCAAATGGACCTTACCCGGATCCGACAATGCTCTGGCAAACAAGTTCACAATCGGGACGAACATCGTCAGGGTAATGACACTGAGCACAAGCCCGATCATGAATTTAGAAACGGTCATTTTTCTCCCTACCACTGTTACACCTCCTTACCATGCGCCTTTGGAAGTCAATTTTTTGGATATGAAATGCGTGGACAGCACAAGGACAACCCCGATGATGCTCTTGAACAAGTTGGCTGCCGTCGCGAAGGAATATTCCCCATTGACCAGGCCGACACGGTAAACGTAAGTATCGATGATGTCGATATGGCTGTTGACTGAAACGTTGGTGAAGTTCAGCACCTGATCCAGACCCGCGTTCATGATGAAGCCCACGTTCAGAATAAAGATGGTCACCATCGGAACATACAGGTGAGGCAGTACGATGCGGGTTACGATCTGCCAGCGGTTCGCGCCGTCGGAATAGGCCGCTTCATACAGGCTGGGGCTGATGCCCAGAATCGCCGCGAAGAATAGGATCGAGTCCCAGCCGATGCCTCGCCATGCCTCACTGGCTACGAGTACCCAGCGGATGGCACTTTTGTCCGTTAGAAAGTCATGCGCAGGCAATCCGAATAACTTGAGCAGTTCATTAATGGCCCCTGTCGAAGGCGATAGAAATTCGAACCATACTCCGGCAATGACGACCCAAGACAGGAAATGGGGCAGGTACGAGACGACCTGAATCGCTTTGCGGAACCGCCCGTTATGAAACTCATTGAGCATCAGCGCGAACAGGATCGGGATAGGGAAAATAAGAATCAATTTCATAGCACTGATGACGAGCGTATTGGTGAGAACGGTTGCAAACACCGGTGTACTGAACAGACTGTTGAAGTATTTCATGCCGACGTAGACATGTTCGCCGATAATGCGATAGTCGTAGAAGGCCAGCTTCATGCCGTAGATCGGCAGGATATGAAAGAGGGTAAAGAAGACAGCGGCCGGCAGCAGCATGAGGTACAGTACCCAATCGGTCCACATTTTCCTCAGCTTGTAACCCATCATAGATCCACTTCCATTTCCATCAGCGGTGCATGCTGTTGGGCGCCATACACGTCCCGGTCCAGAAACGTGCCGGAGGAAACTTTACGTGCAAACGTAATTTTAAAGCCGAGCGCCTGGTCGAAGAAAACGATATGGGAGATGAGATCCGGCGATATATTGTATAGCTCGGATACTTTTTCTCTGTTGATCAGCCCGGAATCTTTGATTTTGTAATAAACCGCAGGATCGTGAAAAAGGGCATCTACTGTAATTTCAAAAGGTCCGCTGTTCTTGCTTCGGAGTACAGCCGCAGCATCATATAACTTCATGTTTTACACCTCTGCGTATTCGTTGTGGAACATCTCAAGTCCGTCCGCAACTTCCATCAAGTGATACACGGAAAATTCGTACACGGCGCCGAACGGCACATCGCTCGGGGCAAACGGGAAAGCAAGATTGCCGGCGGTGGATTTCCTTCCTTCATAGCCATAGTGCAGGAAGGTGGATCTGACTGAGCTGCAGATTGCGCTGGCAAGCTCTTGCGTGGCGGCGATGACTTCGAACACAATACCAAGCTCATGGGCCGGGTTCTGCGCGGGCTCAAGCTCACCCATAACCCCGTTTAATCCATAGTTGATAAAGTTAATTTGGTATTCCTCAGGCGGAATTTCACCGTAGTATTCGATCACCTGCTGCCTGACCAGCTCTTCCACTTCCTCAATCCGCGAGACGAGCATCGGATCCCGTACACCGGCAACGACAAAGGTACGATAGGCCACTTTCATGGCGCCTTCCAGCTTGATCTTGTACACCGGTGTCTCCACGATCCGGCTGCCCCTCACCTCTACACTATCCTCTTCGATTTCAGTGAAGACGCAGTCTTCCAGGTCTAGCACCAATCCCGGTCCATGCAGGATATACGGATGATCCTTCTCATAAAAGGTATGGGCGGCCACCGAAACGGCTGTACACCTACGGCTGTCGTTAAGCGGTTTCACAATGAACGAGTCTTTCTTGAGAATCCCGAGAATGCAGTCTTTCGTAGTTCCCGGTTCAGCGCAAAGGGCTGAGCATTCCAAGATTTTCCCCAAATGATAGGCAAGCGCGGTATCGAAACCATGAAACATCGCCACTGCCGCGAAAGGTGAGGGATCATAGGCCCGCCCGCAGATGATGATGTCAGCTTGCTCCTTCAAGGCGGCTATGACCGGTTCATGTCCCATTTGTGCGACAATACCGGTTGTAGCCTGCAGCCGTTCTTTCGTTAAAGGTTTCACCGTTAATCCCAGCGGCGCGCATTTACCTTCCTGCAGCTTGGCTTCTACAATCTCATGAGGAATGTCCGCCCATATCGTAGCCAGCTTGAGACCCTGTATTCCGTGCTCACGCAAAATATCAAGAACAATCGACCGTGTCCATTCTACCTGCGATTTGGAGCCGCTTCCACCCGCCGATCCGATAATGATCGGAATACCGGCCGCAACACCTGCCGTAATGATGATTTCCAAATCTTTTTTGCATGCCTGCTTGCTGACGATCGCAGTATCCGCGCCCAGTTTATGCGGCCCGGCATCCGTGCTCCCAGCATCGACCACAATAGCGTCCGGACGGTATTCCATACCTTTAATGAACGAAGACTTTGGAAACCCGTATCCAAGCATCCCGCAAGGCGCCAAAATTTTGAATTCTTCCATTGTTGTCAAACAACCTCCCAGAAGTTACGAGACGCCGTCAGTTCGCGTTCTCTCACATGTGCCCCATCATCGTTGAAATCTTCTTTGCGGACTCTATTACATGCTCTTTGAGCAGGGCAATCCTCTCTTCGCTAAAGCGGACGGATGGGCCGGATACGGACAAGGAGGCTTTGACTTCACCGTTCACATCAAATATGGGTGATGCGATAGCTGCTAACCCGACTTCCCGCTCATCCATACTGCTTGTAAAATGCTCCGACCTGATTGTGTTCAACTCGCTTATCAACTTGTTCCACTTAGTGCTGGACTGAATCGTTTGGAAGATACTCTCTTGAAACGCTTCATTCTGATACGCCAGTATGGCTTTACCGCCTGCACCCGCCGATAAAGGCAAGCTTTCGCCGATTCGAACCAAGTGGCGAATCGACATTACGCCTTCGCTCTGTTCAATGCACACCCGGTAATTTTGCTCCAGAATATGTAGATTCACAGTTTCTTTCGTAAAGTCGCGAAGATCGTCCATAATCGGTTTGGCCACTTCCCTGACCTTAATCGATCTGCCGCTAATTGAGCCGAGATAATAGAGCCTGTGACCGAGCTTATATTTGAAGGAATTCGGGTTCTTCAGAACAAATCCATTATGCTCCAAGGTGGCAAGCAGCCTCGTGGTGGTTGATTTGGCCAGGTCTATTTTGTTAGCGATTTCAGTTAGGGACAGTTCAGACTGGTCGAACGTAAAACAATTTAAGATGTCTATCGCCCTCTGAACCGTGCGTAACGATTCATTTTCTTTTGGTTTTCCATCCGACAACCCTTCTACCCCCTATAAGTTCCACATAGTGGAACCCTTTTTCGTATACTGGAAATCTGATTTCATCTTACACGTGGGCATGAAGAATTTCAAGTGATTTTTTCCAATGTATGATTTGTTGTTCCACTGAATGGAACTATTTATTTATTGCAAAAAAAGCCTGCAACACAAAAGTATGTGCCGGACCGTCCTGTGCTAATTCAGTTCATACAAGGCCTCATGTCACTAGTGTTGATACACTTAACTAGCCTTTATTGCTCCGATGGGATCGTTCGAGAAGTATTGAGCTCGCTCGTTCTTCTTCTGGATGACAAGGTTCTTGAGGCGGCAGTATGAAAAGGTGGATATTGTGTTCTATCGCGAATCATACGGAGGCAAAAGAGGTTACTGAGGAGGAGTTCTTCAACCGTGGAGAGAGCGGCGGCACGATCTGCTCGTCCGCCTACTTGAAAGCGCTGGAGATCATTGAGAGTCGGTACCCTCCGGCAAGTTATAATATTGATCCATTCCATTTCTCTGATGGAGACAACTTGACGAGCGACAACGAGTGTTGCGTAAGGTTAATTCAAGAGCTGCTCAAACGCGCAAATATTTTCGGTTATGGGGAAGTAAACCAGTACAACCGGAGCAGCACGCTGATGTCGGCCTATAAGCACTTGGATCACCCGCAGTTTCTCTATTACTTGATCAAGGAAAAAGGCGAGATTTATAATGCGCTCAAGACATTCTTCCGCAAGCGGGAGGCGGTTGGGTAAATACAAAAGCCCATGGTTACACATACCATGGGCTTTTGATTGTTTGTAATTGATCAAACAAAAAAATGAATGCTGCAATTATATAAATCATAAATCTTTCAGTCATTATACGATTAATTGTTCGGTGGAGTAAACCCATTTATCTTCAAAGGCTGTTATTTTAACTCATTTCAAATTCAACTATTTCGACAAAGGTTCCTGTTATGCGCGTGTAAATTGATTATTTCGGCTCACCCGATACATAGCCTGTGAATGGTAAAATTTACATATAAATCTAATTTTTCTATTAAGATGAGGTCCTATGCTTGAAACCAGAATTGCCAAAATAGAAGATGAATACTTTACGTATGAAGTCTATGCATCAACAAGAAATGCTGAGGTTTCAGCCTGGGGGTGGGAAGAGAATGACCGCAACGCATTTCTGTCCATGCAGTGGATGATGCAGAGAAACTCCTACCTCCTTCAGTTCCCCGACGCCGAGAATTTAATTGTTACTTATGAGGGCTTAAAAGCAGGTCGTCTAATGATCAGAAGAACGCCGCAGAAGATTCAGGTCATTGATATTTCCCTTCTTCCACCGTTTCGTAATCGAGGGATTGGCAGCTCCTTGCTCAAGAAGCTGCAGAACGAAGCTTTAATGAAGGGACAAGTCATTGAACTTCACGTTACTCTTCATAGTCCAGCCCGAAATTTATACGAACGATTAGGATTCCAGCTTCAAGAGTCTTCCGATTTATATTGGAAAATGGCTTGGCTGCCTATGCAAGTGAACGATAGTGAGAGGAGAAGTGGAAATGAGTGAGTGCTATGTAGGCGAAATCCGCATGTTCGGCGGAACTTTCGCACCTTTAGGTTGGGCGTTCTGCGATGGAAGCCTGCTTCAGATCAGTCAGTATGAAACATTGTACACCTTGTTGGGCACCACCTTCGGAGGTGATGGAATTTCAACCTTCGGTTTGCCCGATCTGAGGGGGAGAATCCCGCTTCACACCGGTGTAAATCCCAATACAGGAACGCAATATTCATTAGGTCAAGCTGGCGGTACTGAAACCGTCACACTTAGCTTGCAGCAATTGGCCGCCCATACACACATCGTTAACGCCAACTCTACTACGGGTGAGTCCACCACGCCGCAAAATCATGTTTGGGGCTACAGCGACGGAGGAAGACCCTATGTTGCAAGCCCGCCTAACGGCACCATGAATCCCTCCAGTGTTTCACCTTTTTTTGGCGGAAATCAGCCTCATGACAATATGATGCCTTTCTTAACCATTAGCTTCATCATCGCTCTAGAGGGAATTTATCCATCTCAAAATTAGGAATCTTACCCAATCATAGGAGGGTGTTTTTATGTCAGAACCGTTCTTAGGCCAAATCCAAGCCTTCCCTTATGGGTTCGTTCCCAGAGGCTGGGCGGCATGTAATGGGCAGTTGCTGCAGATAAACACGAATCAAGCCTTATTTTCTTTACTTGGGAATATATACGGCGGGGATGGACGAACCAACTTTGCATTGCCGGATCTAAGAGGAAGAGTTCCTGTTCATGCCGACAATAGCGTTCCGCTAGGCAGAGCATTCGGAGAAGAGGCGCACACCTTGACTGTGAATGAGATCCCCGCGCACAACCACCTAATATCCGCAAACACAAGTGGCTCTACATCCAGCAAACCCTCAGGCAATGTATGGGGAGTAACTCCCGATACCGCGAGTTCGTATACGACCAGTGCTAATACGCAAATGAGTCCCGCCGCATTAGCTAATTCGGGGGGAAGCCAGGCACATTCCAACATGCAGCCTTATCTTGTCCTGACCTATTGCATCGCATTAACCGGAATATTTCCGTCGAGGAACTAGGAGGCCAGACCATGGATCCATATCTTGGAGAAATTCGATTGTTCGCGGGAAACTTCGCACCCAGAGGCTGGGCTCTTTGCAATGGACAATTGATGCCTATTTCACAGAATACCGCTTTATTCTCCATACTGGGAACTCAATACGGCGGAAATGGAACAACCAATTTTGCTCTTCCCGATTTCCGGGGCAGAGCTCCCGTTCATCAAGGGCAGGGCCCTGGTTTAACGGCAAGAACCATAGGAGAGATGGGTGGAAGTTCCAGCGTTACTCTACAAGCTACTCAAATCCCTTCACATACACATGTGCCGAATTGCCAGTCCGCACAAGGGATTGCTGACCCGACAGGTGCGATCTGGACGAACAGCGGAGGCTTGAGAGGACTTGCCGTTTATGGTCCGACGCCAGAAGTGGGGATGAGTCCGACCGCTGTGCAAGCCGCTGGCGGCAGTCAGCCGCACAACAATATGCAGCCCTCTCTCGGACTTAATTATATTATTGCACTCGAAGGGGTTTTCCCACCGAGGTCTTAGTTAGTTTAACTCCTTCCATTTTACTCCTCCATGACCTGACTCCTACGCGGACTTCAGGACATTGTTTTTTAAACCTTAATCCAAATTTCAAATGTAATGGAGGATGATTATGTTTAGAAAGAGAATATCAATCGCTCTTATTGCCACGTTGATTGCGGCTTTGTTTTCCCCTATCGGGCTATTCGGGCGGGCCTATGCGGTTACACAGACCCTATCCTTGGATCCACAAGCGGACCTATTGTGGGATTCAGAGTATGGTACTTTAGACAATGATACTGCCGGGCGCTTTTATGCTGGAAAATACCTGTATGAAGGTGTTCCTGTCATTTCACGCGGCGGCTTACGATTCAACCTAGCTCAATTCCGGGAACGCCCACTAAATATGAATTAGAAGTTTTTGTAATTTCCAAAGAAAATCGATCCGGCGATAGTTTTTACTTAGATGTCTGGGGCTCAGCTAACAACACCATGTTGGATACCGACATGACTTTTCCGACATGGAGCACTACACAACATGTTCGAAAAGGGAACAGTGGTATTCCATTAAGTGGAAAATTAACAGTTGATGTTACGAGTCTTGTTCAAGATTTTACAAATGAGACCGATCGCAACGTTACCTTTGTCATTACCGGAAATGAGTCTGACAACATAGATGGTCGAATAATCGGAGGACTGAAAGAAGAATCCAATCCGGCCTACCGCCCCAAATTAATTGTTACTTATAGTACAAATGAACCGCCGATTGGATCTATTACTATCAATAGTGGTGCGGCATCTACAAATTCAACATCCGTTACCTTAAATCTGACCGGTGTTGACCCGAACAACGATGGTATGCAAATGCGTTTCTCCCATGACATCGTGACTTGGTCGGACTGGGAAGCTTATACTCCGACAAAGACCTGGACTCTGAGCAGCGGAGATGGCGAGAAGACTGTTTTTTACCAGTTGAGAGACAGTTCTAATGAGCTCTCGCCGGTTTATAGCGATACCATTATATTGGACACGAGTCCCCCCACAGGATCTATTACGATTAACGGCGGAGCAGCGTACAGCAATTCCGCCAATGTTACCCTAAATTTGACGGGTACAGATGCAATTGGTCCTGTTCAAATGAGATTCTCAAATGACAATAGTATATGGACTGCTTGGGAGCCTTCCACGGCAACAAAAGCTTGGACACTACTCCCAGTAGACGGTGAAAAAACCGTCTACATGGAGTTAAGAGATGCTGTCGGGCAAACGATGGCTTATAATTCTCACATTGTTTTGGATACGACACCTCCAGTCGTCACCGGGGTTACTGAAGGTGAAAGCTACAACATCAATAAGATTGTTAGCTTTAACGAGGGCACAGCAACTCTGAACGGTTCCTTATTCACTTCCGGCACGGGAATCAGCTCAGAGGATGACTATACCCTAATCGTTACCGATACCGCTGGGAACAGCACAACCGTTCACTTCACTATTGATAAAACCAGTCCCGTTATAACCGGTGTCGAGAATGGAAAAAGCTATAACTCCGACAGAACGATAACCTTCGACGAGGGAACGGCTACGCTAGACGGCACTCCGTTCACTTCAGGTTCTACCGTTAACACAGAGGGTTCACACACTCTTATCGTGACCGATGCAGCTGGCAACAGCACCTCTGTTACCTTCAACATCGACAAGACAGCTCCAGTCGTCACTGGGGTAACTAACGGCGAAAGCTACAACACCGATAGGACTGTTACCTTTAGCGAAGGAATTGCAACGCTGAATGGTTCCCCATTCGACTCCGGCACAGTAATCACTGTTGACGGCTCTTATACGCTTATTATTACTGACACCGCCGGTAACCGCACTGCCGTTCACTTCACTATTGATAAAACCAGTCCCGTTATAACTGGCGTGATCCATGGAGCACTTTATAATACCGACAAAACGATCACGTTTGACGAAGGAACAGCTACGCTGGACGGTAATTCGTTCATTTCCGGAGATACCGTTACCACAGAGGGTTCACACATGCTAATAGTGACCGATGCAGCTGGCAACAGAACAACCATTACCTTTACCATCGATAAGACGGCTCCAGTTGTCACAGGGGTCACTGACGGTGAAAGCTACAACACCGATAAGACTGTTAGCTTTAACGAAGGAACTGCAACGTTGAACGGGTCTGCATTCGCGTCCGGCACGGAAATCAGCACAGAGGATGACTATATCCTAATCGTTACAGATGCCGCTGGAAACAGCACGACCGTTCATTTCACGATTGATAAAACAAATCCCGTTATAACCGGCGTGGTCGATGGAGCAAGTTATAATACTGACAAAACGATCACGTTTAACGAAGGAACCGGTAAGCTGGACGGTAACACGTTCACTTCCGGAGATACCGTTAGCACAGAGGGTTCACACACGCTAATAGTGACCGATGCAACAGGCAACAGAACAACCATTACTTTCACCATCGACAAAACAGCTCCAGTCGTCACCGGGGTAACTAACGGCGAAAGCTACAACACCGATAAGACTGTTACATTCAACGAGGGCACAGCGACCCTGAATGGCTCCCCATTCACGTCCGGCACGGCCATTAGCTCAGAGGATGACTATACCCTAATCGTTACCGATACCGCTGGAAATACCACAACCGTTCATTTCACGATTGATAAAACAAATCCCGTTATAACCGGCGTGGTCGATGGAGCAAGTTATAATACTGACAAAACGATCACGTTTAACGAAGGAACCGGTAAGCTGGACGGTAACACGTTCACTTCCGGAGATACCGTTAGCACAGAGGGTTCACACACTCTCATCGTGACCGATGCAGCTGGCAATAGCACCTCTATTACTTTCACCATCGACAAAACAGCTCCAGTCGTCACCGGGGTAACTAACGGTGAAAGCTACAACACCGATAAGTCTGTTACATTCAACGAGGGCACGGCAACCCTGAATGGCTCCCCATTCATGTCCGGCACGGCCATTAGCTCAGAGGATGACTATACCCTAATCGTCACCGATCCAGCCGGCAATAACACGACCGTTCACTTCACCATCGATAAAACCAACCCCGTCGTTACAGGCGTGGAGAATGGAAAAAGTTATAACTCCGACAGAACGATAACCTTTGATCAGGGATCCGCTGAACTGGACGGTAAATCATTCACATCTGGAGCTACCGTGAGCGCAGAAGGTCCACACACTCTCATCGTGACCGATGCAGCGAGCAACAGCACCACGATTACCTTTACCATCGATAAAATAGCTCCAGTAGTCACCGGGGTAATTGACGGTGAAAGTTACAACACCGATAAGACCGTTTCGTTTAACGAGGGCACAGCAACTCTGAACGGTTCCTTATTCACTTCCGGCGCTACAATTAGCATAGAGGACGACTATTCTCTTATCGTTACCGATGACGCTGGAAACACCACAACCGTTCACTTCACCATCGATAAAACGAGCCCAGTCGTAACAGGTGTTACCGACGGAGCAACTTACAGCACCAGCAAAACGATTACATTCAATGAAGGTACGGCTGAGTTGGATGGCCAACCTTTCACCTCCGGCTCAACAGTGAACGCATCGGGCCAGCACACCCTTGTCGCAACCGATGCGGCGGGCAACAGCACCACCGTGACATTCAGAATTTCATATCCTTCACCAGGCCCGGGTCCAGGTCCAGGTCCAGGTCCAAGCCCAGGCCCAGGCCCAGGCGAGGATGACGATATTGGAACCAAGATCAGTATTGTCATCAATGGAGTGGCTAAGGATGACCTCGCTACAATTGCTGTCAAAACCGTCAACGGAAAAAAACTAACCGTCATTAACTTTAACGAAGAAAAATTTACGCAAGCACTGAATAGCGTACCGAGCAGACCAACGATCGTCATACCTGTTAAAAACGGCTCGGATGTTGTAACAGCCGAGTTAAATGGTCGCATGATTCAGACTCTGGACACGAAAGGCGCGATCATCCAGCTTCAATCGGAAAATGCTTCTTATACGCTTTCTGCAGATCAATTCAATATGGACAATATATTTAAGAATTTCGGTTCCGACGTCCAACTGCAGCATATCAAGATAAGCATTGAAATTAAAAAAGTACCGGAGGATGAGGTCCAATTCATCGTAAGCAAACTTGGTAAAATCACCTTGGTGGCCCCTCCTGTGGAATTCAGCATTACGGCTGCTTACGCTGATAAAACCATAGCGATTAACAACTTCATTTCCTTCGTAGAAAGAACCATAGCCATCCCGGACGGTGTTGATCCTAAGAAAATAACAACAGGCGTCATTATCACTAAAAATGGCAAAGTCCTCCCTGTACCGACAAGAGTTATCCAGAAGGACGGCAAGTATTACGCTGTCATCTACAGCTTATCCAACAGCGTATATGCGCTGGTTTACAACGAGAAAACATTTACGGATGTTACTAAGCATTGGGCCAAATCAAACATTGAAGATATGGCTTCCAGGCTCATCATTCAGGGGGTTAACGAGGAGAAGTTCCTCCCGAATAGAGAGGTCAGCCGGGCAGAATTCACGGCTATCGTAGTAAGAGCTTTAGGATTACAATCATTCGAACAACCGGCCCGATTCACGGATGTCCACCAGAACGATTGGTTCCACGAAGCGGTCTCCATCGCTGTACACTACGGGTTGATAGAGCCGGGCGATAACTTCAAGCCAAACCAAAAACTAACGCGGTTAGAGGCAATCGTTATTCTCTTTAGAGCCATGAAGCTTGCAGGAATGGATATGACCATCTCCGAGACAGAGGTTGACAGGCAACTCAGTGCCTTTAGCGATCAGAAACTGATTAAATCCTCGTCACGGGTTGCTGCGGCCCTTACTGTCAAATTCGGAATAGTTACAGGCAGCAAAGGACATATAATGCCATCAAAGAATATAACCCGGGCAGAAGCCGCTATTCTCATTCAACGTCTCTTGCAGAAAGCGAAGTTAATTTAATTTACAAAATAAAAAAGCTGACGCCGGAGTCATTCGGCATCAGCTTTTTTGATTAGGGAGATAAGACTAAGCGAGAAGTATTAATAAGGCTCGAGGATTTTGGTCCGGGAGGTTACTACCAAACGACGGGAAGTCAGCAGAAATTAATGTTGATCGGGAATCTCCTCTGCTTCACATTAGTGTTAATCAATATACCTTTCCTATTAACAAACCTGCGCCTTAGTTGAATTAAGCTGATCGAATTGGAAGCCCTTAAGGGCACTAACGGTTAATAGTTAATTATGGCACACCCAGCTCGATGGGCTCGTTTGAGAAGTACTGTGCGCGCTCGTTCTTCTTCTGGATGACTAGGTTCTTAAGGCGGCAGTATGAAAAGGTGGACATCGTATTCATCGCTCACCATACGGAGGCAAAAGAGGTTACCGAGGAGGAGTTCTTCAACCGGGGAGAGAGCGGCGGCACGATCTGTTCGTCCGCGTACTTGAAAGCGCTAGAGATTATCGAGACGAGGTATCCGCCGGCCAGCTATAACATTTATCCGTTCCACTTCTCAGACGGCGACAACTTGACGAGCGACAACGAGCGTTGCGTGAAATTAATACAAGAGTTGCTCAAACGCGCCAATATTTTCGGTTATGGGGAAGTGAACCAATACAACCGGAGCAGCACGCTGATGTCGGCGTATAAAAATCTGGATCACCCGCAGTTTCTCTATTACGTGATCAAGGAAAAGGCTGAGATTTATAATGCGCTTAAGACGTTCTTCCGTAAGCGGGAGGCTGTTGGTTGAAATGAAAAGGCGATCGAACCCAAGTTGGGAGCGACCATCTTCTTATTCACTCTAGTGAAATGCACCTCTTAAAGTAGACATTGGCAGCCACTTGGGTAGCCGATGAACTTCAGGGGGTGTATTTATTATGCATGAAAGTTTTCAGCACCATCGATGTTCCATTGTCACAACTTTGTAATATAATTACCCAATGAGCAAAATTACATAATGAGCATAATTGCACAATGAGCAACAAAGCGTTATGCTTTACCCACGAGAAGATATTACCATCCCATCGAAGTGAGGTGCACGCTGAGGCGTTAAACAATGAATAAACATAGCTTGCGAGATATCAAGAGGGAGGCGACCGCACAAGCATTAGCGGACGCGGCGTTCGAGCTTGCACTTGAACGGGGTTTGGACGGATTTGTCGTCGAGGATGTGGTGCAGCGCGCCGGTTACTCGAGAAGAACGTTCGCGAACCATTTCTCCTGCAAGGAGGAAGCGGTAGTCACGGCGGCTGTAACATTCAGCGGCATAGACGAAGCTGAGGGGTTGCTCGCGGATATGTCTGAAAGCACCGCCCTGCTTGACGTCCTGCAACAACTGATGAGGACGCAGCTTACAGCCGATCTACTATGGAAGCTGCGTGAACTCGTGTCGCTATCCAAGCGGCATCCCACACTTGAGCCGTTTATCCTCAGCGTTTTTCGCCGCCTGCAAACAGCGGCTCAGGAGACATTGAGTGACTTCTCCCAAGGTCGTTACCCCGAAGGATACACCCATCTTCTCGTCGGTGCGGTGTACGGGGCGATACTGCCTGTAATCGACGGAAGCCTCAACGTGCTGCTTCCGGGAGAAACGAGCGAAACTCCCGGAGCTACGACATTCGATCAATATTTGGACACTACGTTCGGTTACTTACGAAACGGCGTCTAATTTACTGAACGCTTAATATTTGTGCATATAAGGGAGAGAAACATACTGTTATGTCTACATTTTTGTACAAGTTAGGGAAAAAAGCGTACGACAAACCATGGTACTTCATTATGGGCTGGATCGTGATTCTGGGAATCGTTATCGCGCTGCTGGGCATCAATGGTCTGAGTGTAAGTTCTGAGATGAAGATTGAAGGCACAGAGTCGCAAAAGGTGCTGGACAAACTGGAAAAGGAGCTGCCGGAAGCGTCCGGCGGCCAATCGAGTGTCGTCTTCACTGCGCCTGAAGGAGAACGTCTGGACACACCGGAACGTGTGACCGCGATCAGTGAGGCGATTAACAAGGTCTATAGCCTTGATTATGTGATCAATCCCGCCGAATTGGCCGCTGCCGCTGCGAACGACGCGTCTCAAGGCGATCAGCAGCCGCAAGCCGGCGTCACCCAAGGCACGGATCAAGCTGCCGCTCAAAGCGCCGCCCCGATTGAAATGCCGCCGTACGGCCCGCTCATGGTGAATGGGGTCCCCGTGCCTGGGATGTTGATTTCAAACGACGGCAGCGTTGCCCTGTTCCAATTCCAGTTCACCGTACAGCAGACATCACTGCCAGACGGCGTCGCGGATTCAGTCGTCGAAGCAGTCGCAGAAGTGGAGAATGGAACCGGTATTTCGGCGCTGCCAAGCGACTCCCTCAAAACACCGGAGATTCCGATTGGATCCAATGAGATTTACGGATTGATTATCGCTGCGATTGTCCTGATCATGACGCTTGGGTCCATCGTTGCAGCCGGTTTGCCGATTGTGATCGCGCTCTTCGGCGTTGGAATCGGTGTCGGCGGTGCCTTCGCCATCTCCAGCTTCGTTACCATGACATCCGTTACCCCCGTTTTAGCTCTTATGGTCGGTCTAGCAGTGGGTATCGATTATGCGCTTTTTATCGTGAACCGTCAGCGCCGCCTCATTTTCGACCAGGAACTGACAGCGCGTGAAGCTGCAAGCAGAGCGGTCGGCACGGCGGGAAGCGCGGTTTTCTTCGCTGGACTGACGGTCATCATCGCTCTGTGCGGACTGCTCGTGATCGGAATTTCTTTCCTGAGCATGATGGCGCTCGTCGCCGCGGTGACCGTGTTCCTCAACGTGCTCGTTGCCCTCACGCTGCTGCCGGCGCTGCTGGGCCTCGTCGGTGAACGCATTTGCTCCCGCAAAGCGCGCGAGAAGAGCCGTTCCAAAGCAGCCGACAAGCAGCATGGAATCGCAGACGGCTGGGTTAAGGGAATCGTAAAATTCCGTTGGCCTGTCATTGTCGTCGTTGTCGCCATTCTAGGCACAGCCGCAATCCCGGTTGCCAAGTGGAACTGGGTATGCCTTCCGGCGCTACAGCAAACTTGGACACGCCCGCACGGCAGAGTTACGAGGCGATCTCGGGCGGTTTCGGGGAGGGATTCAACGGTCCGCTGCTCATCGTCGCCGAACCGAATGACCCGTCAGGGACGATCACGCCGCAGATGCTGAACAACCTCGTGCAGGACATTCAGAAAGTTAAGGATGTATCGGTGGTATCGCCCCTCGGCGTGAACAAGGACGGAAATATAGCTATCCTTAGCGTTATTCCGGATACAGGACCGACAGACGCGGAGACAAAAAATCTGGTAAAGGATTTGCGCTCATCCGACTCGACAATTGCTCAGACCCATGACGTTACCCTCGGTGTTACGGGGTTCACGGCGATCAACATCGATATGTCGGCCAAGCTGGCACAGGTCTTCCCCATTTACATCGGAATCATCGTCATCCTCTCGCTGATTATTCTGCTTTTGGTCTTCCGGTCGATTCTCGTACCGATCAAAGCCACGGTCGGATTCCTGCTCAGTGTGCTTGCCACATTCGGGTTGACCACAGCGGTGTTTCAGTGGGGATGGCTCAGCGACCTCTTTGGATTTGATACGGGCGGGCCGGTCATGAGTTTTATGCCTATCATGGTCACAGGGATCCTCTACGGATTGGCGATGGACTACCAAGTCTTCCTGGTCTCTTCCATGCGCGAGTCCTACGTCCATGGATACCAAGGCAATAAGAGCGTTATTCATGGATATGACCAGGCCAGCCGTGTCGTAGTGGCTGCTGCTATCATTATGGTTTCGGTATTCGCAGGATTCATATTTACTCACGACATCATGATTAAACAAATCGGTTTTGCACTGGCGATCGGCATTCTGATCGATGCGTTCGTGGTTCGCATGGCGCTGGTTCCGGCCGTCATGGCCATCTTCGGTGACAAGGCTTGGTGGCTGCCTAAATGGCTGGACAGAATGCTGCCAAACCTTGACGTTGAGGGCGATAAGCTCATCGCCCAGCTCAATGCCAAGAACGGCGTGGACACGACGTCGAACGCACATCAGGCGCACTGACGTTTTCCGTAAAAATGCCCATCACGAATTGGTGATGGGCATTTCTTCAGTGAACGATCGCTTTTTTCTTTCTTCGTCAGTGGTAGATGTTGCTCCTGATCCATGTCTGTTATAAACACCTAACTAAATTGTGCAACACAACAAAAGGCGATCATCTCAGTTTGAAAATAAATCGCCTGAATGCGTTATGCTAAGACTAGTACTTTTCCTTTATTCACTAAGACTTTTTTTGCAACGAGAGAACTGATGATCGGGAGTATTACTCCTCGCATATCCTCGGTAACTCGCGCAAATCCTAATGTCTGAAATGCAGAGCTAGCAATGTTATCCTCGTTCGCCCCATAGGATTCCTTTATTACTTTTATTACGGCTTGCTCAATTTCTTCTGGTGTGATCAAATGTACTTTTTTGTTTACGTTTGAATCGCTTCGATCTCTCACCACAGGAGTTTCCATATCTTTTAACCAGAGAAAGTCACCTTTTTGCCGGACGTCACTCAGAATGTTAAATGATCTCTCAATCGTTTCTTGGATTCGGCTACCAACCCGTTTGATACCCGCCGCATCGCAAATGCGTTTCATTACCTCGCTGACGTGAACAGGACTCTCAGCTCTGACCACCTGAGATACCCAAGATGCAATTAATGAAAGTGGGACCGCATGTAATTCTTTCTCTCCCAAATTGATTTTCAATTTTGCGGTTTGATATTGGGTAACTGAAGAAGTGTTCTGACTTTCCTGTGACTTATCTCTAGAAATCTCTAGTACTTCATTGTTCTCTGATTTCGACTTCTGCGTCTTCGACAGAACTTTGGCCCGGTTTATTGCCTCGACAGCCCTTTTCAATTCTCGTTCCGGCTGCTTAAACCAATCTGTACTCCATATTCTATGGATGGTCCAACCGAGCCCTTCCAATACTGACTGTCTCAGACGATCACGATCCCTGGCCGAACGGGCACTGTGATAAGTCGCTCCATCGCATTCAATTCCAAGTAGGTATCTTCCAGGCGCATCCGGATCCACGACTGCAAGATCCACGAAGAACCCGGCAGATCCTACTTGTTGTTTAATGTTGTACCCGAGCTCTTTAAGTGAGTTGCACACCGCTTCCTCAAAAGCAGAGTCAAATTCTTTTCCGGTTTCAACCGGAATATCTAAGATTCCATTTTCCGTATACTTCAGGAAAGTTTTTAATGCCTTAGTACCACGAGTGTTAGATCGATTCAGATCAATATCATCTGATTTTATATTGGTAAACACTTCGCATCGTATTCTTGCTCTTGTGATTAGTACATTTAGTCTCCGCTCTCCTCCTTCTCGGTTAACAGGGCCAAAATCCATCGCTAAATATCCTTCTGCAGTCTTTCCGTAGCCGATACTTATGAAAATGACATCCCTTTCGTCACCCTGCACATTTTCGAGGTTTTTTACGAAGAAAGGTTCATAAGGATGTGCAGAAAAGAACGCCTCCGTTGAGGGATCCGAGCGTCTCAGCAGTTCTAACTCATCAATGATCGCTTGCATTTGAACCTTGCTAAAGGCGGCTACCCCAAGCGTCATATGAGGACGCTTTTTTGCATGCTCTACAACTGCGTGGGCTACAGCATTGGCTTCCAACTTATTGGTCCTTGTTTTCCCCCGATCGTACTGGCTTTCCGGTAAATAATTAAACTTTAGACCAGAGTGTTGCTTTTGTGAGTCCGGGCTTGGGAACACCACCAATTTATCGTCGTAAAACTCATGATTGGATACCGCTATCAAGGATTCATGACGGCTGCGGTAATGCCATCTGAGCATGCGCTGAGGTGCGTTTTGACCCACGAAAAGACCCAAGATGCTCTCCATATCCCCTACAAAGTTGTCCTCTTCTTCTGTATCGTCTTCTTTGGCAATTGAATCGAAGAAATTAGTCGGAGGCATTTGCTTACTGTCACCAACCACAATAGCTTGTTTCGCCCGAACGATTGCACCAAAAGCATCAACAGGCTTCACTTGACTCGCTTCATCGAATACTACAAGATCAAATTCTAAGCTCCCAGGTTCAATGTAAGCCGCGATGGAAAGAGGTCCCATCATGAAGACTGGCTTGATGGCTTGAATGGCGTGGCCTGCCTTACTGATGAGCTGCCGGATTGGGAAATGCCTGCTTTTCTTCTCAAATTCACGACGTAAGACCCCAAGTTGGCCACCGGCTTCATGCTTGGGTAGCTTCTGCCAATGTTCTTCAACTAACTTATAACGATTAAATTCACTAAAAGCCCGATCCAACTCTTTAAACTTTTCCACCGTATGGTTATGCCTGCTCCCATCAAAATTGGAAAGAGCCGGTCGCTCCACAAATGCTCTGGAAACGATGGAGGTGTTCCAGTTCCATCTATAGCATTGCAAAAGGAACTCCGCAGCATGCTCCCATTCTTTACTGAACGAAATGTAAGGTTCAAGTTTCTCCGCCAAACAAATCGCTGTCAGATTATTGTACGATACCATTTCGTGAAGCTCCGGAGTCCGTTCATGCCATGCATCTGTTATTTGGATGATGACGCTGTACTCTTCACCGAAGAGCCCTCCTTCTACAAATTTCAACTTGCTATCAAATTCCAGTTGAGCTTCCAAGTTTTGAATCGAAACTTTTAGATTAGTTACAAGAGTTTCCGTATCCGATACAATTTCAGCAAGTCTCTTTCTGTCATGGACATGACTCAAAAAGTCCAAAGCCCATTCCGGAAGCACGTCCGTATTAATATCTGAATGCAGAGCAATGACCCATTGAATCACACTGGCTAATAAATCCCACGGCGAATCAGCTCCGATCCAAAGATCTGGGAAGAGCTCATTTGCAAATGAACTATTATGCTCGATTGCATCCTTAATTCGTCGTGCTTCCATGATGGCATCCACAGTATCAAGTAATGGAATCGTTTTGTCCTTTGGATTTTTCCTCAGGGCCAACACCTTATTTTTCGCTTGTCGATATTCTCCGGAAAGAAACTTCCACCACTTGTCTTGATAAGCTGCTATGGATTGACGTGTGGCTAAGAAATCCTGACCCCAAGCTTCGGGAATTAGAAGTGGGCCAAACTTTTCTTGAATCTTACTATAAGCTAGACCATCCTCGGCCATCTTCTCAAGCTCTTTACGGTTCTTCAGCCAAAGATCGGATTTTAATTGAATTTCTTTTAAATCAGGCGAGTTAATTGCCTTATGGAGAACTTGGAGAAATATTTGGGCGCTTTTATGATCTTTCACTGAAGGAAAGTTAACTTCTTTGGTATATGTTTGCACAGTGTCAGAAAGTCTTCGCGTGTTCTGATTGGTTTCGGCACATGCTTTTTTAATCGAATCCAATTCAGCTGGTAACACGACTTTCTTTTTGCTTCCCCAAAATGTATGTTTAGCCGGGACGCCTAAAGATTTTAAGAGATTCTGCAGCTCATCAATCAGTGCCTCCCTTTTGAAAAATTCTGCAGTTGTCCAACTGTCTATCGATTCAATATTAAGTTTTGGTAATTCAACATTCTTTAACTCAACTTGATAGCTGACGAGTTTACCTATTGCTTGATATGGAGTCACCCCTGAATGGCCGACTTCCGAATTCATGGCAGCGCAGTATTCGTTAAGTCGAGTCCGCATTTCGTCCAGCAAATCTATGTTTACGTTGTTGTGGTACTTAGGCTTACCAAGCTCTAAAGTCGAAGCCAAATCGTTCAGAAGCGTCTTTTTATTGGTTTTATGACTATGCAACTCCAAGCATGCAACCCCAAGTCCTACTGAATCAAGTCTCCGTTTGACCACTTCAAGCGCGGCCATCTTTTCCGATACAAAAAGGACCTTCTTACCTGCAGCAATGGCTTCTGCAATGAGATTCGTGATGGTCTGTGACTTACCTGTGCCAGGAGGACCTTGAATGACCATATTCCGGCCTTGTTTTGCATCAAGAATCGCCACAATTTGTGAGCTGTCTGCATCCATGATGTGATTGGCTTCGAGCAATTTGAAGTGCTGATCGATATGATCATTTTCTCCGATGTTTGATGCCGGTTCACGAAACCCTTCTTGCAATAGAGCATTGATAATCAAGTGCTGCTCCGGTCTAAAATCATCTGGCCAATTATTTACATCAAGGTCCCTATACATGAGGAATTTACCGAATGAAAAAAAGCCGATCACGATAGAATCACGATCGATAAACCATCTTTTCTGTCCTTCAATGGACTTCGATACAGAGTCAAAATAATTATCAATGTTCGCTTCATCAAATTCGGGCAGCGCTGGGATCTCAAGCCCGAATTCGGCTTTCATTTTCGCAATTAAAGAGATGTTATGACCGATCTCATCCTCTGTATAGGAAAGCGTGAATCGTTCCTTAGCGCTTACCCTCTCTAGTTGTACGGGGATCAGAATTAAAGGAGCTTTTCTTGCCTCTTGGCTACTGTCCGCTTCGTACCACTGAAGCATGCCTATGGCAATAAAGAGTATATTGACACCCTGTTCCTCGATATATGTACGAGCAGAGTAATAGGTATTCAGCAGTCGCTGTTCTAATTGTTTTTCCGAGTAGTTGGTCTGTAGTTTTAAATCTAAGTAATTCGCTTCAGGAACATCTTCCTGTTCTAATACTTCATTACCTTCTGACTCAAGAATTAACTGTTTATCTTCTGTTCGATTCACTGTCTGTTGAAATGACATTTTCTTCTTGTCGACAACCAATATCTTAAACACTTCTTCGCTTTTTTCTCTGACAACTTCCAAACCGCGAGCTTTCAAAGTGCGGTAATTAAGTAAAGGATTTCGCAGACCCAAATCAAGCAACTCATGACGAGCCATTTCTAATTTTTTCTGTATTATTGAATTCTGGACCATAAAAAATTCCTCCAGGAGTTTCACACTGATTTGTTAACTATCTTTCATGTTCATTCGACAATAACTACTAAAATACCTTTGAATATTATCCTATCAATGGTAGCTTATATATGCCCGTAAATTGTATTCTTTAAACCAGTATTTATTCTTGGTGAAAAATGAAAAGACATGCCCTCAATGAGCATGCCTATCCTTCATCTTGTTATTCCGGTTGGCTCTGAATCCTAACCCCGATATAATTCCTTCATTGTTTTAATGATGGTATATTGGATTTCCTGATGAATCTCATTTCTAAAAATGATGGAAATCGGCGTATTCGGCAAAGGTGTGGTTAATATCAACTCTTCCAACTCATGATTTTGCAATTCGACCTCGACGATGCTCTTTTGCAAAAAAGATATGCCTAGACCGCTTTTCACCATCGTTTTGATCCATTCCAAGTTCTTGATCTCAATTGTGTTGTAGTCCTTAAGGCCATGTTGATTAAAAAAACGATCGATAATGATGTTCTTGTTAGAGGCCCTGGCAAATACAATAAATTTTTCATCTGCTAGGTCGGAAACTGTTAAATCTCTGCGCTCGAGCAAAGGATGGTCGGGCGAAGCTATCAATACCGTTTTTTCCATCGCTACAGGGATTAAGGTATAAGCCTCATTTTTTTCCTGCGAATCAAGAAATACCAACCCGACATCGGTCTCTCCCCTTCTTATATCCTCTATGATCTGCTGCGTTGTACTCACGTTAACGTTAAAATCAATATCCGGAAAATATTCATAAAGGGATTTCAAAACCCCTGGCAATATAAACTGCCCCATATGGTTAGGACACGATAGCCGCAGCTTACCCATGCTGTGTTTATTGGATTGTAAAATTTCATTCCCTTTCAGAATCGATCGAATCCCCTCCTTATAGAAGGGATAGAGTTTTCTTCCTTCCTCCGTTAAAACCGCCTTTTTTCCACCGTTTCTTTTGAACAGAATACTATTTAGTTCCTCCTCTAACTTTTGAATGCGTAAACTGAGAGTCGGTTGTGAAATGTGCATGGAACTCGATGCGACTGAGAAACTCCCTAACTCAACTGCTTTTAAAAAAGCTTCAATATTTTTAAGTTCCATTGTCATCCACTCCAAATATTAAGAAATTCAATAATTTATATATGAACTAGCAATTATTCAATCTCTCGTTTCACTAGTATAGTAATCATGAATCAGGATAAAGCAGGCTCCGACAACTGATGCACACTATGTAGAACGGGAAGGACGGATAACCATGACTCAGCAGCAATTCGAAATGAAGGATTGGATGAAAGCGATACCAGAATCGGAATTCCGGAATTACGAAAAATCTGGGCACCGGAGACCGTTAGAGATGGGGAAAAATCCGGCGCTTGTCGTGATTGATGTCACCATTGGATTTGTCGGATCTAAACCGCAGTCGTTGGAGGAAGCGTTAAAGGAATATTCATCAGCTTGCGGAGACGCGTTCTGGAACAAAGTTCCCCAATATAAACGTCTGTTAGAAATGTTCAGGGAAAAAGATTATCCCGTTATCTTTACGAGGTAGATCGTTACAATCAACAGTTTGCGGGAAAAGCAACGAAAGCCGTCCGCCAAATTAACCCGGAAGATGCTTATTATAACGAATTTCCCGAAGCGGTCGCGCCACTACAAGGGGAATGGGTCCTTGAAAAAACAAAAGCAAGCATGTTCTTTGATACACCTTTGGACGCCTATCTCACCAAAAAGAAAGTAGATACGGTGGTCGTTTGCGGCGGTTCCACTTCAGGTTGTCTTCGCGCATCAGTTGTTGACTCGTGTTCACATGGGTACACGACTTTTGTCGTTGAGGATTGTTGTTTTGACCGTTCTTATTTTGCTCACTGTGCCAATTTATTCGACATGGATGCGAAATACGCATCTGTGCTTAGTTTAACAGAACTCGAACTAAAACTGGCTTCCATTTTGTAAAAGGGGTTGTGGATACGATGAATTCTTATCAAGCCTTTACTCGCACGACTTCAGTATGGATAACAGTATGCTTACTAACCTTGCTATTAGCAGCTTGCGGTCAAAGCAATGGTGCCTCTCCATCAACCGGCACTCTAAAAGAACAACAGCCATCCATAAAAGAAATTGCATCGTATGTTGGAGATGACAGAACGAAGCTCCTTGTCGATAAAGCGAAACAAGAAGGCGAATTAAATTTGTATACATCGATGAGTGCGCCGGATATCGAATACATCGCTAAAAAATTTACCGAAAAATATGGAGTCAAAATTAATATTTGGAGGTCCGGTTCAGTAGAGGTTCGTGCTCGCGTCACAACTGAAGCCAGTGCAGGTAAACTAAATATTGATATGGTGGAAGCAGTAGGGCCGGACATTGAGGCTATACAGCGTGAAGGCATTTTACAAAAGATTGATTCCCCTTATCATAAAGAACTAATGAAAGAAGCCGTGCCTTCGCACAAGGAATGGGTCGCCGCAAGACTTAATTTAATTGTGCAAGCTTATAATACCAATAAACTCAAAAAGGAAGACCTCCCTAAAAATTATGAAGACCTGCTTGATTCAAAATGGAAGGGAAATCTGGGAATAGAAGCGACCGATGATGAGTGGATGACACCGTTGGCATTGGAGTGGGGAGAAGAGAAAGGTATTCAGTTTTTCAAGAATTTAATGAAAACTAACGGTGTGAAAGTTATCAATGGTCATTCATTACTGACACAGATGGTCGGAACAGGAGAAGTGCCTCTCGGTTTAACTGTGTATAGTTATAAGGTGGATCAGATGAAAAGGGAAGGCCAACCGATTGACTGGTTCGCACTTGATCCGGCCATTGCACTGCCCAGCGGCATCGGGATTTCAAAAAATGCCCCGCATCCATATGCGGCAATGCTCTTCTATGATTACATGTTGTCGGAAGCTCAACCGTTAATGTTGGAGAGGGATATGACGCCGACAAACACAACGATCGACACAGGACTTGACATACCGATTAAATTTCTAGATTCGGCCAAGCAGCTCGATGAGTTGAACAAATGGTTAACACTTTTTGAGGATATTTTTCTGAGACAGAACACGAATTAAGTCAGTTAGAATTTCCGTTAGTCCTTGTTGTGCGGATAGACGATCGCTCTCCATTGGGAGCGACCGTCTTTT
>NZ_JXAL01000018.1 GCF_000829465.1 Cohnella kolymensis | reverse complement strand
AATATGGGTTGAAAGATCCGCAAGCATCGGAGACAGTCGGTTTTATCGGCTGTCTCTTTTTGTATTATGTTGTGGAAAAGAAGGAAATAAAGGGGAGGCGGCGAAAATGAACACTGTAATCATTGAGAAATCCGATGACGGAAAATTGTTGATAGAAATACCTTATCAGGAGCAATGGATTGAATGCATTCGGAAGGTGCCAGGACGCAAGTGGAATTCTAATTCGAGAAAATGGATTGTTCCGTTGACGCAGGAAACTGTTGTAAACATCTGTCATTTTTTCAAAGAGACTCCGGTTGATGTGTCGCCGGAGCTGATCACAGAGATCCCTCAGTTCGCCGAGTTAAGAAGATTGTCCGGACCATGAGGCACTTCAACGTCTAGCATCGCAAATCAAAAGAAAAGGTTATAGCTCAAACACTGAGAGGGCATATACAGGCCATGCCTTACGATTTCTTCGTCAATTGGTTGTTCCATTTAATCAAGTCGAACCTAGTCATGTTCAAAGCTACATCGATGGCTTGTTTCAAGAACATCGCTCAAACACGTATATCAGCCAAACATTAAGTGCTTTAAGATTTTGGATATGTGAAGTGGAGGGCCGTGCCGGTTTTCAGAAGATTTGGATCATGCCGAAGAGAGAACAAAAGCTGCCTGCCGTGTTATCTGCTGAGGAAATATTGCGCGTTTTGGGGGCGATCCGTAATCTTAAACACCGTGCGATCATCACGTTAATTTATTCTTCCGGATTGCGTGTTAGTGAAGTGGCGAAGCTGCAACGTCGTGATATTGATCCGTTTCGGAAAACTATCCATGTTCGACAGTCGAAGGGAAAAAAGGACCGTTATACTGTGTTGTCGTCATCTGCCTACAAGGTACTTGATCAATATTTGAAAAGTTCGCACAGTGAACGTTATCTGTTCCCAGGTGGGGAGGGACCACACAAACCCATTCATGTCCGAACGATTCAACAGGTGTTCGAAAGAGCCAGGAGAGCCGCTGGCATACTGAAACCAGCAACAGTGCATACATTGAGGCATTCATTTGCAACACATCTCTTAGAGGAAGGAACGGACCTGCGCTACATTCAGGAGTTATTGGGTCATGCCTCTTCAAAAACAACTGAAATTTATACACATGTGAGTGTCAAAGATGTGAGGAGGATCAAAAGCCCATTAGATCGGATCATAGAACCAGATAACTTTTGAGTTGTTCGCATAACATCTAATGGAGCATTTATTGCGAGTTCGTATAATAAGGGATAAAAGACGTTATATAAGTACAGAGAATAGACGTTATCCGAAATCTCTGCTTGCAATGAAAGGGGGAGTAAATGTGATTAGGGGGATAACCTTTGAAATTCCAAACAGGTACGGGAAATTCCTTGGAGACATATTAAAACCTATAGAAATAGATGAATACAACTGGCGAATTGGCGGCGAGGAATCATACCTGATAGTTGATGGCAATTTAGGAGAGCCTATGTTTCAGGAACCTATTGATTGTTTGGAAGGTAAGATTCTTAGAAGTATTTTTACCGAAAACGAATATTACTTAATATTTCAAGACCTAAAAGCCTTTCCTAAAGGGAAAACAACTATTGAAGTAAATACTTATGAGGACTATCTTCTAAGTGACTGTCAGTTAGTGCTATTGGTCGTTGATAGTTCGTATATAACGATATATTGCAAAGATAAATCGAAAGTAGATGCACTCTATATAAATGCGAAAGATCAACGATACAAAAACCTTGAATATATAACAGATGTAAACGATATGAGAACAGGCTTGTCTGTATGGTGAAGTGGATTTGCTTGCAGTTCAGGATGGCAGAGACTTCGGATAACACCGTATTCACGCATCGCAGCCATTCGGCTGCTCGGTCCGCCCGAGGTATTTCGATGGAGCCGATCCAGGCGGACAACCCTACGAACCTAACCGCGACGCGGCCGGACCCTTCGGGTCGGGTTCTCGGGTTCGTGAATACGAGAGACGTTATCGGAAATTACCTAGGATAAAAACAGAAAAAAGATGATTAATCAAATACTTCAGTGCATAGGGGCTGAAATTATGGACGGAGATTTGTTCTTTGGTGGAATATTTCTGTGGGTTTTAAGTCTGTTAGTTCTTATTCTAATTATTCGAAGTGCGATTGATGGATCAAAGACCTCAAGGAAAATGGATATTTTAATAGATGAAGTCAGAATGCTTAGGAAAGAAATCAAGGACAATAAACACATAATTGATAAGAGAGCTTGATAGCAATGTCGTTGAAGTAGGTAACTTCCGATAACACCGTATTCACGCATCACAGCCTTGCGGCTGCTCGGTCCGCCCGAGGAAATTTCAAGGAAGCCGATCAGACAACCTTGCGAACCTAACCGCGTCGCGGCCGGCTCCTCCGGAGCCTTAAGGTTCTCGGGTTCGTGAATACGAGAGACGTTACATGACATACCCGAAAACCTAATTTCACATTTTCCTATACTGTGATTTTTCTTTGTTATCATGAACTGTGACAAGGTGTTATTTGTTTGGAAGGAATTTGTAATTTTTGAATCGAATAATTTTGAAGATGATCAGGTAATAAATTTGTACACATAAGGAGATAAAACTATGGCAAAAAACAAATTACTGAGAATGGATAATGTCGGCATCGTTGTAGAATCCCTTGATGACGCAATCTCTTTCTTCGAGGAGATTGGCTTGAACCTCGAAGGACGAGCCACTGTCGAAGGTGAATGGGCTGGTCGCGTAACTGGACTGGGTTCTCAGTGCGTAGAGATTGCCATGATGGTTACCCCAGATGGCCACAGCCGACTTGAACTTTCGCGATTTCTCACCCCACCTACTATATCAGATCACCGGACTGCTCCTGTAAACACCCTCGGTTATCTACGCGTCATGTTCACCGTTGAAGACATTGACGAAATGGTATCTAGACTCACTAAGTATGGTGCTCAGCTCGTTGGCGAAGTGGTTCAGTACGAGGACTCGTATCGGCTCTGCTACATTCGTGGAACCGAAGGACTTCTAATCGGTTTGGCGGAACAACTCGGTAAGAAATAAGTAAGTGACGTTTTATAAAAACCCTTTACTGAAATATACATTAATGGAATAAAAATAGAAACAGTTAAGCAGTGTGAAAGTAACTCGAAGAAGTCGGGTACGTCATATAACACAGCATTCACGCTGCAGGACTCTCCGAGCCCCTTGGTCGCCAGGAGAAGAAGCAGGGAAGCAGATTCAGGCGACAACCCTGCACCGACTAACCGCATCGCGGCCGCCCCTTCGGGGCTTAAGTCGGTGAGGGTTCGTGAATACGAGAGACGTTATAAGAAATCAGGGGGAAAACCAATAACAAGAAGCTAGAGCAGGAAGTTGTATTTTCGTCTTCTATGATGAATTCTTCGGATCTCAACAGTATCATTTTCGACTACATAAAAAATCAGATAAGGTTTAATAACTAACTTTTTGTAGCTCAATGATTGAAGTCTAATGTCATCGGGTATCGTACCACTGTTTGGAAATAACACCGATAGTGATATTGATTGGACAAATTTATTGGTCATGGATAGGGCTGCGCCAGGATTATCAAGCTTTATACAGTGGATGCTATTGGATATGTCCTTCATCATAATAAAATAGGTCTTGTTTTCAAGGAGTTAAACATGAATTTCAATTCAGCGAAAGAAGCGGCGATAAAGGTGAAACGGTGGCCTAAAGATACCATAGCTGCAGGTCGTCGTCATACCGTTGGTCTTAAATCTGACGGAAGGGTGACGGCTGTGGGTGATAATAAATATGGCCAATGTAATGTAAGCGGCTGGCGCGGTATTGTGGCGGTCAGGGCTGGTAACGTTCATATGGCGACGAACACGGGTAATGCTCATACAATCGGTCTTAAATCTGACGGTACTGTGGCGGCTGTGGGTTGGAATAAGGATGACCAATGTGATGTAAGCCACTGGCGCGATATTGTGGCGGTTGCGGCGGGTTGCACTCATACTCTCGGCCTTAAATCGGACGGCACGGTGATTGCAGTGGGTGATAATGAATATGGCCAATGCGATGTAAGCGGCTGGCGCGGCATCCAACTGCCTGACAATTAGTTTTTGTAAGAACGTTCGAAGATGCTCCCTGACTTCTTATAACACTGCATTCACGCATCGCAGCCTTACGGCTGCTCGGTCGCCGAGAGGCATTTCGAGGGAGCGGATTCAGGCGACAACCCTGCGAACCTAACCGCGTCGCTGCCGCCCCCGTTGGGGGCTTAAGGTTCTCGAGTTCGTGAATGCGGGAACGTTATCAGAAATAATCCTTATAAAGGAAACAAGAGGGGAAAACCAATTGCGCCTAAAGATGAACTTACTTGAAAACGCTTATGATTTTCTTAACTCTTCTCTGATATTTTATAGATATTCCGAAGAAGACCAAAGAATTGGAAGATTGCTTTTATTAATCTTGTGCAAGCAATTGAATTGATGGCAAAGGAAAAGTTAAAACGATCAAACAAGTTTTTGGTTTACGAAAACATCGATAATCCTAAAAACACTATCTCTTTATCAACAGCATTAGATAGGATGCTTAATATATTAGAGTTGCCGATGGACATGAGTGATGTTGAGACAATAAAGAAAGCTATTAAGTTAAGGAACCAAATGATGCACTATGAAGTTGACTTATCCATTCATGAACTAAGAGCAAAGTATTCGACACTATTTGAGTTTTTAACATCATTTCATTTCAGATTTCTAGACGGTGAATTACATAACTTCATTGAAGATCATCTTTGGGAGGAAGAAGCGAATTTAATGGAATTCTTTCGTCAAGAGTTCTTTGTTTATAACTCGGAAGAAGTACATAGAAAATTTCCAAAAGATTTTCTTGAATCTAAGTACATAGAGGAATACCTAATCTCTGGACAAGCATATCCAAGAGTAAGGTATGGAAATGAACCAATACGAAAATGGAATGAGACATACACGTGAAACATGTGCTGAATGTATGGTTAAGCTTGGAGAATTTCATGTCCCAGGGTGTGACTGGGAGCAATGCCCAAAATGCTTTGGACAAGCCATAGGATGTGGGTGTGACGATGATGAACAGTTAGAAGATCTTGCCTAGTATTCTCAAAGAAGAGGATTACTTCTGATAACACCGTATTCACGCTGCGGAGCCTTACGGCTCCTTGGTCCGCCCGAGGCAATTACGAAGGAAGCGGTTCCAAGCGGACAACCCTGCGAACCTAACCGCATCGCGGCCGTCACTTCGTGACCTTAAGGTTATTCTCAAAGAAGAGGATTACTTCTGATAACACCGTATTCACGCTGCGGAGCCTTACGGCTCCTTGGTCCGCCCGAGGCAATTACGAAGGAAGCGGTT
>NZ_JXAL01000017.1 GCF_000829465.1 Cohnella kolymensis | reverse complement strand
GGCATGGGCTGCCGAAGGGAACAGCCAGCGGTAAGAAGTTCGAGCGAGTACCGGAGAAACAGACTTAGGAAGTAGACGATGCTACAGGAGGCGAGAGAATTGCCCCGAATGGACCCTAAGTTCCATTGTCCAGAGGCATGCCGGAAAGTCCAGTCCCCTAATGAAATTTTCAATGAGCAATTGGAAATTTTGTAGCTTGCACCCAATGTCCCAGAGGACTGGAAATACACTGAAATATGTTTTCAACAGATACTATACGAGGAGGTTTGGATATGAACGAACAGTTAAAAATGGAGACACCGATCCATGAACCCATTCCAAACGAAGAGGCCCGCAGAAACGCGGTAGCTACGCAAGCCCTTGTAGAGCTGGGACAAACTGCAGTTCCAACGCCTGAATCCAACATATTTTGTCTCACGATTATCGGCCAGATCGAGGGACATATGCTTCTGCCGCCTCAAAACAAGACGACGAAGTATGAGCACGTCATTCCTCAGCTTGTTGCGGCTGAGCAGAATGCCAAGGTTGAAGGATTACTGTTGGTGTTGAATACGGTAGGCGGCGATGTGGAAGCCGGCCTGGCGATCGCGGAGATGATCTCATCCATGTCCAAGCCGACGGTTACCATTGTGCTGGGCGGCGGACATTCGATCGGCGTTCCGATCGCCGTGTCCGGCAATTACTCCATCATTGCGGAGACCGCCACGATGACGATCCACCCGATCCGCATGACGGGACTTGTGATCAGCGTGCCGCAAACATTCGATTATCTGGACAAAATGCAAGAACGGGTCGTAAAATTCGTCGCCCGGCATTCAGGGATAAGTGCGGACAATTTCAAGGAGCTGATGTTCAAAACAGGGGAGTTGTCGCGGGATATCGGAACGACCCTCATCGGGGAGGAAGCGGTGAAGCACGGGCTGATCGATGCGGTAGGCGGCCTCGGAGAGGCGTTAACCGAACTGAATCGCCGCATAGGAGAGCGCCGGGCGCAAAACACGCAAGCGGGCAGAGTTCCGATTATGGCACAAGCCATGCAGGGAATCAATCAAGGTGTGCAGCCCATGTCCGCCGGGGTACAGCCAGGGGCAGGAATGATGCCGCCGATGGGTCCTGGGGGCGGGGTGCAATGACGATATATACCTCTGTACCCTTGGAACTGGTATTGGACGGCTTTCAGAACGAACCGGGACCTTTTGTAGAAGTGACGGTGAGAGGGATCAAAATGCAAGTGGAGCCGCTGTCGCCGGGAATAGGCCGCATTGTTCGTCTGCTGGATGCTCCGCTTCAGAGCTATCTCCGTCCTGAATTAACCCCCGGCAGCACAGTGCAGTACGCGGATGAGGGGACTCCTTACCCTCTGCGGAGAGCGAGCTATAACGCAGTTCCCTTAGACTCGGTCTTGGTCGAATACGGATCTTCTGCCAACCTTCCATCAACTATGGTATAATGTTGAACCGGGAGGTGGCATACTTGGCCAAACGCAAAAAGAAAAGGGCCTCGTTCGGAGCGAACTTGAAATATGAGATTTACGGCATCCTGTTGATTACGCTCTCCATGATCGCCATCTCTGGGGAAGCGGCAGTCGGACGGTCGCTCTCCAAGCTGTTCGCATTTTTGCTCGGAACACATTATTACTTTCTCGCCTTGGCCGGCATTTGGGCCGGCTTGTACGTAATGATTAGACGGGCTTGGCCTCGGGGCTGGACATCGAAAAGATCCGGCTTCGTTTTAGTTACGCTGATTTTGACGCTTTGGAGTGCAATGGGCGATATAGACAAAAGCTTGGGCGCCATGGACGGCATCACCGCCTCCGGAATCGTCGCGCAGACGTCCGCTCAGCTGAAGGAGCAATTGTGGCAGGTGCCTCCGTCTCAGGACGTCCCCGTCATGCAAAAAGACATCGGCGGCGGAATCGTCGGCGCCGTGCAATATTCCATTTTTTACTGGATGTTCGGGTATTACGGAGCCAAGTTTATTCTCATCATAGAAATTGCGATTGCATTGATGCTGATTACGAATCGTTCCTATGTCGAAATGGCGCGCACGATACGACTCTTTGTACTTAGAGTCTCGCCTCTGATCGCCGCGCGCTTTTCTTCCGGCCGGAAGCTGCTTTCCGCGAAAGCGGTTCCTGTCAAAGGCCCGAAGAGAGCGGTGGTGCAGACTCCGATGGACAGCCTGCCGGAGGACGACGGGCTGGACGAAGCGTCGCTCATGCCTAAGCAGCGCAAAGCTCCGTTGTTCTTCCAACTGTTTCATGGCAAGTCGGAACGTGAGATGAACCTGCCTCCCGAGGACAATTGGGAGGAGGAGGATCCGGTTTACCAGCCGGGCAGGCGACAACAGGGTCCGCGTGAACATCATAACGACGGCGCTGCGGAAGATGCGTCGGTGCGGAATAACGAGCAGCAGTCCGCTGGACCTCGGTTTACGGATTTCACTTCGCAATCATACGCCGAGCCGCCGTGGGAGGCCGACGCGCATGAAGAGCCGATCGCGAGCGACCCGGCTGCGGTACATAACGAATCGGATAAGTCTGAAGGAGCGGTTACGGAAACGGACCCTGCGGCTAATACACAGCCTGCGCCAGCTAAACCGGCCCGTAAGCCTCAGAAGCCTTACCGCCTTCCCAGTCTAAATCTTTTGGACAAGCCGGCAGCGGCGGGCAAATCAGGGAATGCCAATGACTACATGAACACTGCCCGCAAACTCGAAGCCACACTGGAAAGCTTCGGTGTACGGGCAAAGGTATTGGACGTGGCTAGAGGGCCTGCCGTCACGCGATATGAGCTTCAGCCTGACGTGGGCGTTAAAGTAAGCAGAATCGTGAGTCTTACGGACGATATCGCGTTGGCATTGGCAGCGAAAGACATCCGTATGGAAGCGCCGATACCCGGCAAATCCGCGATCGGTATTGAGGTCCCGAACAATGAGGTGAGTGTGGTTACACTCCGTGAAGTGCTGGAAACCCAGCCTTTCAAAGAGTCGCCGGCCAAACTTACCATCGCTTTCGGCCGCGATATATCCGGCCAACCGATCGTGGGCAACCTGGCTCGCATGCCGCATATGCTGGTAGCGGGCGCCACCGGCTCCGGTAAATCCGTTTGTATTAACGGTATAATCACCAGCTTGCTTTACAAAGCGAAGCCGGATGAAGTGAAGTTTCTCATGATCGATCCCAAAATGGTTGAGTTGAATGTGTACAACGGTATCCCGCATTTGCTCGCACCGGTCGTTACCGATCCCCGCCGGGCTTCACTGGCCTTGAAAAAAATCGTGGTGGAGATGGAAAAGAGATACGAAAGCTTTTCCAAATCGGGAACGCGAAACATTGAAGCTTATAATGCGCTCATGTTGAGCGGCGACAATCCGGATGGCGTTCTGCCTTACATTGTCGTTATTGTAGATGAGCTCGCCGACTTAATGATGGTCGCGGCCGGCGATGTCGAGGACTCGATTACGCGGCTTGCCCAGATGGCACGGGCCGCGGGGATCCATCTTATTATCGCTACCCAGCGGCCTTCGGTAGATGTCATTACCGGTGTCATCAAAGCGAACATTCCCAGCCGGATCGCGTTTGGAGTATCTTCCCAGGTCGACTCGCGAACCATTCTGGACATGGTCGGCGCCGAAAAACTGCTCGGCCGCGGCGATATGCTGTTTCTCCCGATGGGAGCATCCAAGCCCATTAGGGTTCAAGGAGCTTTTTTATCGGACAGCGAGGTAGAGTCGGTGGTCGCTTATGCGAGGGGACAAGCCGAGGCTGAATACAACGAGGATCTGGTTCCGGAAATAGATGAGACGGACGGCCAAGCTCCGGACGAGATCATGGATGAACTGTTTGATCAGGCCGTGCAGATTGTTTTAGACGCCAAGCAGGCCTCGGTTTCGCTGCTTCAGCGGCGCATGAGAATCGGCTATACACGCGCGGCGCGTCTGATCGATTCCATGGAGGCCAAAGGCATTGTTGGCCCTTATGAGGGCAGCAAGCCTCGTGAAGTGTTGATGACAATGGAACAATACCAGCAGCGAATACCTTCTTGATGATGAGCCTGCATACCTTTTTAAGGGTATGCAGGCTTTTTTTGCTTGAGAAAATGGGTATAAGAGCCTTTCTCTTTTCTCATACTAACGGGCGAATAACTTGTATTCCTTCTCCTTATTTACAAGGACGGGTGAGGAATACGACACTCGGAATGAGAAAGGCGTGACCTCAAGTGAGTTATCGTCTGGTGATTTTGACGGTATGTTTGGTATTCGGATTGCTCGGTCTCTATACGCTTCAGCATACGGGGCAAAGCCGCGAAACTTTCAGTGCCGCTACCCTTAAGCAGGGATCCGCCGGTAAGGATGTTTACGAACTTCAGGGGCGTCTCAAGGCGCTGGGGTTTTATAACGGCAAGGTGGACGGCAACTTCGGGCCGACAACGAAAAACGCAGTGACGTGGTTTCAGTGGAAATTCGGCATGAAATCGGACGGGGTGGTCGGCGCCAAAACAAAGCTGAAGCTATGGCAGGCGACCAAAAGCTGGAGACCGACTGCCGAAGACGTTCCGCAAGGAGGAGCGGCGGGTGGAGCTGCTGGCGGAGCCGCTGGCGGAGCCGCGCCGGCATTGCCGGCTTCCAACACAAATGGGTTATCGGAGAAAGAACTGAGAATCATGTCTAACGCAGTGTACGGTGAAGCAAGAGGCGAGCCGTACGAAGGACAGGTGGCCGTAGCCGCCGTCATCCTGAATCGGGTGAAGTCGTCAGAATTCCCGAACACCCCCACCGGGGTTATATTCCAGCCTGGCGCGTTCACGGCCGTGGCGGACGGACAGATCTGGCTGACACCTAACGCTACGGCAACAAGAGCCGTCAAAGACGCCTTAAGCGGCTGGGATCCCACCGACGGATGCCTGTACTATTTCAATCCCAAGACGGCAACTTCGAAGTGGATTTGGTCCCGGCCGCAATATAAGACGATAGGGGAGCATATCTTTTCCCGTTAGCGTCGGTTAAGCCCCTGCTGCCAACATTTGCTTCCGCATTGTCCAATCAGTTAGAATGGGGCTGAATTAGTATGCCGGAGGGCTTGTCGATTCGGTGTCCTCCGGCCATCTGCGACTCTATTTAAAGGGGCTTATCAATCATGTCGGAACAATTCCAAAGAGGCGTTGTGGGCCGGCTTCGTCTGCACGTATTGCCGACGAAACGTTTCAAAACCTTCGCCTTGTCTTTGTTTGCGGGAGTTCCTTTGTCAGAGTCCGGGGTGACGCCGATTGCGCTCACCCCTTTTGTTCTGCGCAGGGGAACGCAGAGTTATCCCGAGACCATCTCGTTCCGGGAGAAGCTTGATGAGTTATACGGCGCCGGTTTCGGCTTCGACCTCTACACGCGGGGATCATCAGATCGTCCAGTTTCGTCTGGATATCATTAACGACCGTTTCGTGTCGGCTGGGGATTCGCTGCTCGGCGAAGCGCTGAAGTTCCTCGGCGGGGTTGTCACTGCTCCTGCTTTGGAGAACGGACATTTCCGCCCGAAGTATGTGGAAGCCGAAAAAAACGACAGTCAGCAAAAGGATAGACGCCATCATCAACGATAAAATCCGCTATGCGGCCGAGCGCTGCGTAGAGGAAATGTGCAAAAAACGAACCTTATCGGCTGCCCGCTCTCGGACGCAAAGAAGATCTTCCGGGGTTAAATGCAGACAGTCTGTTTCAGGCTTATCAGAATTGGCTGCAAAATGCCTCGTTCGATCTGTACGTGTCAGGAGACACGAGCTTGCAGGAAGTGGAGTCGATCGTCTCCAAAGCCTTCCGGCTGCCCTCGGGACAACCGTCGACATATGCGGCTCCTAAGGTCATTGCAGGGCGTGAACAGGTACAAACGATTCAAGAGAGGCTGGACGTGGCTCAAGGGAAGCTGAACATGGGGCTTCGCGCAGGAGCGACTTACGCGAGCGATCAATATCCCGCATTACTGGTGTATAACGGTCTTCTGGGCGGCTTTCCCCACTCGAAGCTGTTCGTGAATGTGCGCGAAAAAGCGAGTTTGGCTTACTACGCCTCTTCCCGACTGGATGGGCATAAAGGGATTTTGACGATCCAATCGGGGATTGAGATCGTCAATTATGAACGGGCGGTTGCGATCATCCGCGAACAAATCAGCGAGATGAAGGCGGGTAATTTCGCGGCCGAAGATCTTGGCAGAACGCAAGCGATGATCATCAACCATCTGCGGGAGCTTCAAGATTCGGCGTTCGAGCGAATTTCATTCGATTTTAACAATGTCGTGTCCGGAATCGAGCGCACCGGGGAAAGCTTCATTGCGGACATACAGTCGGTGACACCCGAAATGGTGACGTCGGCCGCTCAAGGTGTGCAGCTGGATACGATCTACTTTTTGCGCGACCGAAAGGAGGAGAGCTGATGGCGGTTACTGAGTATCCTAAACTCCAGGAGAAGCTGTGGCACGAGAAGCTGGATAACGGACTTGAGGTATTCATTCTGCCGAAACCGGGTTTCACGAAGACGTACGCAACCTTCAGCACTCGGTTCGGCTCGATTGATAACCGTTTTACGACACCCGGAGGTCAGACCATTAAAGTGCCTGACGGCATCGCGCACTTTCTCGAGCACAAAATGTTTGAAGAACCTGAAGGAGACGTGTTCTCCAAATTCGCTTCAAAAGGAGCGTCAGCGAACGCTTATACCAGCTTTGACCGGACGGTGTATCTGTTCTCCGCCACTCATGAAGTAAGCGCCAACTTGGACACATTGCTTGATTTTGTCCAGAACCCTTATTTTACGGATGAGAATGTGGAAAAGGAAAAAGGCATCATCGTGCAAGAAATCGAGATGTACAAGGATAACCCGGATTGGCGGGTCTATTTCGGGCTGATCGAAGCGCTGTATCGGGAGCACCCGGTGAGCATCGATATCGCGGGTACGCCGGATTCCGTCCGTTCGATCACGAAGGAGATGCTGTATGATTGCTACCACACCTTCTATCACCCCGCGAATATGACGTTGTTCGTTGTGGGCGGGGTCGACCCTGAAGCGACTATGGAGCAAGTAAGGCGTGATCAAGCGGGCAAATCGTTCGGTCCGGGCGGCGAAATCGTGAGGTTGTTCGAGCAGGAGCCCGAGCAGGTGAGAACGGAGAAAAAGGAAATAAATCTGCCGGTCTCTCTTCCGAAATGCTTGTTCGGTTTCAAAGAGCAGCCTGGTGAGGAGCAAGATTCGATTCGGCGTGAGCTGGCGAGCAAATTGATGCTGGAAACCGTGCTGGGCGCCAGTACCCAGTTATATCAACAATTGTACGATGACAACTTGATATCGGACAATTTCGGACACGAGTATAACACAGGTCCGGGCTACAGCTTCTCGATCATCGGCGGAGAGACGAGGGATCCGGACGAACTGGTGCAAAGAGTCAGCCAGGCGTTATATGACGCAGCGAGCGGCGGCATTCCGGCGGATATTTTCGAGCGTACCCGCCGTAAAAAGATCGGCGGTTACCTGCGTATGCTGAACAGCCCGGAGGCCATTGCCAGTGAATTTACCCGTGTCCGGCAAAAAGGCGGAGATTTGTTTAAATTGGTGGACATTTATGAAAGCTTGACGCTTGAAGAGGTAAACCAACGTGTGCGCGAGCACGCGAAGCCGGAGCAGCGGGCAATCTCCGTGGTAAGGAGCGGGTCGGATTGACGCGTACGGCGCTGGTCACGGGAGCCTCCCGCGGTATCGGAGCCGCGGTGGCCCGCCGGCTGGCGGCGGACGGCGCCGATGTCATTATTCATTATTTCTCATCGGAGGCGTCCGCCCAGACGGTGGCAGAGGACTGCCGGCGCTTCGGGAATGCTGCGCTTCTGGAACGGGCGGACTTGCGCACGGGAGACGGGATAGCAGCCTTGAAACGCAATCTGGAACGAGCCGGCCGTACGCCGGATATCGTCGTGCATTGCGCCGGTATTTCCCACTATGGCTTGGTGGACCAGGTCGATGATCGCATCTGGGACGAACTCATGAATATACATTTAAGGACCGCGTTCTATTTAACGAAGTTGTTTGCCCCTTCCATGGTGTGGAACAGATGGGGACGTTTCGTCCATCTGTCCAGTGTGTGGGGTGTAGTCGGCTCCGCAGGCGAAGCGGTATACGCGGCAGCGAAAGGCGGCGTAAACGCGTTCACGAAGTCCACGGCTAAAGAAATGGCTTCGGCAGGCGTTACGGTGAATGCGGTCGCGGCAGGGGCTGTGGATACGGATATGCTTGCCGCGTTGTCCGCGGATGAACTTAAGGCGGTGTGCAGCGAAATTCCGCTGGGAAGGCTGGGCCGGCCCGAGGAGGTAGCGGAGCTGGTGCGTTTTCTCGTCTCTGAAGATGCGCGGTACATAACGGGACAGGTGCTCGGACTGGATGGCGGATGGCAGTTGTAAATCCTGTGATGCTGACGTTTCCGCATAAATGAGGCCTTAAACGGACATATTAGCGTTGAGTTTTAATCCCCATACCCGTTAGGAGGCTGCTCAATGTCTACCGTTATGAATAATTTTGAGACGTGGAAACAGTTTCTGGGAAATCGTGTGGCTGCGGCCAAAAACCTCGGTGTCGACCAACAAGATATCTCCAAGCTGGCGTATGAAATCGGAGAGTTCCTTCATGACCGGGTCGATCCGAAAAACGACGAGCAGCGTGTATTAAGAGAATTATGGGATGTCGGCGACGAAAACGAGCGTCAAACAATGGCCGGCATGATGGTTAAGCTGGCGCAGTCCAATTCTTAATCGATCGGTATTTATGGAAAGCCTCCCTCAGGAGGCTTTCTGTCCTCTTTCCTTGTTAGGTCTTTGGAAGTAAAAACCTATTTTATTTTGCAGGATAATGGCGAGCGTTGTAGAATAAACATGAAAGTGTCGAAAGGCATTATTTTTCCGTTTATTTGAATGAGGTGTGTCATGGAACCCAAACAATGGTATATGGAGTATAAAATCCACAAAAATCGTCCCGGTCTGCTGGGGGACGTCGCGTCGCTGCTTGGGATGCTCGAGGTCAATATTCTGAGTATTAACGGAGTTGAAGACAGAACGCGAGGCATGCTCCTCCAGACGGACGATGAGGAGAAGATCGAGTTGCTGGGCAAGATGCTTGCCAAGGTCGAGAATATAACGGTGAACACCTTGCGTCCTCCGAAACTGACCGATATTCTGGCGGTTCGGCACGGGCGATACATTGAACGTGATTCAGACGATCGCAAGACCTTTCGATTTACCAGGGACGAGCTGGGCTTGCTCGTCGATTTTCTCGGGGAGTTGTTCAAAAGGGAAGGCAATCAGACGATCGGGCTGCGCGGCATGCCGCGGGTCGGCAAGACGGAATCCATCATCGCGGGCAGCGTGTGCGCGAACAAACGGTGGGCGTTCGTCTCTTCCACCATGCTCCGCCAAACGGTACGCAGTCAGCTTTCCGAAGAAGAAATGAACCCGAATAACGTTTTTATCGTCGATGGTATTGTAAGTACGATTCGTTCTAACGAGAAACATTACGGACTGCTGCAAGAAATCATGGCGATGCCTTCAACCAAGGTGATCGAGCATCCCGATATTTTCGTAAGGGAATCGCAGTTTGATTATGATATTTTCAATTGTATCGTGGAGCTGCGGAATACGCCTGAGGAAGAAATTACGTACGAAAACTTCACAACAGCCGGGCTGAACGATGAGTTCTGACTACATACGCGGGCACCAAGATAATCCGGAGGTGAGAGGCAGTGTCTGATTTAGGCGAGGTCTTGCGTACTGCGCGGGAGAAGCGCGGCTATACGCTGGACGATGTTCAGGAAATTACGAAAATTCGCAAAAGGTATTTGGAAGCCATTGAGACGGGGGATTATAAGATACTGCCTGGCTCGTTCTATGTGCGTGCATTTGTGAAAACGTACGCTGAGACGGTAGGGCTGGACGCCGAAGAGGTGCTTCGGCTGTATCAGCAAGAGCTGCCGAAGGCGACCGCGCCTGAGACGGTGTTGGTTCAACCCCAGATCAAAAGCAGCAGCCGAAGCGTTCAGCACAGCGACCGATGGGGTAAAGCCGCTGTATCTCTGCTCATGTGGGCTTTTCCTATTCTCATAGCAGTCGTCATTTATGTGTATTATATTAATACCAAGTCTGCCGAACCTAACGAGCTGGCCCCGCAGACCCCGCCGATCAGCTCGGACACTGGGACACCGACGCCAAGTCCGACAGCTTCAGCGGCGCCGTCTCCTTCACCTACCGAGTCGGCTTCACCAAGTCTGACTCCGAACAGCACGGTGACAGTTTCATTCAAGGAAACGCGCGGCAGCACGCGATATTACGAGATTTCTCCCGAGGGCGGCCACAAATTGGAAATAGACATCACCGGCCGCTGCTGGGTCGAAGTTCGAGACGGCGGAAGAAGCGGGAAGAAGCTTCATTACGCGAGTGTCGACACTCCTCAAACTCTGTCTTTTGACGTGCCTGGCGTGTTCTATATCAGCATCGGACGCTCGGATCTCGCTACAGTCAAGATCGACGGTGTACCCGTTGACGACGGGGATAAAGCGAATCGCAGCAGACTGCTGTTCACACCGGTTGCCGCTGCGCCTGCGCAGTAACCACGCCGCATAAACTTTTCATACTCCGGTAATCCTACTATTGATATTTATAGTCCACGTGACCGGAGGGAATGGGAATGGCACTCAGCTGGATTGTGAGCGGTCTCGGCATCATCGTCAGCCTGCTGGGCTGGTATTTGACGCCGAGCGCTTGGGGATACGGCATACTCGGTTTCGGACTCGCACATATCGTGCTCGGAATCCTGGACATGCTAAGGGAGCCGGTCCGCTCCCGCTAAGCTTTACCTAACGTATAAGCCCTCTGTGGAGGGCTTTTTGTTTTCTGTGCGAATAATTGTCATGCTATAATAACTTCAAAAGCCGGATAACAAGAAAGGGAGACAAAGGTTATGGCGTCGGAGTATTCTTTTGATATCGTATCTAAAGTAGACATGCAGGAAGTGAACAACGCGGTTCAGCAGGCGATGAAGGAAATTGAAACCCGGTTTGATTTCAAAGGAAGCAAAAGCAAGATTTCCTTGGAAGGGGAACAGCTCGTAGTCGCTTCCGAAGACGAATATAAGCTCAACAGCGTCGTTGATATTTTGCAGTCCAAGCTTATTAAACGGGGAGTTCCTATCCTGAACATGGACTACGGCAAAGTTGAGCCGGCTTCCGGCGCGACCGTTCGGCAGACCATCAAGATGAGACAGGGCATCGACCAGGAAAATGCGAAAAAAATCAATATTATGATCCGGGACTCCAAGTTAAAAGTGAAAAGTCAAATTCAAGGCGACCAGCTGCGGGTCACAGGAAAAACGAAAGACGATCTGCAGGCGGTTATGGCTCTCCTCCGAGGTGCCGGAATGCCTCTTGAGCTTCAATTTATCAATTATCGATAAGGATCGCGCGTTTTGACACGTCCAAGGGGTTCATTTATACTGTTGTGCATAAGAACTGACGAACGTTTGGGGGAAGTCATCCATGCCAGAGAAAGTCAGCGTCGTCACGCTCGGCTGCGAGAAAAATTTGGTCGATTCCGAGATCATGTCCGGCCTGGTGCATCAACGGGGTTACTCACTCGTCGATAAGCCGGAAGATGCGACCGTAGACGGAGAGGTATTCATTACCCGATGCCGTTCCGAGATCGGCGAGATCCGCCGCGTTCGTATCACGCATGCGTATGAATATGATTTATCAGGGGAGGGAATCGCGTGAACCTCGCCAACCGGATCACGTTGATACGGATCTTTATCGTGCCGATCATGACGTTTTTTCTGCTTGTGAAGCTGGATGTTCAGCCGCTCACAGTAGGAAATTATTCCATTTTGTATAACCAGGTGTTTGCGCTTCTGCTGTTTATCATTGCGGCAAGCACAGACGGACTGGACGGCTATATTGCGCGTAAACACAAAATCGTCACCAATTTGGGCAAACTGCTGGACCCTCTGGCAGATAAGCTGCTGGTAGCGGCTGTTCTTATCTCGATGGTTGAGACTCAGATGCTTGCCGCTTGGGTGGCTATCGTCATCATCAGCCGTGAATGGGCGGTTACGGGATTAAGGCAGGTAGCCCTGCTGGAAGGCACTGTTCTAGCGGCGAGCAAATGGGGTAAATGGAAAACAGCAGTGCAAATCACGATGATCATCGTGCTGCTTCTGAACAATTTCCCTTTTAACTTTATCGATTTCCGGGTAGACCTATATGTCGTATGGGCTGCAGTGCTTATTACGGTGTACTCCGGCATTGATTATTTCGTCAAAAATAAAAACCTGATTCCGGTGGGCGATCCGTCTACAGGCGGACAAGGTTCGAACGAGGTGCGGCGGAATACATGAGAGCAGAGATTATCGCTGTCGGCACGGAGCTGCTCCTCGGTCAGATCGTCAACACCAACGCCCAGTATCTGTCGAAAGGTTTGGCAGAGCTGGGCATTGATGTTTATTATCAGACTGTAGTGGGCGACAACAAAGATCGTTTGATCGAAGTGATACGATTGGCGCGCAGCCGGGCGGATCTCCTCGTTTTCACGGGGGGCCTCGGGCCGACGATGGATGATTTGACCCGCGACGCGCTTGCCGAATATTTGGGCCGTGATGTTGAGCTTCACGAGCCGACGATGAACAAAATCGAAAGCTTGTTTGCAGGACGCGGAATGACATTCGTCGAAAGTAACCGCCGCCAGGCGTTACTGGTCGAAGGGGCAACCCCTTTGCGCAACGATACGGGGCTCGCGGTCGGTAACGCGTTGAGCGTCGACGGTACGCATTATTTGCTCCTCCCGGGACCGCCGCGGGAGATGAAGCCGATGTTCGACAACGACGGTACGGCTTGGTTGAAGCAATTGACGGGTGAAACCTTGAGCCTCCATTCCGTGATGCTGAAGTTCGCCGGCATCGGCGAGTCGCTGCTTGAGGAAACGTTGATCGATCTCATCCGGGAACAGAATGACCCGACCATCGCCACCTATGCCAAAGAAGGGGAAGTTACCGTCCGCGTGTCGACCAAAGCGAGGGATAGCGCTGAAGCGCAGCGGAAGCTGGAGGCGGCATTGACGGAAATCCGCCGGCGGACGGAGTCTTATCTGTATGCAGAGGAAGACGTGTCGATTGAATCGAAGGTTGTGCAGTTATTGACCGAACAACGCCGCACGGTATCGCTTGCAGAAAGCTGCACGGGCGGCATGGTGTCCCAGCTGATCACGATGATCCCTGGGAGCGCCGATGTGTTTCAGGGCGGAGTGGTCAGCTACAGCAACCTGATGAAACATCGGCAGCTGGGTGTGCCGAACGAACTGCTGGATGGCCCTGATGCGCCTGGAGCGGTCAGCGAAGAGACGGCAGCCGCAATGGCGGAGGGCGTGCTGAAAGCGGCCGACTCCGACTTCGCTTTGTCGGTAACCGGTGTCGCCGGTCCGGCAGCTTCCGAAGGCAAGCCGGTTGGCCTCGTCTTCGTAGGCCTTGCGCAGAAAGGGCAGCCGACCAGGGTGGACAAGCTGCAGCTCTCGGGCGACCGGGAGGGCATTCGCCTCCGTGCTGCCAAGCGCTCGCTGTACACGCTGTGGCAAGCGTTGACAGGGCGGGCATAAGGTGTGCGCTTGGAGGCCTCGCTGTCTGCTGCAGCGAGGCTGAGCGGCCTTACAGCTGGTAGTTGAGCGAGTGTGCACGCGTGTAATGCGATTTACTCCTCTTACAGCGTGGAGTTCAGCCCGTGTGCATCGTGAAAGTCGATTTACCCGTCTTCCAGCTTGGAGTTCAGCCAGTGTGTATGTGTTTAAGGCTGTTCACCCGCCTTACAGGTCGAAGTTAAGCGAGTGTGCATCCATGTAAGGCTGCTCACCCGCCTTACAGGTCGAAGTTGAGCGAGTGTACATGCGTGTAAGGCGGCTCACCCGCCTTACAGGTCGAGGTTTCAGCAAACTAGGATTGTGCAAGCGCTGACGGTTTCGGTGAGCAGCGCTTTAAACTTACTGCCAAGGCTTGTCAACAAAAGACGGTTATGATACATTACTGTTGAAAGTTGCGGAAGAACCGTAGCGAAGAATACTTTGCTGCGGTTCTTTTTTCGGAAAAGAATCGAACAAATGTTCTCAAAATGCTTGGCAAATGCTTGAAAAACCAGTATGATGAAAATATCAAAGGATAAGGATGTGGGTGTGTTGTCGGATCGTCGCGCCGCATTAGACATGGCCTTGCGCCAGATTGAGAAGCAGTTCGGCAAGGGCTCGATTATGAAGCTTGGGGAGAACTCGCATCTGCAGGTTGAAACGGTCTCCAGCGGAGTTTTGGCATTAGATATAGCACTGGGGATTGGCGGATATCCGCGCGGTAGAATTATTGAGGTATACGGACCTGAATCGTCCGGTAAGACAACTGTGGCGCTTCACGCGATTGCAGAAGTACAACGCGCTGGCGGACAAGCTGCATTCATTGATGCGGAACATGCTCTGGACCCGTTGTATGCCCGCAATCTCGGCGTCAACATCGACGAGCTGCTGCTCTCCCAGCCAGACACCGGCGAACAGGCTTTGGAAATTGCCGAAGCGTTGGTGCGCAGCGGTGCTGTCGATATTGTCGTTGTAGACTCCGTTGCAGCGCTCGTTCCTAAAGCGGAGATTGAAGGCGATATGGGGGATTCCTTCGTCGGTTTACAGGCGCGGCTCATGTCTCAGGCGATGCGGAAGTTGTCCGGGGCGATCAGCAAGTCCAAATCGATTACCATCTTCATCAACCAATTGCGTGAGAAGGTCGGCGTTATGTTCGGTAATCCGGAGACGACACCGGGCGGACGCGCGTTGAAGTTCTATGCCAGCGTACGTTTAGACGTTCGTCGTGTCGAAGCGATCAAACAAGGCAACGATGTCGTGGGTAACCGGACCAAGATTAAGGTCGTTAAGAACAAAGTCGCGCCACCCTTCAAGCAAGCGGATGTTGATATCATGTACGGAGAAGGCATCTCTAAATACGGCAGCATAATCGATATCGGTGCGGAGCAGGATATCGTCCAGAAGAGCGGCGCATGGTTCTCGTATAACAGCGAGCGTCTCGGTCAAGGCCGCGAGAATGCGAAGCAGTATTTGAAGGATAATCCGGATGTTTCCGCGCAAATCGAGAAGCAAATTCGCGATGCTCTGCTCAGCTCATCCCCAACGAGCAAAGCTGCCTCTTTCGCTGCAAGCGATGACGACGATAGCGAATTCGAAGAGGATTAATGGCATTAAGTATTGAGAACCCCATACTTATACAACTCATATGACAGCTAAAGGCGGCATTTATTGCCGCTATTTGCTTTTTCCGGAGGAGGGATCGCAGTGTACAAGTCGAGAAGGACAGGAAAAGGCTATGGCTGGACCGGCAGTCGACAAAAAAAGTCAGCAAATGCTCCATCCGGATTGGCCGGCGAGCTTGAGGGCTCGCCGAATACAAGCGATGTTCCATCCGGATTGGCCGCCGAACTCGAGGACTTGCCTATTACCGGCGCCACGATCGTCGCTGTCGAGGCTCATCCCAAACAATCTCACATGTACCGGCTTGCACTTAAATTAGAAGTCGGTGAAGCGCCGCCTGATGTAGAAGGTGCGCACGATGATACTGAGCATGATCAAGCCGGCCGCGATTGGCCGTCTGAAGTGGATGCCTTGATCGCAAGTGCCCAGTTGGCAGGGCCCGAAGCCGAAACCCTGCTTACCGTGCATGAGGATACCCTTGTCAGCTGGCGCCTTCTGAAAGGGCGCCGGTTATCGGCCGAAGAGTATGCCGAGTTAAAAGAAGATGAACAGAAAGAGGAAGCTTACCGCACGTCACTTGGAATGTTGGAAAGAAAAGCGCGGACGACGGCAGAACTGTCTAAATCCTTGAAACGCAAAGGGTTCAGCCCTGAGGTCATTACCGGCTGCTTGGAGCGTCTGCAGCAGCGGGGTATGTTGGATGATTCGGCATTTGCCAAGCGCTTCACGGAGCAGCGGGCGGTATCCCAACGTAAGGGCAGGCTTTTGATTCGGCAAGAACTGCTGCAGAGGGGCGTGCGCCGAGAAGAGATCGATGCTGCGCTAGGTGAGCTGGACGGAGAGCTGGAGCAGAATTCAGCTTTAGTTCTAGCACGCAAACGCTGGCCGAATATAAAAGGTAATGACAGGGAAAGAAAGCAGAAATTGATGGCGATGCTAATGCGCCGCGGCTTCCCGGGCAGTATCGTGAAGACTGCGGTACAGCAAATTGCCGCGGAATCCGCGGATGAAGAAGCCTGGTTCGAGTTCGACCCGGATGTCGGAACGGATCCCGATGATTCACTAGATTAATAACCTAAGCGCACACGTGTGGGCATAGAACGTATATCGTTGCTTGACAATCTATTTTCGCAAAAGATAAAATGATTTTGTATTCCATCTTTCATTCCGAACCCTTTTCCCTTCCAAAAAATGATTCGGAACGCGTTTTTTCGACTTTTATGCTTTGCTCACATGTAATCAAACGGTTTGGAAACCGGAAAATCAATTGAATAAGTGTCCCCAAGCGGTTGCCTTGGTGATGCAACGAGGAGGTGAGAGACCATGGACTTTAGTATCTGGGTCTTGATCGTTGTCGTTGTTGGCGCCCTTTGCTTTGGGATCGGTTATGTCGTACGCAAATCCATTGCGGAAGCCAAAATTTCCAGTGCCGAACAGGCCGCGAGTCAAATTGTCGAAGCCGCTAAGAAAGAAGCGGAAGCCATTCGCAAAGAAACCGTGTTGGAAGCCAAAGACGAGGTGCATAAGCTCCGTAACGAAGCGGAACGCGATATTCGCGAACGCCGGAACGAAATTCAACGCCAGGAAAGGCGGCTGCTACAAAAGGAAGAGTCGCTGGATCGCAAGCTCGAAGCGTTGGAACGCAAAGAGGAGCAAGTCGCCAACAAAGAGAAACGAGTTGAAGAGACCCAAGAACAGATTGAATTGCTGCATAAGCGGCAGGTAACGGAATTGGAACGCATTTCGAGCTTGTCTACTGAAGACGCTAAGCAGATGATTTTGTCGACAGTGGAACAGGAAGTGCGCCACGAGACCGCGCAGTTAATCAAAGAAATCGAACAACAAGCCAAAGAAGAAGGCGACAAGAAGGCCCGCGATATTATCTCTCTTGCCATTCAACGTTGTGCTGCGGATCATGTGGCCGAAACGACGGTATCCGTCGTCTCGCTGCCTAATGAAGAGATGAAAGGCCGCATCATCGGCCGTGAAGGCCGAAACATCCGTGCGCTTGAGACGTTGACGGGGATCGACCTCATCATCGACGATACGCCGGAAGCGGTCATTCTGTCCGGTTTTGATCCGATTCGTCGTGAAATTGCCAGAACTTCACTTGAGAAACTGGTTGCGGACGGACGGATTCACCCGGCCCGCATCGAAGAGATGGTGGAGAAATCCCGCAAGGAAGTCGACGAAAGAATTCGCGAATACGGCGAGCAGGCAACTTTCGAAGTGGGCGTGCATGGCCTTCATCCGGATCTGATCAAAATTCTCGGCCGTCTGAAATTCCGGACGAGCTATGGTCAGAATGTGCTGAAGCACTCGATGGAAGTCGCCTACCTGACTGGCCTTATGGCTGCGGAACTTGGAGAAGACATTACGCTAGCCAAACGCGCCGGCTTGCTGCACGATATCGGCAAAGCGCTCGACCACGAAGTGGAAGGTTCGCATGTCGAGATCGGCGTGGAATTAGGGAAGAAGTACAAGGAACATCCGGTCGTCATCAACAGTATCCATTCTCATCACGGAGATGTAGAAGCGACTTCGGTCATCGCAATGCTCGTCGGCGCTGCCGATGCGCTCAGTGCAGCCCGTCCGGGCGCACGCCGCGAAACGCTGGAAACCTACATCCGCCGGCTTGAGAAGCTGGAGGCCATCTCCGAGTCTTTCGAAGGCGTCGAGAAATCGTACGCGATTCAAGCCGGACGCGAGGTTCGCGTTATGGTGCAGCCGGAGAAAATCGACGATACGGAAGCGTTCCGATTGGCTCGCGATATCACGAAGAAAATCGAGGGTGAGCTGGATTATCCGGGTCACATCAAGGTTACGGTCATTCGTGAAACCCGTGCCGTCGAGTACGCGAAATAATTTACAAAATGCAGGGAAGGCTGAAAAGTGGCTGCGGCAGTTGCAGCCACTTTTCCTTTTAGAACGGACGGTGAGAATATGAGAGTTGTTTTTATTGGAGATATTGTCGGCAATGTCGGACGTGACACCGTAAGACGGCTCATTCCGTGGATCAACGACAAATATCATCCTCACATTATTATAGCCAACGGTGAGAACGCCGCCGGCGGCCGCGGGATTACCGCAAGCATCACGCGAGAGCTGTTCGAATGCGGCGTTCACGGCATCACGATGGGAAACCATACTTGGGATAACCGTGAAATTTTCGAGTTTATCGATGACGAGCCAAGGATGATTCGGCCGAGTAACCTGGCACCGGGCACCCCGGGCCGAGGCAGCATGATTATCAAAGCGAATGGCAAATCGCTCGGCGTTGTTAATTTGATCGGCCGCACATTTCTGCCTCCGGCAGAAGATCCGTTCCGCACCGCCGATGAAGAGATTGAGCAGCTGCGCCGGACAACGAAATGCATATTGGTCGATTTCCACGCGGAAGCGACAAGCGAAAAAGTAGCCATCGGCTGGCATTTGGACGGTTATGCTTCATTGCTGGTCGGTACGCACACCCATGTTCAAACGAATGATGCACGGATTCTTCCTGAAGGCACAGCGTATGTCACGGATGCGGGAATGACGGGACCTCGGGACGGTGTGCTCGGAATGGAGAAAGAGGCGGTTGTTCGTCGTTTTCTGACCGGGCTGCCAGCGCGTTTCACCGTGGCAGAAGGCAAGTGGGCTCTTAATGGAGTCTATGCCGAGCTAGATGAATCGACGGGCAAGGCGCAAAAAGTGCAATTGATCAGCGTAGATGAAGACTCGTGGATTGCCACTTAAACGTTACACGTACTTTCATGACCGGATCGGAATTGAAAAGAAGGAATTTTCGCCGGGGTTACCGAATAATATGCCTTAGTGGGCCCATCCTTCGATTTCCGCTAGATTCCCGATGCAACCGATGTAGTGCCTGCGTAATATTCGGTTGTTCTGATGCACAACCGATTTAGTTAGCAATGCGGCACGTTGGTTGTCATAAGAGGAGGTACTGGTCATGGAAGTTTTAAAGGTTTCAGCAAAGTCCAATCCAAACTCCGTTGCAGGCGCACTCGCTGGTGTACTTCGCGAACGCGGAGCAGCCGAACTGCAGGCTATTGGCGCCGGCGCACTCAATCAGGCGGTTAAAGCGGTCGCTATTGCCCGCGGGTTTGTCGCACCGAGCGGGGTAGACCTGATTTGCATCCCGGCTTTTACGGATATTGTAATTGACGGGGAAGACCGGACGGCGATCAAGCTAATCGTCGAACCCCGGTAAGGGCAAAGAAAAAGAATTTGCAATTCGTCGACCTGTTTCTATGATGTCTTTTGAAGTCTCGTGACCTTGTTGCGACACTGAAGGCATCGTTGCAGCAGGTTTTTTTGTGCGGTTAGGACGTTACCCATTTGTCTGTATAGGAGGTTAATCTGTGAGGGTGGCAGATCTGCACGTAGATGTTCTTTGTAAAATGCTTGAGCATCCCGATGCCAAATGGAGCGAAGCCGATTCACCGCAGAACAGCGCCGGCGCAATATTCGATGCAACTCCGGAACGGTTGAGACAGGGCGGGGTCATGCTTCAAGTGTTTGCGCTTTATGTGCCTGACAAGGTGCCCGGCAACCCGGAGTCTGTCATGCACGCAGCGGAGTTGTACTGGAGTCAGGTGCTTACCGTGTCGGGAATCAAGCTGATCCGAAGCGCAGCCGATCTGAAGTCTGCTTTGAATGAGGGCACAACGGGTGCTCTCCTCTCCCTCGAAGGGGTTGACGCGCTGCAAGGCAACTTCTGGACTCTGAAGCTTCTGCACCGTTTGGGACTGCGCTTGCTGGGCCCTACTTGGAATCATGCGAACTGGGCGTGCGATGGGGCGATGGAGCCTCGCGGAGGCGGATTTACTAAGGCCGGCAGGCAATTGATATCGGAATGCCAAAATTTGGGTATCCTAATAGATGTATCTCACCTATCAGATCAGGGATTCTGGGAAATAGCCAATTGTGCAGCGCGCCCTTTTTTTGCTTCCCATTCCAATTGCAGAGCGATACGGAATCATCCCCGAAACCTTACCGACAGCCAGATCCAAACTCTCTTATCTGCGGGAGGCCTCATTGGGCTCACATTTGTACCGTGGTTTCTAACTAGCTCGGAACCTGCCAATATAAATGATATAATGAAACATATCGAGCATATTTGCGCGCTCGGCGGAGCAAATCAGGTAGGTTTCGGATCGGATTTCGATGGTGTCGACCGTCATGTGCAAGGATTGGAACATCCCGGCCGCTATACGGTTCTTGCTGATACGCTGCTGAGACATTATCCGGAAAGTGTCGTAAAAGGTATAATGGGCGAAAATGCCGTTCGTTTTTTAATAAAAAATCTACCAAACTGAACCGTTCGGCTAACATCCATCTCGAATCGGCAATGATTCGATCGAAAAGAACTATGTGTAAATCCTACGTTTTGTCTTGCAATTTGGACGGCTCAAACATAAAATTTATATGGTCAATGAATAAATTTTATTAAAAATATTGTCGAAAAAATTAAGAAACACACATTTAGAGGAGATGGGCACTGTGATCAGTCAACTGTCATGGAAAATTGGCGGCCAGCAAGGGGAAGGCGTGGAAAGTACGGACCGTATTTTCTCCACGGCGCTGAACCGGCTGGGCTATTACCTTTACGGGTACCGTCACTTTTCCTCGCGGATTAAAGGCGGACACACGAATAACAAAATCCGCATCAGTACAAAGCCGATTCGCGCGATTTCAGACGATTTGGACATTCTCGTGGCGTTTGACCAGGAGAGCATTGATTTGAATGCGGGCGAATTGCGCCCAGGCGGTGTCGTTGTTGCCGACGCGAAGTTCTCGCCAACGATTCCGGACGGCATTCAAGCTCGTCTGTTCGCGGTACCGATTACGGCGATTGCGGAAGAGCTCGGCACTTCCCTCATGAAAAATATGGTCGCTTCCGGCGCTTCATGGGCGCTGCTCGGCTTGCCGATGGAAGTATTCAACACAGCTGTAGAAGAAGAGTTCGGTCGTAAGGGTCCTGCAATCGTAGAGAAGAACATCGAAGCGGTCCGCCGCGGCGCAGAGTTCGTTCTGGAACAGGCAGGCGGTCCGCTCGACGAATTCAGGCTGGAAGAAGCGGACGGGAAGCAGAAGCTGTTCATGATCGGCAATGAAGCGATGGCGCTTGGTTCGATCGCTGCAGGCTGCCGATTGATGTCGGCTTATCCGATTACTCCGGCTTCGGAAATTATGGAATATTTGATCAAGAAGCTTCCTAAGTTCGGCGGTACAGTTGTTCAAACCGAGGACGAAATTGCTGCCGTAACGATGGCAATCGGCGCGAACTACGGCGGTGTGCGCACGATGACAGCTTCTGCCGGTCCCGGTCTTTCGCTCATGATGGAAGCAATCGGCCTCTCCGGCATGACGGAAACACCGCTTGTTATCGTAGATACCCAGCGCGGCGGTCCTTCAACGGGCTTGCCGACGAAGCAAGAGCAATCCGATATTAACGCACTGATCTACGGTACGCACGGCGAAATTCCGAAAGTCGTCATCTCGCCAAGCACGATTGAAGAATGCTTCTACGATATGGTCGAAGCTTTCAACATCGCTGAAAAGTACCAAGTACCGGTTATTATCGCTACCGACTTGCAGTTGTCCCTAGGTAAACAGTCTTGTGAAGCGCTGGACTTCGAGAAAATCGAAATCAACCGCGGCAAGCTGGCACAAGGAGAACTGCCGGCACTGGAAGACAACCATATGTTCAAACGTTACGAGTGGACGGAAGACGGCATTTCGCCTCGTGTGCTGCCGGGCATGAAAAACGGCATCCATCACGTAACCGGCGTAGAGCACGATCAGGAAGGAAGACCTTCCGAGAATGCGCTGAATCGCGAGAAAATGATGGACAAACGTTTAAATAAAATCAAGTCCTTGCGCATCACGAACGCGATTAAAGCAGATGCTCCGAATGCGAATCCGGACTTATTGATCATTGCTATGGGCTCCACCGGCGGAACGATTGAAGAAGCCCGCGATCGACTGACGCAAGAGGGCATCACTACCAACCGGATCATGGTGCGCCAAATGCATCCTTTCCCGACCGACCTGCTGCAGCCTCATCTGGATGCTGCCAAGAAGATTGTTGTTCTGGAAAATAACGCAACCGGTCAATTAGCTAACCTGATTAAGCAAAACAACGGCTCACACGACAAAATCCGTAACATGCTGAAGTACGATGGAACGCCGTTCCTGCCTTCGGAAATTCACAAAGCCTGTAAGGAGCTGAACTAAGATGGCCACATTTAAAGAGTTTCGTAACAATATCAAGCCGAACTGGTGCCCGGGCTGCGGCGACTTTTCCGTACAGGCGGCGATTCAGCGCGCGGCGGCTAACAGAGGACTGGAGCCGGAACAACTGGCGGTTATTTCGGGGATCGGCTGTTCGGGCCGGATTTCCGGTTACATCAACGCTTATGGCCTGCATGGTATTCACGGACGTGCGCTTCCGATCGCGCAAGGCGTCAAGCTTGCAAACCGCGAGCTGACGGTAGTCGCTTCCGGCGGTGACGGAGATGGATTCGCCATCGGTATGGGCCATACGGTTCATGCGATCCGTCGTAACCTTGATGTTACGTACATCGTAATGGATAACCAGATTTACGGTCTGACCAAAGGCCAAACCTCGCCGCGCAGTGCGGAAGGCTTCAAAACGAAATCGACACCGGAAGCTCCATCGAGTCCACGCTGTCGCCGCTTGAAATTGCGCTGTCCGCCGGCGCTACTTTCGTTGCTCAATCTTTCTCCAGCGATCTCAAGCAGCTCACTTCACTGATCGAGCAAGGTTTGCAGCACAAAGGCTTCTCTCTCATCAACGTATTCAGCCCTTGTGTGACATTCAACAAAGTGAACACATACGACTGGTTCAAGGAGAACATCGTTAACCTGGAGCAATACCCGGATTACGATCCTTCCAACCGTGTCGTTGCTATGAACAAGATCATGGAGACGAACGGTATGCTTACCGGTCTGATCTATCAGAACAAAGAGCGCAAATCCTACGAGAATTTGATTACAGGGTTCAAACCGGAAGGGCTCGCCAAACAAGATTTGCAGCTCTCCCGCGCTGATTTTGACAAACTGCTCACTGAATTCAAATAATATACAACTTTATAAGAGGCGCACGGGTTTGTCCCGTGCGCCTCTTGCGTTATACTTAGGGTGTCGAAACATACTGACAAGGAGGTCGTCAACGATGTCCGATACCAAGAAAGTACCGGTCGGCGTATCCGCACGGCATATACATTTGTCATTGGAGCATGTGGATGCTTTGTTCGGTAAAGGAGCGACGCTAACGGAGTTGAAACCGTTGTCCCAGCCTAAGCAATATGCGGCGCACGAGATGGTTTCGGTCCATGGACCGAAAGGGTCTTTTGCTAAAGTGCGCATCTTGGGCCCGGCACGACAACTGACGCAATTGGAAATCTCAAGGACGGATGCCTTCACGCTCGGTATCAATCCTCCCGTTCGCCAATCCGGCAGCATCGAAGGCACGCCCGGAATCCGTATCGTCGGCCCCGCCGGTGAGGTCACCATTGAGCAAGGCGTGATCGTGGCCGCCCGCCATATTCATTTTCATACTGCCGATGCTGAGCGGTGGGGGATTCAGGATCAACAAATGTTGAAGGTGCGTGTAGGCGGTGAACGCGGCGTGGTATTTGAACAGGTGCTCGCGCGCGTGTCGGATCAATATGCACTGGACATGCATATCGACACAGACGAAGGCAACGCCGCAGGCGTCACCCCCGGCACCTTCGGTGAAATTATTGACTGAGTAAAATAGCAAGATGAAGCAGATAAGAATGCGGCGAGGATTCATACGGGTACGGAGGAAAAGGGGTGGTACGGAAAGTGGAACGGCCGCCTTTAAAATCTAGTTGTTACCATGATCTATCATTCAGACAACTTGATTTTAACAGCGGTGGAGTGCCATCCCTTTTTCGCAGTACTTTTCGTGTGAATCCAATGTCGCATCCTCTCGCAAGTTCATGCTATAATACGAAGGATTGACACTTGCGGGAGACTCGGCAGAGCTTCCCCGGTTTTGGGAGGGAAATGTAAGTGGCCAAAGAGAGCAAGGATTACAGCAAATACTTCGATTTCTCCGGCGCCAAGCTCATTTCCGAGGATCAAAACGGCAAAACGATTCGTCTGAACGGACGGGATATCCATATACTTTCCGAGCCGGACTACCGGCAGGAGAAGCAGCGTGGCAAAGAGTCGATTCAAGTTCATTACGAGAATGCCGTGCCGGACAAGCTCCGGAACCTCGGACTAGGCAAAAAATATTTGATATACACTTATGGCTGTCAAATGAATGAGCACGATACGGAAGTGATGCGCGGTCTGTTCGAAGCGATGGGGTACATCGCTGCGGTAGATCGCCAGGATGCCGATGTGATCCTTTTCAATACTTGCGCAGTACGTGAAAATGCGGAGGACAAGGTGTTCGGCGAGCTCGGACATATGAAGGTATTGAAGCAGCAGCGCCCGGATCTGATACTTGGCGTCTGCGGCTGCATGTCACAGGAAGCGTCAGTCGTGAATCGTATTATGCAGAAGCATGCGCATGTCGATATGATTTTCGGAACGCATAATATTCATCGTTTGCCCCACTTACTGCAGGATGCGCATTTCGGCAAAGAGATGGTCGTCGAGGTCTGGTCCAAAGAAGGCGATATCATCGAGAACCTGCCTAAGAAACGCACCGAAGGCCTGCGGGCTTGGGTGAATATTATGTACGGCTGTGATAAATTCTGCACATACTGTATCGTGCCTTATACCCGAGGCAAAGAGCGCAGCCGCCTGCCTGAGGATGTCATCGCGGAGGTTCGCGATCTCGCGCGGCAAGGCTTTAAGGAAATAACTCTGCTCGGGCAGAACGTAAATGCTTACGGCAAAGATTTCGCAGACCGAAACTATCGCTTTGGCGATTTGATGGATGATATCCGCAAAATCGATATTCCGCGTGTTCGCTTCACCACTTCGCATCCGCGTGATTTTGACGATCACCTCATCGAAGTGTTAGCCAAGGGCGGCAACCTGGTGGAGCATATCCATTTGCCGGTTCAATCCGGGAGCACCGAGATTTTGAAGCGTATGAGCCGCAAATATTCGCGGGAGCTATTCCTCGATCTCGTACGGCGTATTCGTATCGCTATACCGAATGCGGTACTCTCCACCGATATTATCGTCGGTTTTCCGGGCGAGACGGATGAGCAATTCGAAGAAACTCTTTCGCTGGTTCGAGAGGCCAACTTTACGATGGCTTTTACGTTCATTTACTCCCCTCGTGAGGGTACACCGGCTGCGGTGATGGAAGACAACGTGCCTTACGAAGTGAAACAAAAGCGGCTTCACCGCCTGAATGAACTGATCGCGGAGCTTTCTCTGGCGCACCATCAAGAGCTCATAGGACAGGTCGTCGAAGTATTGGTGGAGGGCGAAAGTAAAAATAATGCGAATGTTCTATCCGGCCGGACCCGCTCGAATAAGCTCATTCATTTTGAAGGAAACAAGGAATGGATCGGGCAGCTTGTCAACGTTCGGGTGATGGAAGCCAAAACCTGGTACATTAAAGCGGAAGTCGTCGGCGCACAAGTGCCGGCCAGCAACGCAGTCTAAATAACACTCGGCTTAAAAGTCGAACGGAGGAGAACAAGATGTCGGCACACGCACACGACCATGACCACGAGCATGGAGAGGACTGCTCCATACCGAGCTTCGATAATCGCACATTGATCGTTCGTGAAGATATTCTAGCAAGGGCTAAAGAGCTGGCTCAGCTCATTACAACGACGGAAGAAGTCGAGATTTACCAGAAGGCGGAGAAAGTCATCCAGAAGCACGACCGGGTGCAAAGCCTTATAACGACCATAAAGAAAAAACAGAAAGAGCTTGTCGCATTCCAGAGCACTTTCAATAATCCGAAGATGGTAGAAAAAATCGAAGCAGAGATCGATTCCATCCAGGATGAGCTGGATGGAATGCCGATCGTTCAACAGTTCCAGCAAAGCCAAGTAGATGTGAATTACCTGCTGCAGTCCGTTGTCTCGGTCATCCGGGATTCGGTTGCCGAGAAGCTGGATGTTGAAGCCGCCGCCCCTCCGGAACCGCCTGAACAATGCGATTAATAGATAGTTATATTTAAAAAGCAAGGGGTCGCGCTGCATGCGCGGCCCTTTCTCTTTTTTCTTGCATAGCATTAATAATTAACGATATAAATAAAAAAGTCTCCCTTTGCAGAGAGACTTCATAGAGGTTACTTGTTCTTTATTGGTCTAATCGACGGCAGAGTGGGGCGAAGTGCTTTAATTACCAAAGCGGCAGCCGCCGCTTTAATCGCATCACCAATAAAGAACGGGTACATACCGGCCATGTAGGCGCCGTGTAGATCATACTTAGGTGAGTAATGGGCCAGCCAAGGAACTCCAGTCACATATAGCAGCAATGATCCGAAGGCGTAGACAGCGAGCAACAACCACACGGTCTGCGCTATTGTCAGTTTCTTTTTCCCGGAAAAAAGCTTATCCGAGAACCAGCCGATCAGCAAGGCGGCAAAAGGAAACATCCAGATGAATCCGCCCGTAGGCCCAAGGATTTGGGCAAACCCGCCTGGGCCGTTCATAAGCTGAAAGCCGCAAGCGGTGAGAATGATGACAATAAAGATGCTCCAGAATCCATAGACTGCACCTAACAGTCCTCCGGCAATCATGACGGCAAACGATTGCAAGGTGATGGGAACCGGGCTGAAAGGCAGCGGAATTTTGATGAAGCTTGCGGCAATAAAAAGAGCTGCGAATAAAGCGGTGAATACGATTCCGCGAAGCCATTTGTTCGTATGTACTCTTGAGCTTGCGGGTGCTGCAGATGTGGGTACGGACATTGTCAAAGTTCCTCCTAAATGTTAACCTAAATTATGAGAGCTGGTTAACAATTGAGATTGTAGCATGGGAACGCCCGGTTGAGAAGAGGGATTTTTTATGTCCGGCAATGCGGTAGATGAGCAAATGGTGTTATCAGGAGTTTCTGTTGCCGGCACCAATGAATTTGGGGAAAAGGACGATCGGCTGCACAATGTAAATTTGACTATAGCTCCCGGAGAATGGCTTTACTTGGTGGGAGTGAACGGCAGCGGCAAGACGACAATGGCTCGTCTGCTGGCCGGTCTATATGAGGAAAATTTGATGGGCACCGTCAACCGCGGCTTTGCGGGCGAGAGTGCTTCTCCAATCGTATTGCAGCAGCCTAAAGCACAGTTGTTCGGGGAGTCGCCGCGGGAAGAAGTCCGGTTTGCCCTGGAATGGCGGGAACTCGCACCCGGCTCGGTTAAGGCTCGAACGGCTGAGGCTCTTGAAATGACCGGGCTGACGGAGCTCGCGGATTTGCCTTGGGAAAAGCTTTCGGGAGGGCAGCTTCAGCTTGCGGCCATTGCCGCTTCGGCAGCGTCCCGGACTCCTCTCATCGTTTTTGACGAGGTCACTTCTATGCTGGATGACGCGAATAGAAAAATAGTGCTGGAAACAGCTGAGCACATACATAGGTCAGGTTCTGCTGTTGTTTGGGTGACACAGCGGCTGGATGAGCTTAAGCCGGATTTCCGTGTCGCCGCGTTGGCGGGCGGCCGGATTATTTTCGACGGGAATGTCCGCAAATTTCTTTATGGAGAAACAGGTCACGATTCACTCTGTCAAAGCTCCGGTCTGCGTGTACCATACTTGGCGACTTTAGCGATGCAATTAAGGCAGTTGAACCAGCTGCAGGATCCTCTGCCGGTTACGGCTGAAGAATGGCGAAAGGTGATGGGTCATTTTGCAGGAGCGGATAGCACAGCGCGATACACCTGAACCTTTCGGCGCAGAGCTTTGTGTGGACGGTATCGTCTGGTATCGCGGTGAAGAAGGCAAAGAGAGCCGCCGCTCGTCCGGTTTAAGGCTGCGGCCCGGTACCGTCACTCTTCTCATGGGAGCGAACGGTGCAGGGAAAACGACGCTGCTGGAAAAGCTGGCCGGCTTACGGCCGCCCGAAAAGCTGAAGATTACTTATGGCAATGAACCTCTATGGGTAGAGAGGAGAGTCGGCAAGCCTAAATTAAGCGCAATGGCGATGCGCAGTTACAGCTACGCTTGCCAGTCGCCCGAAGAGGGATTATTCTCGCGAAGCGTCGCTGACGAGCTGGATTACTCATTGAGACCCTTTCATCTTCCCGCTGCGGTCACACAGCAGTACAAAAACACAGCGCTATCCTCTGTAGGATGGGATGACGCTTGGCTGAAACGCGATCCTTATCTGATGAGCGGCGGGGAGCGCAGGCGGGCTGCACTTGCTGCTCTTTTCGCAGCTCCGGCCGCTTGGGTGCTCCTCGATGAACCGACTGCAGGGCTGGACGGCACCGGGCATGATCGTGTGGCACAGCATCTCACGAAGCTAAAATCAGAGAATACCGGTATTTTGCTGGTATCCCATGACTCCGACTGGGCGCTGCCGCTCTCGGATCAGGTCATGCTGCTTCATCCGGACGGCAGTCTTAGGCTGTGCAGCAGCGAGCAGCTGCTCGCACATCCGGAATGGCTGGAAGAGACGGGCATGCAAGTTCCGGAGTGGCTTCGGATCGCTCACGCGTTGTATCGGAACGGCGTTGCAGCGACGCAGCTCTGGAAGCCGGCGGAAGCCGCTCAAGCCATTGCTGCAAACAGGGGTGCTGCAGCGCCTGTAGGCAGAGAAACGAGACAGCTAGAGGTCATTGGCGGTGCGGCGCGCAAACATGTGACGGAGAAGGAAGGTTCTTCGCTTGTACGCCGATTCGACCCTCGTGCGATATGGCTCGCCTATATGCTGTTGTCGGCCGGCATGTTCGCCCAGACAACGTGGATCGGCATCGCTGCCGGATCTGTGGTAACCGTTTCGTTGCTTGTTACGGGTCGAATTTCACTGCATCGTTGGCGGGGAATGATACAAAGCTATGTTATTTTTGCAATGATGGTTTCGGGGTTTCTGGCAATTGGGCGGGGCGGGGGCAGCGGTTATTTTAATATGGAATCGTTCTTGGGGACTCTATTCTCCTTTAGCCGTACGATGCTTGTGCTGCTGCTCGGCATAGCAATGGCGATTGCAATGACTCCTCTTTCTTTACGGAGATCGCTGGTACAGCTTCTATCATTCAAAGGCAGGATGCCGGCATTTGCGCAGAAGCTTGTACTCACCGTCACATTGATGATCCGCTTTGTTCCTGTACTGCTTAGGGAATGGGAACGTTTTTCTCGTATCTTTCTGGCACGCGGCAAGCAGGTGTCCCGAACTCCCGCTGCGTCTGCCCGTAGGCTTCGCGATGTGTCGCTGCCTTTCCTGCTCTCGTTATTCCGGCTGGGGGATGAGGTTGTCGTCGCCTTGGAGAGCCGCGGAGTGGGAATGCGGGCAGCTCCGATTCATGCAGAGAGTCTGCAATGGCGATTACGCGATTCTATCCTGACGGCGGGCTCACTTGTGTTAACCGCAGCATTGTGGTGGTTCGGCAAATATATAAACGCGACCTAATCGAATAAAGGAGCAGCTCATTTTTCAGTCTTTGCGGACCAAGTCAGCACCGCTCCAGCTATAGCCAGAACGGCGCCGAACAGAAAGCCTGCTCTCATTCCGCCTGCCGAATTCAAGGCGATCAAGAAGGTATGGGCTCAGAATCGGCACATGACGTTCACAGGCGCAAATGCTATACTTAAGTGCAAACGGTTACATACGTGCGGTTTATCGTATCGTTGACAACAGGCAAACAGGCAAGAGGGAAGGGACAGCGCATGAATCCATTAACGGCAGTGCTGTTAGGCGCCGGTGCGCGCGGGGCGAAAGCTTATGCGCCGTACGCCTTGAAATTTCCACACGATCTGAAATTTGTCGCTGTTGCCGAGCCGAACGAAGAGAGACGGATGAATTTTGCACACACCTACGGTCTTGATGCGGACGGTGTGTTCTCAAGCTGGGAAGAAACGCTCGCCAGGCCGCGAATGGCCGATATCGCAATTATCGGGACACAGGACAGAATGCATTTTGAACCGGCGATGAAAGCCTTGGAGCTGGGTTATCACGTTCTGCTGGAAAAACCGATCTCACCCGATCCGATAGAGTGTGTGCAGCTGGAGCAGGCAGCGCATAAGTATAGCCGTCTTTTGACGATCTGCCATGTCCTGCGTTACACACCGTTCTGGTCTGCGTTGAGGCAGGTCGTCCAATCCGGACAAATCGGTAAAATCGCTTCTATTCAGCTAAACGAAAACGTAGGTTTTTTTCATATGGCTCACAGCTTCGTGAGGGGCAATTGGCGCAACTCCGACGAGTCCAGCCCGATGATTCTCGCGAAATCCTGCCACGATATGGACGTTATATTCTGGTTGATGGATGAGGAATGCAAGCGTGTAACCTCTTTCGGTTCACTGATATATTTTCATCAAGGCAACGCGCCGGAAGGTGCGCCTGACCGTTGTTTGGACGGTTGTCCTGCGGCACGCACATGTCCCTACTACGCACCCGGTTTTTATCTGGGCAAAGGACATGAGCATTGGGCGGGTCTGATTACAGATGATCCTTCCTCGGAAGGAATATTGAGGGCGCTTAATGACGGACCATACGGCCGCTGCGTATACAAATGCGATAATAATGTCGTTGACCATCAGGTCGTGAACATGGAATTTGCAAGCGGCGCCACTGTGATGTTCAGTATGTCGGCGTTTACGCACGAGGTTTCGCGCTCCATTCAGATCATGGGAACAGCAGGAGAAATCCGCGGTCATATGGAAAGCAATAAGATGACTGTTTATGAATTTGCCTCCGGCCGCGAAACGGAAATTCGCACTGCTGCCGAGGCGGAAGGGCATGGGGGTGGGGACGCCGGTATTGTGGCAAGTTTCCTGGAAGAAGTACGCGGGTATAACGGTGGTGAGAGTATAACTTCTGCGAGCGCGTCGGTTCGCAGCCACCTAATGGCTTTTGCCGCGGAAGAGTCCCGCAAAAACGATGGAAAATCCGTAAATATCGCCGAGTTCAGAACAAGTTTAATGGAGTTGCCCGTATAGAAAGGGGAAAAGCCGTGAAACTCGCAAACAAAATTGGAGTTATCGTAGACAGTTTTGGCGTGGGCGTTAGGGAAGGGTTAATCAAAGCGAAGGATGTCGGTGCTGACGGCGTTCAAATCTATGCGGTGAAAGGTGAGATGGATCCGCAGCATTTAACGCCCGCTGGCCGCAAAGAATTGAAGAGCTTCATTGAATCGCTGGGCTTGGAAATATCGGCGCTTGTCGGTGATCTTGGAGGCCACGGTTTCCAGGACAAATCGGAGAATGCATGGAAAATTGAAAAATCCAAGCGAATTCTCGATTTGGCGAAGGAGCTGGGAACCGACATCGTCACCACACACATCGGGATCGTCCCGCACGATCAGCAAAGTGAAATGTTCGACACCATGCACTCGGCTTGTGAACAATTAGGCAAGTATGCGAAAAGCATAGGCTCTTATTTTGCAATTGAGACCGGACCTGAAACCGCGCAAGATTTAAAGGCCTTTCTGGATACGCTCAGCACGAACGGTGTCTCGGTCAATTTTGACCCGGCGAACATGGTAATGGTAACGGGGGACGATCCGGCGCAAGGAGTCAGAACGCTTCAAGATTACATTGTACATACCCATGTCAAAGACGGAATCCGGTTGAAGCCGGTGGATCCGCGAGCGGTGTACGGCTCAATCGGTTATGATCCGCTGGACCATGACAAAATCGCGCAAATGGTGGCGTCCGGCGAGTTTTTCCGAGAACTTCCCCTCGGAGAAGGCAGCGTGGATTGCGATGCCTATTTTCTTGCGCTTCAGGAAATCGGTTATACGGGCTATTTAACCATCGAGAGGGAAGTAGGATCTCAGCCAGAGGCGGATATTCGCAAAGCCGTGGAATTCATCAATCGTTATAAATAAGGAGAGTGCCGGCGTTGAAAATGAGTTTAAGCGTGTGGAGCTGCCACAAATACATGTATGACGGTTCGTGGACGAATGCAGACTTTATCGATTTCGCGAAGACGGCTGGAGCCGAAGGCGTCGAGCTGCTCAGCGTGTTCTGGAATCCCGAGGAGGACATCCCACGTGTTGAGGAAGCGCTTAGCCGGAACGGACTTGTCATGGCTTGCTTCGGAGCATGCAACAATCTGGCGGTGCCGGATGAGGCGGGAAGAAGAGCGCAGGTGAAAGACATCACGGACTCCGTTGACACGGCTGTTCACTTCGGAGCAAAAGTCGTTCGCGTATTTTCCGGAGATAAACCGGAAGGCGTAACGTTCGAGCAAGCGAAAGATTGGATTATTTCCGGACTGAAAGAAGCGGCAGCGTATGCCCATAGCAAAGGCGTCACGCTGTGCCTTGAAAACCACGGCCATTTTGCCGGAAAAGCCAAGCAGGTTCTTGAGGTGATCGGTGAAGTCAATTCTCCTGCACTTAAGAGCACATTCGATACGGGCAACTTCCTGTTGGTAGACGATAATCCCGAGCAAGCGCTGGATCAGTTGAAATCGATGGTGGCGCACGTGCATTTCAAAGATTTCAAAAAGGTGGACGAAAGCTACGAGGGTAAAGCTGTATATCCGTCGTTAAGCGGAGTCCGTTATGCGGGCAAAATCAGCGGGGAAGGCGACGTCAACTTGACGCACATACTCCGTACGCTTAAGGCTGCCGGATACCGGGACTGGTTAAGCGTCGAATTTGAAGGGGATGAGGAGCAGAAGACCGGCTCAGCCCGCTCCATCGGGAACTTGAAGGAAATCCTGACAACTGTTTGATCGCTATTCTATAGGCACGGCAATTCTTCGGCGAACCTGATAAGGTTCGCTTTGTGTTTTTGTATGACTTTTCTTGCTGAAGCCTGCGCTGTATAATTGTGGAAACTTAATATCGAAGGAAGTGAAGTGCAGATATGTCCTATCTATTTGGCGAGCGGATCGTTTTACGAGACTATCGTTATGAAGATCTGCCTCATATGAGACAGTGGGTCAACGATTATGACATCACGAACACTCTCCACGACGTCTTTCTTTACCCGCAAACCGTGCACGATACCGAATCTTTTTTGCGGATGAAAATCGAAGGGGAATTAGGAACGGGTTTCGTTATCGCTGCAGTTGATACATTTGAATACATAGGCCAAATCGATTTGGCGCAGCTGGATTGGAAAAATCGGTCGGCAAATCTCGGGCTCGTAATCGGGCGAAAAGAATTTTTTGGCCGGGGCATTGGAAGCGAAGCGATTGAGTTGATGAAAGGTTATGTGTTTAACACGTTGAATCTGCACCGTTTGGCGTTAGAAGTGTACGAATACAATGAAAGAGGCTACAGATGTTATCTGAAATGCGGCTTTAGAGAAGAAGGAAGGTTGCGGCAAAAAATATTCAGAGAAGGGCGCTACTGGGATTCCGTTCTAATGAGTATTTTGCGGGATGAGTATATCGATGCAAATTAATCGGGTAAGCGTTACAATAGCAATAAAGACACCTAAGAATAATTAAGGACGTGCTTAAGACATGGAATCTATTGAATTGCTTCTATTGAATTTTGAAGAAGTAAGAAGGCGAAGCATTAAAGTCTGGATGTCCGTTCCGGAGGAGTACTTAGGCTGGAAGCCTGACGAGAAGGCTATGAGCTGCTTGGAGATGGTACGCCATGTGCTGGACTCCGAGCATTATTATCACCTTGCTATTTTAAATCGAGGCAGTTTAGAGTCCTACGAATCCCCATTCGATTCGCGACCGTTAATCTCAGTTCACAAGGAATTGGAAATGGCAGAGCCATTAAGGAAGGCGTTCTTAGCAACAATAAAATCGTTCAGCGCGGCACAGTTGGCGGACATCATTATCGATCGTTCGGATGTCGGTTATAAAAGAAAACTTGGTGATATGCTTTTACGAATTGGGTACCATGAATCCGTTCATACGGGCCAATTACTGGACTACCTAAGAGTAGCGGGAGTGCCCAGGGTTAAGGTCTGGGATTAGTGGTGACGGATTTCCTGGGAAAGCGCACCAAGCGACATTCCGTATACAATAATGTTGGATATGAGGAATAAACCGCAGGGTGGTGTCGAATATTGGCCTCGAGAAGGGATGGCTGCAGCATGAAAATCGTGTTGGCTCCGGATTCCTACAAAGGCAGCATTACCGCTAAAGAAGCGTGTAATGCGATGGAGGAAGGGATCAGACGGGTGCTCCCGGATGCTGAAATCATTCACCATCCGATGGCTGACGGCGGGGAGGGAACGGTGCAAAGCCTGGTTGACGCAACAGGAGGCACCATCTATGAAGCCACCGTTATGAATCCAATTGGGGAGCCGGTGGCGGCGAAGTATGGCGTGCTGGGTGATCGCCTGACTGCCGTCATTGAGATGGCGGAGGCATCCGGCTTGTACTTGATTCCCGCGGATCGCCGAAATCCGATGATAACGACTACGTACGGCACCGGCGAACTAATCATGGACGCGGTAAATCGAGGCTGCCGAAAATTCATTATCGGCCTGGGCGGAAGCGCTACGAATGACGGCGGCACCGGGATGGCTCAAGCACTGGGCATCCGATTCCTCGATGGAATGGGACAAGAGCTGCCCGGTGGCGGAGGAAGTCTGAATCGGCTTTATCAGATTGACATGAGCGGTCTGGATCCCAGAATTCGGCAGTGCTCTTTTACGGCAGCATGTGATGTGGATAATCCCTTATACGGATCGAACGGCGCCAGCAGCGTGTACGGGCCGCAAAAAGGAGCCTCCCCTGAAATGATTGCCGCACTGGATGACAATCTCAGACACCTAGCTGCGATCATAGAGAAGTGTCTGGGCAAATCGATTGCGAACGTGCCCGGTGCAGGTGCTGCAGGAGGTTTGGGAGCCGGTATTGTCGCATTTTTGAAAGGCGTCATGCAAAAAGGCGTGGATATCGTAATCGAGGCAACCGGTTTGGAGGCCAAGCTTCGAGACGCGCATCTTGTGTTATGCGGCGAAGGTCAGTGTGACGCTCAAACGGCGCTGGGCAAAACTCCATTCGGTGTCGCTCAGCTCGCAAGCAAAAGAAGTGTTCCCGTTATACTTATTGCGGGCTCTGTAGGCCAAGGTGCCGAAACGCTGTACAAGCATGGCGTAACGAGTATCTTTTCGATGGTGAACGGACCTCTTTCGTTAGAAGCGGCCATGCTTGACGCACCGCGATTACTCAGTGATATTACGGAGAGAATCATGCGAGTCGTCGTGTTCGGCAGAGGTGATGCAGTTGTCAGACAATAAGTGTCAGATTGAGCGCAGGGGAATCATCAAGCGGTTCGCTGAACAAACGGCAATGATTGAAATTGAGGGAAAAGAAATCCCGGTGCCTAAGGAAAAGCTGGCGCCTAACCTGGTATCCGGCGATGTGGTTAAATGGGTGGGAAATCACTGGACCAGCGTAACCGGTGAATAAGGAGAAACCGGCGAATGAACAACGAATGAGGGAAGTGCATCATGAGCAATTATGAAATTAAAGACGCCGCGAGCCATGATCTGGACCGGATCGTTGAGATCTATAACTCCACGATCGAGGGCCGCATGGTAACCGCGGACCTGGTGCCCGTTACGGCGGAAAGCAGAGTAAAGTGGTTTGAGGATCACTCCCCGGCATTCAGGCCGCTGTGGGTCATGAAAATGAAGGATGAGATCGTCGCCTGGTTCAGCTTTCAATCGTTCTACGGAAGACCCGCTTATAACGCTACAGCGGAATTAAGCATTTATATTTCGCCTGAACATCGTTCAAAAGGGCTGGGAACGATTTTGTTACACAAGGCTATTGCAGAATGTCCGCGACTTAAAATAAAAACTTTACTCGGGTTTGTTTTCGGCCACAATGAACCCAGTCTGAGACTGCTCGGAAAGTTTGGTTTCGAACAATGGGGACGCTTGCCGGGGGTTGCCGAGTTAGATCACGTTGAAAGAGATCTGGTCATTATGGGGAGAAAAATATGAGCAGGGTCAAGCATCAAGAAACCTGGATTTGATGTCCGGTGTTGGAATCATGCAAGCTTCTTTTTTGCCGAACCATTTGTATCTATTTTTCGCGATGACGCTATAGACCAGATTCCGCAAAGGTCGAGGAACGATTTTGAACAGGTAAAAGACCTTCCACACACCTGCTAAGTTTTTCGAGATTTGTAATGCAGCATCCGATTTCAAATAAGCGCGATCCTGTTCAATCAGCACGAAGCTGTCCGCATAGCCGCCCAGGTTGTATTTACTCAAGTAAGCTTGCCCTATATCGCTTTGAAGTGAAGCAAATCTATAATAGCCGTTCGGGTCTCTCTTGATAATGAATTGAACACTGTTGTTGCATAGATTACATACTCCATCGAACAGAATCACTCGATCTTCCGGCATAAATGTACACTCCATAGGGAACAGAATTGCTACCTATTATACACTTGTGAGGATACTTATGAAATTCAAAGTAAAAAGGGATAGCTTCTACAAGAGATTGCTAACCATCATGCTTGTATTTGTTAATAGTATACTGATTGTTCCCATCTTATTTTTTGAAGATACGAATGTCCAAGATGTCCTGATTGTGATTGGTATCGCGGTCGTAATATCGGTGTTTTTGGTTTGGATTATGATGGACATAACTTATGAATTCAGGCAGGATCATCTATATGTCCGAGGCGGACCCGTTAAATCTTTAATTAAATATGAGGATATCACCAGGATCTCTTTTCACCCCAATATTTGGTTCGGGTATCGAATTATGTCCGCTAGAGATGCCATCGAGATCCATTATAAGACAGGGGTCTTAGGGAGCATTAAGATCTCACCTGAACCTCAGCAATTGTTTGTTGATGAATTAAAGAAGCGCAATCCTGAAATAAAAGTAGATCCGTTTCGTAAGGAGGAATTGTAATGGTACCGCAAAGAGTAAGTCTGATTACGATTGGAGCCAGGGATTTGCCGGAGCTGCGAAGGTTTTATCAAAAGCTCGGTTGGCGTGAAACGGAGATGAGCTCCGACGATTACTGTGTATTTGAAACTGCAGGCGTATTGCTGTCTTTGTTTCCCTTGCAGGAGCTTATGAAAGATGCCGGAATGGCGCTTGAGGAGAGGAAAGGGTTCAGCGGAATAACATTAGCGATAAATGTGGATAAACCTGAAGAAGTGGACCAGACCATTGAGACGATTCGCAGCGCCGGCGCAAGGATTACCAGAGAGCCCAGCAACGCGTTTTGGGGAGGACGGACCGCGTATTTTCTCGATCCGGAGCAGAATGTTTGGGAAGTTGCCTGGAATCCGACTGCTGTATTCGACGAACGCGGCGCGATGATCCATTTTTAAAGGAGGGCTTTAAATTGTCTTTATTCATAGCTATCGTGATTATAATCGGCTTTGCGGGCATTATCGGTAACCAATATTCCGGTTTGCAAAGAATGCAGAAGATGCAGGAAACTCTGGATGAGATCAAGGAAAGTCTAAACAAACCGGTTTAACAGCCGGCAGATGACCCGCTCCTGTAAGAAATGACGATGAGTATCTTTTGGATTATTGTGGAAGGATATTTGGGACGATCATTTACAGGAGTGAGGACATGAAACGAGCGATTAAGCCTGCGGCTCTGCTCGCGGTTATTTTTTTGCGTATTATTGACGGTCTACACCGCATCCGCTCAAGCTCCCGGACCTTTTCACTTCGGGTTTAAAAAAAGCAAGAACGGTGAACTCCCCTCCATTGCTCAAGAAGGATTCATGGGCACACTTCAAAGGCATCAAGCCATCTTTTTAGGGAACACCGAAAAGAAAGAGTTGTACCTGACTTTCGATAATGGGTATGAAAATGGCATGACTGCCAAAATTCTTGATGTCTTAAAAGAGAAGAAAGTGCCTGCCGCTTTTTTCGTAACGGGACATTTTGTCAAGGATCAGCCAGAGCTGATTAAGCGAATGTACAGCGAAGGCCATTTGATCGGCAATCACTCGTGGAGCCATCCTGATCTGTCCCAAGTATCGCCGGCAAGGATAAAGGATGAATTGGACAAAGTGCGAGCGGGAGTGGCTGAGCTGACGGGACAGCAAGAGATGCATTTTGTACGGCCGCCAAGAGGGATCTTCAGCGATCGAATGCTGGCTGTTTGCGGCGAGCTTGGCTACACGAACGTATTCTGGTCCATCGCTTATAGAGACTGGAATATCAACGATCAAAAAGGCTGGCGCTATGCTTATGACAATGTGATGGCACAGCTTCACCCCGGCGCGGTTATCCTGCTGCATTCCGTGTCCCGTGACAATGCAGAAGCATTGGGTAGAATGATCGACGCTGCCCGGGAGCGGGGATATGAGTTTAAAAACTTGAACCGGTTGGAAGTCAAAATATACAGATAGTTAATCTGGAGCTCCCTATGCCAAGGGAGCTTTTCACATGACGCGATGGGGGAAGGCGATAATAAATCTGCTTCCTTTACCGATCTCGCTCTCCACTGTCACGGAGCCGTTCATTGCTTTAATTAAACTGAAAGCGACCATCGAGCCGAGCCCGGTCCCTTTTTCTTTGGTCGAATAATACGGGGTGCCGAGTCTGTTCACTTGTTCTTTGGTCATTCCGATTCCCGTATCCCTGATCTGAATAATGGATCCTTCTCTATTGTTCTGGACTATAAGCTCCACCGTGCCATCCTTTGAGGCCTCGATGCAATTTTTGACCAGATTGATAACGCTTTGACGAAGCTTTTGGCTGTCGCCCAATATGATGCAAGATGGATCAAGGCTGAAGTGTAAATGGACCTGGTGCAAGTTAGCGTAGGGAGTCAGCACATTAATGACTTTTTTGCATTCATCGGCGAGATGGATCGGCTTTACGTTATCTAATTGAGGCTTGGAAAAGGTCAAATAATCCGAAATGATATTAATAGATGTATCCAGCTCGTTCAGAGCCATTTTGATATATTCCTGCTTCTTTTCTTTGGAATAATCGTTTGCTCCGAGCAGCTGCAGCATTCCCTTAACCGTAGTCAAAGGATTCCGGATTTCATGTGAAACGCTGGCGGCAAGTTCACTTACAACTCTCATTTTCTCGGATTCTTGCAATTGGCTTTGCATTTTATAATGATCGATCAAAAATTCGATAAGATAAACAATGAAACAGATGGCCACGCTCTGAACAAGCCGGAATAGAATAAAAGAGAACGCAAGTTGGAACGTTATTAAATTAGTTAACGCCAGCGACAGCAGCAGTGGGATCGGAACGATCGCGGCAGAGATCCATACCGCCAGAATCAGCTTGTAGCGGGTATCCAAATGATATCTGGACTTGATGTAGACGAGGCTTAAATAGACGGCGACCGTAATGAGCGAACCCGGTGACACACCTTCTCCGCCTATTACATAACGGTAGACTAAAAAAATGGCAACAATAAGTGCGCCGAGACGCGGACCTCCATATAAGACTCCTAACACGATCGGGACGTGCCTGAAATCAAAATTAAAATGATCCTGGTATTCATAAGGGAAAGACATGCAAAGCAGCATGGAACTGGTAAGCGTAATGAGCATAATCAGAGGTGAAAATTTGGGGCGCCTATTCTCGCTGGAACTCCAGTAGAGAAAATAGACGACAGGTGGAATAAGCATGAACATAAAATTGCTCATCATCGTTTTGATGAAGTTTACCAAGATTGATCTCCACCTTATAGGTTTGCCGGCATTCACACGCGCTCTATCCATAATCTTACCAGTTTTTATCGAATTTTGACAGAACAGGCTGCCATGAGGGCAGCCCGTCAGTTTATTGTTCCACCGGGAACCATCCGGGAGTGTTTATGATCGCCTGCCATAACGGATCGGGAATGACCAAACGGGCTTGATCGTCCCTGCTTAACGTGGTTTTGATATCTCTCTCCCGTCCGTTCGCAGCTTTCTCCATCCAGTCAGGTTCCATAATAATTTCACGCGCCAATGCGAGTAACGGCACACCGGTTTGGAAAGCTTTCAGCGCATCTTCCACCGTATGAATCGAGCCTACGCCGATAACCGGAACGCGGTCTCCGACCCGCTCCAGAATCCACTCCATACGGGTCTTGCTGTCATCGACCCCGCGTCTCGGACGTGACCAGAAATCCATTAGAGAAACATGGAGATAATCCAGGTTTTTGTCTGCCAGCTTATCGATTAAACTAAGTGTGTCAGACATGGTGATCCCGGGCGTTTCCGGTTCTTCCGGCGAGAAGCGGTAGCCTACCAGAAAGGGCCGCTTCGCATGTTCGGCTACAACCCTATTGACCTCATCAACTACAGCTAAAGGAAACGCCATTCGCTGCTCTAAGTCGCCTCCCCAGTGATCCTCACGTTCGTTGGAATGAGGGGAGAAGAACTGTTGAATCAAATATCCGTTGGCACCATGGATTTCAACACCGTCGTAACCCGCTTCAATCGCGCGGCGAGCAGCTTGTCCGAAATCGCGGATAATGGCTTCCACTTCGTCATTGGTAAGCGTCCTCGGCACCACATTAGGATTTTCGCTCGATGAGATGGAACTGGCGCTCACTACGTCACCGTTCGGTACGAGTTCAACAGGACACATTCGGCCGCCGTGGAAAATCTGCAGTACGGCCGCTGCACCTTTGTCCTTGATGACGGTGGCAAGCCTTCGCAAGCTTGGGATCATCTCATCGCGATGACCGGCAAATTCTCCATGAAATCCTTTTCCGTTCGCAGTGACATAGGTGCATGCCGTGATTACCATACTTACACCGTCAGCTCTGCGGGCATAGTAGGCCAATTCAGCATCGGAAACGGTGCCGTCTTCATGAGAAGAGAAGTTGGTCATAGGCGCCATGACGATCCGGTTGCGCAAATCCATTCCGTTGTCGAACACAAATGAGTTGAAGATCGGGTTGTATTGTTGATCCATCCGTATTTTCCCTCCATAGCCCAATTTTTACGAATGGATTTATGATTGCTGAAGGACATCTAACCTATGCATGGCACGAACATTGCAACTCCTCGAATATAGCCATTTTTTTCGTTACAAAAGTAAGATTTTGTTATACGGGATAACAACAAAGGATAGAAGGGATGAACCCTCTGTCCTTTGTTTTTACTCGAAGAATTGCATATGAGGCTTTTCCGTTCTGTAATAATCCATCCGGTCTTGCAAACTGCCCGTATGGAATTCGAATTTATGCCCGTCAGGATCTGTAAAGTAAATGGAACGCTTGTCTCTCTCGTCTCTGGTTCTCCCTGGAAGAATGTTGACATTCAGCCTCTTTAGCCGCTCTTCTGCAGAATCGAATTCCTCGTCCTTCAGGGAAAAGGCGATATGCGTGTACGAATGCTGAATTTCATTGCGAGGGATGTCCTTTTCTACATTCAGCGCCAGCCAAAGCCCGTTTAGATCAAAGTAAGCTAAGCTCCTGCCTTTGACTAACAGCTTCGCATTTAAGACCGTGGTATAGAACCGGATGGATTCGTCCAGATCGCTGACTGAGAAAAGCAGATGATTGATCCCGCCGAGCTGCACTCTGAAGACCTCCTATATAGAACGTTACGTGCTCCGCACAATTTTAAAAAACTTTGGTCGTCCACTCTTCACAGTTCCAAACATCTGTCGCAATATCGCGGTAGAACTCCGGCTCGTGGCTGATGAGCAAAATGCTGCCTTTGTATGCCTTAAGCGCGCGTTTCAATTCGTCTTTAGCGTCCACATCAAGATGGTTGGTCGGCTCGTCCAGCACGAGCAAATTCGTTTCCCGGTTAATGAGCTTACACAGGCGAACCTTGGCTTTCTCGCCGCCGCTAAGAACGGACACCTTGCTCTCAATATGCTTGGTAGTCAGACCGCATTTGGCGAGCGCTGCGCGCACTTCAAACTGAGAGAACGACGGGAAGTCCTTCCACACCGCTTCAATACAGGTTTCATCGACTCCGCCCTTGATCTCCTGTTCGAAATAGCCGGTGTACAGATTGTCGCCCCGAGTAACGGATCCGGACAGGGCAGGGATCTCGCCGATCAAGCTGCGAAGCAGCGTAGTCTTGCCGATACCGTTAGCTCCGACGATCGCGATCTTCTGCCCGCGTTCCATCAGCAGGTCGATCGGGCTGCAGAGAGGATCTTCGTAGCCGATCACAAGATTCTTGGCTTCGAAGATGAGCCGGCTTGAAGTTCGGGCTTCCTTGAAAAGGAACTCCGGCTTCGGCTTCTCTTTCGCGAGTTCTATAATGTCCATATTATCGAGCTTTTTCTGTCTGGACATCGCCATGTTGCGCGTAGAGACACGAGCTTTGTTCCTGGCGACAAAGTCCTTAAGATCGTCAATTTCCTGCTGTTGACGCTTATATGCGGATTCCAGCTGGGCCTTTTTCGCTTCGTGCTGCTGCTGGAATGTATCGTAATCTCCGACGTATCTGCTCAACTCTTGATTTTCCACATGGTAAATGAGATTGATTACGCTGTTCAGGAACGGAATATCGTGGGATACGAGAATAAAGGCGTTCTCATACTCTTGCAAATAGCGCTTGAGCCACTCGATGTGCTGCTCATCCAGGTAGTTGGTCGGCTCGTCCAATAGAAGGATATCCGGTTTTTCCAGCAGCAGCTTGGCGAGCAGAACCTTGGTTCGCTGTCCGCCGCTTAAATCATGTACGTCCCTGTCCAGCCCGATATCTCCCAGTCCGAGACCGCGCGCGATTTCTTCGACCTTGGCGTCGATCAGATAAAAGTCGTTATTCGTCAGCGTATCCTGGATGTTGCCGACTTCCTCCAACAGCTGTTCCAGTTCCTCCGGAGAGGCTGAGCCCATGCGGTCATACATTTGGTTCATCTCGTTCTCGAGATCGATAAGATAGCTGAATGCACCTTTCAGCACATCGCGAATCGTCATTCCTTTGTGCAGCACGGAGTGCTGATCCAGGTAACCGACGCGAACTTTTTTGGCCCATTCGACTTTCCCGGCATCCGGCTCCAAACTCCCCGTTATAATATTCATAAAGGTCGACTTGCCTTCACCGTTCGCGCCGATTAGCGCAACGTGCTCGCCTTTCAACAATCGGAAGGACACATTGTTAAATATCGCGCGGTCGCCGAAGCCGTGAGTCAAGTTTTTTACCGTTAAAATACTCATATATCGCACCTTTTTCTTAAATTTAAGCAACAGTCTACATTATAATCCGGCCATCGCATAAAACTCAATGATTGTTGTTGGACGGGCTTGAATACGGAGATGTATAATCAATGGCATAAGCAGGAAACAGAGACAGGGGACAGGAGACAGCCGAATGCTCATTCCAATCAAATTGCCGAAGGAACAGAAGGACGAAATTATTAGAGGCGTAATCGCCCACTTTGAATCGGATCGCGGCGAGACGATCGGAGAGCTTGCCGCCGAGCAGCTCGTGGATTTAATGATTAAGGAGATCGGACCGTATATTTACAACAAAGCCATTGAAGACAGCCGTCAAACGATCCTGCAAAAAACATCCGAACTTGAAGAGGAGCTGTATGCCCCAAATCTGACTAAAGGAGGCTTATCATGACACGTAACAATTCGGAGCGTAAGCCGGTCGGATTGACAGCGAAAGCCGGTTTTCAGATTGGAGTAAGAAGAACGCTGTCGATCAGCAAGGAAGAAGCTTGGGAAAGGCTGACATCCGCAGAGGGTTTGAAATGGTGGCTGGGCAGCTTGACGGCGGTGCGGTTCGATGTCGGCGAGAAGTACGAGTCGGAGGAAGGCATAGCAGGCGAGTTCAAGGTCGTAAAGCTTCATGAGCAGCTTCGTCTCACCTGGCAGCTAGAAGCTGGAGCAAGCCGTCAACGCTTCAGATCCGTCTCATTAGCAGCGGCGATAATCCCTTCAAGACAACGGTAAGCTTCCATCAAGAGCATTTATCTGACGCCCGCGTCAGAGATGAGATGAAGAATCGCTGGGAACAGGTGATTGCGAGGCTGGCGGAAGCCGGTTGAGAGGAGTGCATTCAATGATCACGCCGGAGGAAGTCAGAAATATCGCACTATCGTTTCCTGAAGCCGTTGAGGTGAAGCATTGGGATAAACCGTCTTTTCGTGTGCGGAACAAAATATTTGCGGTTATTCAGCCGGATCGGATTTCACTGGTGATCAAAACGGCTCCCGACGACCGGGCTGTGTACACGATGATGGATCCCGATATCTATCAGATGCCGGCGGCTTTTTCAAACTTGAATTACATGGTTGTCCGGATGGATCGGGTTGAACCTGCAGAGCTGCACGGTTTGCTGATCAAGGCTTGGCGAAGCGTATCGCCCAAACGGCTCATCACCGCATTCAATCCGGATTCACGGTAACACCAACATTCGATAAAGTAGGAATCAGACGATGATGACCAAAGAAGAAGAAGCGATTCGGCGTTATTCGCAAGTCGTGACCAAACCCTTGCTGGAACAGGAGTTCCGGCAGCTGGGTCTAGCCCCGGGAATGACCTTGATCGTTCATTCCTCCCTCAGTTCATTAGGCTGGGTGAGCGGCGGACCGGTTGCAGTCGTTCAAGCTCTCATGGAAGTGATTACAGACGAAGGCACCCTGGTGATGCCTGCCCACTCCGGGGAATATTCAGACCCGGCACAGTGGGAGAATCCCCCGGTTCCCGAAACTTGGTGGGACACGATTCGGGCGACAATGCCTGCCTTTAACCCCGCCTATACGCCATCCCAAGGCATGGGGGCCATCGTCGAAACTTTTCGTTCGTTCCCAGGCGTACATCGAAGCGATCATCCAGCCGTGTCGTTTGCCGCATGGGGAAGACATGCCAAGCTGGTGACCGAAGCTCACGGCTTGGATTTCGGACTCGGCGAGCAATCGCCCTTGGCTCGAATCTATGACTTGGACGGTTTTGTGCTCTTGATAGGAGTGGAATATGACAGTAATACATCCTTTCATCTGGCGGAGAATCGTCTTCATGATCGGAAGGTTGAATTGAAAGGCGCGCCCGTCATTAGCGGCGGCGAGCGGGAGTGGATCGAATACTCTGAAATCGAGTTTGAGACTGAAGTGTTCAATGATATCGGAGCACAATTCGAAGAGAAGCATTCGGTAGTTGTCCGGCCGGTCGCCTCTGCCTTATGCCGGCTATTCAAACAAAGGGATGGTGTGGATTTTGCGGTAGAGTGGTTTCAAAACAGGGAAGGGGTTTTATCACGTGACTAATACGATACAGGTCATACAGGCAACTTCGGATGATTTACATATTGCGGCTCCTTTATTCGATCAATACCGGCAGTTTTACGGACAGCCATCGGACTTGGACAAAGCCTTTCATTTTCTGAAAGAACGGCTGGAGCGCAATGAATCGGTCATCTATTTGGCGCTGGCGGCGCAATCAGGCGAGGGTCTGGGATTTACACAGCTCTATCCGACATTCTCCTCCGTATCCGCACGGAGGGCCTGGATCCTCAATGATCTGTTCGTCCGCAGCGATCGTCGTAAAACGGGGATTGCCACAAGACTCTTGGAAGCGGCGAAGCAGCATGCCGCAGCATCGAATGCGAAAGGGCTGTCGCTTTCGACAGCAGTGGACAATTTAACGGCACAGTCTTTATACGAATCATTCGGTTTTACAAGAGATGACGGATTCTATCATTATGATTTGCTTGTCTGAAACGAATTCATAGAAAAGCGAGAGTGGGAATGGGTATGAGTACGAATCTAAGTTATCCGATCGGACGATTCAGTTATGATGGTGAAGTTTCAGCTCAGCCGCGGGAGCAGTGGATCAACGATATTGTCATGCTGCCTGAACAGCTGGCTGCTGCAATCGAGGGACTCAGCTCTGAACAGCTTGATACTCCGTATCGGCCTGAAGGATGGACGGTTCGGCAGGTTACCCATCATCTGGCGGACAGTCATATGAACAGCTTTATCCGGTTTAAGCTTGCGCTGACGGAGGATCAGCCGACGATCAAGCCTTACTTTGAGGAACGATGGGCGCTTCTGGATGATACGACAAAAGCGCCGCCTGATTTGTCGATCGTCCTTCTGAACGGACTGCATGAGCGCTGGGTTTATTTGCTTCGTTCCATGTCCGAGCAAGACTTCTCCCGCACTTTTTTCCATCCGGAATCTCAAAAGCTTATTCCTCTTGACAGCATTCTGGCTCTTTACTCATGGCATGGCCGCCATCACACGGCTCATATTACCCGGCTGCGCGAAAGAATGGGCTGGTAACGGCAGATCAATTGCAGCGAGCTGCAAGAAATGAAGAGGATTCTTAACCAGCGGGAGGACACTTGATGAGCAAATATACGGAGCAGCTGCATCAATTCGAATCATGGATCGATTACGTCAACTCACTCACCGATTTACCTCCGGAAAAACAATTACAACCGCTTGGCGAGGGAAAATGGGCGGTTCGCGACGTTATCGCTCATATGGTGAAGTGGGATGAGTTTTTCTGGGAGCATGCGATCCGGGCGATCGCCCAGCACCAACCGCTTACGTATCATAGCCTGGATTACAACGTTTTTAACCAAGAAGCTATGGGAATTTGCAGTCGAATGGAATGGAAGCAGTTGCTCGAGGAGACCATCCAAATCCGGCGGAAGCTAGTTAAAGCAGTCTCCGACATCGATGAGTCTCAATATGAGATCACTCATCATGATGCTGACGGCAATCCTTTTACCATTCACGCGTATCTGGAAGATTTCATCCATCATGATGCGCACCATCGCCGGCAAATGGATCAGGTACTGAACGTTTGACGTTGCCAAGGCTTACCTTGACCGTCGAATGGTTAAGTCCATCGCGAGCCACAAAAAAAGATCGCCTGACCCGGCCTTTCGGCCGAGTTATGGGTGATCTTTTTAATTTACGTATTTGTAGCCGACACCCCACACCGTCTTGATGAACCGCGGCTCCTTCGGATTTTTCTCGATTTTGCGGCGCAGATTTGTGATATGGACATCGATGGCCCGGTCGTTGATGAACGAGTCGATACCTCTAACCGCATTGATGAGTTCTTCCCGGCTGAATACACGGGCAGGGTGCTGGACAAAGAGCTTCATAATCTCATATTCGGAGAAAGTTGTGTCTATATGCCTGTCATCCACCACAATCGTTCTGCGTTCCACATCCAGAGAAATTCCCGACTTTGAGGCTTGGGTGCCATCGGACCGCTTGTCGGCAGACAACGGTTGTTCGACAGCGGATCCGGACGTGCGTCGAAGCACGGCATTCATCCGGGCTTTCAGTTCTTGCAGGCTGAACGGCTTGCATAGATAATCATCCGCACCTGCGCTTATGGCTTTGATTCGATCCCCCACAGCGGATTTCATGGAAGTCACAATAATAGGGGTGCTCGTCTGTTGGCGAAATTCATCGCAGAGCTCCGAGCCTGACGAATCGGGAAGCATCAGATCAAGGAGAATGATATCCGGATCGAAATGATCCAGAGCATGCATACCGTCTTTTGCCGTATCTACCCGTTGAACGTTAAATTGCTCTTCGGATAAATACAGGGTGAGCATTTCTCCAATGATCGGATCATCTTCGATTACAAGAACTCGTGTCAATGAAGTCACACCCTTTTTAACAAATTGTTTGGAAAACTAATCGTTTGCTGACAAAAGCTGATTGATCGTTTCCATCGCCTCGTTCATGGAGCTTTCGAATAATGCGAATTCCACCTCTCGCCCCGGCTGTTCTCTAAGTAACGTTTCCAAAGCGGCTGCCTGCGTTTGAATTGTCGACGCGCCCAAATGGGCGGCTGCTCCGCTGATGGAGTGCAAAAAACGAATCGCGCTCTGTACATCGCCGGTATCAAGCATCCATCTTAATGCGATCGCAGCTTCGGCATATTGTTGTTGGAACTTGTCCAGCATTTTGAAATAAAGCTCTGTTTTGCCGTTTAACCTCTCCAGCGCAATCGGCACGTTAATTCCAGGCGTGTCCGGCCAATGCCGTTCTCCTGATGAACTGTTAACATGCGTCAACGGTGCGGCAGGTAATAACCGTGAAACGACTGAGATGATCACTTCGGATTGCAGCGGCTTTGCAATCACATCGTTCATTCCCGCATTCAAGCAGCGGATCCGCTGATCTTGCTTGTCATCCGCCGTCAAAGCAACGATGGGCAGCTCGTTGAATCTGTTGTCGGCGCGAATTTTTATAGCGGTTTCGATTCCGTCCATAACCGGCATATAGAGATCCATGAGAATCAGATCCACCGGTGATCGCTCCAGGATATCCAAAGCTTCTTTCCCGTTATTCGCCAACACAACGTTAAACCCAAGCTCGATCAGCAATTGCCGGGAGATTAATCGATTGATCTGCTGATCGTCGACGACCAATATTATTCCACTATTTACCTGATCATCCAATTTCACGTGGAACAATCGGCCACCCCCGGTTGTCGGTTGTTAGCGAAATTCATAAAAATAAAATAGTGGTTATGTAAGTGTACTAATACTTTATTACTATATTATTGTCATAACGAATCAGTATTTGTATGAAACATCGCCCGACGAATGAGGTAACCACAGAAGGGAACGGTGACATTAATAAATGCTCCATTATCAAGTAATGAGTGAGACCGATTCGATTACGGCACCGATGATTGAGGAGTTCGGGGCGGGATACCGAATGACACCGAGGGAAAAAGAAGTGTTCAGGCTGCTGATCCTGTTCGGTTTCCGCAATGACGACATGGGATCAGTACTGCATATTTCTACTAAAACGCTGAAGAATCATATGGCGTGCATGATGAATAAAACGAAAACACGCTCATCCCGCGAGCTGCAGGCCCTGTTTCTCCAGTTCATGCTGCAGCGCTTCCGTCACAATCTCCAAAGTTAATGATGTTAAATAATAAAAACCCGCTTCCGCCGAATGTGCGGCTGCGGGTTTTTCGTTTATTCGGAGTGCTCGGCATAACGCAGCTGCTGCTTGGCAAACTCCCTGTACATGGCGTGGGTGTTCATCAACTCATCGTGTGTTCCGCTGCCGGTAATCTTTCCTTTGTCGAGGAAAATGATCTGGTCCGCGTCCACCACAGTGGAAAGTCGATGGGCGATGACCAGTGTGGTGCGGCCTTTCATCAGATTGTGCAGCGCTTCCTGTACCACCAGCTCGGATTTGCTGTCCAGGCTTGATGTGGCTTCATCCAGCATGAGGATCCGGGGATTCCGCAGCAGAGCTCGTGCTATCGCAATCCGTTGCCGCTGCCCGCCGGATAATTTAATCCCTCGTTCACCGACCTGTGTATTGAAGCCTTCCGGCAGCTCGTCGACAAACCCGTCTGCATAAGCCATCTCCGCTACACTCCTCAGCTGTTGTTCACTCACTTCGCGGTCCAGTCCGTACGTAATGTTGTCACGGATTGTTCCTGACATTAATGGGCTTTCTTGCGAGACATAGCCGATTTGGCTTCTCCAAGAAACCAAGGAGAATTCCTCGATCGAGCGGCTGCCATACAGAATGCGGCCTTGCTCAGGCTCGTAATAACGCTCAAGCAGGGCGAACAAGGTGGTTTTCCCGCTTCCGCTGGGACCGACAAGCGCAGTGACTTTTCCTGACGGCATATAAAAGCTTACCTCTTTCAATATCGGCTCGCCATTATCGTAATGGAAGCTTACGTTCTCAAGGGTAATAGTCGCGTCTGCACTCGGTACCGGCTGCCCTTCCTGCTGCATTTCTTCGGATTTACCGAGGATCTCGATCATCCGTTCCGTGGCGCCCATTGCTCTCTGCAGCTGAGTGAAAAATGCGGTGATCTGGCCGAGCGGCATCACAATTTGGATCAAATACAGGATGAAGGCAACCAGTTCGCCGGCTGAGATTGAACCGGATGATACGCGAAGTCCGCCGTAGCCGATAATCACAACCATGAGTGTCATAATGACAATGCCCATAAGCGGTCCGATAAACGCCTGTATTTTGCCTTCTCTAACGCCGAGATGAAACAGCTTGCTTATGCCTTGTTTGCCGCGTGCATATTCAATAGGTTCAGCATTGGAAGATTTGACGAGCCGAACCTCCGAGAGAACTTGTGTGAGTACCGATGTGAAGTTAGCGGTCTCCTTCTGCATGTTCCTCGAGATCTTATGCATTTGCCGGCCCAGCGGGATAAGAATGAATAGAGTGAGAGGAACTGCAATGAGGAGCAACAGAGTCATTTGCCAATCGAGTGTCAGCATAATAATGACCGATCCTATGATGGAGATGACACCGGTAACGAACCCGGCAATATGTTCGGAAATCACTTGCTTGACGACTCCGGTATCGTTGGTAACCCGGCTGATGAGTCCGCCGGTTTCTTCCTGATCGTAATGAGCAACCGGAAGATATAACAACTTGCGCCACAGCATCTCCCGAAGTCCGGCTAACATTTGCTGACCGAACTTGTTCAGAAGATAAATGGACACGCCTCCCGCTGCAGCTTGGGCCACAAAGGCGCACACGAGCAGAACGATCTGATAAGTCCGCAGGGAATTGAGCGTGAATCCGTCTACCAAATTTTTAGTAAACAAGGGCACGAAAAGCCCGGCTGCAGTGTTTACTAAGCTTAGCGCAAGGGCGATAGCCAGCATCTTGTAAGAAGGTTTGGCCTTACGGACCAGATCAAAGAAAGCACGCCAATTTCCTTTTGGTGAAGCAGGGGAAGCATCGATTCCAGTCGTATTCATATAGACCCTCGTTTCGCTGCGGATTAAAATAGCCCGGACCTATTCAGTCCGAACTAGGTATTAGAACATATGTTCCTATTCTTTAAATAATGATATACTAATTATACCATCGATAAGTTTACAAGGGCAGGTTGGCACATCTCCGGAAAGGAGGTGATGCTATGGAAGTAAAGGATGCGTTGAACCTCATGCTCTCATCTTGCATGCTTCTTCTCGCCTTACTTAGCTACTTGAACAAAAAGTAGACCTCCCTTGAGCTTGCCCGGCCGGGGAGGTCTGTCTACTCTCTTATGCCGACTGCCCTTGTGGCAATCGATGGGAAGGCCGTAGATGGTTCAGCATCTGCGGTCTTTTGTCGTACATTCTTTACAATGATTATTTTATCATAAGAACGTAATCTAGAACAACAGATATCGGGAAATCGTATTCCCGGGCGTGGTACAATACAGGTACGAACAACATCGCAAGGGAGCACGAACATGAACGATAACTGGAACAATAAACGTTTGACCCGGCAGATCGAATTTCTGGTTGAAGTGGATAAACTCAAGAGTGTGACAAGACGCACCTTCCTCATCGATAAAAGCCGCAACGAGAACGTGGCGGAGCACAGCTGGCACATTTCCCTTATGGCCTTGTTGATGAAGGAGCACGCCGACAATCTTGACATGGACTTATACCGCGTGATCCGGATGCTCCTGCTACACGATCTGGTGGAGATCGATGCAGGCGATACGTTTGCGTATGACGCAGAAGGTTATTTGGACAAAGAAGAACGGGAAAACGCGGCGGCGCAGCGGCTGTTCGGGATATTGCCGGACGATCAAAGAAACGAGTGGATGGCGCTTTGGCGAGAGTTTGAAGATGGAATTACATACGAGTCCAGATACGCGGCAGCCATCGACCGGCTTCACCCGGTTATCCACAATTACTATACAGGCGGCGAGAGCTGGCAAAAGAACCGCATTTTCCGCTCCCAAGTCATGAAGCGGATGGCTCCGATTGAGACGGTGTCCGAGACACTGTGGACGTTCACCCTGGAATTGCTGCAGCGTGCCGTCGACAAAGGGATTCTTCTTGATGACACGGGTGATGAGGAGGATTAAGCGATGGCACGTTTGTTCGGTGACAGAATTATGCTGCGTGAATACCGGAGGGATGACTTGCCTTGGATCCGTCAGTGGGTCAACGATCCCGCCATTGTAAGTAATCTGTCGGATATTTTCCTTTACCCGCATGCGCTGGAGTCTACGGAAGCTTTCTTGGAGGCTGTCATCGAAGGAAGCTCGGACAGCAGAGGGTTTGTCATAGCGGACCTTGAATCGGAAGCTTATATCGGACAAGTCAACCTGGATTCAATCGATTGGAAGAATCGCGCAGGCAGCATCGGCATCGTGATCGGTTCTTCGGAACAGCTGGGGTTAGGGTATGGAACGGAAGCGATGCGGCTGCTTATTCGATTCGCTTTTCAGGAGATGAATCTGAACAGGCTGCAGCTTGAAGTGTATGATTTCAATGACCGGGCTTATCGCTGTTATGTGGGCTGCGGCTTCAAGGAGGAGGGAAGACTGCGGGAACGGCAGTACAAGAACGGCCGTTATGTAGATGTGATTCAGATGGGGCTGCTCAAATCGGAATGGAAGGAAGATGTAGGGTAATGATGCAGCAGCTGCGGCCGGTGCCACGTTCCCCCTTGAGACTGAAACTCGGCAAATGGGGTTATACGTCTGCCCGGTACTTGGAATGGTGGTTCGGCAAAGTTCGTTTTGCGCGCAAAAAAAGCTATGCGTCGCTGCCATATACGATTTTTCAGCATCAAACGCCTCTTCTTCGGAAGCTTTCCAACACAGACATGCGGCTTCAGCATAATAAGATTCAGAACCTCAAGGCAGCGGTTCCCCGGCTAGACGGTCTGCTGCTGAATCCGGGCGAAACATTCTCCTACTGGCGCTTGTTAGGACGACCGACACGCGGCAAGGGGTACGTGGACGGAATGGTTCTCTTCTACGGTCAGGTAAGAACGGGTGTCGCGGGAGGACTTTGCCAGCTATCCAATCTGATTTATTGGATGACGCTGCACACCGAGTTAACCGTAACGGAGCGGCATCGTCACAGCTATGACGTGTTTCCGGACGCCAATCGCACGCAGCCTTTCGGAAGCGGAGCAACTTGTTCTTATAATTATTTGGACTTGAGAATAACGAACAACACGGATACGGCTTATCAGCTTCGTCTATCGCTTGACGGGCAGGATCTGCGAGGAAGCTGGCACGCGCAGGCGCCTTCGCGCTATCGATATGAGGTGAAGGAAAGGAATCATGCAATCACATCCGAACCTTGGGGCGGTTATGTGAGGCATAATTTGCTTTGCCGGGATGTATATAATGTGGATGGGGAATGGCTTCGAGAAGAGGAGATTACGGAGAATCATGCGCTTATGATGTATGCTCCACTGATAAGCGAGACCTCTAAAGACAGCTGATTCCAATCAGAAGGAAACAAAGGGGGACCACAATAGAGAGTAAATACTTGAAGGGAGAGTCTATGTGCGCAATCCATGTTCCAAAGTAGAAAAAAAGCGAACACAAAGCGCCCAACAAACCGAAAAAAATGGCAATCGGGTGCGAGACCTGAAAGATGAAAAATCCAGCGCCCGCTATAATGTAGAGTATAACTTTCACGAGTTCCTTATACCGGCGAAGCGGGTAGGCCAGAAGATCGATCGCAATGGAACAACCTAAACTATATATGATGATGATCCAGCCCGCACGGTTTTCATAGAAAGACTGGATGAAACCATGAACATCCAATTCTCCTGCGATCACGCCGGCAAATGAAATAAACAGCAGACAGAATCCCAATCCTGACAGCTTGGAAGCCGCGTAGTTCAGCAGATTGTATCTGATCGATCGCACATTCTCTCCCCCTTTATGCACCAATTATACCATTTGCTTCATTAGGTGTTCTTACTTTGCGTCTGCTCCTTCGTTTTACTAGACTCTTTATTGGCTATAAACATAAGAGATATCGAGGAGGATGATGAAATGGCTTTTACGTTATCGATTGGAGATTCTGCGATTGATTTCAAACTGCTTGGCACGGACGGCAGCTATTATTCGCTCGAGCATTTTGACAACGCCAAAGGGCTGGTCGTCTTCTTCACGTGTAATCATTGCCCCTATGTCATGGGCTCCAACGAAGTGACGCGGGACACCGCAGAGAAGTATGCGCAGCATGGGATCAAATTTGTCGCCATTAACGCGAACAGCGTCAACACTTATTCGGAAGATTCCTATGGCCACATGGTCGAGATTATGAAAGAGAAGAATTTCCCATGGGTTTATCTGCGGGATGAAAGTCAAGATGTAGCACGCGTATACGGCGCATTGCGGACACCTCATTTCTATGTTTTCAATGTGGACCGCAGGCTGATCTATACCGGCAGGGGGGTAGACTCACCCAAGGATGTCAGCAAGATGACGATGAACAACTTGGAGCGCGCGCTTTCCGAGTTTGTCGCGGGGGAACCTGTCTCCATACCTTTGACCAACCCGATGGGCTGTAATGTGAAATGGGACGGCAAGGATCCTCACTGGATGCCGGTGGAAGCCTGCGATTTGGTCGTGTAAGCAGTTAATATATCTCATCATTAACGCAGTCAGGGACACCTGGTCTGCGTTTTTTAGTGCTCGGGTTGGTACACGCGTGTAATGTCGTTTGCTATACTACTCGTATCACTATATTTATAGAATGGGAGATTAAGAGATGAGTTTATGGGGAAAAACAGCTCTAATCGCTTTGCTGGGCACGACTCTAGCAAGCGGAGTCCCGCTTAAGCCTTCCGCCGCGGCTGCAGCTGTGCCGAATGTCAAAATCATTCTGGACGATGTGCCGTTAGCCTTCAATGCGGCGCCGACGGTGAAGAACAACGTGACTATGGTGCCTTTCCGATCCATTGGCGAAGCTTTAGGAATTAAGGTAGATTGGGACGGCAAGAACAAAGCCGTTATCGCCCAAACAGTGGTAGACGGGGAAGCCAAAAAAGTCGTGCTGCGCCTGGGACAGAAGACGGCGGATGTGAACGGGAAGAAGGTGGCGCTCCTTAGTGCTCCCCTGGTTGTGAATGATAACATCCTCATTCCGCTCAGGTTCTTCAGCACCGAATTCGGTGCACAGGTCGGCTGGAGCGGGGCCGCGCAGACTGTGACGATCGTTCTCCGAAGAAGAAAATACATTTGCGCTCTTTCTATGCGCTCGGCTCTTTCCAACAAAGAGGTAAAATTTCCTCTATGGATTCCGTTGCGTTCGGGTGGAGTCACATCAATGAGAAAGGTGAATTTACGCTTGAAGGCGGAGAATATTTCTGGCCTGAAGCAGCTGGAGATATAACACCCGAATCCCTCGTGTCAGGCGCTGCCGCTGAGGGCGTCAAACCGTATCTCATGGTGTATTCCTTGGATGGGGACAATCAGCTGACTCTAATGCTAAGCGATGAGACGCTTCGCAATCGTTCCATCGACAGCATCGCTGCCTTGGTGAAGGACAAAGGGTTCGGCGGTGTGATGCTGGATTTCGAGGGGCTCGGCTTGAAGCTTGATGCGGCTTCCCAGCAAAAATTGCTCAATGATTACGTGAGACAGCTCGTCGATAAAATATCACCTCTCGGAGCCACGGTATCTGTTGCCGTACCTCCTCCGAACAGTGCCTACAAAGGCTATGATTATATAACGCTCGCATCCATGGCAGAAGATTTGATGATCATGGCGTATAAGTATCACCCGAAAGGTGTAACAGGACCGGAACCCAATTCGATGGTGGATGATGCGATCACAATGCTCGTTAAAGCAGGGGTACCTAAAAACAAACTTTTGCTCGGGATCAGTCTGGGCAGCGAAACCCCGGATTCTATCGATGATAAGATCGGTCTCGCCAAGCGGCACGGTCTGAAAGGAGCAGCCATTTGGCTTCTTAAGATATACAGTCCGGCTCATGAAGAGGCAGTAAATAGAGTGGTAGAGAAGATAGGTAAATAATAGACAAAAGACGCATTCCTCTCGAATCAGAGCGAATGCGTCTTTTATTTTGCAAGTTTAAATCATTTTTTTCATATGTACCAAATCCACCTGTTTCTCGAAGCCGGCGTCCGTTAACGCCCGAATCACGACTTCATTCGATTTGCTCAGGTTAACGGTAATTCTTCTGCAAGAAAAGCTATGAGGACGGTAGACTTCATGCAGGGCTAACCGAAGGATCGCATCCTGATCCTGATGACCGGGCAATGCCTCGCACTGGTACAATGAAATCATCGTTAAATTCCCGGAATCATCGTAGACTTGTTTGTAAAGAGCATAGCCAACGGCTTCCGTACCGTCGAATATGATGATACTTTCGCCGTCTTTTACACTTGGCCACTGGGTCTGCCATGCGGCAAGCGGTTTGTGGAAAGGGAACGCTCGGATATCGCGGGCCATGCCCCTCTTTATGGTATAGCGGCCATTGGGGTCGGAGGAGCCGAACACATCTTCGGGCAGATCGCCGGATGTGTTCATGAACGTCAACTGATCTTCGATTGTATAGCCGACATTTCGATATAGCTTGATTGCCCGTTCATTCTCACTGATCGCTTCCAGCAGTGCAATCTGCACGCCTTCGCGCCGATATCGCTCGATATTCTCCTGCATCAAAATAAGTCCTAACCCTTTACCGCGATGCTCGGGTACAATGGCCGTGCCGCCGTTCCAGCCGACCTTGTCGCCATTGACCTGGCGGAAACCGTTAACGACAATGCCGACGGGCTGCCCGTCGACATATGCAGCGAATGAATGCTCCAAAGACAGATCCTCGATTACCACTCTTCGTAAGAACGTTGTGACAGTCATCGTAATATTAACCAAATATTCCTCAAAGCTTCGGTTCCACAGGGCAATTACATCTTCAATGGACAGCTCGCTCAATTTTTTGTACGTGATCAATTCGTCTCTTCCCCTCTGATCGTCATATATTTCCATCGTAGCATCAATATACTATTTCACGCAAAAAACAGCGCTGCTGTCCATCAAACCTAAACGGATAACCCTCCGTTTATCTGGGGGAAGACGGTATACCGCTTTATCTTTAAACAATTCATAAATTGTTCGATATATAAAGTGGATAGAGAGTTCTTATTATTGGAGAAGACCGACATAAAAAACCGAGTTCCTGCGAAATAGGAAGTGATAGCGGTTATGGATAGTTCGATTGAACGGGTTATTCTGCTCATTCACGACGGGAGTGCAGAAGAGCGCGGTAAGTTGATTGAGACCTATCGGCCATTCGTGCTGCGGGTGGTATCTCATATTTGCAAATGCAAAATCGGCTGGAGCGATGATGAGGCAAGTGTCGGGCTCATTGCTTTTAATGAGGCGATCGATCGCTATGACACGTCGCACGGCAAAACATTTGATAATTTTGCATTTATGATTATTCGCAATCGGCTTATCGATGAATTTCGGAGAAACGGCAAGCAGCTGAAAACCGAAAGCATCATATGGAGCGACGATGATGACTTGGAATTGTCATCCGCCGCTTTTTCCAGTTCAATGGAAGCCTATGAGCGCGAACAAGCTGCGATGGAGCTGGCACAGGAGCTTTCGCGTTATGACGAAATGCTGCAAGAATACGGTGTTCGTCTGGAAGAGCTGGAAGAGTGTTCTCCGAGCCATCTGGATGCGCGGATCCACATGATTCAATTGGCGAAAAAATTGAACGAATATCCGGAATTAAGGGCGCATTTGCTAAGAACGAAGCAGTTGCCGATCAAGGCCATGCTTAATTTAGCGACGGTTAGCAAAAAAACATTGGAGCGAAACAGAAAGTATCTGATCGCTCTTATTCTTATCTTTACATACGAGGATTTTGGCCGAATTCGGAGCACCGTTTCCTTCAGCGGAATGGGAGAGTGAATATGGAAATGCAAGGCGTTGTGATGAAAATAAGCGACGGCACAGTCGTCATTCTTTGCGATGACGGTAAATTTCGCAATTTGCGGAATCCATCGGTCCAATACGCATTGGGACAGCGGATTGCGATGCCCGCGGCGGAGGAAATGCCGAGACAACAGAGCGGGCGCCGGGTACATCGGCTAAGAAGGATGGCGTCGGCAGCCGCATCTTTGCTCCTATTGTTCGGATTATCGGTTCAGCTAATGAGAACACCGGGCGCATCGGAGCCTGTCGCGATGATCGCTATCGATATTAACCCCAGCATCGAACTGATAGTTGACGGGGATGGCAATGTGGATGCGGTGAGCCTGGTCAATGAAGATGCGCAGCAATTGATCACGGAAGAAGAATTATTGGACGAACCGCTCTATGAAGCTGTTGAAGCCATCGTGTCCAAGGCCAAAGAGCAAGGGTATCTGGACACAAACACCGAGAAAAAAATATGTTTTTATGTCGGTGGTCGATTTGGGAGAACATTCTTTTGACGTCGATCTGGAGAAAATGTCTCCGGTACTGGCTGAATGCAGCTTCGAACTGTACCACACAGACCAAAACAAACGCACACAAGCGAAACAGATGGGCTTAACCATCAACAAATTGCTCGTATACGAACAGGCGAAACAACGAGGGATTACGCTAAACACCGAGGAACTTCGCACGCATTCCATAGCTTTATCGCTGCAAGACGCAGGCGTGAATATGGAAAGCTTTTTCGGCGAACAGGCAACAGCCATTCAGCTCGGTAGCGAAGAAAAGCTGCCCGAGACGGCCGTGACGGAGCAGACGGATGAAGTACTGAGCCCTCCAGCTGCGGTCAAGCCGTTCAACCTGCAAGTGCAGGAAAGACCGGCGGTTAATCTTGAGCCGGAGCCGAATCTGGAAAAGGAGCAAAGAGCAAAAAAATCCGGCAAAAGAGATAACAAGGGAGAAGACGATCGTCCGAAAGTTGAGAGAAAAGATCGTGATGAAAGCGAAGCACAAGAGGATAAAAGCGTGGAAGACCATGCAGGCGGCCAAGAAGGTAGCGAGCGCCAAGATGATGACACAAGCGGGAGCGGGGCAAGCTCCCCGGATGTTCCGGATGATCATATGGATTCCGGCGATACGGATGATCCTTTAGATGACGACGGCACAGAGCAACATAATAATCCGGACAGCCAAGAAGACCATCGCAGCCCGGGCGATGTTAACAACGAAGTCAATCCCGGCAGTGACTACGACGATGACGGCACCGTTATACCGGTCGCCCCGGTGAATGTGGACGATAAAGACAGTAAAGAGGACAAACGTAAAAAAACGGATCAAGACGATAAACATAATGAAGACAATCAAGGAAGTTTTTAACGAGCACCCCCATAAATCGACGCTTTTCGACGTAATACGTCATGGAAAGCTTAAAATTGGGAGGTTCGTGATTGTGTCGGTCGTCAATTGTAGGGATTGCGGTAAAGTGATGTTAGAGCGTCGGATCCGCTTATGTAACGATTGCATTGAAAGCCAGAAGGAAGATTTGCTCAAAATTAAAGAATATCTGTCTAACAACCGCGAAGCGAGCATAATGGATGTGGTGCAGCACACCGGGTTATCGTTAAATCGAATCCGGGAGCTTACAGCCGGCAATATCCATGCATAAGCGAACCCCTTAGTCATTCCGTCGGGAATGCCAAGGGGTTCTTTTTTATGCTAAGATGATAACAGCCGAGACAGACGTTTAATGCGAGTTTTGCTGCACATACAGCCCCTTTAAAGGAGTGGTGGATTTTGCCGTCCAATTTAGCGATTTATACGGTTGATGCGTTCACGAATGAGGCGTTCAAAGGTAATCCGGCGGGTGTGTGCATGGTTGAAGGTGCTGTGTCGGAGGAATGGATGCAGAATGTCGGCGCTGAAATGAATTTGGCGGAGACCGCTCTTTTACATAAGGTTGACGGATATTACTCACTCAGATGGTTCACGCCTCAGGCAGAGGTTGATCTGTGCGGCCATGCGACTTTGGCAAGCGCTCATATTCTGTGGACCGAAGGATATGATTCGGCGGCCGAGCTCCGGTTCATGACGAAGAGCGGTGTGCTGACAGCATCCAGGAGCGGAGACTGGATCGTCCTCGATTTCCCGTTGGAGCGGGACAACGCTTGTGAAGCTCCGGGCTTTCTTGAAGAGGCTTTGGGTGTTCCTTTGAAGTACGTGGGAAGAAATCGCATGGACTATATCGTGGAAGTGGAGAACCAAGAGGTCGTCAAAAGCTTGAAGCCGAAAATGGAGCTCCTTAGACGACTAGAGGGCCGAGGAGTCATCGTAACCAGCCGGGCGAATGACAAAGCGGTCGATTTTGTATCGAGGTGCTTTTTTCCGGGTGTAGGAATCGACGAAGATCCGGTGACAGGTTCTGCGCATTGCTGCTTGGGCCCGTATTGGCAGAAGCGTCTGCATAAGGATGAATTTTCTGCTCTGCAGATATCGAAGCGGGGCGGCGTATTGAAGCTTAAGATTGAGGGTGAGCGGATCCGGATATCCGGTCAGGCAGTAACGACATTGAAGGGACGGCTGATTTCATAGAAAGAGAACAAGGCCCAGTCGGTTCAAGCGACTGGGCCTTGTTCTGCTGAAGCATTATTCCTTAGGGTGAATCATATGTTCAGGCCGGACAATTTCGTCGAACTGCGCTTCGGTCAGCAGACCGCTTTCAAGAGCGGCCTCTTTAAGAGTGAGTCCTCGCTTGTGGGCGGTTTTGGCAATGGCTGCCGCATTCTCGTAACCGATGTGCGGATTAAGCGCCGTCACCAGCATCAGCGAGCGCTCCAGATGACCTTGAATCACCGGCACATTCGCTTCTATTCCGACCGCGCAATTGTCGTTGAATGACTGCATGGCATCGGAGAGAAGACGTGCGGATTGCAGAAAATTATAAATGATGACGGGCTTGAAAACATTGAGCTCGAAGTTCCCCTGCTGGACGCCATACCGATCGTAACATCGTTGCCCATCACTTGTGTAACAACCATCGTCATCGCTTCCGACTGTGTCGGGTTCACTTTGCCGGGCATGATGGAGCTGCCCGGCTCATTCGCCGGAATCGTGATTTCGCCGATTCCGCTTCTCGGCCCGCTGGCCAGCCAGCGGACATCGTTGGCGATCTTCATCAGATCGGCGGCCAGCGCTTTGAGCGCTCCATGAACGTACACAATCTCATCATGGCTTGTTAAGGAATGAAACTTATTCGGGGCGGATACGAACGTCTTTCCTGTCAGCAGGCTGATTCGTTCGGCCACCTTGCCGCCGAATTGCGGATGAGCGTTAATGCCTGTTCCGACTGCCGTGCCTCCGATGGCGAGCTCTTGCAAGCTGGAGGAGCTTTCCCGCAGCATCCGCTCGCACTTCTCAAGCATGCGTACCCAACCGCTTATTTCCTGTCCGAGCGTGAGCGGAGTAGCGTCCTGCAAATGCGTTCTTCCGATTTTGATAATATCGGTGAATTCGCGGCTTTTCTGTTCTAATGTCTCCTTCAGGGTTATAATCGCAGGAAGCACCCGATCTTCTACAGTCACAAGTGCGGCCATATGCATGGCTGTCGGAAAAGTGTCGTTGGAGCTTTGAGACATATTGACATCGTCGTTCGGATGGACACGGCTGTCGATTCCTTGCTGCTCAAGCAGTTGATTCGCTCTGTTAGCGATCACTTCATTGACGTTCATATTGGATTGGGTTCCGCTTCCCGTCTGCCATACAACGAGCGGAAAGTGATCGTCCCATTTGCCTTCGATAACTTCCTCAGCCGCAGTGATGATCGCCTTGGCTTTGTCCGCATCCAGCTTGCCCAGTTCCAGATTGACGATAGCTGCGCTTTTTTTGAGAACGGCGAAGACCGTGATGAGCTCGGCGGGCATTCTTTCCGTACCGATCCGGAAATTCTCGGAGCTGCGCTGCGTCTGGGCGCCCCATAACTTATTCGCAGGAACTTGTATTTCTCCGATCGTATCTCTTTCGATGCGATATTCCATAATGACACCTCTCTCGAATGGTCAGATATAGATTAATCATACCGCATTTATCGTATATAATTAAATGAACGACGGCAAAGAGGGTGAGAGGCAATGGATGGTCCTGCTTATTTGTTAATATGGATCGTATTGCTTGCATTTCCTGCAGCGGCGGCTTGGAAAAGAAAATGGTGGGCTTTCGGAATTTATGCTCTCGGATGCCTTTTCTTTTTGATCACGACTCTGAGAGACGAAGACGGCTGGGGGGACTTGGCGGCGATCGCTACACTGCTGGTAGTCGTGGGACCTATATATCTAGTGGGAACACTGGTGTCGGTAATCAGCTTTTTCCGCCGAAAACCGAAGTAAGCCCAGCTGCGGCAATCTACACAGAAGGGGATTTCCAAGATGCATGACAAGAGTATGAAATCGGAGCTCGGAGTTGCAATGCTGGGCAAGGTGAGAGAATACGCATCAAAGCTGCCCGAAACGGAAGAGAAGATCGACGGCTTCGGGCATATGGTATTGCGTGTTAGAGACAAGAGTTTTGTTTTTATGGGGGAAGGCGAGAACGGCGGGGACCCTGGCATGTCCATCAAGACGGACAAAGAAACCCAGCAGCTGCTAATCGGACAAGGACATTTTTACAAAACACCGTATATCGGGCAGCATGGCTGGGTGTCCATCAAGGCCGATCAGATTCGTGACTGGGAAGAAATCGCTCAACTGATTGAGGAGGCATACCTCCGGACAGCTCCGAAGAAATTGGTTCAAGCCTACAAATCCAGAAACGAACATTAACGCGGCGTTTCCTGGAAACGAATCGCAATGATCTGTTCCGTGCTCGTGTAGAATTGAATCGTTACATATACGCCGAATTCCCGGTTGTTCTCGCGGAGCCATAGCTTGAACTTTTCTTCCGAGATGCCGGGTGCGGGGTGCGCCCGGCCGACGTGTAAATAATCCACAATAGCAGCGTGGTATCTGTCCGACGTTTGCTGCATTGCGATCTCGCCCCATTTGGCGTATTCGGGTTGTCCTGCGGCGATTGTGACGGGCAGTACGCCCAAAGTGGCTGTGAAAAACAGAGCAGCAAGGACAGTGGTTCGGAATACGTTATACATAGAGTCACCCTGTTCTTATTAAGGATGTTAAATGTGAGCACGAAAAGAAAAAAATGAGGGGCAGCAGCCCCTCATTCATTGTTTCCCGTTTTGCGGCGATCAATCGCATCCGCCATTGTTTTGTCAGTGAGATGAGCATAAATCTGAGTCGTCTCAGGCGAGGCGTGTCCCAGCTGTTCTTGCGTCTTGTATAGATCATTGCGCAAATAATAATCCGTCGCGAATGAGTGGCGCAGCTTATGTACGGACAAATAGGGCTTCCCGAAACGTTTGGCGTATTTCATCACCATCTCTTGAATGGCGCGTTTGGTCATTCTTGAGCCTTCTTTTTTGCCGTTAGCGATGGCGAGAAAGAGGGCTTTTTCTTTTTTGGGCGCTTTATACCGGGTGTCCCGCTGGGCTAAATATTGTTCCAAATCGATGAGGGCATCTTGGCGGAAGTAGACGGGCGTTTTGAAAGTATCGTCATTTTTCCCCTTTCGGTAAACGTAAAGAAGCCTTTTTTTGAAATCCATATCATCTGTGTTTAAATTGACGAGTTCGGATACGCGCAAACCGGAGTTCAGGATGAGACTGACGATGCAGCAATCCCGGATCCGATTGAGTTCATGTGCGTAAATGGCCTGCTTGTTGTTCGCCGCATCATGAGCATAATCTTGTTTAATGTAGTGAATGAACTCGCTGATTTCCTGTTCTTGCAGCAATTTGCCTTCGAGCTTGGCGGCGGTGTCCTTAGGCTTCTGCGTACGTTTAATGGACACCTTGGCCATGACATTGCGCTTGAGCAGCGGGTAAAAGTTATCGTCCTCGGCAATCTGGCTTAAATAATGGAATAACGATCGAAGGGAGGAAAGCTTGCGAGAGATCGTTATTTTGCTGTTCGCTTGCTCCCGTCTAGTGGACAGGAACATCCGAAAATTATCAACGCTGTCCATATGGAGACGCTCGAGATCCTCAAGCGGGATTGCGCTCATTGCTGCAGCGGATGTTAATCCCTCGGCCATCAGCCAGGAAAAGAACGTTTCATAGTCTCTGACATACTCGAGCAGCGAAGAAGGAGAGAGATCGGGCAGCTTATAGTTAATAAACTTCTCAACATACCATGGCATTCTCGGGATACGCTGATCCAATTGTTCGCGGTCTTTGATCTTTTGCAGATTCATGGCTTGCCCCTTTGCGCAGGAGTTTATCACTTTCAGTATATCAAAATTCGATCATTGGACGAAGTTTGTTTTTGCACGGTTGGGTAGTGCAAACATAATAAAAGTTATGTAAACTCATAAGTGAATTAATCATGTAAAAATTTAATCTCAGTAACTAATCGCAAATTGTTAGCAAGCAACATTTGACCTGATCATTGCGTTTGGAAGGTATAGATCAACTACGAGATTGAAAAGAATGGAGGAAGTCCATTGAACAAGAAGACGGCTTGGGCGGGCATCCTTTTGACTGTAATATTGTTGCTTTCCGGCTGCGGAGCGAGCACGGCGACCGGTGAAGATTTCGATTCGATTCCGCAGCAAATAATGGCGCTAAATAACGTATATGAAAAGCAGGGCGTTCAACCTCATTCTGCGTACAGTGAAGAAGGTCAGGTTTATTTGGAAGTTCATAAATCTCGTAAGCCTTGGGAAGACCTGTCCGAAGATGACAAGCAGAAGCTCGAGGAAGCCATTTTCGATTCGCTGCACCGTACTTTTCCGCTGGAAATCAAGTCGTTCGTGCTGCCTGACAAAGCTGATATCACCGGTAAGATTACGGCGGTGGACGCAAAAAAGAGTTCTGATCGTGAATAAACTGGAGACCGGCAGCGCAATATGGGTCAAGCTGCCTGCGAATGTGCTGGGCGGTCTTAAAATCGGCTATCAGGTGAATGCATGGAGTAACGGCATTATCGCGGAAAGCATGCCCCGCCAAACGACCGGCATCCAGGTTCAGGTCGTAAGTTACGAAACAGGCAATGCGGATGTAAAAGGTAAGGTAACGGCACTGAACGTTGACAAGGCAGATCAGACTTCTATTGAAGTTGATGGACAAAAATATGTTTTACAGCTATACACGAAATATTGGCTTAACAATTCGCTGGCGCAGCTGCAAGATATTCAGTTGGAGGATAAAGTCGAAGTTTGGCTCACGGGTTATGGAGATCGCGACGACATTGCTGCACAAGTTAAGGTCGAGAGATAACCATAATTTTTATTATGTAAACCGGTTCCGGGTTACCCGTCGTGTGACGAATAATTTACCTCCCTGCAGACAGATTAATGATTGTGGATGGAAGGGTGTAACGTGATGGAGAAGATATGGCTTTGGATTTGTACACAAATCGGCTTGGCACTACAGAATTCTGAGCTTGCTGTTGAATTAGACAATGAACCGTTAGATACAGTTCTCAGCGTTGTCTCCCGGCTCAAAGCGCGGCTGGAATAAAAGATTATACTAAAAGGATTGCAACCTTGTCGGTTTGGCAATCCCTTTTTGGTATTTTTTCTAGTCATTCCATGGCGAGACGAAGCTTTCTTTGTCTTACATAAAGCAAGCTCATGTAGGCCAACCCGGCTGCAGCCACTACCGCCGCTGACAACAAATACATGTTCCCCTCATGGGTGGAGGACGCGATGCTGCCGAGAATGACGGAACCGAGTCCGATTCCGATATCGTAAAACAACAGGAAGGTGCTTGTGGCCAAACCGCGACGGTGAGCCGCTGAATCGCGGATGGCGATCGTTTGCAAGCACGGATACAATGTGCCGAAGCCTAACCCAATCACGGCTGACGAGGCCAAGAATAACAGCGGCGTATGAGCTTGGCTCAAGAGCAGCAATCCCAATACATAGAGAATGAGAGACGGATAAATGACGTATTGTTCTGCGAATCGATCGAATAATTTACCGGTAAAAGGACGGGATACAATGATCATCACCGCATAAACAACGAAGAAAGAACTGGCCATGGATGGCATCCCCAGATCGCCGGCATAGCTGGGAATGAAGGTCAGGATCCCGCTGTAAGCGAAAGAAAGCATCATCGCGATTAAGGCTATGGGCATTGCACCAGGTTCAATAAATTGAGTCCAATGCCGGTTACTTGCCTGCGCTGCCGCAACCGGCGCAGCGGGTTTAGGCAGCCGGATATCGGCGCCGCAGATCAAGGCAAGCGCGGCGAACAGCGACGTAACGGCGAACAACACGGTGAAGCTGGTATGCTGAATGAGCACCAGCCCGAGGAAGGGTCCGAGCGCCATCGCCAAATTCATCGATAGAGCAAAGTATCCCATTCCTTCGCCTTTGCGCTTCTCCGGAATGATGTCGGCAGCGATTGTTCCGTTAGCGGTTGTGGCCACTCCAAAACTTATGCCGTGAACAAAGCGAAGCAAGATAAGAAACAGAAAACTATAAACGGAAAAATAAGAAATGGTTGCTGCAATGAATAATAGAAGAGAGAAAATAAGTACTTTTCTTCTTCCGATGAGATCAAGCCACCTGCCGGCCAAAGGACGGAATAAAACGGCGGAAATAATAAACGCGGTCATAACCCAGCCCACTTGCTGATGGCTGCCGTTTAACTTATCGCTTACGAACTGGGGAAGTGTAGCCGATAGGGTGTAGAAGGTAAGGAAAACAAAAAAACTGCTCAAACAGACGCTGATAAAACCTCGATTCCATAATTTCTGACTCCTCAATTTCAAGCTCCTTTTTCTAGTTGTCTACTCATAATGTTGAAGTAATTCGTTTGTTTTGTTTGTCAGCCGGATCAGCAGCTCTTTCAGAATGGTGGCTTGCTGCTCGGTTATCTCTTCTGTAACGGATGCAAGCACCTCCTGCTCAATCGGTACCAGCCGTCCTTGAAGATCTCTTCCCGCGTCGGTTACAAAGGCGTAAAAAGACCTGCGATCATCAGGATTTGTCCGCCGCTCAGCCAGCTTCTTACGCTCGAGCTGATCCAGAATACGAGTAATATTCGTTTGATCCTTGCCCACGCGCACAGCAAGATCCTTCTGGCTAGTTCCGTCCTGCTCGCACAAGCGGGATAACACGGACCATTGTTCCGTGGTTAGATCAAAGGCCGCAAAACGGATGGCCAGCAATTGGCTCAGCCGTCTTCCGGCCTGATTAATAATAAATCCAATGGAATCGTCCTGCCTCACAGCTAGATCTCCTTTTCACATATAAATGCTATAGCAATTATATTGATAGCAATTTAATTTTGTCAAGCAATGTGCACGACTACATCCGCAATGTCCCAAAAATGAGCGGGCTAGACCGTATCACAGGTACATCTTTCCTTTCATTCATACACTAGATGAGTAATGTTGGGGGAGGCCATGTCATTGACTAAACTACGCTCGCCATCCGTGTGGGTGATGACTAAAGAGTACGGGCCGGCGATTATTGGCGGACTCGGCACGGTTGCTACTGAATTAACGAAGGCATTGAAGGACTCGAACGTGAAAACCGACGTAATAACCGCAAGCGTACACCGAGCCTTCCGCTTCACGAGAGGAAGCAGAACGGCAATCCTTCGACTTCCCTTCAGTAACCGGTTTTACCGCGGCAAGCGTTTAACTTTTAGACCGCACAGCATACGGCGGATCACCGCCCGTTATTTACACCGTAAGCCGGATGTCATTCATGTTCATAGTCTGGAGTTCGCCCAGGCGGCATTATTTTTTAAACGAAAATATCGAATTCCTGTCGTCTATACCTGTCATTCTCTGGTTTCCAAAAGGGGAGGCAGACATACATTCCGGTCGAAAAACCAAGGTAAACTGCTGCGCCGTTCAAACCGGATCATTGTTCCAAGTTTATGGCTTAAACAACAGCTGCGAAAGAGATATCCCGCCGCGGCCCGAAGAGCAATCGTCATTCCCCATGGCGTTAAATCCGTTTCAAGCCGTTCCGGAAGCAAGCGTTATCGACTGTTGTTTGTCGGCAGGCTGTTCAAGGAAAAAGGAATCGAATCCTTGATCCGGTCTGTCTCTCTATTGTCCGTTAAAAACAGACAAGTCCGCTTGACCGTCATTGGCAAAGGCTCTCGCAAATATTCGAAACGCCTGAAGAGCATTGCGAGAAAGAAAGGCATCTCCTCGAAAATCCGCTGGCGCGGGTTCGTTCCTCATAAAAAGGTGCAAAGGTTGTATAAAGCCTACGGCGCGGTCGTCGTTCCAAGCAGAAAGGAGTCTTTCTGTCTGGTTGCGCTTGAGGCGATGGCCAGCGGCATTGCTCTTGTTACAACCCGGGCGGGCGGACTCAAGGAATTTGTCAATCGAGACAACGCACAAATTATTACCGGAATGAACAGCAAAGCAATTGCGCGAGCCATTCAAGCGATGTGGGACAATCCGCAGAGGACTCTGAAGCGAATCCGTAAGGGTAAGCTGGTGGCAAAACGCTACAGCTGGCGGAGAACGGCTGCTAGATATAAGTCTGTGTTCATTCGGCTTCAAAAAAATAAACGTCGTCCTTTAAAGAGAGTGAAGGCGAGATGAGTGACCGCAAAAAAGTGCTCCGAATTGTCAGGGGCTTTCGTTTAAGACCGCTGCGAATCATCCCTATTAAGAAGGGGGTGTATCGGGTGGTCCTGCGCAAAGGCAGAAAGTATAGTTTGAAGCGCATGCCCGTTACAGCCAAACGCCTGAGGTGGATGGACCGTTCGCTCAGGTGCGTGCGGAGGCACGGATTCACTCGGATCGCTTGGCGTAATCCGCAAGCAAAGGCGGGACGGCGTCTGTTCGTAAAAAAGAGATCCGGCGGCGCTCCCTATGTTCTCGTTCCTTGGATTAACGGGCGGTGGCCATCCGTTCATTCCCGGAGGCATATGAGAGCTTGCGGCGCCGCACTGGCTCGTTTTCATCAGGCCGGCCGCCCGGATCGCTTGAAAAGACGAGGCGCCGTCAATAAGGTAGGTCAGTGGCCTGAGGAGCTTCGCGCGAGACATTCGCTGATCGCAAAGATGGTCAGACGGGCATCGCGGAAAAAAAACAAGCTGTCCATGGATCGCAGCTTGAGCAAGCATGGGGAAGAAATCCTCGGGTTTTCCAATCAAGCCAGGAAGCTTCTGCGCGAGCGCGGATACCGGAAAATATGTCGTACCGGATCTCATTTAACTTGTTTGTGCCATGGCGATGGAGGGCCCTCAAACTTCATCATTAACAGCCGCGGCACTCATTTAATCGACTTCGAGACGCTGCGCATAGACTTGAGAGCATATGATTTATACCGGGTCATTTACAATTCTTGCAAGGATCATTCCTGGAAATTTTCAATTGCCCGAAATATTCTGAACGGTTATCAAACGGTCACCAAACTGACGGAGGAAGACTTCGCGATGCTGAGTACACTGCTTCGGTTTCCACGCACGACATATCTTCTGCTGAACAGATACCGGCGTTCAAACAGGCGGGTGAAAAAGTTGATCGCCAAACAGTTTTATCGCACTTTGTCTGCCGAAAGGAAAATAGCAGCGTTTCTCAAAAAGCTTGACCGATATTCCAAGCGGTAGAACACAGGGGGCGGCATATGCGCTCCCTGTGATTTCATGCAATGATGAGCTTGCCTTCCGGGTGCCGGTACAATTCCTTCTCGGTGCCGGGTCCAAGCGCGTATGCCAGCGTTAAAGGTCCAAGCCTGCCTGCGAACATCGTTACTGAGAGCAGAATTCTGCCGATGTCGCTAAGATCAGGCGTCAGTCCCGTCGACAACCCGACGGTTCCGAACGCGGAGACCGTTTCGAACAAGATGCGGATGAATGCCGCATCCTCGGTAGTGGACAGCACCATGGCGACGATGATGACAAGCCCCAGTCCCATCATGGTAACCGTAACCGCTTTGAACACACGGTCCGGCGCCAACCGGTGATGGAACAGAACGATGTCCTGTTTACCGCGGCTCATTGCTTTCACACATCCGAACAGAGTAGCCAGGGTGGTGATCTTGATGCCTCCGGCCGTTGAACCCGGTCCGGCACCGATAAACATGAGGATGATAAGGAAAAACTGAGAGGCTTGCCGCAATTCGGCAAGATCCAGCGTGTTCGCACCGGCGGTTCGCGGCGTTACGGACTGAAATAGAGAAGCAAGAATTTTTCCTCTCCAATTCAGCGGTTCAAGTGTATTGGTGAATTCGAAGGTGAAAATAACGAGCGCTCCGATGAGAATAAGAAAGCCGGTCATCGCCAGCACCACCTTGGAATGCAAGGAAAGCTTCTTCCCGAATTTTCTATGTTCCCATACTTCTTTCATAACGACAAAACCGATGCCGCCCAAAATAATCAATGCCATAGAGACCATATTGACGAAAGGATCGTCCACATAGGGAGTCAGGCTCCGGTATTCTCCGAACACATCGAAGCCGGCGTTATTGAAGAATGATACGGCATGGAACAACCCGAAATAGGCGGCTTGTCCAAGAGGCATATCGAATGCCCACCGTATGGTAAAGAGGAGCGCGCCGACAGCTTCAATCGTAACAGAGAAAACAATCACCTGTCGGATCAACCGGACGATCCCTTCCATGTTCTGCTGTCCCATCGCCTCCTGAAGTACCATGCGTTCCCGTAATGAGATGCGTTTGCCCAGCATAAGGGCGATGAGAGTGGCCATCGTCATAAATCCGAGTCCGCCCATCTGTATGAGCATAAGCAGGATGAGCTGCCCCGTGACGGAAAAATAAGTTCCCGTATCGACGACGACCAGGCCGGTCACGCATGTCGCGGAGGTTGCCGTAAAAATTGCATCGATATAACGCAGGGCGGATCCATCTTTCGATGCAAACGGTTGGGATAATAATACAGCGCCAAGCACAATAATAAGCGCAAAACCGCAGACAAGAATTCTCGGCGGCGACAGTCTCAGCCGATTAAAAAAGTTAGCCAGCAAGAATCATCACCTCGCAGAGTCGGCCGCTCGTATTTGCATGATGAATAGACTTCCCAACATTTACAAATCGGATTCAGTAACGAATATACAGATTTAGAAGGGGCGACTAGTATGGCGGTTAGCCAGTTTGCGGTGATCGGATTGGGCAGGTTCGGATCGAGTGTAGCGAGACAGATCGCCGGGTTAGGCCATGAAGTTCTTGGCGTAGATAAGAATGTCCAGGTTGTGGACGATATGAACCAGTATCTGACTCACACGGTCGTCGCCGACACCACAGATGAAGAGGCGCTGCGATCGATTGGCATTCGCAATATAGACTGTGTGGTCGTGGCGATCGGCGACGACATCCAAGCCAGCATTCTGACCTCGATCATTCTTAAAGATTTGGGGGTCAAAAAGGTTGTGGCGAAAGCACTGTCGCCTCTGCATGGGAAAGTGCTGAAAAGAATCGGCGTCGATCGCGTGATCTATCCTGAACGGGACATGGGAGTGCGCGTTGCCAACCAACTGGTTTCACCGAATTTATTGGATTACATCGAGCTTTCGAAGGATTACACCATAGCGGAGATCTCGGTAACGAGGGAGATTGCCGGCCATTCCTTGATGCAGTTGGATACGCGCGCCCGTTACGGCTGTACCATTGTAGCGATCAACAAACCGGACGATGTGGTGATCGCTCCTACAGCGGAGGATATTCTTGAGGAGGACGACGTCATGGTCGTCATCGGAACGAATGAACAGATTGACCGGTTCGAGAGAGGCATTACATAAGGGAATGTAGAAAAGCATCCTTACATATAGAAAGCAGGGAGACCCATTCTCGGGCTCCCTGCTTTTTTCATCTCAAAATCATATGAAATCATTGCCAAATAAATATACGTCGTGCTGATGAATATATATTGTGTATTATATACTAATGATTTATATTTATGATGTAATATATATAGGGGAGGGGACAATCATTTGCGGATCGGACTTAGCGGAAGCGGAAGAATAGGGCGGCTTTTTATTCGAAAGGCGTTCTCCGAGCAGGATTCGAAGCTCGAAATCACAGTGATCAATTCCCTTGCCAAGCTCCCGGTTTTGGCGCATTTACTGAAGTTCGACACCGTTCATGGTTATTGGGATGCTGAAATCATCGCGGAAGAGGATGCGCTGGTGATTAATGGCCGGCGGGTGCCTGTAATATCTGAACCGCTGCCCGACAAAATTCCGTGGCAGCATTATGGTGTATCGATCGTCGTGGATGCAACCGGCAAGTTTAACGACCGGCAAGGCGCTCAGCAGCATTTGTCGGCAGGTGCCGAACGGGTGATCATAACCGCGCCGGGACGCGGCATGGATCTCACCGTCGTTATGGGAGTCAATGAAGAGGCATACGATCCATCCTCTCATTACTTGCTGTCGGCAGCATCCTGTACCACGAACTGTCTGGCTCCTGTGCTGCACATCATGGATCAGGCTTTCGGTGTCGAGCACGGATGGATGACAACGGTTCATTCTTTTACGAACGATCAGAATCATTTGGATAATTCCCATAAGGACTTAAGGCGGGCCAGATCCTGCACACAGTCGATCATTCCCACAACAACCGGTGTCAGCAAAGCTTTGTCCGGTATATTGCCGCATTTGGCGGATCGGGTTCAAGGTCAGTCGATTCGCGTCCCTACGGTGAACGTCTCATTGCTGGACCTTCAGCTTGACCTTCAGAAACCTGGAGTATCGGCAGACGATGTCCGTCATGCCATTCGCACCGCAATCGCCGGACCTATGGGCAAGTATGTCGACTACACGGACCTCCCGCTGGTGTCGGTTGATTATGTCGGGAATAGCAAATCGGCTGTTGTAGACGGCTTAAGCCTCACTGTACATGGTCAAGGGGTCAAATTGCTGGCATGGTACGACAATGAATGGGCTTATACATGCAGAGTGTATGATTTGGCGCATTACGTGGCGCATAAAGAGTTACAAATTAAGGAGGCTGATTCTGAGTGGAACAAACAAACGGTGTTATCCTAGAGTCCAAACCGCTGCCTGACTTGGGCGCCGTGATCTGCAAAAACTGCGGCAATGTTATGTTCACGCTTCCTACTAACGGTGTCAAGACAATATACGGCGTGTGCAAAGACAATTGCCAGCCCAACGAAGGAGAGTGACGGATTCGTGTCGTTGAAGCAGGTTTATTCTTTTACGGAAGGCAATGCACAGATGAAGTCGACTCTCGGAGGGAAAGGCGCCAACCTCGCGGAAATGACCAGGAGAGGTCTGCCGGTCCCTCCCGGCTTTACCATTTCAACGGATGCTTGTTTGGCTTATTTCCAGAGTGGGAACCAGATCACCGCCGAGCTGGAAGCCGGCATCCATATGGCTTTGAGTGAGCTGGAGCAGAAAACCGGACTTGTGCTAGGAAACCCTGAACGCCCGCTGCTCGTATCCGTACGCTCCGGATCGGTCAATTCCATGCCGGGCATGATGGATACCATTCTGAATTTAGGTTTGAACGACGAGACGGCAGAGGCTTTATCGAACCTTACGGGTAAGCCCGCATTCGCTTTCGATTGTTACAGACGTTTCATTCAAATGTTCGGCAATGTGGTGCTCGGTATTGAGTCTCACTATTTCGAATCGCTTCTGATCAAATTAAAACGCAAACACGGATGGAGTAACGATCAGGAAGTGACGGCGGACGGTTGGAAGCAGCTCATCGGTGATTACAAGCAGTGCATCAAACGAATGGCTCCCATCGATTTTCCGCAGGATGTAAAAGAACAATTGCGGATGGCCGTGGAGGCTGTATTCCGCTCTTGGAATAATGAGAGAGCAAAAGTATACCGGAAAATTCACCAGATCCCGGATAGTCAAGGAACCGCGGTTAACGTTCAAATCATGGTGTTCGGCAACAAAGGCGCGGACTGCGGAACCGGAGTCGTCTTTACCCGGAATCCGTCCACAGGCGAGAAGCGATTGTTCGGAGAGTATTTGACCAATGCGCAAGGCGAAGATGTGGTTGCAGGAGTCAGAACACCGCTGCCCATTTCGGCTTTGGCAGACGAAATGCCCGACGTTTATAACCAGCTTGTCCAAAGTGCCGAACAGCTTGAACTCCATTATAAAGATATGCAAGATATCGAATTTACCGTGGAACACGGAAAGCTGTACTTGCTGCAGACGCGAAACGGCAAAAGGAACGCGCAAGCTGCCTTGAAAATTGCTGTAGATCTTGTAAAAGAAGGCATATTGACCAAAGAAGAGTCCCTTCAGCGAATCGAAGTCTCCCATCTCGATCAGCTTCTGCATCGCGGCTTGGATGAGGATGCTGTAACGGAGCTTCTCGGCACGGGACTGCCGGCTTCTCCCGGAGCTGCGGTGGGTCAGGTGGTGTTCGATGCCGATACGGCCGTCGAATGGTCCCAGTCAGGAAAGAAGGTCATTCTAGCCAGACCGGAAACGACACCTGAGGATATCCATGGATTGCTCGTCTCGGAAGCGGTCATCACAAGCCGCGGCGGAATGACCAGCCATGCGGCGGTAGTCGCCCGCGGAATGGGCAAGCCCTGCATCTCCGGCTGCGAAGAGGCGCGTATTGTCCCGGACGATAAGAAATTCACGATTGGTCAGCGGACGATAGAAGAAGGAGACTGGGTTACCGTGGACGGCGCTAGCGGGCGGTTCTTCGCCGGCATCGTTCCGCTCAAGGAAGCGGAAATGACACCGGAGCTGCTCCAAATGCTCGTCTGGGCGGATGAAGTCCGCGATCTCAAGGTTTACGCCAACGCGGATAATCCGCAGGATGCCGAGATCGCGCGCAAGTTCGGCGCGGAAGGCATCGGTCTCTGCCGTACGGAGCATATGTTTTTCGCGCCTGAGAGGCTTGCCGTCATTCAGCGCATGATCTTGGCTGACCGGACGGAAGCTCGCATCGAGGCGCTTCAGGAGCTGCTTCCGATGCAGCGGTCCGATTTTGAAGGCATTTTCCGGCAAATGGCAGGACTTCCGGTCACCATTCGTCTGCTGGATCCGCCGCTCCATGAATTTCTGCCGAAGCTGCCGGAGCTTGAACATCGTCTTGCGCAGATTGCAAGTGACGCGGGAGCGGCAGCGGAAGAGACTGAGCTTCGCCGAATGATCCGCAAAGTACATGAGCTTCATGAATCGAATCCGATGCTTGGGCACAGGGGATGCAGACTGGGAATCGTATATCCTGAGATTTATGAAATGCAGGTTGAAGCGATATTCCAAGCGGCAGCTGCCGTTATGGATGAAGGAACAAGCGTCTATCCGGAGGTCATGATTCCGCTGGTCGGCCACGCCGGCGAGCTGCAAGTGCTTCGAAGCTTGGTTGACGATGTTGGGCAGCGAATATTGGGCACGCATAAAGGCAAATGCGCGTACAAGGTAGGAACGATGATTGAAGTTCCTCGGGCGGCGCTTACCGCTAAGCAGATTGCTCCGTACGCGGATTTCTTTTCCTTCGGAACGAACGATCTGACGCAAATGACGCTAGGTTACAGCCGTGATGATGCTGAAGGAAAGTTTCTATCGCACTATCTGGACCAGAAGCTTCTTCCGCACAATCCGTTCGAGGTATTGGATACCGAAGGGGTCGGGCAATTGGTGGAAATGGCCGTTACGAACGGCAGAGCCGTGAAGCCGCAGCTGAAAACGGGAATCTGCGGTGAACACGGCGGAGATCAGGAGTCCATCTTCTTCTGCCACCAGATCGGATTGGATTATGTCAGCTGTTCACCGTATCGTATTCCGCTGGCCCGAATTGCGGCTGCACAAGCATCCGTGGTGCACGGAAGCCGTTCTGTAGAGAAGCCGTTAGATCTACAAGTTATTTAACATATTAACCTTTCACTGCAGGCGGAGGCGTTGTCGCTCCGCCTTTTGGCGTGAAAACTTGACATAGGGTCAAAATCTTGTTCTGATATCTATACGGTCGCATTACGGACTACTGTATAGGGAGGACACTATGACCGATTCCAATCTGCACAATGATGTCACGGATGTGTTAAAGCGTCCTCTTTCCGACCTCAGAATCTCTGTTACGGATCGATGTAATTTTCGCTGCAGCTACTGCATGCCCGCTGAAATTTTCGGCCCGGATTTCCCTTTTCTAGAACAATCCAAGCTGCTGAGCTTTGAAGAGATTTGTAGATTGATTACCTTATGCGTACCGCTTGGCGTACGAAAAATCAGAATCACCGGAGGCGAGCCGCTATTAAGGCCGAATCTGGACAGACTGATCGGGATGGTCGGCGAAATCGAGGGCATCTCGGACATCGCTGTCACAACAAACGGTTCGCTGCTTCCCGGGCTGGCTCACAAATTGCGTAAAGCAGGACTCAAGAGAATAAGCGTGAGTCTGGACAGCCTGAATAACGAACGGTTTGGTCTCATGAACGGGCGAGGTTTCCCGGTACAGAAAGTTCTTGACGGGATCGAGGCTGCCGCCGATGCGGGGATGAAGATTAAGGTCAATATGGTTGTACGCAAGGGCGTTAACGATCAGGACGTTGTACCGATGGCGGAATACTTCTATGAAAAAGGTCATGTACTCCGCTTTATCGAATATATGGATGTGGGCAACGCGAACGGCTGGAGGCTGGATCAGGTTGTTCCATCCCAAGAAATCGTGGACGCCATACATCGCATCCGCCCGCTGGAACCCGTACATGCCAATTATTACGGTGAAGTGGCCACAAGGTACCGCTACATAGGAAGTGACAAAGAGATCGGGCTTATTTCTTCAGTAACACAAGCATTTTGCTCGACATGCACCCGGGCGAGAGTGTCCGCAGAAGGTAAATTGTACACCTGCTTATTCGCTTCCAAAGGCCATGATCTGCGTTCGCATTTGCGTTCGGAGATGAGCGACGCACAGTTAAGCAGCCATATTGCCGGGTTTTGGCAATCACGTGATGACAAATACTCCGAGGAACGTTTGAAAGAAATGCCACAGAGGGATAATCGCAAAGAAGAGATGTTCCGGATGGGCGGTTAATCCTTATTCTTTCTAATATTAGGAGGCTTGAACATGTCCAATGTAACCAAAGGCAGCTACAGCATTATTTTGCGGATGGAAATATCACAAGGAATTTCGTTCTTCGAGATCGCTTCCAAGATTAACGAAACCGGTGGAGACATCATTGCAGTGGACATGATCAGTGCTTCCAAGGACTCCAACGTACGCGACGTTACTGTGAACGTATTCGATGAAACTCATCAAGAGCGGCTGGTGAAATGTATTGCGGATGATCCCGGCGTTCGCTTGGTGAACGTCTCGGATCAAACGTTTCTGCTCCACCTTGGCGGCAAAATCGAGACGAAGCTTAAAGTTCCGGTTAAAAACAGGGACGACTTATCAAGAGTTTACACCCCTGGTGTGGCCCGCGTGTGTATGGCCATTCACGAGGATCCGTCGAAGGCTTACTCCTTGACCATTAAACGCAACACCGTTGCCGTCATCTCGGATGGCACCGCCGTGCTCGGCCTCGGTAATATCGGTCCTTACGGAGCGATGCCGGTAATGGAAGGGAAGGCGATGCTGTTCAAGGAGATGGCGGATCTGGACTCTTTCCCCATTTGCCTGGATACGACGGACACCGAAGAGATCATACGTATCATTAAGGCGATTGCGCCTGCTTTCGGCGGCATTAATCTGGAGGATATCGCGTCTCCCCGGTGTTTTGAAATCGAGGAAAGATTAAAGAAGGAATTGGACATTCCGGTGTTTCACGACGATCAACACGGGACTGCCGTTGTGATGCTGGCCGGTTTAATCAATGCGCTGAAGATCGTAGGAAAGCGGATGGAAGACCTCAGGATCGTATTTTCCGGTATCGGCGCAGCCGGCGTTGCTTGTACGAAAATTTTACTCAGTGCCGGTGTTCAGAGCAAGAATATTGTTGGGGTAACACGAGCCGGCGCCATCAATCGTAACGAAACATACGAAAATCCGATTTATAACTGGTATGCTGAGCTTACCAACCCTGAGATCAAGACCGGAACGCTGTCCGATGTTATCCATGGCGCGGATGTATTTATCGGTTTATCAGGGCCGGGTGTTCTTAAGGTAGAAGATTTGAAAAATATGGCCAAGGATCCGATCGTGTTCGCAATGGCCAATCCAACTCCGGAGATCAGCCCTGAAGAGGCTGCACCTTACGTGAAAGTAATGGCGACCGGCCGATCCGATTATCCGAATCAGATCAATAACGTGCTCTGCTTTCCAGGCATCTTCCGCGGTGCGCTCGACTGCCGGGCGACGATGATCAACGAGGAAATGAAGATTGCGGCAGCGAATGCCATTGCCTCCATTATCGGCGAGGATGAGCTGAATGAGCAGTACATCATTCCCAGCGTGTTCAACAGTAAAGTCGTTGAATCGGTCCGGCACCATGTCATTCAGGCTGCTATCGATACAGGAGCGGCACGCAGAATTCCAAGAGATACACAGTAAAGCGAGATGAAGAGGGGACGGCTTTCGGGCTGTCCTCTTTCATTATGTGGAACTTGACAGATTTGCCGGAGGGGGATAGTTTTAGGTATGCACGTCGGGGTACTACTCACAGCAACTATCTAAAAGGAGTCTGCTATGTCAAGTTTCAAAATATATTTCTCATTCGTTAAACCTTATTGGAAGCTGGTTCTATTGACATTAGTGATCGGAATGGTCAAATTCGGAATTCCGCTCACCATGCCGCTTCTGATGAAATATGTCGTGGATGATCTGCTCCTTGCTACACTCCCGTCGGGAGTAAAAGTGGAGAGATTAAGCTATGTGATGCTGGCCGCGTTTGCACTTTTCGTTGTCATAAGGGCGCCGATCGAGTATTTGCGTCAATATTTTGCACAGTTAACCACCAGCAAAATCCTGTATGATCTGCGTAATCACCTCTATGTTCATACTCAGAAGCTGTCTCTCCGGTACTATCATAACCATAAGACCGGCGAGACCATTTCCCGTATGATTAACGATGCAGAAGCGACCAAGAGCATTGTGGAAACCGGGATGATGAACATTTGGCTGGATTTATTCACGCTTACCCTCGCACTCGGGTTCATGTTTCATATGGATTTTGAGCTAACGCTCGTGTCGATCGCGGTGCTGCCTTTCTACGCTTTGTCCGTGAAGAAGCTCTATCGGAAGTTGAAAGCGTTCAGTAAATCAAGATCGCAAGCGCTTGCCGATATGCAAAGCTATCTCCATGAGCGGGTCAACGGGATCGCCGTGACCAAAAGCTTCACACTGGAGGAGAAGGAAGCCGAGAATTTCGCAGGGAAAAACCGTCATTTTCTGCAAAGAGCGTTGGCTTTGACCAAGTGGAATGCAAGGACGAATGCCATTATCAATACCTTAACCGACATCGCTCCATTACTCGTTTTATGTTATGGGGGATACCAGGTTATTCAGGAAAATATTACATTAGGCGCGTTTGTCGCTTTCTTTGCCTTTTTGGATCGACTGTATACACCGCTTCGACGTGTCGTGAATGCCTCGACGGAACTTACGCAAGCAAGCGCTTCGCTGGAACGCGTAATCGAGTTTATGCAAGAGCCTTACGATATTATGGACAGTCCCGGTGCAAAGCCGATCCGCGAAGTGAAAGGCAAGATCGATTTTGATCATGTATTTTTCCGTTATCAGGATGCCGGAGACAATCCGGCCGGCTGGGTGCTGAACGATCTGAAACTCAGTATCCAACCGGGTCAAACGATCGCTTTCGTAGGGATGAGCGGAGGGGGCAAATCTTCGCTGATCAGCTTGATCCCCCGTTTTTACGATATACAGCATGGGAAGATCTCGGTAGACGACACAGATATTCAGGATATTACCGTAAAAAGCTTAAGAAGCCAGATCGGCATGGTGCTGCAGGATAACATCTTGTTCAGCGGCAGTGTGCGTGACAATATATTGTTCGGGAATCCGGATGCAGGACAGGCTGAGATTATTCAAGCTGCAGAAGCCGCTAACGCGCATGATTTCGTGATGAATCTGCCGAACGGCTATGACACGGAGATCGGCGAGCGGGGTGTGAAACTGTCAGGAGGACAGAAGCAGCGAATTGCCATTGCAAGAGTGTTCCTCAAAAATCCGCGCATTTTAGTCCTGGATGAAGCCACCTCGGCACTCGATCTCGAGTCTGAGCATCTTATTCAGGACTCGCTCGAGAGATTGGCCAAAGACAGAACGACGTTAATTGTCGCGCACCGGCTGTCGACGATCACGCACGCCGACCAAATCGTTCTGATCGAGAATGGCGAAATCAAAGAGAAGGGCACTCATGAAGAGCTGATGAGGCTGGATGGCGGATATGCCAGATTGTATAATGTGCAGAATCTGAAGGAAGTTACGGTGTGATCTTATTATGATGACAAAAAGATGGAGTCACCTCAAGGGACTCCATCTTTTTGATATTATCTATTAACGAACATTCGCCGCAACCTTAAGGCGTTTCGATATTTCCTTGAAGTCCTCAGCCGAGATCCCGGGAGCAAATTCTATCGGAGCTTCAGGCGCTTCTGGAATCGGGACACCTTTCGGCACCCCTTGGATAACTTCCAAAGGCATACCGTCTTCCGGGTGAGTGCCTAGCCAGATCTGCGCTATATCGTTGAAATCGTTGTCACTCCAAGTATAGAGCTTTGTGTGAACGCCTTTTTCCTCATATTTTCGTGCTTCGTTAAACGCTTTGTTATTCAGTGAAGGAATCGGGATGAGCTTGGTGACATCCACACCCGTTGTGATTTCCAATGCCTTAGCGTAAGCCACCACATGCACACCGCCCCGTACGAGCAGGAATCCCACAACTTCGCGGGCAGCTGGGTGATCCGTCGTTTGATAAACTTTCATTTTGTGTGTGCGCGCACCGCATTCCAGGAAGAAATTATGAAGCAGGTCCTCGATTAAATTACCGCTGTTGAATACATACTCACCGCTCCACGTTCTGCCCATCGAGTCGATCGGCATAGAGCCCTGTGCGCCGGCAAGGAAAGGGTACGACAGCCGCATATCCTTCAACGGATTGAGAGGAGTGGCGTCCGGAGCGCCTTCTTTGGTATTCAATGTGGACAATTCACCGAACTTACTCCGAGGAGTTCCTGGACAGCGGCAGCGGCATTCGGATCCGGGTTCTGCACTTCCGGAATTTCGATCATAATCTCATCCATACGCTTAAACACTTTTTACATTCCTCCCATAAGATTAGTGGAGTATGTCTTCTCTAGCAGTCACTAATTCTTAAACATAGAAACTGCTTTAAAACGCCAATTGTCAGACTATTTCCGTTTATTAACATGATTTCATGTAAATAGAGGAGAAACCGCTTGGAGCATGAAGAGGGGGTTTATATTCGCTGACTCAGCTTGCGGATTTCATGGCTTTTCCACGTTTATCTAACACATGGCTACCCGTAACCGCATTAACTAACTACAAATTGAAAGGGAGGCGTTTCATCGAAGACAGATCAACATGAACATGAAAGGAGAGTTCAATTTATCATGCTGCAATTGAACGATTGTTCGAATCACAATGAACCCATCCGAAAGCTCGTGCAATCATGAGCCGTTCGTATGGGAATTCTTCGATTGCACGAACGATTGTAGGAGTGTATTTAGGCGACGGATTCATACCGTTAAGAGAAGTTGGACGATACCCTAGACTCAAAAATCTTGTGCAAGCGAATAAAGAAGCAGGCACGACGCTCTTCTTCTTCACCGCAGACGAAGTAGATTTTTCTGAGGAAGAAATCACCGGGATCTATTTCAATGACAAGGAAAAAAAGTGGGATAAGAAATTATTTCCTTTTCCGGACGTCATCTATGTACGGGGAGGAGGAGGTGTAACGGACCAGCTTCTGAAAAAATTCGATGAATTGGGAATCAAAAGAGTCAATCCGATCCGTGCCTTTAATAAGGGTGAGGTATATGAACACTTGTACCAAGTCAAAAACGTTCGGCCGCATTTGCCTCCCAGCGTAAATGTCGATAATAGCAGCGAGATCAAAAATACGATTTTTAAGTATGGAAAAGTGTATGTTAAAGCTCACCGCGGCAGGAAAGGGCTGCAGGTAATGCGCGTTGAAAAATTGCCCAACAACTCCGGTTATCAATACAGTTATTCGATTATAGGCAGATTGGTTCGCGGTAAAGCAAGCAATACGGAGCAATTGCTTAAAAAAATAACGACTTTTTTCGGCGATAAAAAAGTGATCGTTCAGAGGGCGATCGATCTGGTGAAGATCGGAGACAATCGACTTGTCGATTTTCGGGCCGAAGTTCAAAGAAATAGAAACAACGAAATCGATATTGTCGGAATTAACGTGCGAGTAGGCAGGTCCAATGCCCCCATTACAACCCATTCTTCCGCTTATCGGTATGAGGATTATTTGCCGAAGTTATTTCCCCGTTACACCGCCAAACAATTAAAGGTTTTGAAAAAGGATATCAAAGATTTTTTACACAAGGTTTATTCGGGCGTGGAGAAAAAATACGGGAAATTCGGGGAAATCGGCATTGACTTTGCCATTGATACAAAAGGGAAGATTTGGCTTATCGAATGCAATGCTCAATCGGCCAAAGTATCCATTGTAAAAGCGTATGGAGCTAAAGCGCAGCGAGTTTTTTTGAACCCGCTGGAGTATGCCAAGACGATTGCCAAGTCGAACAGAAACCATTCATCCCATCACTACAGCCGAGGTTACCGCAGCAATTGATATAGAACAATAAAAGCTTTTGTCCTATCGCAGGGACAAAAGCTTTTTTCAACTCCTCTTATATTTCATAATTCGATGATACAATGTTTTGTCCTTTAATTTACGGAAGTGGGACATCATTGGAAACCGATTGACTTCAATGATCCATGCATACCCCTTCTTATCAAGGCCCATATCAAATCCGAAAATGCGATGATGCGAATATAACCGGCTTACTTTCTCGGCTGAGCGTATAGCAACCCGTTCTATTTTTGACAACAAACTATGATAGGAATAATCTTTTAATGAAGATTTTCGAAGGGCTTTTTTAAACGACATGATCGTACCGTTACTCCTTTCGATATTGGTAACGATATAACCTTTGCCGGCCACTTTGACTACTATTGCGGTTACTTTCCATACATCGCTGTGGCTTTTTCGTTGTACGATCACCCGAACGTCCATAGGACGGGAGTTAATCGTAGCAAGCGGAATCCGACGTTGAACAAGATACTTTTGAGACCCGATTTTGTCTTTTAAATACTCATAGGCCCGTCCCTTTCCCATTACTTTCTTTTTACTTTCTTTGTGTATCTCGTAAGTCTTTTTATCTATCACGGATACCCTGTAAATTCCTCTTCCACGGCGGCCATCGTCAGGCTTAAGAATCACATCGCCATATTTACCGATAAGCTCCTTTAAGGTGTGTTTATCGAACAGCTCTGTTTCCGGCAAATGACTTCTTATTTTTTCAAACCGTTTCATATGCTTGTACTGCATCCATTTGTGTCTGGTTTTCATGTTCGTCACCTCCTTTTTTAATAAAATATGAATTTTGAAATGATAATGCTTGTACGAATCTCTATCATTTTTTAAAAAATGACTTGGACGCGGCTTTTTATATTAATGTGTCAGCTTGCGGATTTCTCTTAGCTTTCCACGTTTATCTAACACATGGAATTCCCTTGGCGCATTAACTAGTACAAATTCACAGAGGGTATTGTAGTCGTACTCTGATCAACATGCACTTGAGAGGAGAATTCAATTTATCATGCAAGTGAAATACACCACCCATTTGGACGACTTACCTTTTTTGACTGACGGAGAGAGGGCCGCCTTGAGTAAAGTGACCGAGAAATTCGTTTTTCGGCTGAACGATTATTATTTGCGATTGATCGACTGGTCGAATCCGGATGACCCCATCCGAAAGCTCGTGATCCCAAGCACGAATGAGCTTCAGGAATACGGCCGATGGGACGCTTCCGACGAAGTCACGAATTACGTGGTAAAAGGATGCCAGCATAAATACGAAACGACCGCTTTGCTGCTCGTCTCGGAAGTGTGCGGGTCGTATTGCAGATTTTGCTTTCGTAAACGCTTGTTCCGAACGGACGTGAAAGAGGCGATGCCTGACGTCCAAGACGGAATCGAGTATATCGCAAGAACACCTGAAATCAACAATGTTCTTCTTACCGGCGGCGATCCGCTGATCCTGGCGACCAGTAAGATTCGCAATTTGCTAGAAGTCCTAAGATCGATCGAGCATGTCAAAATTATTAGAATCGGGTCCAAAATGCCTGTGTTCAACCCCATGAGAATATATGAAGATGAGCAATTGCTTGATGCGATTCGGACATATTCTACGGCAGAGAAGCGGATCTATATCATGGCGCACGTTAACCATCCCAGAGAAATCACACCGGAAGCCAAAAAATGTTTCAAGGCACTTTACGACGCTGGAGCCATTGTCGTCAATCAAACGCCTGTGCTGCAAGGAATCAATGATGATCCCGCAGTGCTCGGCGAATTGCTTGATAAGCTTTCATGGGCGGGTGTTACTCCTTATTACTTTTTTCATAAACAGACCCGTTGCGGGCAACAGGGGATTCGTGCTTCCGCTTGAAGAAGTCTATCGAATCGTGGAGGAAGCCAAATCCAGAACATCGGGCTTAGGCAAACGCGTGAAGCTGTGCATGAGTCATACGTCCGGTAAAATCGAGATCCTCGCCATCGAGAACGGCAAAGCTTATTTGAAGTATCATCAATCGCGTGACGGGGAGTATGGAAAATTGATGATTTTGGACTGTCCCGGGGAGGCCGCCTGGTTTGACGATTTGCCCGGAAACGAAAAATATTGGAACAAACCGGCCAAGAAGACGACGGAAGTCATATCCGTTAACGAAATGCCGGATATGCCTCAGAAAAAAACAAATGAAAACATGAGGTGAACAGGAATGTACCGTTCAATCACGGCTTCTTCGACTGCACCTCGGCTCGTCGGAGTATATCTAGGCACCAGAACAATGTCTCTAAGTGAGATCAGTAATCATATTAGAATCCGCAAGCTGGTGGAAGCGAACAAGGAGGTCGGTACTTCCCTTGCCTTCTTCAGTTATAAAGAAGTGGATTTGTCCAAGGAGGAATTTACGGGGGCTTCCTTTGACGTCAAGAAAAAAAGTTGGACAAAGCGCTCGTTTCCATTTCCGGATGTCGTGTATGTGCGGGGAAGAGGGGGTAAAACCAAGGATCTTTTGGAAAAATTCGAGTACCTGGGAATCAAAAGAATCAATCCGATCCATGCCTTTAATAAAGGCGAGTTATTCGAGCAATTGATTCAAGACCCCAACGTACGTCATCATCTGCCTCTTACGGTAAGTGTTGAACAAAAGAATGATATCAAAAGCGCGATTCTGAAGTTGGGGAAAGTGTATGTGAAGGCACGCGACGGCAGGAGAGGGCTCCATGTGATGCGCGTTGAAAAATTGTCTAAAAATTCCGGTTATCTATGCACTTATTCCATTCTCGGAAAATTGGTCAGCAAGAAAGCTGACAATATGGAGCACTTGCTTCGTACAATCAGATCTTTTTTCGGTGATAAAAAAGTGGTCGTACAGAAGGCGATCGATTTGGTGACGATCAGCAACAACCGTCTTGTAGATTTTCGGGCCGAAGTACAAAGAAACAAAAAGAGAGAAATCGATATTGTCGGAGTTTGCGCGCGGGCAGGCCAACCCCATTCGCCAATTACAACCCATTCGTCCGCTTATCGGTACGATACTTATCTCCCTAAGCTTTTTCCCCGTTACACCACCAAGCAATTAAATAGTTTGAAACAAAATATCAAGGATTTTTTTACGCAAAATTTATGTGGCTGTGGAGAAAGTATACGGAAAATTCGGAGAAATGGGCATTGACTTTGCAGTGGATAAAGAAGGAAAGTTATGGCTTATCGAATGCAATGCTCAATCGGCTAAGGTTTCAATTTTGAAAGCATATGGGTCTAAAGCGCGGCGCGTTTTTTTCGAACCCGCTGGAGTATGCGCTAACGATCGCCGACAGCTAAAGGAGGGTGCGAATCAATCGATGCTCAACACCAAAAGTTTTGGGAGAGAACTGAAAAAAATGGGTTTTGATTTTTACAGCGGCGTACCCTGCTCCTTTTTAAAAAACTTAATCAATTATGCGATTAATGAATGCGAATATATAGGGGCGACGAACGAGGGAGACGCGGTCGCGATCGCTGCGGGAGCCTTGCTCGGAGGAAAGAAACCGGTTGTTTTAATGCAAAATTCGGGTCTGTCGAACGCCGTTTCTCCGCTCGTATCTCTTAACTATCCGTTTCGTATGCCGGTACTCGGGTTCGTGAGTTGGCGAGGACAGCCAGGTTACCCGGATGAGCCTCAGCATGAACTGATGGGGCGGATAACGACAAAGCTGCTTGATTCCATGCAGGTGAAGTGGATGTACTTGTCTAACGATATGGAGAAAGCCAAACGACAGCTGGTGCTGGCATCCCAGTATATTGAAAGCGGACATCCTTTTTTCTTTGTGGTAAAAAAAGGAACTTTCGCACAAGAAATATTGGAAAAACAGGAGCGTTCTTTCAGCGTTAACAAAGTAAGCGTTGCTGAGCACGCCGACGATCAGCTCCCTTCCCGCCAGGAAGCATTACGGGTGATCAATCGATGGAAGGATGCCAAAACGGTCCAGCTTGCGACAACCGGAAAAACCGGAAGGCAATTGTACGAAATCGAAGATGCCAGCAATAACCTTTATATGGTCGGCTCTATGGGGTGTGTCGGTTCCTTCGGCCTTGGGCTCGCGCTTAGTAAACCGGACTTCGATATCGTCGTGATCGATGGGGACGGCGCGCTGCTGATGCGCATGGGCAGCTTGGCTACGAGCGGTTACTATAATCCAGAGAATATGATTCATATCTTACTGGATAATAATGCCCATGATTCTACAGGGGGACAGATGACGGTATCCCATAACATTCATTTTGTAAATATTGCATCTTCCTGCGGTTACTCAAAGTCTATTTATATCCACAATCTAGACGAGCTGAACACATGCCTGGAAGAATGGAAAATGACGAAAGGCTTGACCTTTGTTCATCTCAAAATTTCTTCAAGCACCGAAGATGAGTTAGGCCGGCCGGCAATGAAACCTCATGAAGTCAAGGAACGGTTAGAGATATTTTTGAATCGCAATTTCTCCGAATTTGAAGGAGTGGGAAGCTGATGCAGCCTGTCAGAAGAAATATTTTACTCACTCCCGGTCCCGCAACGACAACGGATTCCGTTAAACTTGCGCAGGTGGTGCCTGATATCTGCCCGCGGGAAAAAGAATTCGGCCTGCTGATGGAATCTGTGTGCACAGATTTGACTCGTATGACTGCCGATCCGGACAGTTATTCGACCGTATTGTTCGGGGGTTCCGGTACCGCCGCAGTCGAGTCCATATTAAGTTCCGTCGTACATCATGGCGATGTGCTTTTGATTGTAAATAACGGCGCGTACGGCGAAAGGTTTTGCGAAATTGCCGAAGCCTACGGCTTGAACCATTTGATCTTTCACAGTCCTCCTCACGCCGCTATCGATCTGACTGCGTTGGAATCGCTTCTGAACAATAGCCGCCGGAAAATCACCCATCTCGCTGTCGTTCACCACGAGACGACAACCGGACTTCTTAATGATATTAAAGCGATTGGCGAATTGTGCCGGAGTCACCGAATTCACCTGATTGTCGATGCCATAAGTTCTTTTGCAGCAATTCCCATCAACATGAGCGAAATGAATATACATTATCTCGCGGCCAGTTCCAACAAAAACCTTCAAGCCATGGCCGGGATCTCGTTCGTCATCGCCGAAACGGAGTTATTGAAAAGAAAGCAGAATAAGAAATCGAAAAATTATTATTTGAATTTGTACGCCCAATATCGTTTTTTCTCTGAAACACGTCAAACCCGGTTTACGCCGCCCGTTCAAACCCTTTATGCGCTTAAACAAGCGATAGAAGAATTACAAGAAGAGGGCATTGAGCAAAGATATGAGCGATATCAGAAATGCTGGGAGACGTTAATCGCGGGCATCACACGGCTGGGTTTAAAATATATCGCCAGCGATAATCTCCATTCCAAGCTGGTTACGTCCATCTTCGAGCCGAACGTGGAAGGATACAGCTTCAAAGAGATGCACGACTATTTGCATAGCAGAGGCTATACGATTTATCCCGGCAAGCTCGACGAATATAGAACATTCAGAATCGCAAATATCGGTGATATCACATGCAGAGATATAGAGTCATTTTTGAATCTGCTTGAAACCTATCTGAATCGTAAAGGGTTTATTTAAGGAGGTGATCGTATCGAACACACCGTCATTCGCAGCAAGATGAAAAAGGGACTTTCCATCATGAAAGACCCGATCATGAAGCATTATGTTCCGGATACGGATTGGTTTGAATATTCATCCCTCCATAAAATGCTGAAAACCTATTCGTGCGTTTATATAAAACCGGATAGCGGAAATAAAGGGACTGGGATCATCCGTGTCAAGAAGCTTAACTCTAAAGAATGTGAGATTTCATATAAAAAAACCACGAGCCGTAGCTCACCGGATAAACTGTATTCGCGAATCAAAAAGATTCTGAAGCCCGAAAAGAAATACATCATCCAACAAGGGGTTGATTTGGCCACTTACCAGAATCGCCCCTTCGATGTGCGGGTTGTCTTGCAAAAACCTCTGGGCAAGTGGCGTGCGACGTTAATGTCCGCCAAACTCGCACCTCACAAGTCATCGGTCGTCACGAATGTAGCGAAGGGCGCAGAGGACCGTAATCTTTACAAATTGCTCAAGGGAACCGATCAATCCTTGAACAGTTTTGCTGTCTTGCGGGATTTAATGGATGCATCCCATCAAATCGCGCAAATTCTCAGTTCCCATTTTCCACTTAACATTCTCGGGTTGGATATGGGAATCGATAAGAAAGGAAAAGTGTGGTTCATCGAAGCCAATACGAAACCGGAATGCTCAGGGATGAAGAGGTATGACGGGAAGTTGTATCGGAGATATCTACATGCCAAAAAAATAATAAAAAAGGAATGATGACATGGGCTTTAAATGGGATGGTTCAAAGTGGGAGATACATCGTCTGTATTCCAAACATTCCGAGCTCCGCAAAATTTTGCCTCCGACATCGATTCTGACTCTAAGCTCCCTTTCGAAATACTTGGATAAATACAAGTCGGTATATGTCAAAGGAAACAAAGAGCATAAAGGCTCAGCAATCATAAAGGTTTGGAAAACAGAAGAAGGTTATCATTTCATTAAAGTCAAGGGGAAGCCGGTTACCGTGCAATCGATCGATGAACTATATGATAAGCTCAGAGACGGACGAAGTAAAAACTCGGTTCTCATCCAAAAGACCATTCATTCGCCTATGATTGAAGGAAGACCCTTCTCCATTCGCGTTATGTTAATGCGAGACGGGAAAGAAAAATGGCACTACGCGGGGATGCTGGCGAAAGTCGCAGGAACAGACAGCGTAGTGACCAATGTTCGACGCGGTGGAGGGTATGCGACCACAATCGACAATGCTTTGGCCAAATCATTAGGCTACGGTCGCGAACGAATCGCGAGCATAAAACGCGACTTGATCCGCCACTCTTTTAGATTGATTCGATATGCTGCCAAAAAGGGGTATCGAACCCATGAGACCGGTATTGATTTTGGTATCGATTATCTGGGGAGGATATGGATTATCGAGGTAAACCTTGCATATCCCTCGTATAAATTGTTTGACCGATTGGAAGATAAAACGTTCTATAATAAGATCACAAGTTTGGCGGCTGACTACAAAAAGAGCCGAAAGAAGTTCGCGTAAGGAAAAGCGGGATCCAGAATTCAACTGGATTCCGCTTTTTTGCGCTTATTTCAATATCGGAATCCAAACTTCACACGTGTAGTCCTCTGCCGTTGAATCGCCCGGGAGGTATACCTCAATCTCGGGAGCTCCCGAATGCTCATACCCCGTAGCCGGAAACCACTCCTGAAAGATGCGTGTGAATAAGCTTTGTATGGCCCCCGGCAGCGGACCAACGGAGGTAAAGATCACCCAGGTGCAAGCTGGAATCATTCGCACGGTTAATCCTTCCGCAGGTGCTATTTCGGCTGCCTCGCTTGCGATCATATAGGTAAAATCCTCATTAATATCCATCGTGATTCCCAACAAACGGTGATGCGGGTCCGAAGAAACGAGTTTGCGGATCGTTCCGTCCCGATGACAGTCGCTCCAAAAGCTTTGCCGCGAATAGCTTTCATCCCCGCACATTAATTGTACGGATTTACCCGTTACCATGAATGCCTCTTTATCTTCTATCCTATAAACAACCTCTTTATCTCCTGTGAATAGAAGCTGAAACGAGATACGTGGAAAAGCCTTCAGGATAGCTCCCGGACGCCGTGCTTGCGAGGGAGAGATACCGTGAATTTTGCGAAATGCTTTGGAGAAGGCTTCCGGTGAATCGTATCCATATTTAAGGGCTACATCGACCACCTTGGAGGAGGAAGTCGCCAATTCATTGGCTGCTAGAGTTAATTTGCGTTTGCGCGTATATTCGGCGACCGTTAATCCCGTCAACATATGGAACATTCGTTGAAAATGAAACGGTGACGAATAAGCGGCCTTTGCGATCGTTTCGACGTTCAGCGGTTGGTCCAGATTCTTCTCCATGAGTTCCAGCGCATTTCTCATCCGTTGTAATCCGTCCAATTGTCTCACCTCTGCCGTTCTTGCTTCATTAAATTAACTATACTCGATTTCAGGTCGTTTAAGGAGAAGAAGAAATCTGTTCGCTGCGAGCACAAAATGACAGGATCGATTCTCACCTGCGTGGTAGCATGGATGAATAAAGAAGCTACGAAGAGGGGGGCGGCAAAAGATGAACCGAACAGTGAAGATTACCGGTTTGATAGTAGTGACTTTGGGCATGCTGCTCATTCTAGCATTTGGAGTCTCAAGCCGAATGAACAACGAGCGATTTCTGGCTCCGGACGATGCCTCCTGGCTGTACACGAATGGACCATGGACAGCTTCGGAGGATCCGTCTTTAGGAAAGGTAATGGTCGGGACGCTTACAGGGGCGAAGGCCAAAATCGAAACGAATAGCAGTTACGCGACGCTTAAGCAACGGGGCACCGGGGGAGAAATCAAAATTTCGGTAGACGGAAATCCTGCCGTTACGCATGTTATTCCAAGCGACCAATCGTGGCATTATCTTCCCATTTTTACGAAACAAACGGGGTGGCATAAGATCGAAGTCGCTTTTTCGAATTCCAATTATGAGATCGGTGGAATGTACATCGACAAAGGCGCTGACGTGAGAAAGCCAGAGGAACAAAAGAAAAAAATCGTCGTCATCGGTCACAGCTATGCCGAAGGGTGTTGCCTCAACAATAAAGGCTTCTTCTCGTTCTCCTCGATCGTAGGCGATAAACTGGATATGGAGAGCATCAATGTGGGAATCGGAAGAACGGATATTAACGTTGGCGGAAAATCGAGCGGCTTAAGCCGGGTTGGCAGCGACGTGATTTCCTACAAACCCGATTATGTGCTGTCAGTATACGGCTTTAATGCCATACGTGATATTAATCGTGGAGACTCCTCCCATAACCAATACCAGGCGGACTACGTGACTTTTCTCAAGTCCATTACGGACGCACTGCCTCTCACGCATGTGTTTGCCAGCGGGATTATCTCCATAAGAGGCATGTCCGATGAGATGCTTGCTCCCTACAATCAGGATATCAAGAACGCCTGCTCCCTCGTTACGAATTGCACCTTCGTCGACTTGTCGGGGAAATGGAATGACGACAACTATGCAAAATACCTTTCCGATACCGACGGGATACATCCGAGTGAAGAAGGATACCGATTCCTCGGGGAAGAGTATTCGAGAGCCGTACTCAGTGTGGTCAAGAAGCAGCAATCGAGCAAATAGGAGCAAGGATTATCTCGAATTACGTTAGAACATATATCGTTAGAGATCCGCGCCCAGCGCGGTTTCTTTATTTTATGGATATAACTTCTTGTCCTTTGCTCAAGACAAGTTATATGGTTCTCCGAAAAGAGGCGTAATCGCAACATTTTGCGGGCACCGGTAAAGCCGATGCCGGCTCTTTGGCGGAGGCAATGCGGCACGCTATGGATAATTTATTCAGAATGAGTCGATCCCAATGTCGATGGGCAAAGGTCTCATACATATACAAACAACAAACGAGTTACAGGATGTCAGTGTTGTTCGATATATGTTCTTGTCCTGGGGCAAGCTATACACGAACGTGCACTATATCGGGGAAAACGACCCTTATATGACGACCTCACTATCTGCCGCACATCGGATTATAGAGAAGATGTACTGCTAGAAACCGCATATCACATTGAAGATGCTTGCTACGGCATATTCCAGCGTCGGTTTCCAAGCAGGTCGACTACCTAGGAAGAGCGTGCTTAAGTGTTTAGACCTTCTCATCTTAAAATGAAGGGGAGTTAACATGGCGGTTGAGTTTAAAACTTGGGACAAACAGTTCATTGCTGGAGCATGGCGCACTGGTCGCAGTGAGAGACAATACACAAACCGGAATCCGTTCGACGAATCGGAGTTGGTTACCATCCGTTTAGCCTCCAAGGAGGATGTGGAGGAGGCCTATCGCTCTGCTGCGACAGCGCAAGTCGAGTGGTGGGATCTTAACCGGTACACACGTTCTGCCATCATGATGAAGGCAGCCGACATTGTGGAGAAGCAGCGGGAAGACCTGATTGAGATCCTTACGATTGAGACCGGCAGTTCGCATCTCAAGGCGGAGACCGAGGTCGACATGTTTATCGGAGACATTCGTTATTATGCTGCGATTCCAATGAACATGACCGGGGAAATTCGGCCCTCGGTCATTCCTGGCAAAGAGAATCGCGTGTACCGTTTACCTGTTGGGGTTGTCGGTGTGATCAGCCCATTCAAGGGTAACGTAGTGGAGAGGATAAAGAGTATTACTGGCGGCGGCGTGGATCATGCAGTTGAGGCCAGCGGACGTCCGGAAAACACACGAAACGCAATCGATAGCCTTCAATTATTGGGGGTTGCGGTACAAGTCGGCGGTTCGAAGCTGGGCACGGAGGCCACTGTTGATCTAAATACGATTTTGTTTGAACGAACGCTCAGTGGGTTTTTGATGGGCCGAAGCGTGCCCCAATTGTACATTCCGGCGTTGATTGAGTTGTACAAAAAGGGAAGATTCCCGTTTGACAGACTGATCAAATACTATGCATTCGATGAGATCAATCAGGCGTTCGAGGATTCCGCCAAAGGGATCACCATCAAACCGATCATTACATTTGAATAGCTCATAATCGCAATAACGCGTTTATATCACCGTTAGGAACTCGGAGTTGCACTGTTTTGGGACTCCGCTGCGGCAATGAAAATAGCCGGGCGATACTGGAATAGAACGGCTGTTGATTAAGTGTCGGAGGATAAGAACATACATTTAATAAGACCCGCGCTGTGCGCGGTTTTTTCGTTTTATGGGTACAAGTTCTTGTCCTTTCACCAATTACGCCGCGCTTAGTGAGTATGCCTGTTGAGCGGCAAAATCGAGCATCTCTTCCGTTTCCGGAATTCTGCCGATTAGAACCAGTTATGAAATTGTTAGCTATCAGCAAGAAACGACATACTTAACATTTATTGGACTTTATACTATTCAATGAGAATTCTTAATCCACCATTCTGAAGTTGCGCTAAGGCAAATTTATTAGAGGAGGGAATTTATTCGCATGATAACAAAAGTCAAGCCTCTTTTCGGAGGCTTTATTAGGAAAGTTTTAATTATCCTATCAATTCCATTATTGGTAATCAATTTTTCTTCTCGCTTCGTTGTTTCGGCCGACCCGGGGACTTCTCCCACTTGGGTTTCCTTCGGGAATTTCGGAAGCGGAAACGGGCAATTTGATCATCCTAGGGGGATAGCCGTCGACTCATCTTTAAATATTTATGTGGCCGATACGGGGAATAACCGAATTCAGAAATTTGCTTCCGATGGGACTTATGTGACCTCATTCGGCACGAGCGGATCCGGGAATGGACAATTCAATTCGCCTTCAGACGTCGAGTTGGATTATGAAGGAAATATATATGTGGCCGATACGGGGAATAACCGAATTCAAAAATTCGATAAAAACGGAAATTATCTGTTAACTTTCGGTCCCGATTCTGTGGTTGGACCATTGAATTCACCCAGAGGTATAGCACTCAGCGCAGGATTATATGTTGCGGATACCGGAAATAATCGGCTTATCGTGTTTCAGGATAACGGGGATGTATACTTACTAATACCAGGCCCATTCCTATTCCCATTCGGAGTAGTTCTCAACTTTGGAATTCCATTCGTCGCCGACACTGCTAATCAACGAATCGTTAATTCGGACGTCACGTGGGTCTGGGGAAGAGGCGGATCCGGGAATGGAGAATTCAATAGTCCCCAAGGGATCGCTGCACAAGCAGGTAATATTTATGTTGCCGATACTTTAAACAACCGAATACAAGAGTTTGATGGGTCGAGTAATTTCATACAGGCTTGGGGAAGTAAAGGGGCGGGAAAAGAGCAGTTTGATGAGCCCTCCGGTGTAGCCGTTGATCAATATGAAAATATCTATGTAGCGGATACATGGAATAACCGAATCCAAATCATCATGCGGAACTCTTCCGCTTCAATTCCTGCATCAAATGTGACGGTTTCCAATCATCCAGCGCCAACCCCAGATACGGTGTCCGTAAGCGGATTGGCCGCGGGCGACGTGGTTAAGGTTTATGACGCGGCGGCAGACGGGAATCTGTTAGGGTCGTCAACCGTGGGCGCCGGTGAAACCTCGGCAACGGTGAGCATTCTGCAGCTGGGAACCGGCTCGGGGACGGTGTATGTCTCGGTTACGAACTTGGGGAAGGCGGAAAGCTCTCGTACGGCAAAAACTTACGGCTCAGAGCCTGTTGTGCAATCGACGGCGCCTTCCGCATCCGACGTAACGGTGTCCAATCATACAGCGCCAACCCCAGATACGGTGTCCGTAAGCGGATTGGCCGCGGGCGACATGGTTAAGGTTTATGACGCGGCGGCAGACGGGAATCTGCTGGGGTCGTCAACCGTAGGTGCCGGTGAAACCTCGGCAACAGTGAGCATTCTGCAGCTGGGAACCGGCTCGGGTACGGTATATGTCTCGGTTACGAACTTGGGGAAGGCGGAAAGCCTCGTACGGCCAAAACTTACGGCTCTGAGCCTGTTGTGGCTGTACAGCCTGTTGTGCCTGTACAGCCGACTGCTCCAATTACGATTATAGGAGAATTAAAGGTAAAAGGTCCCCAAGCAAACGGATCTGTCGGTTTACCAAACATCCTGGGTTCGGGCGTATCTTTGACGGCTGCCGTACTCTCTGCGGATGGGAATTCAGCGGAAATCGCCAATTTGACGATCGCTTCAAACGGACAATTCCAGTTAGCAAGCAATTTGGCTCCCGGACAATATCCGGTAATTATCCATGTCGTCGCGCCAACCGGAGAAGAGTTATCCGGAATTGCGGGGTCATTAACCGTTCAGGCGAATGGAACGGCTTCGATTCAAACGGATTTCATCTATCCGAATGGCGTGATTCAGGATCGCGAGACGCACAAACCCATTGCCGGAGTCGAAGTTCAGCTTTTCTGGGCCGATACAGAGTTGAATCGAAGCAAGGGCCGAATCCCCGGTTCCCCGGTGAAATTGCCGAAGCTTCCTGCGGACGTGATCAATCAAAACCATAATCCGCAGGTCAATAACGCGGATGGCCAATATGGCTGGATGGTCTATCCCGATGGCGACTTCTATGTGATTGCAAAGAAAGAGGGGTATGAAACCTACGATAGCCGAAAGGATCCGCGCGATGAATCTCTGGGGGGCTTTAGCTACATTCGGAATGGATTGATTCACGTTGGGGAAATCATGCCGATATTGAATATTACCATAACCAAACAACATAAGGAAGGAAGTGAGAACAACGGCCCAGGCTATATTAATGGGTATGCAGATGGAAGCTTCCGTCCCAATCGTCAAATTACGCGCGCAGAATTAGCTGCGTTACTTGCAAGAGTGCTGAATTTGCCGGCGACAGCAGAAACCCCGATAGCGGTTTTGGATGTTCCGAGCATGCATTGGGCGATGCAGCCGATTCAAGAACTGATCGGGAACCATGTGTTGGTCGGCTATCCGGATGGAACATTCCATCCCGATTCGCCTGTTACTCGAGCGGAAATGGCGAGCATTGCGGCCCGCGCGATGAATCTCGATGCCACACCAACGAATGCGTTCTCCGATACGAAGAATCATTGGGCTTCCAGTGCCATAAGAGCGGTGCAGGCTGCCGGGTTGATGAAGGGATATGGAGATGGCGCTTTCTACCCCAATCGGCCGTTAACACGTGCAGAGGCGGTAACGATCATCAATCATATGCTAGGAAAAACGGTACCAAAGGATTCGAAGCCGCCTAAATGGCGCGATGTTCCTCCTGACCATTGGGCTTATGACCAAATTCAAGCGGCATCTCAGTAATGCGGACGCGAGAGAAGCCGACCGATGAAACTGCGTAATTTTCAAACCAGTTTATGGTGAATTATCGTCCTGATCCGATTGAAGTCCGCCATTTGCGCGGAGTTCAATCGGATCAGGCTGCACCTGTCGAAGGTGCTATTGAGCAAGCCAAACAAGCCGCTGGAGAAAAAGACGTCATGGTAGTGGGCGGCCCGATCGTTGGGCAGCAATTGTTAAAGGCTGGTCTCGTCGAGGAATTGCAAATTGGCATTTCTGGTGAGGCAGGGACATATAAGGATATGTTTGTCTAACGACACAAAAGCGGGACATAACTGAGAGGACGGAAGCTTGAGAAATCAAGCTTTTTTATTTTTATATAACCCTGGTTTTGTGTCGTGCCGAAACGCACAAATATCTGGGCTAAGTGTAACTGATTTGTCCCGATTTGCTATTGATGTCGATTAAGAAGCATCATGACGAGCAGCGGTTGGGACAGCAGCCCATGTAAATTCGCACAATACATCCAACGATGTAAATTCTTGTCCTTTATGAATATATGTTCTTGTCGTCCGATATTAAGGATAAGCAGCCGTTTGGTAAAATGTTTGGCTATTTCACAAAACCCGTATTTTATACATATGTCTGTAAATCTACTTAGAGCCATTAAGGCGCTTTCCTTTTGTCCTTAATGAGCAGACATGATACTGTATTGTTGGGTCAAAAAATCGGAATACAGTAATCCTTCTTGTCCAATTATTCGGCGTACAATTTTAATGCCGCAAATACAAAGGCTTCATATGTCAGAATGTTCTCTCGCTAAATTCACAACTTGGAGTGTTCAAAAAGTGATTCGCCACCAACGTAATTAATGAAGTGGAAAACATTATTACTTGTTGTCCTCATTAGGAAATATTTATAACTTCTTGTCCTGCGCAAAAGACAAGAAGTTATATTCATAAAACAAAAAAACCGCGCTGGGCGCGGGTCGATGTGGATATATGTTCTTGTCCTCCTTCATTTATGGAGTGTCAATGTATATTATTGCTTTTTAGCTCTTAAGAAATAACTTCCCCATCTTTTGTCCTTTCGTTCGTTAATTTCTTGTATCACGAGTTCAAACAAAGAAGCAAAGTAAGCCGCAGAAATTCTCGGCAGCTTGATGTCGTTTAACTATTGATTTAGGGGTAGTACCAGCGTCGCTGTCACCAGGTGCAAACGCATGGATATAAATGGAAAAACATCCAATGCGGATGGTTTTTCCTAAATTGACAGTACTAGCGGCAGCCCGGTTTGTTTATTAAACTATCCCTTGGCTTACCGTAAATGTCCAATATTCACTTTTGCTTTACCGCTATTGATTTATACATGCAGGTTCTTTTCATAATTTGTTGCTGAACAGTTTGAGATTTTCTAAAAAACGTATCATCCATACTGAGTTCGATCAGCGCCGTCTTAATAGCTTCAATAGCAAGATCCTCATTTTGAAGTATATAAAAAGCAATTTGATAACCATGTGTTTCTAGCTTCTTCAGTATTTTGACCTTCTCAGCCAAGCCAATCACCGGATTCATATCGCTTACCTCACCTAAAAAAAATGTAGCTGCTTTCACTGAATTTATCTTAATTCCACGCTTACCTACTAAGTCGAAGAAATTTTTATTTAACCGGTATCTGCACCGTATCACCCGTTTTCTTTAGGATAAGCTGCAAAGATTGAAGATTCTCCGGGAGGGTATCATACTCCAGTGAAAAAGCTCCGGTCTGAGACTGCATGAGCTGCTGAATAAAGATACCGAATCTCCATTGGCGATCAGATCCATTCCGTTCAGAACGGCTTGATTCAGTTGTTCATTTTCCGCTTGAAGTGTGCCTTCAATCAAAGTCATCGTCGGAGTTGCGGTAATCGTGCCGATGCTTATCGTTTGGCCATTAACGGTAACATTTACGGATTGTTTGATCTTGGTAGGCATCGCTTCATCCGGCCGGTAAGGGAACGTAATTTGTCCCTCCCGTCGTTGATCGCTTTCCGGCAGCTTATACCAATACGAAAGCGTTAATTTCTTGGCAAGCGGGCTGACAGGATCGAAAGCCAAATATCCTTTGGTCTCGGTAACCCCGCCAGTTGGTCCAGATGTTGCTCCACGTAGTATATGATGGGAATCCGTTTGAAAACCTCTAATCCCAGTAGGATCAAAACCGTCGTAACTCCGAAGCCCATTCGGGTTGCTCAAGGTATAGTACAAGATAAACTGATTTTCATCCGACATAATGCCGTTGATGGTAAGCATAGTACCGTCCTCAAGTTGGAACCGCTCGTTAAGAGCCTGCCCCTTCCCCTGCTTGTCTAGTTCGCTAAGAGTGTCGTATACGGCTTCGTCAAAGCCGAGCAGCATCTTGCCGTAATAGGCTAACGCATGGTATTGGTTTCCAGTGAACAGCATAACCGCAAGGACAGCTGCCGCGATTGTCCAACTTCTTTTTACATTCCATTTCGCTTTTCTTCTGGGGACTGTGGTGTTTAACGCATTTCTTAATCTTGCTTCCAACTCTTCAGGGGCGGAAAGTTCACTTAACCGCACTTTCTCTTCCAAGAACCGATCTTCAATGTTGCTCATCTGCAAGCCTCCCGTATAACGCTCTCAGTTTCTGAAGCCCTTGATAAATTCTTGATTTGACCGTTCCCGTCGATACGTGGGTCATCGCAGCAATCGAACCATAATCCAGATCATGAAAATATTTTAGTTGAATGGCTTCGCTTTGGTCAGCGTTCAGATGGGTCAGTAGCGCTTGTAGATCCATCTGCTCTTCCACTTGGCTATAATCGGATTTTGCGGAAGAGTCGATTTGCCCCTTGCTCACTTCTAGCTGGTCTCCTAGTGGGATTACCTTGTTGTTTCTTTTCAACGAGCGTTTGCATTGATTGACCAGAATGGTCTTGCTCCAGGTGTAGAAGGACTCTTCTTTCTTCAATTGGCCGATCCGCTCATAAAGCTTCACGATCATTTCCTCTAAGACATCCATGGCATCCTCTTCATTCCTCATGTAGGAATAAGCTAGCCGATAATACGCGTTTTTTTCTGATAAAATCAATTGAAGCAAAGCCTCCTTGTCCCCCTTTTTCGCTTTCTTAACCATATTTACTACATCCATTTTTTCACCTCTATTACTAAGAGCCTCGAGCAACTCAAAAGGTTCATTCCATCGCAAAAAAATAAAAACCGCGATGCTCGCGGTGGTTTGCTTCACTTTGACAGAAAAGATTGGCGATAATGCTTTTTTATATGTGTAGCGACATGAATATACCCTCTTATCGGACAAGAACATATCCCCATAAGTTTTACGATATGAACATACCCTCTTATTTGATTTGCGACGATTTGGTTTCATTGAGAGCCACATTAAGCAGAAATTATAGAAGGTCCGAAGGATGGTTAGGGCGTAATGAGCATACTTTGGATTGAAGTTAGTATAAATATAGCTTTTACCATCCCCTCTTGCTGTTATAAGCTGTCGCTCCAGAATTGAGATATTGTTACTGCTAGCGCATAATGCCCAGCAGATGACGGCATAAGTTGTCCAGCATTAGTCGGATAAGCTGTCCGCATCCGGATAAAAACCGGGGAGAATCA
>NZ_JXAL01000016.1 GCF_000829465.1 Cohnella kolymensis | reverse complement strand
CCTCGTCTTAACGGCAAGAAAACTTGTGCGTCTGGTCGATGTGCTGCTACGCAACGGCCAACTCTACACGCCTCGAAGGAAGGTGAATCGCGAAGAGGAATAACGGCCTCCTTTGCCAAAGTCCTTTATGAATTCCCAGTAAAAATCTGGTATTCAACCTCATTTTCTGCTGGGCTTGGTTTGATGCGTCTATTTTCTTTGACTCGTGCGCACTATAGCCAAGAAAATTTCCAATTCTCACGAATCAGGGACTTGACATCATACCGCAGGACTTAATGCTCCACTTCTTTGCTGCGAACGAAATTCAAGTATGCAGCCGACAGCGCGGCGATAATGAAGAACATGACGACCGCAAGCGCCGATCCGAGTCCGATCGCGAGTCCGTCACCACCCGAGTTGCCGCCGAATGCAGTCCGGTAGAAATAAACGGCCAGCGTATCGGTGGAGTGATAGGGCTCCCCTTGCGATCCTTGCATGGCATACACCAGCTCGAACGCCTCGAAAGCCTGTATGAACGTGAATACGGTAATGATCGTAATCGACTGCATCATCATCGGAATAATGATCGTTCTAATCAGCCTGAACCCCCGCACACCGTCCAGCTTTGCCGCTTCCACGATTTCGTTCGGAATGCCCTGGAGACCTGCAAGCAGGATAAGCACCGCAAAGCCGATACCGAACCAGCTGTTAACCAGAATGATGGACACGAGCGCCGTTGACGGATCGCCAAGCCAAGGCTGGGCCCATTCGCCCAAGCCCGCTTTTTTCAGAACGACATTCAGCACCCCGAAATTCGGATTCAGGATGAGCTTCCAAAGGAAGCCGACCACAATGACAGAGAGAAGCCGGGGAAGGAAGAACGCGATCTTGAACCACTGTGCCCCTTTGATCTTGGTGTATAAAATATAGGCGAGTACAAAGGCGATGCCGTTCTGGGCAATCATTTCCAAGACAAAGTAAAACACGTTGTTCTTGAGTGCGTTCCAGAACAAATCGTTAAAGGGCTCGACCGTGAACAAGGTTACAAAGTTGTCGAGCCCGATGAACGCCCCCCGCTTCAGTCCCTGCCAGTCGAAAAAGCTGTAGCCGAATGCCGCGAATATCGGATAGACGATAAACAGCACATAAAAGGCCAAAGCAGGGACAGGAAACAGATGGATCCATGAACGTTTCATATCATTTTTTCAGCCAGGTGTCCGCGCTCTTCTGCACTTCGTCCGCCACTTGCTTTGGAGTGAGGGAACCGAGATACATCGCCTGCAGGTTCGTTTCAAGAACCGATTTCGTCGTCGGATTGCCTTGGTTGAAGTACACGACTGAAGCGTACGGTGTGGCAATCGTGTTCGCATATTCCGATAATTGCGATACGATCGGATCTGTCGCCGTAACTCCTTGAAGCGTACTTGGCTTCTTCAATTCGTTGACGACAAGCGTTCCGAATTCTTTGGTCGTCATGAATTCCACGAACTTAAGCGCCTCTGCCTTATTCTTCGACTTCGCGTTAACTGCGAATGAACCGTCTACCCATGTCGTAACGGTAGCTTTGCCGTCTTTGCCCGGCACCGGGAATACGCCCAGCTCAAGCGCCGGATTCGCCTTTTGCATCACTGCAAGTTCCCAATCGCCCATCACGAACATGCCGGCTTGCTCGGTGACGAAAAGATTGCGAATGTCGTCCATGCCGAGTCCCTCGTAATTTTCCGGAAAATACGGAGTGAGGTCCTTCATCATCTGCAGCGAGCTGACGTAACCTTCGCTCTGGAAGTTCGTTTCTCCGCTTAATACTTTCGTCGCAAAATCGCTGCCGCCGTAAAACTGAGGCGCAAGCGCTCCATGAGTGAGAGACAGAAGCCAGCCTTCCTTCGAACCGAAGGCGAATGGGGTAATGCCTTTCGCTTTCAGCGTCTCGGCAGCTTTGATCATGTCGTCCCATGTTTTCGGAACTTCAATGTTATTTTCTTTGAATATTTTGACGTTGTAGAAAACTTGTGTCGAGCTGTACACGGTAGGCACTCCGTACACTTTACCGTCGGTGCCTGTAGCTGCGGCCAGCGTATCCTTCGAGAAGGTGTCCAAGCCCTTGATTTGACCGTCGAGAGGCTCGAGGAAACCCGCGTCCGCCAATTGGCGTCCTGCCGCATAAGGACGCAGCTGAATAATGTCCGGCCCTTCTCCGGTTTGCAGAGCGGTATTGAGTATCGTGTTGTATTCTGTATTCTTGGAAGGATTAAATACGATTTCTACATTCGGATTTGTCGCATTGTATGCCGCGATGATTTTCTCATAAGCTTCACGGTCTTCCGTACGCCAGCTGCCGATCGTCAGCTTCGCCTTCTCACCCGATGCTGAAGGCGTGGGGCTGACGCTTGCCGTATTCGTGCTGCTCCCGCTCGCTGCAGGGCTCGAGTTATTGCCGTTACCTCCGCCGCATCCTGCGAGCACAGTGGTGATCAATACAAAAACCGCTAGAAGCACATGGAATCTTTTTGTCATTTGTGTTCCTCCTTGACAGATTCTTATTTATTCAAATCCCTTGACCTATACGTCAGTCAAAAAGGGAAGCGAATATAGCATCATGCATGCCGGGTCGAAGCTTGCGAATCCGGTTATCCCGGCCGAAGTGCACCGCATTGCTGAACACCACCGCCGATACCCGTTTGACAGGGTCGATCCAGATGCTGGTTCCGGTGAACCCTGTATGACCGAAGGTTCCAGGAGACCAGCGTGTGCCGCAGCCGACCGGCGGGCTCAGGCCGTATACTTCCCAGCCGAGAGCGCGTCCGTGTCCCAAATGCCGCACACTTTGCTTCATCAAATCGGCCGGCAGAACCGTCTGCTCTTCGGGGTGCAGCCAAGCCTCTGCGTATGTACTCATATCCGCTGCGGTAGAGAACAGTCCCGCGCTTCCACAAATCCCACCCATTTGCACGCTTTTCTCGTCATGCACCTCTCCTTGAACCGGCTCTCCATCCACATATTCCGTCGGAGCGATCCGATCCCGGAGTGCCGGCGGGGGACGGAACATCGTTTCTTTCATGCCGAGCGGCTGAAAGACCTGCTCGGTCAGGAACCGGTCCAATCTTTGTCCGGACACCCGCTGAACGATTTCCCCGAGCAGAATCATGCCGAGATCGCTGTACACCATACGGGTGCCAGGCTCGCTGAGCGGCTGCTGATCCAGAATCAAAGCGAGCACATCGCGTGAAGCGTTCCGTGGGGCGTACGGCAAATCTGCGGGAAGTCCCGATGTATGTGTCAGCAGATGAAGAATGGTTACAGCGGCGTCATATCTGAACTCAGGGATGTAGCGGCTGACCCTGTCGCTGAACTTTAACGCCTCTCTTTGCGCGAGAATGAGCAATCCCGGCAATGTGGCCGTCACTTTAGTCAGTGAGGCAAGATCGTATATCGTATCTGCACGGCTGTTCCCGAACGAGGTGCGATAATGGAATTTCTCATGCCTGATATCTACTGCCGCGCCGGGCAGAAGACCGTCCCCGATCCAACCGCGCATCAATCGCTCCCACTCAAACATTGCTTTTAGAGATTCGAACGGCTTTGCGCGTCCGGTCCAGAGAATCGATGCTTTCCTCGTAATGGCTGCCCGCGATTCCGACATACAGAATGTCGATCACGTTCAGCTGCGCGATCCTCGACGCCATCGCTCCGCTTCGGATGCTCTGTTCCAATGAGCTGGTGAACAAATGAATGTCTGCCTGGGCAGAAACAGGATTGTTGCTGAATTTAGTCAGACTGACGACTGTAGCGCCATTCGCTTTTGCAATGGATAACGAATCAATAATGTCCCGCGTCTCCCCCGAGTATGAAATGCCGAAAGCGACATCGCTTTCGATCATATTGGCGGCCAATGTCGCCTGACCGTCGAAGCCGAAAGCCGCCTCGCACCATCTGTTGATCCGCGACAACTTTTGCCTGAAGTCTTCGGCGATGACAGCGGAAGCCCCCACCCCGAACAAAGCGATTTTACGGGCGGAAGTCATTACCCGGATCGCCTTCTCCACCTCCTCGTCGGAAAGTACGGACAAGGTGTCCTCAATGGAGAGCATGTTATTGTAAGAAATGGATCGTATGAGCGAATCCGTTGATCCTCCCACCTGAATCTCCTGATAGGTAGAGGGTGTCTGTTCCGAATGAACCAGATCTCCTGCTATACGCAGCTTGAGCTCCTGAAAACCTTTGTAATTGAGTGACCGTGATAAGCGAATGATCGTTGCTTCACTGACGCCGGCCTCACCCGCCAGTCTCTGAACGGAGTATTTCACGATCTGCTCCGGCTTGCTGAGAATGTACTCCGCCGCTTTTCTCTCCGTCGGCTTTAACGTGGACAACCCTTCTTTAATGCTGATAAGTCCGCCCTTCAACATTAAAATCGGCTCCTTATGTAAGCGCTTCTCCTATCTATTCTAAAATGAAATTTCATTTTGTAAATACTTTTTTGTAATTTTATTTCATAAATGCAAAAGGAAAAGCCTGCTCAAGCGCGGCCTGGGCAGGCTTCAATTCGTTCTTCAAGCGGTCAATATGGATCCTTGAAGCAGTGCCTGTATATCGGTATACGGATAGCCATGCGCTTCGGCTACCGCCTGGAAGGTAACCTTTCCTTCCGCGACGTTAATCCCTCTAGCCAGCGCGCGATTATCGATCGCCGCACGCTTGTAATTCTTGGTCGCGATCTGCAGCCCGTAAGGCGTCGTCACGTTGTTCAAAGCGATCGTGGACGTTCGCGCCACCGCACCCGGCATATTGGCTACGGCGTAATGGATGACCCCGTGTTTCTCATACGTCGGCGCGTCATGGGTGGTGATGCGGTCGATTGTTTCGATGGATCCGCCTTGGTCGATAGCCACGTCAACGATGACCGAGCCGGGACTCATCGTTTTCACCATTTGCTCGGTAACCAGACGGGGAGCCCGCGCACCCGGAATCAGAACGGCCCCCACCACGAGATCCGCTTGCTGCACCGCTTCGGCTATGTTATGCGGTTATGCGGATTGGACATTACGGTTTTGAGCCGGCCTTGGAAAAGGTCATCCAGCTGGCGAAGGCGTTCCGGATTAATATCAAGAATGCTGACCTCCGCCCCCATTCCAAGGGCCATGCGTGCAGCGTTCGTCCCGACGATCCCGCCGCCTACCACCGTTACTCTGCCCGGCGCGACACCAGGAACACCGCTCAGCAATACCCCTTTGCCGCCGTTTGCCTTTTCAAGGAATCGGGCGCCGATCTGAATGGACATCCGCCCCGCCACCTCACTCATTGGAGTGAGAAGCGGCAAGCTGCCGTTGTCCAGCTGTATCGTCTCATAAGCGATTGCCGTATCTTTGCTCTGTACCAGCGCTTTCGTCAGCGCCGGCTCCGGTGCCAAGTGCAGATACGTATACAAAATCAGGTCTTCACGGAAATATACATATTCTTCAGGCAGCGGTTCTTTCACTTTGACGACCATCTCCGCAGACCAAGCGTCCCTTGCGGCCGGCACAATCCGTGCCCCGGCGTTCTTGTAATCTTCGTCGGAGAACCCGACCCCTGTGCCGCATTCGGTTTCGACAACGACTTCATGCCCCTGCTTCACGTAAGACAGAACGGATGCGGGCGTCATGCCGACCCGGCTTTCGTTGTTTTTGATTTCCTTCGGAACCCCGATAAGCATATAAAGCCTCCTTAGACCCATAGACAGCTGACGCGTGCATCAATAACGTGCGGTAACCATTTTTTTACGCGTGTAAAATTCGACGCCATCCTTGCCGTTGGCATGGAGGTCGCCATAAAAGGAATTCTTGTATCCCGAGAACGGAAAGAATGCCATGGGCGCCGGCACACCGAGATTGATTCCGAGCATGCCGGCATCAATTTCTTCGCGGAATTGGCGAACCGCCCGCGCGCTGTCCGTGTATAGACAAGCGCCGTTAGCAAATGCAGACCGGTTCGCAATTTGGATGGCTTCCGTCAGGTCCTGCGCACGCATGACCGAAAGAACGGGAGCAAACATTTCATCGGTCCATATTTTCATGCCGGGCTGAACGTGGTCGAAAATCGTCGGTCCTACAAAATAGCCTTCACCTGAGGTGGCCGTATCCGTTCTCCCGTCACGAGCGAGCAGGGCGCCTTCGCCTTGTCCGATTTCAATATAGCGAATGGTGCGCGCCTTGTTTTCCTCGCGGATGAGAGGACCCAGAAACACGCCGTCGTCCAAGCCGTTGCCGATCGTAATGTCGTCGGCCGCCTGCACGAGCCTCTCTACCAGGGTGTCCGCAATATCTCCGACAGCCACGACGACGGAAGCCGCCATGCATCGTTCGCCTGCACCGCCGAATGCGGCGCTTACAATATTCGTAACGGCGTTATCCAGGTCGGCGTCAGGCATGACGATCGAATGGTTCTTGGCGCCCGCCAGCGCTTGAACCCTCTTACCGTTAGCCGCTGCAGTCTTATAGATATACTCCGCCACAGGCTGCGAGCCGACGAAGGATATCGCACGTACGTCCTCATGCTCAAGCAGGCCGTTGACCACATCGCGGCTGCCATGTACGATGTTCAGCACCCCGTCCGGGAGCCCCGCTTCCTTCAACAGCTCCGCCAGCCTGCAAGCGAGCACTGGCGTCCGCTCGGAAGGCTTCAACACGAAAGTGTTGCCGCATGCTATGGCGAGAGGGAACATCCAGCAGGGCACCATCATCGGAAAATTGAAAGGCGTAATGCCGCCGACCACGCCAATCGGGTAACGGTACATGCCGGACTCGATGCCGGTGGCGATGTCCGGCAGCTGGCTGCCCATCATCAAGGTAGGTGCCCCGGCGGCGAATTCGACGCATTCGATGCCCCGCTGAACTTCCCCGTAGGCTTCGGTGTAGCTTTTGCCGTTCTCGATCGTCACCATGCGGGCGAGCTCTTCCCAGTGCTCAACCAGCAGCTGCTGATAGCGGAACAGAATTCTCGCCCGTCTCGGCACCGCCGTTTTGCTCCATTCCGGGAACGCGCTGCGGGCGGCCGCGACCGCTTGATCCAGATCAGCGCGATTCGACAAGGGCACTTTGGCGATGACTTCCCCTGTCGCCGGATTGGGCACTTCCTCATATTGGGAAGAGCTTGAGCTGACCCACTGTCCGCCGATGTAATTTTTTAGCGTGCCGAACATCGTTTGAATCGTATTCTCCATTTTCAGCAAACCTCCTAATCTATCGATCCGTTAAGAGACGGAACTCACGCTGGCTGATGACGCCCGCAATTGTGCGATCAACACAGACCCCAAATATTTGCGGCCATCCGCAGTCAATAATCGCAGCTCTTCGATCTCCAGCGTCCCGTCGCCCGAAACCCGCTCAAATCGGACGTCATCCCCATCGAGCAATTCCGTAACCTTCGTTACGCGGTAGCCCTTTGCAATCAAATCGTTAATCGTCGCTTTTTCTTTCATATATTCATGCCAGCTGGACATAAGCATCCTCCTTCAGCGTGAAGCCGAGATCGTACGGGACTCGGGCGCAGGCGGCTCGGAAGCGGCAAACCTGTTTCTCCGCAGATACTGCCCCGATCCGGCTTTACCGACGAACTGTTTATCACGGATGACGAATTGTCCGCGGGAGAGCACGGATACAGGCTCCCCTGTCACCTTCATGCCTTCGAAGGCGCTGTAATCCACCGCCAGATGATGGTTCGCCACAGAAATCGTTCGTTCGGCATTCGGATCGAACAGTACGAGATCCGCGTCGCTGCCGACCGCAATCGTTCCTTTGCGCGGGAATAAACCGAACAGCTTGGCACTTTGAGTCGCAATAACATCCACGAACTGGTTCAGGCTCAGCCTGCCTTTGCGCACGCCTTCCGAGTAGAGAATGGTGAACCGATCCTCAATGGTCGGGCCGCCGTTCGGGATTTTAGAGAAGTCTCCCCTTCCAAGCTCCTTCTGCCCTTTGAAATCAAAGGAGCATTGGTCGGACCCGACCGTCTGCAGCTCGCCGCTCTTAAGCGCGTTCCACAGAACATCCTGATTCTCCGGCTTCCGCAGAGGCGGCGACCACACATACTTCGCGCCTTCGAAATCCGGCTTCTCCAAATACGACTCATCCAGCACCAGATACTGGGGACAGGTTTCCCCGTACACACGGAACCCTTTGCTACGTGCTTCCGCAATTTGCCGCACCGCCTGCTCGCATGTCACATGCACGACATACAGCTGGGAATCGGCAAGCGCAGCCAGCTTGGCCGCACGTCCCGTCGCTTCACCTTCGAGCTCCGGAGGCCGAGTTCTCGCATGGTAGATCGGATCGGTGTTTCCTTCGGCCAAAGCTTCCGTAATCAGATAGTCAATGACGTCGCCGTTCTCGGCGTGCACCATAACAAGCGCGCCATGCTTCTTAGCCGACAAAAGCGTCCGGTATAAAGTGCCGTCGTCCGCCTGGAAAACGTTTTTATAAGCCATGAAGACTTTGAGAGACGTGATGCCTTCTTTTTCAATGATTTCAGGCAGCTCCGCAAGCACTTCATCATTCGTTTCCGAGATCATCAGATGAAAGCTGTAATCGATCACGGCGCGGTCCTTGGACTTGGCGTGCCAGGTTTGCACGGCGTCGCTGAGAGGTGCGCCTTTGGAGGTCAAGCAGAAGTCGATCACCGTTGTCGTACCTCCGAAAGCAGCGGCGATCGTGCCGGTCTCGAAATCGTCCTTCGTGGTCGTACCTCCGAAAGGCATATCCAGATGCGTATGCGGGTCGATCCCGCCGGGAAAGACATACAGCCCTTCCGCATCGATGACTTCCGCATCGGATGATTGCAATTGCGCGCCTATGGCTGTGATCCGCTCGTCCTCGATCAGAATGTCACCCTTGTAGATGTCGGCAGCGGTGACGATCGTTCCGCCCTTAATGAGCTTTTTCAAGGTTAACTGCCTCCTTTGCCTTATTTACTGTGCTAGTTGCCGGAACCGACTGCAGACAGTGCTTTGACGCGTTCGTTCCACGTCATCGGTTGAGCTTCAGGCGGTACTTCGACCATGGAGATCACACCGTCCACCGGGCAGACGATGGAACAAAGATTGCATCCGACGCAGTCGTCTTCCCGGACTTTCAAGTACGGCTTGCCTTCCACATCCATATGGCGCTCGATGCATTGGTGGGAAGTGTCTTCGCAGGCGATATGACACTTATTGCAATTGATACATGTCTCCGTATTGATGCGGGCGACGATGCGGTAGTTGAGATCCAGATCTCCCCAGTTCGTATATTTGCTGACGGACTTGCCGATCAGCTCGTCAACGCTTGTGAGTCCTTTCTCGTCCAGATAGTTGCTCAAGCCGTCGATCATGTCTTCAACGATCCGGAAGCCATGGTGCATGGCTGCGGTACAGACTTGAACGCCGGTGGCGCCCATCAGAAGGAACTCGGCCGCATCCTTCCATGTCGACACGCCGCCAATGCCCGAGATGGGCACGGTAACCTGCGGATGGCGGGCGCACTCCGCCAACATGCTTAGAGCAATGGGTTTAACCGCCGGACCGCAGTACCCGCCGTGGGCCCCTTTGCCGGCGACCTGAGGGATCGTGTTCCAGGAATCCAGATCAACCCCCATCAAGCTGTTGATGGTGTTAATCAAGGAAATGGCATCCGCTCCGCCTTGAACGGCGGCAACAGCCGTAGCCGTAATATCCGTGATGTTAGGAGTCAGCTTCACGATGACAGGTGTCTGGGCGGCCTCTTTCACCCAGCTGGTCTGGGCTTCGACCAGAGCAGGCACCTGACCGGAAGCCGAACCCATGCCGCGCTCGGCCATCCCGTGCGGACAGCCGAAATTGAGCTCCAAGCCGTCTACGCCAACCGCTTCCACCCGCTTCACGATTTCATGCCAGGCTTCACGCTTCGGTTCTACCATTAACGATACGACCAGGGCATGGTTCGGAAACATTTTTTTCGTTTCATAGATTTCCTTCAGGTTGACCTCTAGCGGGCGGTCCGAAATGAGCTCAATGTTATTAAAGCCGGCTACCCGCTGGTTGCCGATATTGTAACCTCCGTAACGGGAGGTCGTGTTAATGACGAGGCTCCCCAGCGTCTTCCACACCGCGCCGCCCCACCCGGCATCGAACGCCCGCTGCACTTGATAGCCCGTATTTGTCGGCGGGGCGGAGGCAAGCCAGAACGGGTTCGGTGAACGAATGCCGGCCAAATCGGTTCTTAAATCTGCCATATCTCTCAGCTCCCTTATGCCGTTTCGGCGGTTTGCCGGTTTAACTGCCTATGAATCTCGTGAGCGGTCAATTTGCCTTGCTGGGCAGCGCTGACAACCATCGCTTCCCCTTGGCCATGGCCGAAAATGACATCGCCTGCTGCGTAAACCTTCGGATGGGAAGTGCGATACGTACGAGGATCGACTGTGACGACGCCCTTGTAATGATCCAGGCTGAACGCTTCAATTAGTCCGAGCAGCCGCGTTTGTCCGATCGCTTTAATGACCGCATCCACTTCCATCAGAAATTCCGAGCCTTCGATCGGAACCGGAACGGGGCGTCCGTCTTTACCCGCTTCGGAGAGCTCCATCCGCACGCATTCCAGATGGGTCACTTTACCCGATTCATCCCCGATAATCCGCTTGGGCGCGGTCAGCCATCTGAATTCGACTCCATCTTCTTTGGCGAAGCTGTATTCGAAGTCGTAAGCCGTCATTTCACTGCGTGTGCGGCGGTAAGCGATTTTGACGTTGCCCGCTCCGAGACGCACCGAACAGGTGGCGGCATCGATCGCCGTATTGCCCGCACCGATGACAACTACGCGCGCGCCGTCCATATCGCCGGTGAAAGCATCCGTCTTCACACTCTCGATCAGATCGATCGCATCGTATACGCCTTCGAGATTTTCGCCTTCAATGCCGAGGTTAGGCACCTGCCCCATCCCAACAGCCAGTACCACAGCGTTATACTTTTCGAGCAGCTGCTCCGGCTGAACATCCACACCCACACGTACGCCCGTCCGGATTTCTACACCCATCCGGCTGACCTGCTCGGCTTCCCATAAGGAGATTTCCTGAGGCAAACGGAAGGATACGATGCCGTAAGTATCCAATCCGCCGGGCTTATCTTTCGCTTCGTATATTGTCACCGAGTAACCGAAGCGCGCCAGTTCCCGAGCCGCGGATAAGCCTGCGGGTCCGCTTCCGACCACCGCCACCTTAAGCCCGTTGCTCGGCCCCGGCGCAAACAAGCGCTCGCCGCTTTTGATCGCCGCATCCGTCGCAAAACGCTGCAGCATACCGATCGCAATCGGCTCAGACGCGTCATTCAGCACGCAAGCCCCTTCGCAAAGCTGTACTGTAGGGCATACACGCGCGCAGGAGGCTCCGACCGGGTTGGCGTCCATGATGACTTTCGCGGAGCCCTTCAAGTTGCCGGTGGCGATTTTCTTGATGAACGACGGAATGTTGATTCCGGTCGGACAAGCCGTGATGCATGGAGCGTCGTAACAGAAAAGACAGCGGTTCGATTCGTCCATCGCCTGAGTAGAGGTAAAGCCGGGATACACTTCAGCAAAATTGTGCCGCAATCTGTCATCCATCGAATAAGCTCCTCCTTTTTCAGCTTACAGCCGGGCTAGCTCCTGGTACGTTTCAGGCCGGCGGTCCCGATAGAATTGCCAGCTTTCGCGAACTTCACGGATCAGGGATTTATTCATTTGCCCAATGACGACCTCATCCTTGTCGCGGCTGCCTGTCGCCACGAAATTCCCCCGCGGGTCTACCAGATACGACTGCCCGTAGAACTCGCCCATGTTCCAAGGCGCTTCGAAACCGACCCGGTTAATCGCTCCTACGTAATACCCGTTGGCAACCGCATGGGCGGGCTGCTCCAATTGCCACAAGTATTCCGACGTTCCGGACACGGTAGCCGAGGGATTCAGTACGATCTCCGCCCCGTTCAGGCCAAGCATGCGGGCTCCTTCCGGGAAATGCCGGTCATAGCAAATATAGACGCCGACTTTAGCGAACGCGGTGTCGAACACCGGATAACCCAAATTGCCGGGCTTAAAATAGTACTTCTCCCAGAAGCCGCATCCCGCGCCGCCTGCAGCCACATGCGGAATATGATGCTTCCGGTACTTGCCGAGCAATGCGCCGTCCGCGTCGATAACGGCGGCCGTATTGTAATAGGTCGCGATTCCTTCGCGCTCGTAGATCGGCAGCACAATGACGATGCCATGCTCCTTCGCGACTTCCTGGAACTGCTTCACCGTAGGGCCGTTCGGAATTTCTTCAGCAGCGTCATACCATTTCGGCGTTTGTTCGGCGCAGAAATACGGGCCGTAGAAAATCTCCTGCAGGCAGACGATTTGGACTCCTTTGGCCGCGGCTTCACGGACAAGCCCCAAGTGCTTCTCGATCGCTTTCTCTTTGTGAACCGCGACAGGCTCGTCGCCATGCACATCATGTTTCGCTTGAATGAGACCGATCGTTACCGTATCCATAACTTCACTCTCCTTGCGCCGAGGAGGCGGCTGTCTTGCGTGAAGCCATCTCCAGTGCCATGTGGTACAACAGCTCCGTCCCGAGCGATAAATCTTCAATCGACGCATATTCTTTGGGATTATGGCTGATGCCGTCTTTGCAGCGGACGAATATCATTCCGTAATCGCACACATAAGAAAGGACCAGCGAATCATGGAACGGGCCGCTCATCAATTCCGGAGGCGTCAGACCCATCTTGGCCGCGCCGCGTCTCATTCCCTCCATAATGGCAGGTGCGCAGTACCGCGGTTCGCTGTTCGTATCCTCTGTGATTGTATAGGTGAGCCCGTGTTCCGCTGCAGTGCGGTCGATCTCTTCCCGCAGCAGCATTTCCAGTCGGTTTCGCCGGCTAAGCTCGATATCTCTCAAATCCACAGTAAAGCGGACTCTCTCAGGAATGATGTTGCGAGAATCGGGAAATACCGAGAGAGAACCAACCGTTCCTACAGTCGGCGCCCCCGGCTCGCTTGAAGCGAGTTCATTGAGCGCGAGGATCACCTTAGCTGCTCCTACGAGCGCATCTTTCCGCATCGGCATCGGCACGGAGCCGGCATGGCCGGCGAATCCTGTGAACTCAACGGTCAGCCACAGAGGGCCGGAGATGCCGGTTACGATTCCGATCGGCTGATCGAGCGATTCCAGCACGGGCCCTTGCTCAATATGCAGCTCGAGAAAAGCACCGATTTGTCCCGGACGATAGCGTGAGCTCTCGAACAGATCCGGGTCGCAGCCGAAGTCTATCAACGCCTGCCTGCGTGTGATGCCGTTCTTGTCGGTACGTTCCAGCTCCCCGTCTTCCAGCTTGCCTAGGATGCCGCGAACGCCGAACAGCCCTTTGTTGAACCGGCAGCCTTCCTCATCGCAGAATGCCGCAATCTCCACGGCCATCTCCGGTACGAATCCTTGCTCCTTGAAGGTTTGGGCCACTTCCAGCGCTCCAAGCACACCGGCCGGCCCGTCAAATCTTCCTCCATACGGCTGGCTGTCTATGTGAGAGCCCATCATCAAGACGGGGGCGTCCGGGTTTCTCCCTTCCATCCTGCCGATGAGGTTGCCGAATGCGTCGACACGGGCTTGCAGGCCCGCCTCCTCGAACCAGCTTTTTACGAGATCCACCGCTTCTCTGTCTTCCTTGGACAACGTCAGCCGGCATACTCCGGTTTCTCCGATTTTGCCGATCTGAGCCAAGCGCTGGATGCGGCCTTCAAGCCGCTGTGAATTGATGTTCAGCTTCATCGCAGGCACCTCGATCACTATCGATTTTGTGTCGGATCAATGCTTCTATTTCTTCATTGCCATATCTACGATTTCGTTCGTATAAGCTTCCTGCAGGTTAGCGGCTTTCTTGATGATTCCAAATTGGAGGGCGATATCAGCCGTTTGCTTGAATTTCGCGTCGTCCGTGTACCCCATCTTCTCCAGATCAAAGCCCTGCGGAGCAACCAGTTTGGCGACTTCCTGCATCATCGTCAGCTGATGCTCCCGGGTAGAACTGCCTGCTTCCGCAGATTTCATGACCATATCCACTGCGGCCTCCGGATTCGCGATCGCTTCCTTCCAGCCTTTAATGGAAGCGCGGACAAATTTGGCCGCCGTCTCCTTGTTGTCAGCGAGCCAGTCCTTGTTTGCGAACAGATTATCCTGAAGCATGGCGACCCCTTCACTGTTCATATCGATGACATTCAAATCGCTTGCCGGCACGCCTTGCTCCAGCACCACATGATATTCGTTGTAGGTCATCGCGGAGGCGGCATCCAGTTCGCCGCTCAAAAATTGGTCCATCGTAAAGCCTTGCTTCACAAACTCCAAATCTTTGTTGGGATCGAGTTTATACTTATCAAACAGCGCCAGAATCTCGAATTCGTTGCCGCCCATCCAGTTGCCGACCTTTTTCCCTTTCAAATCGGCCGGTGTATTGATACCCGAAGTTTTTTTGGTGACCAGCTGCAGGCCGCTGTTCTGATAGATTTGGGCGATCTGGATCAACGGCAGGCCTTCCTCCTGATGCGGCAGCAAACTGGCCACCCAGTCGATCCCGATGTCAGCCGCGCCGCTCGCGACTTGCTGTTCGCCGACAATGTCCGGACCTCCGGGCAGGATGGTTACGTCCAGCCCTTCCTCGTCGTAAAATCCCTTTTCCTTGGCTACGAAATACCCGGCAAATTGGGCTTGCGGAACCCATTTCAATATGAGCTTGACGGGCACTTTCTCCGCAGGAGCGCCGGAGCTTGCAGATGCGCCGCCGGACGGCGCGGATGACCCGGAAGCAGCAGGCTCGGGATCGGCCGATTTTCCGCATGCAGCCAGAATTACTAGCGTCAATACTGTCAAAAACAGAAACTTCAATTTCCTCTTTTTCATCGATTTCTGCTCCCTTCTCATTTTCGAATCCATACATCAATGCAAGTAGGGCGGTTTAAGCCCTTTGCGATGGATGCCACTTAATGAACACCTTCTCCAACCGCTCGACGACCAGATAGAAAAGAACACCGGCGGCAGCAGCGATGACGATGCATGACCAGCCGAGAGGCATCTTGGCAACCTTGATAGAGTTGGAGAGCAGATATCCGAGCCCGCGGGAGGCAAAGAAAAACTCTCCCACGATCGCCCCGATCATGCTTGCGGTCGTATTTATTTTCAGTGCGGTAAAAACAAAAGGAAGGCTGCTGGTGATTCTCACATACCGGAAGACCTCAAATTTAGTAGCCGCGTAGGAATGCATGAGATCCAAAGCCAACGGATCGATCATCTTCATTCCCTTGTGAGCGTTGATGGCCATGGCAGCCATCGTTGTGAAAGCTACGATCGCAATTCTTGAGCCTATATCAGCTCCGAACCATAGATTCATGATTGGAGCTAAAGCCACGATCGGCACTGCATTTAAAGAAGCCACGATCATGACGCCGCCGGATCCCCATCTCGGCCAGATGGCGGCAATGAGGGCAACCGCAAAACCGAGCGCCGATCCGATCAGCATGCCGAGAACCGCCTCTGTCAGCGTATAGCCGGCATAATTGACGAGCAGATCAAAGTTCTTGACCAGTGTCGTTCCAATGGCTGAGGGCAAAGGAAGCTGATAGGTTTTTAAGTCGAAAATACGATGAAAAATCTGCAATTCCCATAGAACGAAAAACAGGACGCCCCCGGCCAACGGGAGCCAGATCCGGCTCGCTTTGCCGTCTCCGGCCTTTCTTTTCGCCTTTTGTGACGCAGTTATCGTTTGATGTGTAACCGGGTCCTCTTGTGTTGCGACCTGCGCAGCCAAAGGTCCATCCATCTACCGGCCGCCTCCTTTGGAACGGAATTCGGGCTGCCAAGGTGCGGCAAGTCTCTCAATCCAGCCTATAATCAAATAGCTGAGCACTCCCAGCAAGGCGCCGACGATAACCGTTGACCAGAACATGTAAGTATGAGAGGGCCCATAGTACAAGTTGCGCAGCATGATCACGCCGATCCCGTGCTGCGCGCCCATCAGCTCCACCAGGATAGCTCCGGTCACCGCGAGAGGCGCCGCAATTTTGAGCCCGCTGAACAGACCCGGAAGCGATGCCGGAAATCGAAGCTTCCAATAGATCGTCCACGGCTTGGCGGCATAGGAATGCATCAGCTCGAGGGCGTAGGGATGCGCGCTTCGCAATCCCCGCAGCATATTCAAAGAGACGGGAAAAAAGGTGATATACGCGGCAATGATGATCCGTGCGGCTTGTTCATCCCGGACGATACCATACACGATCGGGGCGAGCCCCAGGATCGGAACCATCTGTGACGCGACCGCATACGGAAAGGCAAGCCGCTCCATCCACTTCGATGCGCTCATGAGCACGGCCAGCGATGCACCCGCCGCAGCACCGAGCGCAAACCCGAGCGCAGCGTTCGTTAACGTGACCCATCCTTCGTTCGCAAGTGTATTTCCGTATTGGCCGAACGTTGATACGATTTCATGTATGTAAGGAAGCTTGGATTGCGCCATCGGCACCTGCAGCACTTCAAGCAGGAGCCAGGAGGCAATCTCCCAAAGAGCGATCAAGGCAACCGCCCACAAGAAGGCCGGCAGGAAACGGAGGCGAGACAGACCGCTGAGCTCGTTCATCTCCTACACCCCTTCGAAGCTGTCCCGGATTTGCGCAATAAGCCGGAAGAAGGCTTCGCTGTTACGCATTTCTTTCGTTCTCGGACGAGGAAGGGAGATTTCCGCGACTGCCGATAGCCGGCCGGGATGGGGTGAAAGAACGAATACCCGGTCGGACAAAAAAACGGCTTCCGATATGTTATGCGTAACGAACACGATCGTATTGCCGACCTTGCTCCAGATCGACAGCAGCTCTTCGTTCAACCGCTCTCGCGAGAATTCATCAAGCGCGGAAAAGGGTTCGTCCATGAGCAATATTTCAGGCTCCATCGCTAAAGCCCGTGCAATGGCGACGCGCTGCTGCATGCCTCCGCTGAGCTGCCAAGGGTACTGATCGGCGAACTTCTGCAAGCCGACCAATTCCAGAAGCTCCATGGCCCTGGCCTCACGTTCGGATTTTTTGACGCCTTTGAGCTCGAGAGGCAGCGTGATGTTTTGTTTAACTTTCCGCCAATCGTATAAAACGGGGTTTTGAAAAACGATGCCGTACCGTTGGGCTAATCTCGCTTCCTTGGCCGACTTGCCGGCAACTTCGATTCGCCCGCCGGTTGGCTGGATGAGATCCGCCATAATACGCAGAAGCGTTGTCTTGCCGCAGCCGGAAGGCCCGAGCAGGGAAACGAATTCGCCCTTCGCGATGCTCAAGCTGACATCCTGAAGCGCCAACACATCGGAGAATGCCGCTGGATATTGCATGCTGATTTGTTCGAGCTCAATTTCTGGAACCAATGCTGCCGTCGATTCGGTCATATTCATTCTCCCTTCGCTGATCGTTGCTCGCCGCTTAGAGCTAAACAGGTTATATAATATTACTTTTAATTGGTAATTCAGAACTTTTTATGAGCAGCAGATATGGTGTAGTAAACACTCGACTATTATTTGGTCCACTCTTGTTTATATAGATGAAAAATGAAACTATGGAATAAAATTCCTATAAGGAAATGCATAAAAGATCAGAGTGTGTTCTGATTTCTGATTTCAAGTGGTTTACGTTTAGTTGTATGTTCGGCGTTAAGCGCAGGGTAAGGGGTCTTCCAGTGTTGATATTATTCGTGCGGTTAGTTTGAAAGGTTAGCTGAAGGGGAACGAAGATGTATTGTGATTGAAGTGCTGATGCGGTTGCGATAAGTGCTCGATTGAACCGATCACCTCTTGCTCTCAGGTTTTGTGAAGGGGGGCGCGTATGTCAGGAAATGGATATTGATGTTAAATTCGACATCTCCATTGTCTGTTCCTTCCGGCGCAATAAAGAATTCAAATCTTTCGTGCTTTCTCGAATTTGCGGAGCATGGGCGGTGTCCGGCAAATAATCGTTCCCAAGCGCATTTTCATTGTTAGTGTGTACAATTTGCAAAATCTCGACCGATTTTACAACCTCGACGATGACGGTATCCTTGACGACGAAGCGAACAATGGCCAGAGCTGTATCATCGAATGTATCGTACAATCTTCCGGCGCTCCTGCATCCGCGCGGAACGCTGAACGAGCTGTTGGCCACGTATCCCACTTTGCCGATCGGCGGAATCTCCGCGCGAATCGCTTCATCATCGTGCGGGTTACCGCGGTCTTTGACCAATTGCATAACAAGTCCTATTTTAAAAAAAATCGCTGCCGTAGTAATGGTTCGTTCCTGTAATCGCAACATACACCGGGTTGTCCATCCTGTTTTCCTCCTCATAAAAAACCGTTCTGCCGTGTTTATTCAACAATGACAGAACGGTTTGACAGGTGGCGGTCAGCGAATGCGTGTTCCTATTTGGATTTCGGCTTTCTTTTCTCACGATTTTGGGTATCGGCACGGATCAAGCTGTTCATGCCCGTCTTAAATTCTTCGTCTGTCCGCGGTGTATCAATCTTGGAATCCGGGAATCGAATGCCGTGCAGCTCCCAATTATTTGTAGCTTCGTTATGTTTAAAACCCTGGGACACCAAATACTTGCGTCTGTCGTCCTTGTATTCCCGCTGCTCCGGTTGAGGCTTCTGCATTGGCGGCTCCGGCGTCACGGGTGTCGGCTCCTCATGCGCCTCGGCTTTCAGCTCCTTGGTCAAAGGCTTCTTCTCTTTTTTACCTGCCAGCCACCCGAGGTCATAGCGCATTCTGGGATTTATCACATAATAAGACTTGCCCTTTATATTCTCTTTACTTATTTCGTCGGACAGCTCTTTGCGTTTCTTGAACCCATCGATAATTCGTCTAATCTGCTGCTTCTCGATATCAACCGGAACCACTTCGTTTCCCGGCATGAACACGTCGCACATGACCTGCGTGAACATAAAGTCACCCAATGCTGAATCATAATAATTGCTGAAGCTGACATTTATTTCTTTGTTATCAACCTTAATCGTCTGGTTCAAGTTGATCCTCCTTAAGATAAGCGGAACAGATAGCCTGCGTTTCTAGTAATACCCTCAATAGCTCAATCTTAGCAGGATAAAGCTGAGAGCGATACAGTGAGGCGACGAATGTCACGGAAATAACGGAACTGAGTTCCGCTAATGACTTAGAATCAACCAATCAGCTCTCGTAAAATGGCAATAGCGGAACTGAGTTCCGCTATTGTCAGCCGATCAATGTGAATATTGGCGTATGAGTTCGAGAAAATCGCGTCCGTACTTGGCAAACTTGGCTTCTCCGATTCCTTTGACGGCTCGCATGGCCTGCTCCGTCTGAGGCATGATGCTGCACATCTCGCGAAGAGTGGAGTCGTGGAAAATAACGAAAGGCGGCAAACTCTCCGCATCGGCGATTGTTTTCCGTAGCCGGCGGAGCGCATCGAACAGCTCTTGTTTTGCGACAGGAGCACTCGAACCGCGAGAGCCGGCGGAGGACGTCCGTCCGCCACGTACTGCCGCCGGATGAACAGGTTCTACCCGGCGATACACGCGTTCCTCATCCTGCATCACTTGCCGTACACGTTCGGTTAACTGCACGACCGGATATTGGCTGTCGGTCATACGTAAATATCCGTCGGCCACCAATGCGTGAATGAGCTGCACGACTTCCTTCTCCGGTTTGCCCTTCATCCGCCCATAGTAGAGTGAACGGTCGAATCCGAAATCGCGGACCTTCGCATCGTTTGCACCCCGCAGCACTTTTGCCGTCAACGTCACTCCGAATCGCTGGCGCATCGCCGCAATACAAGCAAAAACAAGCTTGGCTTCATCGGTGACATCAAGCAACTCGCGTTCATCGGTGCAATTGGCGCACATCCCGCACGGTTCGCCGTCCTCCTCGCCGAAGTAACGCACGATCGTTCGCTGCAGACAGTCACCGGTATGCGCGTACTGAACCATATCGTTCAACAGTCGGTAATCGTTCTTCTTGCGGTCTTCATCGGCTTCGCTTTGTTCGATAAAGAACTTCTGTGTGACGACATCTTGCGGCGAGAACAGAAGCACACACTCTCCGGGTTCGCCGTCCCGTCCCGCACGGCCGGCTTCCTGATAATAAGCCTCGAGGTTTTTCGGCATGTTGTTGTGAATGACGAAGCGGACGTTGGACTTGTCGATGCCCATTCCGAAAGCGTTGGTCGCGACAACGATCTGAAGATCATCCCTCTGAAAAGCGTCCTGCGTCCGCGCGCGTTCTTCTTCGCTGAGTCCCGCATGGTACTTCCCCGCTTCTACTCCCAGGCCGCTGATGAAAGCATGAGTATTCTCAACCTCCCGCCGGGTCGATGCGTATATGATGCCCGCCTGGCCCGGATGCTCCCGAATAAATCGGGCGACATATTCACGCTTGTCCGCGTTGCGAACGACGTTAAGTGTGAGATTATCCCGGGCATAGCCGGTCGTGACGCGAACCGGAGCTTCCAGCCTCAGCCTCGCGGCGATATCATCCTTGACGATATCCGTGGCGGTCGCTGTGAAAGCGGCCATGACCGGCCGCGGATGAATTTCTTTCAGCAGCCGTACAATGGTCATATAACTTGGACGGAAATCATGCCCCCATTGCGACACGCAGTGCGCCTCATCGACCGCAATAAGCGGAATTTGAAGCCGGCGCACGAGCATGCGGAAGTTCTCTGATTCCAGCCTTTCGGGAGCGATATACAGAAGCTTGTATCGTCCGTCCGCGACGGCCCTCATTCTTTCATTCGTCTCTCTTGCCGAAAGCGAGCTGTTAATGAAAGTCGCAGGGATCCCCGACTGATTGAGGGCATCGACCTGATCCTTCATCAACGAAATGAGCGGCGAGACGACTAACGTAACCCCGGGCAGCAGCAGCGCGGGAATCTGATAGCAGACCGATTTGCCCGCTCCGGTCGGCATGATTCCGAGCACATCTTTGCCCTTGAGCAGAGCTTCGATCAAAGCTGCCTGGCCATTGCGGAAGCCGTCGTATCCGTAAAATGTTTTTAACGCTCTAAGCGCATCTCGTATTTCCATTGAACCTCCAATTTAATCCTCCGGGAGCCAGCGAGACGGTTCACCCGTATGATAAACGTGCAGCACATGCAAAGCGCGGGTGCACACGGTGTACAGCAGCTTGCGATCTTTTTCCTTGCCGTAACGGGAATCGGACGCATCCCAGACAAGAACCGCATCAAACTCGATGCCTTTCGCCAAGTAGGCAGGCAGGACAGACACGCCCTTGGGCAGCTCCGCCGAACCTCCCGTTACATGGGTGATCGGCACCTCGTCCGGAAGCTGCTCCTTGAGCATAGCCGCAGCATTGCCGCTTTCGTGAGCCGTCTTCGTGATGACCCCGATCGTGCCGTAGCCCTGCTCCATCAGCCGGCTGATATCCACGGCTATTTTTGCCCCCAGCTGAGCTCCATCTTTGCATGCAACGACAAAGGGAGCTTCACCTTGGCGATGGAAAGGCCTGATGCCCTCCGCATCTTCAGGTGTCAGAATCTGCTTGGTAAACTCTACGATCGGTTCCGTAGAGCGATAGCTTGTCGTCAAGCGCCATACCGCCGTGTCTTCCGCAGGCATCAAGCGGGTCCAGCCGCCAAAACCGCCGTTGTCCTGAGATTGAAGATAGATCGCTTGATTGAAGTCTCCGAGCACGGTCATTCGCGCCCGAGGGTAGCGGCGCCGCAGGAACGCCGCTTGAAACGGCGAATAATCCTGGGCTTCATCGACAAACACGTGTAGAATTTCCCCCTCCACGCGCCGGAAGCCCTCTAAAGCTTCCGATACATACATGAGAGGTGTCGCATCTTCATGATCGACCTGTTTGCGTCCCATTGTTTCTTCCAGACGCTGAGACATCCACTCCCAACCCGCCGGAAGCTTGCCATCAGGAGAACAGGCCGTAAACAGCGAGCGGCTTTGAAACAGCTCTCTATAGGTAGCCACAGCATCGAGAAAACGATAGCCTCTAACCGCCTTCATAAGCGGAGCGATCGCTTCCTCGGCAACTCGCCGCTTCAGCCTATCCGTCATTTTCTCCTCGTCGTCGAACGCCTCATCGTGAAAGCCGCCGCTGCGCCGTACATCAACATAAGCCCGTTGGATTTCCTCGCCATCCACAAGCTCTGCTGCATCGGCGACCCAATCCTCATCCATCTGGGCTTCCACCCATGTATTCAGCCGTTCCACGAGCCACCGCCGCAGCGCCGCTGCCCGCACGCCAAAGCCTTCGGAGGCGCGAACGCTGTAGAACCGCTCCGACATTTCCGCCGCCGATACGATCGTTTCACTGCGAAAACGCAGCGGGCGAAAACGGATCCCGTCCGTCTCCAGCTTTTTGAGATAAGCTTCCACCGTTATAAAAAAGTGCTCCGAGCCTTTGTAACGAACAGACTGCTCGCGGCCGGCGCCTTGCGCTGTCGCGTCGGCCGCCGACAGTGCTTCCGTCTGCGAGAATAAATCCTCCACTTGGAATCTGCGGCCGAGCCTCGCCTCAATAATCTCGCGGAACGTCATCTGGCGCATGTTGGCTTCACCCAAATCCGGAAGCACCCGGGACACATAACCTTTGAACACCGGATTCGGTGAAAATAGAATAATCTGATCCGGCGACAAACTTTGGCGATACCGGTAAAGCAAATAGGCGATCCTCTGCAAAGCCGCTGAGGTTTTACCGCTCCCCGCAGCCCCCTGTACCACAAGCAAGCGATGCTTTTCATCCCTTATGATCTGGTTCTGTTCCTTCTGGATCGTTGCGACAATGCTTTTCATGGCAGTATCCGAGCCTTCCGATAACACGGCCTGCAGAATCTCGTCGCCCACCGTCTCGGACGTATCGAATACATGCTTCATCTGCCCGCCCCGGATGACAAACTGCCGCTTGAGCGTCAATTCCCCTTCGTTCTCGCCGTCGGGCGTCGTATAAGAAGCCGGTCCAGGCTCGTGATCGTAGAAAAGGCTTGATACCGGAGCTCTCCAATCGTATACATAAAAGGTCTCGCCATCCTCGCCCACCAGAGATGCGCGTCCTATTTAAATTACCTCGTTCCCGCGGCCTTTTTCCGTGAAATCAATCCGTGCAAAGTAAGGAGAATCGAACTGCTTGGTCAGCCTCTCTACCGTCTCCGAAGCGACGCGATGGCTGCGTTCCCGCTCCGCAAGCAGTTCAGCCTGCTGCATAATGCTGCGCCAGGTTTCGCTCACCTCCGACGAATCGGAGAAATTGAGCCGGACGTCATCCCAGAATTCCTGCCTGATGCCGACTACATCTTCACGCCTTTCTCCGAGTAAAGACAGCTCTTTGCGCATCCGGCGGCTTACCTGTTCCAGCACCTCGCGCAGCCGTTTCTCTTCCTCTTCCCGAAGCCTCGACTCCGGCGTCGATTCTTGAGTCACCGTTCCCGTTCACTCCTTAGTGAAACCATCATTGTATCCTCTGTTGTATCATGCTCATTGTGCAAGCGCAAGCGTCAGACCCCTTAGCTTATTCCCTTTTCCAATATAAAAAACCCCATACACTTCCCGCCTGCTCCAACATATACATAAGGTGGTGAAATCTCTGTTTACGGAGGGGGCTTGACTGTGTATGCCGCGTGAAGAAGAACAACGGGAGCTTGAGCATGCCATAGCGGAAATTACGGAAGTCGCAAAAGGCTTCGGACTCGACTTTTACCCGATGCGCTACGAAATCTGCCCGTCGGACATTATTTACACCTTCGGCGCTTATGGTATGCCGACCCGCTTCAGCCATTGGAGCTTCGGAAAAACCTTCAATAGAATGAAGATGCAGTATGACTTGGGGCTGAGCAAAATATACGAGCTGGTCATCAACTCGAACCCCTGTTACGCTTTCCTGCTGGACGGCAATTCCCTCATTCAGAACAAGCTGATCGTGGCACACGTACTCGCGCACTGCGATTTTTTCAAAAATAACGCGCGCTTCTCGATCTCCAACCGGAATATGGTCGAAACGATGTCGGCGGCGGCGGAACGAATCAGCCAATATGAAATGGAGTATGGAACAAGCGAAGTGGAACGCTTCCTGGATGCGGTCATGGCGATACAGGAGCATGTCGATCCCGCGATCCACAAGCCATACGGGCTGGACAAAAAGCATTACATGGAGCTTATGAAAAGGCGGCAAAAGGAAAAGGAAGGCGACAGCCATACCGCTCGTTCTCCCTACGAGGATCTATGGGAGCTGGAGAAGCCGGATACCGGCCATGGCCCTGAGCCCGCCGCCGGCCGCAAGTTTCCTTTGCAGCCTGAGAAAGATCTGATGTGGTTCATTCAGGAATTTTCGCCGGTACTGGAAGACTGGCAGCGGGACATCATGAGCATGCTGCGCGAAGAGATGTTATATTTCTGGCCTCAGCTCGAGACGAAAATCATGAACGAAGGCTGGGCCTCTTATTGGCATCAGCGGATCATGCGGGAGCTTCCTCTGACCAGCGAAGAGACGATCGAATACGCCAAGCTGAATTCCGCCGTCGTGCAGCCGTCGAGACATTCCATTAATCCCTATTACTTGGGAGTGAAAATTTTCGAGGATATCGAAAAGAGATTCGGGCGGGAACGGATTTTTGAGGTGCGTGAGCTGGACTCGGACCAATCCTTTCTGCGCAACTACTTGACCAAGGAATTGACGGATGAGCTGGATTTGTACATTTTCGAGAAGAAGGGACCTGAGTGGCAGATTACCGATAAAGCATGGGAAAATGTTCGGGATCAGCTCGTGTTTTCCCGCGTGAACGGCGGCTATCCGTGCCTCGAAATTACAGACGGCGATTGGCAGCGCAGCGGCGAACTTTATGTCACCCACCGGTTCGAGGGTATGGAGCTTGATTTGAAATATGTGGAGCGCACGCTTCCTTACCTGGTGCAGCTGTGGGGCAAAACGGTGCACCTGGAAACGACCACTGATGATAAAAGAATGCTTTTTAGCTGCGACGGTAAAAAAACCGCCCGCAAAGCTGTGTAACTGAAGGCTCATATGTTTAACCTATTCTATAAAGAAAGACGAAAGGAGAGGTTAAACGATGAGCAACTCGCACACAAATGATCCTGTAGGAGGGACGCCCGAGCGCCCCGGTTCTTTTCCCGAGCAGCATCAGAACCGGCAGCCGGGCTTGGAAACGAAGATGACTCCGCGGCCTGAGTCGGAATCTCCTGCCTATCTGCCTGCCGGCAAGCTGAAGGGCAAAGCGGCCATCGTCACCGGCGGAGACAGCGGCATAGGCAAATCCGTCAGCATTGCGTACGCCAAAGAAGGCGCGGACGTTGCGGTCGTTTATTTGAACGAGGATGCGGACGCGCAGGAAACGAAAAAACAGATAGAAGCCGAAGGCCGCAAATGCCTGCTCATCGCCGGCGATATCGGCGATCCGGAGTTCTGCAAGAAAGTCGTCGATCAGACGCTCAGCGCGTTCGGGCGTCTGGATATCCTGGTCAATAATGCCGCCGAGCAGCATCCGAAGCCGAGAATCGAAGACATTACGCCGGAACAGTTGGAAAGAACTTTCCGCACGAACATTTTCTCGATGTTCTATCTTACTTCCGCCGCTATGCCGCATCTCAAGTCCGGCTCGGCAATCGTGAACACGGCTTCTGTAACGGCATACCGGGGCAGCCCGCAGCTGCTCGATTACTCTTCTACCAAGGGCGCGATCGTGTCTTTCACCCGTTCCCTGGCGCTTAACGTGATCGAGCAAGGAATTCGTGTCAATGCGGTAGCGCCGGGGCCGATCTGGACGCCGCTCATTCCTTCCACGTTCGATGCGGACACGGTGGCCAAATTCGGTTCGAACTCCCCTATGAAACGTGCAGGGCAGCCTGACGAGCTGGCTCCCGCCTATGTATACTTGGCGAGTGACGATTCGTCGTATATGGCGGGTCAGGTGCTGCACGTGAACGGCGGGGAAGTCGTCAACGGATAACCTGTTCGACTATCATGAAGGCGGCTCGCCGGCTATGGCTGAGCCGCCTTTTTGTGCAATGATTTAGCAGTAAAGCGTGCCGCCGTGCATGCTCTTGCACAATTCATTAAAATTTACTATAATAAAAGTCAAAGTTAGTCAAAGTCAAAATGAACAAATGTATTTGTAGAGATCACATGCAGCCTTCGTTTATATACACGCAGCACTGTCAGTCATTTTAACGGAGAGGGGTAAGACGCTATGCATTGTCAAAAATGTAATATTCAAGAGGCCGCCATTTGGCTTAATCTGCAAGTCAATCAGAAATCCGAAAAACTTTACTTGTGCAAAGATTGTTATGCAAAGATGCGGAGCGGCGCACCGTTCCCAGCGGCAATCGGTTCTCATTCCAACATGCCGTCCTTTGAAGACTTCTTTAAAGGATTCATGCAGCCGTCGGAACAGCAGGCACCGCAAGCTTCCGCCGAAGCGGCGGGTAAAAGAGGCGGTATCCTGGATCAGTTGGGCCGGAATCTGAACGATGCGGCCAAAGCAGGTATGATTGATGCGGTAATCGGCCGGGAACAAGAAATCGAGCGTGTCATCGAGATTCTGAACCGGCGCAACAAGAACAACCCTGTGCTGATCGGGGAACCCGGCGTCGGCAAGACCGCGATCGCGGAAGGCTTGGCACTGCGAATCACGGAGGGTAAAGTTCCTTCCAAGCTTCTGAATAAAGAGGTGTATTCCCTCGATGTCGCTTCTCTGGTCGCGGGCACCGGCATTCGCGGTCAATTCGAGGAAAAAATGAAGCAGTTGATCGCCGAATTGCAGCAGCGCAAAAACGTGATTTTGTTCATCGATGAAATCCACTTGCTGGTCGGTGCAGGTTCCGCTGAGGGATCCATGGATGCCGGTAATATCCTGAAGCCCGCTCTTGCTCGCGGCGAAATTCAGGTAGTCGGCGCCACCACGCTGAAGGAATATCGTAAAATTGAAAAAGACGCCGCGTTGGAACGCAGGCTGCAGCCGGTCACTGTCGAAGAGCCTACAGTGGCAGAGGCCGTTGAAATATTGAAAGGGCTTCGGGCTAAATATGAAGAGTTTCACCAGGTGCAATACCCTGACGAAACGATCCGGGCCTGCGTGCAGCTGTCCCATCGTTATATCCAGGATCGTTTCCTGCCCGATAAAGCGATCGACCTTCTAGACGAAGCCGGCGCGAAACTCAATCTCCGGGCATCCGAAGGAAACGGCGGAGAGCTTCGCGCACGTCTGGAAAAAATTAAAGCGGACAAAGAGCTCGCTACCCGCGAAGAAAATTATGAACGCGCAGCGCAGCTACGCGATGAAGAGAACGAACTGCTTAAACAGCTGGACGGGAATGCGGGGGTGAATCCTGTTGAAGTTCGGGTTCAGCACATTCAAGAGATCATCGAGCGGAAGACAGGCATTCCTGTCGGTAAACTGCAGCAAGACGAGCAGGCCAAAATGAAAAACCTGGCCGAACAGCTTGCCGCGAAGGTTATCGGTCAATCGGAGGCCGTCGAGAAAGTGGCGAAAGCGATCCGCCGCAGCCGCGCAGGTCTGCAGCAGAAAAATAAACCGATCGCTTCCTCCTGTTCCTCGGACCTACCGGTGTCGGGAAAACCGAATTGTCCAAATCACTGGCGGAGGAACTGTTCGGGAACAGCGAAGCGATGGTGCGTTTGGATATGAGCGAATATATGGAACGTCACTCCGTGTCCAAATTGATCGGCTCTCCTCCGGGATATGTCGGTCATGACGAGGCAGGGCAATTGACCGAACGCGTTCGCCGCAATCCTTACAGCATCATCTTGCTGGATGAAATCGAGAAAGCTCATCCCGATGTCCAGAATATGTTCCTGCAGGTGCTCGACGACGGACGCCTTACCGACAGTCAGGGACGTACGGTGAGCTTCAAAGACACCGTCATCATTATGACTTCGAACGCCGGCACCGCGGAAAAGAAAATTACCGTAGGCTTTTCCGCCGAAGGGTCTAAAGCAAGCTCCATTATGGATTCGCTCGGTTCCTACTTTCGGCCGGAGTTTCTTAACCGTTTCGATGCCATCATTCCATTCGATTCACTGGGAGAAAACCATCTCATTAATATCGTGGACAAAATGCTGATGGAAGTCGAAAGTAATTTGCACGAACAAGGCATTACACTGATCGTAACGGACGAAGCAAAGAAAAAGCTTTCCGAGCTCGGATATCATCCGACATTCGGAGCAAGGCCGCTCCGCCGTGTGATCCAGCAATATATCGAGGATGGAATCACAGATCTTATTCTGGATTTGGAGCATGTGGAACGAATCCGGATCGACGTTCAAGACGATACGATTAAGGTCGACAAAGTCGCATAATGTGTATATCCGCCAACGACCTGCCCGTACTTACGGACAGGTCGTTTTTTTGCACCATTCAGACCCCCGCTTCCTTCACCCGAACGGCGTTGAAGTCCGTGCGATAGTAGCGGAACATGACGGACAAGCCTAACACAACAAGGAATGAATATAACGACAGCCATGCGCCAAGACTGCCCCAATCGAGCACGATAACGAACAGATAGCTTGAAGGCACGAACACGCACCAGCTGAGTACAAGGGAAGCGCGCATAAGGAACGTCGTATCGCCTATCCCCCTAAGTCCTCCGGCGTAGATATTATAGAAACCGTCAAAGATTTGCAGATACGCGGATACCTGGATGAGGAAAGCTGCAAGTTCATATACCGCCGGATCGTCACTGTATAACCTTGCGATCGGCTCCGCCCAGACCAATTCAATCGTACCCAGGACAATGAGGAATATTGCGCCCAGAATCGCCACATCCGTTCCCGCTCTTCGAGCGAGATCAGGCCTTTTGTGTCCGATTTCCTGTCCCACGATAATTGTCGCCGTCGCTCCGAACGCGAACGCCGGCATGAATCCGAATGACATGACGCTGAGGGCCACCTCATTCGCCGCCACCGCGAATTCGCCAAGCGTAAACACGAATATCGTAAAAATGTACATAGATACGCTCATTGAGAATTCCTGCAAGCCCAGCTTCCCGCTCTCTTTCCCGATCAGGCCCAGCTCTTTCCAGTTCATTGCCGGAATGTTCCTCGTTCCGAATCGACGATGCATCAGCCCCCAGAACACGACGGCACACAGCAGAAGACCTGCCGCTTCTCCGATCAGGATGGCCCAGCCGGCGCCGATGAGCCCTAAGTCCGGAAGCCCCCAGTGCCCGTAAGTGAGCGCATAAGTCAAGGCCACGATCAGCACATTGTTGATGATGGATATGATCATGGAAATTCGCGTATCTCCGACCCCGCGGAAAAAACCATGAAAAGCGAAATTGATCATGCTGAACGACATCGCGTAAAAACGCATTTCCAAATACGCATCGCCCGCCGCAAGCACGTTGCCGCTTGCCCCTGTGACGCGTAAGATCGCGCCGCTAGCCAGCCATCCGGCCAAGGCGATGAACAGAGCAACTCCAACGCTCACCACGAGGGCAAGATACGTTCTCTGCATGCCTTTGCGCATGTCGTTCCCACCGTAATTTTGGGCGACCAGGTAATTCACCGAGTGGCCGACTCCGGAAAATGCGGCGAAAACGTTATACATAATGATATTAGAAACACCCACCACAACAATGGCCGTAGGCCCGAGGTCGCCCACCAGAATCAGGTTAATGTTACCCGTCACCGTTTGCGTCGCGAATGCGAATAGCGAGGGCAGAGCTAAAAGAAGAATAGCATACCAATTTTTAAGTATTGTCATGTTGAAGAATCGCCCTTCGCTAAGTAGGATTCTCCCATTCTCCCGCAGCGGACATAGAAGTGTCAATGTGTGAAAAATAAAAACCAAGCCTCGGCGGCTTGGCAGATGATCCCTTGTAAGCTGAGCTGTTCACTTCTTCCACAACAAAGACGGTTTGGGAAACGTGTTATACTGCGGCTTGTCCTCTTTGGCCAAATGCTCTACCTTGCTCTTGTTGGCTTCAGAAACGGTGGCAAACTGGCTGTCTTTGCTCCAAGGATTCTCGAAATAAACCTTGCGAGCTTTAGGATCATAAGCCTGAACGTGATTCATGTTCACTAGATTAGTACGGTCCAACCGTTCGAATCCGAGATCCTTAAAAACGATAAGGAGCTCGTCCAGCGTTGTGGGGTAGAAATACATGCAGTCCTTCGTATGGAACTCCGGACCATCGCTTGTCGGCTTAATCGCGATCAGATCATTCAAATTCACTATGCATGAATTCCCGTCACGATCGAGCAAACGAATTTGTTCCGACATGTTTTCATCCCCTCCTTGCGAAGCTGTGAATTACGCTTGTTTCTTCAATTCACTTGGAGTTTCAGGACGATAAAGGACCCAATAAGATGCTGTGCTGACAAACACGACTGCGCATAACGCCAATAACTTTGAAACAATAGCAGCTGCTTTACTCGTTTTCATTGGTGCCCACCTCCTTTCTTTTAATATAGATGAGAGTGACAGACTGTGCAAATAATGCCAAAGTGATTACGGGATTTAGCCAGAAGTAGTTTATCACTACGATGACAACGGAGATCAGTTTAAACAAGGGAAAATACTTTTCCGAAACTTGAATATGTTCTTTAATGTTCGAAGGTGCGAAAATGGCCGTCAACGCCAAGCTGATGGTGTTAACGATCCAGTAAGAGTCGGATTGAAGTGGAATAAAAGGGATGGCAATGAAAATAATCGTTGAAAAAATAAAGCATGATAACGGAGTTTTGAAGTGGTATCCGCCTGAAACGAAACGTAAAGCCATAAAGCTGACGGCTGCCAGGAATGTCGCTAAGAGCTTGCCGAGTAACAATCCGATTAGAAATGCCGCCGAGAAGGTGATGGCATTATGTAAGATTCCGATGAGAGCATATCTCATAACCTCCACGCTGGCCGTATCCTTCGGATTCGCTTCTTTCAGCTTCACGGCAATGCGTGTGGCGAGCGCTTCAATCATTCGTTTCATCCCTTCTCAATGTCATATAAACGTGTATAACGAGAGTCAGCATAAGAACGGATGCGATCAGCAAATATGGCGGGTTGTCGCTTTTCAGCAGTGTTAGATTGGAAAACAGAGTGACGACGAACGCAATCAGGATGTAAACGATAAACCCTTTGTTTTTGCCGGTCAGCGAGTTCTTGGAAAACCGGCTGCGGGCCTCGATAAAGCTGAAGCCCCCTTTGAAGAAATAAGTCAAAAAGCTTAGGATCGATATCATGATAAAGGAACATGTCTGGAGGATATACGCAGTGGAAGTCGCAGCTTCCAATGTCTCCAGTACAATCAAACCGACATGTGAGGCCGCCGCAATGATGCAGGTCTGTACCAATCCGAACGCGATGTATCCTGTAAGAACCATGATGATGGAATTCGTCACGCTTACTTTCAGTGCGACCTGGATATAAATCAAAAATATTAAGTTTTGAATGAGAGGAGAGATCGCACCCAGGTCATTATTGATGAATGAATAAGAAACAAATGAAAGTAATATTGAAATCAGGATGATTTTGGAGATGTTTTCCCTTAAGGAGAAACGAAATTGTACCAGAACAAACAGAAAGGAACCAAAGTATTCTAGAGAAGAAAAGAAAATAAATTGGAATAAGCTCATCTGAAGGTGTTCTCCTCTGTGACGACGACACTGGTGAATTATACAAATATTTTATCATTATTCTCAGAAAACGCATCAAAAAATTTAATGCTATATATAATTGCTCAACCCGACTATAATTAATGGTATCAAATAACGATTATAAAGTTCATTTATACCACTTCATCCAAAAGAGGTTTCAGCATTGGATACTTTGCCGGACATTCTGAAACTGCATATCCTGGTATCTCTCCCGCAAACGTATATCTATCTGCTGTTTGTCTTTTCCTTTCTTCAACGGCAACCTAAGCGTCTATACGCTCAGCTTGCCGTATTTACATTTGCGCACGCCATCTATACCGATCTCTTAATGCTGTTTCTTCCTTCCTATCTGCACCTGATTAATTCACACTGCGCTGCTTGCGTTGTTTTTTATTCTGTTTAAAGATCTAAATACGAAGCAAAAATTATATATGTATGTTTTCAGCAATGTGTTCGCTATGGTCATGGATCTGATCAGTCTTGCTTTTGCCATATTTATACTGGGGGTTCAGAATCGGGAGAGTCTCATCGGCGAGCATCTCTATGAGGCCCTCGGCGTCTTGTACCCTCAACTGCTGATCATATTGGCCGCTTCATGGTTCATACGGAAACGCAACGTTTTTTCCGCGAAGCAGCTGTTCGTTTTAGTGATGGAAGGCGAACGAAGTGCCCTGACCAAAGTCATTGTGCTCATGATTTCGCAATTTGTGCTGCTTGCCGGGTTGATTATTATCCAGTACAGCAGCGATCAACATAAGCCGCTTATCGTCTCTATCGTTATATTCATGATAATAATCGTAAGCTTGTATGCCTTGGCCCTCACCCTTAGGCTGCTGATTCGCACCCGGGAGCAGGCGGTGCTCGCTACCCAAGAGGTGTACGTGGACGATATCAACGACATGTTTACTTCAATCCGCGGACAGCGCCATGATTTTCTCAACCATGTGCAGGTTATTCACACGATGGCCCAGATGGGCAAAACGGAACAGTTGAAGTCTTATGTCGGCGAGCTGGTAAAAGAAACCCGGGACGTGAGCGAAATTGTGCATCATTCGTCGCCTGCCTTGGCTGCGTTCGTTCAAGCGAAGCTGACCGTCGCGCTCGGCAAAGGAATCGTTTTTACTTATGAACTCCCGGATAACTGGAACGTGCAGCAATCCTCCGTCCGTATTATCGATATCGTGAAAATTATGGGAAATCTCGTCGATAACGCTTTTGACGAGGCGCTTCTCCTTCCTCCCGATCAGAGAAAGGTGCACGCGTCCATGCAGCTGCAAGATAACAGCATACTGCTAGAAGTTGTCAATGAAGGGCGGGGGCTGGATGACAAGGAAAAAGAAAAGATTTTCATTTCCGGTTATTCCACCAAAGGTGAAGGACATTCCGGTCTAGGACTGGCTATCGTCATGGAGCGGATCCGGCATTACCGCGGAGAGATCGCCGTGGAGAGTTCGGACGACGGAACAACCTCGTTCCGCATCAATCTGCCTCTTCGGGAACCGGTGTGCTCCCCGCGTCGCGTAAATAAAAAAACACCCTATACACTTGGGAGACCCAGGTGCAGGGTGGCGAGGAGGCTTAAGTTTACCGGTTTAGCAAGCTTCCCACATACCGCATCAGCTCGTTGGCGCAAACCGGGCAATAACCGTGCTCGTCGATCAAGCGCTTCGTGACCTCGTTGATGCGCTTTAACTGATTCTCATCCGGCGTTTTGGTCGATGTTGTGATCTTCACGATATCTTTCAAATCGGTAAACAGCTTTTTCTCTATGGCTTCGCGCAGGCGCTCGTGCGTGCTGTAGTCGAATTTTTTGCCTTTGCGCGAATACGCGGATATACGGATGAGAATCTCCTCCCGGAACGCTTTCTTCGCATTTTCCGAGATTCCGATCTGCTCCTCGATCGACCGCATTAACCGCTCATCGGGATCCATTTCTTCGCCTGTCAGCGGATCCTTGATCTTAGCCCAGTTGCAATAGGCTTCGATATTGTCCAGGTAATTCTCGAACAATGTGCGGGCGGACTCTTCAAAAGAATAAACGAACGCCTTCTGCACTTCTTTCTTGGCGAGATTATCGTATTCCTTGCGGGCAACGGATATGAAGTTCAAATATCTTTCGCGCTCTTCCCTGGTAATCGAGGGATGCTGGTCGAGGCCGTCCTTCATCGCACGGAGCACATCTAGAGCGTTGATACACGGCAAATCATGCTTGATCAGCGCGCTGGAAATCCGGTTGATGACATACCTCGGGTCGATGCCCGACATGCCTTCTTCCACATACTCGTTCTGCATTTCCTTCAAATCCGCTTCCTTGTAGCCTTCTACCTCTTCCCCGTCGTACATTCGCATTTTTTTGACGAGATCCATGCCCTGCTTCTTCGATTCCTTCAATCTGGTGAGGATGGAGAAAATGGCGGCGGCGCGCAAAGCATGAGGGGCAATATGAACGTGGCTCATATCGGACTGCCCGATCAGCTTCACGTAAATCTTCTCTTCTTCCGTTACCTTCAGGTTATAGGGGATCGGCATGACGATCATACGCGATTGCAGCGCTTCGTTTTTCTTGTTCGCAATGAACGCTTTGTACTCCGATTCGTTCGTATGGGCGACGATGAGCTCGTCGGCGCTTATAAGAGCAAAGCGTCCTGCTTTGAAGTTGCCCTCCTGCGTGAGGGAAAGCAGATTCCATAGAAACTTCTCGTCGCATTTGAGCATTTCCTGGAATTCCATTAGTCCCCGGTTGGCTTTATTCAGTTCGCCGTCAAAGCGGTAAGCTCTCGGATCCGATTCCGAACCGAATTCCGTTATCGTGGAAAAGTCGATGCTCCCCGTCAAATCGGCGATGTCCTGGGATTTCGGATCCGAAGGGCTGAACGTGCCGATCCCGATCCGGTTTTCCTCCGATATGAGCACCCTCTCCACCGGAACCTTTTCGATGTCGCCGTCGAATTCCGTTCTTAGTCTCATTTGGCATGAAGGACAGAGATTTCCCTCGATCCGCACCCCCAGCTCCTGCTCAACCTCAACGCGAAGCTCGTTCGGGATAAGATGGAGCGGCTCCTCATGCATCGGGCAGCCTTTGATCGCGTAAATGGCTCCTCTGTCGGTACGGGAGTATTGCTCCAATCCCTTCTTCAGAAGCGTCACGATCGTCGATTTACCGCCGCTCACCGGACCCATCAGGAGCAAGATTCTTTTGCGCACATCGAGCCGCCGCGCGGCAGAATGAAAATATTCCTCCACCAGCTTCTCCATCGTACGGTCGAGCCCGAAAATTTCAGAATTGAAAAACGTATATTTTTTATTGCCGCCCTTCTCCTCCACACCTTGAGAAACGATCATGTCGTAAACCCGGGCATGCGCCGTCATCGCTGGAGTATTGTTACCACGAAGCAAATCAATATATTCACCGAACGTCCCCGACCAGTTCAGCTTCTCACTCTCGGCCCGATAATCCGCGATCCGTTTGAAGATATCCATGCCGTTTCCTCCTCGCCCTCTTTCTCTAGCCATCATAGGAACGTACTACATAACTATGCGCAGGGATAAGCGAAGTTGCCCAATATCACGGTTGAAAACTCGCCGTGCATGCTATAATGTCGATAGCGTCAGCTTTACGTCAGATGGGGGAGAATCCGGTGGCTGTCAAACTAGAAACTGAACTTTACCCGCCGCTGAAAGCCTTTTTTACCGGACGCGGATATGAGGTGAAGGCCGAAATTCGCGGATGCGACCTTGTCGCCTACCGGGCGGACGAAGTCCTGCCGGTTATTGTGGAAATCAAAAAAATCTTTACTTTGCCGCTGCTGCTCCAGGGCGTAGACCGCCAGAAAACCGGAGCATCCGTGTGGCTGGCCGTCGAACGGAACCGCGCCAAGCGCGGCGCGCATAATCAGCGGTTTAACGAGCTCACCGCGCTGTGCCGCCGTTTAAATTTGGGGTTTCTTACCGTCACGTTCTACCAAACGAAGCCTGCGGTTGTAGACGTATGGTGCGAGCCGCAAGGCACCCTCCCAAGCTCGTCCGCGGCTGTGAGCGGCAAAGCTGCAGAGTCTCCGGAACCTTACATAGCGGCTTCGGCCGCAAGAGGGCCGCGGCAGAAAAAGAGAGCGGCGCGATTACAGCAGGAGTTCAATGCCCGAAGCGGCGATTACAACTTAGGCGGCAGCACGAAGACTAAGCTGGTCACCGGCTACCGCGAAAAGGCCATACAGTGCGCCTTGGCGCTCGCTTGCCACGGCCCCTCCGCTCCGCGGATGGTCAGGGAATGGACAGGCTGTCCGAATCCGGCAGCGCTCCTGCGCATTAACTATTACGGCTGGTTTAAGCGTATCGGCACAGGCTTATATGAGCTTACGCCCGAAGGTGCGGAAGCGCTTCTGGAATTCAGCGAAGTAACCGCCGTTTGGGCGGCGAAATTCCCATGGGCTGCGGAGTGGCAGCATGCTGCTCAGCGCTCAGGAGGAGAGCAGACGAAATGAAAGAAATCGAATTAGGGCCGATTGACTCCTTCAAGGAATACCCTGCGCAAATAACGCTGGACGAAACGCCATACTGGCTTGTCCATACGAAGGAAGGGGAATATCGGCTGCTTATGGCGATCTGTCCCCATGCAGGGGGAGAAATCCGCCCCGTTGAGAATATGTTCCTTTGTCCGCTGCATTGGTGGACTTTTGACGGCGAGACCGGCAATTGTACGAACGTTACGGATGAACGGCTTATGCAGCGTACCATTGAAGTCCGGGGCGGCAATTTGTTCGCGGTGGGTGAAGACCGCTAGCTCCGGGACCAGCGCCCCGTAAATTCTTCTATGCTCTCGCTGAGCCGTGTGACGCCAAGCTTAATTTGCCGTTCATCGGCAAAAGCGTGAGTCAGCCGGAGCGTGTTTTTATGCGGGTTCGCCGCATAGAACGGCGCTCCCGGCTGGAATATCAACCCTTTTAACCAGGCCGCCCGCAGCAGAGACTCTCCGTCCAAGCCAGAGGGAAGATGCAGCCATAGATGCAATCCGCCCTTCGGCGAAGTCCACATCAAATCCGGCTGACCGCAGCGCCTCAATTGTTCGGTCATCTGTCTCAGCCTCTCCGCACACTGTACCCGAAGCATCTCGATGAGCGGTTCTAACGGCTGCGTGTCCAGCAGCCGCGACAATGCCAAATGCTCCACCGGGAAGTTTGCTTTACCGGCGGCAGGCATAATGTCGATGGAAGAACCGGCAATCCAGCCGAACCGGAAGCCTGCGATGAGTCCGGGCGGGAGCTGCCCGATTGAAAGGCTGCCGGGCTCCGGCTTCTCCAGGCATCCATCATTGTCGTATAGAAGCATTTCCTGCCTGTCGTCCGTCACGAGCAATACACCGGATTCCCTGCAGGCTTGCGCCGCTTTTTTCTTGCGCTCGGGGCTCCAACTGCGGCCCTCAGGATCGGTGCATGCAGCTGATATATAGACCATTCTCGGGCGCTCCCGGTGTATAGCTGCTGACAGAGCATCCGGATGCATGCCCTCCTCGTCGCCCTGTACCGCCTTCACCTGCATGTCTGCCTTGCGAAAAGCGTGAAGCGCAGCTCTCGAGGTCAGATGCTCCGTTAATATGACGTCACCGGGTGTAAGAAGCTTCTCCAGCAGCCATGCCAAACCGGCATCTGCGCCGGATGTTAACATTAACAGCTGTTCGTCTCCTCCTGTTTTATGCTTCAACAATCCGGCCGCCAATTGCGCACGCAGCCTTTGTTCCGCTTGCAGGCGGAGACGTTCGGGAGCACGATTGACGGCTGACTCCACTGCTTCCTTAGCCGCAACAGTCAACCGTTCTTCCCAATCCGCTCCAGACACCAGCCCTTCTTTCGGCCAGCCGCCCATCCAGTTGATGATCGGGCTCAAGGCGATCCTCCCCCTGACTATCTCATGTTTGTTACCATTGTATGCCGGGGGGACTGAAGTCAGGTCGAGAAAAACGCAGGGGAAGTTCACAACAATTTGCGTTTTCTTTTTTTACCGGCGTTAGGTATAATAAGAGGAGCTAAGTGGAGGTGTGGGACATGTTTCTTGCGGAAACAGCAGCGAAAGCGGCGGAACATCTGGGATTCCTCGGGATGTCCAATAAGTTTTGGATTGTTATGATTGTCATGGTTTTGTTCCTGACCGCAATTTTGACATCCTCTTATAACGAAGACAAGACCAAAGGCCTTTAATGAACCACACAAGAAAAGCCGGATTCTCCCGTTCTGACAGGACGGAGAATCCGGCTTTTTTTCTATTGGAATGGCCATAGGCGATGTTGTCGTTTTCGGGACGGCATGATTAATCTTGCAGTACAACCACTTCAACAGCTTCAATAGCTGAATCCATTTTCTTATAAGGCTTGATCCAGACTTCCAACTCTTGATATTTGGTGTTTGGATTACGCGGGAGAGGCTTCGCAAATTCGTTCAATTTTAAAGGTGAAATAAGAGTTTTTGTATTTCCCTTTCGAATATAAACCTTCGTGCGCTCCGTAAAATCAATATGTCGAAATCCCTGAAAGTCTTTAGGATAAGTTGCGTTATATTTTTCGAAAACAGGCTCGGTCACATAAAATTTATCCATGTTCAATGTATACGCTATTCCGTACTCCTCGTTCACGGGCTCCTTCCTTTGATCCACTAATCCGATGAACTCACCCGTATAATGATATAGGATTTCTTCTTGCATCTCGGTGTTATTTAGGCTGCAACTGGAAAGAAGGAAGAGTATGCCAAGCAGTCCAACCAGCTTTTTTTCGCATCCACTTCCCCACTTTCCTGCATCTAATGAACATAATTTTACCATAAAATTGATAAAGTCCTTCGACTATACAAAAAATGGCGGCCAATTTGGACGCCATTTTTCCTAACAGAACCCGTTACCCACCGGGACGGTCTCATTATTGCAGGCTGTTATTACAGCCCTTGCATATCCTTCAGGCAGGATTCGCATACATAACGTTCCTTGAATTCTCCGACGCCTTCCATCGAAGAACAAAACACGCAGCGGGGCCGATAACGCTCCAGAATGATATGATCGCCCTGGACCAGAATCTCCACCGGATCGCCTTCATTCATTTGATATCTTTTACGCAACGATTTGGGCAATACTATGCGCCCTAATTGATCGACTTTACGAACCACGCCTGCAGGTTTCAATGCAGTTCCTCCATTCATACACTATTCTAGCTAGTAATACTGAAACCTTTTAGCCAACCTATAGCGTTCGATATTGCGACTCTATTTCCTTCTAAATACAAGATTTGCTTAAAATTATACAATGTTTCGACAAAAAACCTCGGAAAAACGAGGAATTTGTCGAACGATTAACATGTTGATCCCCCATCGTGTTAAGAAACAGGAAAATCATTTTGCCGAAGCGCCTCGTAAATGACAATAGCAGCGGAATTGGCCAGATTCAGAGAGCGCACTTTATCCGTCATCGGGATTCGGATCCCCGTCTCCGCATTGGCGTCCAGCAGCGCTTTCGGAAGACCCGCGGTCTCCTTCCCGAATACAAAGAAATCGCCATCCCGAAATTGGAAATCGCTGTACCGTTTGCTCACCTTTGTGCTCGCAAAGAAAAAGCGCCCTTCTGGATTGGCCTTTCGCACCTCTTCGAAGGATCGTAATAAGTAATATTAACCGCATACCAGTAGTCCAAGCCCGCTCTTTTTAATGTACGGTCATCCGTGTCGAAACCAAGCGGCCGAACCAGATGCAAATGTGTGCCGGTAGCTGCGCAAGTGCGGGCGATATTGCCCGTATTGGCCGGGATTTCCGGTTCCACGAGCACGATATGAAAAGACATGATTCAGTTACCCTCCTTTCGTTCGAAACAAACGCGGGATGTGCAGAGCCGTATCCCGATATTTATTGATTGCCCCTCCGGCCAGAAAAAATAACGGTACACAGTACCGTTATCTCCCGGTAAGTCCGATTTAGCCGTTCCGGCTTTGGAAATCCTTCATAAAATTGACGAGCGCACGGACACTTTCCACAGGCACCGCATTGTAAATGGATGCCCGCATGCCGCCTACGCTGCGGTGGCCTTTCAGGCCGACAAAGCCTTCAGCTTCCGATTCCTTGACGAACTTCTTATCCAGTTCCTCGGAGCCGAGGCGGAATGTCACGTTCATGATGGAGCGGCTGCCCGGTTCAGCGAACCCGCGGTAAAAACCGCTGCTTCCGTCGATCACTTCGTACAACAGCCGCGCTTTTTCACGATTCCGTTGTTCCATCGCCGCAGCGCCGCCTTGTTCTTTTAACCATTTCAGCGTCTCATTCATCATATAAACCGCAAAGGTCGGCGGAGTATTGTATAACGAGTCGGCTTTCGCATGCGTGCTGTACCGCAGCATGGTCGGAACGGGAAGATCGGGCTGTCCGATCAAATCCTCGCGAATGATGACGATGGTAACACCGGAAGGGCCGAGATTTTTTTGCGCGCCGGCATAAATGACGGCGAATTGGGAAACGTCAATAGGACGGCACAGAATATCGCTGGACAAGTCTCCGATTAACGGCACCGAGCCCGTGTCGGGATATTCCCGCCATTGCGTTCCCTCGATCGTTTCATTGGATGTAAGATGGAGATAGGATGTATCCTCGCTGTATTGCAATTCGTTGATCGCAGGAACGCGTCTGTATTGATCGGCTTCTGTGGAAGCTGCAATGGTAATATCGCCGAACATTTTCGCTTCCTGAATCGCTTTCGTCGCCCAGCTGCCCGTTGCGATATACGCCGGCGCCTTGCCCGATTTGATCAAATTCATGGGAACCATGGCAAACTGCGTGCTCGCCCCGCCCTGGATGAACAACACCTTGTAATTGTGCGGAATACCCATCAATTCGCGGAGAAGCGCAACCGCCTCAAAATGAACTTTCTCATAGACAGCGCCCCGATGGGACATCTCCATCAAGGACATGCCGCTGTTCTCGAATTCGACGAACTGCTTCTGCGCCCGCTCGAGCACCTCCAGGGGCAGAGCCGCCGGGCCGGCGTTGAAATTATAAGCACGGTTGGCCATCTTATTCCCACCCTCGTGTAAAATAATAATAGGCTTATCATAGCAAAGCCATGTGTATGGAGCAACCTAAAATGAACTGGTTTCGGCACACTTCTACATAAATTCCGAACGAAAGCGGTGTCAAGAATGGAAAATTTTCGTCTTTTTCTAGGATTGAGGTTATCGGAAGCCGCAACAGAATATCTTTCCTGCAAAATGCAGGCTTTGTCCGAAGCTGTCAGCTTTCGCAGCTGGGTACATCCGGCGGACTTGCACGTGACCCTGCATTTCCTAGGCGACACGCCTGTGGCGCGGGTGGATGCGCTAAGCGCTGCCGCGGCCGAAGCCGCCGCGGAGTTCGCGCCGTTCGCGCTTGCGCTGACCGAGGCGGGCACCTTCGGCCCGCGGTCGGCGCCGCGCGTGCTGTGGTCCGGCCTGGCGGAGCTGGCCGAACCAGGGGGCGCGCTGGCCGCGCTGCACGCGGCGCTGGGCGCGCGTCTCAGCGCCTCCGGCTTCGCGACGGAGGCGAGGCCCTTTCGCGCGCACGTGACGCTTGCGCGCGGCGGCGCCGCCGGCTTCAGCCCGGCGGCGCTGGAGGCAGCGTGGCGCGGCGCTGCGTGCGACACGCCGTCAGCGGGCGCTGCGCAGCCGGAATTGGCTCCGCCCGCCGTATGGACAGCGGACCAGGTCACGCTGCTCCGCACCCACTTAGGCCGCCGCCCCAGCTATGAGTCGATCGGCGAGTTCCCCTTCAGCCGCTGAGTCGCAGAACGTATGCCAGAGTGCACTGGGGTTGGGCGCCTCGATTAAAAGGAAATCCTGTGGTTAATTTCAGCTTTTGACGCCGTTTTGGCACTTTATATGGAAAGTCTCCAGCTAATTCAGCTCTGATCGACTTTGCAGTACTTTTGGCCGCGATAAGATGGCGCTTTTTAGCTCATTTTCTGCGAACAATCCTGGGGAAACAATTAGCTGGAGGATTTCCAGTTTATTTTCTCGTCACTGACGATCTCTCCATCCATCACGCAATAAAAAGGCATCCCCCGTATCAACACGGAGATTGCGCTGCCCGCCATTCTAACCTTTCAAAAGAAATTCGTTGCCGTCCTCATCCTCGAACCGCGCATAGGTGCCCCAAGGCATCGGGTTCGGCTCCTCCAAAAACTTCACGCCCGCCGCTTTCATCCGTTCGAACGTGCCGTTGATATCGTCACATAAGAATACGATCCCCGCCTTCATTTCCTCCCAGCCGGCCATCATCGACTTCGGATAAATCACGAGGCAGGATTGCGCATTGGGCGGTGCCACCTCGAGCCATCTGCCGTCCGGTCCCATCGGCGTGTCCCGGCGCAGCTCGAAGCCGGCTTTCTCCGTTTATTTTACTTCTAGCCTGCTTGGGATGCTCGTCCAACCAGGAAATTAAGCCCCCCCGACGACAGCCCAACGGTTTCCGGCTCTATCCGAACCCTTTTCACGCAAAGTTCCACTCTCGCCGACCATCAATAGCTTACCGCGTACAAACACCTATTCCCGCACATCGGTATAAAATGCTTAATCAAAGCCTCATCGGTTTGAGTCCATAGCATGAAAGGGGTGGAGGAGTTTGTTTTACCATATCAAAGAGCTGCAATACCAAGCGAGGCCTGAACGCCCCGACCCTCTCCTTGCCAAGCGGCTGCAGGAAATTCTGGCGGGTAAGTTCGGTGAAATGACGGTGGCGATCCAATATTTATTGCAGGGATGGAATCTTCGCGGCGACGCGAACAGCAAGTATAAGGATTTGCTGCTGGATACAGGCACTGAAGAACTCGCCCATGTGGAAATCGTGTCGACACTCATTGCGAGGCTGCTCGATAATGCGCCTTGGCAGGATCAAGATGCGATTGCCGCACAGAATCCTATGGTAGGCGCCATTCTGGCCGGTATGAGTCCGATGCATGCAATCTATTCCGGATTGGGAGCACTGCCGTCCGACGCTGAAGGGTACCCTTGGAACGGACGTTATGTAACGGCTACAGGCAATTTATTAGCTGACTTTCGGGACAATCTGGCAAAAGAGTCCGGAGGCAGAGTGGAGGCCGCGAGAGTGTATGAATCGACTACCGATCGCGGGGTTCGCGACACGCTGGCATTTCTGATTGCCCGAGATACGATGCATCAGAATCAATGGGCGGCCGCACTTTCCGAGCTTGAAGAGAATGAAGGATTTGTTGCGCCGGGTACGTTCCCGCAGGAAAGGGAGCGAAGAGAGTTTTCTTATGTGTTTTTCAACTTTTCGAGAGGCGAGCAAAGCGCACAAGGACGGTGGGCCCGTGGACCTTCATGCGACGGCAAGGGAGTCTTTCAGTATGTCACCAACCCGCAGGCCATGGGAGAGCAGCAATCTCTTCCGCCTGCACCGCCTTATATTCATGACACGCCGCCGTCTGTGGTGCAAGACTATAAGATGTCGATGCCTCCAAATATATAAAAAAACAAAAGCTCCCGCGATGGGAGCTTTTATCTTGATTGTTGAATCTCATATTAGCAGTCGAAGTACAGACCGTACTCGTGAGGATGAATGCGGATCGCGACCGCTTTGGCCTCAGCACGCTTCACACCGACATAGTTGTCGATGAATTCCTTCGTGAATACGCCGCCTTCGGTGAGGAAGTCGGAATCCGCTTCGAGAGCGTCGAGCGCTTCGTCCAATGTGCCTGGAACGCTGCGGATTTCTTTCTTCTCGTCATCGGAAAGCTCATAAATGTTCTTATCGAACGGACCGTAACCCAGAGCTTCGGGATCCAGCTTGCGCTTGATTCCGTCCAGACCAGCCATAAGCATCGCTGCGAAAGCAAGGTACGGGTTAGCCGTGGAGTCCGGCGTGCGGAACTCGACGCGGCAGCCTTTTGGCGTTACAGCCGCAACCGGAATACGGACAGCTGCCGAACGGTTACCTTTGGAATACACCAGGTTCACCGGCGCTTCGTAACCCGGAACGAGACGTTTGAACGAGTTCGTCGATGGGTTCGTGATCGCGATCAAAGCAGGTGCATGGTACAGAATGCCGCCGATGAAGTTCAGAGCCATTTGGCTAAGGTTCGCATAGGCGCCTTTTTCATAGAACAAAGGAGTATCGCCGTTGAAGATGGACGTATGCACGTGCATCCCGCTGCCGTTATCGCCGAAAAGCGGTTTAGGCATGAACGTTGCGACTTTGCCGTATTGGCGGGCTACGTTGTGGATGATGTATTTGTATTTCATCAAGTTATCGGCTGTTTTAGTCAGCGTGTCGAAACGGAAGTTGATTTCCGCTTGGCCGGCTGTCGCCACTTCGTGGTGGTGACGCTCGACGCGCAGGCCGGTTTCTTGCATCAGGCGAACCATCTCGCTGCGGATGTCCTGCTGGGCATCGACCGGCGCAACCGGTACATAACCGCCTTTGGTACGGATTTTGAAGCCGAGGTTTCCGCCTTCTTCTTTGCGGTTCGTGTTCCAAGAGGCTTCCTCAGAGTCTACGAAGAACGAAGAGGAATTCATAGTGGACTCATATCGAACGTCGTCGAAAATGAAAAACTCGGATTCCGGTGCAAAGAAAGCGTCCGTGCCGACACCGGATTTCTGCAAGTATTCTTCGGCTTTGTGTGCGATCGAACGAGGATCCCGCTCATAGCGGTCGCCGTCCGGTGTATGGATATTGGACATTACGATCAATGTCGCATGTGCAGTAAAAGGATCAACGTATGCCGTTTCCGCATCCGGCATCATGACCATGTCGGATTCCTCAATGCCCCGGAAGCCCACGATGGAAGAGCCGTCGAACGCAACGCCATTTACGAATGTATCTGCGTCAACTTCTGTGGCCGGCAGCGTGATGTGGTGAGCACGACCGGCAAGGTCGACAAAACGGAAGTCAACGAACTCAATGTTGTGTTCTTGAATCAAATTCAATACTTTTTGAGCAGACATCTTGGTATTTCCTCCCCATTTCCGAACATTAAGCGCGTGAAAACATCATTTCGTTCAAGTTTTCACCTTACTTATGAAAGTAATTATAAAACTCCACTTTTCGAGCGTCAATAGTTATGTCAGGTATTTTTTATTCATATGTGAGCATAGCTCACACTGTTCATCTAAAAGCCATGAAATCATTGGGACAATCGGCTTTCTCCATGAGAAAGCCCTATGCCAACGGGCATAGGGCAATTCGTGCGTTATCTCAACTTAGAACGCCGGTACGACGGCGCCTTTGTACTTATCATTGATGAACTGCTTCACGTCTTCGGAGTTCAGCGCCTTTGCGAGCTTCTGCATGGCATCGGACTGGGCGTTGTCCGGACGCGCGGTGAGGATATTCACGTAAGGCGATTCTTTGTCCTCAATGAACAGCGCATCTTTCATCGGATTTAGGCCTGCTTCGATTGCGTAGTTCGTATTAATCAGCGCAAGGTCCACCTCGTCCAGCGCACGCGGCAGCATGGCGGCTTCCAATTCCTTCAGCTTCAGGTTTTTCGGATTCTCTGTGATGTCCTTCACCGTACCGGAGATGCCGACGCCGGCTTTCAACTTGATCAAGCCGTTCTTCTCCAGCAACGCCAGCGCGCGGCCGCCGTTGGACGGGTCGTTCGGAATAGCCACCGATGCGCCGTCCTTCAGCTCATCCGTCTTCTTGATCTTGCTGGAGTATGCGCCGAACGGCTCGATATGAACGCCCGTCACCTTTACGAGATCCATGTTCCTATCCTTGTTGAATTGTTCCATGTACGGAATATGCTGAAAAAAGTTGGCATCCAGTTGCTTTTCATACACTTGTACGTTTGGCTGGACATAATCCGTGAATTCCTTGATTTCAAGGTTAACCCCTTCAGCTTTCAGCGCAGGGACGATATGCTCCAGAATTTCAGCCTGCGGTACAGCGGTCGCGCCGACTTTCAGCGTTACGGGTTCGGACGACGCGGTGCTGCCCGCTTCATTAGAAGCGGAAGCACTCGCTGAATCGGGACTCGTATTCTCCGGCTTCTGTCCGCAGGCGGACAGCGTAAATGCAAGCACAATGGTCAACGAAAGAAACAGTATTTTTTTCATGAGTGGTTCTCTCCCTTTTCTTATCTAATAATGTGTTGGTTCTCTCTATTTGCGAGAATAATGCCGGACCAGCCGGTCGCCGATCATTTGCAGGATCTGCACCAGGATCAGCAGGATGATGACCGTAATGATCATGACGGTCGTCTCGAACCGATAATAGCCGTAGCGAATGGCCAGATCGCCAAGACCTCCGCCCCCAATGGCGCCCGACATTGCGGTGTAGCCGACGAGCGTAACCGCCGTGATCGTAATGCCGGCGATCAGGCCGGGACGCGCTTCCGGAAGCAATACCCGCCGGATGATCTGCCATTTGGACGCGCCCATCGACTGGGCGGCCTCCACCACACCCCGGTCGACTTCGCGCAGCGACGTCTCGACCAGCCGCGCGAAGAACGGCGCTGCACCAATGACGAGGGGCGGAATCGTGCCGCGAACACCAAGCGAAGTACCGACTAGAAACTTCGTTACCGGGATGACGAGAATCATAAGAATGATGAATGGCACCGAACGCAGCACGTTGACGACCACCGAAAGCACCCAATATACGACCGGCTGCTCCAGCAGCTGACCTCGCCTTGTCATGTAGAGCAGAATGCCGATCGGCAGACCGAGAATCAATGTGAAAAGGGTGGACCCGCCGAGCATCGTCAATGTGTCCAGCGTATTCTGCCAGATGTCGCTCCAATCGACGTCAGCCAGCCAATCAAGCATGATCCATCACCTCCACATCAAGCCCACGGTTCCGCAGAGCGAGCACTGCTCTTTCGGTTTCCTCACCCGATCCCTTGAGTTCCAGAACCAGCTGACCGTAAGGCGTCTCCTTGAGGCGAGACACAGTGCCCTGCAAAATGATGAAAGGGACACCCGTGTCTCGCATCGTTTCATATAAGACGGGCTCATAGGTTTGCTCCCCTACGAAGGTAACACGGATTCTCGTCCTGTCACGCGGCTTAGAATCGTCGGTATCGATAAGCCTTGCGTCAGCAGCGTCCTCCGTCTGCGCAACAAATTCCCTCGTTGTCGGGTGCTGCGGCTTCAGAAAAACATCCGCAACGGCTCCCGATTCGACGATCCGGCCGCCGTCCAATACCGCAACCCGGTCGCAGATTGACCGGATAACCGCCATCTCATGCGTAATCAGTACGATTGTGATGCCAAGCTCGCGGTTGATTTCGAGCAGCAGCGACAGAATCGATTTCGTCGTTTGCGGATCGAGCGCGGATGTCGCTTCGTCGCAGAGCAGTACTTTCGGATTCGTGGCGAGCGCCCGCGCAATGCCGACACGCTGCTTCTGACCGCCCGACAATTGAGCGGGATATTTATTTTCTTGCCCCTCGAGGCCGACGAGTCCGACGAGCTCTCGTACCCGCCGCTCTATCTCTGCCCGGGGAGCCTTGGAAAGACTTAGAGGAAACGCAATGTTCTCCGCCACAGTGGCCGAGGAAAGCAAATTAAAATGCTGAAAGATCATTCCGATGTTGCTGCGCTCTTGCTGGAGCCGCCGGCCGTTCAGCGCAGTAAGCTCGATGCCGTCAATGTGGACTGTACCGTCCGTAGGCCGCTCCAGCAGATTGATCGTCCGGATCAATGTGCTCTTTCCCGCTCCGGAATGACCGATCACTCCGAAAATTTCTCCTCTGCCGACCTCCAGATTGAGCGTATCAAGCGCCGTTATCGTACCTCGGCCTGCTTGATAGTCCTTACGAATGCCGGACAGCTTGATCATTCCTTACCCCTCCTTTTTTCGGTATATAAAAAACCTCCATACCAAAGGGTACAGAGGCCTGTCGTTCGCTCATGACCCTCTCATCTTCCGGACCTTGCGTCCGGCGGAATTGGCACCGAACTCCACACTTGCGTGGATCGGTTGCCGGGCATCATAGGGCCGTTATCCCTCCGCCTCTCTTGATAAGAAGTTGTATATGATGATATGAAAATCATTATGAAACAAAGCAATGAATGTAATTTTAATAGATAACAACTAGTAAGTCAAGAAATGTGTCGAAATTTGTCTGACTTCATCTCATTCATCTAAGGGCTGTCGTCGCCGCATTGATTTCCACTAGCAGATCCTCCTCAAATCTTTCGCGCATCTCATTCGTCCAATTCAGTTTGTCGGACATAACGCGAATGACCGCCTCCCGCCATCTGCTTACCTTCTGTATGTCAAAGAATAGCGCTCCCGTGCGCCGAATGAAAAAGTCCGCCGGTGTCGCCGCCATTTCCTCATCCATTGCATACAGAAGCTCCGCGTAAAGTTCAACAGGCATTCCGTACGATTCTGCTTCATCCGTATTACGCGTTACCCGTTCGAGAATCTTCCCCGCATTCGTTCCATAACGATGAGCGAGCCGGGCAGCCGCCGCTTCATTTAGTCCGGCGCGAACGCCCTGAGCTGTACATTCTCTTACAAAAGCCGGGTATGCAGCGGATCCGTTCACTTCTCCACCCGATATCGGCAAGCTGCGGGTAATGGAGCCGCCGAACCGTGTGCCTTGTTTTGCAAGCTCCTCCGCCACGCGATCGACAACGGTCTCCGCCATTTTCCGATAGCCCGTGAGCTTTCCTCCTGCGATTGAGATGAGACCGGCATCCGAACGGAAGATTTCATCCTTGCGGGATATTTCCGAAGGATCTTTGCCTTCTTCATGTATGAGAGGACGCAGGCCGGCCCAGCTGGATTCTACGTCCTCGGCAGTAAGCTTGAGCTCGGGAAAAAGCGGATTGACCGCGTCGAGCAGGTACCGCCGGTCTTCTTCCGTCATGCGGGGATTCGCTTTGTCGCCGTTGTAATTGGTATCGGTCGTTCCGACGTAGGTTTTCCCGTCTCGGGGAATGGCGAATACCATCCGACGGTCCGGCGTATCGAAATAGACAGCCTGCCTCAAAGGGAAACGCTCGCCGTCAAAAACAAGATGCACGCCTTTCGTAAGATGCAGCGTCTTGCCGTGCTTGGACTCGTCTTTTTCTCTCAACGTATCCACCCAGGGGCCGGCCGCATTCACAACTGTCGCCGCATGAATTTGATATACTTCACCGCTCATCCGTTCCTCTACGGTCACTCCGGCGATCCGCCCGTGTTCATAGATGAACCCTGTTACTTGGGCGTAATTCACTGCGGCGACGCCGTGCTCGGCCGCCTTCTTCATCACTTCAACAGTGAGGCGGGCATCGTCCGTACGGTATTCAACGTAGTTGCCGCTTGCCAGAAGACCCTCTCTTTTTAACAGCGGTTCTTGATCAAGTGTCTGCTCAGGGCTCAGCATTTTACGCCGCTCTTCTTTTTTCACCCCGGCCAAAAAGTCGTATACCGCCAGCCCGATCGACGTGCTGAACCGGCCGAAAGTTCCGCCTTTATAAATCGGCAGCAGCATGCGGATCGGTGTAGTGACATGAGGCCCGTTCTCGTACACGATGGCTCTCTCCTTGCCGACCTCCGCAACGACGCGCACTTCCAGCTGCTTCAAATATCTCAGACCGCCGTGAACAAGCTTCGTGGAGCGGCTTGAAGTTCCTGACGCAAAATCCTGCATTTCGAACAATGCCGTAGTCATGCCGCGGGTTTGGGCATCCAGCGCAATGCCGGCGCCGGTAATACCTCCCCCGATGACGATCAGGTCGAAAGTCTGTTTTGCCATCTGCTGCAACCGTTCGTTACGGGTAGCTGCCGAGAATGATGCTGCCATTGTGATTCCTCCTCGTTGACCAGCTTATTTAAAAGCAATCGCCGCCTTGACGGCCTTTTTCCAACCGTTATACAGTTCACTGCGGCGCGCTTCATCCATTGCCGGATCATAACAGGTATGCACCTTGGCATGTTCGCTTAAAGCTTTACGATCTTTCCAGTAGCCGACCGCCAACCCCGCCAAATAAGCGGACCCGAGCGCCGTAAGTTCTCCCAGCTCCGGACATTCGACTTGGACGCCCAGCATGTCGCTTTGGAACTGCATGAGGAATTTATTGCCGACCGCGCCTCCGTCGACACGCAGCTTGGTCAGCGGAATTCCCGAGTCATCTTCCATCGCCTTAACCACATCCTTGGTTTGATAGGCCAAGGATTCGAGTGTAGCTCGAATCAAATGGGCTTTGCCGCTGCCCCGGGTGAGCCCGAATACCGCGCCGCGGACATCGCTGTCCCAATAAGGCGTTCCAAGCCCGACAAACGCAGGCACCACATACACGCCATCGCTGGAGTCGACTTTCTCGGCATAGGATTCGCTTTCGGAGGAACTCTCAATCAGCTCCAGCTCGTCGCGCAGCCACTGAATGGCGGATCCCGCCACAAAAACGCTGCCTTCGAGCGCATATTGAATATCGCCGCCAATGCCCCAGGCGATTGTTGTGAGCAAGCCGTTTTTGGAGCGGACCGCCTCGCTTCCCGTGTTCATCAGCATGAAGCAGCCGGTGCCATAAGTATTCTTAGCCATGCCCGGCTCCCAACATTGCTGGCCGAACAAGGCCGCCTGCTGATCTCCCGCTGCGCCTGCAATCGGCACAGCCATGCCGAAGCAGCTGGATGGATCGGTATGTCCGTAAACTTCAGATGACGACCGGACTTCCGGCAGCAGCGCCGCGGGAACGTCCAACAGCCGCAGCAGGTCGTTATCCCATTTGCGTTGATAGATATCATACATGAGCGTACGCGAAGCATTGGTATAGTCCGTCACATGCACGCTGCCGCCGGTCAAATTCCAGATGAGCCATGTGTCGATTGTTCCGAAGAGGAGCTCGCCTTTTTCCGCCAGGTCTCGTGCGCCGGTTACGGTATCCAGCATCCAGGTCACTTTCGTGCCGGAAAAATAAGGATCGATACGAAGCCCGGTTCGCTCGCGAAAAATATCCTCATGCCCCTGCCGCTTCAGTAGGTCGCAAAGATCCGATGTTTGACGGGACTGCCATACGACCGCATTGTGAATCGGCTGTCCGCTCCGTTTGTCCCATATGACCGCCGTTTCCCTTTGATTCGTAATGCCGATAGCCTCGATCTGGACGGCTTCGATGCCGGCTGATGTGAGGACGTCGCCCATCACTTTGAGAGCGGACTGCCAGATTTCAACCGGGTCGTGTTCCACCCATCCCGGCTTCGGATAGAACTGCTTTATGGACTGCTGCGCAATTGCAACCGAATGTCCGTCACGATCGAAAAGGATTGCCCGCGTGCTGGTCGTCCCTTGATCCAGCGATAAAATGTACGTGTCCTTCATGAGCTTATCCTCCAGAGCACCGGATCACGGCGCATCATGCTCCCTATCGTGCTCAGTTTAAAAGAAAAAGATGGGAAACTCAACGTACCGTGTGTCGATTAAGAGTTACTGGCGTTGACGGAGGTGAGTTAGCATGTGTCATAACGGCGCGTTCCACTAAAAAAATCACACCGCCGCTCGCCGTTTCGGCAAACAACCGGTGTGATCTCAGAATATTTGAGGGCCTTACTTCCTCCAGGTCGCAAAAGCTTCAGCCGGCGCTTTCTCGGTATTAAACTGCTTGCCGCAAAGCGGCGCAAGCTGTTCGAGCTCTTTCAGCAGATTTGCGAACTGATCCGGGAACAGGGATTGGACGCCGTCTCCCGTCGCGGAGTTGTCCGGATCGGTATGCATTTCGATAATGAGTCCGTTCGCGCCGGCTGCTACGGAAGCTTTGGTCATCCTTTCGACCAGCTCGCGGCGTCCCGTGGCATGACTCGGATCGGCGATAACCGGCAGATGGGACAGTTCCTGAATGACCGGGACAGCGGCCAGGTCGAACGTGTTGCGGGTATAGGTTTCGAATGTCCGAATGCCGCGCTCGCACAACATGACATTAGGGTTGCCGCCGGCTAAAATATACTCGGCCGCGTTAAGCCACTCGTCATAAGTGGAGCTGAAGCCGCGCTTGAGCAGCACCGGATTTTGAATCGTGCCGAGCTTGCGGAGCAAATCGAAGTTTTGCATATTCCGCGTTCCCACCTGCATGATGTCCGCATACTCCGCACAAATATCTACAAATTCGGGCGCCATAACTTCCGTAATCGTGAGAAGGCCGTATTTGTCTCCGGCTTCCTTCATCCACTTGAGCCCTTCCACACCGATTCCTTGAAAACTGTATGGACCGGTACGGGGTTTAAAAGCGCCGCCGCGCAGCACCTGGCCGCCGGCTTCCTTCACCAGACGGGCAATTTCATCGATTTGCTCAGGAGTCTCGACCGCGCAAGGCCCGCCCATCACAACCAGGTCGTCGCCGCCGATTCTGACGCCTTTCACTTCGATGATCGTATCATCCGGATGAAACTCCCGGCTCGCCAATTTATAAGATTTAGAAATCTTAATGACGTTCTCGACACCCTGCATGGAACGGATATGTTCCGCGAGAGACGGCTCGGCTCTGCCGATAATTCCGATGACCGTACGGTCTTTGCCATGAGACACATGCGCCTGAACGCCGCTTTTCTCAATATGGCGAACGATTTCCGCAATACGCTCTTCAGCGATATGCGGGGAAGTTATCACGATCATCAGTTTCACTCTCCCTATCATTTTAACACTTATACGCTTCAACGCTTATACGCTTTTAAGCACTAAAGTAAATATAGCTAAAAAAAGAGCACCTGTCAACCACGTTCTACTGCTAGAACGGACAGGAGCTCTTTGATTCAAGCGTTCGCTTCCAGAGTTGCGCGCCTTTGTTTTCTTTTGTCCCGGCGCTTGTTTTTGAATGCATTGATGCTGTATTTGATTGGAAAATAGAACAAGATGCCCAGCGCAACGCCGTCGATCATTCCACCGACAATCAGCTTCACATTGGCGAGCAGAAGGCGGTCCACCCATTCCGGGACGAACGACAAATGGAATGAGAGATGTTCCGGCAGCACCCATCCGCCGACGATCGAATTGGGGATCATCATTGGAATGTAGATCAGCTTGCCGAATACGAAGCCGATCAATGCAGCGGCAAAATTACCGCGAAGCAAGTACGCGAGCGGTAAAATTAACAGAAAAGCAAAACCCAAGGTGGGAAGTGTAAACATTTCGACGGCCAACCCGATCGCAAAGCCCATCGCGACCATCGAAGCTCCTCCCTTGGCGCGAATGAGCATCAAGTATTTGTATTTCAGCCAACGCCGCAGCAAGCGAATTCGATGCATGGAATGCTCCTTCCGATTCTATCGCAAAAGCGGTCACTTTCCGGCTTCGACTGTTTTCTCCCTGACATTCGGCAGGAGCTTGTTCGGATTCACCGTTCGACGCACTATCCAGGTGTCCGGTTGATTGGGGTCGTATTGTTCGAGGTACGAGATGACCTCTTTGGTCAGGGCGGTGGGCGTCGAAGCGCCGGAGGTCACTGCAACCCTTTCAATCCCCTGCAGCCACTCCTGCCTGATCTCGGTCACATCGGCCACCCGATAGGCGGGAACGCCGGCAATCTCTTGCGATACTTGTGCCAGCCGATTGGAGTTGTTGCTGCGCGGGTCGCCGACCACGATACAAAGCTGGGCTTCCTTCGCTTGATCGGCTACCGCTTCTTGACGGACCTGCGTCGCCAGGCAAATTTCATTGTGTATTTCGGCCGATGGAAAAGCTTTGATCAGCAGTGAGATGAGATGCTTAATGTCCCACTGCGACATGGTCGTCTGATTCGTAATGATAATCCGGTCCGTTGTTAGACTGAGCGCTGTTATATCTTCTTCCCGTTCAATCAGATGCACATGGCCCGGGGCGATTCCGATCGCGCCTTCCGGCTCGGGATGGCCCTTCTTGCCGATGTAGATGACCTCATAACCTTCAGCGGTCTTCTCCCGGATCAAATCATGGGTTTTGGTGACATCGGGACAAGTCGCGTCTACGACGGTCAGTCCTTTGTCCTTGGCCCTGCGGCGAACTTCCGGAGAAACGCCGTGCGCGGTGAAAATGACGGTGCCATGATCGATCTTCTCGAGAATTTCAATCCGGTCGTGCCCGTCCAACGTGATAATGCCTTCTTCCTTGAAAGCTTCCGTGACATGACTGTTATGCACGATCATGCCCAATATATAAATAGGGCGCGGCAGATCCAGGTTACGGGCCGTTTGCAGCGCCAACACCATCGCATCCACCACGCCGTAACAATAGCCGCGCGGAGATATTTTAACGACTTCCATAAGCTTTCGCCTGCTTTCTTGCCCGTTCTGCAAAAGCCTCCATGGATCGTAAAGGCTGCGGGCGTTACGATGTATATTATTATAACGCATCAATCGGAATATTGCACCGCCGTGATCGGCAGCCAGACGGTGAACGCGCTGCCTTCTCCGAGTTTGCTCCTTACTTCGAGCCTGCTGTCATGCATGTCGGCGATCCACTTGGCGATCGACAGTCCCAGTCCGGTTCCGGAGGTTTGACCTCTTGAAACGTCGGCGCGATAGAACCGCTGAAAAATGTGCGGCACTTCCTCAGGCGTTAATCCGATGCCGGTGTCGGATACCGTCAGACCGACATGAGATTCGGATTGCACCGCGGAAAGGCGAACTTGTCCTGACGGTGTGTACTTAAAGCCGTTCTCGATAAGAATGAATAACAATTGCAGCAAATAATCCCGGTTACCCCGCACCCATACGCCCTCAAGTGTATCGAAGGGTCCCGCAACCCATTCCGCGTTCCTGGGAAGAAAAGCCGCCCGCCGTGCGGCCTCTTCGGCTAACGGCCGCAGCGGCAAATTTTCCATCTCCATCACATACTCCCGCGTCGGCACGGGCGAGCGCAAGCAAATCATTAACCAGTCTGCTCATCCTGCGCGCTTCGTCTGCGATGTCCCGAATAGACTCCAATGACATCTGCCGCTTGTCGGCAGAGGACAGCCCGCTGCCGGCACCCGGCTCTCCTTCTCCTTCCCCCTGCCGCTGTTCATCCGACCAAATTTTCTCCAATAGATCGATGTTGCCGCGAATCGTCGTCAGAGGTGTCCTTAATTCATGCGAAGCATCGGAAACAAACCGGCGCTGCGCGGTGTTCGATTCCTCCAGCGTTTTGTATGCCCGCTCCAAGCCTGTCAGCATGCCGTTTAATGTGTCGGTTAAGCGCCCGATCTCATCATCGGATTTCTCCCGCGGAATTCTTAAGCCAAGCTCGGACCCGCCTTGAATTTGCTCTGCGGCTTCGGTTACCCGATTAAGCGGACGCAGCGCCTGCCGGGACAAGATCATGCCGAGCCAGAAAGCCGCTACCAGACCGGCAGCTACGGAAATCCACAATATCGTTCTTAACCGGGTGAAAAACTGCTCTTCTCCTCCTATAAATGCGCCGACTTGCAGCAATCCTACGATTTTGTTTCTCAATTGAATCGGCTGCTCGTAGACCAAGAAGGGATAACCTTGCACTTGGGTGGATACGAAGCGGTTCTCGGCCTCCAAGAAGTCCGGATGAGGATAGGTTATATTCCATCTGACCAGGTTATTCGTTTTGCTGCTGACGATGCCTTGCGTATCTTCCGTATAGTTGATGACCTGCACACCGATGGTATTCACATCGATGCTGCCCGTAATTCTAGCGTTCAAATCAATCCCGCCGGAGAAAAAGCTGCCGGAAACCCGGATCTGTTCCGCTTCCTGCTGCAATCGATGCCGCAGGTCCGACATCGTGTTGTTGTAGACGACGCTGTACACGATAATACCGACTGCCACCAACAGAACGGCCAGCAGCCCGGAATACCAGAGCGTCAACCGAAGCCGGATGGACATGCCTAGCTTTCTCCTTTCAAGATGTATCCCGCGCCTCGGACGGTTTGGATCAGCCGTTTCTCTCCTTGCTCTTCGAGCTTCTGCCGGAGCATGGCGATATAGACCTCGAGCACGTTCGACTCACCGCTGTAGTCGTAACCCCAGATCCGCTCCATGATCAAATCCCGTGACAATACCCGCCTGGGATTCAGCATAAAAAGATGCAGCAGGTCGAATTCTTTGGCGGTCAGCTCGATCCGCCTGCCTCCCCTAGCCGTTTCTCGCGCCTCAACATCCAAAGAGAGATCCTCATACTGTAAGAGCGTCTCCGTACCGGCTGTCTCCGGCCGCCTTCTGAGCAAAGCCCGAACACGCGCCATCAGCTCTTCAAGAGCAAACGGCTTAACGAGATAGTCATCCGCTCCGAGATCCAGTCCCTTCACCCTGTCATGCACTTCATCACGCGCAGTCAGGAGGAGGACCGGAGTCTTGATCCCGGCCTCGCGCAGCCGCCTGCACACCTCCCAGCCATCCATGTTGGGCATCATGACGTCCAATATAACCAGATCCGCGTTCCGCCGGCTGAGCAGGTTCAAACCCGCCGTACCGTCCGGAGCCGTCGTTACTTCGTAACCCTCGAACGCCAAGCTGCGCCTGAGCAGCGAAGTGATTTTCTCATCATCATCGATGACAGCGATATGAGGCCTCATCCGGATCGTCCTCCCCTGGCACAAAAGAGCGGGAAAACCGGTTATGGCCCTCCCGCTGTTTCCAACGTTACTGAGTCTGGTACTCGTTCCTGTCGCCGATCTCTACAGGGACATCGATTTTCTTGTCTGACCTTATTACATTAAGCGTGACCTTATCTCCGACCGTTTTCTTCTGAATGGCTGCGATCAATTCTTCCTTCTTGCTGACACTTTGACCGTCGATTCCGACAATAACGTCATATTGACGCAGGTCGCCTTTGTAAGCGGGGGAGCCGTATAGAACTTCCGTGACGAAGGCGCCGGCGGTGCTTTTATCAATACCGAGCCTCGTTGCGATATCCGCTGTCATATCCGCAAGAGTTGCGCCAATGAATGGTGCCGGCTTTTGCGGAATCTTGGTATTGCTTTTCAGGTTGTCGAGCACTTCCGTGATCGTGCTCGTCGGAATAGCGAATCCGATTCCTTGCGCTTGAGCGCTGACTGCGGTATTGATCCCCACGACCTCACCCTTCAAGTTGAGCAGCGGTCCGCCGGAGTTGCCGGGATTGATCGACGCGTCCGTCTGAAGCAAGTGTTGATAGTTGCGTTGGCCGTTACTGTCCGGAATACTGATCTCACGTTCGTTGGAGCTTAATACGCCTACTGTTACGGTATGGTCGAATCCGTAAGGATTGCCGATTGCAACGACCCAGTCTCCCATGTTCAAGCTGCTGGAGTCGCCGAGCTTCAATGTCGGGAAATCCTTGCCTTCAACTTTCAATACCGCCAAATCCAGGTCGTAGCTTGAGCCGAGCAATTTGGCGTTGAGGGGTTGATCGTGTCCGTTGACCGTTACTTTGATCTGATCGGCGCCGCCGATTACGTGTTGGTTGGTCAGGATATAGCCGGTCGAATCGAAAATAAATCCGGATCCCATACCGGTCGGCTGAGCAGCGCCGTTATCGCTTCCGTTGCCGCGATTTCCGCCCTCGTTGCCGTTGCCGAAATTATCTCCGAAGAATTGGCGGAAGAACGGATCCTCAAGAATACCGCCGCCTCCATTGTCGTTCGCGCTGCTGCTCGAGTAGGTTTCGATTTTTACGACCGCAGGAGATGATTGCTCGAATATCTTGGCAATGTTGTTGGGTCTAACCACATCCGTCGAATTGTTAACCGGGCTGCCTGCAGGCTTGGACACGGCTTCCTCGGCATTCATCGTACCGCCCAGCAGCGAAGATGAAAACCAGTTGTTGTGATCGGCAGCAAACATCAAGGCTCCCAGAGTTACAACACCGACCAGGAATGCTGCGAACATCGATCGGAAGGAACTTCTTCTCGGGGGCTTGGAGCCCCAGTCACGGGAGCCTCCGGATACCGTAAACGGACGGTACTCCTTGGTGGAGGAAACAGGAACGATGATGTCCGGCTGGGATTGCTCGGGGTATGGACGCTCGCTTCCGGTTCTCTGGCCGGATCCGAACGGACCGAATGTATAAGGCTCGGATTCCCTGCGGACGTTGGCGTACGGATCGTCCCTGGCCGGCTCCTCGGAAGAGAAGCCCTGCCTATCATCCGGCTTTCTGTTTTGATCATCCATTGTGTATGCCTCCTCGCGCGCCGGAAAAGATGGGCGCAATCTTGTGTCTTTGATTAGATGTTAATCATCAATCCTTAAAACTATCTTAAACCGAAATGAAGATGAAGTAAAAGATATACCGCGCAGGTCATTTACCCGGGAAAGCGCGGATATGAAAATAACGGCATTGCCGAATGCCGTTATTCGTTAAGTTAAGTATATATGATGTGATGGCAGACAAAATTACCCTTGCCCTATTATTACTAGAATGCCCGTAAAACGGGCGCTTTATCCGTTTTTGACCCAGCCTTTTCGGTGAGCATAGATCGCAAGCTGCGTGCGGTCTTCAAGCTCACACTTCATGAGCAGGTTGCTCACATGGGTTTTAACGGTTTTGATACTGATATGCAGCTCGTCTCCGATTTCTTTATTCGATCTTCCTTCGGCTATGAGCAGCAGCACCTCACGTTCCCGTTCAGTCAAGCCTTCCGTCTCATTGTCGGTGGAACGTTTGCGCAGCCCCCGTGTCAACGCTTGGGAAACTTCGCCGCTCATCACCGGCATGTTACGGATCGCTCCCTGCATCGCGTAAATGAGTTCATCTGCAGATACCGTCTTCAGAACATAGCTTACCGCACCCGCTTCGATCGCTTCGACGATCTTGTCATCCTCAAGAAAACTGGTCAGAATGATGATCCGAAGATCCGGATACTTTTCCAGCAGCGCTCGAGTCGTCTCCACACCATCCATGTCGGGCATCATCAAATCCATGAGTACCAATTGAGGCATCCCGCCGTCAAATCGTCCGCTTTGCAGAGCTTCGACCGCATCCTTGCCGCTTGCAGCTTCCCCGATGACTTCAAATCTGGAGTCTAACATTAAATAAGTGCGAAGGCCCATGCGCACCATCTCATGATCGTCAACGATGAGCACCTTCCAAGGGGATACCGAACCATCTGCCATTTCACTTTTCTCCTCTTTTAAGATCAACATCGGTCACTGTCTCGTCGTCCGTGTTCGCGGTGAATTTCGGAAGCGAGACCCTTACTCGTGTGCCGGAGCCCGGCTTCGTAACAACTTCCGCCTCGCCGCCAAGCGTCTGTGCGCGTTCCCGCATCGTAAACAGGCCGTATGCGCCGGTCCGCACATGATCTCCGCTGAATCCTACGCCGTTATCCTCGATATGCAAGGAAATTTGCTGGTCCGTTTCACCCAGATATAAGCGGACGCTGGTAGCTTCCGCATGTTTCACGACATTCGCCATCGCTTCCTGAATGATGAGAAACAGCTGATGTTCCTTAGCGTCCTTGAGCCGCCGGTTAATTTGCACGTCAAGCGTACCCTGAAGACCATTCTGGCGGCAATAGTCGGGGAACCATTTCTCCAACGCTTCCGCCAGCGTTCTTCCTTGCAGCTCCATGGGACGCAGCTGAGCAATCAGGCCTCGCATTTGGCGCTGCGCCGAGGATGACATTTCGATGAGCTGGGCCATCACCTTCTGGGCTTGAGCGGCATCGCGATCGAGCAGTTTCGGCAAGGATGAGGCAGACATATGCAAAGCGAACAGCTGCTGACTTACGGTGTCGTGCAGGTCTCTTGCCAGACGGCGCCTTTCCTCGAGAACGGCTGCTTCCTTGGAAGAGGCGTCTTCCATAATGTGCCGTTCCCCCATCTTCTGAAGCAGCTTCAGCCGGGATTCCACATCTCCGATCATCGCGTTGAAGTCCCTGTAAACGTCTGAGAATATGTCCGAGCTGATGTCCGGAAGACGAGCAGTCCAATTTCCTGCAGACGCTTGCTTGATGACCACCTGAAGCTGGTCCAGCCGTCTATGCGTCTTTTGCCCGAAACGATAAGATATAATCATCTGCGCAATGACCAGACCCGATGTCCAGCCAAGCCACGATTCGATATCCGGGGGATTATCCGTCATGACAATCCAACCGAAGTAAAGAAGCAGCATGAGAGACAATGTGGCCAAACCCGAGTATATCGCAGATTCCCATTTGCTGTTTTTTACGAACCTCATCATCAACTTTAACCTACCTTCGTCACACGAACGTCTCCGATAAAGCTGCTGACAATGAGCACGACCCGCTTATCGGAATCCGCAAAACTCGGCGTTTCTACGGACATTTGGTTAAAAATGCCGCCGCGTCTCTGGTCCAGCACTTTGACGTCGCCGATCAGGCAGCTGGATATGACCTGTATTCCCACTCCGATATCACTCGGAACGAAAACTTTCACATCGCCGATAAAGGAAGACACATAAACTCTCGTCTCTCCGACCGGTATTTGCGCTTTCGTTAAATCCAATGTCGTGTCGCCGATAAATTGAGAGATGTTCATCGGGCGCAGCTCCCAGTAATCGTGGCCAAGATGCAAGTCCCCGATGAATCGGCTGTAACTGACCCGCCGGTGCCAATCGTGCTCGTTCCAGCCGGCCTTCCACCATTCTTTCTGATCGTTGCGTTGTTTCCAACCATAGTGATGGACTTTGGGCTGCGGAGCCTCCGTTTGTTGAAAGGATGGCCCGGCGCCTTGGTTCGGATTGGCCTCCGTATAAGAGACCCTGTCGTGCGGTTCATCAAACCCGGGCGGCGCAGGCGGAGGCCCGGGAGGCATTGGCGGAACCGGCGGGGTAACGGGGTTCCAGTGATCGGAAGGCCGATGCTCCCGCTGCTTCTTGCGTGGACGATGGCCCCTTGTGATCATACCTATACCGAATAAGATCAGCGCAATGGGTCCGATTAATTGAAAAATATCCGATAAGTCCCACTCGAACCAATCCAGATTTCGGCCGAGCAGCATGACACCGATGATGACCACGATCGGGTTCCACCACAAAGCGCCGGCGTGCTGCAGGAGCATGCCCTGTAACCCGAAAAGAATAATAATGACCGGCCAATAATCCGAGAATAAACGACCTATTTCAAGAGAGATGGTGCCCGTCTGATTCAACAAGAAGATTACGCCGACCGCCACAAGCACAATCCCCCAGAACAACCGGTGTATCATTGACGATTGCATAACTTGTCCTCCGTTTCCAGCTTCATGTACCAAGTATAGCGGAACCGCATTCCTTGAAATAGCGGCGCGGGTTGTAACTTTTTCTCCGTCTCCAGACCGAGAGAGGTTATTTCCGTTCCAAATGAAAGAGGAACCGCTGCGGTTCCTCTGAAAATCGTGGCCGGCAAAAACATTATGTACGAGGGCTGTCGTCGTGTACTTGGGCGTTTAACCTGGCTTTGCTGCGATGAATCCGGGCTTTAACCGTGCCGACCGGGACACCCAAGGTATCCGCAATCTCTCTGTCCTTCAGCCCGTAGTAAAATTTATACAGGAGTAATGTCCGGGTCGTCGGATCGAGACAGCCGAGCAGATCGGAAAGCTCCAGCATTAACTCCGGTTCCGACATCGCGCCGTGGATATTGTATTCATTCTCGCAAGTTTCGCAAATGACTTCTTTACTCCGCGCCCGATTAGCATTATACGCCAAATTGGCTGCGATCGTTTTGGCCCAGGGAATGAGCTTGTCCTGTTCCCGCAGACTTGATCTGTTTTCCAAAATGCGCACCCAAGCTTCTTGCACCACATCGCCCGCATCAGGTTTATGCCACAGTTTATGTCGAACGACTTTCAACATCTGGCGATACAATTCCTCAAGGAGCTGCTCTTCCGTGCAAAAAGTTTCGGGGAAATGAGGGTTTCGGAGCATGCCCATAGGTTCGATGTCACCCCAAACGATGCCATAATGAAAGCACTCTCATTTTATCATAAACGAATAAAAAAGAAAATATTTTCCATTTAAATGGCATGTAACGACAATTATTGCCTTTTAAAGCGGGGAGCAGACAAAAAAGAAGACTGTCAGGGTTAAGCCTGACAGTCTTCCGGCTGCTTCGATTAATCAGTTCGTTTGGTCGAGATGTCGGATGTAATTCGAGTAATGAAGTCTGCGACCGATTCCGCTCCCAAGTCACCTTCGCCGCGGCGGCGCACCGACACGGTTCCGTTTTGCGACTCGTTTTCGCCGATGACCAGCATATAGGGAACTTTCTCAAGCTGCGCTTCGCGAATTTTGTATCCGAGCTTTTCATTGCGCAGATCCATCTCGACTCGTACGCCCGCATGCTGAAGCTTCTCAGCGACCTGTTGGACATAGCTCTCATAAGCAGGATTAACAGGGATGAGCTTCGCCTGTACCGGAGACAGCCACACCGGAAGAGCGCCTGCGAAGTTTTCAAGCAGGAAAGCTGTCATGCGCTCCATCGTGCTGATGATGCCCCGGTGAATAACAACGGGACGGTGTTTCTTGCCATCATCGCCGACATATTCGAGCTGGAACCTTTCAGGAAGCAGAACATCGATCTGGGCAGTGGACAACGTCTCTTCCTTGCCGAGCGCCGTTCTGATCTGTACGTCCAGCTTCGGACCGTAAAATGCGGCCTCACCCTCAGCCTCGAAGAAAGGAAGTTCAAGCTCCTCCGCAACTTCGCGCAGCATGCGCTGGGTAGTCTCCCACATTTGATCGTCCGGCCAGTATTTCTCGGCATCGTTAGGGTCCCGGTAGGAAAGACGGAAACGGTAGTCACGGATACCGAAGTCTTCGTACACCTGGCGGATCAAATTGACGACTCTTGTGAACTCTTCCTTGATTTGATCCATTCGGCAAAAGATATGAGCGTCATTAAGAGTCATTGCGCGTACGCGGTGCAGTCCTGTCAAAGCGCCGGACATCTCGTAGCGGTGCATCGTTCCGAGCTCCGCAACGCGGACCGGCAGATCGCGGTAGCTGCGCATTTCGCTTTTGTACACCATCATATGGTGAGGGCAGTTCATCGGCCGAAGCACCAATTCTTCGTTATCCAGCTCCATCTTGGGGAACATGTCTTCCTGGTAGTGCTCCCAGTGGCCGGAAGTTTTGTAAAGCTCCACATTGGCGAGAACAGGCGTATACACGTGAGAGTACCCGAGCTTTTCCTCGAGATCTACGATATATCGCTCCAATGTTTGACGGACTTTCGCTCCATGCGGCAGCCAAAGCGGGAGCCCTTGACCGACTTCCTTGGAAAATGTGAACATTTTCAGCTCTCGGCCGAGTTTGCGGTGATCCCTTTTCTTTGCTTCTTCCAGGAAATGCAGATGCTCATCGAGCTCGGATTTTTTCGCGAATGCCGTCCCGTAAATGCGCTGCAGCATCTTGTTTTTGCTGTCGCCGCGCCAGTACGCGCCTGCCACGCTGAGCAGCTTGAAAGATTTGATGCGTCCGGTTGAAGGAACATGAGGACCGCGGCAAAGGTCGAAAAATTCGCCTTGATCATAAATCGTAATCGCAACGTCATTCGGCAAATCCCGGATCAGCTCGAGCTTGAGCGGGTCGGATACCTCTTCATAGATCCGCAAAGCTTCTTCCCGGCTGACTTCCCTTCTGACGATCGGCAGGTTTTCTTTGACGATTTTGTCCATCTCTTTCTCGATGACCGCCAGGTCTTCAGGTGTAACGGACTGTTCCATATCGATATCGTAGTAGAACCCGTCTTCGATGACCGGTCCGATGCCGAGCTTTACTTTATCGGCGCCAAAAATCCTCTTGATCGCTTGCGCCATCAAGTGTGCGGTGCTGTGACGCATCACTTCGACCCCGTCGGCGTTGTCCAGAGTAACGATCTCCAGCGACACGTCCCCCGACACCTCGGTTCTCAGGTCCACAACGACCCCGTTTACTTTGCCTGCTACGGCGTTTTTCTTCAGTCCGGGACTAATCGACCCGGCTATGTCTTCGACAGTCACCCCATCGTCGTAAGTACGTACCGCACCATCCGGAAATTTAACTTGTACGCTCATTCGGCGAACCTCCTCGTTTGTTCTTAAAAGGCAACAAAAAAACACCGCGTCCCAAAAGGGACGGGTGCTCTGTGTGCGGCCCGTGGTTCCACCCTCCTTCAACCGGCAGTTGAAACACCGGTCCTCAGGCATGTAATAACGGTCATGACCCGGCCAAGCTTACTATCGTACCGTATCGCGAATCCGGTGACGAATTCAACTCCGCAGCCAGAAAGGGGTCAATGCCAGCAGGTTTCGGAAGGAACTTACAGCCGGGGTTCCTCTCTCTGTACCGTCCAAATCGGGCATCGGTGTCTTTCTCATCGCTTGTAAATGTGGATTGTTATGGCACATTATACTCTCGTTCGCCGTGTGCCGTCAAGTTATGAGCGTCTAATGAATCGGCATGTCCGGATACAGCGCGGCCCGATCCCCGAAAATCCCGATAATGGTTCTTATGACTTGGGATTCCGGTTCCGGAGTATGGATGTACAACTGCCCCGGCGAGGCGGCCAGCAACCGGCTGACGACCAAGCTCTCTTCTTCTTCATCCGGGTCTGAATCCGGGTCTGCGTCCACATCGTCTTCCAGCGGTCTCATTTCGCCATCCAGCAATCGAAATGCAAAGCCGCCCGAATGAAGGACGTGCACGGCCGGCGTCCTCGTTTCCTGCCACTCGACCATCGATTTCAGCAGCGACATAAATTCCTGGTACTGGGTTTCCATTAATCTTTCCTCAACGGCGGTTTCCGCAGCTTCATAAACTTCGGCGCGATAATCGCTGAGCCGGAAGCGCATGAACCCGTCCAAGTGCAAACGGTCGAAATCCTCTAAATAAACGGAAAACCTCGTCGCCAGCTTTCTCATACGACGTTCCCGCCCCACGCCGGCCCAGATTTCTCCGATGCCCGGCTCTCCATCCAGGAGACTCACCGCTTCGGCAATCAACGCATCCGTTTCCACAGCATCTTTAAGCCCGAACCGATATTGAAAAATTTTTCGCAGCAGTGATGGTTCTTGTTCCGTCAATGTGTAATCGGCGAGCACCCGGCCCACTTTGTCGCAGTAATTTTTTTTTGTCCTCGGGGCTCGGCCCCAAAGGAAACTGGCAACAGATGAAACCGTCTTCCCGCGACAATTCCCACTGCACGCTGTCCACCGCAGTCTCGGTGCCTACCGTCGTACGATTCAACATGGCTGCCAAACGCTCCAACGAAGGTTGATCCTGACTATTCTCCACGACGAACTGCCATTTTTTCATATCGTCACCCCCGGCTTTTAATAACTATATGGCGGCCCAAAAAGGGTTATACGGATGGGTTACCCCATTTCCTCAATCATTCCTCATTCGAGTATCTCCCGTTTTTGCTGTTTTCCCCCTGGTAAGGGGCAGATAGTTATTTCCAATCCAAAAAAAAGCCCCGCGGCGGGAGCCGGCGGAGCTTACGGTATGGACGATTAGGCATGTTAATTCTGCATGACGAAATCTTGCGCTACCGTTTCGTTCTCGCGATAAATTTTTAAGGTACGATACTTGGTGTCGCGCTGCGCAGGCGTTTTGCCCGCGTCCCGAATGAGTTTCAGGATGAGTTCGATATTCACTTTATGTGTGGCGCCGGCTGCGGACACGACGTTCTCTTCCATCATCGTGCTGCCGAAGTCGTTACAGCCGTAAGACAGAGAAAGCTTGCCGATTTCCGGCCCCATGGTCACCCAGGAGGATTGGAAATTGGGGATATTGTCCAATGTAATGCGACTGATGGCCAGTGTCTTCAAATACTCTTCCGGCGTCGCTTTCTCACGCTTCATATTCGTGTTCTCGGGCTGGAACGTCCAAGGGATGAACGCCAGAAACCCCGGGGACGGATAGCCGTTGTTCATGCATTCGTCCTGTGCGTCCCGCACTCTGAGAAGATGGAGCGCCCGTTCTTCCATCTCTTCACCGAAGCCGATGACCATCGTCGCAGTCGTGTTCATGCCAACTTTGTGTGCGGTCGTCATCACGTCCATCCAGTCGCGCCAGGTGCCTTTCAGACGGCTGATTTTCTTGCGGGTCCGATCGTCGAGGATCTCCCCGCCGCCTCCCGGCAGCGAGTCCAGGCCCGCTTCGTGCAGTTGACGGACCACATCTTCCAGCGGTATGTTGCCTGCTACGACCTGCATTTTGCGGATTTCGGCAGGAGAGAATGAGTGCATCGTGATGTTGGGAAATCTAATCTTGATTTCCCTCAGCAGATCTAAGTAGTAACTAAAAGGCAGATCCGGGTTGGTACCGCCCTGCATGAGAATTTCCGTGCCGCCGACATCAACCGTTTCCTGGATTTTTTTGAAGATCGCTTCGTTCGGAAGCACATACCCTTCAGCCGAACCCGGTGCACGGTAAAATGCGCAAAAGCGGCAATAAACATCGCAAACGTTCGTATAATTTATGTTTCGACCCACGACGAATGTCGTGATCGGTTCCGGGTGCTGCCGGAGCATGAGCTGATTGGCCGTATGGCCCATTTTCTCGACCTCGTCGCTCTCAAACAGGGTGACGACATCTTCCAGCTGCATGCGCTCGCCTTGGAGCGCTCTTTGTAAAATCCGGTCCACTTGGCTCATTACGCTGGACCCTCCTTTTTGTTGCGCGACTTAACTCCTTGCTGCTTGTTCCCATGGTAACATAAAAAGCCCGAATGAGTCACGAGGAGATGATGCGCAGCTTGCACCTGCGCAACTGTAAGGCAGGTAATCGGACTTACACCAGCAACGTTACTCCATTTGAGTGGCTGTAAGTCCGGTGATCGGCCTTACACAAGTAACTTTACTACATCTCAGTGGCTCTAAGTCTGGTGACTGGCCTTACACCTTACAAATTCGCTAAGTCGTCACCCTGTAAGGCGGCTAAACCGCCTTACATCCAACAATTCACTCACTTGCCCACCCTGTAAGGCGGCGAAACCGCCTTACAACAAAGAATTCGCGCACTCGCCGACCCTGTAAGGCGGCAAAACCGCCTTACAGCAAACTATTGCTTCACTCGCCCACCCTGTAAGGCGTCCAAGCTGTCTTACAGCAACGCTTACTGCTTAATAGCCGAGCCGGCCGCTTCGGCGAATTGCTGCAATGCTTTCAGCAATAGCGACCGCGGGCAGGCGATGTTGACACGCAGAAACCCTGCACCTTGCTTGCCGAACATGGAACCCTCGTTAAACGCGACACCGGCTTTTTCCCACATGAGCTTTTTGAGCGTCTGCGGATCGTCCGAAATTCCGCGGCAGTCCAGCCAGACGAGGTACGTTCCTTCCGGCTTGATAACGTTCACCTGCGGCAAATGTTCGCCCACAAATTGAATCAGTGTCTCGAGATTGCCTTCCAAATACGGAATGAGCTGATCCAACCATTCATCGCCGTATGTATAGGCGCTTTCGATTGCCGTAAGCCCGAAATAGCTCTCCATGTGCAGAGACAAGGTTTTGAGCAGCTGGTTGTACTTCGTGCGATGTTCGGAGTTAGGAATGATAACGACCGCCGCCGCAAGGCCCGCCAGATTAAAAGTCTTGCTCGGTGCCATACAGGTAATGGACTGCTGTGCGAATGACTCCGAAATAGAGGCGAACGGAATATGTTTGTGCCCGGGAAATACGAGATCGTGATGGATTTCGTCGGCAACGACCAGAATATTGTATTTTACACAGATGTCGCCCACCCGCTGCAATTCCTCCCGGCTCCACACGCGCCCGCCCGGATTATGCGGCGAGCAAAGCAGCAGCATTTTTGCCCCTTCTTGCGCTTGCCGTTCCAGCAGATCGAAGTCCATCGTATATTGGCCGTCTTTTAAAACCAGAGCGTTGTCCACCACTTTGCGCCCATTCAGCTGAATGACATCATAGAAAGGATAATAGACCGGCGATTGCAAAATAATGCTGTCCCCAGGCTCGGTGAACGCCTGCACGATCACGCTCATGGCGGGCACAACTCCGGGGCTCGAAGTGATCCAGTCTTGTTCGATGTTCCAGCCATGGCGGCGTGACAGCCAGCCGATGATGGCATCGTAGTATGTTTGAGTGCGGAACGAATAACCGTACAAGCCGTGTTCCGCCCTGCGCGTAATGGCTTCCACCACTTCTTTCGGCGCCTGGAAGTCCATATCCGCTACCCACAAAGGCAGCACGCCGGCGCGGCCGAACATTTTCTCGGACTGGTCCCATTTGTACGAAGCCGTATTTGTTCGGTCAATCACTTTATCGAAATCATACTTCATTGCGGAATTCCCTCCGATCAGCCGTTGATTTCACGCTCTGCCGCTTTAATAGCCTGCCCTAAATCTTCCATGATATCGTCGATATGCTCAATTCCCACACTGAAACGCAGCAGTCTGTCGTCCACACCGATCTTGCGCCGTATCTCCTCAGGAATGTCCGCGTGTGTCTGTACTGCCGGGTAGGTCATCAGCGATTCCACACCGCCCAAGCTTTCCGCAAACGCAATGAGACGGATGTTCCGCAGGATCGGCTCGATCGTACGGGCATCTTTCATTTTAAAGGAGAAAATGCCTGTGTTACCGGAGGACTGTGCGTTCTGGATCTCATGTCCCGGATGGTGAGGAAGGGCAGGATAGTAAACCTCCTCTACTGCAGGATAGGTTTTCAGCCATTCCGCCAGCCGGGTCGCATTATATTGATGGCGCTCCATCCTCAGGGCAAGAGTCTTCATTCCGCGCATGAGCAGCCAAGAGTCTTGAGGCCCGAGGACAGCGCCGATAGAATTGTGCAAAAACGCCATTTCAGCCGACAGCTCTTTGCCTTTGGTGACAATCAACCCCGCCAACACATCATTGTGCCCGCCTAAATATTTCGTGGCACTGTGGATCACGATATCCGCACCAAGCTCGATAGGACGTTGAAAAAACGGCGTTAGCAGCGTGTTGTCCACGATCGTCAGCAGGCCATGCTTCTGGGCCCAAGCCGATACTTTCGCCAGATCCGTAATCATCATCAGCGGATTGGTCGGCGTCTCGATCAGTACGGCCTTCGTGCCGGCCGTCCGATGCGATTCCAACGCGTCCAGATCGTTGGTGTCCACATAGGAAGCCGTTACGCCGAAGCGTGACATGATCTGTTCCAGCATGCGGTACGTGCCGCCGTACAAGTCCAGCGATACTAGCAGGTGGTCGCCTTGCTTGAATAAAGCAAATATCGTCTGCAGAGCCGCCATCCCTGAGCTGCAAGCAAAGCCGGCATGTCCGCTCTCCAGATCGGCGGCCGCAGCCTCCAATACCGAGCGGGTGGGGCTTTTGGTACGAGCGTAATCAAAGCCGGTGCTCTGACCGAGCTTCGGATGACGGAACGCGGTGGACTGATACACGGGGAAGCTGACTGCTCCGGTCTGCGGATCGCTCTGAGATCCGATTTGAGCCAAACGGCTTTCGATATTCATTGAACTGAAGTGCCCCCTATCGCAACGAGAATTGGCTTGCTTTGCCTAGTTCATAAGGTGTTGTCTGGTAAACGTAATAATTCAACCAGTTGGAGAACAGCAGGTTGGCATGCGCACGCCAGGTGGACACCGGTAATTTGGAAGGATCATTATTGGGATAATAATTTTTAGGAACGTCGATGCGCAGCCCTTTCGCTTGATCCCGGTCATATTCCCACTTCAGCGTTTGCGGATCGTATTCGGAGTGACCTGTGACGAAAATCTGTTTGCCATCCTCGGAGGCGGCGATGTACACACCGGCTTCCTCGGACTCCGACCAAATATCGACGCCCGGTATTTTCTCTATATCTTCCCGACGTACCTCAGTGTGCCGAGACTGAGGCACATAGAACATTTCATCGAAGCCCCGAAGCAGCGGCACGTTAGGTTTGGAGATTCCATGCGGGAACACTCCGAAAATCTTCTCTCTCAGCGGGTGCTTCGCAACACCGAAGTGATGGTACAAGCCCGCTTGAGCACCCCAGCAGATATGAAAAGTCGAGGTGACGTTATCGACGGTCCAGTCCATAATTTCCTTTAATTCGTCCCAGTAATTCACTTCCTCAAAGTCGAGCTGTTCCACCGGCGCTCCGGTAATGATCATCCCGTCGTACATATCGTCCTTGATATCGTCGAACGTTTTATAAAAGCTTTCCAAATGATCGGCGGAAGTGTTCTTCGAAGTATGCGTTCTCGGGTGTATCAATACGGCCTCAACTTGCAGCGGCGTATTACCGATCAGCCGAAGCAGCTGGGTTTCAGTCGTTTCCTTCTCAGGCATTAAATTTAAGATCGCAATGCGCAGCGGACGAATATCCTGATGATAAGCGACGCTTTCATCCATCACGAAGATGTTCTCGGCGGCCAGTACTTCTTTGGCCGGCAAACTGTCAGGCACTTTAATCGGCATCTGCAGTTCCTCCTTCAGTTCAAATAAAAAACGACCCCGAATGAGATAGGGTCGTGTAAGAAACGTACGCGCGCCCCTCTCATCTGTCAGAAACTTTACGTTTCCGCAAGAATTAGCACCGTGCGTTGCTGATACACGCCGGTTGCCGGGCTTCATCGGGCTAGTCCCTCCGCCTGCTCTTGATAAGATGGCAAAACTCTTATTCAGTTGTGGGATAAAACTAAACTTAATTTACCCGAAATTATAGGTCCAGTCAAGATACCGGCTGCTTGGAGCCGTCCGATTTTGTCCTTGAAAGGAGCGTGGGCGAGGATTATACTTAACACGTCAACCGCGCCTTACGGCGGCAATGGTAATCGGAAAATAAAGGGGGGAGCCGGAAATGGAAGGCGATAAGCCCAGGCCGCAAAGTATAAACAACATGAACAATGCAGGATCCGAATCCGCACTGGGAATCTTCCTTTGCTCCGGCTTCAACGGCTAAGGCTCCCTCTTTTTAACTGTGGAGATTCGTCCTGCATGCACCTCACCGTACATGCAAAGGAGCGATATCCGATGAAAATCAGACTGGTTCACAACGGTGTGTTTACGCCGATCGAAGATATTAACGACACACTCACTCCACCCGATAACGGGTTTTATTGGATTGATGCGGACGTGGATGACCTGGCCGTGCTGCAGCCGCTGTTCGGCTTACACGATCTCGCGGTCGAGGACTGCCTGTCTGAAGAAGAGCAGCGGCCGAAGCTGGAGATTTACGAAAACCAATACTTCCTAGTCATTAACAGCATTCGTTTCGATGATGAAGAGATTTTCCTGCGGGCAGTGAACATTTTCCTTGGACGTGATTATCTCATTACTGTCACCCGCCAAAAAATCAACGAACTCAGAAGCGTCAAACCGGTGCTTTGGGAGCAGGAGGTTAACCGTGCGGACCGCTTCCTCTATCACTTGGTGGATATTGTCGTCGATAATTACTTCACGGTCGGCGACCGTATTGAAGCCCGAATCGAAAGCCTTGAAGAAGATATTCTGATGCATACGAAGAAGTCGCATTTGACGGAAATCATCGGACTTCGAAGTGAAATTTTGTGGCTCAAAAAAAGCGCTCGGTCCGCAGCGGGAGCTCATTGCCACCTTGAATAAAAAAGATCTCCGATTGATCGACGACGAGCTTCAAAAATATTTCGGCGACATCCATGAGAACGCGGTCAAAGTGTATGAAACATTCGAAACTTACCGCGATCTGATGGGAAACTTGCGTGAAGCATACCAATCTAGTATTGCCAGCCGCGCTAATGAAATCATGCGCGTGTTCACCGCTCTGACCACGATCTTCATGCCTCTAACCTTCATTACAGGTATATATGGAATGAATTTTGATTATATTCCCGGTATGCACGAGAGTTTTGGATCCGTTATCCTGCTTGTGATCATGGCCGCAATCGGGTTCGGTATGTTCTACTTCTTCCGCAAAAAGGATTGGCTGTGACAAACAAACGGGCTGGCCCATAAGTCGATGGGAATCGACACAGGGTCAGCCCATTTCGCTTTAAATCGCTGCTTTACTCACACGGCGGAAGCGTATCCGCATCATCCTGAGCTTCTCATATTGTCTCTCCACTTCCTGCTCGCTGGACGTTACATCCCCATATACTTTGCGAAGAAGCGGCTTAAGATAGCGGTCGCCTAATTCATTCAACGCAGACTCGATCTGCAAGGACTCTTCAGCCGTCAAGCCGGACAATTCCTTCTCTACAACCGGAAGCACGTCGTATCCCTCCTCGTCGAGCCGCTCGATTCTCTCCAGCAGCTTGCGGCGCGGACAACTCAATTCGTTCTCCAACTCGCCTAATGTTCTGCCGTCACGAATTCCCGACAACAGGGAGCGTTTCTCCTGAACGGAAGACAGAGCCTTACCGTATCTCTCTTCCTTCTGCTGGAACATCCACGAGCAGAGCTGATCTTCATTCACGGCCTTCGAGACCCAGCCTTCCAGCGGAAAGGAATGTGTGCGCTCCACATCCTTCAGCATTTCGAGCAGATCCTTTCCGTAGCGTTCCGTTTTAATTTTGCCGAAGCCGGGAATCTGCCCGAGCTCTTCCATCGTATGCGGGATGTAAACCGCCAGCATCTGCAGCTCCCGATTGGTAGCGACCAGGTACGCCGATCTCTTCTCCTCGGCAGCTTTGGCCCTGCGCCATAAGCGCAGCCCGTTTAACAGCTCCTCCACATCCTCCTGCATGTCCGCATAGCATTGCAGCAGAAGCGGCAGGCTTGGCCGGCGCTCCCAGAACGGGGTTTCCTCCAGCATGCCGTCAAGCAAAGGACGAAAGCCTTGTCTCATCTTTCCCGCCACTCCGTGACGAAACGCTGCGAGCAGCTCTTCCCAGCTCATGCCTTCATACCATACGTCGTCCAACGTGGAAGCATCCGGCTGTACGGAGCGCCAGCCTGCGCTCCAGATGCCTTGGTCTTCCCCGATTACAACTTGCGCACGTGCTTCTCCATTCCCGTCCAAACGCTCGAACTGATTCAAAAACACCACCTGCATCTTGAATCCTCCTCTGACCGCTTCTGCGGCGATTAAGTAGCGTTCAAGCCGCGTACCGGTGGAACAGCATGCAAAAAAGCACCCCGCCGCCGGATGGCGATCGAGGTGCTTCCTCTCTCCTGCAAACATGAACACCTTCAGATTAGCAAAATTTTGTAAGTTAGGCAAGTACCCTTCGATGATTTATAATAGGGTAAGCTCAGCTTCTGAGGAGGAATTGTACTTATGGAAATGAAGGATTTCGACTTTTTATCGGATACTACGGAAAAGACGGAAACACGCTTTGTCACTTTTATAACCCCCGGCTTGAAACGGTTCGATCTTGCGATCCTTACGACAAACCGGTTTTATGGGAAGAAACTTGTAACCGATCTGCAATTCGGGCGCAGCGCAATTCTGGGACCCGATGATCTGGAGGAAGACGGCGTGCTCGAGGCGGCTTTTCGGATTAACGAAGAAGAGGCTTCCGAACTCGCTCAGTTTCTCGTTTTGGTTCTCGGAGAGGTAATCTTTACAGACTAAAGATTCAAGAAACGGACATTCTAACTGCAAAATTGTCCCTTATGAGGGGGAGTCTTCAAGTGTCCGAATTCATGAAAGAGAACAAACAACCGACCACCGATCTGGCTACAGTCGAATCGCAGCGCAATGACCTGACCGCCGAGGAATTCCCGGAAGGCCCTTACGGTTCGCCGATGGCCCAAGAATCGTTAGGCAAAAGCACCCCATGGCGGGACGACCAACGGCCGCCAAATACTTTCACCTACGAAAATCGCGCACTCCATGCCGGCAGGGACAGAGATTACCCCGGCGACCACGACACGCATGCAGAGAACGGCGGCAAAAGCCACGGTTCACCCCCAAGTTGAACGGATTTTGAGCATGCGGACAAATTGTCCTTATCAACTCTCATTACTGTGCGGCTGCCTATTCTTGCGGACAAAAAGGGCTTATCAAAAGGATTTGAAGCCGCAATGCCCTTATTTTCGGCGCTGTTAAGGACAATTTGTCCGCATGCGTGGCGTTTTGCCGTAAACTGTCGTTGATACGGACAATTTGTCCTTTAGAAAACCGTCAGGGAAGCTAGCACTGACGGTCCATTGGAAAAGCCCGGCCATCGGCCGGGCTTGTTTATTTACTAAAATTTATGATACCGCGATAAAGCTGACATCCTTCACCAGACTATTGAACTCAAGCTCCGCGAACATCTTCGCGATCTTGGCCGAATCCGGCCGCCATAGGCATTCATCGGGCAAGCAGGTGACCGGTGCGTCGCAGCTGATTGTAGCCAGCTCTCGGCACAAGTGCAGCATCTCAAGCTCGGCTTCAATCTTTGCCTTCACGCTTTTCGGGAGCAATGCCAAATTTTCAAGAATTCCTTCGATCGATAGGTATTCGACCAGCAGCTTTGTCGCTGTCTTCTCACCGATGCCCCGCACCCCCGGATAATTATCAGAGGTGTCGCCGATCAGACCTTTCAGATCTATAAATTGCTTCGCGGTCAACTGTTTCTCTTCCAGCAGTTTGTCGCAATCATAGACGGCATAATTGGATGCGCCTTTTTTCATAATGACGACCTTAACCCGTTCGTCTACCAGCTGCAGCATGTCGTGGTCGCCCGTCAGAACGAGGACTTCCATATGTTCGCTAAGCTGCCGCGATAAAGTGCCGATGCAATCGTCCGCTTCATAGCCGGGAAAGCTGATGTTGGGAATGTTGAAGCCGCTGACGACTTCCTTGACCAAATCGAATTGCGGAATCATCTCCAAGGGAGCTTCCGGCCGGTTCGCTTTATAGTCTGCAAATTTGTCCGTTCTGAAAGTTTTGCTTCCCAAATCCCAACAGCAGATCACATGAGTAGGATTAAAAGTTTTACAAGCATCCATCAGATACTTAACGAAGCCATATACGGCATTGGTAGGAAGGCCCGCTTTTGTTTTTCTGATAAACCCGCCGTAAGAATTGGCGTAGAATCCTCGGAACAGCAACGCCATGCCGTCTACCAGCAGTACTTTCTGTTCATTCATGATCCGTTCTCCCCAATGGTTCTGTAGTCTTAAGAAATTCGCCGATCCGCCTCGCAGCTTCTATCAATCTATCTTCAGATTCGACCAACGCCAGACGGATGTACCCTTCACCCCGCTCGCCAAAAGCGTTTCCGGGTATAGATGCGACTCCCGTACCGGTCAAAATTGCCCGGGAAATTTGTCGAGAACTCCATCCTTCAGGAACAGGGGCCCATACAAACATAGTCGCTTGAGGGGCAGGAACTTTCCAACCTTGATGACGAAGAGTGTTCACGAACACATCTCTGCGTTTCTCGTATAATGCCGCAACAGGCTGCGGGTCGTACATACCCATCTCTAAGGCGGTGATTCCTGCTTCCTGCGTGCCTAGAAATACACCAAAGTCTATATTATCTTTCAGAGCTCGCACAGCCGACAATACTTGCCGATTGCCTACAGCAAAACCGATGCGCGTGCCCGCCATGTGAAACGATTTGGACAGTGAATGAAACTCGATTGCCACATCTGCAGCGCCCGGAATTTCCAATACACTCGGAGGACGCAGGCCGTCGAATGCCATTTCGCTGTATGCATTGTCATGCACCAGCAGCACCCCGTGACGGCGCGCCGCATCCACAGCCCGTTCAAAAAAAGCCAAGTCGGCCGTAACAGATAAAGGATTGCTCGGGTAGTTCAAGATCATAAACTTCACTTTATCCCATACCGTCTGTGGAACGGCATCGAAATCAGGCAGATAGCCGTTCTCCGCTGAAAGAGGGAGAGGTATCGCTTCCACACCGGCTACAGCCAGTCCCGCCCCATATACAGGATAACCTGGATCCGGCAGAAGCGCCGCATCGCCGGGATCGGTTATGGCGAGCGCCAAATGCGCTAATCCATCTTGGGTTCCCATGAGTGCGAGTACCTCGCCATACGGGTCAAGCTCTACCCCAAACCGATGATGAAACCACTTGGCCACTGTCTCTCGAAACCGGACAGAGCCTTCCGTTCCCGGATACCGATATACATCCGGGCGCTCGCAAGCTGCCGCTAAAGACGCTCGAACCTTTTCAGCCGGAGGCTGATCCGGGCTTCCGATGTCAAGACTGATGACGTCCAACCCGTTATTGCGGGCTTCTCTTTTCCATTCCGCCACCTCGGCAAAGATCGCCGAGCCCAAACGGTTCAGCCGCTGTGATCTCCATTGTTGCGCCATCATGAATTATACCATATCCGGGCGAAATCCTCTTCACGGAAACCGATGGATGCCCGTTTACCGTCTGTCACGATCGGCCGCTTGATCAGCATGCCGTTGGAAGCGAGAAGCTTTATTTTCTCGTCATCGCTCATATCCTTAATCTTATCTTTCAAGCCCATTTCCCGGTACACTTCACCGGCAACATTAAACCACTTGGCAATGGGCAGACCGCTTAGCGGAATAAGTTGACGAAGCTCCTCGGCGGAAGGAGGCGTCTCTTTAATGTTATGCAGATCCACAGTATACCCCTGCTGCTGCAGCGCTTTGACCGCCTTACGGCAAGTATCGCATGCGGGATAATGGTAAACCTTCAACTTTCGTGTCACGCTGCAGAACACCTCTTATTATTTTTTATCGGCAAGATGGGCGAAATAATCGGTCTCCATCGACAGCAGCTCTTTCTCGAGCAGCTGCATATCTTCCGGCATCGCAGCTTCCAGTTTCATAAGCTCTCCCGTTACCGGATGTGCAAAACTCAATCTCACGGCATGCAGCGCCTGACGAGTTATAATCGTGGAGAGCCTGCCGGCAATTTCACTGTTACTCCATTCGGGATCCGTGTAATACGTGTCACCGATCAACGGACAGCCAATGGAGGTCAGATGTACCCGGATCTGATGAGTCCGGCCGGTACCGAGCCGCACGTCCAATGCGCTTGCTTTGCCTATGTAGCTGGCCGTTACTTCATAGAACGTCTGCGACGGAGCACCGTCCTCCCGAATAACCCGGCGATGCGGATCTTCCGTCTCGCGGCCGATCGGTGCGTTGATCTCACCCTCTAGCTCAGGCGCGCGGCCATAGACAAAGGCGCGGTATTCCTTCTGCACGGTGCCTTCTTTCATTTGCGCAGCCAGCTGCTGATTGGCAAAAGGGTTTTTCGCGACGATAACGAGCCCCGAAGTATGTTCATCCAATCGGTTAACAGGACGAAACCGGACCCGCTCTCCGCGTTCCTGCCAATAATGCATTACACCGTTAGCCAGCGTGTTCAAATAATGGCCGGTGGTTGGGTGTACGATTAATCCCGCCGGTTTGTTCACAACCAGCAAGTGGTCATCCTCGAAAACAATATCCAGATGCATCGGCTGCGGCATGATATCTTCGGAAACTTCCGTTTCCATTCGCATCGCGATGACATCTCCTTCGCGGATCGTATCCATCGCCCGAGCCCGTTCACCGTTGACGGTCAAGCCTTCGTCGGACGTTTTCAAGCGGATCATGAGCCGGCGCGAGATGCCCACACGCTTTCTTAACACATCCCGCAAATAGCGGCCGTCATCGGCAGCTTCGGCGACAAACTCAACCGGCGCATAGTAGCCTGAATTTTCGTCATTCATGAGATGATGACCTCCGCCGGAAAACATCCGCTCCGCGTTCATATTCGACATCCGACACGCCAAGACGAGCGTTAGCGGCGCGTGCGGCGGTGAAGAAGTAATCCGAAAGCCGGTTCAAATACTTGCGCACCGCTTCCGGGCATGGCTGCTCGCCGGCGAGCGATACGACCCTTCTTTCCGCACGCCTGCACACCGTCCGGCATACATGAAGAAGCGCTGCCGGCTCGCTGCCTCCGGGCAGAATAAACCTTTTGATCGGCGGGGTTTCCTGTTCATAGGCATCGATCCATGCTTCCAACCTGTCAATCATCGCAGATTCGACCTTCATCTTCTCCGGCTCGGGCTGCGCGTAAGAAAGATCGGAGCCGCAATCGAACAGCTCATGCTGAATGATCGTCAACTGCTCTACAAGATCGCCCCATTTCCCGGTGTGCCCGCCCGCTGCAACAGCAGCCGCATGGCCGACACAGGAGTTCAACTCATCAATCGTGCCGTAAGCTTCCACGCGGACATCGTCTTTACGCACTCTTCCGCCGATTACCGACGTTTGGCCTTCATCTCCGGTCCGGGTATATATTTTCATGATGGATATTCCCCCGTTTCACTCGGTAGCCTTTTACTTCCGCCGCGACTCCGGCATTGACACGGTAAAATGTATGGCTCGCCTCCGCCAAAGTACGATTCGCATCGGCCACTTTGTATGTATACCACTGCTCCCACGATCCAAGCGATAACCCGGCGGACGCATCTTCCGTTACAACTATCATTTTACCCTGAAAAGATAAAACCGCATCCAGAACCTCGGCCCATGCAGCCTCCACTTGCGGTTGCACAGCGCGGAGATTTCCTGGTTGAGCTTTGCTGACAAGAGCGCGAAGCCATCCGGATATACTATCTACCACCAACACCCTGTGCTCCGCACGAAAAAAAATTGGATTGCACGTTAATGAATTTGATTTTTGCGGCCAAAGTATCGTCTGCATCCGTATCCGTCCAGCAGAAGTCCGCCTCGTGCGGATGCTGCCGTTCTCTATCATATATTTGAGCTTCGGGCAGAGCAGGACATGACAAGCAAATCGCTTCGCGGCCCACGCTGAGTGCCAATTCCTCTGCAAAGGCCGATTTTCCACTGGCGATCCCGCCGGATATTAACCAAAGCATGGACTGTCCTCCCGCCCCGAGCGTCATAGACTATCCTCACTATAGCATAAACACATTTTCTCCCAAAAGAAAAAAGAGACTCGGAGAAAAATATCACCGAGCCTCATCGCGACGGATAAGTGCTTGTTTCATATACTGATTGATTTTTTGATCCAGCCGGCGGCTAAGCTCCATGACCGCGCCTGAATTAAGAGAGTCTTGCGTGATGAACGAATCGATCATCTCTTTGCGGAGCTTATCGATTTCGCCCATCAGCTTGGAGTCGTAAAAGCTCTTCCGGTAAACAACAGGGATGTCCATAGAATTGGGTTCTGCCGCGCCCATGTTTTTCCCCCTTTTCACAACAAAATCTTGAGCGGGTTAAAGAGCCATGGTGGTTGCAGCGGACTCGTCATCAATTCGAACACGATTGTTGGAGGCCTTCTACCGTCTTAACCCAATTTTCGCAAAAATGCGCCGATCCGTTCCAACGCTTCCGTCAATTGATTCACCGAGGTTGCGTAGCAGCACCGGATGAAGCCCTCTCCGCCTTTACCGAAAACATGTCCCGGCACAGCAGCCACTTTAGCTTCCTGGATGAGCCTCTCTGCAAATTGCTCGGATGTCAAGCCTGTTGACCGAATGGAAGGAAACGCGTAAAACGCACCCTGCGGCTCGTGACAGTCAAGTCCCATCTCGCGGAATCCTTGGACGACCAGACGACGACGCTGATTATAGGATTCGACCATACGGTCTTTTTCTTCCAGCCCGTTGGTCAGCGCTTCGAATGCGGCGACCTGCCCCATAATCGGAGCGCACATTACAGTATATTGATGGATCTTCAGCATTGCGCCGATCAGATCCGGATGCCCGCAAGCATAGCCCATACGCCAGCCTGTCATCGCAAAAGCTTTGGAGAAACCGCTGACGAGTATCGTACGATCTTTCATACCCGGAAGGGCGGCAAAGCTAACATGCTGCGTGTCGGTATAAGTCAATTCCGCGTAAATTTCGTCGGAAATAACAATCAGATCGTTGTCCTCGACAACTTTCGCGATGGGCAGAAGCTCCTCATAATTCATAATCGCGCCCGTCGGATTGCTTGGGTAGCAGAGAACAAGAATTTTCGATTTCGGCGTAATGGCCGCCTTCAAGTTCTCGGCCGTCAGCTTGAACTGATCTTCAGCGAAAGTTTCTATGCCTACTGCGACTCCACCGCTCAGTGTCGTTATCGGAGAATAAGAGATGTAGCTCGGCTCCGGAATGAGGATTTCATCCCCAAGCTCAACCAGCGCTCTGAGCGCCAGATCGATCCCTTCGCTTCCTCCGACCGTAACGAGCATTTCTTTGGCAGGATCGTAGCTTACATTGAATTGGTTGGATAAGTATTGTGCGATCGCTTCACGCAGCTCCGGCATTCCCGCGTTCGGAGTGTACTGCGTTTTGCCCTTTTCAAGCGAATACACCGCAGCGTCTCTTACCCGCCATGGAGTCACAAAATCGGGTTCGCCGACGCCGAGGGTGATAATGTCCTTATCTTTGCTCGCGTTGACCAAGTCAAAGAAACGCCGGATACCGGACGGAGGTATGGCTCGCGCATTCGCTGCCAAATACTGGTTCATCCCGTTGCTGCGAGACTGTTCCATCAAAGCTTGCGGCTTTTCTTCATCTTTTATCATCGGGCTTCTTCCTTTACGAGGACTGCTGCTTATGGAGATACCGGCAAGCGGTGATCGTCTTCGAATTCTTCGAAAATGATGCCGTCCTGTTTGTATTTTTTCAATATAAAAAAGGTTTTGGTGGAGATGACATTCTCGATGGTTGACAGCTTGTTGGAGACGAATGAAGCGACTTCCTTCAAGTTCTTGCCTTCGATCTCGACTTGCAGATCGTATGCACCGGACATCAGATAAACGGATTTCACTTCCGGATAGAGATAAATGCGCTCTGCGATGCTTTCAAAGCCTCTTCCTCTTTGAGGGGTACATTCGACCTCGATGAGTGCGGTAACCTTATCTTCGTCCACTTTGCTCCAGTTCACAACGGACGTGTATTTTACGATGACATGATCGCGCTCCATATCCGCAATTGCGGCGGAAACGTCCTTCTCATCTGCCCCAAGCATCGTTGCGATGGTAGCGGCGGACAGTCGGGCGTCTTCCTTGAGCAGATCCAAGATGCTGTGTTTGAATTCGTTCATCGAGATCCCTCCTGAATTACTATCCATCTTACCTCAAAAACAGGCAGCATGAAAAGCGATTAAAACAAAAAACTCCCCTGTCGGAAAGCTTTCTCCGATCAGGGGAGCCGGCTGCTTGAGTGTGTCTAGTGATTGTGCAGGCTGTTCATAAGCACATGATAATGCTGCATATGCACGTCGACCATGTGGGAATAAACCTGCAGCAGATGCGGGTTGCCGATGGATGAAGCGGTTTCGGCAGCGAGCTGCAATAACGATTGCTGGTCGAATGTCTCATCGAAGCTGTAGTCTTCGCTAATGTGTTCGAATGGCTGCATCGGGTTGAGCCCCTTATTGAATAGGTAATATTATCTATTTTCTCATATTTCCCCGATTTGACTAAAAACAAACCATTTTCAGAAGATATCCATGCTCAAATACCGCTCACCCGTGTCCGGTGCGATGCAGAGCACACGCTTGTCCCGGCCCAGCCGGCGGGCGATCTGCAAAGCAGCCCAGACGGAAGCTCCGGATGAAGGGCCGACGAGTATTCCTTCTTGGCGTGCAAGCAGGCGTGTCGTCTCCAGCGCATCCTCGTCCTTAACCTGAATGATCTCGTCGTACACCGAGGTGTTCAGGATCGACGGCACAAAGCCCGGACTTGTCCCGACCAGCTTATGCGGCCCGGGTTGTCCCCCTGACAATACGGGTGATCCGGCGGGCTCCACCACCGCGATATGAAGCTGCGGCAGTTTATCTCTCAGCGCTTCACCGACTCCCGTGATCGTGCCGCCCGTACCTGCCGTAGCCACAAAAGCGTCAAGCCTGCCTTCGGTTTGCTCCAATATTTCCACGGCTGTTGTGATCCGGTGTATGTCGGGATTGGCGGGATTCTCGAATTGGTTCGGCATATAGCTTCCCGGAATTTCTGCGAGCAATTGCTGAGCTTTCGCTATCGATCCAGGCATACGCTCTGCCGCCGGTGTCAACACGACCTCGGCGCCATAGCCGCGAAGCAAGGCAATACGTTCAGGCGTCATGTTGTCCGGCAGCACGAGAATAAGCCGATACCCCTTGGCGGCGGCAATCATGGCCAAGCCGATCCCGGTGTTGCCGCTGGTCGGCTCGATAATGACGGAACCTTCGCGAATGAGCCCTTTCTCTTCCGCATCTTGCAGCAGCCCGTAGGCCGCGCGGTCCTTAACGCTGCCGCTCGGATTCATTTTCTCCAGCTTCACGAGAACTTCGGCGTCATCGGGACCTGGCAGCCGCTGAAGCCGGACCGCAGGCGTATCGCCGATCAAGTCCGTTACGGATTGAACGACCCGTGTCATGGATGGCCTCCAGTGCGTCTGGTCGAAGCCTCGCTCAAGCGGCGGGCGACATGATGCCGGTCGTTTTCCGCAAGTGTGGTCTGGACAGTGAAGCAAGAAGGACACATATATACGGTCAAAGCAAACGGGGCTTCAAGAACCGCTTGACCTAGAGCTTCAGGAATGCGGGGACGAAACTGCTCGCCGGATATGAGCTGCTCACCGGCCTCCAACATGTATTCACGGCATTGCGGACATTCCGGCGCCAAATCCTGCTCATCCAAAATCTCCGCAACCGTTTCTTCGAACCGAAGCAACGCTTCGTCTTTTTCGCTCATTGCCACGTCCGAATTCCAATCTATTGCGCTGTCGTCATTTTCCTCTGCTTCTTCCTCTTCCTGTTCCTCTTCTTCCTCTTCGGAGCCGACGTTCACCCTCAGCGTCCGATAACCGTCCATCTCATTGTCGCACACCGGGCAGAATTTTTCGGGCTCCTCGCCTTCCTCGTGCGGCACTTCACTTTGACACCAAGGACAAATAGTAACTGCCATATATTCGTTAACCCTCCTTCATCATATATATGATACCGATCGCGAAGAACAAAACAGCCAAAGCAAACAACGTACCCCAAAGGTATTTCATTGCGATTCCTCCGTTTAAATGACCGCGGCGCCGATAATGTAGGACAAGGAGACCGATAGAATCATCGCCAAGAAGCCGACCGCACGATTATCCCGCGCGATTTCTTCATCGACACGGAGAACGGGCGTTAAAAACTCGAATAGAAAATAGCCGGCCAGCAGAAGCAGAAACCCGACCGCGGACCACAGCAGGCTGAGATAGATCGTATCATTCGCCTCGATCGAGAATCGGAAAATGTTGCAGATGCCGAATATTTTACCGCCCGTCGCCATCGCCACGGACAGGTTCCCTTTGCGGATTTCGCTCCAGCCGTCGTATTTCGTCACCCATTCAAAGACAGCGAGAAACACAATCAAAGCGAGAATTCCTACAGAGAAATAAGCGAGCACCGCTGAAAAAGCGTTAGACATTACCGTATCGACCAAACTCTGCATCTGCAAACCCCCCAATCAGTGAAGCTCGGCTACCGTCACACCGGCTCCGCCTTCCCCGAATTGCCCCAAACGATAGCTTTTGACATGCTTGTGTTTGCGCAAAAACTCTTGAATTCCGGTCCGCAGAGCTCCGGTACCTTTACCATGTATCACGTACACTTGCCCCAGATTGGACAGAAACGCTTCATCCAAAAAACGGTCGAACTCCATGATGGCTTCGTCCAGTGTCGCGCCGCGCAAATCGAGCTCCGTACGAATATTCTCGTCCCTGGAACGCTTGACGATCGTTGCTTGTGCCTGCGGCTTGGCTTGCGCGGTTTTGCGAACCGGCTCCAAGTCTGCAAGGGGCACCTTCATTTTCATGATCCCGAGCTGAACGAGCGCATCCGAATCGCCTGACAGCTCTACGATGTGCCCTCTTTGCCCGCCCAGGCTGAAAACCTTCACTTCATCGCCAGGCTCGAGCTTAACCGGCTTCCCGCCGGTTGTTCTTGCCGGCTTCGCTGCCGGTGCGGGCACCGCGTCCTCCAGACGCCTGCGGGCTTCAATCAGCTTGTGCTCCTTGACGGAAGCCCCTTCTTCCATCGCAAGCTTGCGGAGATCGGAAATGATCTCTTCCGCTTCGCGCTTGGCTTTGGCGACGGATGCGCGGGCTTGCTCCCGGGCTTCCTCCATAAGCTTGGCTTTTTGTTCTTGGAAGCGTTGGCGCTCTTCCTGAATTTGATTCTGCAATGTTTCTATTTCCCGGCGCAGCTCTCGGCGATCTTCCGTTCCGATTCCGCCCGAATCCGGTCCTGCTCCAAGGAAGCAATCATCGTATCGACCTTCAGCTCATCCTCGCTCACTTCCCCGCGGGCATGGTCGATAATGCCGGCCGGCAGACCCAGCCGCTCCGCAATAGCGAAAGCGTTACTGCGCCCAGGGACGCCTACCAAGAGCCGATAAGTCGGCCTCAATGTAGCGACATCAAACTCCATGCTGGCGTTGGTGATGCCCTCACGGTTATAAGCATAAGCCTTCAATTCGCTGTAATGGGTCGTGGCGATCAACCGGCAGCCGACCCTGTGCAAATGCTCGAGTATGGCGATGGCAAGAGCGGAGCCTTCTGCCGGATCGGTGCCCGCCCCTAGCTCGTCGAGCAGCACCAAGCTTTGCGAAGTGACCTGTCCTAACATGGAAATGAGATTCGTCATATGACTGGAGAAAGTGCTCAGATTCTGCTCAATGCTCTGTTCATCGCCGATATCGGCATAGATGCCGTCGAATACACATAGGCGGCTGCCGTCATCCGCCGGAATGAACAAGCCGGACATGGCCATCAGGCTGAGCAAGCCGATCGTTTTCAGTGAAACGGTCTTACCGCCGGTATTGGGTCCTGTAACGATGATAGCGGAATAATCTTCTCCGAGCTCGATGTCAATGGGCACCACTTGTTTAATATCGATCAGAGGATGGCGGGCCCTGCGCAAGTACAACCGTCCCTCCGCATTCATAGCAGGCAATGTGGCGAACATCGCCTCTGCGAGCGCGGCTTTGGCGAAAATAAAATCGATCCGCCCTAAAATTTCCGCGTCCCCCGTAAGCAGCTCCGCACGTTCCCCCGTCTGTTCGCTGAGCCTGCGCAATATTCGTTCGATCTCGTTTTGTTCTTTTATTGTCAGCTCACGGAGCTTGTTGTTCATCTGCACTACCGCTTCCGGCTCGATGAAAAGCGTCGCCCCGCTCCCGGATTGATCATGGACAATGCCGCCGAAGTGCGCCCGATATTCCTGTTTCACAGGGATAACATAGCGATCGTTACGCATCGTAATGAGGGTTTCCTGCAGCATTTTCTGAATGGACGCAGATCGGATCAGGCTTTCCAGCTTCTCCCTTGCGCGGCCCTCATTCACCCGGATATCCCGGCGCAAAGACGCGAGCTCCGCACTGGCTGTATCCAGCACATCCCCCTGTTCGTCGATGCAGCGCCGGATTTCATCTTCAAGCGGCTTGAAATCGGTTAATGGCTCGCACAGATCTTCCAATAAAGGCATGGAAGTTTCTTCTGCAGCCGAGGAAATATACCGGGTGAGCCTGCGCGATCCCATAATGAATTGGGCGACACTCATCAATTCAGCCGGCTGCAGCACGCCGCCCAGCTTGGCGCGCCGAAGAGCGGGCCTTACATCCGTTATTCCGCCGAAGGGAGGAGTGCCTTTCAACGACACCGCTCGAACCGCTTCATCCGTTGCGGCCAATCTGCGCTCCACTATCTGCAGTTCACGGGACGGCTTGAGCTGTTCTGCCTCCTCGCGGCCTAAGCCGGTGGCCGTCAATCCGGTGAGGCGATGAATGATTTTTTGGTATTCTAATGTATATAACGCCTTGTCGTTCACGGCGATATTCAACTCCTTCGACCTATATTATAGCCGAATCTGGAGAACTTGAGAAACCGGCGCACATACTGGAAAGAACATAGGACACACTATACATCAAACCGGCGCTTCAACGGTTAAAACCTCAATGTTGAGGAGGTCAAGCATGATGCGTTTTTTAAGCACAGTGGTTCGGTTCATTGTCTCTGCCATCGTCCTGATGGTCGTTAGTTACCTAGTGCCCCGATTTTCCGTAGGGGGCTTCGGCAGTGCCCTTCTGCTCGCTTTGGTTATCGCGCTGCTCGGTTGGATCATTGAAGGAATTTTCGGCAAAAGGGTGACACCTTTCGGCAGGGGCATCGTCGGGTTCTTAACGAGCGCACTCGTCATTTGGTTAGCTCAGTTCGTTGTTGACAATGTGAGGGCGACGCTGATCGGCGCGATCCTGGCTGCTCTGGTCATCGGGATCATCGACCTGTTCATTCCCGTGGCCAACCCGTTCGATACGGTTAAGGGCGGAGCCGGCGGACGCGACAATCCGCGCAGTTGACGCCAGACGAACACAAACCCCCTGCCGAGTCAGGGGGTTTGTGTTATTGTCATGGTTTCGACATAGGCTGTATGGAGTTACATATGTTACAATTGGCTGTGCTTACCATAGCTTTGATTTAAGGGGGAAAGAAACATGTCTAAAAAGCTTGCATTGCTGCTCGCCGCGGTTGTCATGATGCTTACGCTTTCTGCTTGCGGAGGAAGCAACGATAACGGTTCTGCGGGTAATGAAGCTTCGCCGGCGCAAGAGGCGTCCCAAGAAATTGTGATAAAAGCGACAAGCTGGGAGTTCGACCAGCCTGAATATGTAATTCCGAAGGACACACCCGTCAAAATTACGGTGGAAAACTTGAAGGGCGCTCACGGCGTTGAGGTCGAAGGCACCGACATCAATATTCGGGGGAACGATTCGCAAGTCGTCACCTTGAAGGCAGGCACCTACCCAATCAGATGCAGTATCGTCTGCGGCGCCGGCCATGCCCAAATGGTATCGAAAATTACAGTAAAGTAAGGCGTTGAGTGCAAGCTGGTGACAGCTTTGCACTTTTTTTGTTTGCTGGCTTGAGTGGATCACAATGAGCTCGCGCACGCGGTTACTCCACAGGAAAATGTGATGAGCTTTCAAGTGCGCGGAGTTAGTTTAGTTTTTATACGATCTCCGAGCAATCAGCCTTCAAGTGCACGGCGTTAGTTTAGTTTTTATACGATCTCCGTGCGATGAGCCTCTAAGTGCGCGGCGTTAGTCTAGTTTTGATACGATCTCTCTGTGATTAGCCTCAAAATGCGCGCCGTTAGTATAGTTTTTATACGATCTTTGTGCGATGAGCCTCTAAGTGCGCGGTGTTAGTTTAATTTTTATACGATCTCTGTGCGATTAGCCTCAAAATGCGCGGCGTTAGTTCATTTTCTATACAATCTCGAAATTGCGACTAGCCTCGTTCCTCCGTTTATCCGCTTTCCAACTAATTACACGACCCCGAATCATCCGCAGCCCCAGTTAGCAGGTTTTTCCGGTTATCTACGTTTGATTTGGCTCTTGAAGACTCGAGTTAGCATGATTTTCTGGCTATCTCCGTTTGATTTAGCTCCTGAAGACTCGAGATAGCAGGTTTTTCCGGTTATCTCTGTCTGATTTGGCTCATGAAGCTCCGAAATAGCTAGTGTTTGTAGCCCCTACACCTCATCGACAATGCAAATAGAAAGAGCTGTGATCCTAAGTCAGCGACTAAAGTCACAGCTCCGACACTCCTCACGGTTGTTCCAACAAATCGATCCACTCGTTGTACTCCGTCTGCAGCTTCGCGTATTCACTCCGCAGCCCGGCGTGCTCCCGCTTGAGCGCATCAAGCTCCGCTTGCGCCCGCAGCCCGCGAGCAGCTTGCTCGCGCAGCTGCTCTTGCGAGGCGGTCGACTCCGCCTCGCGAGAACCCGCGGCGGCCGCTTCCGCTCTGGCCGCCTCAAGCTCGCGCGACGCCCGCTCCGCGGCTTCGCGAATGCCAGCCTCGGCCGCGCTGAGCTCGGCCACCCGTGCTTCCAGCGCCGCAGCCCGTTCCGTTGCGGCGCGCCCGTCCCGCTGAGCGGCGACAAGCCGCTCTTGCATCTGCTGCAGCGATTCGCGCGACGACTTGTCGCGCTCCTCTCGCTCCCGAAGCATGCCGCTCAGCTCGTCGCGTTCCCGCTCCGCCTTCTCGCGGGCTGCCGCATGCTCGCGGATTCGCTCCTGCGTCTGCGCTTCGATCGCCTGCAGCATTTCCTGCTGCTCCGCAACGGCCCGGCGCTTATCCTCCGCTTCCCGGAGCCAATGCTCGAGATCACCTTCCAGCTGACCGCGCAGCTTATTCCATTCCTGCTCCCGTACATGCCACTCTTCACGTTCCCGCACAAACGTCTGCTTTTCCTTAAGCGCGGCGTTCAGTTCGGCCGCATATTTCGCTTCTGCCGCCTTCAGCTCCGCAGCGTGCCGGCTTTCGGACTTCTCAGCAAGAACGGCATGATTTCGTTTGAATTGTTCGATCTGCACGGTATATGCGGCTTCCAGCTCATCTTTCATTGCCGATGAGGAGACCTTCCCCGCTTCAAGCTCGGCTTTAAGAGCGGACCACTGCTCGGCAAACTTGGTTTTTATGCTCTCCAGTTCCTTATCTGCCTGAGCTTTGGAAGCCGCCAGATCATCAACCGCAACGGCCTTCAAAGCTTCCTCTCGCTCGGCGGATTCGGCCCTCATTCTCTCCAGTTCCGCAGTCGCCTGTGCGATGATGCTGTCCAGCTCTTGCGCGGCTTCCGCCTTCTGGCGTTCCAATTCCTCCAACAGACGGACACGCTCGCTTTCAGCTTGTTGCAGCCTCTGGGTGTCCAAGCGCAGACGTACCAGCTCATCGCCCATATTTACTGCAGCCAGTACCGCTAAACGCGGCAAATCCAATCGCGGTGCCCCGGATTCAACCTTATACATTTGATCATTGACGAGCGAGGCAACTCTTTTCATATGATCCGAACTGGAGTGACCCGTAAGCGTATATTGCGTTCCATATATGTCAACGGTCACACGCGTTTTTTCATTGGCATTCACGGCGTGTCCCTCCTACCTGCGTCCATTATGTCAACGGACGTGAAAATAAGTTACAGCGAACGATCCCGATCACTTGTTGTCTACACGTATTCGCTGCAACGACGGCAGTTTCCTGCCTATTTGCGCAGCTCGGCGTGGAAAGATTGTTCCAACTTTTCCAGAATACGGGCGTGAACCGCCGACACTTCTTCATCCGTCAAAGTGCGCTCAGCGTGACGGTACACCAGGGCTAAAGCAACGCTTTTCTTGTCGCTGCCGATCCTGTCCCCGGTGTATACGTCGAACACCTCCACCGATTCCAACAGCTCGCCGCCGACCGATCTGATCGCTTCCGTCAGCGCGCCTCCCGAAACAGCACGGTCGACAACAACGGCAATGTCTCTTTCCATTGCTGGGTAGCGCGGCAGCGCTCGATACTTGATCCGGCGGTCCGCATGGTCATATACCGCAGACAATTCAATCTCGGCAACATATGTGTCGGGCAGATCGAACTGCTTTTGCAAGTCGGGGTGCAGCTGCCCGACGTAACCGATCGTTTCCGTTCCCCGTTCCGTCTTCAGCGTGATTGCGGCCGTTCTTCCCGGATGGAATCCTGAAGGCTGCGCCGGCTCGTATGCGATCAGCCCAGCCAATCCCAACCGATCGAATACCGTCTCCAGCAAACCTTTTGCGTCATAAAAATCAACAGCCTCACCAGCGCGATTCCAGCTCGCCGAACGACGGTTCCCGGCAACAAGCAAAGCTGCGCGCGGTTTCTCCTGAGGCAGCCGGGTTAGAACCTCTTCATCGGAATGGTATACGCTGCCGATTTCGAACAGTGCCGGCGCATTGTTCTTGCGGTTCAGATTGTAAGCCGCCGATTCCAAAAGACTCGGCAGCAGCGCGGTGCGCAGCACGCTTCTCTCTTCGCTCATCGGCATAGCCAGAGCAATCGGAAGAGCGCCATCCGTTAACTCCTTAAACAAATGAGCCTGTTCCAATGACGTAACAGAATAGCTGATCGCCTCTTGAAGTCCGCCGTTCGTCAAAATCGAGCGAAGCTCACGGCGTATCGCCTGGGATTTAGTCAACGCTCCCGTGGTCGCAGGCCCTTCGATGCGCGTGGTCGGGATTTCATCATACCCGTGCAAACGCGCCACTTCCTCGACCAAATCCACATCGCGCGAAATATCGCCGCGGCGTGTAGGAACGGTAACCGTCCAGGAGCCTTCTCCATTCGCAACAGCATCAAACTGCAAGCGGGACAAGATCGTCTTAATCTCCAAAGAGGACAGGTCGGTTCCCAGCATGCCGTTTACGCGGGACAGCGACAATTCAACCTTGACCGGTTCCACATCGGCAGTCTCCGCCTCCGCAACTCCTTCGGTGAGCTGGCCGCCCGCATGACGCACCATCAACACAGCCGCGCGATTCAGAGCTTCACGAACCCGGCCCTGGTCCACCCCTTTTTCAAAACGGGCCGACGCCTCCGACCGCAATCCCAATTGCCGGGAAGTGCGGCGCACGGCGCCGCCGTCGAACTTGGCGGATTCCAGAATAATATCCGTCGTCTCGGGTGTCACTTCAGAATTCGCTCCGCCCATCACACCCGCCAGACCGATCGGCTTGTCATCACCGTCGGCAATGACAATCATATGAGGCTGCAGCTTACGCTCCTGATCGTCCAGAGTAACGAGCACTTCGCCCTCTCGAGCCAGGCGCACCTCAATGCGTCCGCCGGATACCTTGGCCGCATCGAAAGCATGAAGCGGCTGACCGTACTCCAGCATGACATAGTTCGTAATGTCAACGATGTTGTTAATCGGCCGGATGCCCGCGGCAATGAGACGGTTCTGCATCCACTGAGGCGCAGGTCCGATCTTCACGCCTTTGATATAACGTGCGGTATAGAGCGAACAGACCTCCGGATTACCGATGGAGACCTTAACATGATCCTCCGTCTTGTCCGCAGACGCATGTAAATCCTTCGACGGATCCGGCAGCGTCAGAGGCCGGCCGGTCAAAGCCGCCACCTCGTAAGCTACACCGAGCATGCTCAGGCAGTCTGAACGGTTCGGCGTCAAATCCAGCTCCAGAATCGAATCCTCCAATGCCAGCACTTCAAGAATATCCGTGCCGATCTCCGTATCTCCCGGCAGCACCATAATGCCTTCTTGCTGGTCTTTCGGCAAAAGCTTGTCGTTCATGCCCAGCTCGCGTGCGGAGCAGATCATGCCTTGCGATTCCACACCGCGCAGTTTCGCCCGCTTGATATTCACATCGCCGGGTAATTTTGCGCCGACTTTCGCTACCGGCACCTTCTGTCCGGCAGCCACGTTGGGCGCTCCGCATACGATTTGCAGATCCTCGCCTGTCCCGGCATCAACGATACAGACGCCCAGCTTGTCGGCATCGGGATGTTTCTCCCGCGATTTCACATAGCCGACGACGACGTTGTTGATACCGCTGTTGCGCGATGGAACGGAATCGATCTCGATCCCGCCGCGTGTCATCATCTCCGCCAGCTTCTGCGGTGTGATGCCGCTCAAGTCGATATAGTCGGATAACCACCGATAAGAAACGTTCATGGGAAACTCCCCTCATTTTTCTCGAAATAAATGCTTTGCTCGTTCGCCGTTACATTTTGGCAAATTGACCGAGGAACTTCACGTCATTCCCATAGAAATGGCGAATATCGTCAATGTCGTATTTCAAAAGAGCGATGCGCTCCACACCCATTCCGAATGCGAAGCCCGTCACCTCGTTCGGGTCATAGCCGCCGTGTTCCAGTACTTTCGGGTGAACCATCCCGCAGCCGAGAATTTCGATCCATCCGGTATGCTTGCACATCCGGCAGCCTTGTCCTCCGCATTGCACGCAGGTAACGTCCACTTCCGCGCTCGGCTCGGTGAAAGGGAAGAAGCTCGGACGAAGCCGGATCTGCATTTGCGAGCCGTACATCTCCTGCACGAACTGAAGGAGAGTGCCCTTCAAATCGCTCATCCGCAGATTCGGCGCGATCACCAGACCTTCAATCTGGTGAAACATGAAGGAGTGAGTCGCATCGTCGTCATCCCTTCGGTACACTTTGCCCGGGCAGATCACTTTAACCGGCGTTTGGCCGTTCATGGCTTTCATCGTGCGAATCTGTACCGGCGAAGTGTGTGTGCGGAGCAAAATTTCATCCGTGATGTAAAAAGAGTCCTGCATGTCGCGCGCCGGATGGTCTTTGGGCAAATTGAGCGCTTCGAAGTTGAAGAAATCGGTTTCCACTTCAGGGCCTTCCGCAATCGTATAACCCATTCCGAGGAAAATGTCCTCGATTTCCTGCGCCACTTTGTTCAACGGGTGCACCGCACCGACTTGGACCGCTTTACCCGGCAATGTGACGTCAATCGTCTCCGCCTGCAGCCTCCTCGCGGTCTCGGCGCGGTCAAAGCTTTCTTGCTTTTCTGCAATTACGGCTTCAATGGCTGCACGAACTTCATTGCCCACCTGGCCGATGATCGGCCGTTCCTCAGCGCTTAACGCGCCCATGCCCCGCAAAATTTCTGTCAGCTGTCCCTTTTTACCCAAATACTGGACCCGCAAGTCGTTCAGCCTGCTTGCATCCGCCACGCCTTGAAGCTGTTCCAGCGCCTCACGCCGCAGAGCTTCCAATCGGTCTCTCATCGAGCTTCTCTCCTTGTCAAAAAGAAATAAAAAAAGCCTTCTCTCCCGTAAGGGACGAAAAGACCGTGGTACCACCCTTTGTTGAAATGTCCGAGCCGGTATGAGCTTGTTCGCTCAACCCGCAGCGCTGCGCGCCATAGACATTCCCGCTTCATACGGCGTAACGTGCCGTCGGCCGGTTCCTTCTACTCTGGCGGAAAGAATCCCCGCTGTTCAAAGGACTGCTCCGGAGCGAACTTCAGCAGCCTGATTTCTTAGGAACGCTCCCAGTCTGCGGCGCTCCCTCCCTGCAAGAAGGCACTGCTTACTCTTCTCCATCACTGCATTTCAAGATTTACAAACCATTATAGGTTATCCGGAATGCGCAAGCAAGTTTTACCTTCACCTTATTTACATATTCAAAACAGCTTTAGATGGTTAATTAAACTATTAAGTTAAGGGGGTGTTTTCTGTGAAAAATGCCGGCATTCCCCTGGGCGAAGGCGGTCGTTTCCATCAATTGGATGCATTGCGCGGACTCGCCGCGTTAGTGGTGTTAATTCGCCACAGTTTCGATGTTGTCATGCATTTGCCGTCCTTTCTCGAGGAGTCGCCGCTCTACCTGTTTGTGGGTGGTCACGAAGCGGTCATTTTCTTTTTTATTTTAAGCGGATTTGTGCTTTCTCTGCCGTTCTACAAAGGTAAGGAGTTTGCTTACTTCCCTTATCTGGTAAAACGTGTATCGCGAATTTATCTGCCTTTCATGGCCGCCATGATCGTTGCGTTGATGATGAGTCAAATGTTGTACCAGGGCGGCGTTACACATTTAAGCGCTTGGATGAGCAACAAATGGAGTATCGAAGTGACGGGGAGCACTGTGCTCGAGCAGTTGAACATTCTGGGCAATCACGAAACCCGCACCTATAATCCGGTCGTTTGGTCGCTGATTCATGAGATGAGAATTTCATTGATATTCCCTTTTATCATGATCATAATCAACCGATTCAGCTGGAAAATGTCGCTCTTAGCCGCTGCAGCCTGCTCACTCATAGGCGGGCTCAACGGGATCTTCGGGATACAACCGTCGCTCGGCTATCAGACAAGCTGGTTTGACAGTCTTCATTTTACCGCGATGTTCATCATTGGGGCGCTGGCCGCAAAACATCGGCATCAGCTGCTCTCTGCGATAGCGGGGCTGACTAAAGTGAACAAGATGCTTATACTTGCGGCAGGGCTGCTCGCTTACATCTACTCCAGAGAAATGAAGACAAGCTCTATGTATTTCACTGACGCCGCCGCGGACTGGGGAATCAGCTTCGGTGTGGTGACCATTATCATCTTTGCGCTCAAGGATCAATCATACCCTCATTTACTGGGAAACCGCGTGGTCACCTTTATCGGCAAAATTTCATTTAGTTTGTATCTCTGCCATACAACGGTGATGTTTACGCTGGTGCATCTGCTGCACAATCAGCTTAATCCGTGGCTCATTCTTGCTCTTTCACTGGCACCCATCTTCATCTTGTCGTACGCAGCGTGGAAATGGGTCGAGCTGCCTTCAATCCGGTTAGGCAAACGGCTCACGCAAAGCCGGGAAAAATCGCTACTCTCACCGGGTGGAGTCAGACAAGTTTCTTAGTTTGGAGAAGCAACGATGTCAATCATCGCTAATAATCAGAACTTCTACCCGGATCGGCCAACAACAATGCAAAACATCCTTATTTTCCGGCTGAGCAGGCTTCAATTGCCTTCTGCTACTTGCATAGTGATGTATTTCATCGCTATCATTCACTCAGCCGCTGAGAGATTAAAATGACGATGAAAAACATCATATTTGTACTGTAAGCAGATGAGTTCCACTTTCCTGCATGGAGCAGCAAGCAAAAAACCGCGGTTTCAACTGCTATAAGCAGCAATACCGCGGTTTTTTCACGCCCGCTTGCGGAACAATGCAACCAACAGCGCGAGCACGCCTGCAACCAAGCCTGCAATGGCGAGCGACAGTGTCAGCGTATCGCGGCCTGCCGCGGCAGCTTCTCCTGCGGTTGCATCAGCCGCGCCGTGTCCATCGCCTCCATGTCCGTCGCCCTGTGCCGCCGTTACCGTGGTCACGGATGCAGGTTTGTCGGCATCCGGAGCACCGGTCCACTCTACAACTTCCCCATCTGCATATGTCTGGTAAGCCTTCCACACCAATTCCTTCGCATCATCGGCGACTTTGCCCTGCATACGGAATTCTCCGAATTCCGTTGCGCCGAGCCCTGCACCCGAGGTTTTCCAAGTTACCGAAGTGATTTTGCCGTCGGCATTCTTCTCGGTCACATAAGTCCAATCCGGTTTCGGTTCGAACCGGGAAACTTCCACACCCTCCGGAATCGCCACTTTAACCGAGGTGGTAGCGGATTCCTTCTCCGATGGAACACGAAGCGTGAACACCTGAAAGGATCCGGCCGGTGCCTCCTTCGGCTGAACCGTCACGTGCGCGCCGGCTAATCCCGCGAATCCCAATGTCAATACCATCACAAGCGTAAACATCAAACTTTTTTTCATCGGCACATCCGACCCTTCTTGTACAGAAATCGTTATGTACCCCAGTATATCCCGCTCCATCCTTTACACACATGACTCGAAAGAGTCATTTCGCGGCCGTTTCTGTGACAAATTAGAGAAGAAGCCTGCAGCTCCAGTTCAAACCTTAATCCGGATTCATCATTCCCCGTTCAAAAGCATACCGGGTGAGCTGAACTCTATTGTCCAGATGCAGCTTCTGCAAAATATTTTTCAGGTGGTTTTTGACGGTATGTTCGGAAAGGCGAAGAGAGGCCGCCACCTCCTTGTTCGTCTGCCCCCGCGCTACTTCTTGCAGAATTTCCCGCTCCCGCGGCGTCAGCTCTCTATCGGGAGATGATTCCCCCTGTTCATGCGAAACTGCAGCGGCCGCCGTCTTACTGTTCGAAAATTCCCGCAAAATAGCCAGGGCGAGCTCAGGATTGAGCGGAGCCTCATCCAGCGCCACCGCGCGAATGTAGTCCCGCCAAGCCGAAGGATTCAAGTTTTTCAGCAAATATCCTTGAGCTCCCTTTTTTAATGCCTCGAATAGATGTGAGGCCTCATCGGATACGGTGACCATAATAATCTTCACGAGGGGATATTGACTCTTGATCGCTTTAACCGCCTCAAGTCCTCCCATCCCCGGCATATTGATATCCATCAGAATCAGATCAGGCAGCAGACTTTCGGTCAGCGCCAGAGCTTCTTCTCCGTTTGAAGCTTCCCCTACAATTTGAAAAAAAGGATCTTCGGAGACGATCATCCGCATGCCCTCAAGGGCGTGCTCGTGATCATCCGCCAACAGGATCCGGATCGGCCCATTCATCCCGCTTGTCCTCCTCTTTTCACCCATTCCGCCACCGTTCTGTCCCCTCGACGTTCCAGTGAGAATCCCCATCCCATCCGCTCAGCCCGATCCTTAACCATACGCAGGCCGAACCGGCCGGGCCGCTGCAGAGGATCGCCGATAAAACCGAGACCGTCGTCTTCTACCGCACATCGAAACCCGCCGCTGCCGTCCGCTTCGCCCAGGACATATACTTTTGCAGCTCTGGCGTGTTTACGAACGTTAATTAACGCTTCGCGAACACAGGCATGAAGCTCCACTTTTTCTTTGTCCGTCAAGCTTCCTTCGGGGATATTCCAGTTAAACTCCGCTTCCGCTTCCGTAACGTCCGCCGTGTCGCCGAGCAGCTGCCTCAGCGGTACGACCCAAGCCGCATCGGCCGGATAAGGCGGAAGACGCAAGTTGGCGATCGCCTGGCGAACGTCCTCATGGATCACCCTTACCGTTTCCCGCAATCCGGCTCCCAACTGCCGTACCTGTCCTTCCGGAGCTATCTTGTCTAACTGATCCAGCTTAACCGCCAGCAGAAATAAAGATTGTGAAATGCCGTCGTGAAGTTCCCGTGCAAGCCGTTCGCGCTCCTCAAGAGCCGCATTCGAGGCCTTTTCCCGCTGCAACGCTTTCTGCGAATGTTCAAGTCGTGAGAACAAACTTCTAACTAATGTCAGCGTCACGGCCAATACGATAAAAGGAGCCAGCATATTTCCCAATTCCATGGACATGTAGGGAAGCAAAAAAGCATGTCGGATATATTCCCACAGCCCTATTGTTAAAGTTGGAATCGCTAATATGAGCCATTTTATCTTGTTATCCTTCACGAGATTCCCTCCCGTTCAATAAATCCGATACACCGTCTCCACGACTCTTTCGGTATCGTTCGCATCCGTCACCCGAACCTGTGCTTTCCATTCCCCGGCGAACGGAAGATAAGGGCCTTGAGCCCGGTAAGCGGTCTTCGTAAAGCCCGAAAAGCCGTCCAGCTCTTCATCCGAGTAAGCCCGGAGCGGAACGTCGATATACGAGACATCCTTACGGCCTGTCGGGAGCATCCGCAGCTGCACGTTTTTAGGCTTTCCTTTTCCAACCGTCTCCGGCAGCCAGATTTTGACCGTAAACTCATTGTCACCCGGCGAATTCGGCGTTACGACAAGGGTAACATGCATCTCCGTGCCCATCTTGTGAAAATGTAAAGGCTGATTGGCAGGCACGGGAGTTTGATAAGTCAGCACACCTACACTCACTACAATTGCCGCCAAAAGACCGAGATCCGCCTTTAACAGAATGCCCTGAGGCAAATCTCCCTTTTTCAATCGGATCCGGATGAGAAAAGCGACACCCGCCACTATGACGGAGAGAATCACCTTGGCAATCAACCAAGAACCCCAGGATGTGAACTTGAGATACTCAAGCGAAGGAAGAAAGCTCATCGTCGTGAGAAGTCCCGTTATCCAAAGCACAAAGAACGAGATCAGTGCCCACCTGGAGAATAACAGCGCAAATCTGCCCGCTTCGGGACGTTCCTTCATCCAAACAGCCAAGAGGAGAACGAGACCCCCGCTCCACACGGAGCTGCCGCCAAATGCACAAGATCCAGTCCCACCGTATAGGCGATGGGGGAGTAAACAGCCGCATGGCCAGACCAAGCTTCTGCAACTAAAGCGGCATAGGCCCATAAAAGGCGTACCGCCAAACCCGTCATAGGCAAAAGCGGCGCAGCGAATGCGAGCAGCAGCTGAACGATATACAGCCGGCCGACTGTCGTCTCGATGAGTATGCGCCCCCATTCGGACAAGGGCTGTCCTTCCCCTAAATCCTGCAGGCTCAAGAAGACATAGGCCAAAGTTGCGATCAAAGCGAATTTGCCGGCCAGTCCGATGGCTTTATCACGAGCTTCGCGGACCAAAGGCGATGCGTTGCGATGCATACTCCAGAACAACAAGCCGGCAACAACCAAAAGACCTGCATAGTACAAAACTCTCGCAGCATACAGCACAAAAACTCGTACCGTGAGATCCGATACTTCATGCGCATGGCCGACCTGCTGATGCGGATCCAGCTGATTGCCATCCGGCAAAGCCGCCGGGCTTCCTACAGTGAACACGTAGGCTCCGGACACGGGATGCCCGTCAGCGGAAATAACGGAGTATGACACCGTATAATGCCCGTCCTCAAGCCTCGGAAGGGGAAGATGAAGACCGGTGCCTTCCGCGATAAACTCCGGTTCGTCGTCAGCAACGTTGCTAGAGGATTCATCTAATACCAAGAGTCTCGCTCCTCCGGGATCAAGGCGCTCGTTAAAGAACAGTTCAATGTATTCCGGACTTTTATCTAAGCGGGAGTCGGCAGCAGGCGTTGTTTTCTCCAACTCGGCGTGAGCAGATGCATTCCCTGCAAAGCTCAATGCCGCCAACCACAGAAATCCGAAAACCATCAATATTTTCATCACGGATTTGCCTAACCTCATACCGCGCTTTCTCATGAACTTGCCCCCGCTCTAATACAGCACTTATGAATTCCATCCTACTGCAATGGGATGCTCTGTTCAACCGCCGGTTTGCAACAGATCGCTCTATAAAGTTAAAATCGGAATATCAGCTGGGAGAGTGGGTGCACTAAATGGAAACATACGACTTGGCGGATCTCACAATCTCCCAAGGAGCGCAAACTCGGGCTTTGAATTTTTCACGCGCTAAATTGATGGTTGTATCCGAGTACGGGACGAGACTATGGTACATAGACATTGAGGGGGTGCGCGACGACCGGCTGCTTGAGCATTTTGCCGCTTCCGAGGATATCGGAGTCGATGTCAGGACTACTACGATCGGCGGACGCAAGTTGCAGGGCAGAGGATTTTTTCACCCCAATCCGCAGCACAGCGCTGCAGCCATTAGGGGCGATGGGCATCTCGAGGGCTATAGCCAATCAACACCGAGTGAGATCGGATAATGGGTTTTATGCAGGGTACACTACAGGCAGGCTGAAACAAAAGAGGAGGAATTTACGTGGCTGAGACTGAGAATACGGTAACCGGCGGCCCATCCGGCGACTATGACACCCGAACGGAAGGGCCATCCAAGCCGGGGATCCCGGACGATCAACGCCAAAAAATAGAACCTAGCGATCCGACAACCGCCGCATACGATAAACATCGTGACGGGCCTGTCAGCCCAAGGTGTTGAGGAGATTCCGGACATGAACAGCGCAGAGGGCGGCAATCAATCGCTGAAGGAATCCTATCCCGTAGCCAAACTGTCAGATGGCGAAGAACAAAAGATCCGCGAGCTTGAATCGGAGCTCGACGTCGTTTTGGTCGCTTATGAGGATAAGCAAGACGGCAATTGAACGCGATAGCATGATAAACAAAAAACCCGGGTCCGCCTGTGAATGAAAAAAACAGGGCTCCCGGGTTCAGTTTTAGTCGACGTCAAAATATCGCAGTACGTAAGCGACAGGCTCTTTAACCGTATACGTACCGGCTGCCGTTGCTACATGGGTAACCGGTTCGCCGAGGTCGCTGTCAGACGCTTCGAACACGGCTGCGATGGCAGATCGCTTGATGTGCATTTCCGTACCGTTCGTTCCCGTCAGTCTGATCATCATGTTCTCCCTCTCGAAGTTTGTTTAGAATTAGCCCCTGCTAGGCTAATGAATTCGATGAGCGCGAACGATAATCCTTCTCTGCGAAATTAAAAGTAATAATCGACTGCAACCCTTCCGACCAAATAGCGCAGCATCGCCTCAAGCTCCAACTGCTGAAGCTGTTCCAGAATATGACGGGCGGTGTCGTCGGAGGACCGGGTTTCCTGGATTTCAATCACGTTCGTAAAAAGATACGGGTTCCAGCTCCCTTGCCCGATCATGGCAGCCAATGCTTCTCCAACCGCGCCGGCCGGCAATCGCTGCTGTCGAAGCTGGGCCTGCACCCGAATTTGCAGGCTGTGATATGCCGGATGATCACCGGTACGGCGAACCCAATATCTTGCATTGTCATAATCGCCTTCCCGGCGGTGAATGATTCCATGCACAGCGGAACCTGTCTGGGTATCAAGATGTTCTATCAGCGAATGTGCAGCCTCGAGGCTGTCATTCCAGAGATGAAGCGCCGCCTTCCACGCCGGTGCGGATAGCTCGCCATCGGGCCGCCCCGCAGCCAAATCCGCTTCCGGCAAAGCCGCAATCTCGGCATCCAATCCCGGATGCCAAATATGGGCGGGGCTTAGCGGAGGTAAATTTTTGCGGCTTTCCAGCCGTGCAATCAAAGGAACGCTTTGAGTTTCAAACGTCAAACCTTTACCTCCTTGTTACCATCATTTGACATCACAATAGCCCAAGCCGCGACATTTGTCGAGCCTCCATTGTAAAAAAGCGACAAAAAAGGACTCTCCTGTGTGGAGAGCCCTTACCGTTGATCATCACTTACCGTGAAAAACTTCCGGCGTCGTCATTTTATCGTAGAAATCCATGAATTTGTCGCGGTTGGCGGAAGCCCGCCACCCCATGGCCGAGCGAGGATGCTCATCCAAAGCGCCGGTGACCATGTCTGGAATGAGGTACCCCCACTCTTCCTTCTCCCGCAGCTTGATCATATGCTTCTCGATCATGCCGAGGATCGGCCGCAAGTTATAATCAGGCTTGGTCAGCTTCGCCAGCAAAAGCTCGGTGGGTGTGTTCCCCGCTGCGCGTCCCATACCGTACACGGAAGCATCGAGCAGCTCGACGCCCATCTGGGCTGCCGTCAGCGTATTGGCGAAAGCAAGCTGCAAGTTGTTGTGAGTATGCACACCCAGACGTTTGTTGTTAAGATTGCGCCGGAACTTCTCGACCAGATAGCGCATGTCATCGGGATCGAGACTGCCATAGGAGTCGACGATATAGACGAAATCCACCGGGCTCTCGTCAATCATCGCCAATGATTCATTGAGCTCGTTGTCCATAACGTTCGACAGAGCCATAATGTTGATCGTTGTCTCATATCCCCGGTCATGGAACAGGCTCACCAATTCGAGCGCTTTTTCGGTATCCCGGGCATAGCAGGCAACGCGGATCAAATCCAGCATCGACTCGCTGCGCGGTAAAATATCAGCCTCATCAACCCGGCCCACATCAACGAGCGCCGACAATTTGGTTTTCTTCTTTTCCCCGATCACCTTCCGCAGGAAATCGTCGTTCAGAAATCGCCATGGACCTTCGCTGCCCTCGCTCTTGAGCAGCTTGGGGGAATTTTTATAGCCGACCTCCATGTACTCGACCCCGGATTCATTCAGCGACTCGTACAAATCCTGCACGAACTCGATACTGAAATCCCAGTTGTTGACGAGGCCTCCGTCGCGTACGGTACAGTCGACAATTTTACAATGGTTCGTTTTGCTATGTATAGTCATCATGGTGCGGAATCTCCTTTTCCATAAGCAGATACGTAATAATTCTATCTAGTTTACATCAAACACGATAACTTGACCACCTAAGACAATTGAAACACGATATCCTCGCCTTCAGAATCGATCTTCAGGCTTTTGCCTTCGAGGAACCAAGTATCTTTCCGTTCCATGTAGAACGTCACTGCTTCAGCTACAGTAGTCACCGCTGCGTCAAGGGGAGTATCTCTCGTGATTCCGAACGCAAAAGGAAGCTCTCCTCCGCTCACGTACCGCACAAACACCCGTATGATTTCACCGTCACCGAAACCCCATTCCTTTTTAAAACATGACAGAGCGGAAGGCGTAACGATCAATTCCACTTCCATAACCTCCTGGACAGTTCGGATGTATTCAGCATAACAGAAAAGGTGCCGCCAGCTACACCCGCTGACGGCACCTTCTGCTCTTTCATTTTATTCCGTATAGAAGCTTTCATCCACAAGTTTTTCTAACGCCAAATCCTCTTTGATGCCGTCCTGTTCCGGCATATGGAAAGAGTGACGAACAACAATCGGCGGACATGGTAAAATGACCCCATTCATAACCACCATCATTCATAACCGGAGGCGGTTGCTCTTATGATATCCGATGAAACCCGGACTGCTGCAAACAGCTCCAGCCTGCTCTCCGTCCTGTCGACCTTTTTTGTGCTCGGAGCCACAACCTTTGGAGGAATGTGGGGCTCTACGCAGCAGCTTGAACAGGTCCTCGTACACCAAAAATGTTGGGTAACCGAGCAGGAGCTGGAAGCGATGCTCGTCACCGCCACAATCGTTCCGGCGCCCCGATTCATCGCTTTTGCCGCGTTAATCGGCTATAAGCTGAAGCAGTGGCCCGGCAGTCTAGCGGCTAGCCTTTCATTAATCGCGCCTGGCGCAATTATGCTGATGGCGGCCGTGTTTTTGGTCAACCCTTCGCTTCTTCATGGCAAGCTGGATCCGCTGCAGCATACGGTCTCCATCGCCATTGCCGGCATTTTATTCGGCAATGCCACGACACACTTCCGCAAAGCCAAAAGAAACAATAGCCGTACGGCCGCCGCGGCGGTTCTAACGATCGCTGTGGCTGCTTCGATCATCGCCGGGGTGCCCTTGCTTGCTGCAGCCGCAGTCGGATTTATTGCAGGTTATTTTGTGCTGAGAAATGGCAAGAAAGAGGCAGAGCATGAGTCCGGTTGAGCTTTGGGAGATTTTTTGGGTTAATTTGATCGGATGCTTGTTCTCCGTCGGAGGCGGGAACGGCTCGATCGCTGTCATTCAAGATGAATGGGTCGATTCCGGCCAATTGGCACCCTCTTTGTTCGCCTGGTCGCTCGCCATTAGCTATTTGACGCCCGGTCCCAAGGTTGCCTTCGTCGCAGGCGTCGGTTATTACGTTGGCGGCGGCTGGGGTGCGCTGGCCGCGTTGCTGGGCATTACAATCCCCACATGCGTCGGTGCCGCGGTTCTCACACACGGCATGAAACGCGTCAAACCGATCATTGCGAAAATCCAAGTATCCGCCGGTTTTGTGATTGCCGGGATGATCGCGGCTGCGGGATGGGCGATCGCCATTCCGCTCAAATTAAACGGGTTCGAAGTTGCCTCAGCCGCAGCGGTTGCAGCCGCTGTCGGATGGAGAAACGTCGAACCCATATGGATTATCCTTGCCGCTTTGGCCATAGGTGCCGTTCAAGCGTTTATTCTTTAATAATCCAAGGCGTATCACCGATTTCATCCTCAATATATTCGCAGAGGCCGTATATTCCGGTTTGGATGACATGCACATGGCTGAATTCACTTTCGATCAGATACTCGGCGGCGAAGCTGGAGCGTATGCCTTGTGAACAAATAATGTAATAGATTTGGGAAGGGTTAAGAGAATCAATATGCTCCGGCATATGTCTTAGAGGAATGTTGATGCTTCCGAGCAGCCTTACCTTTTTGAATTCCCACTCATCCCGCACATCGATGATTTGTCCTTCAAGCTGCGACGATTGATAGACTTCAATAAATCTCTTCGGGTAAATATCATATTCGTGTCCGTACTCGTCTCCATGGTCATGATGATGGTCATGGCCATGTTCGTGATCGTGGTCGTGGTCGTGCTCATGGTCGTGCTCGTGATCATGGCGATGATGATGGCCCCGATGTTGATGAGAGTGTTGCTGTTGATGACCCATCATAAGTCTCCTTTATACCGGTTATCTACTACCTACTATCAAACTATCAAAAACACTTGGTGCAATACACAGCTTGTGCCGCTATACGGAATCGTGCCCCAACGATATTCAACTTTTATTAACCGGTTGCTGACGGGGAGGCGTCCGTTTTGTGTGACGGTGAGTTCGGCATAAAGAAAATGAGTAGATTCGCCAGTATAATCGTCGCCGCGACAAAGTAAAATGTTGAGAACAAACCGAAACGATCGGCAATAAGTCCGGCGGCCGTCGGTGCCAGCGAGCTGAACAAGGCTTGCACACCGAATAGAAAGCCGACGCTTGTTCCGGCCATTTTCTTCGGAGTAGACTCCATCAGCCACGCCTGCATGACGGGACGAATGGCATAGAGAAAAAATCCGAGCACCGCAATAAATACGACAAATATTTTGGACTGGGGAAACGCCGCCATGACAACCAGGATCGCGGCGGTCATCACCATGCTGGCCGTTATGATGTTCTTCCTGCCAAGGCGATCCGAGAGCGATCCGGAAATCGGCGCAGCGATCAAGCCCGCCGCTTGCAGGACGAATAAAGCGACACCCAACATCGCTTCGGTAAAATCAAGCTCATAAAACAAATATAACGGTAAAAACGTATTTAAGGCGTTTTGCGTCATCGATCGAAAGCCGGAGCTTGTCGAGATAATAAGCAAGCTTCGGTTTTTCAGTAAAGCCCCTAAACCGGCCCGGTACTCTTTAAAGCTCATCCCATCCTTGTCTTTGGCCGGAGTCGTGTCCTTTTTATCTTTCTTGCTTACATATAAATTCCTTAAGAAATATAGGATGGCGAACGCCATGAAGACACCGGGCACGACGTTAAAAACAACGACCTGCCTCCAATCGAGTACGGTAAGAATAGATCCGATCGCAAGCGGCGCCAATGCGTCACCGATGTTGGCTCCCATGCCATGTATGGATAGTACGAATCCTTTACGTTCCGGATAATTATGCGACAATGTCGGAATGGCCGTCGGATGCCACAGGTTATTTCCGATTCCGACCAAAGCCACGCAAATCAACAAAAACCAATAGTTTTGCGTAAGACTCATCAAGACATAAGGAAACCCGACCCAAAATAACGACGTCGCCATGAGCAGCGATTTCCGACCGACCATATCCACAAGCATGCCGCCGGGGATGTTCGAGATGGAGCTTGCAATATATTGGAAAGAGATGATAAACCCGATCTGCGTATACGTCAGTCCCAGCTCTTTGCCGATGATCGGCAACAGCAAATAAAATGTAGCAGGATACCAATGGGTTAAACCGTGCCCGACCGTAATCAACCAAACTTCTTTCAACGATCGCTTCGGCCTGGCATCTATCGATTGCTCCATATACTTATCCCCTTATTGACGAGTGCCGTCTATTCAATACCAGACTTGAATGACATCCGCCTGATCTACGGCCAGCAGCAAGTTACTCACGTGAAAACCATCCTTCTCCGCAGCCGCCCAGAATGGATCCCCTTCTCTCAAGCCGACGAGAACTTGAATACCTCTGCTGCGCAGTCTGCGCGCCTGATCCTGTCCGTCTTCGTTATATCCGAGAATAGCCACAACTTTGTGGCTCAAATAATCGTTGGTCTGTGTCATGTTAATACGATCTCCTTTCCCGGTTTCTTTCTAAGATAGTTCATAAACCGGAGTTGCGGAGGGGGTCGTTCTCTCATATGGAACGCTTGAGCTTTGCATATTCATAGTCCCATACTTTTCTAAGTAAATTCGGTTTCCAAAGATTGTTGGCCATCGTGTTTCGTTCCTCTGCAGTCAAAGGCGTCACTTTACCGAGCTGCGTTGCCAGATACTGTCTCTCGGCATTATCCTCCAAGTAACAGGTAAGAGCAAACGTCTCGATGATCCCTTCCGCTGCTATGACTGCACCATGGGAACGCAGCAGCACAATACGGTGGGCGCCGAGCGTTTGGGCAACCCGCTGCCCCATCTCAGGCGTATTGACGGAAAGTGATGTAGGAAAGTATTGAATGTCTGCCAGAGTGGATGCTTGATTGATGACCGGCTCCAGCGGAACACCCGCCATGGTGAATAACGTGGACCACTTCGGGTGGGGATGTGCGATGGATCCGACATCTTCTCTCTTCTTGTAAATTTCCGTATGCAGATGGCATTCCATCGGCGGAGCCGAAGTGCCCTCCACCAGTCGGCCGTCCAGATCAATTTTCACAATGTCGTTCATGGTTAACGCGCTTCTTACCGATGAGCCGGAATTGATCCAGATATGATCCGAATCGGGAACGCGTACGCTGAAATGCCCGTTGCAGTCGAATATTCCGGCCTGTTCCAACATTAGAATCGCATCCGCCAGCTGCTGCTTCAACAGTTCAGCGTTCATCCTGCACCACCTCTGCAGTGTCGTTGTTTACATACGGAAAAGCAATGATTTGACCGTTACCGGAACCGTCATGGAAGGCTCCAATTGCTGCCCGATATCGATAAAATCGAAATCCTGAAGCATGATGCCGTCAATCGATACGATCGGATTCGTAAGTTTTAACTCTTCTTTGATCAAACTGCCCACCGTATAAGCCAGATCGCCGTCGAATACGACGAACACGGATCGACCGGCGGCAATCGTTGCCGTAAGTCCGCCGACGATGCCTTCAGCCAGCGCACGAACTCTGCCATACTCAGGCGCTCCGATCCATCGGAATGCGAGCGCGATATCCGTTTCGCCATTTTTAATATCGAATGCTTGTAAGTGCGAGCGTATCGATTCGGACAATTTGCCCGGCTCGATCATGCCGTCCAGCGCAACTTCAGGCTTCAATACTTGCACGTTCTTTTTGGGCAGTATGGAATGATCGGAAATATAGTTCGTATTGCCGCTCATCTGCACGGTGTACTCGGAGGCACCGACCACTGTCGCACGCATGCACTCCCCGGCAGGCAGCACTTCCCAAGGAAAGCGCGATTCGTCGAACAGCTTATGGAAAGCCTCACCCAGATAACGCCCCAGGTCGCCGAAATCCTTTTCCTCACGCTCGTAAATGAATTCCCCTACGCCGCCCGAGAACATAACGCCGGTTAATTCCCCGAGTTCCTGAAGCTCCGGCGTCAAGTAGAGCGACGAGCATCGATCGGGCAAGGGTCGCTGAACGATGCAGTCAACAATGGCTTGCGCCATCCAATCGGCCATTGTCTGCATTTGAGCGGGGGTTATGCGATCTCCCACTGCAAGCGGATGCCCAACCTGCTCGGCAATAAACGCTCCGCCCGGGTCCAGACGGACAACCACTCCTTCTTCATCCGCAACGACCAGACGTCCGCCGATATAGACAGCAGCCGTCTGTACGACTTTGCCGTTCTGCACGACAGCGAGCTTGGTAGTACCTCCACCGATATCGATATTCAGAATTCGTTCCTTGCGATCAAAAGATCTTCTTGCCGCGCCGGAACCGAAGGCAGCCAGCTGGGCTTCCATGTTATGTCCTGCTGTGGCGCATACGAAATCACCTACTTTGTCGGCCAACGCATCCCCGATGGCATGCGCGTTCTCGCGGCGAATCGCTTCCCCGGTCAAGATGACCGCACCCGTATGAATGTCCTCCGGCCGCATACCCGCGTGCCGGTAAGCATGATCTACGATGTCGGCAATCTTGTCATGGTCGATGAGGCTGTTCTCCAAGTACGGTGTGAACGATACCGGCGAACGGTAGGTGGAGCCTCTTTTGACGACGATATATCTACTGGATAAATCCTCTCCTTTGCGTGCCAAATGCAGCTTGGAGAAGATCAGCTGGGTTCCGGCCGAGCCGATATCAATTCCTACCGTGTTTAGTTCAATATGATCTGAAATCCATAACATGTTATTGTCAAGATCGTGATCCTCGTCTTCGTGTACATGGCCGAAGTCACCGTCATGATAGTAACGCATATCTACAACTCCTTCATGTTGAAACAACGCCGAATAGCCGCGTATGGCGGACATTCGGCGTTGTGGTAATTTTGCTTAATAGGGCTTCGGCGGTAAATCCGCCAATTCCGACTCGTACGCTTTGTCCATTTGCGGGTCAAGGCCGATCTTGGCCAACTCTTCTTTAAACATGTCGCGAATGTAAGGGAGTTCATCGGCGTAATCGATCTGGTCGCCGCCGACACGTTGACTGATCCATGCCTTCGGAACACCTTGTTCGTTACGGATGGACGTGCCTTCGTATTTTAATGCCAAATAACGGGCCGGTGCGTTGCCGGTATTGAAATGCTGGTGATACCAGAGGTTGGGCGGCACGATCATGCTGCCTTCCTCCCAGTCGTAACGATGCATGTTGTCAGGATCCAACCCCATCAAGCTGTATCCGCTGCCGCTCAAGATAATAACGTGGGCGCCGGGTCCGTGACGGTGGCACTTTTTGTACGTAGCGACCGGGAATTGCGAAATGTGGCTGTTCATTGAGCCTTTTGCCATATTAAAGCGGATATGGCCGCCGCCCGCACCGCGCTCTTTGGCTGTGATCAGAGGGATGTTTATGGAGTCCGCCACGAAGTTCGTTTCAAGCAGCAGTCCTTTTTGAACACCCTCGTTGTTGAAATAATCCGGCTCCCCGTTGAAGCGGTTCTTAAAGTCGTAAGCCGTGTTAAAAATAAAATTATCGTCGTCATACAAGTTAATGACGATCGGAGAGTTCGTTACCGCCAGAAATCTCGCAGGCTGTTGACCCGATCCGTTGAAGTGCTGGTGCCAGGTGTTAAGAGGTATTGCGAACAAGGCGCCGGCCTGCCATTCGAACGTAATCCGCTTTCCTTCATCGTTCCATACAGTGGTGGAACCTTTGCCATCCAGTACATAGACCATTTCCTCATAAAGCTGGCGCTGCGGCTCCAATTTACCGCCGTTCGGTATCTCGCATACATAGCAGTCGTTGGAGTGGCGGGAAGCCTCGTGATTAATGTAAACTCCGGATCCGCCTCGGCGGGCCCAGGTCTTCAATTCCACCGTGTGCAGGTTCTGAATGTAATGAGCGCTGATAATATCGAGCCCTTCATTTTTCACCCATCGTGAATAGGCGGATTCCTTTTCCGTCGCGAACTTTTTGGCTAAATCGTCTGAAACCTTTGCATCTAAAGCCATTACAAGCCCTCCTTTATACGAATTGTCCGGGTTAATGGGGACAAAACTTCGTGATGGAGCTTTGTCCCGCATTTGTACCGGCTATTACTTTTTCACAATGATTTCATTCCACAGGCCTTCCCACTTGTCGAACTCATCCAACACAATCCCGGCGTCGACGAAACGGAGCTTCATATCGTTTAGCGGGGTGTCGACCTTGGTGCTTGTCGGAACGAAGTCGATTTCTGCCAGGAACGGTTGAACATCATGAATCATGAAATCATAGAACAACACAGCAGCTGCGGGATTTTTCGGCTGTTTGGATACACCGACGCCGTTAGCGCGGGCAATCGCAGGCTCAATCGCATACCAATCGAGCGGAGCGCCGTCTTTTTTGAACTGTTCTGCCTTGTAGTTGTACACCGTCAACGCAAAGGGCACTTCGCCTGAAGCGACCAATTCAGTGAGAAGCGTATGACCTTTACGGAGAGAAACACCGTTCGTGCTCACCAGATCACGGAACAACTTGGTTCCCTTTTCTTCTCCAAGCTCTTTAATAACACCCGCAAACCAATCGATGTCTTCCGCTTCCACCGCCAGAGCCCCTTTAAACTTCGGATCCAGCAGTCCTTCCCATGTCGTCGGCAAATCCTCTTTTTTGAATTTTTTGGTGTTAAACGCCTGTACGAAGATGTTGAGCCGCGTGGCCGTCCAACCGCCGTGCGGGGTGATCGCTTCAGGGATCAAGTCGGCCAAATACGGAGACTTGACCGGCGTTAGCAGCTTCTCGCGCTGAAGTGCCTCCAATTCCGGACCATTCGTTTCCACCACATCGAAGTCAAAAACGTCCGGCCTGCGCCTCCGTTACGATTCGTTGGAGCACATTTTCCGATCCGGCGCGCCAAATCTCCACCTTGATGCCGTACAAGTCTTCAAACTTTGCCGCTACTTTCTCCATATCTTCTAATGCCATCGAAGTGTAAAGGCTAAGCTTGCCTTCTTTTTTTCGCCGCTTCTATTAATTTCTCTTGGCGATCCGCGCCTTCATAAGCCGCTAATCCCGCGATGTCGGCCGGGAATGCTCCCGCCGCCGGCGTTCCGCTTTCACTCGGCTTATCGGATGCTGCCGGAGATTGGGCTGCTGCCGCTGACGGTTTCGTCGATTCGCCTTTTCCGCAAGCCGCCACGAAGGACAGCATCAGAATAACAGCGATACACAAGGATACGATACGCCTGGTTGTCATTGCTTTTTGCATCTTATGAATCCCCTTTCCTCTAATTAATGCAAATACAAAATCAGGTGCAGAAACAGCGATGCAAAACAGACGTTGACACCTCCTTCGTCAAGAAACGGCTTGGGGCGGTGCCGCAACGGGCTCAATGGCCGGCGGCTTCCCATCCGCTAATGCGATGCATTTCTCCGGATCCATTGCCAAGTAGACTTGAGAGCCGACCGGATATCTTAAAGACGGATGGATCCGGGCCTGCAGCAGGGTTTCTCCCACTTTCAGCTGCGTATCCGAATATTCACCCAGGAACATTCGCGTATCAATCACTGCTTCGGCAACATTTCCATCGACAGGGCGTTCATGTGAAATATGGATATTTTCCGGCCGGATCGAAATGACGGCTTTGGTTCCCGGATGGAGCGCTTGGGCTGAATAAGCTTTGATGCGCCCGATTGGGGTTAGAACAAGATAATACCCGTCCCCGGCTGCATTCTCGACAGTTCCTTCCAAGAAGTTGGTCGACCCGATGAAATCCGCAACGAACTGGTCAGCCGGTTTTTCGTAGATATCTCGAGGTGAACCGACCTGGACAATTCGGCCTGCGTTCATGACGGCAATCTGATTCGAAAGAGCCAATGCTTCACTTTGATCATGGGTGACGTACACGGATGTAATTCCCAGCTCTCGCTGCAGTCTCTTGAGCTCAAACCGCATCCGCTCACGAAGCTTGGCATCCAGGTTACTTAACGGCTCGTCCAGGAGGAGCAGCTTGGGTTCCATGACCAGCGCCCTGGCCAGAGCAAGACGCTGCTGCTGCCCGCCGCTCAGCTTGGTCGCTTCTCTCGTTTCGTAACCGTCAAGCGCGACGACGTGAAGCGCCCGGAGAACTTTCTCTTCGATCTGTTTCTTGGAATATTTCTTCTTGCCGACCTCGAGCGGGAACGCCGTATTTTTGAATACGTTCATATGAGGCAGATGGCGTACGATTGAAATACCATGCCGATGTCCCTGCGATTCGGCTGCACGAATACTTTCTGTTCCGACGAATACATAACCTTTCCGTCTACTGTGATCTCGCCGCCTGAAGGGCGTTCCAATCCGGCAATCGACCGGAGCGTTGTCGTTTTGCCGCAGCCGCTTGGACCGAGCAGCGTGAACAGTTTGCCTTCCGGAATTTCGAAAGTGATATCTTGAGCCGCTTTCACCGATTCGCCTTGATCGTTCGGATATTCTTTGTACAAAGCCCGCACATTCAGCACCCTGCAAACACCTCCGCCTCAATTAGGATTCTTTAACTCCTACTCGTTTCGTGAACAACTGCATGGCGATCACCAACAGGAACAGCGTAATGATGAACATGACGCCCAAAGCGCTTAGTTTCGTGTACTGACCGTTCTCCCACAACTCCCATATCACAATGGATATAACTTCCGATCCCGGGCTGTATAGAAGGATCGAACTGGACAGCTCCCGGATAGATACGATGACGATATAAATCCAACCGGCAACAAAACCCGACTTCATCAGCGGGAGAATAATCCGCCGGAACGTCGTTCCCCATGTAGCCCCGCTCATGGCCGCCGACTCTTCCAACTCCTTGTGAATCTGCATCATCGATGTCGTGTTGTATCGTAAGCCGTACGGCATGAAACGCGTCAGATAAGCGATAAACAGAATCCAGATCGTACCGTAAACGCCGATGTCGAATTGCAGATACAGGATCATGATCGAAACGCCAAGTACGATACCGGGGAAAACCATCGGGAGCGACGCAATGTTATCAAGCATCCATCTGCCGCGAATACGCGTTTTGACAACGATCCAACAGATAACTGCCGTAATCAGCATGATTGTCGTTGCGCTACCGATCGACAACAACAAGCTGTTGGAAACGGAGCGCAAGAAGGATGGGTACTCCAGAATATAGCTGTAATTATCGAACGATATTTTTTTAAGAGCCGTCAATGACGGAACGCTGTAAAAACGTTGCAGCGACGACCAGACGAGCACCAGGAACGGCAATATTACGATCAACACGAAGTACACGATAAACACGGCTGCGGTAAAGTAACGCCACTTGCCCAGGTCCATCGCGCGCGGCCGGTAGCCTTTGCCCGTCATCGTCGAATATTTACTGCCGCTGCTCGACAGCTTGGATTGAAAAAATACACCTATACTGGTGATCAAGAGCAGTGTCACTGCATAGGCGCCGGCCAGACCGATTTCGCTCGGGTAGCGTTTAATGGCGCTGTAGATCGCCGAGGTGAACACATGAATGCCGGCAGGCAATCCGAGCAATGCGGGCACCTCGAAAGATTCAATCGAACGTACGAACATAATGAGCACTGCAGCAAAGAGTGCCGGCCAAGCCAGCTTTATCGTGATTTTAAAGACGATGTGCCGGATGCTTGCTCCGCTCATCATCGCCGACTCTTCCAACGAAGGGTCCATGGACCGGAACGCCGCAGTCATCAGCAAGAAAGCCATCGGTGAGTAATGAAGCCCTTCAACCCAAATCATGCCGCCCAGAGAGTAAATGTTGAAAAATACGTGATCCGTACCGAACAACCACTGAAGCGCCAAGTTGAAAATTCCGATCTCAGGGCTTGCCAGGAAAATCCACGAAACCGTGAATAAAATACTGGGTATGATCAGCGGAATAATCGAGAGCGCATAGAACAACGATTTGAAAGGCGTGTTCGTCCGTTCGTTCATCCATGCCAAAAGTGTGCCGAGCACGAGCGAGAACATGCTTGTCCCCACCGCAAACACGAAGGAATTGCGGAACAATACCAAGGTCTGCGGGTCACTGTAAGCCCTTACATAGTTTTGTGCGGTGAATTCCGCCCCTTGCACCATCGTCTGTGGTGTCGAAAAGCTTTGCCAGATCAGAAAAATGAGCGGCACGATTCCCAGATAGGTCACAAAGAAGATTGACACTCCTATGATGAACCATTTGAGATCGATCAACGGTTTCGGTTCTAACGTTGTCGGCGTTAACCTTAACGTTTTCTGCAATTCATCATCCCCTTTGAGCTGGAGAGCCCATGCTCTTCAGATCTAGATGTTCCATCCTAACGCCACTATAAACATTGGGGAAAATCGTTACCATAGCGGTTTTTTTAACGCGCTATTAGAAAATCCGAAGTGACCGGGGCATGAGCCTGAAATAAAAAATCAAGACACTCCGCAACTTCTTTCCTATACACATTTTTTTGCAGAGTGATGACATTGACTTCACGGGACAAGGGTACGGGCAGCTCCAAAGGTAAAATCTCCAGCCGTCCGCTTGCGACATCCTGCTCTGCAGCGCTCCACGGCATGAAACCAATGCCGTTTCCTTCCAAAATCATCCGTTTCATCGTATACGAATCGCTTAACTCCATAAGCAAGTCCGTCCGCATATTAATATCCCGAAACAAATTCTTTATCATATAAGACATGTTTGACTCCAATTTATACGTAAAAAGAGATTCTTCCCTCAGATCGTACAAAGTTATCGTTTCCCTGCGGCACAATGGATGGCCTGGCTGGGCCATCAAGTAGAACGGATCCTTAAACAGCGGGAACGTTGCTACCTCCGGATGTTTATAAAAGCCGTTGATGAACCCGATTTGACATACTTCATCCAATACCTGCTCGGTAACTTCCCAGGAACGGGCGGTTGAAAGTGACAGCTGCCAGTCCGGGTGTTCGCGATAGATTGTGCCGAGCAGCTTGGGAACGACATAAGCGCACAGATTCGGAGTACCGGCGATGGATAAACGGACGGTTTCGACCGAATGCTGTCCTCTGCATTGCTCCATCCCTTCTCTGAGAACGCGCAACGAGCGTTCGATATGCTCATAGAGCGTCTGCCCTGCCGGTGTCAGCTTGACCTGATTGCCCATCCGTAAAATGAGAGGCAGTCCGAGATCGTCCTCCAACGCCTTGATCCGGATCGTAACCGTCGGCTGCGACACGCCAAGATCTTTTGCCGTCCGGCTAAAGTTACCTTGCTTGACCAAATTCACGAATGTTTCCAGCTGAAGCATATCCAATGGTTCCACCTCCTAAGGAAGCAGATTCGCAGTGTAAGATTCGGCAAAGTTGACGAATGTCTGCGCTGTGACCGAAAGCTGCTGATTGTTCCGGGACGCGAACATGATCTCCGAACTCGCATCAAGGGCAGGATCGGCCGGTAACAGAGCGAATGTTCCCTCTGCGATTTCGTCCATCACAGAAACACGCGGTAAAAATGAAGCTGCATTCAGCTCCTTCATCAACTGCTTTAACGTTTCAACATGAGCCACTTCCATGATTACCTTCGGTTCAATTCCTTGCTGCCTATACCAACCGGCGAACGCGTCCCACTGCGGATGACCCTTTCCATAAGCCAACAAAGGAATATCACGCAAATCTACGGCCTTCACTGCGTTACCATGGGTAAACAAAGGATCCGGGATGACAAAAACCCAGTCATCCCGGTACCATTGATGCAGATTCAGCCCGTTCTCCGCTGCGTTCAAATACGTGATGCCGAGCTCCGCATGCCCGTTGTTCACTTTTTCGATCACCTGATAATTTGGACAAGCCGCTATTCTCAATTGAATGTGGGGATACTGCCGGCGAAATTCGCGGATGAGCTTGGGCAGCACGTAGCTGGCCACGATTGTCGTGACCGCGATGCTGAGCTCTCCCGTCCGCCCTTCCTTGGAAAGCTTCACTTTCTGATTGCCTTCCTGCAGTATGGAGATGAACCTGTCGACGTAAGACAAAAAACGCTTGCCTTCCTCATTCAGCTCGAACCTTCGTCCCGCACGATGGAACAAATCGATATTCAGCTCTTCCTCCAACGCCTTGATCCGCCCGGTCACCGTGGATACGGACAAATACAAATCGTCCGCCGCCTTGGAAATGCTCTGCAGCTTCGCGACTCGTTGAAAGGTTTGCAGCAGATCAATGTCCACCGGCGGTCGCCTCCATCCGTTGCGCTACATGAAATAATTAATCTTTAAGCCGAGCACAAAAGATAAATATACCGCCAGCGCCGTCAGCAAGGGATAAAAAACCGAAAGCATCCAGCTTTGCTTTGAAATCCACCTCAAATAGATGAACATGCATAGGACAATCGCATAAATCATGCCGACATAATAAATCAGCGCGACAAACAGAACCATCCATCCGATATACAGAAATCTGCTTTTTCTTTCTTCATTCGTTTCCGTATCTTCTTCAACGACTCCTTCACCGCCGATTGCGGTGTCCGCACTAGAACTCTTACTGAGAGAGGACAGCTTTGAACTGATCGCCGGAAACAGGTCAAGCGCCGCCTGAACGGCTACAAAAGCAAGGAGAATGACGCCGACGAGCCGCGGAACAAGGACGGTGTCATCGCGCATGCCGATCGTATCCGACAGGAGCACAGCGGTAAACACCAACAACAGAACCGAAAACAGGCTTTTTTCATTGATCCGGATCACGCTTGAATCCCCCTTCCGCGCTGCGTCCACTTCGTTCGAGCATACGGCCATATCAGGGACAACAGCGTCAGAGCAAGCAGCACAAGCGCGATCGGCCGGGTGACGAATCCGCTGTAACCGAACGTGGTCATGCTTTGGTAATAGGAGGATTCAATAAGCCCCCCAAGCACCATAGCGATAATAACCGCAATTCGTGAATAGCCGAATTTCTTCAAATAAAAGCCGATGATTCCGAAAACGAGAGCGACGATCACGTCCGCAATGTTGCCGGATGTCGCGTAGCAGCCGACTAATGCGATCGCGATAATTGCCGGCGCCATTACCGTCCCCTTGACCTTAGTGATGAACACCATCCGGGTACCGATGATAAAAGAAATGACCCCGGCGAAAAGTTTGCCCATGACCGCAGCGGCAATCAATAAATATGTAAGTTGAATGTCCTTAGTGAGCATCTCCGGCCCAGGAGCCAGCCCATGCATCAGAAGCCCCCCGATGAGTACGGCCATAGCCGAGCTTCCGGGTATACCGAAAGCGAGAGTCGGTAGCAGCGCGCCGCCTTCTTTCGCATCGTTGGCCGATTCGACGGCAATGACGCCTTCGATCGCCCCTTTACCGAATTTTTCCGGATTCTTCGAAGTTTGCACGGCCATCCCGTAGGATAAGAAGCTGGCTACAGCACCGCCCACACCAGGAATGATACCTATAAAAATGCCGATAAAACAGGATCGCAAAAACAGCCAGAAATTACGGAATACTGCGACAATTCCTTCCATCGCACCCTTGCGTCCGACTGTGATATCACTTCCATATGCTTCTTGCTGCGTAAACAGACTGAAAGACTCTGTAATCGCGAACAGCCCTATAATCACAGGAACCAAGTCAAGCCCGTCCCACAGATAATCCGAGCCGAACGTGAAGCGATCGAGCCCGAGCAGAGGGTCGGTTCCGATATAAGCGAGCATCAAACCGAACATCCCGGAAATCAATCCCCGGAACGTGTTTCCTTGCGTGACGACGGCAATGACGGTTAATCCGAATAAGCCCAGCATAAAAAAATTCCGGATAGGAGAAAGCGAGAACTAAGTTTCTGGCCACCGGTATGAGCAAGTCCAACAGGAACAGTCCCAAGAAGCCCCCTAGAACCGAAGCGAAAATCGAGGCGGAAATCGCCATCTTCGCTTTTCCTTGTTTGGCAAGCGGATAACCGTCGAAAGTCGTAGCCGCATTGGAGGCGTCTCCGGGGGTGTTCACCAGTATCGATGTGATCGATCCGCCATAGTTAACGGCGCTGTAAGCCGACATCAGCAGGACGATTGCAGCCTCGGGGCTCATGCTGAACGTAACGGGGATGAGGAGCGCCAATGTGACGCTCCCGCCTAAACCCGGCAAGATCCCGATAATTAAGCCGAACAGAACGGCGCCTATCATGATAACTACATAGTTCCAATGTAAAAGAGTGTCGATTTGGCCTAAAAAGCCCATAAATGTGTCCTCCCCGCCCGTAAGCGGTACGCAGCATTATTCTTTTTTGCCCAGAAGCTCGGTAACAACATCTTTGTATGTTTCGTAACCCTTCAGCGCATTATTGACCATGTTAGCGGTGTCTGCACCATTGAGGTAACTTGTCGTGAAATCCATCTTTTTCAGCACCTCATGAAATTCCGGGTCATCAATCGCCTTCTTGATCGCTTCTTCCAAAATGGCGCGAACATCATCCGGCAGTCCCGGAGGCGCCCCGATCAGGCGGTGCGTATTAAACGCTTCATTCATTTCTGCAGGCAATCCGGACTCGGAAGGAATCGGAACGTCGGGATAATCGGGGTGCCGTTCCGGACCATAATACATCAGCATCCGCAAGTCGCCGCTGTCAATATATTGCTTCTGGCTGTCTATGGAGCCCCAAGTGATATCCGCATCGCCTCGAATGACGGACAAAATCGATTCACTCGTTCCGTCATGGTTCAGAGGCGTCCATTTTACGCCCATTTCTGCGAATGTTGCAGCACCTGTCAACGTAGCGTTGGCCGCCAAACCTTTGGTGGACACTTTGACATTGTCCTTGGAAGCGAAATCTTGCAGGGACTTGTACGGCGACTTCGCGCTGACCGTCGCGATCGCGGGATCCTGAGACAATCGGGCCAGCCACGTCACTTTGGAAAGTTCGAATTCGACCTTACGGGCCAGCTGCGTACCCGCGAGTCCTCCGAGATTGTAGATGCCGATGGTGTAGCCGTCCGGTTTCGCTTTTTGCATGTAATTCGCTGCTATTGCGCTGCCTGCGCCTTCCATATGCCTGACCACGACGTTCGCTTGTTTCGGAAGATGCTTCTTGATGAATGGAGCTATCGCTTGAGCCCAGTCGCTGTAACCGCCGCCGGGAGCGTAGCCCACCACGAATTCAATGTCTTTATTCGGGAAATTAGAGGAAGCGCTTACATCACCGCCGCCGGGGGATGCACCGCATCCCGCCGTCACCAGCGTCAAACCCAGTACAAAAGCGAGCAGAACATGATGCCGACCTGCCTTTTTCACACAGAGCCCTCTTTTCCGTTCTAATTGGGATTACGTGTTTTGCTTTTGCTTTGCCTTTTGGATATATTCGGCTATCTTGTGTGCGTCCAATTTGACACTCGGGTCATATTCAGGCGCATTCTCGATTTGTTCCAAATCGTTCAGTCCGCAGTACTTATAAATCCGGTTGATTGCAGAAATCAGACGGGCCGGTTTCTCCGGATCCGCATTAAAATGCTGGTGGATCGTATTCGGCGGTAGGTAGATAACGTCGCCGGCCTTCCAATCAAAGCGCTTGACCTCATCTTGCGGTTTCCAGTGAAACGTATCCGTTATTTCCACATCGCAATCCTGATGCAAATCGTAACCGCTGCCTTCCAGCACGTACAGACACTCCTCCGCCAAGTGACGGTGCTTACCGGATCGGCTTCCAGGCGGAAGGATCTGCATGTAAGCGTCCACCGTTTCCATCCGGGTATTCATTTGTTCGTTCAGAAGGTGCTTCAACAAGCCTTGCGGCGCCATTTCCCATGGCATCTCGTTCGGTCTTACTATTTTCTTGCGCTTCGCATCCTTTACCGGACGTTCCGCTGCATCGGTGAGCAAATACTGATAATAATCGCCTTCTTCGTCGCCCTGCAGCCAAACCTTAGATTCATCCCAAGCCATTGAAGTTCCTCCCTATGATTCGAATTTTTACTGCTTGTCGCCTTCCTCGCGGGCTTTAAAGCCTACGCCCTCTGCAGTCGGCTCGATCGGGCGGGGCTCCACTTGCTTCTGAAAGAGCAGGTTCATGAACATATACATCGGTTTGGTCTTGATCACCAACGCCCTGGCCGGTTTATGAGCGTCCGCATTGAAATGCTGGTGCACGCAGTTGTTATGGACGATCGCTATGTCGCCCGCTTCCCAGTCATAGCGGATCTCATCGTGGATTTCATAACCTTTGCCGTCCAAAATGTAGAAAGCGGCTTCGTTTACATGGCCATGCTTTTGCGATTTGCCGCCCGGTCCATATTCTTCGAGGTGAATATGGAACGTCTGCGTCACTCCGTCTTCCGGTTCGATATAATGCTTGCTGAATGCTTGGGGGCCGTCGTTAAACTTGATCTCATCGCCCTTAAACACTCTCGGCATCGACCGCAATCGCTCCAATTCCTCTTTCAGGCTGTACTGACCTTGAATGCCTCTGACAAACACGCGGTCCTTCTTACTGTGATAATGCGATTCGTGACCCATAGCTTCAACCTCCGATTATTAAAATTTGGCCGCAAAATCCTCTTTCATGGCTTGACTCCAGTGCAAATCCTTGGGAATGAGGCGATCGCAACCTCGCACATTGCGGTAGGTTGAAGGATCGACGCCTTTGGGCTTTCCTCCTTGTTCTACGACTCTCGTCGCTTCAAGAAGCAGATGACGGGCCGCGATGATGGCCGTGTCAGCGGTGCCGAGCCTCTCTTTGGAACGGTCGCAGAACGGTTTTTCCATCGTTTCTTGAAGGGCGAAATCCTGAGTGTTAATGCCTTCGATCCCGGTAAAAGTTTTGGTTCGCTGCACTTCCCGGTCGATGAGAAAATCATTGGCAGGGTTGCGCTTGAGCCGATATCCTGCAAGCACGGCCTCCGGGCCCCTTCCGAATTGCGTTTCATGTTCGAGCACAAATTCCTCAGTAAACGGAATGCCGGGTTCCGACGAGTAGATGAAATTCCAAACCCAAGTCGTTGCGTCGTCAATCGGTACCCACAAGTGGCCCGCAATAGAGGGGAAGTCCTCCATTTTGCCGTCTTTCCAGCGAATGTTCGCTCCTCTCATCTGTTGTGCAGGCATAATGTACTGGTAACCGCGCACGTAGTTGCCGTCTTCCTTCAGGTCGCGAATACCGACGTACGAAAACCCGTAGTCTGACTTTACGACTTCCAGCTTCGGAGACGGAGCACGTGTTCTCAGTGCATTCTTGTCCGCAATATTGTTGTTATGCGCGAATGAGGAGTGAGACGTGTCGATTCCGCCCTCCAAAGCTTGCAGCCAGTTGCAGCTCTCGAATGTTTTGGATACGTGCCTGTGCGTCTCGGGCGCTCTTATCCACTCGTAGTCCGGAAACGGCGGCTGCTCATCGGCGGGGCCCATATAGGTCCAGATCATGCCTGCTTTTTCCCAACACGGATACGCTGTCGTTCTTACCTTCTGCTTAAAGTTGCTTTCCGACGGTTCGTTAGGCATATCCACACACTGGCCTGTCGTATCGAATTTCCAGCCGTGGTACACGCAGCGCAAGCCGCATTCCTCATTGCGCGCCCAGAACAGCGGTGCCCGCCGGTGCGGGCAATAGGCATCCAGCAGTCCCAGATTGCCGTCCGAATTCCGGAACGCAATGAGATCTTCGCCAAGCAAACGTACGCGGACCGGAGGACAATCCGGCGCAGGAAGCTCCTCCGAAAGCAACGCCGGTATCCAATAGCGGCGGAACACTTCACCCATAGGCGTTCCAGGACCGACCCGGCATAACCGTTCATTGTCTTCACGTTTCAACATGTCCCGACTCACTCCTTTCGGCGCTTTCGAATTGGAATGTATAACTTTCCCTAAGTGTAAAATGTTGTCGTCTGCCGCACATCAGTACGTTCTTGCATATGGAACATTTGTCAAAAATAAAAATCGGTTCCCAGAGGAAACCGATTTTTATGTGTAAATCGCTGTTATTCAAAAATCATGCGTTCGTTGATCAATCTGCTGTACATCCGCATTTCCTGGACATAGGACTGCACTTCGGCGGCCATGAATTGCGAGGGTGTTCCGGTAACGCTGACGGCGGCGATCACTTCGTTGTCGTCATTAAATACGGGAACCGCCGCGGAACAGATGCCCGGCTTCAATTCTTCGTGGCATACCGCGTACCCCTTCTGCTTCACCTGCTGCAACTGCTCATTCAATATTGCTTCATCGGTGATCGTTTTTCCCGTATACGCTTTCAAACCGTTAGAACAGAGACGACGCAACTCTTCTTCAGCCAGATAGGCCAAAAGCACTTTGCCTGATGCCGTACAATGGGAAGGCACTCTTTTTCCGATTTTGGAAATGGTACCCTGAGTACCCTCCGGAATTCGTTTGATCAAGTAAACGACTCCGCCGTTATTATAAACGCCCAGATGCACCGTTCGGCGAATCGAGCGCATCAGCTTGTCGAGAAGCGGCATTGCAACCGAGCGCAATTCCATCTCATGGTACACCGTAAATCCCAGCTCAAAAGCTGCGATCCCAAGATGATACTTCTGGTTTCGCGGATTTTGCTGCACGAGGTTGTTCTCGGTCAACGTTCTGATTAACCGGAACACCGTGCTCTTCGCTAAGCCTAAACGGCCGCTCAATTCACTGATCCCCAGCTCAGGCTGCTGCTTGGTGAATTCTTTGAGGATACGCATGGCATTATGTACCGATGAGAGAGTTTCCATTTGTTTAGCCAACAGCGAAAACCTCCTCAACATAATCAAGCGAAAAAGGAAGCGGATATACGGTAAGAGTAACATGCGCGGAATGAAACTTCAAACATTTTGTTTTCCAAATAAAGCCCTTACAACCAAGGGGATACTGTGACCAAGAGAGGCGAGGGCTCCCCTTCATTGCCCGCAGTCTTTAACGCCATATCCGTATCTTTTAACGCATAATTGTGCGAATTCATAATAGACAGAGGAAATTTCCCGGCGGCAATGAAGTCGATGGCCATCCGAACCGACTCGAAGCTGTGACCCCTTACGCCTTTGATTGTCAAAGTCTTTTTAATAATCTCGTCAAGCTCGAAAGCGTCCACCGCCTGGTATTTGTAGGCCCCGAACAGCACGGTTCCGTCTTTGCCGGCGCACTGAACGGAAGATAGGACTGGCTCGCTTCCGCCGGATGTCACATCAATGACGAGATCCGCCATTTTCCCGCCGGTAATGTCGCTGACACGCTCCAGCAGCGGCTCATCGGAAATATTAACGATGTGGTCAGCGCCGAGGCGGCGGGCAAGCTCCAGACGCTGCAAGCTGGAGCTGCGCCCTGTAACGATAACCTGCTCCGCGCCGGCCGCTTTCGCAGCCAATGCGCAGGCGAGACCTTGCTGGCCCGGCCCCTGTATTAACACCGTATGACCGGGCCGCGTGTCGCCGATAATGGACATCCACTCGAACCCGTTAGCCAGCGGCAGTGTCAGCGCAGCCTCTACTGCTGCAACATGGTCAGGCATCGGATGAAGCACAGCGTTCGGATGCAAATATAAATATTGGCTGAAACCGCCGTATAAAGAGGGCTGAACGCTAATCGGCGTGGCACCGTAGCGGATCCCGCCGGACCTAGGGTCGGTCGCCGGACAGGAGCGGTACTTCCCCGTCCGGCAAAACTCGCATTGACCGCACGGAATGTACTCTTCCATCGCCACGCGGTCGCCTTCCCTGAGGCCCCATCTGCGGGCAGCCTCCGCACCGATCTTTTCGATACGTCCGACCACATGATGACCTAGTATTCTCGGATCCTGCTTTTTCTTATAGTAAGAAACGTCCGAACCGCACACTCCGACGATCTCCACCTTCAGAATGCCGCTGTCCGCAGGGATGTCCGGCATGTTGAATTCGCGCAATTCGGTCGAGCGCGCATCCGTAGCTACGGCTGCAAGAACTGTTGTCATCTGTTTCCCTCCAGCCTGATCATTACAGGGTATATTTTTCCAACGTCGATTTGGCAAAAAGCTGTTCGATTTCCGGCTTCCGTTTAATCAACCCCTGCTCGTGCTGGTAGGTGACAAACGCTTCCAGAGTTTTTCGGTTTTCCTCCAAGCCATATGGCCAGAAGTCTTCGCCCATCAATTCCTTCGTTCTTTCGACTTCGGCGACTAACCATGCAGCGTTACCTTCAGTGCTGCCGTTTGACGGAAGCCGTCGTATATTTGCTGCTTAGCAGCGGTAAAAGCGTCGTAAAGATTGGCTGCGATCCAGGGGTGGCGTTCAAGCACTTCGTTGCGGATCGCAATGACGTGCATGATCGGGAATATGCCTGACCTCCGAAAGTACTCCTGCTCCACGGACGCGTAATCCGGGAACAACCGTTTCACTTTGGGTGATCCGTTCAAGAAACAAGACGGCGCGCGAGGCGCGATAAAAGCGTCGATCTCCCCATTTTCCAGCATCGCGTTCAACGTTTGATCGGGACCAATCGGTGTAAGCCGAACTTCCGGCGGCAGGTCAAGCTTCACCTTTTCAATTCGGCCCGGCTGCTCTTGTCCTCCCGTCAACCATTGCACGTCGCTTGCGGCCACTCCGTAATCATGCTGCAAAAATCCGCGAATCCAGGTACACGCGGTTAGTTGATATTCCGGTATACCGATTCTTTTTCCTTTCAAATCCCCCGGCTCTTGAATACCGCTGTTCACGTTGACATAAATACCGGAGTGACGGAACATGCGGGACATGAACACCGGGATGGCCGTAAACTTCGGATTTCCCCGGTCGTTGGCAATAAGGAAGGAAGAGAACGACAATTCCGAAACATCGAATTCTTGATGCCGCATCATCCGCCAGAACGTTTCCTCTACCGGCATTTTCAAGAAATTGAGATCGATTCCTTCCGCCTGAACGGTGCCGTTAATCAATGCTTGAACCCTGTCATAATCCCAACATGCGAAACTTAATTGAAGCTTTGACATAGAATCCCCGCCTTTGTGGTGGTTATATAGCTGCGCGTCGGCCGACAATCTGTTCGTGCCGATACGTGAACTCCGACTCCATTACCTGATGCGGGTGGCAAAAGCTCCAATCAGCAGCACAGCTCCGCTTAACCAGAAAATCGGAGACAATCCCGCCGAACTCCCGACTGCACCGAATAAAATGGGTGCGCCGAACTGAGAAGCCCGGTTAAAAGTAAGCCGCATCCCCAACACTTCGCCTTGCCGTCCCTCCGGGCTTGAATTCAACGCAAACACAAGGCTCAGCGGCTGGCCGAGCCCTAAGCTGCTGCCCATCGCCATCGCGAGGAACGCGAGCAGCACCGGCCAGTCCGAGATCGGGATAAGCAAGTACGCCGCTGAGCTCAGCAGAAGGGTGACGAAAAACAGCTGCCCCCGCCCGAACCTCCTTACTAAATAAGCCTGTGCTAGCCGCACCACGATGGACATGGCCGCCATGAGCGACAGAATAATCCCGATCTCCCCCGAACTCATGCCCAGATTGCTGGCGTAAATCGGGAAATACGCAACAAATAAATCCTTCGAATAAAGCACCAATCCGCTGATGACGAGCGCATTGCGAAGGTTGACGCTGCGGAGAAGCCCCCAAGTGTCCCCCATGCTGAACGCTCCGGATTCGCGATGGCCGGCTAAGGGATCCCCGCTCTTCCAAGCGGATCGGGCGATAATAACGCCCATGAACAAGGCAGCTGCGGTAAAGCCGGCTGCCGCCGTGTACGCAACGCTAAATCCGAAATGCATATAAATAAATCCGTTCATTAACGGCCCGATCAATTCTCCCGCCGAACCGCTTAAGCTGAAGGTCGCAAACAAGCGATCCCGGTCTCCGTTCAAATTACCGACCGTCTTCTGCAAAGAAATGAGCACGCAAATTTGTGACAGTCCCATCATCAACTGGGAAAAAAAGAACATCGGAACATTGGGGTACATGGATGGCAGCGCAATGGCCACGAGCATGCCTAACCCGCCCCACAAATTGACGGAACGTGCGCCGAAACGATCGAGCCATTTCCCCACACGAACTGCAAACACCATAGGAAGCAAGGCGTAGATCGAAACCAGTACGCCGACGAGTATCTCCGAGCCTCCGCTTTCGTGCACATAGAGAGAAAGAATGGGGCGTGTTCCGTAAAGCGCGACGGAATAAAACACATGCATCACAAAGTAATAGAATAGAAGCATCCTGATCCCTCGTTGATGAATCGGTTTGTGAACGGCTCAGCCAATTTCCATCATGAACGAGTCGGATAAGACGCGAAAGTACTCTGTTCCGTTATACAGCACGCTCGGGCAGGGAGGCATTCAGGCTTTCGTGCAGCTGCTGCTGGAGCCACCGGCTCAACTCCCCGATCCGAATCGGCATGGAATGAGGATCCCCTTGCCAAAGCATCGCAGCCAGCTCCGCCATCGGCGGCAGCTCCAGCTTCGTCTGCGCGAGAAGGCTGCGGTCCGCGAACAACTCGTTCGGACTCATTATGCCTGCACATTTACCGTCACACATAACGATGACGTCTTCCGCCCATTCCGCCACCAATTGCATATCATGTGTCGTGATCACGACCGTTCTGCCCATATCGGTGAGCATATTCATAATGCGCTGCAGCTCTTTCTTCCCGTGAGGATCCAAAAAAGCCATCGGCTCGTCGAACACGACGACTTCCGTTTCCATTGCGAGCACTCCCGCAATGGAAACCATCTTTTTTTGACCGAAGCTTAATTCATTCGGATTCCGTCCTTCTAGTTCGGATATACCGACAAGTTCCATATAATAGCGAACACGTCTATCCATCTCCTGTCGATCCAATCCCCGTTGTACGAGACCGAACGCGACATCCTCATACACCGTTAACGAAATAATCTGGTCGTCCGGATCTTGAAAGACGATGCCGACATGATCGACCAAACGAGCACGGATTTCCGGCGTAACCGGTTCCCCGCGAAACCAAACCTCGCCGGAAGACGGATGAAACAACCCGTTAAGGTGAAAGACGACTGTTGACTTACCCGCTCCGTTGGCACCGACGATCGCGGTCTTCCGGTTATCCATAATTTCAAAAGAGACGTCGGTTAACGCGGCCCGGTCAGTTCGATAACGATAAACCACCTGTTTGAATTGCACGATCGGCTTCATAAATTCCTCCAAAAGATACTCCACAGGAGCATCCCCAATACCGCTGTCGTCATGACGGCGGCTTTCAAAGCATCCAACCGGTGCGGAAGCGCGAACTCCCTTAAAGGAACAATCCCTCTATAACCTCTGGACATCATACCCATCGACACTTTTTCCGAGCGCCGCAGTGAACGAAGCATAAGGGAACCCAACAATCGGGATAACGCGGCGTAGTTCTTCAGTGAAAACCAGCTGGATTTACGAAATCCGCGGCTTCGAATGCTTTTCATCATGTGTGACGCCTCGGATCGAAACAGCTGCAAGTAACGAAGCGTGAATAAAATCATTTCGACAAAAATGGACGGCACCTTAAGGCGAAGCAACGCTCCAAAAAACAACGGCAGCGGCATTTGATGAAACAACAGCGTCAGCATCTGCAATGAAAAGAGCAGACGCCCGCAATACATCAGCGCTTGCGGAAGTCCTGCAGAATAGCCCGCATCAGGATGTGTCCACGGATACAGCAGCAGCATGAAGACAAAATACGGAATGGCCAAGCGAAACCGGCTCCAAAAGAGGCGGATCGGCACTCCGCCTGCCAGCAGCCACCCTTGTCCCAAGATGACTAAAAACAGCAGGATTTCAAGTCGTTCCACCGACACGCCCATAGCGATTATTAATAGAACAACGGCGATCCGCAGAGGCGGGTAGTGGATGACCGGGTTCATTTTGACTTTCTTCCTAACCGGCGCCCAATGAAGACGAACACCGCAAACGTAACAAGCACACCCACAATGCCTGGGATACTGGACGACAGCCAGCTTCCGATTCCCGGAATCGAATAGTCCGGCATCGGCGCAGCTAATAAAACTTCCGCGCGCTCGATGTAGCCGGCCTTTTCCCCGGCTTTCTCGAAGCCGTCCGGATGGGACGAAGCGAACAAGGAGAGGAAGCCTGCAAGGAACAAGGAAACAGCCATCCATGCGATGATTCGTTTTTTCACGACGCCATCTCCTTAGCGGCAAATGCAAACGAAGACCGTATGGCAAACTGCAGTACAACAGCTGTGATCAACCCTTCTCCGATTCCGATGAATCCATGCCAGAACAGAAGTGTGCTCATTGCAAGCTGAAGGGAAACGACTCCGGACAATGCTAATTCCAGCGCCCCGACGGCAGCGACAGTGACAACCGACACCCATCCGCTGACGATGGCCGACACACTGCCGGGCAGCGACAGCTTTTGCATCAGTTTGTGTGTCAGCGCCGCTGCCGCCGGTGCGACAATCGCCATATTGAGAATGTTCGCGCCTAAGGCGGTAATGCCCCCGTCCTGGAACATGACGGCTTGAATAATGACTACCGTAGACATAATCAGTGTCGAAGGCCAAAATCCGAACAAGATCGCGCAGACCGCAGCTCCGATCAAATGCCCGGAAGCGGCGGCGCCAAGCAGCGGAAAGTTAATCATTTGCGCGGCAAAAATAAAAGCGGCCATGGCGCCCATCACCGGTACTGCGCGATGCTCCAAAGTACGCTGCGAATACTTGACGCTTTTGTACAAGACGGCTCCGGTAACGGCCGCTGCGGAAACCCAAACCTTCGGATCGAGAATTCCGTCTGGAATATGCATGATTTACAACACTTCCTTTCTTTTGGAGCTTACTTTTTCATGGTGCTCATGGAGCCGGCTGCCGGCAGTGTCATGCCGGGTGTCAATAACGCTCACTGAAAGCTCGGCGTAGAAAACGCCCTTCTGTACGCGAATCGCATCGGTGAAGCTGCTCAACCGCCCGTACTCTCCGTTGACAACGATGATTTCCATACATTTATGATGACTGAGATGAACATGCATGGTGGAGATGATGTCACCGTAATAAGCGTGCTGGAGCTCCATCAAATGGCTCGGCAGACCGGACGCATGATGATCGTAAACAATGACGATTGTTCCGGCTACCAGCGCATTGGGCGCAAGGTAATCCATTTGAATAAGTACTTTCCTCACCAGATCCCGAATGGCTTCCGAACGATTGTTGTACCCCCGATCGGCAATAAAGGAATCAAACTGTTCGATGAGGTCCTGCGGCATCGACACCCCGAACCGCACCAATTCGCGCTCTTTCAACCTCGTAATCACCACCCGTGTTATCTTTAGGTAATAAAGTAACACGAATTGCGGCAGTGCAATATCCGCCTGTGCCATATAGCAGAACATATTGCTCGAAGTCAAAAAATAAAAAAAGCGAACCGTGTGGTGACGGTTCGCTTATTTGCATCAAGGCATCGGTTGGCCGCGTGAGGTGACGTAAAGCCGGTACCACTCTTCGTGACTCAAGTTTACTTTCTCGGCATCTCCGCATGCGCGGATTCTCTCTGGATTGACGGTGCCGATCACAGGCTGAATCTGTGCCGGATGGCGCAGCAGGAACGACAGGACAATGGCCTCCCGCGTGACCCCTCGATTTTCGGCCATACTTGCTATCAACGCCGCCGTTTCCCGCACGGTGCCGCTCGCGTCCGTCAGATCGCCGCCGCTGAGCAAACCTCGTGCCAACGGGCTCCAAGCCTGAAGCTGCACATTCTCAAGCCGGCAATATTCGATCGTTCCCTCAGGGAACGAAGAGAGCTTTCCGGCTTCTTGGTTCACATGCACGCCTGCGTCCAGCCAATCGAGCTTCAGCAAGCTCATCTCCAGCTGGTTCGCGACAAGCGGCTCATCCAGGTAAGCCTGCAGAAGCTTCATCTGCCCCGCGCTCATGTTGGATACGCCGAAGCGGCTCACTTTACCGGACGACTTCAGCTTTCGGAAAGCTTCCGCAACCTGTTCCGGTTCCACCAGAGGATCCGGGCGGTGAAGAAGCAGGATATCGATCTTCTCCGTACCGAGCCGGCTCAGGATATCATCTACACTGGACAAGATATGGTCCTGCGAGAAATCAAACCGTGTGAATTTCCCTTCTTGCTCCGGAAAACGGATGCCGCACTTGGATTGAAGAAAGATCGATCGCCTGAGCTCCGGCCGCTCTCTCAGCATCTGTCCGAACACCTGCTCGGCCTTGCCGTAAGCGTATATATTCGCATGATCGAACATATTGATGCCGATCGACAACGCGGCGTCCACAGCCTCATGTGCTTGACGCAGATCGTCCGCGGTCAACGGATTCCGGTTCCATCCGCCGCCCATGCCCATACAGCCCAATACAAGTCTGCTCGCAGAGAAGCCGTGCTTGTTCAAAGGTATCGTTGTACTCATCAGACATTCCTCCCCGAATAGGTATCCACCCCATTATAACGTAAAGAAGATTTGCGACAGGTACACGACTGCCGTTACCGTAATAGCGCTCAGCAAGGTGGTAAGCAGTACCGCCTCGGCCGCATAATCGGGATCATTCCCGTACTGCAGCGCGAAGAGAGCTGTGTTCCGGGAAGACGGGAATGAGCTTGCGATGAACAACGCTTGCGCCGTTACCCCCTCCAAGCCCATAGCCATAATGATAAGAAGCCCCAGCAAAGGTGAAAGCAGCAATCTGCCGAAGATCGTCAGAGACAGCGGCAAGGATGGCCGTCTGACCTTTAAGTACGCGACTTGTGCTCCCAGAGTGAATAAGGCGACCGCCAGAAACGCATTCGAAACGTTCTCTATAGGCTTCCATATAAATGAGGGTATTGTGATGGCAAATCCCTTAAATAAAAAGCCCAGCATTAAAGCGTAAATGATCGGCACTTTTAACAGTTCCAGCACGATTCTCGATCCGCGAACTTTGGCCGATACCGAAGTAAACAGGCCGTAGGTATGCGTAATTACATTTTGAAAGATCATGACAATGACTTGAATGGACATGCCGACCACATTGCCTTGGAAGACGAGCTGGCTGACCGGCAAGCCGTAGTTGCCGGAATTGTTCAGCACGACGCTGTTCTTGAAAGTTGCGGACACTCCGGTCTCCAGCTTCGCAGCTTTTGCTACGATTGCAGTGACAATCATTAAAGTAAAGTTCTGAACCAATAGAAAGCCGACGATCTGGGTCAGCAACTCTCCGGCGATATTGCTTTCATAAATATTTACAAATGCGATGGCAGGTAAAAACACGGATGTCGTCAAGGTCGATAATGTCTTCAAATCGAAATGATATTTCCGGTGCAGGAACGCACCTGCACCCAGCAATGCGAATACGGGAAAAATCACTTGCAAAATGATGAGGAACAAAACGTCCATTAACGGAAGTCCCTCGGCACCCGTCTGGCAACTTGCGTTTCGATTGCGGCCTTGATTACGGCCGCGCGCACCTTTTTGACGACGTCTTCATTAAACACACTGGGAATGATGTACTGCTCGTTCAATTCCTCTGTGCTCACGACGGAAGCGATGGCTTCCGCCGCAGCCAGCTTCATCTTCTCGTTGATCGTACTGGCGCGGCACTCCAGAGCTCCCCGGAAAATGCCCGGAAAGCAGAGAACGTTGTTAATCTGGTTCGGGTAATCGCTTCGGCCGCTGGCCATGACGCGAACGTACGGCTCCGCCGATTCGGGATCGATCTCCGGCTCCGGGTTAGCCATGGCAAACACGATCGGATCGCGAGCCATCTTTTTCAGATCATCAACCTTCAATATGCCCGGCCCCGATACTCCGATGAACACATCGGCTCCTTCCAACACCTCCGACAGAGAGCCCTTGATGTTGTATGGATTGGATCTCTCAGCGAGCCAGTTCCACATCGAATTGGGGTAGGATTCACCGGCCACCAGCGCCCCCTGACGGTCGACGGGGATCAAGTTTTTCACGCCTGCAGCAAGCAGCATCTTCGAACACGATACGCCTGCCGCACCTATGCCGGCGACAACCACTTTAATCGTCTCCGGCGTTTTGCCTACAATTTTCAGGGCATTCAGCAAACCCGCCAGCACGACGACAGCCGTTCCGTGCTGGTCGTCGTGAAATACCGGAATATCAAGCTCCTGTTTAAGCCGTTCTTCGATTTCAAAGCACCGGGGTGAGCTGATATCCTCGAGATTAATGCCGCCGAAGCCCGGCGCAATGTTCTTGATGGTACGGATGATTTCTTCCGTGTCTTTCGTGTCCAGACAGATTGGGACGGCATCTACGCCTGCCAGCTGCTTAAACAGCATCGCTTTTCCTTCCATGACCGGCATTGCCGCAAATGGGCCGATATCCCCAAGCCCTAATACTGCCGTGCCATCGCTGACAACTGCAACTGTATTCCGTTTGATCGTTAATGAGTAAGCCTTTGAAGAATCCTCGTGGATGGCTTTACAGACCTTTGCTACGCCTGGTGTATATACATGGGACAAGTCTTCCCGGTTTTTGATCGGCATTTTCGGCTGCATCTCAATTTTGCCGCCAAGGTGAACCAGGAACGTCCGGTCGGATACATTGATTACCTTCACACCGTTCAAGTCACGAATCCGCTTAAGCAATTCGGTATTGCTGTGATCAGGTACATTGACCGTAATATCGCGGATTGCCGACTCTTGACCGGAATGGATAATATCCGTCGCAATGATGTCACCGCCGGCGTTGCCGATGGCGACCGCTACTTCACCGAAAGATATTTTTGCTTTCTGAATATCCATCCGAATAATGATGTTTGAACTCGTGGCCACTGGTATTCTCCCCTTTGTCTGCTATAACCCAAGTTTACCTCTTATGCCTCCTCATTGACCAGAACCTTTTTCCCGCGCATCTTCAAGATCAGCGGAACGACAAGCCAGAGCACCGCAATGACCAAAAAGACGGCTGAAATCGGTTTTGTCATGAAGATGGAGAAGTCTCCATTCGAGGCCGTCAAAGCACGGCGCATATTATTTTCGATCATCGGTCCCAAAACGAGCCCTAATACCAACGGGGCAAGAGGGTAATCGTTCTTGGATAGGAAGTAGCCGGCAATGCCGCATCCCATCAACAGCAGCAGGTCGAACGTATTGTACTGAACCGCATATACTCCGAACACAGAGATCGCAATAATGATCGGAAGCAGGAACTTCGGCGGAGTATCGATGATTTTGGCAAATACTTTGACCAAAGGCATATTCAGCACAAGAAGCATCAAGTTTCCGATAAACATACTCGCGATAAGACCCCAAGCGACTTCGGGGTGGTCGGTGAACAACAACGGACCTGGCTGCACGTTATACATAATAAGAGCGCCCATGAGAATGGCCGTCGTTCCCGATCCTGGAATACCCAGTGTAAGCAGCGGCACCATAGCTCCTCCGGAGGCTGCATTGTTAGCCGATTCTGGAGCGGCGACACCTTCGATCGCACCTTTACCGAATTTCTCAGGATTTTTGCTCAATTTCTTTTCCATGATGTAGCTGAAAAAAGAAGCCAGCGTTGCGCCCGCTCCGGGCAGAACGCCTATAAAAAAAGCCTAAGATAGAGCCTCGCGCAATCGGACCGGCGCTGTCTTTCAAATCTTTCCTAGTTGGCAGAATGCGTCCGACACGAGCCTTTTCTCCGGTCTCATATTCACGATTGATGATCGTTTTGAATACTTCGCCAAGTGCAAACAAGCCTACGGCAATAGTCAAAAATTCAAGGCCGCTGTAAAGAATAGGGTTATTATAGGTAAACCGGGCGACACCGGACACGTTGTCCATGCCGATCGTGGCAAGCAAAAGTCCCATGACTGTCATAATCAACGCCTTGGTCATTGATTTGCCTGCAAGCCCGCTAACCGCCGCCAGTCCCAATAACATCAAGGAAAAATATTCTGCAGGCCCGAATCTAATCGCGATGTCGGACAATGGTCCTGCCAAAGCTACTAATGCGACTAACGAAAAAATGCCGGCTGCGAACGAACCGATTGCAGAAATGGCCAGTGCTGCTCCTGCACGTCCCTGTTTGGCCATCTGATAACCATCAAGTGTTGTCACAACAGAAGAAGATTCACCGGGCGTGTTCAAGAGGATCGAGGTGGTGGAGCCTCCATACATCGCACCGTAATACACTCCTGCGAGCAGGATGATTGCGCTTGTCGCCGCTTCTTCCGGACCCTGCCCTCCGGTCATTGTTGCCGTTACCGGGATCAGCAGGGCTACCCCGCTCATCGGGCCGATACCCGGCAGCACGCCGACCGCCGTACCGATGAGGACACCGATGAAAGCGAACAGCAAGTTATGCCACTGCAGGGCTGAAGCGAATCCATCCGCCAAAAAATTTAAAGCATCCATTTAGATGACCTCCGATTATCCCAGATTAAGCCAAGAAGGAAAACCCGGAAGACTTCCCTCTAAAACCTTGACGAATAAAAAATAAATCCCGTAGGAGAAAACCGCGGACACAATTAACGAGGTGACCCATTGCCCGCGTTTGATTACCTGGAACCCGAATAATAAGAACACAAACGTCCCAATCACATAACCGATGTCCTCTAAAAAATAAGCATATAGAATAGACGCCCCAAGTATCAGCAAAAACCTCTTGTAGTCAGGACGGGGCTGGTCACCCTCTACTGCACTCTGCGCCTTCATGACTTCATAGAAAAGCCGAATGCTGAGTAAAATCAGCACTATGCCGAGCCCCATCGGAAAGATGTCCGGTCCTACATTGCTGCCGTAAGAGCTTTGGCTGATCTTGCGGCTCTCCCACACAAAAAGAACACCGATCAATAGAAAAACAATACTTGCATACCTGTCAAATACTCTGTTCATACTTTTCACCTCACCGCTTTCTGGAAAAAAAGTGACGAAGGACGGTTTGTGCCGCCGACTTCGCCACTTCCGATAGACTTGCCTCTGCTAGGTATTACTTGGCCATACCTAAAGCGTTCAGTACATCTTTAATGAGCACTTCTTGTTCGCCAAGGAATTTCTCGAAATCGGCGGAGTTTTTATATTCAGGTTCCCAAGCGTTGGCTTGAAGCTCCTTCTTCCATGCTTCCGAGTCATTCAACGATTTCAGCGTTTTTTCCCAGAACGCAAGCTCATCGTCCTTCATTTCTTTAGGTCCGAAAACGCCGCGCCAGATTGTAAACTCCGCATCGATGCCGGATTCCTTCAACGTCGGAATGTCTTTAAAATCTCCGCCTAGTCTTTCTGCGGAAGTTACCGCGAGCACTTTAACTTTACCGGCCTTCAGGTATTCAGCCGCGCTGGAAATATCAGTGCCGATGGCGTCTGCATTTTTACCCAGCAAAGCTGCAATCGCTTCGCCGCCGCCGTCATAAGATACATATTTCACAGTTTTCGGATCGATTCCGTATTTATAAGCCGGCAATACGGTGATTACATGGTCCATGGATCCCGGCGCCGAACCGCCGGCTACGGTAATCTTGGACGAATCTGCTTTAATATCGTCGAGCAGCGATTTGATGTCCGTATATTTGGAATCGGCTGCTACGACGATCGCGCCGAAATCCTTGGTCAGCTGGGCCAGCGGTGTCGTGTCCTTATAGCCGTATGGGCTGTTGCCCTCTTTTTTAAGGTTGTTGATGATAATCGGCGGTGAGCTGACAATGAGCTTGTAAGGGTTTTTAGATTCTTGTGTAGCGTATTCCGCCAAGTAAACGGCTCCGCCGCCGCCCGGCTTATTTTCGACGGTCATCGTCTGATCTACGAGCTTCGCTTCAGCCAATATCTTCGTTAAGGAACGGGCTGTTTTGTCCCAACCGCCGCCTGCGCCGGAAGGGGCCACGACTACGAGCGGCTTCTCCGGATAGCTCGATTTCCCGGATTCTTTGCTGCCGCAAGCCGTTAAAGCTACTGCCGTCAGGAGCGTAAACGCGCCGACCTTCCACATTTTCTTTTTAAGTGACAATTTTCTTCCCCCTTATGATATATTACCTATAACCTTGCAACCCTTGTTAGCGCTTTCACTTCGAATATTACCACTGATGCATTCGCTTGCAAAGGTTCTGAACATTAATTGAATTGTGGCCATAAACTTTATTTTGTTCATAAAATTCACGGAACGGTGTGAAACGGATTGAAGCTGCAAACGAAATTAATACTGCTGATGTGTACTCTGACCTTCATTTTATTAGTCGCTGTGTCTGTTACGTTTCAAGAAATGTGGTCCACCTCATACAAAAATCAAATCGGGTCTAAGGCGCTTAATTTGGCGAAAACGGTCGCTTCCATCCCCGAACTGAAAAGTGCATTCCATGATCCCAATCCTGCTGCAACGATACAACCGATGGTTGACGAAATTCGCAAACAGACGGATGCCGAATTTATTGTTGTCGGCAATCGCGATGGAATCCGGTATTCCCATCCCATTGCGTCACGTATAGGCCAATCCATGGTCGGCGGTGATAATGGACCGGTATTTCTCGGGCAGTCTATCGTTTCACAAGCGACGGGTACTCTGGGGCTCTCACTCCGGGGAAAAACGCCGATTTTCAACGAGCGGCATGAGGTCATCGGCGTAGTGTCCGTGGGTTTCCTGATCGAGGACATTAACAAGCAAGCCTACCAGTTTCGAAACACGATTATTGCGATCGCATTGGTAGCCCTTCTTCTTGGAGCGGCAGGGGCAGCGATAATTGCGAATAATGTGAAGCGTTCTATTATGGGCTTGGAGCCCGAAGATATCGGAAGACTGTATCAGGAACAAGAAGCCGTCCTGGAATCCATACACGAGGGAATTATTACCGTCGATAAGAAAGGCGTCATTACCCTGGTCAATCAGAACGCTTTAAGTATTCTAGGAACGGAGGATAAATCCGAAATCATAGGCCGACCGATCTCGGAGCTCGTTCCATACATGACCCCGCCTGAAGCCATCCAAAAAGGCTTGGCCGAATTCGACAGCGAATTGGTGGTAGGCGGTAACGTGGTCGTCGTCAACCGGTTGCCGGTAAAAGACCGCAATGGTACGGTAATAGGTGCCGTGTCGAGTTTTCGAAATAAATCGGAGCTCTACTTACTCACCCAACAGCTGTCTCAATTAAAGCAGTATGCAGACGGCCTGCGGGCCCAAACCCACGAGTATTCCAATAAGCTTCACACGATTTCGGGACTTATTCAATTGGAATCCTATCGGGAGGCCATCGATTTTATAACACGCGAATCAGATACCCAGAGCGATCTGCTCAAGCTGATCACGAAGGAAATTCCCGATCCCATCATCGGCGGTCTGTTAATCGGGAAAATCAACCGGGCAAGAGAGCTGAAAATACGCTTGAACATTGACGAAGGCAGCACGTTCAAAGATGTGCCGCCGTCGATCGACCGTAATCAGCTCGTCACCATTTTGGGCAATTTACTGGATAACGCAATGGAAGCTGTGCTGGCAAACGACAAGGACAAGCACGTTAACATACTGCTGACGGATCTCGGACAGGATTTGATCGTGGAAATTGAAGATAACGGCCCCGGCATTCCAGCCGAATGGTGGGACCGAATTTTCGAAGTGGGCTTCTCAACGAAAAATGGAGAAAAGCGCGGCTTGGGTTTGGCATTGGTCAGCAGAGCGGTTGAGCAGCTGGGAGGGCTGATCGAGCATCATCCGGGGCAAACGGCGGGCACGCGATTTTTTGTTGCGATTCCTAAGAACGGGAGGGACACCGATTGATACAGGTACTCATCGTGGAAGACAACATCCGAAATGCGGAGATCAACAAACGGTTTGTCGAAAAGGTCGAGGGCTATCAAGCAGCCGGAATCGCCACGGACGGCCGCCAAGCCAAGGATCTCCTGGAGATATTAACGCCGGATCTGGTGCTGCTCGATCTTTATCTCCCGGATGTTCATGGCTTCGATCTGCTTCGGCATATCAAATTAAATCATACGCGCACGGACATCATTATGGTCACTGCCGCCAAAGAGCTGCATACGGTTCGGGAAGCGATTCATGGCGGAGTTTTCGATTATATATTAAAGCCGGTCATTTACGAGCGCCTGGAAGAGACGCTGCAAAAGTACAAGAGCTTCCGAAGTAAAATAAGCGCGCTGGAGGAGCAGGGTTCCGAAAGCACCGTTGATCAATATAAAATAGACCAGCTGCTGCGGCTGAACGAAGGCGATAAAAGCAGGTCTTCTTATCCTAAAGGGATCGATCAGTTGACGCTGGATAAAGTGACCGCGTATACGAACCGGGCGGAAACGTCTTTTACAGCCGAGCAGGTCGGCGCGGATTTGGGCATCAGCCGATCCACATCCCGAAGGTATCTTGAGTTTCTCGTCTCTTCGGGCAAAGTAGCTGCGGATTTGGCTTACGGATCGGTGGGCCGTCCGGAGCGTGTCTATAGAAAAAAATAAAAGGCTGGGAGGCTCCCAACCTTTTTTCTTATTTGCGTACCCACATCTTTTCGATATCCTCCAAGGATTTCCCCTTGGTCTCGGGTACGACGGCGGCCGAGAAGATCACCGCGACTACCGCGATGACGGCAAATACCCAGAAGGTTGCGGCAGGACCGATGCCCGTGCGGCGATGGATCAGGATCGGAAATGTTTGCGCAACGATAAAGTCCGCAAACCATAGCGAGAACGAGGCGATGGCTGTCGCGCGCCCGCGAATGCGTGTAGGGAACAGCTCGGAGATCATGACCCATACGACCGGTCCGAAGGAAACGGCGAAAGACGCTACATACAGCAGGATAAAAAACAAAATCAGCATGCCCGATACATTCTCCGCTTGAAAAGCATAGCCGACTACCGCCAAGCTGATCGCCATTAAAATTGCGCCGACGACAAGCAGCGGTTTGCGCCCGACCTTGTCGATCAGCCAAAGTGCAACCAACGTAAACACGAAATTCACGATACCGACCAGCACCGTTTGAAGTAACGCGGCATTCGTGCCTGTTCCCGCCTGTTTGAAAATGTCCGGAGCGTAGTACATGATTGCATTAATGCCTGTAATTTGTTGAAGCACCGCCAGCACGACACCGATGATCAGCGCAAGGCGGAGACCGGGCCGCAGCAATTCTGTAACCGAGGCTTCTTTGCCTTCCTTTAAATTCACAATCTCATGAAGCTCCGATTTGGCGGCCTCCCTGCCGTTCATCCGCTCGAGCACTTCCAACGCCGCTACCTCTTGTTTCTGTTTCATCAGCCATCGCGGGGTTTCCGGGATCCGCAATAACAGCAGCAAATACAGCAAACCCGGCACAACGCCGAAGCCAAGCATCCAACGCCAGGAATAATTGATTTCCCAAGCTTCATCTCCGAACCGCACAATGGCGGCATTGATGAAATAGGTGACGAAAATGCCTGTGACAACGGCGAACTGATAAATCGAAACAAGTCGTCCGCGATTTCTGGCCGGGGCAATTTCTGCGATGTAGAGCGGAGACAATGTAGACGCCATACCGACGCCGACCCCCGCGATCATTCTGGCCACAATGAGTTCGGCGACGGTGCTCGGGATGGCGGAAGCGATCGCTCCGACGATGAACAACAGAGCGGAGAGAATCAACATTCTTTTACGCCCGAAGCGATCGCTCAAGAACCCGGATACTGCAGCACCGAGAGTGGCTCCGACAATCAGGCTGGATACGACCCATCCCTCCATGGCGGGTTCCAAACCGAACAATTGTCTGATAAAACCGATCGCGCCTGAAATTACAGCGGTATCATATCCGAACAGGAAGCCGCCGATTGCAGCAATAATGGCATAGATCGTAGCAACTTCAGTAAATGTGCGTCTTGAGCCGGCAGTAGTCAAAGCGATTTCCCCTTCGTATGTGATTTTATGTAGCAGATTCTGCCAATACGTAGTCTGCGCAGTTGCCCCTGAAAAATCCGCAGAACAACAAAAAAACCCAACCTCGGTTGGGTTTCGTTATTGCTTTCGGGTTCCGGATGCTCTGTTAATGATCGTTTAATCGCGCCGTTATGATAGCTTGAGCTACCCTTTTGCCGCCGGTGTAGACTTCCACTTGAACCTTGCAGAACCTCCGGCTTGATTCGATGACAGTCGGGAACAGATCCACAACGTGATCGATTTCAACAGGCGCAAGATAGTAGACGGAGGTGCTGTCGATGACGAGATCTCCCCGGCGCTCCTCCTTCATCGTTCTGGACACGACTTGATTGATGAGGCCGGCCAGTATCCCTTCGGATAGATTACCCACCGGGTTGCTCATATCGGCGGCAACGGCTCCGTGGTAATACGGCTTCCCGTCATCATCACGGAGCTCCTCGAAGCCGGACCAGATTCTTTCTTCCAGCGTTTCCCCGTATTGAGGCTGCATCTGAATGTTCTGCATGGCCTTCAGCACATCCTTGCGGCTGATCACTCCCTGCAGGCTGCCCTTATCATCGATAACGGGAAGAAGTTCAATGGCTTCCCACACCATTTTGTGGCCGGCCGCCGCCACTGAAGTTTGCCCGGTAACGGTTACCGGATTGCGTGTCATCAACTTATCCACTCTCTGATTGCCGGAAGCGCCGATAATATCCTTGGTCGTAATCATGCCGACCGGCTTATTCGCATCGTCGACCACCGGGAAGCGGTTATGGTTCGTCTCGTCGATGCGCTTCAATAAATCATCGACGGTGTCCGATTTGTGCATATAAGCGAGCGGCAAGTCATGGCGTACAATATCCCTGACAAGGACGATTTTCTTCTTGATGAGCCTGTCGTAAATGGCGCGATTGATGAGTGCAGCTACAGTGAACGTATCGTAACCGCTGCTTATAATGGGAAGTTCAAGCTCATCGGCAAGCTCTTTCACCTCGTCCGTCGTGCCGAAACCGCCTGTGATCAACACACCTGCGCCCAAAGTGAGCGCGCTGTGATGCGCCTTATTCCGGTTGCCGACTATGAGCAGATTGCCCGGTTCGATGTACTTGATCATCGCTTCAAGCTGCATGGCGCCGATCACAAATTTGCTTAACGTTTTGTGGAGGCCGGCTGAACCGCCTAAAACTTCTCCATCCACCATTTTAACGATTTCTTCGAATGTCAATTTGTCGATATGCTGATTTTGTTTTTTCTCTACCCTTACGCTTCCCGTCCGCTCTTTGGTGCTGACAATTCCACGATTCTCCGCATCCTTGATCGCCCGATAGGCCGTACCCTCGCTTACCTCCAGCTCCTGCGCGATCTTACGTACGGAGATGCGCGTCCCCACACTAAGACTTTCAATATGTTGAATGATTTGCTCGTGCTTGGTGGCAAATTCCGTAGGACCCATGGCTCTCAAACCCCTTAATGATAACTGTGAATTCCCGCTAAGCTCATTATAGTATAAGATTCAGCAGATGTTGGTTTAAACTTCTCGCTGACAGCCGGCAATAGATTAAAATCCGCTCATTGTTATAGGTTTTACATTCCAAAAATATCTATCGAACATTCGTTTTCTAGAATTTAATTGAGCTTCTACCTACTAGAAAACGGAGGTAAGTTGATGAAAAAAACAAAGTTTATCGCCCCATTGTTGAGTTTGGCGGTGCTTTTCCCATCCGCAGCGAACGTATTCGCTGAACCTGACAAAAGAGTGTCCGTCGAGAAAGTGGAGTTTATAGGAATGGACGCACCCGATACCGCCGAAGAACGCTCCAAAATGTATAGTGAGGCAGCCGTTCTGGTTACATACGACAACGGTTCTCAACGTACGCTCCCGCTAGAGTATAAATCTTTGTTCCGGCCAGGGGATGTAATTAACGGAACAACCGCTGGCGCAGCTTATGATGCTGATGGCAATATGATCAAGTCTCCTGAAGGTAAACCATACATCTCCACTTCTCCGGACAGCAACACCCTGATTGATGTCCACGGAAACCTGTACATGGTGAACCATTATGAATCCATGCCGTCAAACACGATCGGAAACATGCCGAAATCCATGATGTTGAATACGGTTGTACAAAATCAAGAGACAGGTCAACTGACTGTGACGGACACGAAACCGATTGATTTTTCTGCTGACGGCGGTATATGGACTCCTTGCGCAGGTTCCCTGTCGCCTTGGAACACACATCTGGGCAGCGAAGAGTATGAACCGGACGCTAAAGAGCATGAAGCGAATCCGGAGAAGTCTGCCGTCACTCAATTCGCCCGCAATTACTATCAAGACGACACGATCCTGGGAAATCCATATCTTTACGGACACACACCGGAAGTAACCGTTCACGCAGACGGTACTGCCACGGCCGTGAAACACTACAGCATGGGACGGCTTTCTTCTGAGAATGTAAAGGCAGCCCCGGACAACCGTACCGTTTATTACGGCGATGACGGTTCATATACGATGTCATTCATGTATGTCGCAGACAAAGCGAAAGACCTTTCTTCCGGAACACTTTATGCCGCAAAATGGATCCAAACGAGTGCGGATAACGGCGGTACTGCCGATTTACAGTGGATTAAGCTGGGGCATGCGAATGATGCGGAAATCAAACAAATAGCTGAGAAAGTTAAATTCAGTGATATTTTTGAAACGACTGCCGATGCAGAATACGCAAAAGCCAATGGATTCACGAGAACCAAAGCCGGCGGACGAGACGAGTGGTTGAAGCTGAAGCCGGGAATGGAAAAGGCAGCTGCTTTCTTAGAATCCCGCCGTTACGGTGCCCTGCTGGGTGCAACTGCGGAATTCAACAAGATGGAGACCGTTGAACTGAATGAAGCCGACAACAAGATGTATGTTACCATGTCAACGATCAGCGGCGGAATGACAGCAAATACGATGGATCCTGCGGATGATATTCAAGTTTCTAAAGTAAACTCCGGTGGAATCTATCAAATGTCCCTGGCCGACGGCCAGCTGGATCGCGACGGCAATAAGATAAAAAGCAAATATGTCGCTGACACAATGACCGGTCTTGTGTTCGGTAAAGACCTTCCTGCCAAAGACGCGGCAGGCAACACATCTGATCCGGAGAGAATATCCAATCCCGACAACATCGTATTTTCCGAAAAGCTGAGAACCTTATTCATCGCCGAAGATGGCGGCAGGCACCACAACAATTACGGCTGGGCCTATAATATCGATACCGGCAAGCTCTCCCGCATAATCTCCGCTCCCGATGGCGGAGAAGTAACGGGCGTACAATTCGTTGACGATTTGAATGGATTTACCTATCTTATGGTCGAATCCCAGAATCCCGGCAACGCAGGTTATATCTCCGGTTTGCCTTCTCTTGCTAAGACCGACAACGATGACAACAATGATGAGAATCACGGTATTAACAACAACGATCAAAGATAATGCAATATAAAAATGAGGAGGTCGCAATATGGTGCGGCGACCTCCTCCCAATCTAGATTCAATCATGTTACGCTGGAACTGCAGGAATTAATGTAGTTGCAGAAGCCCTTAAAAAAAAGTGCCCCGACCGTGGCTCCTGGGTCTTGAAGTCCAATAGATCTCTCGAGATAACGACCAGCCCTGCCGTGCCGTGATTGCATATCTATGGTCCTCTTCGCACCGTTCTCTGCCGCTGCAAATGCGTCATTTAGAGCCTCTTTCATGGTTTTCCCCTGGTTTAAAGCTTCTTCAACGGCATCCATTGCTGGAATAAACGAATCAAGGACCGTTTTGTCTCCCGCTTTTGCTTTACCCCGATCCATTAAGGCCTGCACCATTGCGGTTATCATATTTAGCAGATCTTCGACCGACAATTCGGTTTTCCCCTGAGTAACTTTACCTCCACGAATCAAAGCTGTAGCCATTAAAGTGCCCATAGTAGACGCAACCGTTTCTCCCATAACAACAGCACTGTTCATTAACATAACACCAATATTATCGTCTGGAGTTTGTGGCAAGTTCTGGATAACGGCCTTAAAACCCTTTGACATCGTTAACCCGATATCACCATCTCCTAGCGCCCCATCGAGCTTGCACAAGTAATCCTTGTTTTCATCCATAATCGTGCTAATCTCTTTAAGAATATTTTTCAAATCATTCACATTAAGAGTTGCTTTCACGTTAGATCCTCCTCCTTATGCGACTCTTTGATGCTCAGTTTTGTATGCGAAAAGGGGTAACGAACGGGACATCGAGCAAAGAACGTAATTCCTCGTCAGTCCGTAGAATAGACACGGAGAGACCCGCCATCTCCATAGAAGTGGCAAATTCGCCGATATAGCGGCTATATACATGAATGCCTTTTTGTTCGAGCAGCTTATGAACAGCGCGATAAAAAATATACAGCTCTTCCAACGGTGTGGCTCCCAATCCATTGATTAGGACAGAAACATCGCTGCCTTTCTCTATTGGCATATCTTTCAATATGGTGCTGACCAACGTATTTGCCACTTCATCGGCAGTTTGTATAATCCCGCGTTGGATTCCCGGTTCACCATGAATACCCATTCCGATTTCCATTTCACCCTCACCGATTTCAAAAGTGGGACGACCGACTGCAGGCAGGATGCAAGGGGTAAGCGCAACACCCATGGTTCGAACATTTGCATTGGCCTTCTCCGCTATCCGTTTTACTTCGTCTAAACTAGCTCCCTGTTCAGCTTTTGCAGCCGCTAATTTATAGAGGTAGAACATGCCGGCAACCCCACGGCGCTGATGCTCATAACCTTGAGGCATCGAGGCCACATCGTCAGTGGCAACCACAGTCTCTACTCTTATGTCTTCAAGATCAGCTAATTCCGCAGCCATGTCGAAGTTCATTACATCTCCACCATAATTCCCATAAATATACAACACACCTTCCCCACCATGGATGGAACGGGTGGTGTCGAGCATTTGTTGAGAGCTGGGCGAGGCAAAAATATCACCCACTGCTACTCCGTCTAACATGCCTTTACCGACATATCCGAGGAATAATGGAAGATGTCCGGAGCCGCCGCCCGTGGCGATCGCTACTTTTCCCGAAACAGGAGCATCCGCCCTGACAAGAGCCCGGTTGTCACTTCTCACACTTTTTAGTTGATCCGAGTGAGCAATGAGCAGTCCTTCCAACATCTCATCAACGACTTTTTCAGGATCATTAATAAACTTTTTCATGACATTCAGCTTTTGGTCCATCATTCATTACCTCCACAGTTTCTTTTGTAGTGTGCAGTCGAATGCTATTTGGATTTTTTATTGCTTAGCGAATCTATTAATGCGGCTAGAAGGATAACGCTTCCCATAATTAAACCTTGATAGTGAGAAGAAATATTCATAAGATTCATGCCGGTATTTAAAACGTTTATTAATAGAACACCAATCAAAGTTCCGAAAATCGTCCCTCTGCCGCCCGACAAGCTGCTTCCGCCAATGACAACTGCAGCAATCGCCATCAACTCAAGGTTGACACCCGCAAGCGGGGTGCCGGAACCTAGTCTCGCGGTCATCATCAGTCCGCCAACACCGGCCAGAACACCAGCGATGATATAAACCATCATTTCTACCCGTTTTACATTGATGCCTGAAACCTCAGCCGCTTTTTTATTACTGCCAATGGCATAAACATGTCGACCGAACACAGTGTTGGATAGTACATAATTCGCAATGATAAATAATACGGCGGTGATCAGGATCATGACCGGAACTCCTAAGACATTTCCCATACGAAGAAATTGCAGGAAAGGATCCTTGTACACTGATATGGTTTGTGCATCCGAGTAAACCAAGGTAATAGAACGAGCAGCAGCCATCATGCCTAACGTGACGATGAAAGGCGCCATATTGAACCTGGTGATAAAAAATCCATTAATGACACCGCTGCCCATGCCGATAACAAGACCAACCAGAATAGCCGCTATGACCGGAATGCCGGAGATTATCATGCCTGCAATAATCATTCCGGAAACCGCAACAACTGAGCCTACTCCTAAGTCAATTCCCGCTGTTATGACGACATAGGTCATACCGATAGCGATGATACCCATGATTGCGCTTTGCAAAAACACGTTTAAAATATTGTCGATTCTTAAAAATTGTTCGGAGGATAAGCTGAAAAATACGCATAGCAATAATAAGGCGATAAGGACCTTATTTTTCAAAAGCAGTGAAAATATATTCCATCGTCCTATCGGCGGTCCCTGTTTATGTATGGGCTGTGGTGAAGATTGACTGGCGGAGAGATTAGGATCGCTCATGTTAAACTCCTTTCGTAGCACTAAGCATGATCGTTTCTGGTGTGGCCTCTTCTCTAGAAAATTCACCGGTAATTTTCCCGCTGGCCATGACAAGAATCCGATCGCTCATTCCGATGATTTCCGGTAATTCCGACGAAATCATGATGATGGATGTTCCTTTGGCGGCCAGGTCATGAATAATTCGATAGATTTCTGATTTTGCCCCGATATCGATTCCACGAGTAGGTTCGTCAAGAATCAGAATTCTTGGCTTGCACTCGAGCCATCTGGCTATGATTGCTTTCTGCTGATTGCCACCGCTCAGATTGGATATTATCGTTGCGCCGCTAGGCGTTTTGATGCTGAGTTGGGCAATGTATCGATCCGTAATCTCCCGTTCTTTCTTGAAATTGATCTTTTGGAGAAAGCCAGATATATTTCTTAAAGTTGTAAGAGTTACGTTCTGAACAACCGAAAAATTGTTAATCAGACCATGCTTACGCCGGTCTTCTGGTACTAGGGCAATTCCTCTGGAAATGGCGTCAGAAGTGGACTTTATTTTTACCGGTTCGCCATTTAAGAATAATTGTCCTTGTGATATATGCTCTAAACCAAATATCGATTCCATCAATTCGGTTCGGCTGGAACCCATCAATCCGGAAATACCTAGAATTTCACCCTTATAAAGTTTGAATGAGATGTTGTCGAAAACACCCTCCCTTGAGAAGTTTCTGACTTCCATAACTACCTCATCAAGGTCATGTCTTTCTCTCTCCGGAAATATCTGGGTCATTTCTCTTCCGACCAGCATTTTCACGATTTCCTTAGGCTTGAGAGAGCTCGACAAACCTTCACCGGCATTTCGGCCATCCCGCAAAACAATTATGCGATCACAAATCTCGTAAATTTCTTCCATTCGATGAGAAATATAGACAATGGCAATCCCTTTAGATTTTAATGAACGAATGATCTCAAACAGTTTAACTGTTTCTTGCTCCGTAATCGCCGAAGTGGGTTCATCCATTATGATCATTTTGGATCGAAATGATAAGGCTTTCGCTATTTCAACCATTTGCTGGGCACCTACGGTTAAGTCCTCAACAAGGGTTTTAGGATCAACACCGAAGCCTAGATCATCCAGTAAGAGTTGCGACTCTTTTAACAGCTTCTTTTTATCTAACACGCCCCTTTTTTGGGGCAATGATTGTATAAATATATTTTCCGCTACCGTTAAGTGCGGCAACAGATTTAATTCCTGGTGAATCGTGCTGATGCCGAAATTTTGCGCGTCTCTGGGTCCACGAAAAATAACCGGCTCTCCTTCTAACAAGATCCTTCCATCATCAGGCATGTATATCCCGCTTAATACTTTCATTAAGGTCGATTTTCCAGCACCATTCTCCCCAACAAGGCCGACAACTTCGCCTCTATTTACTGTAAAATTCACGTCATTTAAAGCTTTCACTCCGAGAAATGATTTGGAGATCCCCGTCATCTTCAATAACGCTGCCTCATCCATCATTGCGATCCCCCTTATTTTGAGTCTGGAAGGGTGAATTTCACGAATACCCTTCCAGACCAAAATGGCGACTGATTAGTTACCTTTTAGTTCAGTAGCCCAAAGCTTCTCTTTGTCCACGTTTTCTTTAGTTACAAGGAAATTGCGGGTAAAAGTATGGTTCTCTACTGTCTTTTTATCAACTAGTGCTTGCTTCGCATATTCAACCGCTAATTCACCCATCTCGATCGGTACTTGGGAAATTGTTGCATCGATTCTTCCATCTTTAATGGCCTGCACAGCACCTCGCGTGCCGTCGATTCCAATAATAACAATGTGATCTTTGTCCCCAATCGCCTTAAACCTTCCTGCTTGGTCTACAGCATTAGCAGCGCCCACTGTATTGTCATCATTATGGCCAAAAACGGCATCGATCTCAGAATTGGCTTGAAGAATATTAGTCATGACATTGAGTGCCTTTTCTTGGTTGAAATCCGCGGCTTGGCGCGCAACGATTTTGATATTAGGATACTTTTGCTCCATTTGCTCGTTAAATCCCTTACCCCTATCACGTGCAGCAGATGTACCTAGCAGACCTTGCAGTTCCACCACGTTACCTTTGTAGTCTCCGTATTCTTTTTTCAGTTCCTCTGCAATATAGTCCGCAGCTCTCCGTCCCATTTCAACGTTATCTGTCTCAAGAAATGACAGTAACTCACCAGCGGAAGCCCCGCGATCCAACGCAATCACTGGTATTTTTGCCTGATTTGCTTTCTCAATGGCAGGGACAATAGCATCAATGTCCTGCGGGTTAACAATAATAGCGTCGACGCCTTTTTGAATCATATCTTCGATGTCTGCGACTTGTTTGGCTGCATCTCCGTTTGCGTTGGTGTTGATAAGCTCATAACCGTTTTTGGCTGCTCCTTGCTCTACGCCCTGCTTAAGAGCAACAAAAAAAATCTATACTCAAAATGGAGTTTGACATTCCAATCTTTAATTTCTCATTCCCGGCTGCAGAATTATTTGCCGTATTGGCATCTTTAGAGGCAGTGTTAGACGCAGAGCTACCGGAAGCATTATCTTTTGTGTCTGAGTTGGATCCACAAGCGGCCAGAACAACGATAATTGTTAATGCCATCAGTAAACTAATGATCTTTTTCATTGAATTTATCCCTCCATAAACTTTGATATGTACCATGGCTTAATAACACAACTCTGCAACCTTTAAGCCTTTTTATATTCCTACATCACCTCCAATTCGGTTGATTTTTTCACTCAGAATGAAACGTTTCATTTATAAGGTGAGATAAGACCTCTGGGACTCGATGATTAACAATGGGATGACAGCCGCAAGATGCACCGAGAATAATTTTAGGACTTATTACAAACTCTTTTGGTTCACTAATCGGTTTATCCATTTCGATTCTCTCGAACAATGTCTCATATGCGATCTTTCCAACCTCGTAAGGATCTTGTTTTGCTACCGTAACACTTGGTTTCAAAATGCCGTAGGTATCGATGTCTCCGAAACCAACAATCGCAATATCATCTGGAACGCGAATATCCATATCCCACAGAGCTCTAATCGTTCCAGCTAAGGCTAAGTGATTCGTAGCATATATCCCTTGTGGCAATCCTTCATGTTTCAAGTAGTTTCTAACAGAAGCCGCGATGGAGTCTAAAGTCGTTCCTGCGTCCAAAAAGTTCTGCTCATCAATATCGAGTTTAAGATTGCTGATTGCCTGTCGGATCCCGACTAATTTTTCTTTCTCGGCTGAATGGCGCAGTGAGCCATGAATAAATAGAAATTTTCGATGACCATGTGAATATAGATGCTCTACTAGGCCGGCGGAAGTATGCATATTTTCATGTATTACACTGTCAAAGCGCTCATTCTTATCCTTGGTCTCGACGAAGACTAAAGGCATTATGTTAGGCACATTTAAATCATCCAAATCACTCCCGATAGGCATGATAATGATACCGTCAACTCTTTTTTCCAATAACCACTGAAGCGCTTTCTTCTCTTGTTCAGCTTGATTGTTGTGTGAGCAGGAGATAAGGTTATACTCCATTTCATAGGCGAAATTTTCCACAGCTTTGATGATCTTCATCGTATATAAGTTTGAAATATCATCAACAAGGATTCCAATTAGTTTTGTTTTCGACTGCTTTAAACTTCTGGCTATGGCGTTGGGTTTATAATTTAGAAGAGAGATTGCAAGAAGAACACGCTCTCTTATTCTTTCACTTACAAAGCCGGACTTGTTGATCACTTTCGATACGGTGCCGATTGAAACACCGGCAGCTGCCGCTACATCTTTAATTGTAGGTGTCATGTATACTCCTCAATGAACGTTCATTACCAATAATTATAATTTAAAAGCGCTTTCATTACAATGCAATTTGTTAAATTTTTGAAGTAATGCGTGTTCACTTTTTGCCTTCAACCGCTTATCGACTTTACTGACCACGCGGGGCTTTTTGTTTTTCCAGACACAAAAAGGGACTGCCCATCAAGTCATATTAGACCTTTTGGGAAAGCCCCTTTTGAACTGAACCGAATTCAATCTGCAAAACGGTAATAATACTGGTTTAAAAAATAAGCCGACATCGGCAGATCGGCGGTATCGCCGCAGCTGCTGCAAAGGATCGAGGAGCCGCTCGGCTGTTCGTTGTCCATCGTCTCCCCGCATGCAAAGCAGCAGGCTTTCTCCGCCGTCGTACCCGTCGTGTTTCCAGTGTTGTTGATCATTATTTTTCCTCCTCTTATGGACTTTAGGCTAAATAACAATAACCGCGTGTGGTGAAAAAATCCTCAAAGGTTTCGGAGAGTATCATCTCCCGGAACAACTTGGCTGCCAGAACGAAGTTAAGCTGCCGAAGCGAATCCGGACCAAGCTCTTGCATCATTGTGTCCGACTCTTCCTTCACAATGAGTTCGAACCATTCGGCCGTAATTTGTCTGCCGTCTTCCAGGACGCCTTTGGGGTGCCGGATCCATTGCCATAGCTGCGCTCTGGAAATTTCGGCGGTGGCCGCATCCTCCATGAGATTATAGATCGGAACGGCGCCGGAACCTCTCAGCCAAGCGTCCATATATTGAAGCCCCACGCTGACATTCAGTCTGACTCCGGCTTCCGTAATAGGACCTTGAGGAACTTCAAGCAGATCGGAAGCTGTGATGTGAACTTGATCAAGCTGTCGGTCAACCTGATTCGGCGACGGCATCCATTCATCGAATTCCTCCATCGCGACCGGCACAAGAGCGGGATGAGCGACCCAGGTCCCGTCATGTCCGTCCCTGACTTCGCGAAGCTTATCGGAGCGGACCTTGCCGACCGCTATTTCGTTTGCAGCCGGATCATTCTTGACGGGAATCTGTGCCGCCATGCCGCCGATGCACAGGGCGCCCCGTTTGTGACAAGTTTTAATCGCAAGCAGCGAATACGACCTCATGAACGGAGACTCCATCGTGACCAAGCCGCGGTCTGGCAAAATGACGTCCGGCCGGTTCCGCAGTTTCTTGATATAGCTGAAGATGTAATCCCATCTGCCGCAATTCAAGCCGGCAATATGATCGCGCAGTTCGTACAGAATTTCATCCATTTCAAAAGAGGCGAGAATGGTTTCGATCAGTACCGTTGCTTTGATCGTCCCCTCCGGGATTCCGAGCTCCCGCTGCGCGAAGACAAAGACTTCATTCCAGAGTCTGGCCTCCAGATGGCTTTCGATCTTCGGTAAGTAAAAATAAGGGCCGGTTCCTTGTTCAAGTAAAACCTTGGCATTATGGAACAGGAAAAGTCCGAAATCGAACAAGCTTGCGGATACCGGCGAACCGTCAACGAGGAAATGCTTTTCGTCCAGATGCCATCCGCGGGGGCGCACCATTAAGGTTGCCGGAGACTCTCCCAGGGTGTATATTTTGCCTTGTTCATTTTCAAAGCGAATCGTGCCGTTAATTGCATCCCTTAAATTGATTTGTCCGTCAATCGTATTGGACCAAGTCGGGGAATTCGAATCTTCGAAGTCCGCCATGTACGCTCTGGCACCCGAATTCAACGCATTGATGACCATCTTGCGATCCCCTGCCGGACCGGTGATTTCGACCCTGCGGTCCTGCAGGTCGGCCGGTATTGCGCCGATCGACCAGTCCCCATTGCGGATGTGAGCCGTCTCCGGCAAAAAATCCGGCAGCCGTCCCCGGTCGATCTCACGCTGTCGTTCCTCTCTCCGCTGCAGCAAACGGTTGCGCTGCGGCCCGAAATACGTCTCGAGCTTTGCGACGAATGATAGAGCGTTAGAAGAAAGGATTTCCTCGTGGCCAGGTCTCTTCCTTTCTCCCCGCAGTTCCATCATCCCGACCCGCTGTATATCCCTCATTTCCGTATCCCTCCTCCGGCATGTATCATTGAGCGAATTGCTCTTCTTCCGTAGAACCGGTAAGCGCTGTGGTGGTTGCACTGCCGCCCGCAATCACTTGCGTCACTTCATCAAAATAACCGGTGCCCACTTCACGCTGATGGCGAGTAGCCTCATAGCCATATTTTTCGCTTGCGAATTCGGCTTGCTGCAGCTCGGAGTAGGCTGCCATGCCGCGCTGCTTGTAGCCGCTGGCCAATGTAAACATGCTGTAATTCAATGCGTGGAAACCGGCAAGAGTCACGAACTGGAATTTGTAACCCATCTGCCCCAGCCTTTGCTGAAAGCCGGCGATCTCGTGTTCACTAAGCTTCTTCTTCCAGTTAAAGGACGGTGAACAGTTATAGGCTAACAGCTTGCCGGGATATTGTGCGTGGATGGCTTCGGCAAATCGTTTGGCCTCCTCCAGATTCGGTTCCGACGTTTCACACCAGACCAGATCAGCATATGGGGCATAGGCGAGTCCTCGCGATATCGCCTGTTCGAGGCCTTCTTTTACATAGAAAAAACCTTCCGGAGAACGCTGCCCCGTCAAAAACGGCCGATCGTTCTCGTCGACATCGCTCGTGATCAGTCTTGCGGCATTGGCGTCGGTTCGCGCGATGATTACGGTGTCCACTCCCATGACGTCAGCTGCCAGTCTGGCTGCGATCAGATTGCGCACCGCTTGCTGCGTGGGCAGCAGTACCTTGCCTCCCATATGTCCGCACTTCTTTTCCGACGACAATTGATCTTCAAAATGAACACCCGCCGCGCCGGCCTCGATCATCGATTTCATCAGTTCAAAAACGTTCAGAGGCCCGCCGAATCCCGCTTCGGCATCCGCTACGATCGGTGCGTAGAAATCAATATCGCTCTTGCCCTCCGAGTGCTGGATCTGATCGGCCCGCTGCAGCGCTTGATTGATTCTCTTCACGACATGGGGAACGCTGTTCGCCGGATATAAGCTTTGGTCGGGATACATATGGCCGGACAGATTCGCGTCTGCCGCCACCTGCCAACCGCTTAAATAGATGGCGTTCAATCCCGCTTTCACTTGCTGCACGGCTTGGTTTCCCGTCAGTGCTCCGAGTGCGTGCACATAATCTTCCTCTTGGAGCAATTTCCACAAACGTGCCGCACCTCTCTGTGCCAGCGTCTGCTCTACCAGAACGGATCCTCTCAATCGGAGGACATCCGGCGCCTGATACGGACGCTCAATCCCCACATACCGCGGCTGCCGCCACCTGTCTTCCAGTTCTTCCAGCATAGCTTCCTTCAACACTCGGCATCTTCCTCTCCCTGAGATCTGACGACTCTTCTTCTAATGACCTTGCCTACGCATACTGTTCGAGGAATCCGCTTCCCGCACAGCGGTAACAAGATACGATGTGCGTGTCATTGCACCGCTCACACCGGAATTCTGCAGGGGCGCTTCTCTCCATCTGCTCTACGGATTCGCAATCATGGCAATCCAGTTCTCCATTACCGTGACACATCGGACAGTCCATCCGTTTCACCCCCGAGGTTATCTGTTGTATAACAGATTTATTAATGTGATGTCATTATATAACAATATCTAAAACTGTTGCAATACTGTTTTTTAAATTATTTTATTGTTATATAACAATTAGTGATTTAGTCCCGGGAAAACAAAAAGCAGCCCTTGAAGGGGCTGCAACAAGGATATCTATAACTGAATTCTAAGTTATCGGTTTTAGCCATCCCCGTTCTTCTCCAACCCGTGCAGCCGCTTATCAATATGTGTCAGCCGCTTTTGGATCTCTAAATTTTCCTGTTCTGCCGTATAATTGATAGCAATATCGAGCATTTGCTCCTGCTTATCCTTCATGGCCTGCCGGTTTTGGCTCATCTGGATGAGCGCCGCTTGAAAGACAGTAAATATAGAGAGGCTGAAGCTGAGCATAAACAGTGAGAGCCGGCCGTGGTCCCAGATCAGCCATACGGTCAGGATGACAGTCAGTGCGGCGACAAACCGCCAGCTGCCGCCAAAATTGGCTACCCTGTCAGCAAAACGGTCCATACGGCCGGCCTTCTTTTCCTGCTGCTCGTGCAAATGCGCTTTGATTTTTCCCTGGTATTCATTTACCATTCGGGCAACCCGATACACGTCATCCTTGTTCATTTTATGTTTAGGGTATTTTTCCAATTCCTGCATAAGGAGCTCTTCCGATTGCGGTTCCGGATCAGAGACAGAGTGTGCACGCTGTGTTTCGGTCACCTTTCATTCCTCCTGATACAGACATCCTCTTTCTTACCCGTTTTCACACCGCAAGCTCACTAGCTCGCATCAGCCTTTTTCTTCCACAACGCTGCATCAGCCCGCTATACACGACTCTGCATCCGCTCGTGAAAACGAGAAAAAGCCGAATCCCATTGGGATCCGGCTTTACAAGAGTGTGATTGCTGCCAGCATTATGAATGAAAGTCCTGACCCGAACGAACTTCTCTTACGTAGCCCGCGCGGATGACAAAATCACCGAAGTGCTCGGCTTCCTGCCGTTCCTTCGCATAGTGATCGATAATCGGTTGCAGCGACTCCAGAATCTCGGCTTCGCCGATATTTTCCTTGTACAGCTTGTTCAGCCGGTTTCCGGCAAAACCTCCGCCCAAATACATGTTATATTTGCCGGGCGCTTTACCGATGAACGCGATTTCCGCCAGCATCGGCCGGGCACAACCATTCGGACAGCCGGTCATACGGATCACGATTTCCTCGTCCCGCAGCCCCGCTTCAGCAAGCATAGGCTCGATCTTATCCAGCAGCGAAGGAAGGTAGCGCTCCGATTCGGCCATCGCCAATCCGCAGGTGGGGAAAGCCACGCACGCCATGGAATTTCTCCGCAATGCCGAGTGGTGAGCCCCATCGGTGAGCCCGTATTCCTTGACCAATTCTTCGATCCTTTTCTTTTTCTCGCTGCTTACGCTTCCTATGATCAGGTTCTGGTTCGGTGTCAGCCGGAAATCGCCGGTATGGATCTTGGCGATCTCCCGCAGGCCCGTCATGAGGAGAAGGTTGTCTTCGTCTTTCACCCGCCCGTTCTGGATGAAGAGGGTCAAGTGCCATTTCCCGTTGATGCCCTTCACCCAGCCATAGCGATCCCCGTTATGATCAAAATGGAACGGGCGTGCTTCCTCTAGCTGCCAGCCTAATCGATGGCTTAGTTCAGCAATGAACCACTCGATCCCGCGATCGTCGATCGTGTACTTGAACCGCGCGTGCTTACGCACCGAGCGATCGCCGTAATCGCGTTGGATGGTGACTGTCTTTTCCGCGACATCGATGATCTGATCCGGTGTGCAGAACCCGATCACTTGGCCAAGCTGAGGATAAGTGCTCGGATCGCCGTGCGTCATTCCCATACCGCCGCCTACAGTAACGTTGAAGCCTTGCAGGCGCCCGTCTTCGACGATCGCGATCAAGCCCAGATCTTGCGAGAATACGTCCACATCGTTAGAAGGAGGAACGGCTATAGCGATTTTAAATTTTCGCGGCAAATAGACAGGCCCATAGATCGGCTCTTGCTCGCCTTCGGTATCCTGGCTGTCGACCACCTTCTCACCGTCAAGCCAGATTTCATGATAGGCTTTGGTCCGAGGATTCAGATGCTCGCTGAGCCTGCCGGCCCACTCATATACTTCCGAGTGAACTTCCGACTGGTACGGATTCGGGTTGGCCATGACGTTGCGGTTCACGTCGCCGCAAGCTGCCAGCGTGGTTAGAAGAGCGTCGTTCACTTCCCGGATCGTCTTCTTCATGTTCCACTTGATCACACCATGCAGCTGAAAGGACTGGCGAGTCGTCAGACGAATCGTTCCGTTGGCATTTTTCTGCGCGATCCGGTCCATCATCAACCACTGTTCAGGCGTCACTACCCCGCCCGCCGCACGCACGCGCAGCATAAACTGATACGCCGGTTCCAGCTTCTGTTTTTGCCTCTCGTTCCTCAGATCCCTGTCATCCTGCATATAGCTGCCATGATGCTTCATTAACCGGTTATCATCCTCGGGTATGGACCCGGTAATGACATCTTCCAATGTCTCTGCAAGACTTCCCCGCAAATAATTGCTTCTTCTCTTAATATCCTCAACGTCACTGTGCGGCGCACTATTCGATGAAAGTAAATGATTGTCGGACATTTGCATTACCCCTCTCGCAACCTTAAGGACTTTACTTAGTAAACATCCCGCTGATAACGTTTCTGCTGCTGCATACGGCTCAAATATTCCGCAGCCTCATCCGCGCTCAAGCCGCCCTCTTTCTCGAGGATATCGGCCAGCGCTGCGTGGACGTCATGCGCCATCTTGTTTTCGTCACCGCAAACATACACACACGCCCCCTCCTGCAGCCATTGGTACAGGTCGCGGCTCTTCTCCAGCATCCGGTGCTGTACGTACACCTTATGGTCGGTATCGCGGGAGAATGCCACATCCATGCGTGTCAGCACGCCGTCCTTGAGCCAACGCTGCCATTCAACCTGATACAGGAAGTCTGTGGAGAAATGCTGATCGCCGTAGAAAAGCCACGTTTTTCCCTGCGCTCCGGTCTCTTCCCGTTCTCCCAGGAACGCCCTGAAAGGAGCAACGCCCGTGCCCGGCCCAATCATAATGATTGGAGTATCCGGATTGTCCGGAAGCTTGAAATTCGGGTTGTGCTGAATATATACCGGCAGAGTGTCGCCAGGCTGCACACGCTCCGCAAGCTGAGAGGAGCATACGCCGTATCGATTACGTCCATGGGTCTCGTAGCGCACCGTACGCACAGTAACGTGAACCTCATCCGGAAAAGCTTTCGAGCTGCTTGCGATCGAGTATAGGCGACCAGGAATCTTGCGCAGGAACGATACGAATTCATCTGCAGGCACTCCCTTAAGAGAATAATCCTGCACCAGATCCAATAGATCCCGACCGCCAATATACGCCCTTAGTTCCTTTTCGCGTCCCGGATTCAAGAGCTCTTTCAGGCGACTATCCGTCGTAAGCTTTGATGCTTGCTCCAATAACGGCTTGGTCAACACGGTAATCTCATAATTTCGCAGCAGCGCCTCTCTCAACGTGCGCTGATCGCCATTCTTAACGGTAACTAGCTGCTCAGCTGTCCAGCCCATAGCTTCGATCAGCTCATCCACAAGGCGCGGATGGTTTTCCGGGTAGATGCCCAAGCTGTCACCAGGTTCGTATTGAAGATTCGATCCCTCCAGGGAAATTTCGAGATGGCGAGTTTCCCGGGCAGACCCTCGGCCGTTCAAATTCAAATTCTCCAGAACCTCGGCCTGGAACGGATTTGACCTTGAGTACTCCGATTCGGCTGCACTCTCGGTTGTAGCGCTCACAATACTTGTATTTGCCGGGGAGGCGGACGCCTCAGTTAGCGTCTCAGCAACTTTATTCATCCACTCCGAAGCCGCTTCCTCAAAATCGACATCACAATCCGCACGCGGGGCAAGACGCTTACCGCCCAGCTGTTCCAGACGCTGGTCAAAGTCCTTGCCTGTTTGGCAGAAAAACTCATAGGACGTATCCCCGAGCGCCAGCACGGAATACCGCAGATCGTCCAATTGCGGCGCTCTCTTGCTGTGAAGGAATTCATAGAAAGCAATAGCGTTGTCCGGCGGCTCCCCTTCACCATGAGTGCTCACCAGTAAAAGCAGGTTTTGAACCTTCTTTAAGCCGTTCGGCTTGAAGTCCGCCATCGACGACAGCGTAACGTGAACCCCTTGCTGTTCGAGCTTTTTAGCCACTTTTTTCGCCAAGCCATGACAGTTGCCTGTCTGTGATCCGAAAAGCACGGTCACCTCGTTGGAGGCTGCGATCACATTCCCCGCCGAAGCCGAAGCAGGTGCAGCGCCGGACGCCGCCGGCATAGCAGTTCCGGGCAAAGCTGCAAGATAACCGCTCAGCCACATCCGCTGTGCTTCCGTCAGCATTGGCAGCAGGCGATTGAGCAGATCAACTTGATCTTGATTAAAAGGACTGTTCGTAACATGAAGTTCCAATAATACCACCTCGCGCAGCATGTGATCATCTAATTCCGAGTATTCTTATCAAATTTATATTTGCTCTCTTGACCGTACCATAGCAAGCGATAAGGGTCAAATAGAATGACCTTATATGATTCATCAGTGAAATTGATAAAGGAAAATAATGGCGTGCTTATGCAAACAAAAAGACGGCCGTAAGGCCGCCGGTCACTTTCTACTCTTCACTGCATCGAATTCCGCCCGGTACTTCCGCTCGTATTCCTCGTCCATATCGTTAAGCCAAAATGCGTATACATCCGCGTCGAGAGCCATCTGGCTGCCGTCGTAATCGTCATTGTATGGCTGTAACTCCAGCTCACCGTATGCCTCCGTAGCGACTCTTTCATTAACGAAGTGCATAATATCGTGCATTGCTTGACACAGTGCCTTGATCTCGATATCAGAGAGTCTTTGTGCTTTTGCCGCCATCATCGCGTAACCGATCGCTGCCTGGTTTATCATGCTGCGTCCCTCCTCCTATCTCATCTCCGATATTAAGGCAGGAGCGTAAGCCTGTCAACGTTTGGCCGTCATACGAGGCCGTCTTGCATGCACTGCGTCTATATAAAAGGACCACAACTTTCCCTCGCGGATAGAGTCTAAACATAACAATTGCGAAACGATCTTGGGAGTGTGCACGCATGAGAGCAAAAATTTTGACACAGCTATCGATTCTTTTTATGGCGTTTATGTTGCTCGCTCCGGCCGCATACGCAGGAGACACCGATCAGTGGATTGCACGAGGCGATCAAGACGCACTTGTTATCGGGAAAGTTACCTCCTACAAGGATGGCATGTACACAGTCGATGTCCAGAACACGTTGATGGGCACGATGGAAGAAAAAAAGATAAAGATAGCATTTCCTCACAACCCGAATTCAGTAGAACCTGCTGCCGGTGATTATGGATTATTTTCACTTGATGAGGATGACGACCATTATAAATCAGCGTACGGAGTGTACAAAGTGGATTCTCCCGATTATCGTACACTGAAGATCGCCCGTGCAGTAGAACATGATGGCATCAGGGAACGATTGCAACAATTTATAAATAGCGGAGCGTTCATGGAGAAACAAAAACAGGCGCCTGCGAAAGAGGCAGCTGTCTCGATCAGTACAAAGACCGCAACTGCCGAGCCGATCAAAGCATCGGCTGGAATGAGTTATCTTCCGTTCATTATCGTAGGCGGTATTGCTCTGTTTGCTCTAACAGCAATCACCGCGGTGCTCATGCTTAAACGTAAAAGAACATGAGAGAAGATGGGAATTGATAAGACAAAAGAGCGCCTAACAGCGCTCTTTTTGCATACTGACATTCAAATCTCCTTCGATCCGAACAAAGAGATCACTGGCGGCATATCATCAACATATTTTCGTCAGGGTCTTTGATAATGAACCAATGATCGTATTGAATATCGGTGACGATATTGATGTTGTTAGTTTTGGCGAACTCGTAAGATACCTGCAGGTCGTCCGTTACCAGCATAAAAGCCGGAGTCTTAAGATTCGGGGCGCCTCCGGGCTCATTGCCACCCCACATCGGCATCGTGTCTAGAATAAGGCCTGTTCCATCCATCGGCAGCGGGCATAAATGACCGTTCATGATCGGACAGTCTGTCGGCAGCCCAAGCAGCCTGCAGTACCATTCACGTGACTGTTCGATGTTCCGCACGGGGATAAATATGCTGCCGACTTTGTTCTTGACGGGGCTTGTGACAACTTCCGACAGCTTGTGATCAACATTTCTCATAGCGATTCCTCCAAATAAGATCTTGGCCGCTTTAGGTATGATCAGCGGTTTATAACCATGGACTTTTCTCCTTATCGTAAATCCAGACTTACCACGGTGCTTCTTTGCGTTCTCAGACATCGCGATCTATCCTTTCGCACTTGATGACTCTACACATTGCTTCTAATTACGGGGAGATAACAGATAACGGTTGTAGATCTTTCCGCTTCCGGGCCGCTCGCCGGCAAATATTCGGCGAACCACGAGCGTGTTTCGTCAAGACAGTAATCATCCGTTTGACAGAGCCACTCGTGAAGCAGATCCAGCACACCCGTCATCACGCCATATGCCACGGTGCTTACGGACGCGTAAAGTCCCCCGCCCAACCATTTGACTCGTCCCGCATCTTCCCCAGTGATATGGATGTCATCTGGAGCCGCTATCCCAAGTTCGTACCATGAGTCGTCACACTCAGTGATGCCGTAGCTATAAGACATATAAAGTGAACGACGAATATCACCGACCACTGCTTGCTGATTCAACCATGCAGTCAATTGATCGTCTGCCAACGATTGGGCATGAATCCCGCCCGCTCTAAAAGCAAGTATCCGGCTGCGGGGAAGAGCGGCAACTTCGATCGTTTCCTGTTCATGTTTCTTCGATACCGGCAAAAACAGCTTCATGCGTGTAATCCTGCCCCGATGATGGAAGAACTCCTCTACGAACGGATGGGAGCCGAGCTTGAAGCTACTGCGCGGGAGCCATTCGGCCACAATCCGGTTCCAGGCTGCAATGATGGCCGAAGCGGGTGCAGCGGGCGCCTTACCCTCTGCGTAGAGTCCTCCCGGCAGCTTTGTTACGAAAAGGTCCGGATGTCGGATCGCTGCAGGCAGCTCAATCGGAGCCATGATGACGTATTCGTGAAGATCAGAAGGACTGTCTGACAACGGGGCATCGAATCCAAACAACCTGGTTCGCTCCATTTCTATTCCAGCGCTCGCCAGCATTTTGTAAAAAAGCCGAAAGGCCTCGTCTTCCAAACCCTCCCTTACGGAGGAACCATGGCGGTAAGCGATTGCCGGCTGCGCTGCGAGCCGTACAACCTTTACATCCGGAAACCGGTGGGATAACTCCCTTTCTTCCAGATAACTGACTCTTTCCAGTAGATTTACTCGTTCGAAACTATAATACAAACTGGCCTTGCGATACATCCCTGGCGTTAAACCGGTTGCCTTTTTGAATACGGCCGCAAAAGTCCGGTAAGAATCAAATCCGCTTTCAAAAGCGATATCCAGAATGGGCGATTCGGAGTAACGCAGACAATGAGCCGCCCGATTGACACGCCTTTTCCGTATATATTCCATGAGAGGATGGCCTGTCAGGGCATAGAAAACACGGTACAGATTCGGCAGCGACATTAATGCGGCTTCGGCAATTCGATTCGGTTCCATCCGTTCGCAGAGATGTTCCTCCATATAGTCGATCGCTTGCTGTACGGCTTTAACTGCTTCCATGTCCACCCTCTTTCCCGTCGTTTGTCCGATAACTGAATCATACCAAATTAAAAACAGAAAAACGTGCCATTTTTTATCAAGTTAATATTGATGCAAAAGCCAAACTAAACAAAAAAAATCGAGTGCCGGCATTTAGCCGTGCACTCGATTTTTTTTCATCATTGATGATAATTACTCTGCAGGCGCCGCGTCGATCGCAATCTGATAAGCATCCAGTATGGAATTCGCCTCTTCCTCATTGTCGATGCCTTCCAAATATTGTTCGCCGGCTTCGTTGCCGACCACGCGCATCAGAATGATGTCATCCGTTGATTTCAACAGCGCATAAGTACTGTCATTCATGTCGAACAGTGCTTCGACTGCAAGCTGCTTGGTTTTACCTTCCGCATCCTCAACCGTTATAAGGTCTCTCTTCTTTTCATCCTCCACCGAAAGTCACCACCCGTTGGCTGAATACACATTATTGTGCTCATTATCCAGGCCTTTGAATCGAAACGGGAGGCAAGAACTTTGTTTACGCTGAGCAAAATTCGATTTTCGAGGATTCCCGGGTGTCTGCGAAAGACCGAAACTGCTCGTTGTATTGCTCAATGATTTCCGATGCGCTTTGATTCGATTGGCCCCAGGTACTGTGAGCGTCTTCGGCAACGAGCACTTCAAAACCCAAATCACCGGCTCGCCGGCATGTTGCATCGACACACATATCGGTTTGAATGCCCGTCAGGACCACTTTTTTAATTCTTAGCTCCGCTAATTCGTGCTGCAGATTCGTTTCGTGGAATGAGTCTGGAGTATGCTTTTGAATGATGAGGTCTCCGGCAGCAGGCTCAACTGCAGGGTGTATGTACCAGCCTGGACTGTTTGTTTCTAACGGTTCACCTTCGTCTTCACTGTGTTGGACATAAATGACGGGAACATGGCAGGCTCTTGCTTTCGCGATAAGGCCGCTAATGCGCGCAAGCAACCCATCGGCGTCGTAAACAGGGTCTGTTTCCGGAAACATGGCGGCTTGAACATCAATTACCAGCAAAGCAGTATCGATTTTCATATATAAGGCCCTCATCTCAAGTAAGGAATTTATTTCCTTTCCCATTATATTAGAACATATGTTCCTGAACAAGTGAAATCATATTAAAATAGCGAAGGTATCTTATTCAACCATGCAATAATCGAAACTTAGCAGTTGGCGAAACACAGTGAAACTTCGTTTTCCATTACTCTTCACGATAATCTGCTTATTACTTTACTTAAATGACATGGTTTCTTTTGAATGGCCTGGACCAGCAGTATTTAAATCCATAGTGTTTGGCTTAGCAGTCGGGTTGCTGTTTTACATATTCGATAGGTTGGGATTTCCGATAAACAAGTATCCGTACCAATTGGAATAGGGATTATTATGCTAGGAATCATTATGTATTGCCCGCTCCCCGACATATAAATGATCTCTTCGTCATTAAATTGTAATTGGAGGCATAAATTCGTTTCACAGCAAGTCAATACGAGGGGAGCTTGTATGATGCAGTACGGACCTCATCCATTCGGCATGGTTAATGTTCCGCATCCCATCAGGAAAGATGGCGCAGGCGCAACTGATTTCGGTCCCCGGGACGTCATGAGGGATCTTGAGAACCCCGACCTGCTGGTTCCGCCGGCTACCGATGCCGGAACGGTCCCTAACTTGAAGTTTTCATTTTCCGACACTCATATGGAATTAAGCCACGGCGGCTGGTCCCGGCAAGTGACGGTTAGACAACTGCCTATCGCCACTAGTCTTGCAGGCGTTAATATGCGTCTCACCCCCGGGGGTGTTCGTGAGTTACATTGGCATCAGCAAGCGGAATGGGCGTTCATGATTTTGGGGAAGGCACGCATTACTGCCGTTGACCAGAACGGACGGAACTTTATCGCCGATGTAGGCGCAGGCGATCTCTGGTATTTCCCCCCCGGCATTCCTCATTCCATACAAGGGCTGGAGGAAGGCTGCGAGTTTTTGCTTGTCTTCGACGACGGGAGCTTCTCGGACCTGAACACCTTCTCCATCTCCGATTGGTTCGCTCATACGCCAAGGGACGTGCTCTCGGCGAATTTCGGCGTACCGGAAACCGCCTTTGCGAACATCCCCACCAAGCAGCGATATATATTCCAAGCGGAGGTGCCTGGCACAATGGAAAGCCAGAAAGTACCGGATCCTTATGGTACAGTGCCGAAGACTCTCACACATCGGCTGCTTGCGCAAAATCCGATAAGAACTCCCGGCGGGACGGTGCGTATCGTTGATTCAACCAACTTCCCCATATCCACCAGGATTGCGGCGGCGCTGGTTGAAATTGAACCGGGCGGAATGAGAGAAATGCATTGGCACCCGAATAACGATGAGTGCAGTATTACCTCACGGGTATGGGACGCATGACGGTCTTCGCATCCAATGGTACGGCCCGAACATTCGATTACCGAGCGGGTGACGTAGGATACGTACCATTCGCGTACGGGCACTACATTCAGAACACCGGGAACCAAACCCTTTGGTTTCTGGAAATTTTCAAAAGTGACCGATTTGAAGACGTGTCGTTGAACCAGTGGATGGCACTGACTCCTCGTCAATTGGTACAGGACAATTTAAATGCAGGATCAGAGCTTATGAACGCACTGCGCAAGGAGAAATGGCCCGTGGTCAAATACCCGGGGCTCTGAACTTGAATCCTATTTTAATGGATTACATAAAACACTAAAGATTTTTTTGTATAACTCCGTAATTGCTTCATCACTAAGGTAAGCTTCGATTAACTCTTTCTGGCCATCAATGGCTTCCCCTCTTGCTTTTATAACATCCTGAGCTATTTCAGCAGCAAGGTCATACATTGTTTTGTACATGAGCATTCGCCTCCCGATTTCATCATATGACGTGGATAGGCATAAAGCTAAAAATCCATTCGCCGTCGACAGCGAATTTTCCCGCAGCAGGATCGTTAAAATCAATCACACCTTCGATAACGCAGCTCTTCATGTGGATCATGATTCATTCAGATTTCACAGTGTCGCATTACTCGGAGCAAGATTTCTGACCACAAGTAGGACAAATCGCACATCCGACATTAACCGGTACTGGATATGCTGTTACACAATTGAAGCACTCGATAACTTTCATTTCAGTTTTTTGTTGAAGTTGCGGATAGGCATAATAATATCCTCCAGGAAGTTGCTCGTGTCTAATTTAGAGTCTACGTAAACACGCTTACTCTTTTCTCACATTATAACCGAACATTTGTTCCTGTAGGCAAGTATCCTGCCAATTAGCTGAAAAGGCTACCAAAGCAGCCTTCTGTGTATTGAGTTATCGTATCCGCTAGCATAGAAAATTCGTTATTTATGATACGGTTCGGCGTGCTATCTGTAACGGCAAGTTTTCGCTAAGACCAAGGGTTCGCACTGTTGAAGTATAAATTTCGCGGATAAGCTCTGGGTTTTTCAACAGTGACACGCCATAAGAAGGAATCATTTCTTTTATTTTCGGCTCCCACGCTTTTATATGTTGCGGAAAGCATTTTTTTTATTACGTCAAGCATGACGGAAACGGCGGTAGAAGCACCCGGAGAAGCGCCGAGCAATGCAGCGATCGAGCCATCAGCGGCACTAATAACTTCCGTACCAAATTGAAGCGTTCCTTTTCCGGCATCAGTATCTTTGATAACCTGCACACGTTGACCCGCTACCACTAAATCCCAATCCTCGCTTTTGGCGTTCGGGACAAACTCCCGTAAAGCTTCCATGCGCTTTTCTTTCGATAACATTACTTGCTGAATCAGGTATTTTGTCAATGAAACGTTTTTTGCGCCTGCCGCCAACATCGTTACGAGATTATTCGGTTTTACGGAAGTTAACAAATCAAACATTGAACCGGTTTTTAAAAACTTTGGTGAGAAGCCGGCAAACGGTCCAAAGAGCAACGATTTTTTGTTGTCGATAAATCTTGTGTCAAGATGCGGAACAGACATTGGAGGAGCACCAACCGGCGCTTTGCCGTATACTTTTGCATGATGCTGCGCTACAATATCCGGATTGTTACATACCATAAATAGTCCGCTTACCGGAAAACCTCCAATATGTTTTCCCTCAGGAATACCGGATTTTTGCAGCAAATGCAGGCTTCCTCCGCCGCCGCCGACAAAGACGAATTTTGCAGTATGGTGTTCGACAGTACCGCTATCGACATTCCGCACTTTCAATTCCCACGAGCCGTCGCTGGTACGTTTAATATCATCAACATTATGGTTGAATTTTATATCGACGTTTTTACTCTTTAAATGGTCAAACATCATGCGCGTTAAAGCGCCAAAGTTGACATCAGTGCCAGAGTCGATTTTTGTTGCCGCTATAGGTTCATCCGATGTACGGTCTTTCATCATAATCGGAAGCCATTCCATCAGTTTTTCCGGGTCATCGGAAAATTCCATCCCTTGAAACAGGGGATTGTTAGACAGCGCTTCAAACCGTTTTTTTAAGAACGTTACATCTTGTTCCCCTTGTACTAAGCTCATATGAGGCAATGGCATGATAAAGTCCTGCGGTTTACGTATCAGATTTCTGTTTACAAGATAAGACCAAAACTGCCTTGAATCCTGAAACTGTTCATTAATTTGTATAGCTTTGCTAATATCTATGGATCCGTCCGGTTTTTCGACGGTGTAGTTGAGTTCGCAGAGTGCCGAATGCCCCGTGCCCGCATTATTCCATTCGTTAGAGCTTTCCTCACCCGCGTTTGCGAGCTTCTCAAACACTGTGATTTTCCAGTCCGGTGCTAATTCTTTCAACAGTGATCCCAAAGTCGCACTCATAATTCCGGCACCAATTAAGATTACGTCTGTTCTAGTTTGTTTGTTGATCATTTTTACCTTCCTTATAACCTAAGAATTGCATACCATAACCCTAACAAAGCTTATTACTATTATTATAGATTAAAATAATTGTTCGTGTAACCCTTTGCTATCTATTCGTCACTTTCAGCGTTATAAAAACGAGCGCAAGATATGTCTGCTCTCCCTCGTCAGGTAAACAGATGTAAACTCCCGATAACGGATTTGCGCTTACAGCCACGCAGCTTCCACGCCATTTCACGCAGATTAGCGTCTGTTTACAACGCCTAAATGTGTAATCGCACACCGGGCCGACGTGTAACTGTGAGCCGGCTGCTGCCGCGGCCTTTCGCCTGTCATGTGTCAGTTCCCGATAGCGGTCCGTATTTAACCGAAAAAAGCCTCGGCAACAATATGTCGAAGCCTTTCGAATGGCGGTGGAACTCGAGAGCTGTCGCTAACTTACGAACGGCGCATCCACGTTACACAAAAGAAGCGTGATCATCGTTGAGCTATCGTTCCCGTTAGCGTAATACTGATGATCACTACCGTCATAAAATAGTTTATGGTCCTTTATATTCTTAGGAGGAATGATGGTAATGGGAGAGGAGCATCTTGAAATAACGCCCCCGTGGCAAGGATTCCATCATATCGCATTGATTACGTCAAATTTGGACGAAACAGTGAGCTTTTATGTAAATGTACTAGGCATGGAACTGCATGAGGCAGGGATCAGACCGGCAAATCCCCTTCACGGTAGACATGCAATGATCAAACCTGGTTCGTGCGAATCATGGGGCTTGCATTTTGTCGAACAGGCAGACGCCCTCATTCATACCCATCCCGAAGTATTGCAGAAAATGGTCTTTGTCTCCGGTGCCCTGCAGCACATTTCCTTCGGGCTCCCCGACGAAGAGTCAGCTTCTGCATTCAGAAGTAGGCTGGACCGCTTCGGTGTACCCATGACTCCCATCATCAAACAAGGAACCTTAAACCTCATGCAGTTCACCGACAACATCGGCATTATACTAGAAACGATATGGCCACAACGGGAACCATAAATTGATACCAAGCATCTCAGCCATTTCGCTGCGCCGTTCCCGAATGTCACTGCGCCGCTTGTCGCGCTAGTCAATTAACCCATTGTGGTGGTTGTACGCAGATCCTGTCCATCAAAGAAAAAAATGGTAATACTTATAAAATAAGGTATATAATAGAATAATATCGTATAATACTAAAGCCGCCTATTTTGCGGTGGCCGGGTTGGCCGGCCTGTCATCACTCATGTAGAGGAGGAACTGATGTTGAAAAGCATCGACCTAGGCAAGACCGCCATTCTTTTCATGGATTTCGTCAACGACGTGGTTCATCCCGAGGGTAAGTTTGCCGCGATGGGAGTCGCCGCACATCTGGAGCAAACCCGCACAATCGAGAACGCCGAGAAAGCGCTCGTTGCTGCCCGCACCAAGGGCTTGCCGGTCATCCACGTCCGCGTCGCCTTCAGGCCCGGTCACCGAGAGCTGAATGGGGATGTCCCGTTCTGGGCTGGAGTCATACAGGGCGATGCTTTGGTCGAAGGCACCTGGGGGACTGAGTTCCTAAAGGCGTTGGCTCCGGTCGAGAACGAAGTCGTGATGATAAAACGCGGCGTCAGCGCGTTCAACGACACCGAGCTCGCTCGCTACCTCACCTTCAAAGGCATCCAAACGCTCGTCCTCGCTGGCGTAGCCACGAACTGGGTTGTCGAGGCGACCACCCGCGACGCCGCCGACCTCGGCTATACACTGGTCGTCCTCCAGGACTGCTGCGGCAGCTTCAACGAGGAGTTGCACAGCTTCTCTGTCCAGAACATTCTGGGCTCTCTCGCCACCCTCACCACAGCCAACGAGTTCGCAACGGCCCCATGATCATTGCTCTCCGCTAATAGTTCTACCTTTAGGGTTGTAGCATGGTGGCCATAGGGTAGACCGTTCGAAGCCAATAGGGAGAGGATATACTTGACGGATACGCAAATTGTAGACTTCGATGGCGAATACGGGCAGGAATATGAACAGCAAATCAAGAAACTTATCCCCACTTATGATCAGTTGTTCGATATGTGTTACGCATTCCTCAAAACTACACTTGAAGATAGTGCAAGGCTACTTGTCGTCGGCGTCGGGGGTGGCAAGGAACTATCGGCCTTTGGTCCTCCTAATCCTAAATGGACATTCACCGGAGTTGATCCTTCTGGTCAAATGCTTGAAATTGCAAAGAAGCGAGCTGAATCATTGGGATTTGAGGATCGAGTAAGCCTTTACAAGGGAATCGTGGAAGAACTTGTAGATGCTGAGCCATTTGACGCCGCAACATGCCTATTAGTTTTACATTTCATACCTGATGATGGTTCAAAGCTCTCTATCCTGAAAGGAATTGCAAAACGTTTGAAGCCGGAAGCTCCTCTCATCCTTGCGTGTATGGTTGGTGAGCATGGGAGTCCTGAGCACAGCAGGCAAATGGCTGCGTTGTCAAAGCACAGGGAGCTGGTTGGGCTATCCCCGGAAATCATCGGGTGCGGGATGAAGCGCATGGGAGCCACACCAATAGTACCAGAAAGCCGAGTGCTCGATCTTTTACAGACCGCTGGATTTGGCAATGTCCTCACATTCTACGGCTCATATCTGCTCCGAGGGTGGGTAGCGACGAAAATGTAATTGATACATTTCTCTGATTAAAAGAATACGGTGTTCAAGTAAAAGGTTCTGACATGATGAAAGACATTATCTACCTAGCTATTTTCACGAAGTACGAGGACGACGAGGGAAGGTACGGCGTTCACTTCCCCGACATTCAATTCGCAGCTACCGGAGGCAACGACGTTCCCGAAGCGTTCCGCATGGCTACCGAGTTGCTTTCGAGCGTACTCTACCATGAATACGCATCCGGGAATGAGCTTCCTAAGCCAACTCCGATTAACGAGGTTAAATTCGTACCGGATCCCGACGATGGTCCTTGTGAGTGGTTCGTATCGCTCGTGACGACTCGCTTCCTAGCGAATAGATATAACGAAGCCGTCGAACGTGTCAACTGCACCCTGCGGAGCATTTTAAAAGCTGCCGCACAAAACGCCAAGCTTAATTTCTCGATGATCCTGCAAGAAGGTATTAAGGATGCCCTGGGTATCGTCGAAAACAAACGAAGTGAATCCGTAATGATTAAAATGTAAACCTCACCAAATCTTGAAGCGCCGGCAAAAAAACCGTCTTCAAATATCGACCAGTCCACCTTTTTACGCCCAATTAAACGACTAGCATGGTATTTTGACCAACTTGCTTTTTTCTTTAGTATAGTGACAAACTCACCTCTCAGTTATAACGAGATACCAATTATATTTTATTTTACAATAATCAAAAAATTACTTTGAGCTATCCAAACTCAAACACAAAGGAGACGCTGTATAAGCGTCTCCTTTGTGTTAGTCAAAATCATACCGTTGCTCTTTCCAAGGGTCGCCGCGCATAAGACAATGTAACCATTATGAATTAGACCTGTGGCGGGCTCTTTTTGTCCGTCTTTTTTCTTTTTCTCTCCACCCATTTCCAGAGCCTCGATCTTTGCACAGATTTCATGGAGCCATTCCATATCCCCGACTTCGTATGCGACCTGTGAACAATTCTGCAACATAACCAGTTCCCAACAATAACTTGCGTTGGCCGCTAAACAATGCGTCATCTCCATGACTTCGGAATCGGAGAGAGTTCTTTGACGTTGGTGCAGAAACAATTCAGCGAGACGTACATGATACGGCATAGCACCCATTTGTACCATCCTCCTGTTGATTTGGATAGCACATGTTATGCCGGCAACATTAAAATTGACACTCTAATCAAGCGAGATTATTCCCTGATTGTCCAACAACATAAATGCCTCCACTGTTCTTCCGGTTTTAGAGGCTATCTTCAGCGCCCATTCCATTGAAGGCTGCTGGTTGTTACTCTCCCATCGGCTGTATGTGCTTGCATTAACCCCAAGAAATTCCGCGAAGTCCTTCTGATCCATCTTCATTTCGAAGCGTAAATCTCTGAGTGTGTTACGAACACCCATAAGAACCACACCTTTCAGATTTTTGTTTATAAGTATGAATGGTTATGGTTGTTCTATTTCTTTTATCCAAATATCATGCACGCTCAAGTTCAATTCCTCAGAGATCCGATAGGCCATTTCCAGTGTTGGCAGCGAACGATTATTCACTAATAAGCTCAGCGTTGTTTGGCTGATTTCCAATTTTTCCGCGAATGGTTTCTGACGTGGTGAATTTCGCCAAGGACTTGAAAAAGAACTGGGAGTACTTCGAAATGTCTCACAAGAAGCTCGCTGTTCAATCCTTGTTTAAGGAAATTATTGTGGATGCCACAGGGCCAGCTATTGGCGGCCCAGGACGCAGAACGCCTTGTAAAATCGTATCAATAACAACGAAATAAGGCGGCTTAATTGCCGCCTTTAACTTTAATCAAAATCGTAACGTTGGCTTAGCCACGGGTCGCCGTACATGCTGTAGCCGTTGCGCTCCCAGAAGCCGGGCTTGTCCTTTGCCATGAACTCGATTCCTCTGAGCCATTTCGCGCTTTTCCAGAAGTAGAGGTGCGGCACAACCATGCGTACGGGAAATCCATGTTCCGGCGTGAGCGGCTCTCCGTTATGCTTGATCCCGAAAAAGGACGTATCGCGAAGAAAATCTTCCAGCGGCAGGTTGGTTGTCCATCCTTGTTCGGCGTGCAGCATGACATATTTAGCTTCGAGCTTCAGTTTAACACGTTCCATTACGGCCGAGACCGGCACGCCTTCCCATACATTGTCCAGCTTGGACCAAGTCGTAACGCAATGGATATCGTTAGTGTACTCCCGGCGAGGAAGGCTCATGAACTCATCGTAAGATAGAAATACCTGTTCCTCGACAAGACCGAATACCCTGAAATCCCACCTGCTCAAATCTCCATATTCAATTGTGTCCCCATGATGCAGCACGGGGAAGCCCTCCGTCAGTCTTTGCCCCGGAGGCACCCGTTCCTGCAGCTTCGTTGTATCGTCTATACTCATGCTTTAAGTTTCGCCCCTTCCTTCACCTTCATGTTAACTCTAGAATGCCCCCGCCGATGACTGAACACAAACGGAGCAATGCCAAGGGCTAAGAGCAGCATGGCCGCCCCGGCGATAGAAGTCATCCCATACGTCTGCAGCCAGCGAGGACCGGTATCCGCCTGATCGTATAACCAGCCTCCGGCAATCGGGCCGATAAACCCGGCAATTCCGGTGAATGCGGAGAACACGGCAATATACATAGGACGCTCCGATTTCGGAGAGTCCCCGATAAGAAAATTGAATACAAGCAGGTTATAGCCGGCAAGACCGAAACCAAGCATGATATGAACGACCACAAGAATCAGAAGAGCAGGCAGGATCACCATCCCGGCCCATACGACACAGGACAGGGCAATGATCGGAAACGTCCATAAAAGCAAAGTGTTCGTAGAATATCTGCCGTTTAGAATTCCCCAATAGTAGTAGCTGACCATCATCACCAAATTCTGCAGAACTGCGATTAACGTAACCATCGTGGTGCTGAGGTTCATCACTTCAAGCATGACATACGCGAAAAGCGGAATAACGACGTTCTCCACAAGGATAAATACGGAGATGAACAAAGTGGACGACAAGAAAAGCTTGTCCGAAAACGGCCTAAACAGCATTCGATACGACGTACCGCTGTCCGAAGGCTGAAACGGTGGATTCGGATAGCGGGACAGCTCCCATGCGTTCCAAATGACGCAGATCCCGCTGATTGAGAACAGGATGATGAACCCCGTTGTCCCGGGAAGCCACTCCATGATTTGACCGCCGGCGAACAGCGTGACGCACACGACGGCCCAATGTATCGTGTTGCGGATACCGAAATATTTGCCCCTGACTGATTTGGGTACGAGATCCGCCATTAAAGACGTCCAGATCACCCCGCTGGAATGAGCAGCGAGAAAGGAAACGAGCCACAAAGCAATATAAACGGGAATCCAAGCATCTTGCGAGAAGAATAGCGGAATAAGTCCTGTACAGACCCATAAAGCCCGATGGGCAATGGCAAAAAAGGACAAAAATAATTTACGGTTATGCCACTTCTGCATGGCAATTGCAATAACTATCTGAATGAGCATCGCAAATGGAGGAATTGCCAACACAAGCCCGATATGGACCGCTGTGAAACCGAGATAAGTCAGGTAAATCGTCTGCAACGGTCCGCCAAGCAGGTTCGCAATGATATTGGCAGGTATTCCTTCAATTAACGCAGTGCGTAAACCTTTGCGGTTCACAGACTCAATCTGGCGAATGCCCATCGTCCGCCGGAAACCTTGAAGAAATGAATTCAGCATCCGAAGTTCCCCCATGTTGTGTAAAAAATTATGTCATTCTACGATGTTCCGTTTCGTATCGAATATATTCAAGCAGCGTCCGGACCATAACACCCGTTCCGCCTTTGCTCTCGAATCCCCGATCGCTCCACATCCAGGTTGTTCCGCCGATATCGAGATGAATCCATGGACGTTCCTCCGCGAACGCGCCGATCAGCAATGCGCCTGCAATCGCGCCTGCCCAAGGTCCGCCGTGGTTTTTCATATCGGCAACTTCGCTTTTGATCAAGCTGCGGTATTCAGGATGCAAAGGCAGCGGCCATACGTACTCACCCGCCCGGTTCCCGGCTTGAATAAAGCTCTGCAGAAAAGCGTCCTCGTTCGTAAAAGCGCCGGTGGTAAGATCGCCCAACGCATGCATTACCGCGCCCGTCAAGGTTGCGATATCCACGAGCTGTGTAGCGCCGGCTCGAATCGCGGTTGTCATTGCATCCGCCAGAACGATGCGCCCTTCGGCATCGGTGTTAAGCACCTCGATGGTTTTTCCGCTATAGGTCGTTATTACATCGCCAGGCTTATAGGCGCTGCCGGACGGCATATTTTCAGCAGCTGCAACGACGGCTGCGACATTGATCGGCGGCTTTAACGAGCCGAGTCCTCTCATAACGCCGAATACCGCCGCAGCGCCGCCCATGTCTGAAATAAACTCTTCCATGCCATGCGACGGCTTCAGAGATATTCCGCCGGCGTCGAAAGTGATGCCTTTGCCCACCAGGCCTAGAATTTCTTTGGAATCAGGCGCACCCGTATAACGCATCACAATCATTCGAGGCGGATTTATACTGCCTCCGCCAACGGCTAACAAGCCGCCCATTTCCTCTTTGGCAGCTTCTTCCTCATTATAAATACGGCACTCAAAGCCGTATTGGTCCGATAATGACTGGGCCTGCTCGGCCAACACCTGAGGTGTCAACAGATTAGACGGCTTGTTCGTCAGCTCCCGAGCGTAACAGACTGCGTCAGCCACCTGTCTGCCATGCTCCACACCTTGATTCCAATCCGCAATATATTGCTGATCTTCAAGAACAAAGACAACTTCTTCGAGTGCGGCTTGCACGCGGCCGGATTTCTCCAGGGTGTCGCGGCGGTACAGGCTTAACAAAAGTCCTTCAACGAAAGCGGAGCTGCAATCGATAACTGCCTCTCGACCATCGACATCGATAATCCGGCAGGTACGATAACGTGCGCCGTCCTGATCTTCAACTCGAGCAGCTTACTGCCGATGCTCCCTGCGGCATTGCGCAGAGCTTTGGACGTATAAGGCGCAGCTTCACAGCCTGCGAATAAAGCGTATTTCTGCGGGAGCAATCCCAAAGTAGGCAACAATGCCGTCTCAGCCGGCTTCCCTTCAATAACGCCGCGGCCCGCTAAGTCGCGAAGCGCTTCATCCAATACCGGATGCAAGATTGCTGTGCTGCCGTCCTTAATGCCGGTATCGACCAGCACGATAATTACATCGGCCGAACTGTCCTGCAGTTCACCGGAAGCGACGGATTTCCATTTAACCGGCCATGCTTTCCATAACATGAGTGAATGGGTCCCACCTTATGCGGATGTGTATTTATCCCGATTCTACTCTTTTCCTTCCGCAAAAGGCAAATAGATCATAAATTCCGTGCCTTCATTCACTGTGCTGTCCACTTCAATCGTCCCTCCGTGATTGCAGATAATGCGGGAGCTGACGGAGAGCCCCAAGCCTGTTCCCGCTTCTTTGGTCGTGAAGAACGGATCGAACAATCTATTTAAAATGGCGCGTTCCATGCCCTTACCGTTATCCCGAATTGAAATCAGCGCATATTTCCCCTCGCGCCGCGCACAAATATCGATGCGTCCCTTACGTTTTTCTTTAACCTCTGAAATGGCATCCAACGCATTTTTAACGATATTGAGCAATACTTGTTTTACCTGTTTCACATCAATGGCTACCGTGAGATCTGGGTCAAACACTTCACAATGAAGCTCGCACCCTCTCATTAATGCCTCGCTTTCCGACAACATGATAGTTTCCTTGAGAAGCATGCCGACCACGACTTTCTGTTTCATCGGATCCGAAGGCTTCGAGGAATTAAGAAACTCGAAAATGATGTCGTTAGCCCGGTCGATTTCGGAAAGGATAATCCGTCCGTATTCCTCCTTGCCGACTTCCTTGAGGAACGGATTCAGCAGTTGAATAAATCCTCTAATGGAAGTAAGCGGATTGCGGATTTCATGCGCGATGGCCGCGGCAATTTTACCGAGCATCGCGAGCTTGTCGTTCTGAAGAGCGCTTTGCTCGATTTGCTTGTACTCCGAAACGTCCTTGACGCTGACCAGGTAATCTCCATCCAGTTCTTCCATCTTCGAGATGCTGACAAGAAGGCATCGGCCGTTCACATCCTGAAATTCCCCGTGAAACCGGCGGTAAAGCGTCATTTCTTTATACATGCGCAGAAACATTCTCCGGATCGGAAGCCGAAGATTCCTATGGAAAAACAGCTGAAACAGCGTACTGCCGATGAGCGATTTGCGGGGTGCTTGCAGCATGCGTGACATTTGGACGTTCAAAAACCGCAAATTACCTGCCCCGTCGAACAAGGCAACTCCGCTGTCCATATGTTGGAGAACGGTTTCAAATTTGTTCGGGCGTTCTTCCTCGATCGGCGGCGTATGGATCACTTTGAGCAAATGTTCCGCATACATGCCATCGCTCGCCGCCGCAGCTTCAGGCAAGCGCAGCGCTAAAAGAAGCTCCGTAATAAACAAAAGAGACCGATGAACGAACGTCATCCGGTCTTCAGAATCCGCATAGGAGAGTAGGAATTTAACACTCTCTTCGTGATGTTCCAGGATGTCGTCGATCGGCACTCCGCTTAGCTGCTGTCGCAGCGGTTCGGTCTCAAGACGACCCGATTGACCGCTGTTACGGACAAAATCGGCAAGAATCGGAAAATACTGTGCTCTCCACCCATCCATACGACACGCCCCTCCTACAGAGATGCCATGCAATGACAAAAAGCCAAGTTAATCATAGTCATTGCGCGGCAAACCTGTCAACGGGAGATGTTGTCGATAGATAACAGCTGTTGTCGAAAGCAGAACCTTTTCAAATCTTTCTTATTCATCGGTGTCTCTGTCGTCGTCATCATGATCAGGATCGTCGTTTTTCCCGGAATTTTGGTCTCGTTTGGTTTGCCATTTCTGAGCGGCATCCGACTTTTTACGGTCGTCTGTTTTCACTTTGCCGTCTTTGTCGCGAACTTTGTCTTGCTTTCCGTCGTCTACTTTATCCTCATCATCTTTGTCATCGTCATTACCTTGTCGATCCTTAGGCTTGTCCTGTCCGGAGCGCCCGGGTTTATCGATATCTCCGGATTTCTTGCCATCTTCCCCTTCGCCCGCTTGTTTCGGTTTATCCGATCCTTGCGGTTTGTCGGAGGCATCCGGTTTTTCTGACGGTGTCGGTTCCACGGTTTCTTCTTCACCGCTGGGTGCCGGAGAGTTCCGCTCGGATTCGGCCGTCAGTTTTTTATTCTTTTTAGCTTGCTTGAGAAGCTTCTTCCATGCATGTTTGGTCTCTTTACTCTGTTCATGATCGCTCATGATTTCATCTACTTTACCCCAAGATGCCGCAATGTTCTTGAGCGATTCGCTTTTTAACGTATCAATGGAGAGTTCATGCCCTTGGCTGTCGGCAATGAGCCAGAAAGCCATTTTGCCGGATGAGACCCCGTTAGCTTCCGCTTCTTCACGCACTTCGGCCGGCAGTGAAACGGTGGTGATGTGAAGGCTCTGAGCGGCTTGCACATTGCCCTGCCCTGCTGCCTCAAGAAGGACTTGCTTCATTTTGTACGTCACTTCTGTTTCCCAGCCGGCATCCAAAGCTTTCACCGGCACACTTGCGATGACGATCTGTCCGTCGGTCATCGTCAACAGGTTCTTGGCAACCAGTTTCTTCGCAATCTCGGCCATGACAGACTCTAGATCACGACCGCGATAACTCAGACCTTCAACAATAAAGTCCGCATCGTCATTAACGGCCCTGACTTCTCGCACGCGCTCTTTCGCATCCAGCCCCAATTCTACGCTCGGGTTAATATCCATAGTGACATAGGCGACGACGGGAGGAGTCCAGAAGGTCCACAATCCGAGAAAAAGAAGAAGCAGTGCGGCTGCCGACAATCCTGAAGCGATCCAATGCCTGCCCATGCGCAAATGCGCTTCGGTGGAAAAGGCAGTCTCTGTACCGATCCGATGATGCGTTTCTTTTCTTATATGCACAAATTGTCCATCCGGCGTAAGCACTACCGTGTTCTTCCTGCCGAGTTCCATTACGGTTCCCCGGTTCATAGCGACTCCTCCTTCCCTAATCCATCCAGCCCGATATACTCCTGCAAATACGGGTAAACTCCATGAACTATGAGTGAAATGGCGATCAAATACTTCCGGTGCCGTTCTATCGTTTTCCTTGACACCGTTTCGTTCTCGCATAGTTCTTTAATGGGAAGCTGCCTTTTATCGCGCAGCGTATGAAATAACTTATCGTTAAGAGCAAGACGTTTGCCCATTGACAGAAGCGTGCGGCGTGAGTCCTGATGCCGCGGAGAATGATCCGCCAGATCAGCGAATGTTATGCCGAATACGGCCAACTCTTCCGTCAGCGACAGGATCTCCATTCTTCGTTCGTCCGCCGTCAACTCCTGATTGTAGACTTCAAGCGCCTGAGTGACTTCAATTCGGTTCATGGGGGCGCCGTCATCACTTTCGGTATCGAATGCGCTGTAAGGGACCGAAGCCGCATGTTTCTTTTCTTGCCGCACATAATCGATAAGCCTGCGCCTCATGACCGTTTCCGCAAAACCCAAAAACAACCGCCCGCCCTCCGGGGAATACCGGGAGATGGCCTCATCGAAAGCCGACAATGCAACACTGAATTCGTCATCACGCTGCGGATCGATATACCGGCGGAAAAATCGGCTTGTTGTCTTCAATATGTATGGATGATACTTCTGAATCAGCTGGTTGCGAAGCTCACTGTCACCGTCCTGGATGTTTTCCACCCATTGTTCCGGCGTTTCTTCTATAGAAGCGCGAGCAGCGTTATCCGGCGCGTTCAGCCATTTTTTCCATAGTACGAGCAGCACCCGCTCACCCCACGTTCATAAAATTCGGAACGCCCCGATGATTTGAGGGGGTATCCCTGAAAATATAAAGGGACTGACCCTGGCAGACTGTGATCTGCTTGAGGGGCAGTCCTCGTATTAACCGATTCGGATAGGACGGTATGAAGCAAGTCAGATTGCGCCCCCGGACGTTTTCTTCATACGCAGCTTGTGGCGCCTTTGACTCAGTACCCCAAGGCGTTTCTTGAGCTGCTGCTGCCATTCGGCGTCTTCGATTTGCTTCGCAAAGGAGAGCAAGTCAAGTGAAAGATCGATTTGGCTCTGTACGATAACCATCGGATCTTCATCTTCATTGTTCACGCAATTCTCATGGAGGGCTTTGTCCGACTCATCCACATAGTCGTGGAAGTCGACTTCAGACGCTCCGTCGCCATGCGCATACTCGGCCAATATTTCGTATTCGTTCTCAACCAGATAGTGGACCTCGACTCTGTGACAAACGGGACAAAACATAATGGGCACGTTATGAATCCGTGTCCGATAATGTTTCAACGTGCCTTTCGTCCCAATCATGCTGGCTCCGCAGCAGAAGCTCATCGCTCTTCCCCTCCTTCAGTGGTGCGCCTTTAATTCTACACACTATATTCTCTACTCACAAACACAATTCCTGCCGCCGACCGATACCCAAAAAAGTTACAATTTTTTAAGAAAAAAACAGCGCTCCCCGGAAGATGGTTCCGGGGAGCGTGTTATAGGCTTGTCCGATTTGATTATTTCGCGACGAGGTTCTTGTCTCCAGCTTTCCAGTTCATCGGGCACAATCCGCCGGATTGCAGAGCGGAAAGTACACGGACAGTTTCCTCTACGCTGCGGCCGATATCGTTGTGGTTAACCACTTGATATTTCAATTCACCTTCAGGGCTGATAATGAACAGACCGCGCAAAGCGACGCCTTCTTCTTCAATCAGAACACCATAATCGCGTGCAACTTGTTTCGTAATATCCGAAGCAAGCGGGAAGTTCAATTGGCCGAGGCCGTTGTCGTTTCTAGGTGTATTAATCCAAGCGCGGTGGCTGTGTTTGCTGTCTACGCTGACGCCGAGAACTTCCGCATCCATTTTCTTGAACTCATCATACGCTTCGGAAAGCGCAGTGATTTCCGTCGGACATACGAAAGTGAAGTCGAGCGGGTAGAAGAAAAATACGAGCCATTTGCCGCGATAATCTGCCAAAGATACGTTTCCGAAGTCCTGACCGTTGCCCAGCGCAGTCTCCATCGTGAAGTCCGGTGCGGGACGTCCAACCATACGTTCTGCCATCTTTGTAATACCCTCCTGTCAGTCCGGCCTCTGCAGCCGGTACCATAATGTTCACTTAAAAAATGGTACCATTCGAGGACAGGCTAGTCAAGACGATAGCAATTCTTTTTTTAGAATCGTTATAAATAAAGGTTTTTATCGTAACATTGCTGCCACAATTAGATCGCCCATTGCCGTCGTGCCAATCGCTTTACTCTTGTCTACCGCGATGTCTCCGGTGCGATGTCCGGCATCCAGCACGTTTTTGACGGCACGCTCGATCACATCCGCCGCTTCTTCATAGCCCAGAGTGAGGCGGAACATCAACGCTACCGACAAAATCGTTGCAATCGGGTTTGCGATCCCCTGACCTGCAATGTCCGGTGCGGAGCCATGAACCGGCTCGTACAGCCCGAAGCTTCCTTCACCGAGCGAAGCGGATGACAGCATTCCGATGGATCCGGTGAGCATTGCCGCTTCATCACTGAGGATATCTCCGAACATATTCTCCGTTACGATAACATCAAAGCTCGACGGACGGCGGAGAAGCTGCATGGCACAGTTATCGACCAGCACATGCTCCACTTCGACATCGGGATATTCCGGGGCAATCCGGTTAACGGTTTCCCGCCACAGCCTTGAAGTTTCCAATACGTTCGCTTTATCGACGGAAGCCAATTTTTTACGGCGCTTTTGTGCAACTTCAAACCCTTGATGCACGATGCGCTCGATTTCCGTTTCGTTGTACACGCAAGTGTCGACGGCTTCCCGGCCGTTCTCGGAATCGCGGCGGAATTTATCTCCGAAGTAGATCCCGCCCGTTAATTCCCGAATCACGATCAGATCCGTGCCTTCGAGAACTTCAGGCTTCAGGGTGGAGGCATCCTTGAGACAGTCGAACACGACCGCCGGACGAATGTTGGAGAACAGCCCGAGCGCCTTGCGAATCCCTAACAGCCCTGTCTCCGGACGCAATTCCTTCGGATTGTTGTCCCACTTAGGGCCGCCTACAGCGCCAAGCAGAACGGCGTCCGCTCTGCGGCACATCTCCAGGGTATCGTCCGGAAGCGGAGTTCCTCTCTCATCAATCGCGATTCCGCCGAACAAGCCGCGCTCCAGCTCAAACTGATAGCCGAACAATTCTTCCGTACGTTTCAATACTTTTTCCGCTTCCGCAACGACTTCAGGACCAATCCCGTCGCCTGCGATCACGGCAATTTTTTTAACTTCAGCCATAAATATGTTCACTCCCGAATAGGTTTTGTCGCTCTGATCTCTTTCTCAGTTTTAGCACATTTTCGGCAAGAGGCAAAATAGATAATTGCTATGAGTTCAATAGGATTGAGCTATGAGACGAGCAAAAAAGGGGGCCATGCACGCTGCATGCCCCCCTTAACAAGAACAATTAACGAACCAACACGCTTTCCAAAGCCTGCGACAAACGGCACATTCCGGTAATCGTACCTTCGAAGTCGGTATGCGTGAAGTTCAAGCGCATCGTATTGTGCTGCGGATTCTCGGCATAGAAGGTGGCACCCGGAACAAAGGCCACACCCAGATCGACGGCCGTCTTGAGCAGCTCGGCCGTGTCGATCTGCGCGGGGAGCTCCAGCCAAAAGAACATACCGCCTTTGGGCTCCGTCCATTTGACACCCGGCCATTGCTGCTGCTCGAGCAAGTCTGCCATCTGCCGCATCCGCTTCTCATACTCTTTACGGACGAAGGAGATATGCGCATCAAGATCGAAATGCTCCATCAATTGATAAAGGGTTTGCTGGTCCAAAGAACTGGAGTGCAAATCAGCAGCTTGCTTCGCACGGGCCATATGGCGAATGATATCCGGATCGGCCATCACCCAGCCGGTACGAAGCGCAGGAGCGACGGTTTTGGAGAATGTGCTGGTGTACACCACACAGGAGCCTGCAGGGTGCTGATCCAGAGAAAAGATGGACGGGTAAGTCACCGCAGCATCCCCGAATTTTAGCTCGCCATAAGGATCATCCTCAAGAATAAGGGCATCGTTTTCCCGGCACAATTTCAAGACTCCCTTACGCCGGTCCAGGCTCCATGCTTTACCGGTCGGATTGGAGAAGGTCGGGATGACGTAGACCATTTTGGGGCGGTACTGCTTGATCTTGGCCGCCAAATCCTCGAGATCCATGCCTTCGGCGTCCGTTTTTACCGAAATCAGCGATGCTCCGTAAGAACGGAACACTTGCAGAGCTGACAAATAAGTCGGCCGCTCCACCAGGATCACATCGCCCGGATCAATATAAATGCGGGTTAACAGATCGATCGCTTGCTGCGAACCGGTGGTCAAGAGCATGTCATCCGGCGTGACGGACACGCCTTTGCGTGTCATCCAGCGGCAGATACTTTCCCGCAGCGGCAAATAGCCTTCAGTCAGACCATATTGCAGCGCCTTATTGCCCTCTGCCATCACTCGTTCAAAAGCATTCCTTACGGCAGCGACCGGGAAATGCTCTTCAGCCGGCAGCCCGCCTGCGAACGATATCACCGATTTTTTCTGCGTCAGCTTTAAAATTTCACGAACCGCCGAAGATGAGAACGTACCTAATCTGGCGGAAAACCGGTAGTTCATCTTTATTTCCCCATTTCGCTCTTAGATCAAAGTTACGTTATCGCGACGATTGCGGGCCGGCGCGTTACGCTTATCGATGAGCCGGTTCAAGGCATCCACGTATGCACGTGCGCTTGCTTCCAGAATATCGGTACTGACACCGCGGCCCTGCGCACTGTTGTCGCCCTGTTTGAGGACCACATGCACTTCGCCGAGCGCATCGGTTCCATCGGTTACGGATTTGATCGAATAGTCGTCCAGCTCTACGGTTTCACCTGTCAACGCGTCAATGGCCTGATATATCGCATCCACTGAGCCGTTACCTTCGGCTTTGTGTTCCACAAGCCCCTTGACAGTCTTCAGCTTAACCTTGGCGGTTGGCGTAGTATGAGTATCGAAGGATACGATTAACTGTTGCAAAGCAAACACTTCAGGCGTGTCGATCATTTTCTCTTCCAACAGCGCCCTCAGATCCTCGTCAGTGACGGTTTTCTTCCGGTCGGCGATGTCTTTGAACTTGCCGAAGGCGGCATTCACTTGATCCTCGGTCAACTGTTCGTAGCCAAGGTCGATCAGCTTCTCACGGAATGCGTGACGGCCGGAATGTTTGCCCAGTACCAGCTTGCTCTCTTTCAGGCCGATCGTATCCGGTGACATGATCTCGTAAGTGCTCTTCTCTTTAAGCATCCCGTCTTGATGGATACCGGATTCATGAGCAAAAGCATTCGCGCCGACAATCGCCTTGTTGCCGGGAACGACCATACCCGTCAGCTTGCTTACCAACCGGCTCGTTCTGGCGATTTCCGAAAGATGCAGCGAGGTCTTCGCTTGGAAAAACTCGGCTCTCGTCTCCAGAGTTAACGCCACTTCTTCCAATGCCGTGTTGCCTGCACGCTCACCGATGCCGTTGATCGTACCTTCAATTTGATCGGCGCCGTTCAAGATAGCAGCTAGCGCATTGGCGGTTGCCATGCCTAAGTCGTCATGACAGTGTGCCGACAGTTGAATACGTTCTATCCCGGGCACTTTTTCTTTTAACGTCTTGAAAATGTTCCCGAATTCCTGCGGAGTCATATAACCGACCGTATCCGGTATATTGACAACCGTCGCGCCCGCGTTAATAGCCATCTCCGTAACCTCGCACAGAAATTCCAGTTCCGTACGCCCGGCATCCTCAGGAGAAAATTCGATTTTATCAAAATACTGCTTTGCATAACGGATCGCGCGTTCCGCATTCTCAAGCACCTGTTCCTTCTCCATGCGCAGCTTATGCTTGCGGTGGATCGGCGACGTTGCGAGGAAAAGATGAATACACGGATCTTGCGCGCCTATAAGAGCTTCTTTTACAGCATCGATATCCGGCTCCCGCGAACGGGCCAGGCCGACGATTGTAGCATTCTTCACAGCGCGAGCAACTGCGTTAACCGCAGCCAGATCACCTGGGGATGCTGCGGGGAATCCCGCCTCAATCCGGTCTACGCCCAGCTTTTCCAACTGCAGCGCGATTTCCACTTTTTCTTGCGTGTTAAGGTTAACGCCGGGCGATTGCTCACCGTCTCGCAGCGTCGTATCGAAAATATAAATTTTTCGCATAGCAGGGCTGAACCCGCACACCTCCTGAAGGGCAAATCGGCTTTTTAAAAATTATAGCATAACGAGCCTAGGCTTTAAGCCGGTACGCCGCGCTTTTTTTTACGCTGTTTTAATAAAAACCCCCAGCCATGGCCGGGGGTATACATATCGGAACGGATTACTTCTTGATCCAGTGCATCATGCCGCGCAGCTCGGCGCCGACCGTTTCGATCGGATGCTCGGCTTCGTTGCGGCGGGTAGCCGTAAGGAACGCACGGTTGGATTGGTTTTCCAGGATGAAGTCGCGAGCAAAACGGCCCGATTGAATATCTTCGAGAACGCGCTTCATTTCTTTTTTTCGTCTCGTCCGTTACAATGCGAGGTCCGGTAACATAGTCGCCGTATTCCGCAGTGTTGGAGATGGAGCTGCGCATCGAAGCCAAGCCGCCCTCGTACATGAGGTCGACGATCAGCTTAAGCTCGTGCAAACATTCGAAGTAAGCCATTTCAGGCGCATAACCGGCTTCAACGAGCGTTTCGAAACCGGCTTTGACAAGAGCGCTCGCGCCGCCGCAAAGAACGGCCTGCTCACCGAACAAGTCGGTTTCGGTTTCTTCGCGGAAGGACGTTTCGATTACTCCCGCGCGGGTGCAGCCGATTCCTTTGGCGTAGGCCATGCCGATCTCGAATGCTTTACCGGTACCGTTCTGGTGAATGGCGATCAATCCCGGCACGCCAAAACCTTCGACGTAAGTACGACGAACCATGTGGCCCGGGGATTTAGGCGCTACGAGAAGAACGTCGGCGTCCGCCGGTGCTACGATTTGTCCGAAATGAATGTTAAAGCCGTGAGAGAACATGAGAGCGGCACCTTTTTTAAGGTTTGGCTCGATTTCATTCTTGTACACGCTGGCTTGCGTCTCATCCGGCATCAAAATTTGTACGACATCGGCTTTACGAGTTGCATCCGCAACGGACAGAACCTCGAAACCGTCATTGCGCGCGCTGTCTGCGGATTTACCGGCGCGAAGTCCGATTATCACGTTAAGTCCGCTGTCGCGCAGATTTTGTGCTTGGGCATGGCCTTGGCTGCCATAGCCGATTACCGCGATTGTCTTGCCTTTGAGAACGCTCAGATCCGCGTCTTTTTCATGAAATAAGTTTACTGCCATTGGGTTGTGTTCCTCCTTCAAATGAATGCGCTTGTTATAGCAACCCTCGAAACGGGCGTTCCAAGAGAGAGCGGACTCAGACAAGTCAAGCTTCGGCTGAAGGATGCACGCTTCTCTCCTCGGACCCCCGTTCCGAGCGGGTGGTTCATACGATCCGACAGCGGAACGGTTAACGGCTGCCCCGCGTCATTGCAGTGACGCCGGTGCGGGACAATTCACGGATACCATAAGGCTTCAGCAGCTCGATCATCGCGTCTATTTTATCGGTATCGCCCACGACCTGGACGATTAACGTGGACGGCCCGATGTCGACGACGGCTGCGCGGAAAGTTTCCACAATGCCCAGAATTTCAGGGCGTACAGAAGGATCCGCTCCGATCTTGATCAGTCCGAGCTCGCGCCCGACCATCGGGCTGCCGCTCACATCAACGACTTTAATGACATCGATCAGCTTATACAATTGCTTCTGGACTTGCTCCAGCGTGCGGTCATCTCCCGTACTCACAATGACCATACGGGAGAGTCCCGCCTCCTCGGAAGAACCGACCGTGATGCTCTCGATATTGAATCCGCGGCGGCCGAACAGGCCGGATACCCTTTGCAATACGCCAGGCTGGTCGTTGACCAGAATAGAGATTGTGTGTTTACGGTTCATTCGGCATCCCCCATGATCATTTGATCGATCGTGCTACCTTGAGTAACCATCGGATACACATTCTCATGCTTGCGGACCACGAATTCCACTACAGCCGGACCCGGATGCCGTAATGCTTCCTCCCATGCGCTCCGCGCTTCTTCCTTGTTTGAGGCGCGGAAAGCTTTGACGCCGTATGCCTCCGACAGTTTGACGAAGTCCGGGCTGCCGGACAGGTCGATATGACTGTAGCGATTGTCGTAAATGAGTTCCTGCCATTGCCGCACCATGCCGAGCACTTGGTTGTTGAGAATGGCAACTTTAACAGGGATATTGTTGATCGCACAAACTGCGAGTTCCTGCGCGCACATCTGCATGCCGCCGTCACCGTTGATCGAGACAACCGTGCGGTCCGGATTTCCCATCTGTGCGCCGATGGCCGATGGGAAACCGAAGCCCATCGTGCCGAGTCCGCCTGATGTAACCCATGAACGCGGCTTGTTGAACGGATAATATTGCGCAGCCCACATCTGGTGCTGGCCGACGTCGGTCGTCACGATCGCATCGCCATTCGTCGTTTCGTGAATCATCGATACGACCCATTGCGGCTTAAGTTCGGTGTCGGAATCGATATATTTGAACGGCTTGGCAGCTTTCCATTCGCTCAGCTGAGCGCGCCAGGCATCCGCGTTCTCGGCGCGTTTCGCCAGTGTATTGGCAATTTGCAAGACCGCCCTGACATCTCCGACGATCGGGATATCGGTCTGCACATTCTTGCCGATCTCCGCAGGTCGATATCGATATGAACGATTTTCGCTTTCGGCGCGAACCCATCCAGCTTGCCGGTTACGCGATCGTCGAAACGAGCGCCGATATTGATCAGCAAATCGGCATTCTGAATGGCTGTATTCGCTGTCCACGTTCCATGCATACCCGGCAGGCCAACGTGAAGATCGTTACCGCTCGGAAATGCGCCAAGACCCAGCAGAGTCGTCGTTATCGGAATTCCGGTCTTGGTAACGAATTCGTACAGTTCCTCATGGGCGCCGGAATAGATCGTACCGCCGCCAACCAGCAGCAAAGGCCGCTCCGCCTTTTCAATGGCGCGAATCATTTTGTCCAGTTGATTCCTGTTCGGCTGAACCGTCGGGTTGTAGCCGCGCAGCTCCACCTGATCGACAGGCTGAAATAAAATTTTCTCTGCGGACACGTCTTTCGGAATATCGATCAGCACCGGCCCTTTACGTCCGCTGTTCGCAATGTGGAATGCTTCATGGATGATGCGCGGCAAATCTTCCGCCTTGCGGACCAGATAGCTGTGCTTGGTGATCGGCATCGTGATCCCGACGATATCCGCTTCCTGGAAAGCATCCGTACCGATCAGGCTTGTCGCTACGTTACCTGTGATAACGACCAGCGGCACCGAATCCATATACGCCGTGGCAATGCCCGTCACAAGGTTCGTGGCTCCCGGTCCGGAAGTGGCGATACAGACACCCACCTTGCCGGTTGAACGCGCATATCCGTCAGCGGCGTGGATTGCCCCCTGCTCATGCCGTGTCAGCAGATGATGGAAATCCGAGAAACCGTGCATCGCATCATAAATGTACAGTACAGCGCCACCCGGGTAGCCGAACACGCATTCGACTCCCTCGATTAACAAACTGCGGAGCAGGATATCGGACCCTGTGATGACTTCAGGCTTACTCCATTTTTGAATCAATTCTTCTTTGGATTTCAACGCGGCGTTCAGTGCGCTCATCTTTCTTCCTCCTTTCAACGTGCGAACAATGGAGTGCGCCTTTGGCGTCACGGGTTGTTCGTCACGAACGTGCGAACAATGGAGTGCGCCTTTGGCGTCACGCATCGTTCGTCACGATACAAAAAAGCCTTTCATCCCCGACGCCAATTCTGGCTGTCTGGGACGAAAGGCTGTTCCTTCCGCGGTACCACCCGAGTTTGCCGCGCACTTCGCAGTAGCGGCCTTCAGAAGTATGATTCCACCGTGCTATGTACGGATATGATGTCATACCTCAGCGCAATAACGTGCGCGAACCCGATTCACCCTAATGCGCCCGGTTCGGCGGTTCAGGCGAACAGCTCCGAGGAGACGTCGCGTACAGGGATTAAGGCATCGGTCTCAGCTATTCCGATACTCTCTGAGCAAAAGAGCCCTATCGCTTTTTCCTCTTCACGGCTGTTTGCGTTCTTTCGATTAGCATCAATTATATTATTCACCAAGGCATCCGTCAATACGCAATGTTCGCCGTTACCGGGGTTTTAACTTGTTCATATGTTAGTAACGGATACATTCGCTAAGGGGAGCATTGAATATACTGAAATTCGGGAGGAACTCCTGATGATCCGTTGGAGGCAATCGGCCGATGATAAAGCTATTGTAGAGCTTGTCCGCACGCAGTTGGTCCCTATTTCCCCGTGGCAGCATCCTCCGGAAAGCCGCTTGAGTGAAGATATTAAAAACCGGCTCCGGCGCGGTCCGACCTTGGTGGCATCCCGAAGCCGTGATAGCAGTCCATTCGGATTTCTCCACATGGAACTTCAGGGAACGACCCTGTTCATCGATTTGCTGGCGGTTGACGGCAGCTTCCAGAATAAGCATTGGGGTTCTGAGCTGATGAATGAGGCGGAGCAATACGGACGCGAGCAAGGATGCACAATCGCGCGCGTGTATGTTGATGAAAGCAACAGCAAAGGTCTGCGATTCTACGAACGACTCGGCTACACCAAAGTGAGCCATATCAAAGAGCTAAAGGTCAATGAGCTGATTAAGTCTTTGCAACGCTTCTGGTCGTAAAAAACGGGACCGCGTAAAGCACGGTCCCGTTTGTCTTCTTGTATAACCTTTTACCAAAAGAATCCGTCGAATCCGAATCCGAAAAACGGAGTAGTTCCTATCGCAAGCAAATCAAACAACACTAGCGGTAAAAAAGCTTGGGTATGAGCTTTGCCTTTCGGTTCCTCCATGATCAACTCATTGCCTCTAATGCCGATCAGCTTACCTGAGACAACCGAACCGTCTTTGCGCATTGCATAGATCCGCTGACCCACCATCTCACGGACTTGTGAACGACTAACATGCGCCATAGTTAACCCCTCCTTTCTAGATGCCGACGGAAGAGGTGCCCCGTTCGCCGTCATCCTCGTGGTCCTTTAAGTTATGACAAAAAAAGCCTTGCGGCTTGCACCTTTGTCCTACTTAGGGGAAATGGGGCTCAGCTATCGGGCGCAATAAAAAAAGCTCCGGTTGCCCGGAGCCTCTGTCATTACGCGTTGATTTTTTCTTTGGCAGCGCCGGCCAGCGAGTTGAACGCGTTGATGTCGTTCACGGCCAGATCGGCGAGCATTTTGCGGTTCACTTCGATGCCGGCCAATTTCAAGCCGTACATCATCTTGCTGTAGGACAGGCCGTTCTGGCGGGCTGCCGCGTTGATCCGCACGATCCAAAGCTTGCGGAAGTTCCGCTTCGTCTGACGACGGTCGCGGTATGCGTACATGAGGGACTTCATTACCTGTTCTTTTGCTTTTTTTAAACAGGCGATGCTTCGCGCCCCAGTAACCTTTAGCGAGTTTCAACATTCTATTGCGACGGCGGCGTGTTACGAATCCGCCCTTGACTCTTGCCATGATTCATTACCTCCCGGAAGTTTCTATGACGATTATTTCAAGTTTGCGAGTTGTTGTTTCATACGGTTTACGTCGCCTTTCGCCATCATCGGTTGGCTTCCCAACACGCGCTTCTGGCGTCCCGATTTGTGGGACAGCAAGTGGTTCTTGTAAGCTTTATGGCGTTTCACTTTACCTGTTCCGGTAATTTTGAAACGGTCTTTCAAGCTGCTATGTGTTTTCATCTTAGGCATCAGTTATATCCTCCTGTCAGTGGCTTTGTTTCGGAGCCAAAATCATTATCATGCTGCGGCCTTCAAGCTTCGGCATGCGTTCGACGACACAAAGCTCACCGACTTCGTTCGCGACACGCTCCAGAATCTTCTGACCGAGTTTGGAGTGAGTTATTTCACGACCACGGAACCGCACGGAACATTTCACCTTGTCGCCCTCATTCAAAAACTTGATCACGTTACGAAACTTCGTCTGGTAGTCATGTTCCTCGATGTTCGCACGAAACCATACTTCTTTGAGGTCGACAATCTTCTGATTCTTCCGGGCTTCCTTTTCCTTCTTCTGCTGCTCGTAACGGAATTTGCCGTAGTCCATAATGCGGCACACCGGCGGTTTCGCCTGCGGTGCTACGTTAACCAAGTCAAGATTCGCGTCAATGGCCATCTGCATTGCTTCACGGAACGGCTTGATGCCGAGTTGTTCGCCTTCAGAGCCTACGAGCCGGACTTCCTTCGCCCGAATTTCCTCGTTGATTTGATGATCCTTGCTAATAATGTTCCACCTCCGAATTGAAATGTCGTTTGAGTTATTTGCAAACAAAAAAATGCGAGCCGCATTGACCCGCATCCTAGTCCTAACGTATACGGTGTTACAAGGCACTGCGGCCTGTAATCCGTGTTCCGTGGGCTACGCCATACCCGTCAGCCAAAGCCGATCAGGTGAGAAGCGGGTGCTTCTGCTTGCGCGTGCTGAATAATATTCTGAATCAGTCACAACGAACACTATACCATGCGCATATCGGGATGTCAACGACAAGTGACGGAACAATCCCCGGGACAGTGCCCGGGGAAGCGGATCCTACATCTGTTTGCCTTGAACTTCTTCCAAGCGAAGAACGCGCGTATGCTGGGTGTGACTCCAAGTTTTGTTGTTTTGCGTGAAAAATGCCCAGAACGTGATCGGCCACCAAGTGAAGAAGAAAATCGGGAACAGAACCAGCTTGAGATACATCCGCCAATCGACTTTTTCGAGCAGCATAGCAAGCGGTGTCTGCATGTAGATGTATATCGATATCGGAATCGCCAGCCATGCCGGTGCAAGTGAATAGATGGAATCGAAATACGGATTGCCCGGCAGGAGCAAATCGAACCAAAGCGTGACGGTAATCAAGAAACCGAGCAAGAAATTGTAGGCGTTAAATACATAAAACGCGGCGTCGATTTTGGCCCAGCTTCGTTCTTTGATGCCCTGCCATAAAAGCGGGAGCATGTAACGCCGGGATACGTCGAAATGCCCTTGCATCCAACGCAGCCGCTGGCGGGAGGAAGCCTTGAACGAGATCGGCTTCTCGTCGAACACACGTGCTTCATAATTAAATTTAGGGTAAATATTACGTTGAATGCAGCGGATCGTAAATTCCAGATCCTCAACCAGGCTCGTAGCTCCCCAGCCCATTTCCTTCAGGAGTGCGGTATCAAAGCACATTCCCGTGCCGCCGAGGAAGTTGGAGAGCCCCAGGTTGTAACGAGGCATCTGCCATAAACGGTTACAGAACCAATAAGTAATTCCGTTCGCAGCGCTCACCCATGAGTCGTGCGGGTTTTTAGTGTCCAAGTACCCTTGGATAACACGGTGTCCGTTGCAAAGATCCTCATTCATATATTGCAGGAAGTTTGTGGCAACCAGGTTGTCGGCGTCGAACATGACGATTGAATCGTATTGGCGAGGGCGGTTCCACATCTCCTTGAGCATCCACTCAATCGCATACCCTTTTCCGCGTTGGTGAGGGTTAAAACGTTCGCAAGCGAATACGCCAGGATATTTGCGTACGACGTCAGCCGTTCCGTCCGTACAGTTGTCACAGATTACGAAAATATCAAACAGTTCACGAGGATAATCCATTTTTAAAAGGTTTTCAATCAGTGCGCCGACAACAGCTTCTTCATTATGAGCGGCGACGAGCAGTGCGAACGATTTTGTTGGCTTGTGCGTGATCCGTTCCTTCTTGCGGTACCAGCCGAAGAACGACAGCACGACCTGATACGTGCCGATCAGGAAAAACAACACCTGAATGACGAGAAGAAAAGTGTTTAACATATTCAGTTGTACCCCTAACCCTATTTTCATACCCTTTTTCTCTCTATACGCTGCATGTCTATCTCTCTTCGGTCGGGAGCCGAAGGCACATCCTTGATTGTGTTCGGTTTTGTACCGTTTGTCAAAAGCATGGAATCGTCATATTCGCGGCATTCCCCGGGCATCCGCTGTTCTCACAAGCAGAGCGTTCCTGCATAACCGGATTTCCTCGCTATGCTGTCTGTTTTCGCCGGTTTACACTCGTTTTACTTCCGAAGTCCTAGTTATTCCACACGATTGTGACGCTGGAAGCGAGCAAAAGGTTTCGTGAAACATTGTAAATATCTCCATAAAAAAGTTTACCCATCCGCTGTACAATGTAAAACGCAAAAAGAGGTACGAGTTAACGCCGAATTAATACATACGTAACAAATGCGTTATAAAATTGAAATAGACCGACTACGCCGGGCCGGCAAATTCACGGCCGCGAAAAGGAGATGACTTATTGAGCAGAATATATCGAATGCTTCAGGAAGTGGAGCGTCCGTTGTTCCTGCACGTTAACAGTCGTTGGAATCATGCCGTGTTGAGTTGGATTTTTCACGTGATGTCCTTTGTTGCCGGTGCGTCCTTTAGCCTTTGCTTCTCGATCGCCTGTGCGCTATTTGCTCCGGAACCGTGGAGTACGGCCGGCTGGCAGGCGCTGGCGGCCATTGTCGTCAGCCATATTCCAGTAGCAATCGCCAAGAAGAGCGCACCAAGCTCCGTCCGCATCAAGTATTCCCACAAATCAGAACGAACCGTCGGCCGTTGATGGACCCGTCCTTCCCTTCGGGGCACACTACCGCAGCTTTCGCCATGTTAACCCCGTGGATGCACATGGAGCCGCTGCTCATCCCGGCACTGCTGCCGATTGCAATCGGTGTCGCCTTATCCCGTATTTACTTCGGACTGCACTTTCCAAGCGACACCGTTGCAGGCGCCCTGCTGGGAACGGGAACCGCGCTGCTTGCCGCGATATGGATATAGTATGTGCTGTTAAAAGAATGAGACTGCCTGCGGCAGTCTCATTTCGGTTATTGTGTCTGTGTGTGCGCAGTTGAGCCGGTTTTGCCGGGTAACTAGTCCGGTCCAGTGGGCGAGAGCGCCGAGTTAACCGGTTTTTCCGACTAATTCCCCCGTCCGAGTAGCCGCGAGCATCGAGTTAATCGGTTTTTCCGGACATCACTTCCCCGAATAGTCCAGACGTTCGTTAGGTCAAATTTTAGACGATCTCGCCAAGTTGAGCCTCACAATACGGTGCGTTAGTTCAATTTCTAGACGATCTCGCCCGCACGAGCCAAAAAACACGACGCGTTAGTGCAAATTTTAGACGATCTCGGCCATTCGATCGCTCAAACACCTTACGTTAGTTCAAATTTTAGACGATCTCGCCCGTAGCGCCCAAACAGGCAGCGCAATTACATACATTCGGACTAGGTCCATGTCCTCATCAATCAGCCGGCTCCGGATCAACTACCGGCGAAGGTTCCTTCGCGTCTGCCCGGCGGGATTGCTCGGCCAAGTCCTGAGCTACCACAAGCCGGTGCTGATCGCGCACCTTGGCGCCGATCACGGCTTCCAGCCGGTAGATCGGCATTCCCTGGGCTACGAACTTGGTCTCGTACTCCGTTAAGACGAGGTCATGTCGGACCCCGTGCCGATGCAGATCCAGCGAGATGTTGCGCATTTGAATCTCGATGTCGGAGAAGCTGTTCAGAGAAAACTCGAATAATGACAGCGAGTCGGTCTTAAAATGAATTTCACCGATATCACTCAGCACATATTTATATTTCATCAGGAAACGCGGATGTGTGAGGCGGCGTCTCGCATGCTTCGATTTCGGCCAAGGGTCGCTGAAATTCAAATAAATACGCTCCAGCTCGCCCGGCTCGAACATCAATTCAAGCTCCTCCACATTGCCCCGCACAAGCGCCAGATTGGGCACTTCATCGAGCCCTTTTTCCTCTTTCCATAGTGCCCGCGCTTTTTCACTGCCCCTGCGGAGAAGCTCGTCGTATATGTCCATGCCGATATAGTTGATCCCGGGATTATTAGCGCTCATTCTACTGATGAATTGTCCTTTTCCCATGCCGCATTCAATATGGATCGGTTGGTCGTTCCCGAAAAACTCGTGCCACCGCCCTTTGAGCTTATGCGGCTCCAGCACTACAAGGTCCGGCTGCTGCTCCAAGCTTTCCCGTATATTTTTCCTGCCGCGAAGTCGCATTCCTCATCCCTCCCGCAACACTAGGTTGCATTAACGTCAATGCATCCTATTTTGCCCAAAGTGCGCCCGCTTGTAAAGGAGGTTTTCGTCCATCCGTCAAACACAAAAAAACCGGCACCCTCTGCGGGCAGCCGGTGTAACGCGTCGAATGCGGGAATCTTAATTCATAGGACGGTACTCATTCAATTGATACTGGCCTTGCAGTGCGTTGTTCAGCTTCTTCTTCGCCGACACTTCGATATCATGGTTGTTGTAAAACTTGATACCCGATAGAGCCATGACTTCTTTGAGAGTAAGCTCGACCTTCACGGTATCGTCACCTTGCGGGATGCGAACTGAATTCATGTAACTCACCTCTCCAATTCGATTTACACTGGGTATAGCCGGCACGTGAGATGGAAATGGTGTGAATTCTACTGCCAGATGATCCATAATAAAGGTGTGAGTTTATACGGGTTTGGCGCATTTCTAATATAACATACCATGTTAGGTATTTCAAGTTGGAAACGCTTTATTTTTAATGTTTGTTCTGCATAAGAAAGGCATGCATTTATTCGTTTCATGCATGAGCACCCGCCTGCCTCGCAATTTCCCCCTCTTTTCGCTACAATTAATTATGACTTCATTAAAGGACGGATGCAGCATGGCAACGGATCAATTAGATATTCAAACCCCCATGACGTGGGGAGATAAGAGATTTCATACGTGGAATTACGAAATGCGGGAAACGTTCGGCACCAAAACATTCAAAGTAATGCTGGATGCCGGCTTCACTTGTCCCAATCGGGACGGGAGCATAGCAGCCGGCGGCTGCACGTTCTGCAGCGCGCGCGGTTCCGGCGATTTCGCGGGCAGCCGCCGCAACGATCTGGTTACCCAATTCAATGAAGTCCGGGACCGCCAGCATCTCAAGTGGCCGGAAGCCAAATATATCGGTTATTTTCAAGCCTATACGAACACTTACGCGCCTCTGGAAACCTTGCGGGAATATTATGAGGTCATTTTGGAGCAGCCCGGTGTTGTAGGATTATCCATCGCGACTCGTCCCGATTGCCTCCCCGATGATGTCGTTGATTATCTCGCCGAACTGAACAAGCGAACTTACCTGTGGATCGAAATGGGATTGCAGACGGTTCATGAATCGACTTCGCAATTGATCAATCGGGCGCATGATACGGATTGCTTCCGAGACGCGGTGAACCGCCTGAGAGCCAAGGGCATCCGGGTCTGTACCCATATTATCCACGGCTTGCCGGGAGAATCCCGCGAAATGATGCTGGAAACAGCCCGCCAGGCGGCAGAGATGGATGTGCAAGGCATCAAAGTTCATCTTCTTCATCTTATGCGAAAAACCCCGATGGTACGGCAGTGGCGGGATGGATTGCTGAGATTCCTGGATATGGATGAGTATATCAACCTGGTCGTGGATACTTTGGAGATGCTTCCGCCTCAGATGATTGTTCATCGCCTCACCGGAGATGCTCCTCGCGACCTGCTGATCGGGCCGATGTGGAGCCTCAGAAAATGGGAAGTGCTGAACGCCATCGACGCCGAGCTGGTTCGCCGCAACAGCTGGCAGGGTAAAGCTTGGAGGGGGAGCTAATTTGGGTTTCCTCTCTGTGTTGAGCCAAGCTCAGCGATTTGTAACGGAGCGGGTACGTCCGGGCGACATTGTCATTGATGCAACGGCGGGTAACGGTGTTGACACCTTGTTCCTGTCCAAGCTTGTCGGTGCCGGGGGCAAGGTGTTTGCGTTTGATGTGCAGCCGGATGCACTTGAACACACGCGTAAGCGGCTGGAATCGGTGCGGGATCAGGAGGCGCTTGCTCCCGTCACTCTGCTGCACACGGGTCATGAGCACATCGCCGAAAGCATCCCGGACACCTGTCACGGACAGGTCGCAGCCGTCATGTTTAACCTCGGCTACCTTCCGGGCGGGGAGCATTCGGTTACGACGATGCCTCCCACTACATTGATCGCTCTGCAGGCGGCATTGAAGCTGCTGCGTACCGGCGGAATACTCACAGCTATCGTCTACCCCGGCCATCAGGGTGGAGATGAGGAAGCGCAAGCCGTTGAGGCTTGGGCATCAGGGGTTTCCTCTTTAACCGCACAAAGCGTTATTTACCGATTTCCGCAAAAACAAGCTGCCCCTTTCCTGGTGGCGCTGAACAAACGATAGGAGGATCACAGAATGGCAGTCCGCAAAATCGAGCATGTCGGCATTATGGTAAACTCTCTGGACAAATCGATCCCTTTTTATGAATCAGTAGCGGGTATGGAGCATCTGGAGACGAACACCCATACGAACGGAGTGATTCGCCTTGCTTTTCTCTCGTTCCCGGGTTCCCGCGATACTGAAATCGAATTGATCGAAGGCTTTGCCGGTGAGCTGGCGAGTGCGGGACGTGTTCACCATGTCGCTTTTACCGTAGACAATATTGAAGAAGAATATAAACGTATCCGCTCGCTGGGCGTTGAAGGCCTCGACGAGGAGATTACGACATTGCCCAATGGCAGCCGTTACTTCTTTTTCGCCGGTCCTGACGGAGAAGCGGTGGAATTTTTCCAGTGTGCGAGAGGAGGCAAATGATCGGTATGAGCATACAACCTTATCCTCTGCATTTTAAACCGGAGTTCAAAGAGCGGGTTTGGGGCGGCCGGGCGTTGGAACGCTTCGGATTCGATGTCCCTCAAGGAGCGATCGGGGAAGGGTGGATGATCGCCGATCATCCGAACGGGGTTTCTCATGTGACGAACGGCGCATTGGCTGGAAAAGGGCTCGACGAAATTCGCGAGTTATTCGGGGACACGTGGTTCGGATCAAAAGGCGGCAGCTCCAATAACGGCCGTTTCCCTCTATTGATTAAGCTGCTCGACTGCAACGACGACCTCTCTGTCCAGGTACATCCGAATGATCATTACGAGAGGCTTCCCGCAGGTGAGCTCGGCAAAACCGAAATGTGGTACGTGCTTGACGCCAAACCCGGAGCTAAAATCATATACGGGCTGGAACAAGGCGTCGATCGCGCCTCACTGGCGAAAGCCATAGATGAAGGCCGCATTATGGATTGCCTTCAGGAAGTAAACGTTCGAGCCGGCGACACTTTCTACATTCCGGCCGGCACCGTTCACGCTTTGTGCGCAGGTGTCCTCGTTGCTGAAATCCAGCAGAATTCCGACACCACGTACCGGTTGTATGACTACAATCGGCCCGGACTAGACGGTAAACCGCGTGAATTACACATTGAGGATTCCCTGAATGTCATCGCCTACGAAGGCTCAGGCGCAACCCGAATGGCTACGGACAATGCTAAGCCGGGAGAGTGGCTTGCACTCGCATCTTCTCCTTACTTCACCACCGAAAAAGGAGTCGTACGCGGAGAGTGGCGGCTCACGACCACCGGCGAGAGTTTTGTCGTTATTATCGTCGGTGAAGACTCGGGCAGCATCGAATGGTCCGCCGGCCGCGTCGACGCCAAGGCGGGAGACTGCTTCTTGCTTCCCGCCAACTTGGGGCAATATACATTGGAAGGTTCAATGACGGTGCTCCGCAGCCAAGTACCATAAAAGGAGATTGCTCCTGTTTTGTCGAATGTAATGAACAGGAACCGGATGATGCGTAATGTCGAAAGGACGGGGTCTCGTGCGTCAATGGATGGTATTGGCGGGATTGGGAATCGGTGTTTGGGCTGTGGCCATACTTTTTTTCGTGCTGTTCGGAGATTACGTGCTGCTGGAAGTGGGAGATCCGTATTTCGGTGCTTCACTGTTTCTGTTAGAAATGTTAGCCTTTTTGCTACTGATCGGCATGGCTTTGGTCGTAAGGCTGAAATTGTTCCACGAGCGCGGCTCGGCCACGCGATTCGCCTTTGTTGCCACTGCAGTGGGATTGCTTTTGAATACGGCGGTTGTATGGCATAGACAAGCTGTGTTTCCCGCGTTCAGCGAAGGCCAGCACCACGCTTTCACTGTCTGGATGACACTCGCCTTTGCGCTTGCCTTGGTTGTGCCGGCGGTCATGGATCGTTTGGTCAGAGAATCGCTTCGACAAGTCGACAAATCGGATGTTCAGTCCGAATCTTCCATGAACCCAGCGGACTCCCCGGCCTTGCAGTCGGATGCCACAGAGTAACAACGAACTTAGACGGCGGCGAACCCTTCAGGGTTCGCCGTTCTACTTGGGAGGAATATATGATGTCCGCATCGACCGAACAGCATCGGCGTGAGGCGCCGGCGAGCGTATCCTGCATGGTGATTACAGTGTCCGATACGCGCAACGAGGAGACGGATAAAAGCGGCAGCCTTATTCGGACCTTATTGGAGGAAAAAGGTTTTACGGTCGCCGCGTACGCAATCGTTCGCGATGAATATGAGGGCATTAAGGAGCTGCTTCACAGCGCGGCGCAGAATCCCGATATAGAAGCGGTGCTGCTGAACGGCGGCACCGGAATAGCCGAACGCGACACAACGTATGAGGCGGTGCGTGACAGCTTGAACAAGGAGATGCCCGGCTTCGGGGAGATTTTCCGTTATCTCAGCTTTGCTGAGGATATCGGGCCGGCAGCTATTCTTTCCCGCGCGATTGCAGGCACAATGGGCACAACAGCGGTATTCTCGATGCCCGGATCGACCGGTGCCGTCCGCCTCGCCATGACACGGTTGATCCTGCCGGAGCTTGGACACGTAATGCGGGAGCTGTATAAGGATAAATAGCAGAAAAATAGAAGGTTGTGCTTACAGCGATTATCGCGTTAAGCACAACCCTATTTTATTGCGTTACTTCAATACAGCCTCGATACGGTCAAGTTCATCGCCGGTGAAATCCAAGCGGTCAAGCGCGGCCACGTTGTCGTCGAGCTGGCTGACCCTGCTTGCGCCGATGAGCACACTCGTTACCCGCCCGCCGCGCAGCACCCAGGCGAGCGCCATTTGCGCCAAAGTCTGGCCGCGTTCCGCTGCGATGTCGTTTAAGCGGCGGACCTTGTCCATCTTTTCAGGCGTAATGCTGCTCTCGCTTAAGAAAACGGAAGCGCCGCCGGCACGGGAGTCTTTCGGAATCCCCTCAAGATATCGATTGGTAAGAAGTCCCTGTTCCAATGGAGAAAAGACGATCGAGCCTACTCCATTCTCTTCTAATAAATCTTGAAGTCCGTCTTCGATCCAGCGATCGAACATGCTGTAGCGAGGCTGGTGGATGAGCAATGGCGTGCCCAACTGCTTAAGTATGGCGATAGCTTCTCTCGCTTGAGGCTCACGATAGTTGGAGATGCCGACGTACAATGCTTTGCCGGAGCGCACAATGTGATCCAATGCCGCCATCGTCTCTTCCAAAGGCGTTTCAGGATCAGGGCGGTGATGATAAAAAATATCGACGTAGTTGAGTCCCATCCGCCGCAAGCTTTGATCCAGGCTGGAGACTAAATACTTGCGCGATCCCCATTCCCCGTAAGGCCCTTCCCACATATAGTAGCCGGCTTTCGTGGAGATGACCATTTCGTCGCGGTAAGGCTTCATATCGGAGGCCATCAACCGTCCGAACATTTCTTCTGCCGAACCCGGAGGCGGTCCGTAATTGTTCGCCAGGTCAAAATGAGTGATGCCCAGATCGAATGCATGCATAACTAAATTCCGGCCATTCTCGAACGTGTCGATGCCTCCGAAATTATGCCATAATCCCAGTGAAACAGCAGGCAGCTTCAGACCCGAGCGTCCGCAGCGGTTGTACTTCATCGTTGCGTAGCGTTCGGAGCTTGCTTTATAAACCATTGAACCGTCACCTCTCGCCTCTATTATTTGGCAGCTGCCGCTTGCCCGTCCGGCTGCGGCAGCGCGACGAACTGAGGAGGCGCCTCTTCACCGGAGTACAGAACGACAAGCGCCGTCGGGTTGGCACGATCCACACGGCCCTCTTCCATCCAGGCTGCGTAATCAAAAGTAAGCCGGTCCAGCACCGCTTTCTTTTGCAGATCGCGCTCATCCATACCGAGCCGTAGTGCGGCGTCCTTCAAGCCGGTCGTCCAAGCTTTTTTATCCAGACGTTCTTCCCACCACAGCTTCCGCGGCTTGTACTTGTGCTGGAGATAGTAGTCGATCTTTAATAGACCGAACGCCACATCCAGATCCAAATTCTCAGGCGCATCGGCCTGCAGGAATTCCCATAAGCGCGAGAATAAATCCTCGAGCTGATGCCCAATCCGGCTCCAGCCTTTGGACTCCCAATAATCCCCGAACGCCTGGAAAAAATCGAAGGGAGATGGGTAAGCCTGTTCAATCAGGTATTCCATCGTCCGATCCATGCGGTGCGCGTTCCAGAATTTTTCCAGCACATCCTCCACACGTTTAATCCTTACAATATCGCCGAAAGGCATGAGATCGTTGCCCAGCATTTCGTACGGCGCACGTTCCATATAAATATATCCGTATTTATCGGCGTCATTTCGCAAACCGGTGCCGCGCAGCATTTTGAGAAAGCCGAGCTGAAGCTCTTCCGGACGCAGCGCGAATACATCGTTAAACGTTTTTCGGAAAGTGTCATAGTCTTCATGAGGCAGCCCGGCGATCAGATCGAGATGCTGATCGATTTTGCCGCTTTCCTTCACCTTCGTCACCGTACGGGTCAGCTTGGCAAAGTTCTGTCTGCGTTGAACCGCCAAATTGGTCGGATCATTCGTAGACTGCACGCCGATCTCGAATCGAAACACGCCTGCAGGCGCATTCTCCGCAAGGAAGTCGAGCACTTCGGGCCGCATAATATCCGCCGTGATCTCGAACTGGAAAACACATCCCCTGTGGTTGTCGATCAGGAATTGGAAAATTTCCATCGCATATTCGCGTTTGATGTTAAAAGTACGGTCCACAAACTTGATCAGCTTGGCGCCGCTGTCTATCAAGTAAGTCAAATCGGCCTTAACCCGCTCCATATCGAAATAGCGGACGCCCACCTCAATACTGGACAAGCAAAACTGGCAGCTGAACGGACATCCGCGGCTTGTCTCAAAATAGACCACACGATTGCGCAGAGAAGGAATATCCTGCTCGAACCGGTGCGGAGACGGGATGACGTTCAGATCCAATTTCGGACGAGGCGGTGTGATCACAACCTCTCTGTCTTTACGGTAAGCCATTCCGAAGACAAAGTGGTATTTTTGCTCACCGGCGATCTGCCGGAGCAAATCCCGGAAGGTTTCCTCCCCTTCGCCCATGACGATGAAATCCACGGCCTGCAGCCTGTCCATCCATTCCCCGGTGTCATATGAAACTTCCGGTCCGCCCAGCACGATTTTCACATCCGGCAATACCTTGCGAATCATATCGACAACCGCGATCGTCTCTTCGATGTTCCAGATATAGCAGGAGAATCCGATCACATCCGGCTTCCGCGAGAACAAATCAGCGGCAATGCTCATGACCGGGTCTTTGATCGTATACTCTGCAATACCCACGTCAAACTCGCCTTGGCTGAAAGATTTCAAATAGCGCAAGGCGAGCGATGTATGAATATATTTAGCGTTCAGCGTCGCAACGACGACATTCATCACGTATTTCCCCTCTTGTTGTGCAGCATTATCATCTCTATTGTAACGGAAAATGGATGAGGAGGAAAACGCGATGATCGGCGGTCAGCTGCCCGGCAGCGCAGCGCGCGCTTTTGATTCCAGTGAATCCCGGAAGGCGGCGTACTCCGCGACATAGACTTCGTCGCCGTTTTTGTTTTTGGCCGCTACGGCATCTCCGGTTGTGTTCAGGATGTCCAGCAATTCCCGGGTAAGCTGCCCGGTTATCGTTCCGGAATGCGCGACGGCCGTTTGTTCATAGTGGGTTTTCAGGTCAGGGAGAACCTTGTAGCCGGTGCCGAAGATCGGAGTATTATCCATGCCTGTCAAATAGTATTGGAGATATTGGATAAAACGGTCCTCCGCTTTCTGTCGTTCGGGGGAATCCGGAAAGGTCATTACGTAGCTTTCCGCTGCAAGAGTACGCTTGGTCAGCTCATCCCAGGTAATGACAAGCGCCGCATCGCTGGCCGATCTGGCGTCCGACTCCATTGCCATCAGCGACAAGTAGGCCTTCATTGCGGTCGACACTTGTTCTCCGTTAATAAGCAGCTTGCCGTAGTCCACAACAGGGAATACCATTCCTTCTGCGGTGTCCAGCTTGTAGCCTCCGGCCAATGTTTGTTCAACCAGCATTCGTACGGATTTGTCTTCAATGCCGGTCAATTGATCCTCGGTGAAGGGCCAGCTGAGCTTCAGCAACTGCTGCTGCACATTTTCCGCTTGGAGCCTCTCTGCCGCTTCATTCAAGTTCTTCTCATAATAGGACTCCATAACCCGGATAAATTCATCCGCTTGAGCGGGTCCTGCCCCTGCCATCATGTCGCGCATAGACTGCAGCAGCTCGTGTGCCGGAGCATCAGCCAAAGCCTTTGCCCGAAACTGTTCAATGAGAGTTTGATCACTGCTTGGGCTGGGCGGAGGCGTCAAAGTTTCCGTCGGCATGGGAGAAACCGCAGAAGGCGCAGGAGTTTCCTGATCAGACGTCGCCTTCCGGGCACCGCAGCCGGCCAAGGCAGCACATAAAGCAATAACGGATATCACAACCACCAACCGGTTCCTCATATAGCAACAGCCTCCTCGTTGTAACGGTCTTGGCAAGGAAGACTTCCATTCTTTGCCGGCATCGTCATCTTCTACCTATTACAACGGTAAATCGGTGAATTTGGTTGCAATATAAAAAGCCCGCCGGGCAGGCGAGCAGTTCTTGACGCAGCGAAGGTGATTACAGAGTCACACGCTGCCGAGTGCGGGCGGATCCGAGACAAGCATCGATAAGTCTCATATTGTTGACCGAATCCTCCGGTCTGTATGCCGGAAGTTCTTCTCCCCGCACAACTCTTGCGAATTGATCCGATTGGCGCACATAGGCGTCTACCCCATACGGACCTTCCCTGCGGCTGAAATCTCCGATGTACACGGCAATATCGTCGGTCTCGGCGGAAGGAAGGAAAGACGGATTCAACACGATTCGTCCTTCCGTCCCGACGATCTCCAGCTCATTGCGCGGTGCCGCCCACATGCCGCAATCGAAGGTCAAAGCCACATGCCCCGGAAACTCTACCAACCCGGAAGCCATCATATCCACATTATCGTGTTCCTCGGAGAACAGCGCATGAACGGTTACCGCCTCAGGTTCCACGCCCATAATGAGCCGGGCAGCGCTTAACGGATAGCAGCCGACATCATAGAGGGCGCCGCCGCCCCATTCTCTGACATGACGGATATCACCTTTAGATGCTGCGCCGTTGTAAGTGAATACTCCGCGGATGGCACGCAGCTGTCCGATTTCCCCGCCCGCAATGATTTCTTTTACTCTGGCTATTCTCGGATGATGCCGGTACATGAACGCTTCGGCCAGATGCACGCCAGCGGCCGCACAGGCCTCCACAATTTCCTGAGCCTCTTGCGCATTCATCGCCAGCGGCTTTTCGCATAGTACATGCTTTCCTGCTTGCGCTGCCGCTATGGTCCATCGTTTATGTAAGTGGTTGGGCAGCGGAATGTATACCGCATCGATATCAGGGTCGTCTAACAGCGCTTGATAACTCCCGTATGATCTGGGAATTCCGTATTGCTCCGCCTTCGTCCGCGCTTTACTTTCATCCCGGCTGGCAATGGCAAGCAGTTGTCCCGTCTCCGAAGCTTGAATCGCCGGAATAACCGCGCGATCTCCAATAGCAGCGACGCCGAGTATTCCCCAACGTAAACGTGTCATGCCGCATTCCCCTTCCCCATCTCCGTCTCAAACTGCCATCATTATAGCATGCAGGTTCAGCTTTTCGATATTGATCGTATAGGATACAATAAGACAAAAAAATGCATACCTGCCTGCACAGAAAGGAAGACCCCGATGCCGTACCGTCTAATAGCCATTGATCTTGACGATACTCTCCTAACGGATGATCTGGAGGTATCGGATGCGACCCGCCTGGCGATGAGTGAATCGATCTCGCGCGGCGCCCATATTACGATCGCCACCGGAAGGATGTTCGATTCCGCTCAGAAGATCGCCCGCCAGGTCGGACTGAATGTGCCGATTATTACCTATCAAGGTTCACTTATCAAGAACCTGCTGGACGAACAAGTGCTTTATGAACGGTCCGTCCCCGCGCACGCCGCGCTTCGTCTCTATGAATACTGCTTGGAACACGGCCTGCATTTGCAAAGCTACATCAATGACAAGCTCTATGTTCCGGAGGCAACGAGCTCGTTCGCGGATACGTCAAGCAATCCAACATTCCGTACCATGTCGAGCCGGACTTCAAAAAGATTGTGGGACATGACAAACAAACAAAGCTGCTTATCATCGATGAACCTGCACGGCTGGACGCGCTGCTGCCGGAGCTGCGTGAGCTTCTCGGACCAGAGGTGCATTTGACGAAGTCGAAGCCCGATTATCTTGAATTTATGCATCCGGAGGGGACCAAAGGGCACGCCCTTCGATTCCTTGCCGCTCATTACGGCATTCCCATGGAAGAAACGATCGCTTTGGGCGATGCGATGAACGACCACGAGATGGTGCAAGCTGCAGGCCTTGGCGTGGCGATGGGCAATGCCGTTCCGGCTTTGAAAGAAATCGCCGACTTCGTAACGCTCAGCAACAATGAAGATGGAGTCAAGCACGTACTTGAGAAGTTTGTATTGAATGTTTGATCTGCTATGTCAAAAGGTCCCCTCCGGCAACCGCAGGAGGGGATCTTTTGTGCCGCACCAAGCGGACCATGTAGACCTTATGTAGAAGTTGGCTTTTGTTTATCTGCGTGGTGCGATTCCTTCACCCTCTTGGCTTGCAGCAAACGAAACATCTCCAGGCTTTCCAGCAGGTGCCGGGCTTCCTCGTCGGTCAAAGGCTCCAGTACGCCATCCACCAATATTTTGTTCGAAGGCCTGCCGCCGTCCAATTGTCCCAAGATCAGCCAGTCCAACGATACCTCATACATATCCGCCAATTCGCGCAATATCTCGTTATCGGGCTGCGATTTATTATTTTCATATTTTGAAATGGTCGTATAATCGATTCCCAACTTCTCAGCGACTTCATTTTGTGTCAGCTTTTTTCGTGTCCTTGCCTGCTTTAAGCGCGTCCCGAACGTGTTCATCCAGTCATCCCCTCTTGCGTTTCAGTATAAGGGATTTGTCGAAAGCACCATATCCACTTGAAGATAATTCATATATTTATTTGAAATTTGAAATATATTCAAGTTAAAATATGGATGTTGCCGGATGACAAATGAAAAAGGAGTGGACGAAGGATCATGAACGTCATTTTGCGTCTTCCCGATGGAAAAAAAGTCGAACACACCGTCCCCGACATCGAGCAGCTCATGCTGCTGCTTCGACTCGTGAACGGTGTGACCCTTGACGGTATAACCTATCATATTCAGAGTACCGATCTGATCGTTAATGAAGGACAGTGGTCCGTCTCGGTGACCCTCTACGACCAAACTCAGTTCCCCGCCAGCACCTGATACCAGACACCGCGCTTGGAATACAGAGTGCTGCGCACTTCATCCCAGCCGCCAAGATAATTGATATCGAACAAATCCGGAGGCTCCGGAAACTTGTGCTTCCATTGTGCCGATGCTTCCTCCGATACCGGACGGAAACCGTGCTTCGCGAATAGCTGCTGCGCTTCCTGCCCCCGCAGGAATTCGACGAAACCGTCAGCAGCTTCCCGCACGCCGTGGCGATCGGCATTCCGGTCAACGACTGCCGCGGGATTCTCAATCAGGATTGTGCTGCTTGGAACAACGATATCATATCGCACACCTTTCGCGAGACGTGCCAGCAGCTCGTTCTCGTAGGTGACAATGACGTCTCCGACGCCATATTCGAATGCAGCCATCGAAGCGCGGCCGCTTTTGTCCATCGATTCAATGTTGCGGTGGATATCCTTCAGAAACTTCTTCGCAGCCGCAGGATCTTTGGTTCCCGTTGCTTTTTCGGACAGCTTCAGCCCGGCACCATAGATCGCGTTAATATCCCATTGCGCGCCGCCCGAAGTCTTGGGATTCGGATACAGAATCTTGATGCCCGGCCGCGTCAGGTCGTTGAAGTCCCGGATCCCGAGCGGATTTCCGGGTCTTGTTCCAAGCACGACAATCGACCGGCTCACCATGCCGCGATTAGCGTCACTATTCCAGTCTTCACGCAAAAGTCCCGCTTTGACCAATTTATCCATGTCGCCTTCCATGGCCAGAAGCGTGACATCCGCCTCGAACCCTCCGACAATGGCGCGGGCCTGCGTTCCGGAAGCCTCATAAGACTCCTGGAACGTAACGTCCTGCCCGGTTTGCGCCTTCCAGTGCGCCTTAAATGCGGGCAATATATCGCCTAGCGCATCTTTTGCAACGGAGTAGGCACCGATCACTAATGTGACTTCTGCTGACGGATCCGCAGGTCTGGCGGTGCCGTTGACCGTTGCCGTGGTCCCCGCGCCGCAGCCGGCGGCAAATAGGATAAGGAATACCATTATACCGATTAACCCGGTATTCACGCGTGATTTATGTTTTCGGTTTCCCGCTTTCATGCCTACCTCCTGCGATGCCCGTGCAGTCTGACGCCCGAACGGTTATATATGGACCGGCATCGGATCTTCCTTGAGATTGTTCTCCATGATCCAGCTGTCATTGTCGTTGAACAGATAAGCCCGGTGCACCAATACATGTACGAAATCCCCGGGGTGCAGCACTTCTTTTTCCAGCGAACGATAGGTTACGAGACGTGAACCGGCCACTTCAACCTCCACTAGCCATTCGCTTCCACGAAAGTGGAGGTGCCCGACACGCCCCAGCTCGGTGGCGGAAAGTGCGGTAAATTCTCTCGCCTGGCCGATTTCCACATATTCAGGACGGATGAGCGCTTTTGTGTCCGGCCAGATGCGGGCGGTCTCGAACCCGCGCAATGAACCGATATCTTCGATAATGGTGGACTCCCCGATAAATCCGGCAACAAACGGCGTCTCAGGATTTTTATAGATATCCCAAGGCGTACCCTTTTGCTCGAGGCGGCCTTGGTTAATGATCATAATTTCGTCGGCGACTTCAATCGCTTCATCCTGGTCATGGGTGACGAATATGGACGTGATACCCAGACGATCGATCATATCCCGAAGCCAGGAACGGAGCTCTTGTCGAATCTTCGCATCGATGGCCGCGAACGGTTCGTCAAGCAGCAGCAGCTGGGGTTCCGGCGCCAAGGCGCGGGCGAAAGCCACACGCTGCCGCTGTCCTCCGGACAACTGATGCGGATACCTTTTCTCAAACCCTGTCAAACCCGTAAGCTCCACCAATTCCGCAACCCGCTCGCGGATTTTCGCCTTCGGCCATTTTTTAACTTCGAGTCCGAATGCGATATTTTCCGTCACCATCATGTGTTTGAACAGAGCATAGTTCTGAAATACAAAGCCGATCCCGCGCTCTTGAGGGGGCAGATCATTGACCCGCTTCCCGTGAAAATAAATATGTCCCTCATCCACGGATTCGAGTCCCGCCAGCATGCGAAGAATAGACGTTTTACCGCCGCCGCTCGGGCCTAGCAAACCGATTAACTGGCCTTTGTCGATGGAGAAATTGACGTCTTGCACCGCTTGAAAATTACCGAATTTTTTATTCAAACCGCGCACTTCCACATGCATCTCAATGCACTTCCTTTCGGGATTTGGCCCATTCCATGAATAACAGCAGTCCTACCGACCCCGCCGCCAGTACGAGAGCTACCGAATTTGCAGCCGTAAGGTTAAAATTCTCCACATCCTGATATACCAAAGTGGTGGCCGTCTGTGTTTTGAACAAAATATTGCCTGACACGACGAGCACCGCGCCGAACTCGCCTAATGCCCGCGCCACCGTAAGAACGACGCCATATACGACGCTCCAACGGATGGAAGGCCACGTCACACGCCAAAAAGTGGTCCAAGCGTATGAGCCTAACGTCGCGGCCGCCTCTTCCTGCCCGGCGCCGATTTCCTGAAGAACCGGCATCACTTCGCGCACCAGCAAAGGGAATGTAACGAATAACGTAGCGAGAATCATCCCGGGCAAAGCGTATACGATGTCGATACCCGCCCAGTTGAACATGGCTCCAAGAGCCGTCTCGGGACCTAGAAGCAGCACAATCATCAACCCGCCGATGACGGGAGATACGGCGAACGGCAGATCCACGAGACTATTGAGAAGCTGCTTCAGTTTTTTACCCAGCCATGTTGCGCGAACCAGATAAAGGGAAAGCATAACTCCGAATACGGTGTTCAGCAGCGTTACAACCACAACGATCAAGCCGGTCACCCACAGGGCATGCAGTGTTTCCGGCCGCGTTAAACCGCCCGCAAAGCCGGTCCAGCCCTCATTCCAGGCACCCATCGCAATACGGATGACAGGCACGACAAGCAGCAATCCGAAGAATACTGCGGTTAATCCGATCAAAAGCCGCCTCATACACCTTTCCTCCGCATTTGCACATAGTTGACCAGCCATAAGATGATAAAAGAGAAGGTGAGCAGCAGCACGCTTACCGCGGTAGCCCCCGCTGCGTTGTCGCTTTCGATTTCCCCGAAAATGTAGACCGAAGCGATGAGCGTCTTCCCCGGAATATTGCCGGCGACCAGCACGACTGCACCGAACTCCGCCAAAGCCCTGGAAAAGGCAAGCATGGCGCCGCTTGCGATCCCCGGAAGCATGCCCGGCATGATAACCCGAAGGAATGTTCTCGCTTTGGTCGCGCCCAGCGTATAGGCCGCTTCCTCCTCGGATGAGTCCATCTCTTCCAGCAGAGGCTGAACGGCACGAATAACAAAAGGAAATGTAACGAAAATCATGGCAATGACGATCGCGGGCTCGTGAAACAGTATCGCAAACCCGAACTTATCCGCCCACTCCCCTACGAAGCTCTGAGGACCGAGCAGCAGCAGGATCATCAATCCCGCCACCGCTGTAGGAAGCGCAAAGGGCAAATCCACGAGACTGTTCAGCAGCCGCCGTCCCGGAAACCGATATCGGATTAATACCCAGGCGGACATTGTGCCCACGAGAATGTTGATTACAGCAGCAATGATTGCGAGCTTCACCGTTAGGAATACCGCTTTCCAGGCCAGCGGTTCCGTTATATTGTCAATGAACGCCGACCATCCCGCTGACAGCGATTGGCCGTAAATTCCAAGAATGGGGAGTACGATCAGCACCATAAAATAAATCATTACGGCGCTGCGAAATCCCCAGCTCCACCAACGACCCTGCAGCATGGAACTCACGATGACGTGTACCTCCCGAAGCGTAGAGCTATAAGTAAATTTTATTATTCCTATTAACTTACTCGGTATTAACACTTTACCAGAGGATGGCTATTCCAGTCAATGCCTTTTCATGTAGGCGTCTTGCCATTATCAAAAAATCTAATCTAACCTATTCAATTTGCTTATCAATGGTGAAATGGATTTTAGTCACCAAACAATTGGGTATATAATCAGGAAAAAAACGGAGGGCTGTCCATGCTGTTCAAAGAGTCTCTTCGCACTTCACGGCGTGACGAAATGATCGATATCACCCGCCAAGTCGCCGCGCTTGTATCCCGCCAAGGCATGCAGGAGGGTCTGATTGTTGTGTATTGTCCGCACACCACAGCCGGCATCGCGATTAATGAGAACGCCGATCCCGATGTTAAGCGCGATGTCCTTATGCGGCTGGATGAAGTGTACCCATGGTCTCACCCGCAGTACCGCCATGGGGAAGGAAATACCGCATCCCATCTGAAAGCCATCACAACAGGCACATCCCAGACGGTGATCGTCACTGAAGGGAAGCTGCTGCTCGGGCGGTGGCAAGGCATCTATTTTTGCGAATTCGATGGACCGCGGCAGCGGGAGTACTATGTAAAATTCATTGAAGGTTAAAATGAAAAACCGGAGCATGCCGTGGTTGAAAGTGGCCGCTCCGGTTCTTATACGTTAATCATTCGCTTTCGATATAATAGCTGTCGCCGCCCGCTTCGAGAATGGCCTGGCCTTGTGTCACATCTGTGATCCATGCCTGGAAACGCTCCGCATCGACGGCCTCAGGCAGGCATATCACCCGCACTCGATCGGTGAAAGAGACGTCACCGACCCGGTAACCTCTGCCTCTGAGCTCATTCTCGAGCTTACCGTACCAAGTATAGTCGACGTCTACAATGATCGCGCGATGCAGCACTTTGACGATCGGCCCGGCAGCATCGATGCCTGCCACAGCACCGTCGGTGTAAGCCCGCACCAACCCGCCCGCACCTAACATAATTCCGCCGAAATACCGGGTGACGACGACGGCGGCATTTTTCAACCCGCGATGCTTGATCACCTCGAGAATCGGTTTACCCGCCGTCCCGCTCGGTTCACCATCGTCCAATGCTTTCTGATGCTCGTCCCGTTCGCCCACCACATAAGCGGAGCAATTGTGCGTCGCATCCCAATATTTTTTCTTCATTTCATCGATGAAAGCGACAGCCTCTTCCTCCGACTCGACAGGCCGGGCGTGACCAATGAACCGCGATTTCTTGATGACGATTTCCTGAGCGCCATATTGTCTGACCGTCGAATAGCGCGCTAACATCATACATCCCCGCTTTTAATGATTTTCTTTCATTCTCTTGCGGGCGCCTCTTAAAGAAAGAACTCCATAAGTAACCGCAATCACGATAAAAAGCACAGGCAGCACGTGAAAATTACCCGGGAACCATTCTTCCATGAAACCGTGAAGGATGTCGTCGTTCTCGAGCATCTCTCCTGCTGTGAAAGCAAGCAGACCTGCCCCCAGCCAGACGATGATCGGATACCGCTTCATCAGATTCGTCAGCAGTTGACTGCAGAAAATGATAAGGGGAATGCTCAAGGCAAGACCGATTCCGATCAGCAGCCAGTCTCCTTGGGCTGCAGCCGCAACAGCCACTACGTTATCCAGGCTCATAATCAGGTCCGCGAGAATAATGGTTTTGATAGCTTGTCCCATAGAGAAAGCCGCGGTGTCCCCTTCGTGCTCGTCTTCGTTGCTCAGAAGCTTCATGGCGATATAAAGCAGCAGGAGACCGCCGGCAACTCCGACCAATGGAATCTGAAGCAGCCACACGGCAACAAATGTTAAGACGAGTCTAAGAACGACCGCCCCCATTGTACCCCAGAACACCGCCTTTTTCTGCTGTGCGGGCGGGAGCTTTCGGCTTGCCATGGCAATAACCACTGCATTGTCGCCGCTCAGCACGATGTTGATCAATATTACTTCTAAAAGTCCAAACAGCCACTCAGTATCCATTTTTATCCTCCTATAACAGCTGATCATTTATTTTAACACATAAAGAAAGAGTGCTGCTTCAGCACTCTGAATTCCTAATTTAACCACATCCCACTATAGCACAAATACGAAGAAAATGGCACCTAGAACAGCGGCATTAACGACAAGCAAAGCAAATAACAGGACATAGTAGAGCAGCCGGATCCTGCCGACGAGCCAACATACAACTGCCACAAGGGCCCCGACGGCCCAGCTTAGCGGATAAAGCGCCTGTGCTTTCCAGCTCCACTCTCCGACAAAAGCCAATACAAGGTAGAACAAGCTCACGACCAGATGAAGCGTAAAAATGGCCAGCTTCGCCACCCGGTGAGTTTGTTCCCGGTGCGCCGGTGACAGCCGATTATTGGATGTTACGGCGATTGTCCGTTCCATTTCAGCTGTCATCAACAGCTGCGTATAAGCTGCCGCTAGACCCGCCAATATCTGCACCGCAGCTCCGTACTTATAGCAAATTACAATCATGATCAAATGTACGCTTGCCACTATAGCGAATTGAGCCCACACAGGCTTACAATTGCGCAAAATGCTGACTGCTCGTGAAATGACAGCCAGAGGCCAGCCTTTGCCGTCTTGCAGCGGGCTCGGTATCACCATTGAAATCATGAGGAAAAGAACACCGCACGCCAATAGCAGGCTTATTGTCAAGCAGAGCAATATCGGATGTATTTGCATGTGCCAGACAGGATTTCCAACCGTATCCCAAAAGATCATTGCCAAGCCCGTAAAAGCGGCAAAAAGCAAAATTCCCAGCGCGGCATGCTTGAAATTCAGAACGCTGCGTACATATTTGACGAGCATCCAGCCGGTCCCTGCCGTCAGCCAACCGGCAAACCAGGTCGTTGAGACAGGGAAGTCTGCCCCCCATTCCCATGCGACCAGCAACGCAACGATCAGCCAGACAATGCCTCCCCGCCTGCTCGAAGAGACTTTTGCCGCCTCCGCACTCATGCCGTGTCCCCCATTTCGATGTCTAACCGTCCGGCTCTTCTCCATAAATAAAGAGTGCTGCTCCAGCACTCTTTATTTCTCTTCATTACAAGCGTGCTTCCAATGCTTTCTTCTGCTCCTCAAAGCCCGGTTTGCCGAGCAGCGCGAACATGTTTTTCTTATAAGCTTCAACGCCCGGCTGGTCGAACGGATTTACGCCGAGCAAGTACCCGCTCACTCCGCAGGCGATTTCGAAGAAATACACCATATGGCCGAAGGTATATGGGCTTATATCCGGCAGGCCCACGATCAGGTTCGGTACTTCCCCGTCCGTGTGCGCAAGCAGCGTTCCTTCAAACGCCTTTTTGTTAACGAAATCGAGCGTCTTGCCGGCCAGGAAGTTCAAGCCGTCGAGATCATCGTCCGTTCGTTGGATCGTAATTTGCTCCGCGACCTCTCCAACCTGGAGAACCGTTTCAAAAATGACTCGGCTGCCCTCTTGAATAAATTGCCCCATTGAGTGCAGGTCCGTGGTGAAATCGACGGAAGCAGGGTAAATGCCTTTGTAATCTTTGCCTTCGCTCTCGCCGTACAGCTGCTTCCACCATTCGGAGACGAAGTGCAGCCCCGGCTCGTAGTTAACAAGAATCTCGACGGCCTTGCCTTTGCGGTAAAGCGCGTTACGTACGGCGGCATATTGATACGCTTGGTTCTCGCTCAGGTTTGGATTGTTATATAGCGTGGCTGCGTCCTGTGCGCCCTTCATCATCGATTCAATGTCGATGCCCGCTGTTGCGATCGGCAGCAGACCTACTGCTGTAAGAACAGAATATCGGCCGCCAACGTCATCGGGAATGACGAACGTTTCATAGCCTTCTTCCGTCGCCAGCACCTTCAATGCTCCGCGCGCCTTGTCGGTTGTGGCATAGATGCGTTTACGCGCTGCTTCCTTGCCGTATTTCTTCTCAAGCTCCTCGCGGAAAATACGGAAAGCGATCGCCGGCTCCGTCGTCGTGCCGGATTTGGAGATCACGTTGATTGACCAGTCCTTGCCCTCCAAGGCTTGGAGCAGGTGAGTCACGAAGGTGGAGCTGATGTTATTTCCGGCGAAAAAAATTTGCGGTGCTCCGCGCCGTTCTTTCGGCATTGTATTGTAAAAGGAGTGTTGAAGCATCTCGATCGCCGCACGCGCGCCAAGGTAGGAGCCGCCGATCCCGATGACAACCAGAGCTTCGGAATCGGATCGGATTTGCTGCGCCGCTTTCTGAATGCGGGAAAACTCTTCTTTATCGTAGTCGAACGGAAGGTTGATCCAGCCCAGATAATCCGATCCAGCCCCTGTTCCATTATGTAATTGCTCATGAGCCAGCTTGACGGCCGGCGCCAGGTAGTCGATTTCATGCTGATGGACGAACTGCAGTGCTTTCGAATAGTCGAACTTAATGCTTTTGCTCATATCCATACTCCCTTTCGAAGACCTCAAAGGTCTTGTGCACATTAGATATAGGATACTGAAAAAGTTTCCACTTCACAAGCGCCGCCCAGGAATGCCGGAAACCCGCTCTGCACACTTTTGGATATTGGCACGAAATTGATATAATGGTGTAAAAATAAGACAGATGAGAGGTATTCAAAATGAAAAATGTCGGCTTTGTAGGGCTGGGTACGATGGGCAAACCGATGGCCGAGCATTTGCTCGCTAACGGATTTCGCGTGACTGTGTTCAACCGGACGAAAGCTCGTGCGGAAGAGCTTGTTTCACGAGGCGCCTCTGTTGCCTCCACTCCGGCTGAGGCTGCGAGTGACGCGGACGTGGTGATCACGATGGTGAGCGACGACGCAGCGATCGGCGAAGTGTATGACGGTACCGAAGGATTGCTGGCGAAGGCGCGGCCCGGCACGACAATCATCGATTGCAGTACCATATCCGCAGATTTGGCGCGCAAGCTAGGAGAACGGCTGACGAAGGCGTCTATCCGCTTTCTTGATGCACCGGTTACCGGAAGCAAACAAGCCGCCGAAAGCGGAACGCTGGTGTTCATGGTCGGCGGTGACGCTGCCGTTATTGAAGAGCACAGGGATGTATTTGAAGCCATGGGCAATAAGATCATACATATGGGACCACATGGAAGCGGTGCGGCAACAAAGCTTGCCCACAACACGATGGTTGCCATTCACAACGTCGCGCTTGCCGAAGCAATGGCCATTGCCGCCGCTGCCGGCGTAGATCCGAAAAGCTTTTTGGAGGTTGTCACGGCAGGCGCCGCCTACAGTAAAGCGGCAGAGATCAAAGGGCCCAAACTGTTAGCCGGTGACTGGAGCGTGCAGTTCGGACTCGCGCTGATGCTCAAAGATCTTAAGCTGGCAACCGGCTTCGCAGACCGTCTAGGCGTACCCACTCCGATGATGAGCGCCGCCAAAAGCCTGTTTCAGACCGCGCAGCAATCCGGCCTCGGCACACTCGATTTGTCCGCTGTCGCGCAAGTGTATGAACAATGGATTAACCGAACCTTCCACGCAGATCAGAACAACAAGTAACCATTATATAGAGAGCGCGGAAGCTGTCCGCCTCTCTTGATTCGGGTGATTTCGATGAAATACACGGGCAGAGTCGTCGCTCTAATGATGGTCATTATCTTTTCTTTCATCGAAACGCTGTATCTCTATGAGGCGTACAGTAAGATCCCGATCACCGATTTTATCGATGTGTTCATTTATGGACCGATCGCTTGGTTCGCAGGCCGATTTTACGACAAGTATGTATATCAGAGCAAAGAGCTTCACCGTGCGGAAATCGAAAATCTCCAGCTGATCGAATACAAGAATACGATGAGCGAGAAGCTTTTCGAGGAAAACCGCTACCGGTATCGTTTGATTTTCAACAATATTACCGACGCGCTGTTAATATTCGACTTGGAAGGGAATTTGATCGACGGGAATCCCGCGGTAGAGAAAATGTCCGGGTATTCGGTTGAAGATCTGAAAATCAGGGGATGCCTTTCGGTGATGGTACCGGAGGAACTGGATAAAAAGCTGAAGCATCTCGACAAAGTCCGGAACGGGATCGAACAGGAATTCGACACAGCCATCTATCATAAGAACGGGCGCATACTGAGCATTCATTCGAAATTTCATCCGCTTGTCGTCGACGGTGAAATGGCGGGAATTCTTGAAATCATTCAAGATATTACGGAATCCAAGCAGATGGATGAACGGATCCGCGAATCGGAAAAGCTGTCCGTAGCCGGACGCCTTGCCGCCGGAGTGGCGCACGAAATAAGAAATCCGCTCACCACGATCAAGGGGTTCATTCAACTTTTCAGAGACCGCATTGACGTCCATTACGTCGATCTGATCCTTGTGGAGCTAGACCGGATCAATTTTATCGTCAGTGAATTTCTGGTTCTTTCCAAGCCTCAGGCCGTAGAGTTCAAGCTGACCGATATCAAGAGCCTCGTTCATCATGTCACTGCCTTTATGGAAGCGGAGATGAACATGAACAATGTGCAAATCAGATCCCGATTCGAATCCGATCTGCCTTTGATCAGAAGCGAAGAAAATCAATTAAAACAAGTATTTGTGAACCTCTTTAAAAATGCCATGGAATCCATGGACGGCGGGGGCACCATTCATCTCGATTTGACCTCGGACGGAAGCGTATTGTGCGTACAAATCCGGGACGAAGGAAGCGGTATGCCGGAACATATTCTCCGAAGACTAGGCGAGCCCTTCTATACGACCAAAGAAGGGGGCACAGGTCTAGGATTAATGGTCAGCAAAAAGATCATTGAAAATCACGGCGGAGAGATTTCCTTCGTCAGTGAACTTGAAATAGGCACCTCCGTCTACGTCAAGCTTCCTGTCGCGGAACACGGAACCGGCGATCTGGCGTTATCGAGGAAGCTTGGCTGACTCAACGAATCTTCCGGTCGACCAAGAAAGGGCCGAAAGGGACGAAAGCCGCTGCGACCACGAGCAGAGATTGTTTGAACGAAACATCCCGCACAAAAAACGCATTCACGATCGCCGCCAAATAAAGAATGAACAGCACACCATGCAGCATACCGAACACGGTCACCGCTGAAGGCATACCGGCAGCATATTTAAGGGGCATCGCAATCGCCAGAAGAACGAGGAACGATACGGCTTCAAGGAAGCCGACGGCGCGCAGCCGTCCGATCGGTGTATTCAACACAGGCGGAACCTCCCAATTGTACAAGTTTCTAATAGCCATCATACTCAGAAACTACAGCATTTAATCCTGTAAAAAAGCCTCTTCATTTCATGTTACACATTATATGAAGGGCATAGCAAGCACACAAGGACATGGAATGGATGCATGTCCTTTTTGTTGTTTGTGATCCTGCGCGTGGGAGTTCAACCCTAACATAGAAACATTTGAACTTGTTCTACGTCAATATATCATCGGGGTTGTGGAAAAACCTAGAGGATGGTGAATATGGCAAGATCACAACAATACATCCTAACGTGGTCCGTTAGCTTGTTTTTATCACTTATATACTTTGTTTATTACATTTGGAATTTTGCATCTAACGTACCTATGATTGACAGCGTGTTGGTGTTTATCCAATACTATCTAATATTTGTATTGATGTTTGGAATACTGTTTTACATTGTTTGCAGGTTAATGAGCAAAATACCATTGTTAAATGTGCTGACCATTTCAATTGCTCATTTATTGTTTATGTTCTTACTGTTTCATTCACTAGACAATCTAGATGCAGGAAGTTTTTTTCAACGAGCACCTTGAAGAATATCGGCGTTTTTGAAATGGGTGGTGAAAACGGATCATGCAGTTGAGGAAACATTTCGGTTCGATCATCATTATCATTGTTCTTTTTTTATTAATTTTGGCTTATGTTTACGGGACTCGGGCATACGGTGTCGGAATGAATACTAATGCCAGCGTGAACCATGGTCCTGCACCAATATACGTAAACCCAAATATTTCATTGAACAAGAGCGTCATCAATCAGACGGACTCGCTTGCAATCACCTTGAATTTCACAGCGGAACAGGATATCACCCTGGATGTTACAAGGTTGGCTTTTTACCCGCTTGGAAAACAAGAACCTGCGTTTTACATTCCCATTCCTGAGTGGAGTCACACTGCCTTAAAGCGAGGGACAGTACGGGATAAAAAACTCAGCATTTCACCCATTGAGAAAGGGCTGGACGCAGGGTATTATCAGGTCGTACTTGAGTTTCAAATTGGAGGGACACAACTTTCTACCCCTGCGGATTTGCTGATCAACCATCCTCCAGGAACCTTAAGAGTCGGAAAATTGGAAATCAACCAAATTGCGAAAAAGGAAGGTTATACATTAACGGTAAACTCGCTGACCATGAGCGAAGACAAGGTTGTCGTTGATGTGCAATTTTCGCCGCAGGTGTTAGAGTTTTACTCGGAGTTTCGTCTGGAAGATGGCAGGAAATTACGTGAGTTCGGAAGGGACGCGACACGGAAGCCGCAACCGGAACATCTGCAATTCACGTTTTCTCCTATTCCGAAATCATCATCTCTAGTAACGTTTGAGATCGAGAGCATTAATATACAAAAGCCGGATGGGATTTATGGTGTGCCAGGTCATTGGGCGGTCACTATTTCGTTGCCATAATACGACGGAGGGGTATGACTGTGAGAACATTTCTGTCTTGTACGTCTTTGTTACTGATCCTATTCTTAGTAAGTTGTAATCCGCTAGAGCAAAAGTCTCAGGAAGAGGTATGGTTTGTGACCGAGGCGGATAATGCCTTGAGGGAAGAGATTTTTACGACATGGACGAATTATGTGGACATAATTGAACACACAATAGAAGCTAAATCACCAGAAGATTATAGCTACATAACGGGAAGGATCGATGGTTTGCTTCGGTGGTATGATCATGAAATCAGAAGGTTTATGTCATTGAGCAACATATCACAAGAAGCCGTCGACAGTGTTGTCGCCAAAGAAGCACAACAACCACTATATCGTCTTATCGATAATATGAGGAACAGCTTAGAGCAAATTAGAGATAACATTAAAGGAAATCAGTTTAATGAGATTCATCAGCATGATAGAGAGATGAAGGAAATCATCAAAACTGTACAAAGGTTAAACGGCGGATCATCCAACTATTTAATCGATTCTACACAGAAAGTCGAAACATTGAACACAATCCAAGAATCAAATGCATTGATCGAGGAATTACTAAACATGAAACAATAAACCTTTCAAAGATGAATGCTCTGCAATACAAAAGGACATGTATCCACATGTCCTTTTTGTATTGCTGTAACCTTTGTTTTATTAATCCAGGTACGAACAGCAGTAATCCGTTGCTGCCTTCACTTGTAACTTAAACTTCGCGTTAGCCGGCACTTCGAACTCTCCGGTACCAGAAATCTGCAGCCATTGATCTTGACCCGGCAGAAGCACGGTCAGCTCGCCCGCCAGAATCTCCATGACTTCCCGCTTGTCCGTGCCGAACTCATAATCGCCGGGAAGCATAATTCCCAGCGTCTTGCGGGTACCGTCCGGAAACAATACCGTGCGGCTTGTTACTTTGCCGTCGAAGTATACGTTGGCTTGTTTAACGACGGAAACGTTGTTGAATTGCGACATCGGTTCTCCCCTGCTCCCTATTAAAGCAATTTTTTGAACTGGGCTACAACGTTCTCCACCGTGAAGCCGTATTCTTGGATGACGCGGTCACCGGGAGCGGATGCTCCGAAAGTTGAAATTCCAATGACTGCGCCGGAATCGCCGACAAAACGATCCCATCCGTATGGATGAGCCATTTCCATCGCCAGGCGGGCTTTCAAGTTTTTCGGCAGCACGCTGTCTTTGTATCTTTGATCCTGCTTATCGAACAGATCCCAGCTCGGCATGCTGACGACACGCACCTGTATTCCTTGCTCAGCCAACGCTTTTTGAGAAGCGACTGCCAGTTGAACTTCCGAGCCTGTAGCCAGCAAGATGCCTTGCGGTTGTCCATTCGCAGCTTCAGAAACGATGTAAGCGCCTTTGGACAAGTTCTCACGAGCATTGGCCGTTCCTTCCAGAATCGGGAGGTTTTGACGGGTCAACACTAATGCGACCGGCTTTTCATTGTTTTGCACCGCATACGCCCAAGCTGCAGACGTCTCATTGCCATCCGCCGGACGGATGACCGTCAAATCCGGGATGATCCGGATCGACGCCAGCTGCTCGATCGGTTCATGAGTCGGGCCGTCTTCGCCGACAGCGATGCTGTCATGGGTCAAGACATAGGTGACCGGTAATTTCATGAGGGCGGCAAGGCGCACTGCCGGACGGAGATAATCGGTGAATACGAAGAAGGTACCTCCGTATACTTTAAGGCCTCCATGCAGCATGATGCCGTTCATCGCTGCAGCCATTCCGAACTCGCGTACTCCGAAGTAAAGGTTACGTCCTTCGTAACTGCCCGGTTTGAACGCAGGAAGACCTTTCATGTTGGTCATCGTCGAACTTTCCAAGTCGGCAGAGCCGCCCACCAGGTAAGGAACGTTCTTCGCCAACCCGTTCAATGCGTTACCCGAAGCGACTCGGGTCGAGATGGCCTTATCTCCCGGAGAGTACACAGGCAGGTCGGCATCCCAGTTTTCCGGCAACCGGCGAGAAACCGCCAACTCGAACTGTTTGCCCAGCTCAGGATGTGCGGCTTTGTAGTTATCAAACAATGCGTTCCATGTTTCGTTCGCTTGTTCGCCCGCTTTTCTCACTTCAGCAAAATGTGCACGAACCTCATCCGGCACATGGAATTCCGGGTGATCCCATTCATAGAATTGCTTGGTCAACTTGGCTTCATCGGTGCCGAGCGGAGAACCGTGAGGACCCGCGTGGCCTCCCTTGCCGCCCTTGTTCGGAGAACCGTAGCCGATGACCGTTTTTACTTCGATCAGCGTAGGACGGCGAGACTCGGCTTGCGCCTGCGAAATCGCATTAGAAAGTGCGGTCAGGTCGTTGCCATCCTCAACTCGGATCACCTGCCAGCCATACCCTTCGAAACGCTTGCCCACATTTTCGGAGAACGAAAGATTCAGCTCGCCATCCAGCGTGATATCGTTGGAATCGTAAAGAAGGATAAGCTTGCCCAGCCCCAGATGAGAAGCGAGCGAAGCGGCTTCGTGGGAAACCCCCTCCATCAGATCGCCGTCTCCGCAGATGGAGTAAGTATAGTGATTGATAATCTCAAAGCCGTCGCGATTATAAGTGGCACCCAGCTGCGCTTCGGCCATCGCCATCCCGACAGCCATACCAAAGCCTTGGCCGAGAGGTCCTGTTGTGGCTTCAACACCTGCAGTATGACCGTACTCCGGATGCCCCGGTGTCAGCGACCCCCATTGGCGAAATTTCTTAAGCTCTTCCAGGGGCAAGTCATATCCGCTCAGGTGCAGTAAAGAATATAACAGCATCGATCCGTGACCTGCGGACAACACGAAACGGTCGCGGTTGATCCACCCAGGATTCGAAGGATTATGTTTCATCGTTCTCGCAAACAATTGATAACCCATCGGGGCTGCGCCCATCGGCATTCCGGGATGCCCGGATTTCGCTTTTTCAACAGCGTCAATGGCAAGGGTACGTATCGTTGTTATAGATAATCGGTCAATCGCGCTAGCAGTCATTCAATAACCCTCCTCAATTCTATTCCGCCTATTGTAACATTGTCTTTTTCGGATTTCCATTACACGTCCGTACAAGAAAGACCCCTTAACGAGGTCCTCTTCCTGCTGACCATGGTAATATTACACAAAAGCCACGGTTTTATTTTGATAGACGAGCAGCCGGTCCTCCACATGCCATTTGACCGCACGGGCAAGCACGATCCGCTCGATATGCCGGCCCATTCGCTTCAGCTCGTTCACGTTGTCGCGGTGACTGACACGGTGCACGTCCTGCTCGATAATCGGTCCTCCGTCCAGCTCTTCCGTTACGTAATGCGCCGTAGCTCCGATGAGCTTGACACCGCGGTCGTAGGCTTGTTGATAGGCTTGCCGCCGACGAATGCCGGGAGGAATGAGTGGTGTATGTTAATGATGCGGTTATGGAACTGCTCGATAAATTTCGGGGAAATGATCTGCATGTACCTCGCCAGGACGATCAGGTCCACTTTGCCGGAGGTAAGCTCGCGCTGCTGCCTCTCGGCTTCCGCTTTGTCGGGAGTAACCGGGACATGATGATACGGAATGCCGAAAGATTCGACAAGTCCTCTCATATCGTCGTGATTGCTGATGACCATGCTGATCTCCGCGTCCAGATCGCCGGCCTGCCATTGCCACAACAGCTCAAGCAAGCAATGGTCTTCCTTCGAAACGAAAATCGCAATGCGCTTACGGCGGGCGGCGCGGTAAATGCTCCAACGCATTGTGAAGCGGTCCGCCACGCGTGTGAAATCCTCCTGCAGCGAGGATAATCTGTCCGCCAGATCATGCAGATCGAATTCAATCCGCATGAAAAACATGCCGCCCTCAGGATCCATCGTATATTGGTCGGACTGAACGATATTCGCTCCCTGCTCGTACAGAAACTGCGACACAGCCGCAACGATTCCCGCGCGGTCCGGACAGGAGATGAGCATCCGCGCCCGGTTGCTCTTGTCTTCCCTGCGCTTCACTTCCTGAGGCTGATAATGCTGCTGACTCATGCTTCTTCCGCTTCCTCTCCATATCGCTCAACAAGTGTTTCCGATTACAGACTTGCCAGCCATTCCTTGCCTGCCAGCCATGCCAGCAGCCGCTGGTTGACGGCCTCCTCGCTGTAATCCTCCGTCAACACCCGGTTCTCGATCAACATATCGTACAGACGTTCCATCGGTTCGCGGGGATCCGCCTTTTTCGTTTTCGCATCGGCAGCTTTAAGCTGCTCCCACGAATTCATAACATACAGCCGCGGGTGAACGTCTTCTTTATCGAAAAAGTGATGCAGCCGTTCGACATCCTCCATGAACTCGCCGCCGAAGCGCTCATCGGCATCGCGTCTAAGCAGCGCGATTTCCGCTTCATACATCGGACGTTCCGTCGATGCGGACTTGCCGATCCATGGCGTCTCCAGAATGAAAGGCTTGTCCTTCAGAAGCTCATGGCCGACCACGCCTGCGATGCCCTGATAACCGATCATGCCGGAGCCGATAACGGCATGGCGGTCTTTGCCGGAGCCGAGCGGATTTTTGCTGTCGTTCACATGCACAACCGCAATACGATCCAGGCCGACAATATCGTCGAACTTCTTAAGAACGCCATCAACGCCATTGACGATATCATATCCCGCATCGTGAATATGGCACGTATCCATGCACACCGTCAAACGATCATTCGCTTCTACCAGGTTGATGATTCTCGCCAATTCCTCGAAGCTGCGGCCGATTTCCGTCCCTTTACCGGCCATCGTCTCCAGCGCGATATTCACATCGGTCTCTTTGGTGCCTTCCAATACCTCGTTGAGACCTTCGGCGATCCGGGCAATCCCGTAGTCGACATCTTTTTCAGTGAAAGCGCCGGGGTGCAGCACGATATTTTTAACGCCGATCTTGTGAGTGCGTCGCACTTCCTCTTGCAGGAAATCCACAGCGAGACGATAAGTCTGGTCCTTAAAAGAACCTAGATTGATAATATACGGAGCATGCACGACGATCTCGTTGATTCCGTTCTCGGCCATAACCTCTTTGCCTTCGGGAATGTACAGCTCGTCCACGCTTTTTCTCCGCGTGTTCTGAGGCGCTCCCGTATAAATCATGAAGGTGCTCGAACCGTACGCTGCCGCTTCATTCGCGGCATTCAACAAACCCTTGCCCGAAAAAGACACATGAGACCCAATCTTCAACATATACTAGCTCCTTTCGGCTGCCGTTCCGTGCCCTGCAAGCGATGCCCGGGCCTCGTGTAACAATCATTACTTATTGTATCGTGAACATCGAAATAAATCTAGAAATGAGCTATAATTTCAAACTGAGGTGATTCTATTGAAAAGTGCGCCGGACTGGTTTATGTATTTCATATGGTTTTGGACGATCGTGCTGGTTTTATTTATGAGCATCGGCGGCTTTTTCATGTTCCGCAAGTTTCTGAAGGTGCTGCCGCAGCGGGACGGGAAATCGAAGCTCGACTGGCAAAATTATTGGGTGGAACGAAGCCGCGAGCTGTGGACCGACGAATCGAAAGCGATGCTGGACAAGCTTGTCTCCCCGGTTCCCACGCCGTTCCGCGATATCGCCCGCCACTCGATCGCGGCGAAGATCGGACAGCTTGCGGTTGAGAGCGGGGCATCGGAGGTCACCCGGGAACATTGCATCGAAGGTTACATTCTCGCCACACCGCGGCGCGATTACCGCAGCCTGATGGATTTTCTCGACAAAAACCAGATTGATTATTCCGCTTACAATCATTTACTGCGTTAATAAAAAACGAAACCTTTCTACTTCCATCTCGTCTAACCATCTTAGGAGGTGTCATTACAGAATGAACACAAACAAAAAGACTATCATGGCATTAAGCACGGCTGTACTCGCATTGGCGCTGACTGCATGCAGCGGTGACAACGTGAAATCTTCCCCTTCTCCATCGGCTTCGGCAAGCCCGACGACATCCGCGAGTCCGACCGCGAGCGCAAGCGCCGCTGTGGAAAGCCCGAGCGCCAGCCCTTCCGCTTCTCAGGAAGCTAAAATTACCGATGGCGAATTTGTCGGGGTCAGCGACACCCATACGATTGAAATTAAAACCGAAGAGGGAGCAACATCTTTTCAAGTAAGTCCTGAAATTGTAGAAAAGGTGACTCCTTGGGAAGAAGGAACGAAGGTTCAGTTCCAATTCACGGAGGAAACCTTGGACGTTGACGGTCAACAGGTTAAGCAAAGAACGATTACAACCATCGATAAGCAGTAAAAATGAGGGGTGAGCGGATGCGGCTCATGATTTGCGGCGGAACGGGGTTTATCGGAACCGCCCTGGCACATGCGCTTCTGTCGCGTGGAGATGAGGTTTGGATTGCGACAAGGAAGAAACCTGCGGAGACTCCACACGATCCCGCTCTTGCTCACCCCCGATATGTCACATGGGCGGAGTGGAGCGCTGAACCGGATGCCCTTGGTAAATTCGACGGTATCGTGAATCTCGCCGGCGAATCGATTAACCAGCGATGGAACGGGCAAGCGAAGGCTAGGATTGTTGGATCCCGCGAGGATGCCGCTGCCCGGATTGCCGATATCGTCAAGCGAATGAGTTCCCCGCCTGAAGTTGTCGTCAACGCGTCAGGGATCTCCCTTTACGGTCATTCGGGGGATGAAGTCTTTGACGAGAATTCTCCTGCGCGGCCCGCCGACTTCCTTGGCCGCACGGTCGTGGATTGGGAGAAAGCCGCAGACGCAATTCCCGTGCAGCGTCTCGTAAAGCTGAGGATCGGACTGGTGCTGGCCCGTGAAGGCGGCGCTTTCCCGCTGCTGCGCCTGCCATATCGCCTGTTCGGCGGCGGCAGGATGGGCAATGGGCGACAAGGCCTGCCGTGGATTCATCTGGATGATATGGTGGGCCTCATTCTTTTTTTGTATGGATACGCAGTCGGTATCCGGCGCGGTCAACTGTGTGGCGCCTGAGCCCGTATCGAATGATGAGTTTGGCCGCATGCTTGGCCGTATCACGCATCGGCCTCATTGGTTTCACGTCCCGGCCTGGCTACTCAAGCCGGTGCTGGGTGAAATGAGCACTTTAGTACTTACAGGGCAAAAAGCGATGCCCCAGAAAGCGCTGGATCACGGTTACGAATTTGCTTTTCCGAAGTTAGAAGAAGCCCTGCGGGATATTACCCGCTAGGGCTTTTTTTTTCGTATACATTCTGCAGTCACCAATTTGCAATTCGACTTCTTATGAGGTTATTCTGCTTGTTGATGATTGTTCAAAGCGATAACGCGAATTTGCAAGCACGAGACGATCGCCGGGCTGGAGCGGGTACAATTCATACGGAGCCATGGGTTGATCATTCAGCGAACTGCCATTCCTAGAACCCAGGTCTTTCACCTTCCAACGATTTGAAATGTTCAGAATCTCAAGGTGAGCGCGGGATATTCCGGATGCAGTATCCACATGTTGTGCTGCTTCATCAGAACGGCCAATCACCATCGATTGTCCGACAAGAGCGATACGCTTGCCGTCATCCCCGTTTTCACAAACCAAATAACAGTCTGTCGGCCGCATACTATCATTGGCTGTCAGCAATCCCGTGCGATCTTCCGGCTCAGAAAGCCACGTCGTATCTGAAGCATAACTGTTGTTCCGAGCAGTCATTGCGGGTTCGGGCGACGGAATAACTGTTCCCGGTTCCATGTATGGAGAACTTTGAACAGGAAATCGAGGCATGCCGTTACGTTCAGCTTCCTGTTCGGCCGAAAGGTCTTCCCAACTTCCCGAGACATCAGCCAGTTTTCGCTGACCGGCTGCGTGATTACGGTTCCCCCAAAGGGGCAGACCAATCCACAGGTATATCAATCCCGCTCCTGCCGTCAACATAATAAACATACAGAATAATAATCTTTGTTGTCCCGGTTCGTTGAAATAGAAATATCTCCACGCCGCAGCGCTCACCAGCAAGGATGTACAGACAATTATAGTGCGCCAACGTCCTATTTCCATTTTAGGTGCAGCAATTTCAGCATCATCTTCAGGTTTTGGACTGTTGCCGCCGACGTTCAACCAAGGTGCGGAATCATCTCCGAGCATCTGAGAGACTGAATGCAAATCGCCAGGCGACGGCTGAAAGAGCCCCCAGCTGTTGCCTTTTTTTGCGGGTAACTCGCCGCTGGACTCATCCCGGTCGTATATAAGATTTACACTGCCTGCAGCCGGCTGACTGCCCGGCCGCTTACGATTACCATCACTGCCGTATAGCGGACTGTCGGATGCCGCGATGACATTAGCAAGGTATTGCCGAGCGAATGTTCTTAAGCTTGAAGGCACAAAATCTTTGGATGTCACGAGCCGATACACATTTTGCATGACACCGCCATCCGGGTCCGTGACTCTCATCATCCATCGAATGACAAGACGCTCCAAGTCATCTTGCTTATCAAGCACCGGATTGCATAACGGGATATAGGTGAAATGTAAATCCTGCCAATCGCTTCCTGCAAAAATAAACTCGTCTTCCAGCTTGATCCGGCAGGAATCTAACAGATATAACCTGCATTCCTCCAACACTTCCGCGACCCGGCATACAGCCTTCATCATATCGGCCATCGACCAATTCGCCGTTCTCATGCATTCTGTAAGCATTCGAGTTCCGGATAGCCGGTATCTTAACGAAATGCAGCCGTTCAAATCTGCCATCTCAATGGGAAGTAACCCGGGAATTGCACAAGAGCTAAGCATCTGAAATTGGATTTCGTTAATCGAATAACGAGACAGAGGGGGATCTGATTCTATGATCATATAGTGGCCTCTTTGCTGCTCAAAACGGGTTCGTAAGGATTCCATATCGTCACCAACCTTTTCCCAACAAAATGATATAGCCCGGAGCCACAGCCAGCATAAAAGGAAATTGCGTTCCGCGTCCGAGACTCAGCGGGTGGGCACCCCAAGGCCACTTGATTCTCCCTGCCAGTGTACGCAATAGAGGAACTCGCAGAATTAAGAGAACAACCGAAATCGATCCTGCAAAAAGAATGGAAATGACCAATAGCTGCAATGTGTACGCCGGCCCCATCCATACTCCAAATGCTCCGAACCACTTCACATCTCCTCCGCCGATTCCGCCGAACCAATACATCAGCAACAGAGGAAGCATGCCGGCAGCCGCACCCGCTGCAGCGAATGCCATGCCGCTTAAACCGTCACTTAGGCTTTGATAAAGCAGTCCCCCGCCCATAAATAAAACATTTAACCGGTTGGGGATTTGCATCAGTTTGAAATCTGTCCAACAAGCGGCAATCACCAAAAGACTTACCGCTGACAGCACCCCTATGTTCATTCGTCAACCTCCCCCATGGCCGCAGCAGATCTGCCCGCCACTTCGAATGACTGCTGCCACATTCCGCCTTCCGGACTTGAGACTTGCCAGTTCCACTGTCCGGGAGTTGTTCTCCCTGATACATGCCATGTCCAAGACACGAGCCCGGATGAGTCACTCACTGCGCTGCCCAAATGCTTGGCTTGGCTGATGCCGCTTTTGTACAAGATGGACAGGTCAACCCGGGTACCCGGCGTTGTTCGCAGCACTAGTGTTGCCTTTCGGCCGGGACGGACGGGATTCGGTTCCAACGACACAAAAGTGATATCCAGTGCTTGATCCGATTTCCCTTGAAGCTTGGATTGTGAAGGGCTCCCGCCTATCCACACTCGTTCCCTGGCAGATTCGCGGATGACTAGCTTTCTCCCTAAAAAAGGCACCTGGAATGGGAGAATGTATTCGGCCTGCAGCGTTAAATAAGCTTTCTCCCTGTCATCCTTACTCGGCAGATCGACGGCCGCCAGATGTAACCTGGAATCGTCCAATACATTGTGATCAACAAACTGTCGTGCCAATTCGCCAAAGGCAATTTCGGCCGCTTGTTGTTCTAGGGAAAAGGACCCTTGAGAGGCTTGTTCGGCCCACTCCTTCATCGGTGAGGGAAACATATGACCGTATTCAGTGAGCATTTCCTTGACGGGCAGCCATTTGCCGTGCAATTCTTCCGCTTGTTTATTCAGTTCGGAAGATCTGGCTTGTTCCAAACTAAGAGAAACGGGATACCATGCGGACGCCGCTTGTCTTACGGTCTGCGATACAGCTCCATGCAATGCCATAGATATAACTGACGTCTGGATCATGAATATCAGGAATACAACAAGCATAAGAAACATCGGCATAATCAGAGCGGTCTCCAGCGTCACGCCGCCTGCCGAGGCGCGCGAGCGGGTTTCACTGATAAGAACTGTCCGCGGTATACGTGCTTTCATAGCGGCTCCCCTTCACCGTCCCGCCTAAACTGCCTGCTCGTCCCAAAACTTGTAACAGACCGGGAAAGAACCATAAACTTATAGAAGCGCGGCCTTCACCGCTGACATACGTATAAGCCCCGCTCAACGAGACTCCCGTGTTATGCTCCATAACAGCAATCACACGCGCTGTATGAGCTGACGTTCCGCCGTGAAGAAGCAAGAAAACCCTTAGATAATCCGTGTAAACCGTATCTATCTTTACATATTTCGAGAGTTGCACCGTGCCTTGCTGGATTAACAGTTGAATATCCATTATTGCATTGCGGATTCCATAGACCAGCGCGGCGGCCAGTACGAGAAGGGGATGACCGAGTGTACGACATTCGATCAGGCCCTCCATTGTCCGAACAGCGAGCCGGAAGCCGAAGAGTTCACTATATGCCGCTGCGATGTTTGCTGCGGGATTGTTGAGTCCATATAGAACGTATTCCGTCTCTTGCTGTTGTAATGTCAGTGGGGCTTCACCCCCACCTAGCAGATCCTTCACATAAGAGGGATCATAATGTGACAGCCTGGAGATCGTATATTCGGAGAAATAGAGCTGATCCCTCGTTCCCAACAAAGAAGCTTCAAGCATGTCAAGCAACCCTGAGGAAGCCGACATCGCGTTATCTCTCCCGCGGGCCGGATCGTTCGTATGTACGGCTTCGGCATATTCGGCCTGCTCATTATTCCATTCCAGATTGTTATGAAAAAGTCCGTTCAACTGTTCAAATTCCGCTTTCTCTTCGTCCGAGCCTGGTATTCCACCCAGCGTACCCAGAAAACGCGTTGCCCCCGCCCATGCCGCCTTGGCTTCCCGTTCCTGCTCTTTTCGTTCTGAGTCGCGGGATCGATGTGCTTGCAAAACAGCCTTGCGCCCCTCAAGCTCAGAGCCGCCCGAGCCATAGGCTTCTACAAATTCTGCGTAAGCGGTTTGCAATCGGTTTGCACCCGCTTTCAGCTCTGAGCTTTTGCCTGAAGATCCGGGCACTGAGTAAGCGAGGGATGAAAATGAAGCGGCTGTGTTCGCTAAATCGACTCCAGCCGTTTTTTGAACGAGTATTTCAGCTTTGAACTCTTCAAAAAAGTTCAGATCAAGTACAAGTTGATCTACGGTCTGACGCAACTCTACAATGGACTGACTCTGCTCGCTGGTCAATACGGAATCCGCCGCTTCCCTATTTTCGCTTCCGGACGTTTGTGGGGACATCGATACGGCTTGCTCCGCAATCCTGCTCATCTGTTCATTCGCGTCTTTGGTCTCAGACAACGCTTCTTCGGCTGCTGTGAGCAATTGTTCCGTTTCCGTTCGGATTGCTTCCGAATTCCGGCTTAGAGCCGACGCCAATGACAAAATACCAGACTCATATGCGGATGTCACTGCTTCATAAAGAGGTCCTTCGTCATTTTCCGTACCCGCAGAAGTATCAGCGGTTTTTTCGTTTTTTCCTTTATCTTGCTGTTTCCTTCGCTGCACATCCCGTCTGGCCTCATCCTGCAGCCGTTTGCTAACGTAGTCGTCATACTGCAAAGCCGCTTGCGCAACATTCCGTACACTCCCGACCGGCTGGCCGGCACTCAAGTTGACGGGCGGATAGGTGATCTGGTCGCCCAGCATACGGCGGATCGCTTCGCCCAGGCGCTCCTGATTGGACAGTGCATCATCGAACGCTGCTTCCCTGCGATCGTAAGCCTGACGCATTCGCTCCAAGACATCGACTGTTGCTGTTGCTTCCTTCAATGCATGGGTTACGCCTCGAAACCTCTGTCCTATTTCCAAACTGAGATCGATGGGAGCCTTGTATTTCATCTCTTCGAGCACTTGCCTTCGAAAAACATCGTGTTCGGCCAGAGGACGGCTTTCGGCTACATCTGTCTGTTCCCAGCGAGTATCCAGAAATTTAAAAACACCCGGAACTGCTGCCGCTGAATTGCCTTCCACTGTTTCACGAAATAACGATTCCGCTTGTTCACCGCCTCTGATGAACAAGCCATACTTGGCATACACGATCGGATCGTACGAAGACAGAACAGAACGAGCACCGGACTTAACCGCCAGTTCTGCCTGCTTGCGAAATGCCGCAACTCGCGCAAAGTCGATGAGAAGCGCGGTTAATAGAAGAAACGCGGCGGTAATGGCAATGAAGTATATCGACACCGACCCGCCGGACTCGTAGAAACATGATTGCCTGCAACGCCCGCTCCGCTTATTTTGCAAGGGCTGACTCACTCCCCCCAACGATAAAACTTATAGATTGCGCCGATTTGTCAGAACACTTGCCGCCCGATCCCGAAAGCCGGCCGCTCCTTCGGGAGCCGTCTTCATTTTCGCTGAATAATAACGCACCAGATCAAAGGAACGAACAAATTCAGCCGGTTCAACGACTAAAGCAGACACGTCAGAGGAGGCGGCATCATCTCCTCTCACCCAGGCCAATGGCCGTGGCAGCCAACCGCTGCCGGCTTGAATATTGATTCGCCGTTGCAACCCGATATTCCGATATCGAATGATACCCGTAATAGACTCGGGCATCCGGGATGCGGCTTTCTTTAGCTTGTCCACTGCAGAGGCCCCTTCGTTCTCATTCCTATCTCTATTGATTTCCACTTGTACGCCGTCTTGTTCCGCAGCGAGGCCGAACAGCCCCTCCACTAACGCGTCATCCGACAAGCGCCAATACAAACCGTCGAAGTCGTTGGCCGGGTATCCGCCCGTTGTGTAATCTTTGGCTGAATTCGACCAGTTAAACGCGGAGCGTTCAGCGGTTACCGCGGATGTGTAATAGAGCAGCGATCCTTGCGCGATAAACAATGAAAATAGGAGCAATGCAAATGTCATCATCAGAACCCAAGGAAATATCATTGCCGCCTCTAATGTGACCGAACCGGAAGTGTCCTTCAAACAGAGCAGTCTTCTACGTTTAACGGAATTTCCCATATCACTCAAATACGCTTTCCGCTTTACCTTCCACAGAGTCCATCAGATTTCCGAGAAACTCCATAATCCAATCCTTAAAAAATATTGCCACCATGATCAAGACCGCTGCAATCAGCACTATTTCCAATGTGCCTATTCCTCTCTCATTTCGCCAAAAGCCGTGTGCAGCACAAAAACTCAGCTTACAAAGCTTCACCATTCTAATTCCATCCTTTCAAAGAGATGATAGGGTTACATCATCAAAATTGTCGGCGCACCGACCAACACCATAATAAGCAGAAAGATGACGGCCAGCGGAAAGGCAAGCCGGGAGGAGGCTTGTTCGCCGAGCGTGCGGGCAGCCGCTTTTCTTTTGTCCCACATCTGCGTGGTCAGTTCCCTCAGTGCCGGGACGAAAGTTTCTCCACCTCTTCTCGCATTAATGAGCAGCGTTGTTGCGAACAGCTTCACCTCCGGAACCGCGCATCTGCGACCCATCTCCTCGAGCGCCAGACTCATGCTTTCTCCGCGCTTCATGCATTCGATTGCCGCCTGCAATTCCGTGTAAAGTGTGTGACCGGAGCCTGACTTCTGTTGGGCACAACGGGTTAACGCCCGCATGACATTCTCGCCCGCGTTGACAAGCAGCAGCAGGCGATTAAGCAGTTCAGGCAGCTCCATCAATATCTCTTGTCGGCGATTCTCCACCTTGCTTCGGAGATCTTTCGCCCGCAGTACAGGAATGCATATCGCAATGATCAGCCCCATTAAGAATAAAGCAGCGTTTCCCGCCATTAATCCCAGCAGGCCGCAAATCATCAGAGCCATATACGCTGCTCCCAAACTTTCCGCAGTCCAAGCCATCAATCCCTCCCGCAAGCAAACGCCTCCGCCCAGAACGGCAAGTGACAGCTGCGTTCTGTACAGAATCGGCTGCAGTCGGTCAAAAAGATGACGGTATTCCAGCACAATGTAAAAGGGGCCAGTAATGAGATTCAGTCTTCCGCTTGATCCAAGCCTTCGCTTTCTCTGCCAAGCCGCAAACAGAAGAGTCGCGTAAAGCAGCAGCAAGCCCGCCCATCCAGCCATCATCAATGCGCTCATATCTTGATGTCCATAATGCGGAACATCCACCAGCAGCATACTGACAAGAGCAGCAAGCATACGGTCAACAGGAGCCATCCTGCTCCTTGATGGAGCGGCTGCATATAATCTCCGGCAAAAAAACCCAGCGCTCCTACAAATGCAAAAGGCATTCCCATCATGATCCGGGATTCGAATTTTTTCTGCGCAATCAATACCGACACTTCAAGTTCCATGTCGAGTTTCTCCCCGATCAGCTGTGAGGTTCTTCTGACGACTTCCACTAAATCTCCACCCGATCTTTTACAAATGGTGATCACATCCGTGAAATTCCTCACCTCCTCCAAGTCGGAACGACGTGCAAGATCCTGAAGCGGAACTTCCAACGTCTCGCCGTTATGCATTCGATTCGCAATCACACGTAATTCCATCATTAAATCTGAGCGAGAATCGCCGATTAGAACAATAAGTTCTTGCTCCAAGGTAAGGAATGCATTCTCCACGGATCGTCCCGCAGCGAGCAGCGATGACAGGGCGTGAAGCGCTTCTTTGAATTCTTGCCTCAATCTATTCCTGCGCTTCTGAGCCATGCGCTTCGCATAATGGCGGGGATAGAGCAGCCCAAGCGCTGCCGCTGTCAGCGCAATCCAAACATGGCGGTACATGAGCCACACGCCGGCAAAACAGAAGAAACAACCCAGACAGATCGCCCACAACCTCTGGCCCTTTGTAAGGTGATAAACCCGGTAGTCCGTCATGCCCTTAGCTCCCTAAGAAGTCCGGCGTGCTTAAGCTTGTTTAAATTGTGGAGCGGTTCGACTCGCTCCAATTGCCCTACGATCCGTCCATGCACTTCGTCCCGTTCTTCAAAACGGAACAAGGTACTAAGCTGAACCTCACCATCCTTCACTCCTTTCACTTCAGCAATCTCCGCCACCCGGCGGGCAGAATCACGGAAGCGGCTTAAATGAACGACGACATCAACCGCGGAAGCGATTTGCCGACGGACGACCGTCACCGGCAGGTCGGCTCCACTAAGCACCATGGTCTCCAATCGGGAAATCATATCCCTGGTTCCGTTAGAATGGCCGGTGGATAAGCTACTATCGTGCATATTAGGTATAAGATTGATTTTTACAGGAGGCGACAACATGGGTAAAAAATCTAATGGTTTCCTCGACACTGAAGCAATGAAACTCGGTTACATTCGCATGTTAATGGACGTAAAAACGCAACTCGAAAAGGGTCAGCATCAAGAGTCCATTAAAGCTGTTTTAACCGACCGATTGACGCACATCGAGCAGCGACTGGAGGCGCTCAAATGAGATGTGTATATTTTGAAGTAATTAACTGGAAATACTTTTTCTCGGGCTACTACGAAATTCCAGACGAGTGCGTTGAACCTATTTCGTTTGAAAAACTGCTTAATTGCGAATGGAAATACTTTCGTAGTGGAAGAGATAAAGTCATCTTGAAATGGCGCAAATACCTTCGAGTTATTGAAATAGAAGCGATAGATGATATGACCGAGGAGGTGGCGAAATGAGTTGGATCACTAACGAGGAATGGGCGAAACGTCCAGATAGCTGCTCAAACTGTGGCGGTAACGGCAAAGTGCGTGAATTGGAGAATGGCTGCTGGGTCAATAAAACCTGCTCATCATGTGGAGGGAGTGGCAAGAAATGAACGTGTACGAAAACGATCAACCGTTGCCGCGCATCAACATCCGTTCTCGCTTCGATTTCGACGATGATAAGCCGGTGCAAGGCACTGTGTTCGATGAAGTTAGGGAGCAGATTAAAGCAGAGTGGTGGCACAAGGTTCTGCACAATCTTTTAGCGATCAATGTCGCGCTGCTCGGGTTCGTGGTCATTAGTTGGTGGGTAGGCGGAGGATTTGTATGGGGTACGATGTTTTTTCGCTCGTTACGGCTCGGAGTTGATGAAGCTGGTGAACTACGGACAATTCTGACAACCTGCGATGTTCAAGCGGTGACTGCCTCATAGCTTGTTCTCTCTCTCTCTCAACCGTTGTTCAAGCTGTTCTATCGCAGATCCTTGTAAGGAGGTTACTATGCGTATTCATAAAAAACTCTATTTGGCGCTGAATAAGATTGCGGATGGTTTCAGTTACATTGATTCTAGGCTCGTCACATGCGGTTCTGAGCATGCCTACCGTCTGCCAATGGGTAAATGCCCGTCCGACATTGAGAAGCGTATAGATGCCCTTGTCGCGGCTGTAGGAGCGCCAGTTGAACTCATCGACCGAGGCGGGGCAGTTATTGTGCGAGTGGTGGAAAAGGATTACCCGAAGCAACTCAAATTCAAGGAAAGTGACTTGAAATACGATCGGCTTTTAATGGGGTATGATCGGCTGTTTAATCCTGTTTATTTTAAGCTCATGCACTTATTAATTGGCGGGGCTTCCGGTGGTGGAAAGACGATGGAACTGCGGTTCCTTCTGTATCAGTTAATCCGTATGAGTGCGACCATTAAAATAGTGGATATGAAGAAGTATTCTTTCCTGCCGTTTGAGATTTTCCGTAACGTGGAAGTGGCGAAGAATTTAGAGGATGCAGCGGATATGCTCCATGAAGCGATGGTGGAGTTAGACCGCCGTGAGGACATGATTGTTCGTGCGCGGGATAGAAGTTTAACCGACACGTTTAAACCGTATGTGGTGATTGTAGACGAGGCCGCTTTTATTGCGCCAAAAACGTACTCAGGAAAAGCGAAGGGTTTTGCGCAGTTTTGTGATGACACTTGCGGGGCGTTATCGCAGAAAGGCAGAGAGTCCAAAGTGTTCCTCTTATACTGCACACAAAAGCCGAACAATAACATCGTCAACGGGCAGGTGAAAGCAAACGTTGAAGGGGCATTAGGATTCCGTACCAATTACGGCTATGAAAGCAAGGTGATCCTTGGGGAAACGGGTGCAGAACGCATAAGTATAGCAACGCCAGGAAGATGTATTTTTCGCGGTGATCGCATTTACACCATGCAAACGCCATTTATAGGTGAGAAAGATTGGGAATGGGATGCCTTTCTAGCCCCGCTTAAAGTGGAGGTTCTGCACCATGGAAGTTCTCAGCGTAGTGAACCACAAAGAGTCTATATTGATCTGCCTGACTCGAGTCCCCATAGCAACAACCAAACAACTCTCGAGCCTGAACAATTCGCTCGATCCGCAAAAGAAAGCGTCCAAGGTTCTAAGGGAGATGGAAAAGGAAAAGTTGGTGGGATGGAAATACCACGGTCACGCGAAGATTTGGTTTCTCACAAAGAGAGGCAGAAAGTTGCAGCAGGCTACACCGACGAGGTTCCCGACTGACCTTGACCATGCGCTGAGTGTGATTGACCTATACTTTAACCTTAAACCGAAGTATTGGCTGTATGAGCCGGTGGAGAGATTTGAACACCTGGGAAAGCCCTATGTGTGGAATCCCGACTGTGTGTTTGTGTATCAAAAGAAAGTTTATGTATGCGAATTGCAGCGCACTAAATTAACGGCGAAACGATGGGCGGGAAAGTGGAAGGCATATAACCTTTACTTTAGCCGTAATTACTTCCACTCTGCCGCGTTTCAAACGTGGTCACCTAAGATTATCCTGCCTCAGTTTCTATGTATCTCATCTCAGTCACCGGATATTGTGAGGAATGGGTTTTCAATAACTGGAAGGGATCTCATCGTATGTAGGGAGTTTAAATAGGAGGTTCAACATGAGCATCATTATATTAGGTTCAGTCGCGTTAGTTGGAGTGTTCCTCTATGATAAGATCAGCGATATAAGGCTGGAGAAAAAGTGGGCGTGGGTTGATGAGCAAGTTAAGCCATTACCAAACGGGCGAATCAATGTGGATGATTTCTGTGATGTATTAGATGAAGCGGAGAGGAAATGGAAGTGGTAACTTTGTCGGCTACCACTTCGTTAAGTAGTTCGGTCGAATCGAAGGCGCTAACGCGCAAAAGTAAACCTCGCAAGGAGGATAATTGAATGATCAATTTAACGCAAGAATTTGATATGAAAGGTTACACTCTCGATTTGCAAACTCAGAAATTAAGGGTTGTTGTCTTAGCTATTGACGAAGAATTGGAAAATGGCTTTAAATGTATTGTTGTGGAAGGTAACGATAATTACAAGCGTGGTGAGATCATCAACGTAAAGTTAAGAGTTAGCCCTTGTTGATTAATAGCTTTTTAAAATGTAAGTATTGCGGTCGTCTCGAAGGCGGTTTCACCGCAAAGGATTAAAGTTCTATCGCTGAAATAATGTGCATTTTTTCATTGACCACTATTTTATCGCCGCGTTCCTCAATATACTCGTTCATTTCTTCTTCACTTTCAAACCATGAATAGCAAGAGTAGCCCTCATAAGTGTAGGTTAACAGATACTCATTCATTTCTTTTCCTCCTTCATTTTTTTGAGCCAATAGGCTTTGGTTTGTGAAGCGAACGTGCCATGCGGTAACTTTTGCAACCATTCGTACAGCTTCTTTTCTTCTTCATTGTTCGGGTCAAATGGGACGTTTTTTCTTTTGTACTCCTTCATTTCTTAAACCTCACTTTAGCCCCTAAGAGTTCTGTAAATTGTGGTGTATGTGAATCCACTTCTCGATGAAAATAAAACACCTTGCCGTCATTTCTTAGATAACATGCCGAGGACATTTCCTGTCCCCAGGATTGCCATGTGTAGATACCATCTTGATAAACCTTACCATCGTACTCAACATCAAAACCCATATTTTCACCCCCTTGTCCTTATTATACCATAAAGTTATACATTTGTATAATGCAATGAACAAAAGAAAAAGCCTCTTTCGAGGCGGTGTTGATGGGTTTATGGTGTGCATCGAGACGACCGAATCAGCGCGAGCCGTACAATGCTTCATATGTTTAAAGAAGCAGTTTTCGTATCCACATCCCATCTCAAATCCCCACCTAGCGCATCCTCTAACGCCTTTAATTGTACGTATATCCTTCCATCCTTCTCGATGAAATCCGTGACAGGATTCCCGTTGACCACCACTCGAACAGAAGAAGGCGCAGACACCTTTATCCCATGCTTCTCCACTTCTGCCACAAACTCATTCTTATCAATCCCTGAGCCGGGGCATGTTTTAAGCGTGGTAAACTCGCGGTGAAACTTCACCATATCGCTCCCTCTGCGCCATAGTTGCATGATCGCAAAGCAGAGTCCCGTTGCTGTTGCTAATTGTGCGCCTTCTAGTTTCTCTTTCCCTGCATCAAAGTTACCAATCATCTCAAACATAAACGGATGCACACCGTCACTGTCGGGGTCGTTAAAGCCCGTTGCAGACGCAGGAGGAGTCAGTAAGTCTCTTCCACTCCATATGTATCCATCCGGGTCTATAGTGGCGTGCTGGGCGATGTCCGACCATCCCTGCGACATATGGACCTTCGCATAGCTGTGATGAGTTTATCCCCACCGTTGCGTCTGTAATCGGCTATTGTGGGCTTCCATGTGCCGTGGCAATGGATCTCGCTGAATCTCACTCGACCGGAAGCAGCAAGGGGCTTTAGCACCTGTTCGATGTAATCAGCTAAAGTGCATCTATTTGGCACTGGTGACATCCTCCCGCTTTTTGACGTACTGATACGCCCCGGATGCGGTGAGTCCAATGATGGAGATTAGAGTGATTTTATCTTGGACGTATCCCGGCACAAGCACAAATACAGCCGCAACGAGTAACGCTGTTGGATGCGTCCACTTTTCCTCTAAGCCGAAACTCTTGGCGACACCGACATAAGCGGCCACTAAAGCAGCACATTGCAAAATGAAATTTTCGTCCATGATTAGTCCTTTCCAGGCGCTATGCCGCCCGCTACAATGAATGCGATAAGTGCAATAATGATAGAACCAACAACGGTTGTTCCCGCCCAAAAGACAATCTTATCGATACGGTTAAGCCGATCATGTGCAAACCGGGATGATTGGAGGGCTTCCATAGCAGTGGTGTTGGTGTTTACCATGGTGTTGAGCGTTGATTTAATACTGGCGATATCTTCTTTCATTTCGATTATCATTGTGACTTCAACCTCTGCCATGCTCCAACACCCCCTAAATTAAGCAAAACAAAGAGGAGCCCCATAAATGGAGCCCCTTGAAGGAAGAAACGGCAGGATCACGAATTAGTCTAAACATGTACTTCACCGATTATACTGTAGTAATAGGAGAGTGAGTGGCGTTGAATGACGAAAATTCGTTTTCACAAGATTTTAAAAAAACGATAACAGGCGTGTTAGTGTTGCTTGTGATTGGTTTGTCTGTGTGGGGTATCACTGTCTTGCTTGGCTTCAATAATGACCACCCGCAAGTAAAGAGAACCCCGACACAGGCCGAGATAGATCAATGGAACAAAGAGCGTGCAGATTGCCAATACAGCGATACAGGTTGCGAATGGGATAACAGATGGGGGCAGTAATCACCGCCCCTTCGCAATTTCTCTTACTGTTCTTGGTTTGTCGCCGGTCTGCTGCTCAATGAACAGAATCAAGTCTTGCAGTTGTTTCAGCTCGTTGAGCTTGGCGTAGTAGGCGTATTTCTCCGCGTCGAAGTCTTTAGTAAGAGATGAAATCCCGAGCGTCGGCAGGCGGTTCTTTACGTCCTGGTCGACGTTTTCTGGTTTCTGCATCAACCCACTTAAGCCGCGTCCAATCTGCCCCGTTGCCTGTTCAAACGCATACGCCCCTTTGATTGGTACGCCAAACTCTCCGATACCCGGAACCTCGTACTGCTTTTGTTGGCCGCTAAACTGCTGAATTGGTTTGCCTCTGAATGTATTGAAATTCAGCGCTAATTCAGCCGGTGTCTTTAGCAGCGGGGAAACAGAATCGATAAGCGTTTTCCCCGGTCTTGATAGTTTAGTTAAGTCGCCAAGCGGAAGGTTTAGCCCGAGCATTTTACCTTTGCCACCCTCACCCGATATCGGCATGGAGAAGCTTTCCTTCATGTAATCCGGTATGTTCTCATCGTCCAGACCAACCGCTTGTTGTGCGTTTAACCTAGCCTTATTCAGGTATTCATATTTACGCGGATCGTTGATGAACTGGCGCACCTGAAACGGGATGTTGTTACGCATCCAACGATAGAACGGAACGACCCGAGCAACTACATTCTGTTCAAACGGCGTTAGCTTGGTATAGTCGAATTGAACCTCCCGTACCTTTTCCGCTGCCTTTTCCGGGCTCAGATTGAGCTTTTCACGCGCCCATTTATAAAGTGCGAATCTATTACCTTGGTCGAAGAAGTTACCGACTTCCTGTGATGTCTTAAAGGCGTTAACCGGATTCAGGCGTTGGGTGACTTGGCCCTTGGTATCCTTACTTAGGTTTTTGACCGTCTTTTCAATCGCCTTTTCGGGCTCCTCTCCATAACGAGCAAATTCCACCTGAGAGAGTGCTGTCGAGCTTAGACCTTGCTTCCGGTATTCAGTAAACAACGCAGACTCTTTACCGCCGATTGCTCGCGCCACTTCTTTAAATCCATCTTGTGTGTACTTGGCGATATCTACCGGATTCATTCCACCCACATAGTTGTTAAACATTGCCCCGGCTTGGTTGCGAACGTGATACCCAAGAGAGAACAACGCACCGCGTTTCCAGAAGCTTTGTATGGTGTCGAATGCTTTAAGGAAAGCTTTTGTACCCTCATCGGTGTTTATGCGTTGATAACGGTCAAGGAGAAGCTTCGCTTGCTTGGTGACAATATACTGACCGCCTACCTCATCGGCAAGCCCCATTCCATCCAACACATCTCCGGAATCCTTCAGGAACTTATAATTATTGGTGTCAATCACTTCTGCGCCTTTAGGGACGGTCATGCCTTTAACAAATTTGTTTGCAAACTCAGGATTACTCAGCACTTCTCGCCTGAATTTAACGGCATGAACATAGTCAACGAGTCGCTTTTGTCCTATTGCCGAAGCATAGAACGCGTTAGGCTCGAAGAATTTACGACCTAACTTGTCATTGATGTCCTCCGCGCTTCCTGTTAACTCGCGATTTTTGAGGATGGATTTGTTAGGGTTTCCTGTTCCCCTTGAACCACGATCAACCGCAGATACCCGCGTCCGTCTCGCCCGTTCTTCTTGACTCCATACATGCGTCATGTAGCCTTCAAGTTCAGGGATACCGATGCCGTTCTGTTCAGCAAACTCCCGTATGACTGCGTTACTCTTGACTAGCTTTTGTGCAGCCTTTTGAATCTTGGGATCTGCTGACGATTCACGCGGCGGCCTCGGTATCTCCTTTTGCACGATCACAGGGTTTTTAGCTGCTTCGTGCAGTGTTTGAATATCTGCCTCATGTTGCTTGATTTGATCAACCTTTCCCTGGCGCGTTGACTTGGACTCAGTTTTCAGCGCGTCAAACTGCTGTTTTAAAGCGTCTCGTTGCTGTGTCAGGCGTACATACTCTGGATGATCGGACAGTTTTGCGAATGCTTGTGCGGCTGCTTTTGCTGCTCTGGTTTTTGGCGCTTGCTTGGCGATATCTTTGATGGAGTTTTGGATAGTCGACTTAGCTGTCTGTAGCCCTTTGAAAGTGTCCTGCAAACGTTCAAGCGATCCTGTACGTTGCATTTCTTGTTGGGCAAATCTCGTTACTGTCTCTTCATCCAACTTCCGAGGGACATTGTTCAAACGTTTCAGTTCTTGTACTAAATCATCAGCGTATTGATAGCCAAGCTCATTCGCAACTTCATCAATTGCCTTTCCTTCTTTACGAATCAGCAAGCCATTAGGCATCTCTTGACGAGCAACACCTTTAACACCGTTAGGCGCAACATCTTTAATACGTTTCAACAGTTCAAAATTACTCTCGTGGTTGTCTTTGACTTGTTTCTTGAAATGTCGCAGTACGCTTTCTTGTGCGTTGTCGAAGTTGTTAATCTGACTATCTAATCGTTTCAGTTCCAAACTAGCCTCACGAAGGTTGCCGCGAGTGGTAGAATCCAAATTCTTACCGGCTTCACGCTCCAAACCCGCAAACAGTTTTCGAAGCTGTGAGTCCGTTTGATCAAGCGCATTGCCAAACTGCCCGATGGCTTGATCGTACTGGCCGGAAGTTGCGCGAATGTCTTTGCCGATGTTTTTTATGGAACCCCGGTTCTTGCTGATTTCAGCAAACAAATCCTGTTTATTTTCTGTGCGCCTCAATCCATCTGGAAACTCATAGCCCTTAACGTCCTCAAATTGGCGCAGAGGCTTTTCCATAATCCGCCCAACGTCTGCCCCTGTATCGATGCCTCCCGCGTCCCTTGCGACTCTACCGAGGTTGCCAAGCGTTTCCTCCTGCATGTATCGGCGGCTGTTGTCAGTCTGTTGATTGAGATTCTTTAGAAAATCACTTTTTCCTCCGTCGAGAGTGTCTTTAATCTTGTATTCAGAGTTGAACATATAGCCAAGTCCGTCTTTGACATTTTCAGCAGCCGGACGTAAAGTATTCTCGCTAAACCTCGCAAATGATGGTATCGCGTTCTCTGTGGCTTTGTACGCGCCAGATACAGCTCTGCCAGCTGCTTTCCCAGGTATTGTTACCCCTTTGGCTAGAATGCCGCCTGGTACGTATGTGAGAGGGTCTAGCGCAATCTCTAGACCTGTTCCCACCACCGCTTTAGCCGCGGCATTCATATTCGTTCCCTGCAACAATTCTGAGCCTCTTATTTTATCGTCACCGGATATGCCTCTCTTCAATGCTTCGCCTAAACTCATAGAAGTATTTTTCTTGTGGATTGCGTTCATAACCGATTGCCCCGGACGACCAAGAAGTTCAAGTGTGTCAAAGAAGAAGTTTTGCTTCTGTGGTAAATTGGTCAACCTTTCAAACCAATTTCGTTTATCCGCATTATCCGGTTGGAACCCCGCGTCTTGAATGCGTGTTGAGGCATTCTTAATCTGATTATCGATGGATGTAGTGTCGTAAGGATCAGTCGGCTGTGAGAAACGTTGGAAGCTGCTGTTTGATTTGTTGAAACGAGAAAAACTCATGACATCAGCCTCCTACATCCTCGGCCCGAATTGATCTTTCCACATTTCAAAAGTTACACCGGCTTGTTGTCCTCTTGGATCTTTAATCCATGAACGCCAATCATACATTCCTCTGCCTGCCGATTTTCCTGTCGGGTCAGTTTCCCATACCTTTAAAAGCTGATCGCCTGTCATTCCAGCGAGATTGGATTGAACGACCTGCGGCTTTCCACCTGACCCGCCTTCTGAGAACTTTTGAACGAATGACCGCATGGCTGTTGCGTCCTGCGGTGTGATAAGCCCCATACGCTCACGACCATCGATCTCGGCTTTGGCTTGGCTAGGAGAAATCTGATTGCTAGACAATCCGGTATACAGTCCGTCCATCTCGCTCATCATTTCCTTGGAGATTCCCCCAGGGTTTCCATTGCTGTCTGGCTTATATGGCTGTCCTGGTTGAATACCAAATGACTCTAATCCGGCAGGAGCTTTACCCGATGCGCCCCAAATATCAATTAGCTTGCTAAAACTAGCGTTGCTCGAGGCATTGTTAGAACTCTGACGGGATGTTTTCGCGTTGTACCAAGCAATCGCGCTTTGTATACCGTCTTGTTTAACTCTGTAGTCAAACTCTTTTTGCCAACGCTGATCTTCAACCTTGTCACGACCCACTTGATAGTCATAAGCCCTGTCGGATTCAAACTTACTGCGATCAAAGGTCTGCCCTTGAATGGTACGCTGACCGTTAAAGTTACCCGTAAGCGCTGCTGTATCGGTTTGCTTCTGCCATCCAAACTGATCCCGTCTAAACTGGTCATCAATGCCGAACCGCTGAATATCGATCATGCGATCCAGGCGATCCGCTTCTAGCCTGCTGGTGAGTCCAGATTCTTGACCCGCCGCCTGGTTGTTCAGCAACGCCCTGCGCTCTGAGATATCCGTCAGCATATTCGACTCGTCGCGGTTTATGGAACCGATTGCCCCTTGGCGCTGTGCGTTGCCTTGTGCTTGCGCTGTCAAATTGTCTCCGCTGTTCAGCAGCCCCATGTCTGCCATGGACTGACGCAGCCTTTGGGCGTTCTGCATGGCAACTACATCCGCTTGATTGCGGTTATCGTAGGCATTTTGTTTCGTTTGCGTCTCCGTTTTGTTTAAGCCTTGGAGTGCGGCATCTCGCTCCCTGCGAATAGCATCAAGTTCGGCGGTTTTACGCAGGTTAATGGCATCGTTTAGCTTGGTTTCCATATCAGCAGTCGGGGATACTGTGTCGTTCGTAGGCGGCGCGGTCACGGCATTAGCCGCGTCTGTCCGTGATTTAATGATGCCGTCTAGCTGTGTTTGGTTTGCGGCGCTGCTTGCTTTTGTTACCCCTGACGCTGCCTTACGCGTGAGTTCTGCGGTGATTTGTTCGGGTGTCATTGCGGCCACTATATCGCCCCCTTAAAAGAAAAAGCCCCGCAGATACGGAGCCAAAATTTTACTGTTCGATTTTGATGACTTGGTGATAAAATGTAAAAACTCTCCATCCTTCGGGATAGAGAGCAAAGGGGGAAGTGTCTGCTTGGGGCGGTACTTCCCCTGACCCTTATTACCCTGGGTAAGGTTCGCCTACTATTTCTTCATACTGTGCAGGCGTGATCTTACCTTTTTGTACGAAAACTGCGACCTGTTCTTTGGTGTAGAATCCAGAATCATAATAGTCTTTAACCGTATTAAACCAGTCCATGTATACCGCCCCTTTTACATGAGATCATTCATGACCATAGCTAAGAGAATGTCTGCTTGAGTAGCTTTTAGTTGAGTGATTTCAGCGGGCAAGTCCGGGCCAGGAACAGGTTCAGGAGGCGCGTATTTCTCCACACTCCACTGTCCATCCCATTTGCGCCATAACAAATCCTCGTTCCATCCGTCAGGGAGGTAAACGAGGAGAGGGTGGGACTCGATCTGCTTTAAATTGCTGCATCCGGTGCAGATGAGGTGTTCGTCTAGTTGAGCGTGGATCATGTTTTCCCTCCTTACGGGAACTCGATGAGCTGCCAGTTTGCTGTGGTATTCGTTGTGTTGCTGGCAATCATAATCTGCGTTGTGCTTCGGATATTATAACGTTGCATGGCGGTGGTACTTTCAGTTCCGTTTGCAATAAACGTGACAATGAGTATGGATTTGTTCGGGTCAATCGCGGATACGTTGGTCAAATCCTCAGTGTTGGAACCCGTCAATGCTCTTGAACCTGTTTGCTTGGATTTGACCGCGACGTATTCCAAGACAACCCATTCCACTATCGCCGTTCCGACTCCGCTAGAGCGCTCAATCGCTATACTTGTTGCAGCGAGCGAAGTCACCCGAACCAAGCAGTTGTTATGTGTAGAAGACCCACCGTTCACAAAGGTGATATACACTATCGACTTGGTAGGATCAATTGATGAAATGGGAATTGAGGCCGTTGAATTTGCGCCCATGTTGTAAGATCCGCGCTGAATGCTTTTAACGTTGTTCCCACCGCCAAGTCCGATGTCTAACCCTTGAGGTTGATTGGTGAGTCCCGTAACCGAACCAAAGTTTCGTATCATCGTATCACCTACGCAATCTGCTCAAGGATGCCGTATGCTGCAATGTTGCAATCTGTCCCTGCGTCTTGTTTGGCGGCGAGAATCTGAGTGCCGGTGAACACCAACGCCTTACCTGAGAGGTCTATGAGCGTCGATGTACCCGCAGGAAGGGTGATGGCGCTTATCTGATTTACGGCGGCTGTACCGTTCTTGTAGAGCGTTACAATACGCTGAAAAGATGAGGTGTTGCAAATCCACAGTCCCGTTAATTGCCCCCGGTTTGCGGCAGAATTCGTATAAACCGCTGTTGCTGTTGTGCTGAGTGCGGTTGGCGGAGTTATTTCGGTTGGTGTGCGATCCCCGGTAGCCATTTACAGCATTCCTCCCATAGAGAGTATTCGTTTATTGTTCAGGTTCATCGCGTCCATCTCCGCTTGTGTGGCGGGGTCGAACGAGAGTTTAGCAGGTGTAATTGAGCCATCCGGCAGGGTTCCCACACTAACTGCGGCGATTTGAGCTTTAAGGTCGGTTAACTGCGCCCATACCGTTGCCCCGGAAACCCCTGAGATCGTGGCAGATCCGATGCTGTGCGCCCCGCTATCTCCTGATGTGGATGACATCAGAGAATCAATTAAGGCGTTAAACGCAACTTTAATTTGATCCGGCTGGCTGTCAAAGTATCCTTTTAGTTGTGCGGAGGTCATAACTGGCCTGTCAGCTAATGTTGCGATTAAGTCAGATAATGCGGTGATTTTATTAAGCATTCTGCACCCCCTTATTTAACGAGGCTTTGCGGAGAGTAGATGATGCTGATGGAGAGTAAGCCTAAACTCTCATCAATCTCCTGCCCCTTAAAGTAAAGCTGGAAATAGACGATCTTTTTCGCTTTGATCTTGGTCATGGTGCTTTGTGGGAAATTGTTCACCAGGAAAGTGAACTCTCCAAAATTAAAGTTGTTAAAATCAAACATGTTCATTTTCAGCCTTGCGACTAACGGGCTTTGGGTTTGATCGGTGATGTAGTACATTTCAGCAGAGGTCGCAGAGTCCGGCTTGATGGTAACCTCAACCTTCTCCACCAGTTTCCTTCGCTCATCCATGCCAAAAGCATTCTGTTTGCCGTACCAATGCCAGATGATTGCTTGGGTGTTGTCGCGGTACGCCGCGTTTTCTCCCAGCTTTTTCAGGTAATAGACATTTCCCGCCACATCCCCGAAATAAAGCCGCGAATCAATCTCCCACACACTCGTAGCCGGGAAATTGTCCCACGGATACCACTCGTTGAGGCGATAGTCCCATACATACACGTTGCCGTTAAGGAAGATCATGTACTTTTGGTCGAAGTCGATGGAAATAGCATCCTTGAGATTCGGTTCAGCGAGCAGTAACTTATCAATACGCTTAGAAATCTGCGACACATTGCGCTCATCCCGCACATTACCCCCGGCGAGCGTGTATACACCGTTGCGTGTGAGCGATACAGGCGCATTCTCCACGATCTGAGACGAGAGAGGAGCGATACACCCTACTGTGTCGTTAATCGGTCTAATGGGGAATAGCGCCTTTCCTGTGCTGTCCTGCTCGTATCGTAGTGACCACTTGCTGAACTCTTTCTCGATGACGGCGGTATCGTATTGGATCACCATGTTCTGAATGTCATCGTCTCCGCCTACCTTTTGGAACGCATTCTCCGGGAAGTAGTTGGGACGGTACACATCCGAGCGATAAAGGATGTTCTTACTCCACATGAACACGCGAGTGTCATTTGTTCCGCCGTACAGCCTCGCATTTTTGCAAGCCGTGATCTTCTGCTTCATGCCTGCTGTTGTCTTGCTCGCGGTTATGACCACGTTGTTCGGCGTTCCTGTGGCTGGCGCAGTGGTAAAGGTGACTTTGCCTAATGTGCGGTCAACGGTCAGCCCCGAGCCCTCGTTGATGGTCGTTACGCCGACTACTGCGGTAACAGGTGTTGCGTCTAATCCACTTAGTGCGAGTTGAAACACGGTCGCTGTGCCATCCCCGGAGAAGGATTGCTTAAACTTCGTGCCAAGTAGGTTGAAGTCCTCAAACGCTGTTCCGCCCCCTGCTGGAGGTGTGGAGATGAACAGTGTCGGAATGTATGGGTCAGGTTCTTTCACCGTTGTCCCGTCATACTCCAGGTAGTTCGTGCCGTCTTGGATGTACACTTTCCCGGCCATCGCGAACATGTTGCTCCTGCTATTTGCGAGACTCGCATAAATGGAAGTCGGCTGTGTTCCATCCACGGGCATCCGGTACAGGTTCGTTCCCGCGTGTAAAAGATGCTCAGTCGTGCCGTCACTCTTGCGATAGTCGAACGCGCTCCACACTGTTCCGCCGAGGGCTGTGGGAAACAGTTTCGCGTACCCTGTGCGTTTGTCTAATGCGCCTTCGGTGTCAAGTGTCATGTTGAGCATGGAAGGTGATTCGTTATACTCCAACTGCGTGGGATCGACGGATACGTTGATTCCTTTGAAGCGGTTGATGCGGTCAATTTGGGAGGGGACGCTTGATGCGCTAATACGTGCCATAGCCATCCGCCCCCACGCTGTAGACATCGGTTATCGGTGTGATTGTTGCGCCTCGCTTGCTCTTTAACTCGTCATAACGTGCGTTAAAGAACGCCGCTTTCCCTTGGTCGTTAGGATTGTCGATAATCATAAGGTGTGCGGCGAGTCCATAAGGGAGTGCTTGGAGACACAGCGAGTCAGGTAAAGAGAGAGGCTGTGCGAGATCCGCGATAACAGTCGGTGTCTCCGTCTTCGGCAACAGTTCCGCTTGCAGGGTGGTTAAGACGCTTGGTGCGTATTGGCGGTATGATGCGCTAGTTTGGATTTCGTCTAGTAAAGCAACAGCTATATTGAATACCTGTTCACCTGTAATTGCCACTTCTATAATCACCCCCAAAAATAAAAACACCCCGTTAGGAGTGTCTTCGTATTGGTTCAGTCAGGGCTTTGTCAATGCTCCAACCTAATTTGTATATCCTAGCCCATAATGTAGCGGATGGAACTTTGTATTCTCTTGCTAAGTCGGGTATGGTTGCCCTTTTACCTCTTACTTCGATAAATCGGTTGTTACGCTTGTTGTTAGCCTGCACAAGAACTTCAACCCATCTGCAATTTTGTTTCGTATAATTCCCATTCACATCTATTCGGTCTAGCGTTAAACAATCTCGGTAAGTGTCGCCCATATCTTCCATAAAACCATCGAAAGTCAACCACTTGCTGTCAACCTTAATTCCTCTTTTCCCATAAGCCTCATAATTACGTCCTGAGTTGGGATTGTTGCATCGTTGCACCATGTTAACCCATACGGTGTAAATGCGGGTGTGTGTCATTCCGTGTGTTTGATTTAAAGCGACTATTGTGTTTGTTCTTAAACATCCGCAACTCTTGCTGTGCTTGCGTTTGATGTTGTCACTCAACACAATCGTTTCATTGCCGCAATCGCACTTGCACAACCACTGTATGTGTCCGAACTTATCTTTGCCTGCTTCTCTGATGACTGTCAATTGTCCAATGCGTGTTCCAGTAAAATCAATCTTTTTCACGCTCGACACCTCCGTAGTGTTATCCGAATATTGAACATGGGAAACGCAATTCGGAATACTGCGCTTGTCGCCCCGTCGGGCTATCCCACTATTAAATTATACCATATTTGGGCATGATTTGCTATGGTTCGACTTGTTCCCCTGTGACCATTGTTCACCTTCTTTCCATGAAAAAACGCCCCGGTTAGGAGGCGTTAGAGGATGCCAAATTCTTTCCATTGATAGAAATATTTTTGATACCCTAATTGCGCGGCTGTGTATGTTAATTGTTGTGGTGGATCTCCCCACATGAAGGTATGAGTCCCCATCAAGGCTTCATATGTGGGGTTTTCTGCAACATCTCCGAAGAATGTATTGAAGATTTGTTTATCCACTGCTTGATATGTTCCGTCAGGGTAACGCTCCAGAACAATGTTTCCTGAATCGTCAATCAAGCCGGCTTCGGCAAGTTTCTGGAATAGTTGTTCCATGGTTTTCACCTACAGTCCTAAGAGTTGGGCTCGCAAACGTCCGTATGTGTTGGGAACTGCTGCGGAGTTTTTTATGAAAAACCTCACACTATACCCCAATACACCCGAAGACCCTGTTAATGGGTGACTACGCCAATTGGGGGAAAGGACTGCATTTTGAGTAGAGGCCACAGTAGAACCAATATCTGTTGCTCCAGAAAAATCTCTTCTACCTACCCCCACATCGTATTGTTGATCGCTTTGGGCAAGTACCACTACATTTCTTACCCAATGTACATTGTCAGTCCAGTTTCCAAATATAATTGCACCCGCCGCCATGTTGGAGGCATCTATTGCCAAACCGACGTCCTTGTTTTCGCTGTAAATCAGCACGCTTAACCCTCCTTATAAACAAAAATAAGGCAGAGCTTTTACACTCTGCCTCCTATGGTTGGGAAGACTATTCTTTATTCTTTTTGTCTGCTACTTGCTTGAAACCGGCTTTTTCAAACGCGGCTGCTTGCACCTCGTCATTCAACTCTTGCTCGGCAATCACTTTACCATCTTCATCCTTCAGCACGTATTTCATGCTTACCCTCCTAATTAGGCGATTTTATGTGCGAACAGCGCATTGACTTTGTTTGCCAAAACAAATGCGTCATAACGCTTGCGTCCCTCTACGAGTTTGCCATTGACCCCGGGTGGATTATCATGGATCTTGTATCTTCCAGTTTTTGTGCGGCAACAGTCGCGATAGGGTGAGTCAGGATGAACGCATGGCTTGCAGGCAGGTAGACCGAAGGAACTTTGACGATCTTCACGCCGTCCACTTCGCCCACTTGACCGTTGATGAGCATGTTTTGAGCAATCTCAGATGCCTTGATGAACGTGTTATCTTGCTTGAGGAAGTTGTAGTAGGCAGGCGTAACAAACGCGATACGGCCCGTTACCGGCACTTTGTCCTCGTCCAGCGCAGCACCTGCGTCCAGCAGCTTCACATAAGCGTTGGAAGCCGTGATAGCGGCTGTGGCGGTGTGACCGTTAGTGATGGCGGCTGCCGACATGGCGGCCAAACGGTAGACGTCGATCTCCGGCACAATTACTTCATCAATCTGACGAGCAAGCGCCTTGCCTGCTTCCATCACGCCTTGTGTGTCCTGAGTGTTTGCACGGTCGATGGTGAACGTGAAGGAACGGTCACGCGTCAGCAGCATCGTTTGAACCGTGTTGTCCAGTTCAGCAGGAGTTCCGTAACGGGATGTGCCTGTCTTAGTATAGTTGTTCATTGCTACTGTTGGGATGGAGTAGATTTTGATGGTGTCTACACCTGTCCAATCGTATTCCCGGTTAACTGCGGATTCGGTAACGGATTTCAGTTTAAAGCGATCGTCTACCTTTTTCTCATATTTCGCGGCGAGGTTCATTGCCAATGTAATCCAGCTCCTTATGCGGTGTTATTCCGCCAATATTTTTCTTCTGCCTTTTCTCTTTCTTGCTTTGCTTCTTCCAATGTGTCGAACGTTCCAAGGTGTACTCGTCTACCGTTACAGTTGATCTGCGCACAGAACTTTTTACCGTTCGGACTTGGATACACACCGTTCACGCCGGTTGAATTGTTTTTCAAAATACGACGATTGCGCATCTGTTCTTCCTTTGTTGCCCAGCGGCAGTTAGACGTTTCATAGTTGCCGTTAACATCGTTGCGCTCGATAGAATGCCGGGATGTTGGACGTTTGCCCCAACTAACCGACCGAACCGCACGCCTGTCAGATCAATGTGGGTACTCATCAGACAGAATTAAACCCCCTCAAAAAGTCGTCCTCACTCGCCACTTCATTGCTTCCGTGGTCTGTGACGCTTCCGATAGGGGCTCTTTGTTGGTTCTTTTGGTTTTGTTCAACGACTTTTACTTTGGTTAAGAGATCCGCACGCTCTTGCTCCATATAGGCGTATTTGAGCGGCACACCGTCTGCAACCCTTTGCCATGTTTCAGGCTTAATGGTCTTGGGGTCAACGTCCGGGAACTGAGCGACAAACTCGTTGTATTGGTCGTTCTCTCGCTGTTTGGATTCGAGTTCCTTTTGCTGCGTTTGATACTGTTCGCGGAACTTCCGATTTTCCACAAGCTCCTTAACCACCTCATCGGGCAGGCCTTGGTCTTGGTACTTATCCATGAGTTCCTTTTCAGCCGTTGCCTGTTGTACTCAGCCTCAGTCGTGATCGGTTTCCCGTTCCACGCATAGCCTTGCTCGGCAATCCAAGCATCACGCGCTTGTTGTGCGGCTTCTTGTCGGACTCTCTCGATGCCTTTATCATAGTTGAGTCCCTTTTGTGCGAGGGTTGTCGCTTCCTCAAGACTGATTTCCTTTTCTTCATGGTTATATTTAATCTTGAGTTTTTGCGGCTCTTGCGTTGGCTCTGCCTCTTCCTCAGTCGGTTTGGTATCCTCTACTTCGGTTAGGGTTTCTGCCGGTTGTTCTTGTTCTACCTCTTGCTCCGGGGCTGGTGTGGCCTCGTAGTCGTCCGGTAGAATCGCGTCATCATCAAACATAGGTAAAGCCTCCTCGCGCTATGGTAGGCGCAAATTTGCCCAGTTTAGAGTCGTATGGCAGGACAATAAAAAAAACACCTTACGCAGGTGCTTGTTGCAGTAATTTCTGTATGATTTGTTCTTTCACATCAGGTGGCGCTTGTTCAAAAGCTTTGCGTTCTTCCGGCGACAGTTGCTTGAGTGCTGCTTGTATGTCGATATCCTGCGGCTGGTTAGCCATCTCTTGTTGTGCCATCGCCTGCTGTTCCTGCATCATGGCTTGTTGCTGCATCCGTTGCTGAATGCTTGCGATAAGCTCCTGCTTCTGCGGAATGTACTCGTCAGGTATGCGCTGTAAATAGTCGATGATGTCCAGGTGTCCCTCTTTGAGCAGGTTATCCATCGTCTGTACGCTGGCGATCTCTGACCAATAGGAGGCTTCGCCCACATCAGCTTTAACGTCTAGCCACATATCCTTGAAGATGCTGAAATCAAACGGTAGTACCTGCTCACCCACTTGAACCGGACGCGGCCCGTAGTATGTGCCGATCATGTCAAAGATGATGCGCCCAATGTCTTCAAACCACTCATGCAGGTTTGCTTTCGGGTTCTCCAAGGGAATAGCCGACGACTTCTGCACCGCAATGATGGCTGATGTGTTTTTGGGATCAACGTTACCCATTGCCGCGTCACTGATTCCGAGTGTTTCCTTTGTGTACTGCATCGCAAGTTCAATAGCCTGAATGATTTGATTGCTCATGTTTCCAGGCTCAAGGTAACCGGCAATATTCTTGATATTCGCCTCATGCCCGATCCCGGTAACAGGGATGGCATCACCAATACCGTTTGACCAATTCTCGATAATGTCTGCGTTGTACACCGCTTTTGGGAATGCCGTCATCATCAAATGATACATAACCATGGCGAACATGCGATTAATGAAAATTTGGTTCGGCAACATCCCCGTACATAGTGCGCGTCCGTGGTACTGGTTCTTCTGCTTCTCCCAGTTCAGCCATGCCACAGGATAGTGAGAAAGCTCGGTGTCAATGTCCTTGTAAATGTAGGCTGTTTTGACGCTCTTACTGGCTTTGATCGTCTTGGTTTTCTTGTCGTAGCGGTATACGATGATATATTGTGCTTTGCCGTAATCGTCTGCTTCTACCTCGATGCGCCCTGCTTCACCTAACTGTTCGCCGTAGTCCACATCTGAGGTAATTTCGCCGTTTTGTTCCTTCGACTTGTACCGTTTGGCTTCATCTCGCAGGCTTTCGACCATATCCCGGCCTGAGACGATGATATAAGGCTGCTTATCGATGCGGGAGTTGTTGGCGTTACCGAAGAACACATTAGAGCCATCCACCATCTCCATACAAATCTCGCCTTGTACGTCTTGACCACCGTTGTATGCTCTCTTCTCGATGTCGAAGTAGAAGTGTGCGCAAGCGTCTCCGGTTATGGCGGAATCAAATAAGGCTTCACGCTGCTTATACTCCATTTTGAACTTCTCAAGCAGAGTTTTGGTTTGCTCATTTGCCACCTCGATTGGGTCTATACCCTCCATCATTGGAAGGTCGTTACCGTATCCCAAAGGCTTATAGTGGATTTTGATGTTCGATGTGGTCATGGAAGCGACGAAAAAGGTAATAACCCGCTTGATGATGTTAAACACGGGCTTCGGCATGTTCGTATCCGGCAGATTGCGCCATTGATCGCCCTGGAAGAAGGCTAGATTCGCATCAACGGTGTCGTAATAGTTCGGCGTTAAGCGGTTGTTGTATCGCTTGCCCGCCTCGTATAAGTCCCAATCTTTCGTTGTATCGGCCAATCTATGTCACCTTCTTTCGCTCAAGGGCTTGCGATACGTCATAGTTCATCAGTGATTGGAAATGTTCGTGCGTCTCTTTGGCTTTGCGCTTAACCTCGGGATCGGGTTCATCATGCTTCGCCGGTTTCGGCTTTCTTGATTGCAGATAAAGAAAGATCAACGCAGAAAAGACTGCCCCAGTGAGCAGTCCTTGTAGGTAATCCATATTTACCACCTCATCAATTCTTTAGGTGCTGTACCGCCTGTCATCGCCTTAACCATCTTAGTGTGCTTCTCCTGCGGTGTCGGATTGTCAGGGTCAGGCGTGTGCTTCTGCTCCTCTTTGAACTTCATGCACTCATCATTCATCGCGTAACGTGTCATGTCGATTGCATGGTTGTTCTTGTCGGGATAACCTGCTTTAAAGTTGCCGTTTGCGTCTTTCTCAAGCTCATACGTTAGAAACTCTCTTGCTGTCTCTGGGCAACGTTCGTCATCAATTATGATGGCTTCTAAGTCCTGCAGGAACTTAACGCCGTACTCGATACTGTCCGGGCCTTTCTTCACGCCTCTGATGCGTAAGCCATATTGCCGCAGCTCGTGGATACTCTTAGGTTCTGCGGAGTCTGCAAGGATCTGCTCGTTCTGTTTGTTCTCTTTTGCAACATGCTCATATGCTGCATGATTGCTTAAGCCCACTTTGTAAAACTCATGGAAGATATATAAACGCTTCTTCTTGCGGTCGTAGTGCATCACGCCATAAGAGAAGGGGTCTATCGCATAGCCAAAGTCGATGCCTCGCCGGATGTTGTAGAAGTCTTTGATTTCTTCATCACTGATCGGGCGTATCTGTACATTGCTGAACACTTCGCCGCCTGTACCGGTGACTTCGCCCAGGTATTCATGTTCGTAGGAAGTGGGTTTAACAGATTTAAGGTGATTAGCCTCAATTAGGAACTGATCGCCTAACCATTCTTTCGGCACACTCAAGTAATTGCTGTGGTGCACTGTTCTATCCTCGCGTGTATATTGAACCTCCGCGTTGACCCAATTGTTCATGGACTTCGGCGGGTTGTAGCTGTATAACACAATATGTTTAGATCCGCCACGCATTAGAGATTGGTTAATCATCCGTATCTCTTCCATGCCTGAGAACTCGTCTACTTCCTCGTACCAAATGAATTTACAGTAGCCTTTGCTAAACTTGATGGATTTGATCTTCTTAGGGTTATCTGCGCCTCTGAATATGATCTTCTGACCAGTTGGAATGTAGGTTAAACTCAGTGGGCTTATTCCCCTGTGCCAATACCGATCCACACCGAGTTTTTCAATGGCCCAGGAGAGCTGTTCATAAACTGAATCCTTTAATGTGTCCTTCACTTTACGGAGTGCAACACAGTTTGCTTCGGGATCTTTCATGATGCCGAGTATGAGTTCAATGGCGACGAATGACGACTTAGTGGAACCACGACCGCCTTTGAGCCAATAGTGCGTATGTTTATCTTTCTTGATGTCCAAATGAACCGGATGAAAGGATGGTGCTATGACATCTGCTAACTTAATCATTTGATATCATCCACAATCTGAACGCCTAATGTGCCGCTATGCTCGATTTTGTCTTTGAACATACCTAAGTGCTTGCCAATGAGCTCTAAAGCTCTGTTTGCCCCTTGGCTGTCAAATTGGTATTCGCCGGTTTCTTTAAGTGCGCGTTCCTCATAATCCCATTTCATCACGGGTTCAGCTTTCATTGAACGATCGGCAACTTGAACGAGTTTAGCAAGCACCCATTCGGCCTCAATATTAAGCTTTTCTGAGCGCTCAGTCATCTTCTCGTCTATATACGCGCGAACTTCAACATGTTTCAACAGTCGTTGTCCTTGTGAATAGGCTGTCTTTTCACTGTAACCGGCTTTCTTGGCTGCTTCGGTGGCATTGGGTTCCACGAGATAATAGTCAGCAAACATTTGTTGTTGCGGATTCAATGCCACTTCCATCACCCCGTTTCCCATTCGCTATTTGTATCAACATGCGCTGTGCCCTTCTTGCATATATGGCAATATAGATGTTTAATATGTCCCGGAGTTCTACGCCTTCCGTCTATGCGCCATATTGGATGTTTAGATTCACATTCACTGCATATCAGTATCACGCTCACTGTTGGCCTGTTGTTCTTGCTCATGTTGGAACCATCTCGATCATCCTCCTATGTTTATTTGGGTGATGTATGTTTAACTAATTCAATGGGTTCCCTCCATTCCCTTGCCTAACAGATTGGGATCACACTCCGCCTATTCGGCTATCAGATTTGCACTCATTTGCATGAATTTTTATATCTGACTCCGCTAAATCGACCATTTCTTTGCACATTATTACATGATATGCGCTCTATCCAATAGGTCTTTTAAAGTGATTGTTGGTTTATCTGCTGTGTTTTTCGCTTTTGTACAATGGTTTCTGATCGCGACTGACCTAGCATCTTCAATCGTGCGCTTTATTTCATCCCACTTCTTTTCATACTCTGTGGTCATCTTCTCACCTCAGTTTTCACATGATCCGTCTTTACAGTCGTTTCCGTATGCTTCTTCTTCGGTGACAGGTTCGCTCATCTATCTCACCTCACACATAATGAATCCTTTTTACGGCATCCCTGCTGTATTCAAATACCTGAAACCGTTTATGCGCTGTTGTATATCCGTAATCATCGTGGTAATCGTCAATCTCGTTTGCTGTTGGCATCCTTCTGATGACAGTCCCGCGTTTGTCTATCACTCGCTCATGGTGTAAATGACCGGTGAATATTTCTCTCGTCTTAGCTTGTGACCACTCTATTGGAAACTCTGTTGAGAAGTTTTCTGTAAGGTTTTCTTCTTTCTTTTTATCCCCGTGGTTCACTCCAACAAAGTTCAGCCCTAACATGTGGACTTTTCTTTCTTTGAAGCTGGTGTCAAACTCTGCCTGTGGGAATTTTCCTCTGAGGTACTTCACAAACGACCACGACATTGATTCATCGTGATTACCTTTTGAGTACATGATTTTCGTTTTAGTGTTTTTATTCTTTAATGCTGCCACAATGATAGGCTCATAGAACCGCGCTGCATCTTCCCATGCCTTTTCCATGTCTATCTTGCCTATAAGTGTTCCGCTTGCTGTCTGCCCTCTAAAGTTATCTGTATGGAGAAGGTCTTGGCCTACGATTATGAGTATTTCTTTGTATCCTGTTTCGATTAGGTTTAGGATCTCTGTCTGTGTTGCCTTATACGTGTCGTAACTGCTTATGCCGAAGTGCATATCAAAGAGAGGAAGGCTCAAATACCTTTCCCCTGTAGGTATTATATTCTGTTTTACTATTACGCTCGGTACATTGCTTAACCTCTTTATGAGGCTATCCCAATCGAATCCGTTCACCTTTGGCTTAACTGATATCTTGCTGCTGAATAGTGTTACTGTTCCGTCCTGCTTATTATGTTGGTTCCAAATGCTGGACTTCGCGCCAACAATCTCCCATGCCTCTACACTGTATCCATGCGCTTTAAGGAGGTATGACGGGTCTTTCGATTCCTCTATGGACATCCTCACCAGTTTATTGCTGCTCTGTGTGCCGTCCTTGTGTATCTCGACTTCCTCTTTGTAGTTATGTATCTCTGGAGTGTCTGTCCTTGGCTGTGTGCCAATCTGACCCTTCACCCATGTGCGAAACTGTTCACCATTGGCGAATCGGGTTTTCTTTGCGAGTTCGTTCCAGCTCTCGGTGATTTCTTTGTTGCGCTTTTTGATGCCAATCTCTAAAAGCTTGTCCATTCCATCACCTCTGGCTTCTAAGTGCCCCGGCCCCCACCACTAGCCGCCATTGGGGCATAACCCAACGCAAAGAACCATCCAACACGGATGGCTATTGCGTGCTCCATACAAAGAAAAAAGCCTTCGAGGAGGAAGGCTCTGAAACCTATTATTATATTCTGCTCATATTACCATTATGCACCGGGAAAATGATTCAAAAGTGCAATCTTTGTGCAATTATAGGGTATAAGGTCATCTCCAGCCTATTTTATCGGTGATAGCTTCAATGATATCATCCCGCCAATTCATGATTTGCCTTCGGCTGATGTGTAAGTTTAGTGCGATCCCTTCCCAGGTAAGCGTTTGAGGTCTTGCCCAATATCTCATCTTTATCATGTCGCTCTTGTCTTTGGGAAGCCTGTCCACCACGCTCTCTATAGCCTCCACTATGCGCTCCATTTGCTCAATGCGCCTATGACTCACCATTAGGGTTGCCGTTCGTCCTGTCGGGTCACTAGGGAGGCTAGAGCGCCCTCCACCGTTGTTGTCCGGTGTTGCTGTGGCGTAGAGAATTTCATTCTTGAGGCGCACAATTTCTTTTCTTGTGTCGTGGTAAGCGTAAAGTTCGGACTCTACATGTTGGAAAGTGCCTTTGCGTATCTTTGGTTTTAACATTGGCTTCCTCCCTTATACCTCACTTGTGAGGTATATCCCTCGACTGTCCTCAATGATGTTTTTAAGTTGTAACCGGTGTGTTTCAGTTTCAACGAATAGTGTTGCGTCAGGGTCAGCGTTTGTCTGAGTGAAATACTCCATCAACTCACGAACCGTCATATCTCAGCCCCCCTTAAATATCGGTAAATGCAATAATAAGTGTCCATACGCCTGTTGCTGCCCATAAACCTATAGCAAAACCGAGTTTAAATTGATTGATTTTCAAGGCTTAAACCTCCTTTTCGGCTTGGGCTTTTTTAACCGCTTCCCATAGCGCATCGCACAATGTATCACCGTGATTTGTGCCTCTCCCTTGTTGGAATACATCATAGCCTGTCGTAATGCATCATGCCGCGTACTGGAATCTTATCAATGTGGAGCGTTGGATACTCTTTTGTTTCAAGGAACTCAATCATCTGACCAATAGATAGCAGCGGGAGGACTCTTGTCTTCATGTCGTCTAATTCCCATCCTAGATAACCGCTAGGAACATGACCTGTAGAATCGACTTTTGGATAGTAGTAAGCGTCTCCGTATTGCGGATTCCACCATTCACGAAGTTGTTCTTTTTGCTCGTCAGATATTTCACGAAGTTGGATCTTGGTTATCCGTTGTTTCATTCTTTATTCCCCCATCCCTAATTGCAGGCACATGAGATTGAACGTTACCTTGCTCACGCCTAATCTCTCAGCTATGCGGCTTCTCGGGAGTACGTTGTAATGGTTGCGGATGTATAACGCTTCATCGTCGGAAATCTCCACCTTTTGTTGTTGAGCGCGTTTTGTTCCATTTGTGAGCTTGTCCACTGTCTTGTAGCAATCGACCAGGACTTCACTTTTTCCGCCGGTGGATTTGATGGCTCCAAGTTCCCTCAGTCGTGCGAAGTAGTTGCTTACCGTTTTCTTGGGTATATTAAGCTTTTCTGCCATCTCAATTTGGTTGAGTCCTGTGCCGATAAGTCCCAACACACTGGCTTCGCGTTCCGTGAGTGTGATCATTCCGTTTCCCCCTCATACTGGCTTAATATGGCTCTTGCACCTCTGCCCCCTTCTCTCAGTATCTCGTAGCCGTTAAGGGGCGTGTACAGGGATGTAGAGGCGTAATAGGCGAGTGCCGAACGCAGGGCTATATTCTCGTCGGTCAGTTCGTCGCGGGAACGGATGGCTTCTTGTAATGGGGTCATGGTTTCGCCTCCAATGTCTCAATGAGACGGTTTAGATACCACTGAGCCTTGCGTAGATCCTCAACTCCGTTCTTCTTCTTCCATCTCCAAAGGTACTTTATCGTGTTCCCTGTGGCGTATCCCTCGAATCCGACTAATCCGCTTGTTGCTGCTTCTATGGCGTGGATACACTCCACTTTACCGGCTGTATAGTGTGATGGATGATTGACGTTATCGTTCATACTGTTTCCTCCTCCGGGTTTTCCGGTAACTTCTCACTTGTACTGGATATTCCGGTAACTCTTTTGTATTCTTCGTATAGTTCTTTCATCAGTGTTCTTGTTACTGTTCCTCCATAGGGTAGGTCTTTGTAAATGTAGTCTGTGATTAGAGTTTCTTTTAAGGGATTCATGTGCGGCCCCCGCTAACGCTGGGCTGTTCGGTCGATTCGATGCCCTGCGGCCCTTCGTCATACTGCGCGAAGCATCCACATCCGCCTAAGTCGAACAAATCCACTTGTAACCCCAGCCCCGATTCCCATTCCTCACGTAACTGTCTAAGGGTGAAGGTCTGTTCCTCTCCATCCACTGTGCGGGTGAGTATCGACACATCATCACGCCCAAGATATTCTCGCATCTCCTGCTCTTTCTGCTCATGGTGCTTATAACGCTCTGGCATCGTTTTTAAGAGGTTTAAAAAGTGTGCCTGCCCAGCTCGTACACAGAACCCGCCGCAGTTGTTATGGCTGAATCCTAGCTCGTACAGGCGCGGTGTTTTAATACCGATGTCTCTTAGCTGGCGTATCATCTGATGCTTGTCCAGGTAAGGTTCCTCGCTCATTGGTGCTTCAACCTTGTATGGAGCCCAATGCTTCACGATGCTGTTTAAACGGTGCATTTCTGACCAATCAATCCCGACATAGAGTGTTGTTTCATCCGGGTTGCAGTTAGCGTCCACCCATTTCCTCGCAACCTTTTGTTTAAGTAAGTGTGAACACTGCGCTATACGGCTATTTCCGATCCAACGAACATCTTTGAACACTTCCCAAGGGTTCCGCCCGTCTTTGAGCCACACTAACTCGCATCCGAAGTTGTCTGCTGTTTGTTTTAAGAATCTGTATAAGTCCTCATCCTCAATGAGTGTATCTGTGAAGAGTGGGGTTACATTGTCTTTGCCGTGTTTGTCGATCACTCTTTTAGCCGCTGCCCAGGAGCCGATGCCCCCGGAGTACATCACTACATGCTTTACCATCTCGGCATCGCGCTCCTTTTCTTTTGCTGCTGTGTTTTAAATGGCCGGCGCTTCTTCTTCTGCCTTCTCACAATCTCCTGTGCGGCCTGGTGTTTATAGATGCCTGCTTCCGGGTCATTGCATGCCACCTCGTATAATTGAGATAAAGTGGCTTCTTTCCAGTTCATATGTCCTCCGGGTCGGGTACGTCATCGAACATTGCGCGGTTAAAGGGTGCATCGGGAAACTCCATCAGGTATAGGTGTGTGTGAAAGGAGAATTGCTCGGTGTGATGGACGATGTAAACATGGCCCTTTGTGAGTCCGAAACTATGGGCTCTGGATACTTCTGAGGCGTATCCTCTTGCCATATATCTGACTTGGCTCCATTGTGTGGGAATGTATTGGGTTATTAGTTCATCCATGATTAGACCTCCTTGTTCGGCTGCCGCCTTCGGCTAGGTGATGCGGTCGAATCGAAGGCGGCAAGCCGCAAACCTTAGTCCTTCATAAACACTAACCAGTGTGTTTTGCTCCTCCGATTCCCGAATAACGGTTTAACTCCTATTGCCTTGATTACTTCAGATAATTTGATTTGATCCTCGTTCCACTTGAAAATAAGAGTCCCGTTTGGCTTCAAAACTCGCATACACTCCTTAAATCCTTGAGCTATGTCATTCTGCCAATCTTGTCCGAGTTTTCCATACTTCTTAGCCAGCCAAGAAGCATCGCCGACTTTCGTTAAATGAGGTGGGTCAAACACCACTAAGTAAAAGGAATTGTCGGCAAAAGGTATATTTTTAAAATCTGCTATTAGATCGGGATTCACTTCTAACTTTCGTCCATCGCATAACGTGTCACTTAGCTGGCGGATATCCATGAACACTGCATCATTATTTTGTTTGTCAAACCAGAACATCCGACTCCCACAACATGCGTCTAAAACTCGTTCCACTTTGGTTCCTCCTCAAGAAACACTCTCGATAATAATTTCCGATCGCTGCTCTTTCTCCTCAAACACCCATCTCTTTTCAACGGTGAGTTTCATTACCTGTTTGTCATCGATATAGGCGATTTTATTGAGTCCGTCTAAATAGGCTTTTGCGAGATTGTCCACATCCACATCGGGAACCGGCATCATGTAGGCTATCGCGGTAACGGTGATATCTCCCTCTACAGGTTGTTTCACTCCGCAGGCTTTTGCGTCCCATCCTACCTGCTCTTTGTAGGCGAGGTAACGCTTTGCCTGTGTGCTGACATACTTGCTGCGCTGTGTCATTCTCACGGCGGGTACGGGGCGACCTGGGACGATGATTTTTATCATTGGGCGATAGCAGCCTTAAGTTTGTCGATTACAGCGTCTATCCCTTCTGCGTATCCGAAGTGATAACTTGATGCTGGGTCCCATCTTTGCTTGTTGTACTCATCAAACTGTCGTTTTGCGATAAGTTCCATCTCAATGATTATCCGCTCTATTGCTTCTTTCATCGCTGTACCTCCCTTGTTTGTTTTTAGGAACTCCGTATGCCAGTGGCTTGATTGTTGTCGATAAAATTCAATTAGTTCTTTATCAGTGAAATCGTCGTACACCGCTGTACCTCCTTATGGGTTATCTTCGATTCGACCGAATAGGCTTAACGTTAGTGGTAGCCGTATAAGGGCTTTAATCCTCTAGTTCATATTTAGATGGTTCAAAGGGTAAAGGATCTGTATCGGCTTGGGCGTGTGCGGTCGAATCGAAGCGTCCATCTTTAATTGCTTCACACAAGAGGTTCAAGGCATCGATCGCTTCAGGGAAACCCTCGCCTAGCCCCGCCATATAGCCGATTAACATTGAACCATCAATATTCCGCACTCCTTTTTGTTTCTTCCGCCCACTTGTTATGCGATTCCAGCATGAATTGCACTTCCACACACCATCAATGCACTGACAATCCCCTTTCATACCGGCTTCAACTCCTCCAACTGAGATATAAGTTCTTTCATAGCTTTGATATAACGGTCTTTCTTCTTCATGTCCGTTTCCTCTGCTATGACAACCTCTGCCTTTTCCACTCTCGCGAGGATTTGATAATACTGCTTGTTTTGAATGGCGTGAATAGCTGCGCGTAAGCATCGTCCAGTTCGCCTAAGTCGGAAGGTTCAAGGTTTAAAAGTGTGTTTCTCATGTCCTCGGTTATGTCTCCCATTCCGTAGGATTGATTAACAAGAATGGGGAAGTTTTTGCTCAAGAACGTCTCGGTGCTTTCGTTCATCGCTTCTTCCTCCCCTTTTCATGTGCCGTTATAAATCCATCTTGGTTTGGCGTGTAATCAATTGGCTTCACGTAATCGGTGAACCGCTGAACGTTGCTTTTAAACTCGTACTTGAAATCCCGTTCGCCTGTGTAACGTCCCTTGTCGATGATGGCTGTAATCGTCTTGGTGTTCTCATCCTGCGTATCGGAAGCGTCTGCCCATAGAATCTCAATCGTGTCTGCGGCTTGCTCAATGTCTCCCGATTCTTTCAGGTGATGTTTGCGCGGCCTTGTCGTTTCGTCTGCTGCTTCCCGGTTGATTTGCGCCAAGAGGATCACCGCGCAGTCCAGTTCCCTTGCCAGCATCTTCATCTTCCTTGCGACATCCCCGACTGCCGTTGCTCTGCTTTGCCCTTTATCCTGTTTGATATCCATGTGAGTGAGGTAATCAACGAATATAGCGGCTATTCTCCCATGTGTGCGTTTGAAGGCGGATGCGACCGATTTAACGTGTCCTATCGTTACGCTCGGAGAATCATCAAAGTAAATCGGCAAACTCTCGATTTCCGCTTCAACCTTGCGGCATCTCTGAATTTCTTCATCCGTCAGCACGTTCTTAAAGATTTTTCCGTAATTGATGCCGGTGAGGTTGGAAACGATACGTTGCCCGATTCTCTCTGTCGGCATCTCCTGCGACCAGAAGATTACCGCGCCCTCATCCTGCTTCGCCATGTTGTAGGTCATCTGCGCGGCTTTGGCGGTCTTACCCGTGCCTGACCTACCGGAGAGAACGTGAAGCCACTGGCGACCGATTCCACCGCTCCACCCGTCAAATGCGGGGAATCCTGTTTTAATCATCTGCGGCGGTTTCTTGCGCTGCTCATCCATTCGCTCAACGGTGATTTTGGATAGCGCGGAAATGGTCTTGGACTGAAGCGACTTTCCGAACTTCTCAACAAGGTCGAACACTTCCGCTTCGGTGTCTCCGTCCCTTGTGTGAACCAGCTCGTTCAGCTTGTCGGCGTACTCCTTCACCTTGCGATAAGCGCTGTTTGTTCGCACTAACTCGCCGTAATGGTCACAATGTCCTGCGTATGGCACGCTTTCCTTGAGATCGCGGATATAACTCATTTCTCCGAACTCTTCTAGCTTCTTACCGGCGCGGAACAAGTCTTTGAGGTGAACGGCATCGACTGGCTTTCCCTTTTTGTAAAGGTGGCGCATGGCAATCCACAGCAATTTGTGGGAACTGTGGATGAAGTCCGAATCCTCAAACTGATCGCCCCATTGGTTGATGCGGTCAGGTTCTTTAAGTAGGCATCCTAAGAATGATTGCTCGGTTTGGACATCTTGGTCGAATAGGCTCACCCGTACCCCTCCACTGGTACATCATCTTTTAGTGGTCTGTATGGATCTTTGTACTCGTACACAGGTACTTTTTTAATCTCTGTTTTTTGGTTTAAGTAGGTATCAAATTTACTAGGGCTGAATAGAGTGTCAGGAGTAAGATACTTTTCCATCTTTGTTCCCTTCCACTCTGTACACTTTTTATCAATGACTGTTTTAAAGTCGTCTAAAGTGTAATTCTCATTCCAACGTGCGCTTATATGCTGCCTTGTGGCTTTTGCGGATGAACGATAACTTGTCCCGGCTTTTTCGTTTAAGTAGGTAATAATTTCATCGAATGGGACATACTCTTTAATATCTGGTTTGGTTTGGTTAGGTAAGGTTAGGTTAGGTAGCCCCTGCACGTGCGGTGGTTGTGTTTCGTTTGTGCGTTGCACATGCAATGCACGTTTGCTTCTCATGCGTTCTTTGTTCGCGTTCTTCTTCTCAAGCAAACGACCGGCGTAATCGTACCAATCATGCAAGTGCATCAAATCTCCCTCTCGGTCTATCCAACCACAGGAGATTGCAGCATCCACAAACTGAACAGCGTCACCTTTCCAACCTGCGCCGTATGCGATAACTTTGGGCGGCAACCCTGAGATATCGCCATCCGGCGCATTGTCTAATGCCCAAGTCCAGAGTTTTGACATATGCGCCCCGGCGTACAGTTCATCAATATCTAAGATTGCGGATAATAAGATGGTTTTCTTATGTGTCCATAACGATTGGTGAAGTTCGATCCATGCCATTAGTTCGCACCCTTTCTGCGGTTACATGGCATACATAAAACTTGCAGGTTATTTAATTCGTTCGTCCCACCTTGAGCAATGGGTACTATGTGATCAATTTCTAGTAACCCTTGTGTTTGGCCGCATTCTTGGCAAGTAAAATCATCCCTCAGAAGAATGATAGGACGTATCCGAACCGCCATTGATTCCCATGCTTTGCGAACTTCGCTGCGTTCCTTTCGGCTGTACCTTCCGTTTTGCCAATCATGAATGGTTAGGCGATCTTCTGAATCTAAAAAACCAGAATCAATAAGTGCGTTTACAAATACCTCTGGATCGCCTTTCCACTCGCATTCCTCGGCAATGTACCAATCATCAAACTTCGTGATATCTCCGTCTTTTGCAAACTCCAACGCCCACCACCAAAAGAGATGCAAGTACCCAACTATTTCTGGAATGGATGCATTTAGCGTCCGAGCCAGTTTCTTTGTTTTGGGATGTCTTGCTAACCCTTGATGGCTTTCTATCCATGCCATCGCCTCAACCCCTTAACGATTTTTTGTGCTTTACACCTTCACCAGTGGAATCCAGCCAACGATGGCATTCAACACACGCATCTTTCAAATCTGCTGCTGTGGTTTTATGCTTGATCGTTCCCCGGCCTGTGAGATGCGCTTGTTCGGTTGCAGGAGCGCCGGTACATTTCTCTTTGACTTCGCAAATCCCGCCTGACCTATCGCGCACTTGCTTGCGTACTTTGGCGCTTATTGCGCCCATTTGCTTCTGCGTTTCTTTCGTTCGGTTGTGGATGATGCCGGACTTAGGAACAGGGTTGAAATCTCCGATAGGCATTTCACACCTCCTGCATCGTTTTCAACAGCGTCTGTATGCCGCTTTTCTCCGACTCTAGCGCCATCAATGCACGTTTTGACGCATCATACTTGGTATCAGCTAAGAGGCGTTTAAAGCCGTATTGCGCGACAATGGGATCCCCTTTGGCGAGCTTTTCAATGAGTGTTGCTTTACCGCCGGATTTCTCTAGTTCGTCTATTTTGGATGCTAATGCGATGTTATAGTCCATATCTGTTTGGGCGACATCATCTGCCATTCGCATAAGCGCGTCAGCACTCTTGGAGAGGCGTTGGCAGACGTTGTAAAGGGATTGGTTAAGGGCGACGAGATCCATGTGTGAGCCCCCTTAAAAAGGAAGGTCAGAATCTGAGATGTCCAACGGCCTGCTTGAATCTGCGAACGGGTCTTTGTTACCTTGCTGCTTCGGTTCCAGAAACTCCACTTGCTCCGCTATCACTCGCACCGCTGTTCGCCTCTGACCGTCCTTTTCCCACTGGTCAACCTTTAACCGCCCCTCAATGAGAACCCGTTTACCCTTACCGCTATAACTTGCAACCGCATCCGCTGTCTTGCCCCACATCTCAACATCAAAGAAGAAGGTCTGCTTCTTGTCTCCGTACCCGTCATCTACTGCGAGAGAGGATTTGGCAAGCGTCTTTCCACCAACTTCCTTCGTTTCAATGTCCTTGCTCCAACGACCAGATAAGATAACCTTATTCATTTGATTGCCTCCTATTTTTTGGGCTTGTCCTTGCTATAAAAGAGGCCGAAGCCTCAGATGAATCCGCCAAATTCTCTGTGTGCAAACAATGCTCTAGTTAATTTAGGGTGTACGCGTTTCTTTATGACTGTTATAGAATCGTCCTCGTACTGTGTGAGTACTTTTACATATCCTGCTGATAGGGGTCTCAAGGCTACAAGTTTGAGATGGTCTGTTCTCTCATAGCCGAGGGATGAGATATACTTTTCACCCATGTGCGTGATCCAGGTCTCCATTTCAAGCCCCTTCTAACAGACTCGCAAAGTGAACAATCTCCGCTTTTTTTGTTGACCGGCAGTAACGGCATTTCTCGCAGCGCCGTGGTTCCTCTAACCCCTGCTTCACTCGCACAATGTGGGGAAGGTTGACGCTTACCAAGTTCAACTCCCGTTCAAGCGTGGATTCATCGAACATGATCACCGCTTTGTCGGGTTCATCTTCCTTACTGACAGCCACAATGTAGGGTTCTAGCGCCTCCCCTTTATGTAGCCGCACCAACTGTTGATACACAGACATTTGAGTGAGGTATCCATAGGCTTCAACAAAGGAGACATAAGCGCCGTTGTGCCAGTATCTTTCGCGTATGGACTTCACGGTTTTGAGGTCAACAATCCGATCCTCTGCGAGAACGTCTATTTTGGCTTTCCACGGTACTCCGAACAGTTCAGCGGTGATAATGACTTCCTTCTCCCCTTCAAGCATCTGAGCGCAAAGGGGATCTTCTAGCACGGTGCTAATCATCTTGTCTGCGTGGCGATATTCGGCTTTCAATTCGCCCTTTGTTGCGCCTCGGGATGAAAACATTTGCGGGTGCTTTTCGATGAAATCAATCTGTGCTGTGACGCTTTCTATCGCGGCGTGTACGTAGGAACCGAGCAAGAGCGCGTCATGCTGCGGCTCCGTGTATTCGCCGTTCAGTTTGGCGAGCGCTTGCGCTTCACAAGCGAGAAACCCTTTGTACTGGCTGTTGCTCATATAGAAACGGTCAGCTTCAGCAGAGAAATAATTCTCATTGGTCAGTTTCATGCTGATTGCTCCTTTCTGGGCATCTGCTTGCAGAGGTCGAGGAATTTAATCGCCTTCTCCATGTTAAGATCAGCAAACTTGCATTCGTAGAGTTTTTGGCATTGGGCATCAATCGCGTTTAGTTTGTAGCCTTTTGTCAGCCATGCCGTTTTGATCTCACCGACCACTTTTGCTAGGGCAGCGCTTGGTTTCTGAGCTTCTTGCTTTACCTCTTCCTTTTGGGCTTCCTTGGGTTCCTCTGCGCTTTCGGGAAGGTCTTCCCCTGCGTAGATGTATAGGCCGAGTCCATGAAGCGCAATAGATTTCACTAGACCGCGCTGGATGCTTGTGTTGATTTGGAATGCGTTTGGTTGGGTGATTGGACGGTTGTTGTTATCAAGCACCGGATGAATCTGCGATAAGGTGACTCCCTGGCACGTAACCGCCACTTCGACAAAGTAGCCGCATTCGGTTTTTAAATACGGCATTCCCTCGTGTCTGACTACTTCCCACGTTGCCGTAGGGTCTGTTTCCCGCAGCGTCTTGACCGCGTAAGGCCAACTTAGATAACTGAATTTGCCTTTCTTTTCTATGTGTTCGCCTACATCGATAGCGGCGAGTTTTGAAAAGTAGTTGTCGCTCATTTCATCGCCTCCGGTTGAATTGTTGCTGCTATCTGATCTTTCACGCTGTATAGTTCCGTTAACACTGTCTCTGCCTCGGTGTGGAAGTCGTGCCGGGCTTCGTCAATTTGGTCTGCGAGTATGTGATGTGCAGCGCGGGACAATCCTTTTTCCCGCCATGCTTTTTCGATTAAAGCGGTAACGATCATCCGCGCTTCCCGGCCGTCCAGGTGAATAGTGAATGTGTTGTTCATGCCTCTTCCTCCAATTTCAGGTGCTATATAATCGGGATCTCGCGGGTCGATCCATCCTCTGTAGCGCTGTTCGTAGCGCCGTTGGTTCTCTTCCTCGCGGTACTCAGCTTTATGGTTCTCGTAAGGGCTCATACCTCTTCCTCCCTCTCTAGCCAACCAAACGAAACTGCACAATCGTCACACGCATCGTCTAAGACATCTCCGCGCAATTCACATCCGCAGGTATCGCAGATAAGCGGCATTTCCTGATAATCGGGGCGACCAACTGCAAACCGGTCGAAACTTACGCCCCACATTGTGCATCCTCCTTGGCTACGTGCGGCCCATGGACACAGAAGCAAATGTCCCGCTCGTTGTCTTGCGCAAGAAACGCTGTCCAGTGCGTTTTTTCGTCCTCTAGCGGCATGTCAGAAGGTGATAACTGGTTAAAGGAATCTTCAACCATGGCGTTACGGAGTATTGCGGAATCCTCTTGGCTTAGTCCGTTCCTTCTTGAGTGAAAGCTAACTGATATATCCGGGCGAAGTCCTGTCATGCTTTCTACCTCGTCTTGAAACTGTTTGAGTAATTGATAAGCGCTCATTTTTGTTCCTCCTAATTTGAATTTGTGGTATGCTTTAACCGAATATTTTTTCTTAAGGGAGCCATTTGCTGATGGCTTCTTTTTATTGTGCGATCAATCCCATTGGATCTTGATGAACAATTTCTCGCCGTTAGTGTAAATGCTGTTTCGCAAAGGTAAATTGAAAGCTTTGTAATTTCCGTCTGCATATTTTTGAAAAGGTATAACGTAGCCTTCCTCCTCCAAACAAGCTTGCAACAGTTCGTAGATGTACTGAATCTCCTCTTTCCGTTTTTTGTGTTTCTCGTTAGTACTCAACATCTTTTATTCCTCCTTTGGGGTTGACCTTGCCGAAAGGCCATCGATTCGACCGAACGGCTTAACGAAGTGGTAGCCGAATGCGTAGTCTTGTAAAACAACACCGTAACCACCATCACAACCAAGAACACCAGTACAGCTAATGCAGATTGACCGGGACTCATTCCGTCACTCCCCATACATTGCATCCCTCTAGACCAAAGTTTGCTAAGATTTCCTGCTGCTCTCCTTGTGAAAGTTCATTCCACGCTTCCGTGGTCATGTCGATGTCAAAGAATGAGGTTCCTTTATCTCCGCTGATCATTGTGATTCCTCCTTTAGTCCTTCTTTGGTACGCTCTGGATAGAACCGATAAATCTCTAGGGCGTTTTCGATTGCGTATCTCTTCTCGTAAGAACCGACCACACTATTTCGCGCCTGTGCTCTTCTCTGCGAATTGCTGTGCATAGACGTGGTTCCTCTAATCGCGTTTAAATGGGTTTTAGTGGCTTTGGTTAACTCGCTTTTTGTGCCATACAGCATCGCTTCAAGTTCTGACCTGGTGTAGTTTTTTGCCATCATCCGTGACCAGTCGTTGTAATCTTCATACTTCCATAGCGGTTCTTGCCGTTCGCCTGCACTCATTTAGAAGACTCCTTATATTTGCTGGCGAGCCACCGAATGCGCCGGTACTCCTCTTTGAACTGTTTGCGAGTTAATGCGCGGTTCAACGTGAGCATGATGTCGTAGGCTGCTTTCATCCGGCTTCCTCCTTTGGTTTGTTCTTTTCAATGTCCCGGTGGATCTGAAGGATCAGTTCGTCACTCTTTCACAACTAGAAACTTTTTGAGATGGTCCAGCTTTTTTTTGAAGTTCCTCAACCCGTTTCATTGCAAGGTCCAAAACTTTAGTTAATATTTCTGCATGTTCTTCGTAATGGGTGAGTTCATCTTCAAGTTCTTTGACATACTCAAGAGTGATCTCTTTGATGTGAAATTCCTCCTTTTTCGGCTCGCGCTGATTCGGTCGTTCCGATGGCGCTACGCGCTTCGGTGCATCGGCCTTCTTCGTGCCATAACTCGCTCTCTCCGTCTGCAACATCTCGTTTGCATTTGTCGCAAAACCACCTCACTGTCGTTCCGCATTTCGCACAAGCACAATCGTCAAGGAACCTACAATCGGACTCACTTTTCGTCTCCTCCTTGTAATGGTTAAGTGCGTTAGCAATGACTTCATAAGCCAATGTGATTTGTTCACTCCACCCCATTGACATTTGCAAGTGTTCTTTCGCTTCTTCTAGTGCTTTTGTCTTTGTGTCTAACTCAGCAATAAGTGGTGCATGATCAGCAGCTAATTCGTTTATTGCGTCCCTATACTTTCGCTCGCTGTGATCCTTTGCAAATAACTGGCCTTTAGTGCGTTCCAACTCTTGTTGTAACTGTTCGTTTTCTTCTGTTAGTCGTTGTATGGCTGACGATGTTCTATTTGCTCGCATCCAACCTTCCCGTTCGTTTTTTAACCGTTCAATCTCGAATTTTCGTTTGATGCTTCGCTCAGTGACACCTTCCAACTCACATTCCTTTGCATTTAACTCTTCGCGGAGATCCACCAATTCTTGGCGCAACTGTTTGATTAACTTGACGTGACCTTTCTCAGGGTGAATCGCCACATATCCCGCTTTTCCCATCAACTCCCCGTAGGAAACTCCGTAACCTTTTGCGTAAGCCCTTAGTGTGTCAGGTGAAGGATTTATTGGCGTATTCGAGCGTGGATCAACTCCACTTTCGAGGGCTTTGATGAATGCGTGGCTTAGTCCAGTTTTCTTTGCTGCTTCACGTAAGGAATCATTTCCTCGTATTGATTTAAGAAGTTGGTATAACGTTTGTGCTTCGACTTCTTCAGTAGCCTGCAATCTTCATCATCTCCTCGTATTCAGTATCTAGCGTCCTTGCCAGTTTTTTGATTGTCACAGCTTTTCAATTCTCAGGTTGCGAAGGTAATTTCCGAATTCTAACTGCACTTTTTTGCCTCCTTTGCCCTTTCCTCTTCTTTTGCTTTCATTTGCTGGCACGCTTTTTCGAGCAACTCATACGGACACTCGATCCATTTCACTGGATGGCAAGTGAGTTCTGCGATATTCCGTTACAGCAAGTTCCGCATCGCGTATTTCATAGAAAGAACCAAGGTAAATGTGTTTTCCTTGATTAGTAACACGAGCCCTAAACTTTCTTGTTTTCGGGTCGAGAGAAACACCGCGAATACCACTCTTTGAGGTTCGATTAGCACCTTTTCTGTTTTGAAGGTTTTCGTGTGAGGTCACAATCCGCAAATTGCTTTTGCGATTATCGAACTTGTTTCCGTTGATGTGATCGACCAGTGAAACTTGAGGTGCGTTGGTAATCAGCCTGTGTAGGTAGTTCATTTTTCCGTCCACAAAGCAGGTTGCGTAACGTTCTTGTGCTGAGATTTTGCTACCCAGCGCTTCTAACTTTCCTAAGTCCTCAGTGTCAATGAGCATTTCTAAATCCGTTCCATTTCTGCGTTTAAGGAAGATCGATGTGACCTCACCGCGAATCTCATAATGATTTTTCATGCACTACCCAACCTTCTTTTGTGGCTCTGAATTGGCATTCGTGAAAGTCACTCCATACTTGATTTCAAACTTGGCAAGCAGCCGGTGTAGTCTTTTCCATGCTTCTTCGCTAAGTCCAGGGTTATGTGGATGGTTGTTCACGCATAAGCACCTCCGTTGTCGCACATATTAAGCGATACGCTTAGTTGATGGTCAAAAAAATTTCTTTGGTGTTTCTCCAATGGCTTCTGCGATCAAAAACACGTCTTCTAGGTACACTCTACGGCGGCCTTTAGAAATATCTTTGTACCAAGATACAGAGCGCTCACAGTGCTTTGCGACATGCGTTTTGGTGATGCCTTTCTCGATTCGTTTCTGCTCAATGCGCTCGATTACCGGATTCATCTTTTCACCTCCTATTAAGCGTAACGCTTAGTTCCTAAATAGAATATACACTAAGCGTTACGCTTATGCAACCCATAAAATGGATTATTTTAAACTTTTTTTATGCTTTTCGCTTAATCAATTACTCGTTGCGCTTAATACTGCTATTATATACTTTGTACTTAGTGGGTAAGGAGGTGTGAAGAGGTTGAGAAATAAGACTTTAGGAGAACGGTTGAAACACGCGAGGGAGAATGCGCGTTTAACGCAGATACAAGTGGCCAAGAAATTAGAGGTATCAAATGGAGCTATATCGGGATACGAACGAAATTACCGAGATCCAGACACCGAGACGTTAAAGCGGCTCGCTGACCTTTACGGCGTATCAAACAATTGGTTGCTAACAGGTGAGGAAACAAAAGAGAGCGTCGCCTACACGCTCCCTGAAGGTGTTTATGAAACCCTTATTAAAGAGGCCGAGTCGCTTCATGGCGTTAACCTTCATGATGATCCAGTGGTTCTGCAAGCTGTTCGGAACATAATTGATTCAATTGCTCAAACGAAGAAACAATCTCAATAAAACTATTTATTAATTCGGTTGGTTCAATGTTTAATTCAGTTCTCTGGATGACTGTTTCAGCGAGTTTAAGCAGCTTGTCCTGCATTTGCTCATCTCCTTTAGTGTGCAGCCGCCTTTGGTAAATTTATGATAGCACATTTTTAGAACAGGTGTTCTTATTTTAGTTAAAAAATTTTTATAGGGTGGCAATGGCATGGTCACAATCGACTTTGTACGTTGCCGAATCCCCGAACACTTATTCCGCCTAAAACAGACACAGACATGGCTTGCAGATCAAACCGGCATTAGCAGGCAACGCATTTCGGCATATGTGAACTTGCGGGTGATCATGTCTTATCCTGTTGCTGTGATTATTGCGCGGAGCCTCAAGTGCAGCCTAGAAGATTTATATGTGATTCGCATATCGGGGATAGGCAGGGAGTAGCGATACTCTCTAGCTAAATGTAACGTTTTTACGTTACACCCTCACACGACTTGTTCAATCATCTTACGACCTGAAAAGAACGTTTTCAAGTCAATATTTTACATTTTCACATCAATTTTACCTAAATAAATCCAAGTCCCTATATACCCAAAATGTGAATTGTCGAAACATTGAAATAAATTAGTTCGTTCGACACCCCCTGAAATCATCATTGAGGAGAGACATACATGAAAGTCGCAATATATGTTCGCGTGTCAACTGAAGAACAGGCCAACGAAGGATATTCCATACGCGCACAAAAAAACCAATTGGTTGATTATTGCCGTGTTAATGAATACGAAATCTCGAACATTTATATAGATGAAGGTATTTCCGCAAAAGATACCAATCGCCCGGATTTGCAGAAGCTTTTGGCTGCTGCAAAAGAAGGCGCGTTTGATGCTGTGCTGGTGTATAAATTAGATCGCTTTACGCGGTCTGTAAAAGACTTGTACGAACTTTTAGAATACCTTTCAAGCCTTGGGATTGGGTTTATCTCACGCCAAGAGAAATTCGATACCACAACGGCGATGGGCCGCGCTATGATCGGTATACTCGGTGTGTTCGCGCAATTTGAACGGGAATTGATTGCCGAACGTGTGCGGTTTGGGATGGAGCAGAAGGTTCGAGAAGGTAAACGTCCAGGAGGGAAAGTTCCTTTCGGATACGATAAAAATGAAAGACTCATCGAAGAAGAAGCGGAGCAGATCCGCATGGTACGCCGTTTGTATATGGGCGGGCTCAGTTATCAATCTGTTGCCGTTCGCATGACGCGGGATGGGCACAAGCGAAGAAAATACGATTGGACAGCCACCACAGTCATGCTTACGCTAGAGAATGCTTATTATGCCGGTATCATTCGTTACGGCACAAAAATGCCGAACGGGAAGTACGCATGGAGGAAGAAAGAAACGAGAGTCAAAGTGCTGGATGTTGAAGGCTCTCACGAACCCATCTGGACGGTTAATGAATACGAAGAACACATTGCACGCATGCGGCGCAGATCCGTGGGTGGAAACGGAAGCAAACATGATTATTGGTTTAATGGTGTTCTCCGCTGTGGAAGGTGTGGCGCTGCCATGTACGGAAAGCAGACAACAAGACGAACATTGAAAAGCGGCAAAGAAGTAACAAATTCGTATTATTGGTGCAGTCGCCGTAAAGACAACAAGAGCTGCAACATGCCGATGTTTCGAGAGTCCCATGTTACGCACTTAATTATGGAGCATATCGAAAAGATTCGCCTCGATCATATGGCCGTTGAAACCGAGAAAAAAAGTCTGAAGAAACAGGAGGACGAAAGAAAGCAGGAAGCGTCACGGTTAAAAAGAGAACTGGATAAAATCCGGGCGAGGATTAAGAAATGGCAGTACGCATTTGCGGAGGATTTGATTACGGATTCCGACCTGAAAAAGCGGATGAATGAGGAGAAAGATTTAGAAGCTCAAACGCTCAGTAAGCTGCACGCATTAGAAACATCCGAGGAGTCCGATATACTCGACCGTTTAGTGGGACTTACTGAACAATGGACAAGCCTAGACGATGCAGATAAAAACGAACTTATCACTACCGTCTTTGAGAAGATCACGCTCCACACGGATGAGGTTAATGTTAAGGGTGTGAAGAACGCCTTCTTTCCGGCATCCATTGAGGTTGAATATAAGTGATTTTTTTTGTACCTTTTATACATGATGGTCTTCCTTCGTGTCCGGTATTCATCGCTTGAAGCATGTCTAACGCTTCCGCTCCGCGCACTTCGCCGACAATGATGCGATTCGGTCGCATTCTAAGCGACGCCCGGATCAAATCGCGGATGCCGATCTGCCCTTTCCCTTCACTATTCGCGTTACGAGTTTCTAAAGATACCAGATTGGGAATCGAGCGAAGCTGCAGCTCAGCGGCATCCTCAATCGTTATGATGCGTTCACCTGCCGGAATCCACTGAGACAGTGCGTTAAGAAAAGTGGTTTTGCCGGAGCCCGTTCCTCCGCTGATAAACAAGTTATATTTCGCGATCACCAGCTCCCGCAGGAAATGGGCAGCCTCCCCGGTTAAAGCCCCCAGCTCCACCAGATCTTCCATCCCGAGAGGCTTCTCGGGAAAACGGCGAATCGTTACCGTAGCTCCTTTCAGCGCCACGGGCGGCAGTACAATGTGGATTCGGGAGCCGTCCGGCAAGCGTGCATCCACGATAGGCGACGACTCATTCACGATGCGGTTGACACGCCCCACAATATTCTGAATGAGATCTTCCAGTCTTTCCGGGCTTTCAAATCCGAGATTTACAGCTTCAAGGCGCCCCCGCCTCTCGATAAATATTTCATCGTGGCCGTTGATCATGATCTCTGTAACTTCGGGGTCTTCCAATAACGGCTGCAATGCATCCAGTCCGCGAAAAGAATGGAAAAGACGGTTGACCGATGATCTTCTCTCCGCTGCGGTCATTCGGCGCGTCCTCTCCCGCTTGAACAATTCGCTCTCGATTAACTTCATCAGCTCTTCATCCGATACGGTGCTGTCCCAGGACAACCGCGCTTTAACCGCCTCTCTTAGCTCAGCCAGTTCCCCGGACATGAGCCCGGTCAGTTCCATTGTGTTCCCCCTCCTTTCTCCGCCCGGCATTCGGCGCCCTTATCACTATGTTCAGCTGATCCAACAGCATATCTATGGCACCGCAAAAAGCCGGCGAACCTAGCAATCGGCCAAGCTGATCTACTGTTTTCCACTCTGGAATGTAAGGAAGAATTGCTGCAGGTGAGCCGCCCGGCAGCGTACATTGGCGACTTGCTTCGTGCCTGGCTCTATTCATGACGAATAACACCTTGTCGAGCTTCATGCTTGATTGACCTTGCCAATAACGGAGAAGTTTGTCGGCTTTAGCGAACGACTGCGCATCATCCGCCGTCAGCCAAACAACCTGATCGCTGAGATCCAGCAGCTTCATATGCCAGTCACCCGCGCCGCTGTCGGGGTCGATGATAATGAGATCGAACCTCCCCGTACTGCGAAGCCCCTCAAGCAAGGATTCAAGCAATATCGGTGTTAAGGCAAGTCTCTCACCGGGATGATCCGGCGCATCTATATAATGGGTGCGTAACTGCGAATGATGCCGGCAAAACCTTTCAAAATGTTCAACTCCATTATCCGGGTGCGCCTGTAAGCTGTATAACAAACGGGATAGACTATCCGGCTCGCCCTTACCGAAAAAAGAAGCCGTTGCATTCAAGGTCTCCAAATTTAAATAGAACGTCCGAAAGCCTCGCTCCCCGGCTTGGCGGACCAGGTTTAATGCCGCCGTTGTTTTGCCCGCACCTCCCGAAGCGGAGAATAGACTGACTATCCTGCATCCGGAAGGCGAGACCGATACAGGCCCGGCGAGTGCTGAGCGGATATGGGCAAGCAGGGCGGGTAAGGGCTGATATTGCTGGATTTCCAGCCACTCACCGCGTCCTGTACCGATTTCCTCCACCAAGGCGACGGCCTTCGAATTCCCGGAAGAAAACTCGGACAACTCGAGCAGCATTGCAAGTTCTGCGATCCATACATCAAACACCCTGCCGTTCTGAAGTTCCCTGTGAAGCGCTTCTTCGTGGGTAAAGGCCGAGATTGCCCAAGCCGGTTCCTCTTCCCGAAGATACTGTGCCAGCTTGGCAACATACTCGTGCTGCCGCATCGCTAAAATCACTCTTTTGGCCATAAATTCCTCCCTTCCGGAGAACACAAAAAAACCGCAAACCCCGGCGATTGAACGCAGGAATTTGCGGTGCTTCCGCTTATCTTTTTCGAATGTAGAGATAAGATAACATGAGTTTCCAGAATCGTCAACCGAACAATTCAATCCTTATCGATCAAACCCCGCTGAAGATAATTTTCAAGGGTATTCGAAATCTCATACGTGGCCTGACCCAGATCGAAATTTTCAACGGCATGTTCGCAAGACGAGCGATAATCCATGTCGTGATCGTAGTGGCTCAGGTGCTTTTGAATGATCGATTCGTCCAGTCCCTGTTTTCGTTCCCGTTCCTCAACCGTCCGCCGATCCGCGTAGATGAAGAATCGGATAACCTTGTCTCCGTACATATTTTTCAGAATATCGGCACCGTCCCGATTGAGCACCGTATAAATGCAGCCGTATTTGTTCAAGCCCAGTTCAACATCCAGGCCGCGAATGCCGTAATAATCGCCGTCGATCTCGACACTCTCGAGAAACTCTTCTTGCCGCTCCATCTGCTTGTAAAGCTCATGACTGATAAAATGATAATCCTGTCCGTCCACATCGCCCGGACGCGGCGCCCGAGTGACGAACGATATCACCTTCGCCATGCCGAACGTCTGGCCTACAGCTTCCGCTACCGATTTCCGCCCCGAGCCGTCCGGTCCCGTATAGACGATAATTTTATCTCGGTCCTTCAGTTCGTACACTCGCAGTCGCCCCCCTTAGCAAAATAATCTACATACTATTTCTCGCTCTTAGCTTTGAATACCTCCCCGATAGCCCCAATACTTCCAAGAGTTTCCACTGCGCTGACCGGCAGGAACACCTTGTTCGCCGGCCCTTTGGCAATTTCCGCGAGAGCTTCAAATGAACGATAGGCGAGCACATTCTCATCCAAGCCGGCAGCGCGCAGCAATCCGATCCGGACCTTCTCGGCCGCCGCCACCGCTTCAATAGCTTTCGCCTGCCCCAGCGCTTCCAGTTCCTGCGCTTGGCGCAAGCCTTCGGCCTCGCGGATCCGGGCCTCCTTATCGCCTTCGGCTTTAAGAATCTTGCTCTGCTTATCGCCTTCCGCACGAAGGATCACATCCTGCTTCGCGGCTTCGGCGGCCAGAACGATAGCGCGCTTGTTACGCTCCGCTTTCATCTGTTTATCCATCGCTTCTTGAATGTCGCCAGGCGGTTTGATATCCAGCACTTCAACGCGCTCGATCCGGACGCCCCATTTCTCCGTTGCTTCATCCAATGCCAACCGGATATTCGAAGATATTCTCTCGCGGCCGGACAGCGTCTCATCCAGCTCCATGTTGCCGATAATCTGCCGCAGCGTCGCGGTGGTGATATTGCGGACTCCATATACATAATCGGAAATGCCGTATGTCGCTTGGTCGGGAGCTACAATTTGATAAAAAATGATGGTGTCGATCTGTACTTGCACGTTGTCCTTCGTAATGACTGTCTGAGGAGGCACGTTCGCTTGTTGGATCCGCAAATCGTGGAACACGCGCACATGATCTACAATGGGGACTAGAATATTCACGCCGGGCGTCAGCAGCCGATTGAATTTACCGAGCCGCTCGACCACGCCTACCTTTTGCTGGGGAACGATTTTGACTGATAATGCCACGATCACTATGACAATCAAGAGAACCAGCAGCACAATAGCAATGCCCACTAAAAAGAACCTCCCCATCTTTGGACTTCAAGAACGGTCGTGCCCCGGCGGATGACCATTACCTTCTCATTCTTAAGCAACTGCTGTTGTGAGACAGCACTCCAGGTTTCGCTGCCGACTCTGACGATACCGGCTTTACCGTCAATGATATCTTCAATCACGATGCCCGGCTTTCCGACCAGCTCATCGATCGCATCGCTGTAACCCCTTGCCTCCCGGATTCTTCGCGTCAGCGGTTTCGTAAATACGGTAAGTATAAGAGCCGCAGCTCCTCCGGCCAGCGCTTGCCACACAAATGTTTCAGGCGCGGCCAACGCAACTGCCGCAGCAACAATCGCACCGATACCCAGCCACAATAAATAAAAAGTGAAAGTGAGCATCTCGGCGATAAACAGAACACCACCTACGATCAGCCATATCGCCCACCACTCCATGCCGCTGCGCCTCCTCTCCCCACTACTCATATTTACGATTTTTTAAGCGTGTTCATGTCTTTAAAATAAAAGGCTCTCCCAGCATCAAACTTGGGAGAGCCTTTTATGGCTATTACGGCTTAGCAGCCGAAGGCGATGCCGATTCGGATGGAGAAGCGCTCGCCGCTTTCTCAGCATTCTTCTGTTTGGTCAATTCCGCTTGCGCCCTGTCTTGAATCGACTTCAGCGCCTCATCAATCGTCTTTTTATCTGTGACAAGCTGCTCTATTTCCGATTTTACAATTTCTCAATAAGCGAAGAAAAAGCCGGCTGGAGCTTTGTCGAATTCCGAAGAATTATTTCTTTTCGGTTCCAGCTTATAGAATGCATCCATTTTCCTGCCGTCCTGATCCGCATTGTAAGCCGTCCATGACGACAAATTAAAGCCCTGTGATTTGCCGTTGATTTTAGCGAATTGAGAAGCCGCATTGACGCTAAAAATCAAGCTCACGTCTAAATAGCTGCTTTGATTCCGGTTATTCGGATCGACCGGGGCCGTAACGATACCCCAATTCACAGGTGTTCCCCTTCTTTCGTGCCCCCGCCGCCCGTACAAGCGCTGAGTAAAGCTAGTGTAAGTGTGGCAATTAAAGGCACTTTAAACCATTTTCTCATTTTATAGGCCCCCTGATAAATACCACTTTACACCAAATATAAAGGATTTTTATCAGGGCGTACATATCATTTTTGCTAAATTTTTATAGATCTGATTAATGATTGGAAGGCTTAATTCATACTGAGGATTGCATACTTTCGGTTGCTGGGTAAAAGGTATTAGAAGCAAGCGACAGGAGGTTATTTAATGCTTTTTGCTCTTTTGGCTGTTCTCGTTGTGATGGATATAAGCGCGGCCTTCCTTTTCTGGATCACCGGATTCTCGGCCGGTCTGGCCCCGACGATGATCGTCGCCGGTCTGCTTTTAGCATGTGTCAGTGTGGTTGTCGCACGGAGCGATGCCGAGGAAACGAAGAATTCATATAGACAAAGATGGTAGAGGAAAATGATTAAGAACTCGTTATTTGCGTGCCAAAATGATCGTATTGAGCCAGGTAAGTTCCGAGACCGTTAACGTCCCTTGTTCAGCTTTTTGTACCCAGGACGGGTCGGTGATCACTTTCTCCCGGAGCAATGCCTTCAACACATCTACCAGCATTTTTCGTTGAGCGTTAGTCAGTTCCAAGGTGTCATCCTCCTTCCCGGCAGCCAATACTTGCTCGACAAACCACGCTTTATCGATTCCGGAGCCCGGACATGTTTTTAGCGTTGTAAATTCCCGATGAAACCGGATCATGTCGAGCCCTCGATGCCACAGCTTCATGATCGCCAGGCACAAGCCTGCTGCGGCCGCGAGCTGTGCGCCCTCAAGCTTCTCCTCACCTTTGTCGAAGTTACCGATCATCTCGAACATAAAGGGATGGACTCCGTCGTTGTCGGTATCGTTATAGCCTGAGGCAGATGCCGGTGGAACGAGCAAGCTCCTGCCCGACCATATGAAACCGTCAGGATCGATCGTCGCATGCTGGGCAATATCGCTCCAGCCCCGAGTACCGGTGTGAAAGCGCCACATCGCGCGTACGTAATAATCCCCCGGCCTCGTTCGGAAATCTGCAATCGTCGGACTCCATGTATGATGAACGTGAACTTCGGAGAAGCGAACTTGTCCCACCGCCGGCTTGAGTATTTGCTCAGTATAATCGCGCAAGGAATAACGCACAAAATTCGGAGCCACTTCCATCGCCCGCCTTTCTTAATCGACTTACCCTGATCACGAGAACCGAACCTTCTTGTGTTCTTTCATAATAGAAAAAGTGAAGCAATGCGTTCGGGCAATCTGCTATCAAAATGAGTTCGCTCTAGCAAAAAAACACCCTTGCGCTCGAAGCGTAAGGGTGTTTTTGGTTCTGTGCCCGTGAAACATTATTTTCCAAAAGTGAATGAAAGCCTTTGGAGCCGACAAACCCCGCAGGCCATTCACATAAGTCGAACGGATAGTCAGTCCCCTGCACGACACGATCCGCTCCGACCAGTTCGATCAGATAATCCAGGGCTGCCGGGTTCCACAGCACCGTATCGTACCAGAATCGCTTGAGGTACTCCTCGGGTGCTTGCGAAAGCGGACCGGACACAGCCTTCCATTTCTCGTAGCCCTTATTTAAACGTCCGATCTGGTAAGGGAGAAACCCGCCGCCGTGAGCCAGCAGGAATTTGACGTCCGGATAGGTATCCAGCATACCGCTTAAAAGAATATCCGCTGCTGCCACAGTTGTTTCCCAAGGAACACCGATCAAGTTCGGCATCATACGGGAACTGAGGCGCGGGTCTGTGTTTAACAACGGGTGAATAAAAATAACTGCCTTCCGGCGATTAGCCGTCTCCCAGAACGGGGTGAACCGGCTTTCGCTCAGCAGGTTGCCCGACCATGAGGAGGCAACAATTGCACCCTTCAAGCCCTGGTCCATTGCCCTTTCCAGCTCAACCGCCGCCTGTTCCGGAGCATTGAGCGGCACTGTCGCTAAGGCCGACAGCCGCTCTCCATGAGCATTGACCCACTTGGAAAGGCTGTTGTTATATACAGCTGACAGTTCGGAAGTAATCTCCACAGGAAACTCATAGAGAAAGAGCTGAGGAATAGGGGAGACCAGGGAGTGGCTGATTTCCGCCCCTGCCTGTTCATCGAGATAAAGATCCGCGTTAATGAACGCTTCCTTCAGTTCAAAGTCCCACTTCCCGTTGATACTCAGAAATTCCGCCTTGGTGGGATCCTTCTTTAACCATTTTGCTTGAATGGAATTCTGATTCTCTTTCAACCAATCCATCACATCGGATGGAATAAAGTGCGTGTGTACGTCATGCATATGGATACCTCCGAGCGGAACGGTTTAGATTGTCAGCGATTCGGAATATCCGAAGTGGCGACGCCGCCGATACCCCAGTGCGTCTTGGGTACTTCAGTGACCAGCACGCGGATGCGCTCTTTCGGTGCATCCAGCTCGGCAGAGACTGTTTCCGTTACGCTGGCGATCAAGGATTTGATTTTTTCCGGCGGTCTGCCTTCCAAGATTTGAATGTTGATGATCGGCATGTGTCCAGCTCCTTATATGTCGACAATTTATTCCTTTACTTTAAAATCGATCGTTCCCAAGCCGTCAAATTTGGCCGAAACGGTGTCTCCAGCTTGAAGCATAACGGCTCCTGTAATCGCACCGGCCAGGATCGTCTGCCCCGCTTTGATTTTCAAGCCTTTTCTCGCAAGCATATTGGCCAGCATTGCAATGGCATTAGCAGGATGTCCCAGAATCGCCGCGCCTGCGCCAAGCTCGCGGATTTCCCCATTGATGCTCAGAGTTACGCCAAGCAGATCCAACTCAAGTTCCTGCGGCCGTCTAAGCGTCGTGCCTAAGAACACTCTCGATGAGGAAGCATTGTCGGCAATGACGTCCGGGAGGGTAAAGTTAAAATTCTCATACCGGCTGTCGATAATCTCCAAGGCCGGAATGATATATTCGGTTGCTGCCAAAATGTCTTCCGCCGTTATATTGGGCCCTTGCACATCTCTGCCCATAATAAAGGCGACTTCCGCTTCCACTTTCGGATGGATCAGTTCGCTCATGGACAGTTGGTCGCCATTTACCACCATGTAATCGAACACATAGCCGTAAATGGGCTCTTCAACGCCCATCTGTTTCATTTTAGCCTGGCTGGTCAAGCCCATTTTCGGTCCGATGATTTCATTGCCCGCTTCCAGCTTCATCAATACCAATTGTTCTTGGACCTCGTAAGCCGTCTCGACATCCAGATCTGTATGTTCCTTCGTTATTTTCACGACTTCCCGCTTTTCCAGCTCGGCGGAATTTAGAAATTGAGCGATCGATTTAATCGTTGCTTTATCCATGGTACGCCTCCTTGTGAAGCTGAGCTCAGTTGGCCTTTCTCTGTCTTGCCAATTCGTCAGCGACATCTACGATCATGTCTTCTTGGCCGCCGACCACTTTGCGTCTTCCAAGCTCGATCAGAATATCACGCGAGTCGATTCCGTACTTCTTGGATGCGCGTTGCGCATGCAGCAAGAAGCTGGAGTAAACTCCTGCATAGCCAAGCACCAGGTTATCTCTTGTAATCTCTTGAGGAGATTGCAGAAGCGGAGCAATGACTTCTTCTGCGGTATCCATCAGTTTGTACAGGTCGATTCCTGTCTTGATGCCCATATTCTCCAGAACGGCGATCAGCACTTCCGTCTGCGTATTGCCCGCTCCTGCGCCGAGACAGCGGATGCTGCCGTCGATTCTTTGCGCGCCTTCTTCGATCGCTGCCAATGTATTGGCCATGGCTAAGGAGAGATTGTTATGTCCATGGAAGCCGACATTTACTTGAAGATTCTGACGCAGCGCACGCACCCGCTCTTTTACTTGATGCGGAAGGAGTGCCCCGGCCGAGTCTACCATGTATACCGTGTCGGCTCCATAGCTTTCCATCAGCTTCGCCTGCTCGACCAGCTTCTCCACAGGCGCCATATGGGACATCATCAAGAAGCCGACAGTTTCGAGTCCCATTTCCTTCGCTTTACTCAAGTGCTGGGCCGAAACATCCGCCTCCGTCACGTGCGTCGCGACTCGGGCCATTTTCGCTCCGATGCTGACAGCCTGTTTGAGATCGGTGATCGTACCGATTCCCGGTAAAACCAGAACCGCCACTTTGGAGTCGCCGCATACGGATACCGCAGCTTCGATCAGTTCCATTTCGTTCGTGCGGGACAGGCCATATTGAAGGGTAGAGCCGCCCAAACCGTCTCCATGCGCAACTTCAATATAGGGAACGTTCGCCTCACCCAAAGCCTTGGCGACTTTCTTTACTTGTTCTACGGTATATTGATGAGCAATGGCATGGCTTCCATCGCGCAGAGCTACTTCCGTAATCAAAATATCGCGTTCGGTACTCATCGTAACGACCTCCTTATTTCACCGTTTGAGAAAGTTTATGAAGTGCGAACTCTTCGGCCACCTTGACTGCCGCCGCTGTCATGATGTCCAGGTTTCCTGAGTATTTCGGCAAATAATCCCCGGCGCCTTCGACCTCTACGAAAACGGTTACTTTGTTGCCTTCAATGATAGGCTCTGTCCTCAAGCGATAGCCCGGTACATACGTTTGAATATCTTTTGCCATGTCGGAGATGGACTTACGAATCGCTTGCTCATCCATACGCTCAGGATCGACAAGTGTGTACACGGTATCTCTCATCAGAATCGGAGGTTCGGCAGGGTTAAGAATAATGATGGCTCTTCCTTTTGCCGCTCCGCCTATCTTCTCAATACCGTGAGCTGTCGTTACCGTGAACTCGTCAATGTTGGCGCGCGTTCCAGGACCCGCGCTTTTGCTCGAAATCGTAGCCACGATCTCCGCATACTGAACGGGACTCACACGAGAAACCGCATGAACGATCGGTATGGTCGCTTGACCGCCGCAAGTAATCAGATTGATATTGTCCTTTTCGAGATGCTCACGGATATTTACTGTTGGAACCACCAGCGCGCCAACAGCGGCAGGTGTTAAATCTACAGCCATCTTGCCCGCTTCTCTCAAAGCTTTCGCGTGGCGGACATGAGCCTTAGCCGATGTCGCATCGAACACGATGTCGGCAAGTTCAGGTCTTTCGAGAAAACCCGGAAGCCCGTTGTCGATCGTCTCATAACCCAAGCCTCTTGCGCGAGCCAATCCATCGGACTCCGGATCGATTCCGATCATCGTCGTAAGCTCCAGAACGTTGGATCGGGCAAGCTTATACATTAAATCGGTGCCGATATTGCCTGAACCCAGCACTGCCACTTTAACCTTGGACATACTCTGATCCTCCTTTTATCTGCTGTCACCCTTATGGGCTATCCTTTATTTGAAGCTGACGCTGACTTCGCCTAAATGCGCCAATCTGGCGCTAAAACGATCGCCGGGCTCAGCGTTTACCGCTGCCGACAATGCCCCGGACAATATGACTTCACCGGCCTTCAGGGTTATGCCGAACTCGAACAGCTTATTAGCCAGCCAAGCGACACATGTTGCCGGATGGCCCAGAGCGGCTGCTCCGACACCCGTATTCATCATCTCGCCATTCTTATATAGAACGCTGCCGACCATGGACAAGTCCACGGCATCCGGCTTCACCCGCTTGTCTCCCAATACATATAAGCCGGAAGAAGCGTTATCGGCAACCGTATCCTGAAGCTTGATCTTCCAATCGGCCACCCGGCTGTCGACAATCTCCAAAGCAGCGACCACATAGTCTGTGGCAAGCAAGACATCTAGAGCAGATACACGAGGGCCGATCAAATCTTTTTTCAAAACAAAGGCAATTTCGGCTTCCACTTTTGGCTGAAGTACGCGGTGAAAAGGAACTTCTCCGCCGTTGTGAACCACCATGTCATCAAGCAGATGGCCATAGTCCGGCTGGTCGACGCCGAGCAACTTCTGCATCGCCAAAGAGGTCAGACCGATTTTCTTGCCGACAATTTTGCTGCCCGCTTGCACCTTCTTGTCGATCGTATGCAATTGCACTTGATAAGCATCTTGAATGGTTAATTCGGGATCAAGCGCGGTCAAGGGCTCTACGCCCTTGCCGCTGACAACCGCTTTCTCCAGATGTTCAGCGAATTGTGCCGCTTTGTCTGTCATAAAATTTCCGCCCCCCCAATTACAGCTTGATACAAATATTCGTCAGCTCAGAGTAGAACTCGAAGCTGTGCACGCCGCCTTCGCGTCCGACTCCGCTTTGCTTCATCCCGCCGAACGGAGTCCGCAAATCACGCAGGAACCAAGTGTTAACCCAAACGATACCGGCTTCAATGCTGCCTGCGACACGGTGTGCACGGCGAAGGTCGTTCGTCCAGACCGACGCGCTCAATCCGTAGTGAGTATCGTTCACTTGATCAAGTACTTCCTCTTCCGTATCGAACGGAATGACAGTAACAACCGGCCCGAAAATCTCCTCGTTCACGACACGGCATTTGCGGTCAAGCCCGGTGATGATCGTCGGCTCCAGGAAGTAGCCCTTATCGAATCCTTCCGGACGCTTGCCGCCGGTCACAATCGTTCCGCCTTCTTCTTTCGCAAGCTTGATATAGCTTGTAACTCTATCGTAATGCTCTTCACTGATAAGAGCGCCGACTTTGGTCTTCGCGTCGAACGGATCGCCGACCACGAGTTCTTTGGTCTTGGCTACGAATTTCTCCAAGAATTTCTCGTACGCCGGGCGCTCGACATAAATTCTCGAACCGCAGAGGCAAACTTCGCCTTGGTTAATAAAGCTGGACTTGAGAGTCGTTTCAATCACTTCATCCAAATCCGCATCTGCGAAAATGAGGTTCGGGTTTTTACCGCCCAATTCGTAGGAAAGACGTTTCAAGCTGTTGGCAGCGGACTTCATGATGATTTTTCCTGTAGTCGTTTCACCCGTGAAGCTGATCGCGTTCACATCCGGATGTTCGACCAGCGCGGCGCCTGCAGAATCCGGACCGAAGCCGTGGACCAGGTTGACTACTCCATCCGGCATTCCGGCGTCACGACAAATTTCTGCCAGTACTGTCGCCGTCATCGGCGTTAACTCAGCCGGCTTCATGACAACCGTGTTTCCAGCAGCAAGAGCCGGAGCCAGCTTCCATGTCATGAGCAGCAGCGGGAGATTCCAAGGATTGATCAACGCTACCACACCGACAGGACGGCGAACCGCATAGTTGATCGCGATATCGTCATGCTGCGTCGATTCCGCAGTGAGCGTGCGGATGTAATCCGCGAAGAACTGGAAATTGTAAGCCGCACGAGGGACGTCGATGCTCCCGGAAAGCCAAGTCGGCTTACCCGTATCGAGAGATTCCAGAATGGACATTTCATCTTTTCTTTCGATAATCAAATCTGCAATGCGGCGCAGAATAGCGACCCGCTCATTGGCGTTCATTTTTTTCCAAGGGCCGTTCAACGCTCTCTTGGCAGCCGCTACCGCGAGATCAATTTCCGCAGCACCGCCCTCCGCTACCGTCCCAATTACCTCTTCCGTGGCCGGATTGATGTTGTCGAACACTTTTCCGTTCTTGGAAGGAACGAATTTTCCGTCTATGAAATGCAAACAATCGAATCCCTTAACCGTTTCTTTTGTCGCCGGCGCTTTAACCGTTTGTGTCATATCCATTCTCCTTTTTGCCTGTTTTGTTACTCCTCTGGTGCGGAGTTTTTTCCATCTTCTAACCCCATCTTAATGATCCGATGTTCCGTATTGAACCGGTATTTTCCTGTATACGGAACCATGACAAAAATAAATGGATGAAACCTTTCTAATAAATGGTGAGCGCATCCCTTTCAGTATCGAATTTATGCCACTCCTCAATGGAGCTTTTAATATTCGCCTCTTTCTTCTCTCCGAAATATTCCAATGACACGTAACCGCTGTAATTCCGTGTCTTGAGTTCCTCAAGGAGAACCCGGTTATCAATGTCGCCGGAGAAGATAGAACGGGCTTGCTCTTATACCAGTTCTCATGATCCCAGTTGTAGTTTTTGATATGTACATGTTCCACCAAAGGATAGAGGGCCGGCAAAGCCTCCATTTGATCGATGCGTTCCACATTTAAGTTGGCGCCGTCAAATACCAGCTTAAGACGAGGATGATCGACTTGTTCGAGAAGCAGCAGTACCGATTCCGTATTGTCGATAAAAGTATCGTAGTGAACTTCCACGGCAATGTTCACTTCATATTGATCCGCCATTTTCATTACGTTCTTCATGTCGCTCATAATTTGGCCCCATTGTTCCGGAGAAGCGCGGCGCGAAGAGACATGGCCTACGAAGGAGCGGATCAGCGGACACTTCAACTGCCTGGCTACATCTAACAACCGATTCATGCTCTTATAGTCCTGCTTTAAATCTTTTTCACCCGAGAACCCTCCTGAGAAAGTCGTGTATCCGCTGATCACAGGCACCGCAAATCCATACTTTCGCAATGTTCCAGCGAGCTTGTCCAGGGGTCCTTGTTCCTCTTGAAACCTCTCAATATGACCCATCCACAATTCTACGCCGTCAATACCAAGCGGCGATGCCCATTCCAGCACCTTTTCGATCGGCCAATCTTTGAAACCCGATGTACATAAACTCTTTTTCATCCGCACCCTCCGCTATTAGATCGATCTAATAAAGGTTTAAGAAATCGCTTACAATATCTATATCATATTACATTTTAACCGGCAAGAAAACACGTTTGTTCACTTCTGCGGAACATCAAACGGCCAAAGCAGCAAAAACGGGAAAAGCGGTCCGCCCGATGTGGCCGCATTTCCCGCAACTGCATGTCATTCGTCAATTCAAAAATCCCGAACTTTTTAACTCGCGGAAAAACTCAACAAATTGATTCACATCGAGCTGCTGCTGCGCATCGGTTAAACTAAGAGCAGGGTCCGGATGCACCTCCACGAGTATGCCATGGGATCCGGCTGCAAGCGAAGCTTTGGCGCAAGGCAGCAAAATATCTCTCCGCCCTGTAGAGTTGCTTACATCTACTAAAACCGGCAGATGGCTTTCCTTCTTTAAAATAGGGATGGCGGATATATCAAGTGTGCTTCTCGTCCAAGTCTCATAGGTACGAATGCCTCTCTCCATTAACATGACCTGAGAGTTGCCGCGGTCGAGAATATACTCGGCGGATAGAAGCAATTCCTCCAGCGTTGCGGATCTCCCTCTTCTTAATACCACCGGAAGCTTGGCGTCGCCTGCCGCTTTCAGCAAGGAGAAGTTCTGCATATTCTTTGCGCCGATCTCCACGATGTCAATATAATCTGCAGCTGCCCGAAGCTCCGAGGAATCCATGATTTCACTCATCGTTACCATCCCGAATTCGTCTCCGACCCGCTTTAATATTTCCAGACCTTCTTGACCCAAGCCTTGAAAATCATAAGGAGAAGTACGGGACTTATACGCTCCAGCTCTTAGCACATCGACACCTAACGTCTTTAACGCCTCAGCCGTTTCTCTTAGCTGACCATAGCTCTCAACGGTGCAAGGTCCCGCCATCACGATCTTGTGCTCGCCGCCTATTTTAACTCCTTTTACCTCGATCACCGTATCTTCATTTTTGCGCTTACGGGTGACGAGCAGATGGTTTTTGTGCTCTTCTTCAAGCATTTCAAGAGACGCCTTGAAAATTTGCTTGAACAAATGCCTCACCGTCGCATCGTCGAACGGTCCTTTATTTCGGGAGACCAAGTTCTCCAGCATTGTGCTCTCTCGAACGGGATCAAACCGGGGAAGTCCGTGTTTTTGCTTCTGGGCCCCGATTTTCTCGACGATCTCTGCCCGCTTTGATATTAATTCAAGGATTTGATAATTGATCTCATCCAAAGATTTGCGAAGTGATTCCAACTCCGAATTGCTCATGCCTGCAACTCCTTTTCCAAGCTCTTCCTCAGTTCATTATAACCGAATTGATACGTATTCCAATTACCTTTATAATGTGTGTAATTCATTGAGACGGTGCTTAAAGTCATCACCAGGAAAGAGTGATCAGCCATTACTACGAATAAAGTTATCCCGCTTAAGGAACGAAATATCATTTTAACCGGATTTATGGGCGTAGGCAAAACAACGATCGGCCAACTAATCGCCAACAAACTGTACCGCGATTTTATTGACGTCGACCAAGAGATCGAGAAGCAACATAACATGCCGGTAACCGAAATCTTCAAGTCGATGGGCGAAAAGAATTTTCGTCAAATGGAAAAGGATTATATCGTCGATCTATGCTATAACTCCCGATTGAAGATTGTCTCTCTAGGTGGCGGCGCGTTCATGCAGGAAGAAATAAGAGCCGCTTGCCTTTCAACGTCCATCGTGTTTTTCCTTGATCTATCCTGGTCGTCTTGGAAAGACAGGCTGCATCTTATTGTGGACAGCAGGCCGGTTCTGCAGAACAAATCCTTGGATGACATCGAGAGCTTGTTTGCTGCCCGCCAGCATGTGTATGAAATAAACAATTCGAAAATAAGCACGGACGACTCGGACCCGGAAGAGGTCGCCGATTATATTGTCCGGACATTAAAACTCGGCTGGGAGATGAATGACCGCTCTCCTTTCTCTCAGAGCTTTTAGTCCAGTCTAGATAACCGAATTAAGCACTACAGCTACCGTGATACTGAATCCGACATACAACATTGCAAATGCAAGATTCCAGGAAGTTATTCTATACGGATTGATTTTCAGTTCATTCGCCAACACAGATACAGACAAGTTAAACGGACTGTACATCACGCTTGCTATGCTGCATGCGATCAGGACAACCGTGAACGGAACGATGGACAACTCAGCGATGACAGGCTCAAGGCTTGCGGCATACACGGCCAGCGCTATTAACGGATGAAATCCGACCAGAGATGTGATCAGGAAAAATGCTGCTGTCAGCAGATAAAAGTAGACGGGTACATCTACAAAAGGTTCGTAAAAATTTTGCAGCAGCTCCATCGCACCGCTTGCCACCGCCATTTTGACGAATAGCCCCGCGCTCAAGAACATGAAGAAGTACTTCGATAATCCTCGTGTATGATTGTTCCAGTTCCCCGCGATAAGAGACATATACCTCTTTGGTTTCCTAACGGCCAATGACCATATCAGTGAATAGACAGGAAGAACGATTACGATGGAAATCAGAAAGCTTTGATTCAAACAGGATTGAACAAGGGAAGCGAGTCCCACGAAAACGGATATAAAAATCCCCAGCTTAAGCAATTTCTTTTTGATTGTTACCGTGCCTGCGTGCTGAAGTCCGACTGTCGGTGTGAACTTGATCTTGCGGTAGCGTAAAAAGGATATGCCTACGTCTGCATAGATAGCCGCTATAGCTATTGAAAGCATAATGGGAGCGACAATCAAGTAGTTGACGCCTGTAAAATCGATACTGCTCGTAACAGTGGCATCCAGAGGGCTCCAAGTTAAAGCAAGGGCATAAGAACGCAAAATCATTTTGCTGCTGAACGAATGTTTTTTTGATTTAGGAAATTCGCCCAGGGTTGGCTTCAAGGATCTGGCGATCAATGGAATGGCAGCGACATTCAAAAAGTTCGCGATCACTTGGTTGGCGAAGGTGGAACGCTTGTACAATTGGTCCCAGTAGCTGATCTTCTGCTTGAGAAAGCTTTCAATGGTCTTATCAAATCTCTCGATATAAATAATGGTGTTAATGAAAGGCAGCACGATAAAAAAAGCTAAGCAGCGCTAACATCGACTGGAACTGTAAAAAAGAATTGCTGCCAGGGGATCCCGTTGTAAATAAAAAGGTAAACGCCGATCAGCAAAAAGACTAACCCGGTATAAAAATAAAGCCCTTTTGCATATATGGACGAGAGAAGCAGCGCAACAACAGCGAGCGCACCGACAATATAATTCAAGATCGGAATGGGGGCGAAAATTGAAGTTAGATAGAGTACGATCAGAATGGGATAAACAAAGGCGTACATAGATTTCTTCACCGCTCTCCACCTCGTTTCTATGGCAAAAGAAAAGGAATTCCAGCCCCTCCCGGATGCAGGAGCTTGAATTCCCTTTATTTGTGAACCATAAAATCCTCTTACCTGCTGAACCATTCAAGCGGTACTGTGACGATACTCGGGAAGAGTATCAGTAGTAGCATCACGATACATTGCACGATCAGGAACGGCATAACGCCTTTCATGATTCCTTCCATTGTCGTTCGGCCTACTCCTGCCGCAACATTGAGCACAGTGCCGACAGGCGGAGTCAATAAGCCGATACTGCAGTTAAGAACGAACAGCACTCCGAAATAAACCGGGTCGATCCCTGCCTGTACGACGATCGGCATTAAAACCGGCGCCATAATGAGGATGGTTGGTGTCATGTCGAGCGCCGTTCCTACGAGGACGAGCAGCACGTTCATCATCAGCACAAGCAGTAATGGACTATCAATCAGCGGTCCAAGCCACTCCGTGATTTGCGCCGGAACATTCGCAAGAGTGATGAGCCATGAGGATACCATTGCGGCGGCAGCGAGGAACATGACAACGCTTGTTGTTTTGGCTGCTCCGACCAGGCATTGATATATCACTTTAAGCGAAAGTGAACGATTGATGACAGCGCCAACGAATAAGGCGTAGAAAGCGGCTACTACCGCAGCTTCCGTCGGGGTAAACATTCCGCCGCGTAATCCGCCGAGAATAATAACCGGCAGCAGCAGCGCCCAAGCCGCATCTTTGATTGCAAAAAGAACTTCCTTGAATGTTTTGCGCGGCATGACTTCAACGGTTGCTTTGCGGGAATACCACCACCACACAGCGACTAATGCAATTCCCATCATGAGACCGGGCACAATGCCGGCCAGAAACAATTTGGTGATAGAGACATCTGCCGTTACGCCGAATATGATGAACGCGATGCTCGGAGGTATAACGGGGGCTATAATGCCGCCGGCGGCAATCAACCCGGCTGCTCGATCCCGATCGTAACCCGCTTTCACCATCATGGGTATGAGAATGGCTCCTAGAGCCGCCGTATCTGCTACGGCTGAACCCGATAATCCCGCAAAGATGACGGCAGCGATAATGGCTACGTAACCTAGACCGCCGCGAACTTGGCCGACTAAAGTCAAAGCAAAATTAATGATCTTCCTGGAAATGCCGCCCGCATTCATGAATTCACCGGCAAGGATAAAGAACGGAACAGCGAGCAACGGGAAGCTGTTGGCTCCGTTGATCAGGTTCTGTGCAATGATTTGACTGTCGAACACTCCCATAGAAAACATAAGAATGACGCCGCTTAACAGCAGGGCAAATGCGATCGGCATGCCCAATGCCATTGCTCCCAATAAAGATCCGAGAAAGACGACAGAAGTCATGAACGATCCGCTCCTTCCGCTGCACGCAATTGATGTTGATCAAGCTTGGTGACTGTCTCTGTTGATTGCGTTTCAGCCGGAACATGATGATCGATAATCTCTTCTTCCGATTCAACGGTTCTGGAAAGTTTATGGATAGAATCCTTGTCAATAATGACACGGATGATGTTGACAATAAGGATGATTGCCATGCAGGCACTTGTAATAACGCCGACTACATATACGAAAGAGAAAGGGAGACCTGTTGCGGGTGCGTGTGTATCGCCGCTAAGAATGGTCATCTTCCAGCTGCCTTGCCCAAGCAAGTACAAGGTATAAAGTACAATACCGTTACTAATCACATATACGATTCTTCTGAGCGTGAGAGGAAGTCTTCTAACCAAAATATCCACACCCAAATGTTCGTTGTCTTTCAATGCTGCAATTGCACCAAAGAAAACGAGATAAACGAAAAGATAGCGGGACATTTCCTCCGACCATGTAATCCCGGAATCGAAGAAATATCGTAACACCACGTTACCGAACACGAACAGAGCCATGGCCGCTAAGCAAAAAGCCATCAGGACATTGATGATGTGTTTCATAATCGAATATATCTTTTCCATGCTTCCTCCTGCCCAGGACCCATTGGCTAATGGATGCTCTTAAGGGGATGGTCTCCCCTTAAGAGCCCTGCATTTCCGAATTATTTTACAGCTTCTAACAGCTTATTAACCAAATCTTCTCCAATAGTCGGTTTGAATTTATCATAAACCGGCTTCAGAGCGTCAACAAATTTTTGTTTCTCTTCCGGTGTTAATTCAGTAACCGTCATACCGTTCTGGGCTAAGAAGTCATACGCCTCTTTACTTTCCTTCTGGTTCTCCGCACGCTGCCAAGTGATGGATTCAGCGGCAGCTTTCTTGATCGCTTCCTTCTCTTGATCGGAGAGCTGTTCCCAGAACTTATTGCTGATGATCAGCGGGCTGGCGTTATAGACGTGACCCGTTTTGGTAACGTACTTCTGAACCTCGTAGAACTTGTTTAATTTAATGTTCCCCGACGGATTTTCCTGACCGTCTACAACTTTTTGTTCCAATGCGGTGAACAGTTCGGTAATAGCCATTGGAGTCGGAGTGGCGCCTAGCGTCTTCCACAACTCGATATGCAGCTCATTCTCCAAAGTTCTGATTTTCAGGCCTTTGACATCATCGGGTGATTTCACTTCTCTTTTGTTATTCGTAAGATCCCGGAAACCGTTCTCCATGTAGCCGAGACCCACAACGCCGGCAGCCGGCAGTTCGCTTAACAATTCCTGTCCGATATCCCCATCAAGAACTTTGTAAGCTGTCTCGGCATCCTTAAACAGGAAAGGCAGGTCAAAGATATTGAAGCGCTTCGAGAAAGACGCGATCGGACCGGTAGACATTGTGGACCCTTGAACGGAACCGATCTTCATGGCCTCAAACACTTGAATATCTCCGCCAAGCTGTCCGTCAGGATAAACCTCCACTTTAATGGAGCCGTTCGTTTCTTTTTCCACGAGTTCGCCGAACTTCACCAGTCCTCTGGTTAAAGAGCGATCTTTAGCATTGGCAGTTGCCATTTTCATGACCTTAACTTCACCTTTTGGAGCTTCGGAAGAAGCTGAAGCAGCAGTAGTGCCGGCCGGCGAAGAAGAAGATCCGCTCGTCGTGTTCTTACTGCCGCAGCCTACTACGAAAATCACACAGAACATTACAAGTACCGTCAACAACTTTTTCAAAGAAACACACCTCACTGTTTAGTATAGAGTAACCCCTTGAATTAATCTTCCATGAAGAATGAATCAAAATCGGCAAGCATGATAGAACTCGCTATGTAGCGTGGGCTTCAGTGTTTCACCTTTTTTGAAACACCTCCTATAAGAATCTCAAACGGCTGCAGGATATGTACGTAATCAACGAACGGCAGAACCATTTTTATAAGCGCTTTCACTAATATTAGATCGATCTAATAAAATACTGAGGTTTTAGATCGATCTAAGGATTTATGGTTATTGTAAAGCCTTGTTGTAAGCGTTGTCAATCATTTTCTTCTTGTTGGATACGAAAAGGTTAGCTGGATCCCCGGATGACGAGCTCCGGCTTTAAAATGATCCGCTGCGGTTCCTCATCTACCGTCTTTGAAGTGATTCGATGGTGGAGAAGATTCGCTGCATTGGTCCCCACAAGCATCGGCGATGCCATTACTGTCGTTAAACCGGGATCCGTGAACGCCGATTCTTCAATATTGTCATAGCCGACAACCGCAAAATCCCGTCCCGGAACGAGGCCTGCTTCTTTTAATCCAAGCATGACGCCGAATGCTACGATATCGTTATAACAGAACGCCGCAGTTGGCGGATTAGTATGCTTGAGTATTTGTTGCACAACCTCTCTTCCGCCCTGGCGGGAAGCCGCGCTTGTTAGGATCAACGACTCGTCATACCCGATCCCGGCCTGTTGCAGGGCATCCATATAGCCTTGCTGCCGGTCCAGTCTAGCGGAAGATTCCGAGGGACCGCCCAAAAAAGCGATTCTGCGATGTCCCTTCGCAATGAGATGTTCGGCCGCTATCTTTCCTCCCAACACGTTATCGATACCGACATAATCGGTATTCGCATGAGGCGGTTCTTTAGTGACAAGAACGACTGGAATATCCCATTGCCTGAGCCGGTTTAGCGTATCCGCTGCACTTCCTGATGCCGGACTTACAATTGCGCCCCCCACCCTGTATTCAAGCATCGTGGAAATCAGTTGATCTTGCTTTTCCGCAGATTCAAAGGTTGTACCGAGTATGACCGTATATCCTTCCTCGTCCAGCACCTGATGTACACCTACTAAAAGCTCGGAAAAGAAAGGGTTTCCAATTTCCGTTATAATAAGTCCAACCGTCGAGGAATTACGTGATCGCAAATTGGCGGCCACGCGGTCGTAGACATATCCCAACTGATTCATGGACTCCTGAACTTTCTTGCGTGTAGAATCGGCGACCAGCTTGCTTCCCCGGACGATCAGCGAGGCAGTTGCCCTCGAAACACCGGCATGATCCGCCACCTGCTGCAGAGTAACGCGTGATCCTTTTTCCTGATTCACTGTTTCTCACCTTTTTTCTCTTTCGGTCTAAAACAATTATACAGGCTTTTTGTCAAATTCCAACCGAAACAGACTTTTTAGATAATGCAGAGAATCTGTCAAAGCGCTCGTATCAAAGGTAGTCCATATTGCTTCGATACATATCCGGCCGTTATAATTTGCATCTTTTAAGCATTGAGAGAATTCAGCATAGGGATACTTCCCCGTGCCCGGTTGCTGACGAAAAGTGTCCGCAAGATGGATATGTTTCAAGTAATCCTTATGCTTTACAATCTCACTCAGAGGTTCATACTCTTCATCCATATGGTAGAAATCCGCAAGTACCTGGATAGAACGGCTGTTCACCTTGCGCGCAAAATACACACCCTCGGCTACATTGTTAATGATGTTGGATTCTTTCCTATTTAGCGGTTCAATAACAATTGTGAGACCAAGCCTTTCCGCATGGTCTGCAGCGATTTTGAGAAACTCTACGATTTGTTCCTCGGCTTTGATTCGAGCAAAGCCACTCGGTACATTTCGTGCGTAACCGCTGCCGAATACGATGGTGTCTGCGCCTATTGTTTTTACGCGTTTCAAGGCTGCTGCGACATACCGTTTGATGCGAACGTGATCTAAAGACTCACCAACCAGGTGAAGATCTTTCGGGAGGAAGAGATTGCACGCCTCCACAGGAATGGAAAGCATTTGATAGCTGCGCAGCACCTCTAGAAAAACGGCTTCTTCTCCTTCAGGATGCAGGGACAGTACTGAACACTCTACAAAATCGTAGCCGGCATGCTCGGCGACCCGCGCTTCCCGCGCATCTTTCACACAACATCCGAATCTCAATTGACCGTTCATCCTCTCTTTTGAAGAAATGATTCGCCATTTAAGTAAGCCGCCCCAGTTAGAACTTGAAAACAATCTTGCCGTAATCTCCGGATAGAGCACTCTCATATGCGCTTTGATATTCCGTTAATGGGACAATTTTCGAAACGATAGGAGAAATATTCAAATTCGGGTCTTGCAAATATTCGATTGTCTGCTGATAGTCTGACGGGAAGTTATAGATGATCGTTCCGAGTAAGGTCAATTCCTTCCGGACCAGTTGAATAACCGGAATATTGGCTTCCGGCGTCATTCCGATTAAAACCATCGCACCTCCCGGCTTGACCAATTCGATGCCCTGTTCCACGGAACTTCTGACACCCGCAGCCTCGATCACAACATCGAATGTCTCATCGTGTATGTCCGAAGGATAAACGGCATTAATATCTCCGATGCTTTTAATGATTTCAAGTTTCTTTGGGTTGATATCAATGGCAGTCACATGAGCTCCTAAATAGTAGGCCAATGCAGAAGCCAGCATACCCTCATTTCCGCTCCCTACAATTGCCACCGACGTGCCCTTTGTTATGTTAACCTTTTTAAAAGCATGAACGACAACCGCAAGCGGCTCGATTAATACCGCTTTTTCATCCGGCAGGTCATCCGGAAGCGAAAGGGCAAACTTGGAGGAAATAACAAACTCCTCCGAAAAGCCGCCGTTCGAATTAACTCCCAGCGATTTTTTGTGACGGCAGATATTCGTATGTCCCTTCAAGCACAAATCGCATTCACCGCAAAAAGTGTTGGGGAGGATTACCACGCGCGTACCGACAGGGTACGACGCCTGCGGGCCTGCCTCGATCACCGTTCCTACCAATTCATGTCCGGGGCGCAGAGGATAAGTTGCATGCGGAAGTTTACCTCTATAGACAGAGACATCGGATCCGCAAATTCCTCCATACGATGTTTTTATCTTGATTTCATCCCCTTTTGGCGAGGGTAGAGCGTCAACGGTTCTCAATTGCAGCTCCGTCGGATTTGTCAGAAATAATTCCAGCATGTAATCCCTCCGTCATTTGGATCGATCTAAATGGATTTCATAATTGTAAGCCTATCAAACGCTATACTATTGTTGGATCAGCGTCATTTCCCATTCGTGAATTTCATAACTGCGCGCACCCTGAAAAATAAACGGATCATTTTCAACCATTGATCTTACATCTTCTATAGCATCAGCCTTATAGATCACTAAACCACCGGTTCCGTCAGAAAATCTGCCTTTAGCAAAAACCTTGCCCTCTTTGGAAAGCCCCTTCAAATAATCCAGATGTTCCTCGCGGTACTGCTTGTTCAGTTCCAGACTGAGCATTGTCGTAATGACTGCAAAATACTTCATTGTATCGAATCTCTCCTTATTTAGGTTGGAACGAGAAGTGAGGGTTGCCGCTGCCGGAAGATTGCGCATAACCCAAGTATGAAGCATTAAAATCATTGCCGAGTGCTCCTAAAAGCGCTGCCACGTGTCTCCCTCCGGACTCAACATCGGCCGCCGCAGAAAACTGAGGGAGAATATCCCAAGCGGAATCATATTTGCCCTCTACGAGAAACTCTATGAATTTGTCGTCCAATGCTTTTTCTGCTAGGGAAGGCATATTCGCGCGGCCGCGGGTAAGATGATGAGACAAAGCTCCGCTGCTGGCCAGAACTGCCCGCTTGTTGCTTTCTCTCAGTACTTTTCCGATTTGCTGACCCCAACGGTAAGTCTCTTCAAGCGAAGCCGACATGTTACATGACAAGTCAATGACAGCAATATCTCCATCCGGAACAAAGTACCGAAGCGGCACAAGAACACCATAGTCCCAAATATATGTCGGCTCCTTAAAGGCAACGGCCGGTATGCCGGCGTCTTTGCCGGCTTGCGCCAGCTGATAGCCCAATTCTTCGTCTCCAGGATAGTTAAAGGGAATATTCGCGATCATATCAGGGTGTTCACGCGCCGTTAAATAGCCTTCATGCCGTGGTGTAGCATCAACATAGTGATTCCAATTCGTCAGAAAGTGACTGGAAATCATGATAAGGACATCCGGCTTTACTTGTTTTATTTTTTCCCGCTGCTGATGAAAGGCCTTCACGATAGACTGCTGAAAATCAGGCACCTGATCCTCATGCAGAAGGGAAGGCGCATGCGAACTCAGAAGAGCTAACTCAAGTGACATAATGATGCCCGCCTCTCTATTATGATTTCAAACTGACTCTGCAGGAGCCTATATTCTCAGCCCCCCACTGAATTTCGAGCGTATCCTGATGCTGTAGTTTGGCTATCCCTTCCGGCGTGCCGGTGTAGATCAGGTCACCTTGGCCCAGACCATAGCGCTCCCCAATGAAGTCAACCAATGTTTGCAGCGAAAAAACCATATCCCGCACATTGCCAACCTGCAGGACTTCGCCATTTTGTAAAAGTTTAAAATCATTCGCCTTTACCGATTCGCTTTTGAAAGTGTGGAACTTTCCTATTAATGAGGAATTTCGAAAGCCTTTCGCAGGCATCCAAGGCTGCCCCTTCTTTTTGACGTCGTTCAATAGTTCCCGATAGGTAAAATCCAGACCGACAGTGAATTGATTTACCAGATCGTCAATCTGAATTCCAGGCTGAAAATCGCGTCCGATATGAAGTACAATTTCCGCTTCGCAATTCACCTCACCGACGGATCCCGCCAGCTCAATGACGTTGCCGGTCATACTTACCAATGAATGTGTAGGTTTCAAGAAAATAATAGGTGTCTCAGAGACTTTATTGCCCATCTCTTTCGCAAATGAAGAATAGTTACGACCGACGCAGTAAATGTTCCGGACATTTGGGTTTTCCAACGTCTTGCTCCTTCCGTGAGCTCAGAGGATGAGCTATATTGTGAGCTATATTCGCTGCCACGCAGCTCTCAGTGTCCTTTTGGCTTGTGCGATCACGACTTCCGAGGACTCCCCGGGAGCCGGTTTGATTTCAAATGACAGTGTTCGGCGTTTTCCCTTTTCCAAGTAGCCAATGTCAATCAATGTCCGCAAATATTCCGCTAATTCGGGCACACCAATCTCACTTCCCGGGTAACCGAAACGAGGATGCTTGTCGCCATATACAGGGTCATTCTTATCACGAATCAGACAATTCCCTATATGTGCATGCTTCAAATAATCCTTTGTTGCAGTTAATGCTTGCGCCGGCGATTCACGGAGCATGGGCAAATGGCTCAAATCAACCATTAGACCAAAAGTAGGGTCGACTTTTCGAACCTCTTGTGCAACCTGGACAGCCAGTTCGGAAGGTCCTATTAAACAACGAAAATCCGTGTCATGGTCGAACGGTTCCAACAGAATCTCCAAGTCGCCTTTGGATCGGGCATATCTGCAGATCTCCTGAATGGATTCGATTAGATAACCCAGCGCCCGCTCCCTGAGCTCAGTCCCGGATCTTTCCCTGACATGAAAGCTAGGTTAGCGGCGCCGAAATGATAGGCGTCATCGATCGAACCTTTCACAAGATTAACCGCTCTGTGCCTCTCCTCTTCCTCCATCGCATTAAGATTGGCCTGATTTCCAAGCAGAACCGGATGAGCACTGAAACCAACCGTAACCCCTGAGCTTTGGAGTAATGCCCGAACCTGCTCAGCGGTCTGTTGATCAGGAGCGGACGTTATCTCAATCAAGTCGAAAAATTCATCTTCAATAATTGCGGATATGGTACGCAAGTAATGCTCGCTGGATTTAGACTGAGGGAACGCCATGAACTGGACAATGCCTAGCCGCATGAAATCGTGAAGACTTTCCCGCATTATGTGGAACCTCCGTCTCTTTCCTGTCTGATTCGGCTGCAAAGCGCTTCAGCAGCATAGAGATACACATCAATGCCGAGACCGACGATTTGGCCTGTGACTACTGCAGATAATACTAGATGGTGGCGGAATTCCTCCCGCTTATGCACGTTTGTTATATGTACTTCTATGGTCGGCCGACTGATGTCCTCCAAGCAGTCCCGCAGCGCAATGCTGTAATGGCCGAATGCCCCTGGATTAATGATAATTCCCGCAGCACCTGGGCCATGTTCCTGCAAGTAATCAATCAATTCACCTTCATAATTGGACTGTATATCTAATACGCCAACTCCCTGCGGCGCTGCGACAGAGCGAACAAGCTCAATGACATCGGGAAGAGTCTTATTCCCATATAACTCGGGCACTCGGAGACCTAAACGGTTTAAGTTTGGTCCATTCACAACGATTAGATAGGGTTCAGCCAAGGATCTCATCTCTTTTCATAAGATATAGGCAATTTTAGATCGATCTAAATTTATAATAACAAGGTATGAAAGCGGTGTCAATGAACTTAATAGGCGGTGAAAATAAAAAACCCTTATCGAATAAGGGTTTAGAAATGAAGCATATTCGTTCACTGTTGCTCCAAGTCCGCGGCAACATAGGAGTTGCTCGAAGCCATCTTGGCCTCAATATAGGCAATAAAGAGCTCGGCGAGCTCGGGATCAAATTGCGTACCCGAACATCTCCTGATTTCCAAAAGAGCTTCGTCAAATGATTTTGTTTCCTGATATGGACGCTCCGTTGTCATCGCGTCAAAAGAGTCAATGACACATAACATTCTCGCAAGCCGTGGAATTTCATGCTCCTTTAGCCCGTGCGGATAACCCTTGCCGTCAAACCGTTCGTGGTGCAGTTCAACCAGCGGGGCCAAATCTTTATATTTATCTCTTACCATTACGATTTCTTTGCCCCAAATGACATGCTTCTTGACGATTTCCCACTCTTCGTTCGTAAGCTTTGTTTTTTTTATTCAGAATATCACGCGGAACCTCCAACTTGCCTATATCATGAATCAATGCGCCCAATACCAGCAGCCGCCGATCTTCCTTGTTCAAATGCAGAATCTCGGCCATATCGACTGCGTAAGAGAAGACCCTCTTGGAGTGTTTAAACGTATAGACGTCTTTGGATAAGAAAAATTTGAGCTGCTGTTCAATTTCGTTGATATCATGTTCCAGCCGTTGAGGCAGCTTGTTGTCTTCGCCATGGATGGAAACGGTATTCTTTCCTTTGGACTTGGCTACATAAAGTGCGCGGTCTGCCCAATCAACCAATTGGGACTTGTCGTAACTTTCCTTATTTACTTCAAGAAGGCCTGCCGAAAATGAAACACAGCCGTGAGGAAACACGTCTACCCCTTCGAAAGGAGAATCATTCACTTTTTTTTCGGAGACCGTCCACAAACTCCTTGGCTCTAACCTTCGTAAAGCCCGGCATGATGATAGCAAATTCCTCTCCGCCATAACGAGCGGCGAACAGGTTGTGGGGTTCGCATTCTTCCTTGACGATTTTACCAAAGAAACCAAGCAGTCGATCACCTTGCGGATGGCCGAAAGCGTCATTATATTTCTTGAAATCGTCCAGGTCGAGCATTGCTAAGCACAATGGAGTACCACCAAGCCGGGATTGACTTATATAATCATCCAGCTTTTCCTCGAAATAACTATGGCTATAGAGCCCTGTTCGCTGGTCTGTGTTCGCTTTGTCGCTGACTTCGTTGTACATCTTAAATAATTGCCGAAAACCATGGGATAGCAGCATGCCGACAGCCAAAAATAAAAAAAGTCCGAATGTACCGGTATTTATGATCAGAATCAGTAAAACAACAGAAAGCAGCAAAGTACTGAAATAAGCAAAAATGGCATCTGTTAAAATCGTTTTGATAATTTCATATAGTACGCCTTTATACAGTAGGTAATAGTAATAGCCAACGAGAAGACAATTCACAAAAAAAATAGACCGCTAATGCGAAAATATATGCATGTAGATGCCTGATGTCAAAAGCACCTGTTGTGCCCCCCAACAAATGAAAAGTGAAGTTTGCACCATAGATCATGAGTGTGTATGTAGAAAAATTAAGCAGATGTTTCCACCATTCAACTTGTCTTTTATATAGCAATAATACAAACGTTCCCAATATTAATATTATAAGAGCAAAATTCCCACCATACGCAAAGGTAGCAGCCAGATAGACTGATGAGTCCATAGACTGACGATTTCCTTCCGGCGGAAGCTGAAACATGAAATACTCTAAAATAAGGACAGCCCCGACCATCGCGTAAATCATTACCCACTCGGAAAGCGAATAGGAACGAAACAAACTTTTATTATTGGCAATACATAGGATCGCACCAGCCAAGAATACTAATAATGAATAACAGAACCCGGGTTGACGTATCTGTGAATAAAATCTTTCTGTCGCCCCCATTATTGTTCCGACCTTTCATGTTCGAAGTAAAATAATAATTAGGGAAACAAGGAGACCTTGTTTCCCTATTAGAGATTCTTAATTAACTTTCAAACCCGATGTGAGATCCCTGATTACTAATGCTACAATTATAGCATTTATCACAATATGTGTGATGTTTAATTCTTATATGATATATATCGGCTAAGTTGGCCGATTAGTTTACTTTAAAACCCGAAGTTAATGCGATAACTACTGAAGCAACGATCAATGCATTCACCAGAATGCGGGTGATTTTGATTCCTTCTAATTTCTTCATTTGTATGTATCCTCCAATTATTTGCGGTTTAGTTTACTTTAAAACCGGATGTTAATGCGATAACTACAGAAGCTACGATCAGGGCATTTACCAGAATGCGAGTGATTTTAATTCCCTCTAATTTTTTCATATTGAATTTATCTCCTCTCAGATTGGTAGTTTCGTTCTGCTAATTAGTTTGACGATCTATGTTATTTTGTCTCAACAATGGAAGTTCGGAGTTTGTGGAGCAGCATGACATTTTGTAGATATATAAACATTCCAAAGTTCATGATGACATCCCCAATACTAATGGCTTGATCTCTAGGATAGGGTGACGTAAGGGGAATGATATCGCCTAAAAAAGGTAGCAGTGTTGATTCAGTTAAAACTGCATGTTTGGATACAGCTGTACCGTCTTGCAACATTTCAACGTAAATGGGGTCAAGCACCGAAGCTGCTTCTAAAGAGACCGGCATCTTACCACCATTGAGCAACATGACGAGAAAATTTAATGCAACGCCGGCAAAGATGAACATAAATCCTTTTTGCTCTCGGTTGAGCCAAAGTACATAGAGACCGACTACATACACCACCATAAAAAAGTATCCGTTATACAGGGCTATGAATGGCACTTTGTCATGCAGGAAGTACATCAAGAATTGGATCAACAGCAATACCGGAAAAATCAAGCCGCCTCGAATTCGAATCTGGGATAAAGCCGCCAGGCCGTTCTTCCATCCAGCCCTAATGAAACCGGCTATTAACCCAATTATGATGCCATCGTAAACCATGTACTTAGATCCCTTCGTTCTGTCATGGAGTGGATTTAAACGAGCGTCCTGCTGCCTGGCTTCGGTTGATTCTTAGGGAGAATATAGGTCTTACCGAATTTTCGGCAGACTACCTTCCCTTCCCGGCACAAGCGCTTAACATGATCTTGATGAACACCCCAAATCTTGGACGCCTCTTCAGTTGACATAATCTGGTTCAGCGGGTTTATCCTCTCTCCTCCTCTGTCAAAGAGAGTGAAGTGCAGGTCAATTGCAAAGCTTTTTCAAATCCTTGTTCTATTATGTAATAATTTCTTCCTTGTCCATATTATAGAATGCCCGTTGTCGGACGTCAACAATTTTTTTCAGAAATTTTACCAATATGCGTTTCAATGAAACTTGTATTGGGTAAATAGCACCTTCAAATATTACACCACTACTGCCTGCATCTCCTGCGTGAGTGGTCAAAAAGATTGAAAAGAACCCTCGATCGAGGGTTCTTTTCGTTTCGGTATTATAGAAACATACTCATGTTCATCGTTGTGATTACCGTTTGATCCGGGATGATGATTCGCGATGCAATCTTCCAATCCCCGTTGACCCGCTTGATCGTGTCGTGACGTTCGCCGAGCATCTCTTCGATCTCTGGATGGGATCCTCTACTGCGTTTATATAGGAAATAACTCACAACCTTGTACTCGTCGGGCCCTGACCCGGACTCTACTCGGATGTTACTGATGAAGTGCCGCTGCCGTGTTGCCGGATTTTCCACCCATGCGGATTTGGTATAATATCTATTCACCCGTGTTGTAAGAGCGGCCTTGGATTCATCGAAAAAAGCGGAATCAGATGCAACGTTATCTACTCCCACGCCCTCAACCGTTTCCCGCATCGGCATCCGATAGACGATGTCTTCCGATAGTAAATCAAGCCATTCCTTATACATCCGATGGTCCAACAGATATGCTTCCCGATAGAGAAAATCCGCAATCTCTATTTGGATCTCAGGAAGAATTCGTGTTTTCGTTTCCGAACTCATTTGCTCGCCCCCTCGATTATCAAATCCTTCGTTAATAATTCGAGCCAGCGTTCATGAATGCTTCTAGAGAGAGCATCAATATACGTGGTGGGGTAGGCCGTACCCGGGCCTGCGAATGTCGGATCGGGCTCAACATGACTGAAGCCCATCAGGTAATTGCTCACATTATTGTAGTTCAGCTGTTTGTCCCGCATCATCAGCCCGCCGCTTACCTCGACGATGCGCGCCCAAGTTTCGGTATCGTCCTGTTCCAGCGTGCCGGAAACACCGAATGAGCCCAAGTACCCTTTGTAGGCTGCCTTTTTGTATTCCTCCGGAGCCGCTTTATCGATCATAAACCAGCACCATACTTCAACCTTATCAGGAGCCAAAGGGCGCCATACCCGAAAATTCAAATAATTATGCAAATGCCCCTCCGTACCATGAATCGGGCTGACAAACGATAAGTTCGGATACACTCCGCCAACGAATACAGTGGTCCTCGATAAAATATCATCCTGCTCCGGCTTCAAATTACGCTGAAACATCGGCCACATTGATTCGGGCATACCCTGGTAAGGCGCTCTGGAACGGCCCGTTTTAGATGTGATGACATTCAGTCCGTGCCCGTTCTGCATGACCACCTGGTGGCCATAACCGGCATATAACGGATCTTCCGGGCTGATGCCCATTTCAACGGTTGAGCGGTGGGTGGTTTGAACATGATAGGGGTCGGCTGAGAAATTCTCCTGTGTCGCTTTCCAGTTGGCCTTGGCGACCCAGCGTTGAGGAAGGCCGATGACCTCCATGCCCCCGTCGCCTCTGCCGAGAAGAATATCGAAATACCATTCATATCTCCCAAATAATCTTCGAGAGATTCCGCATTGGGATCGAGGTTACCGAAAATCATCCCCTGATACGAAGCGACCTTCGGAATTTCTTTCAATCCCCATTCCGATTTGGTCATTTCCTCACCGTAAACCTTATCCCCGGCAACGATGCCGATCAGCTGCCCGTCACGGTTGTAGCTCCAGCCATGATAAGGGCATGTGAATGTTTTCTTATTACCGCGGTCTGCAGTACATAGCTGCGTTCCGCGATGTGTACATGAATTTAAAAAGGCCTTAATCTTGCCCTCACCGTTTTTGATCAGCAAGACGGGATCGTTAACAAGCCATCTTGTAATATAATCCCCAGTCTCCTTAAGTTCGGTTTCATGAGCTAAAAACTGCCAGGTCTTGCCGAATATTTGTTCAAGCTCCATCAGATACACGTCGGGATCCGTCAGCACCCATTGCGGGAATAGTCCTTGACTCATCTTTTCCTTCAAGGTTTGTACGGCGGCTTCATCAAGATGTCTTTTTATCATAGCGAGCACCCCTCATCAATAAAGTGGATCGTTGGGAACCTATAAACGGGTTTATTAAGTATAGTTGCAACGCTTGCAATATCATTGATGTAAGCGCTCTTATTTTATAGTAAGCCCCCGCCTTTTTATATTCAAGACGGTTTTTCCTCTATACGGGAAATGAATGCTGGAAAAGCAAAAAAGAGGAGCCTATAGCGCTCCTCTTGAATAACCAAGCACCTTGACCTACAACAATCCCACCATACGCAAACCATGAAGGATGCCGTCTTCACTGACGTCCTTGGTAACATGTGTGGCCGCACGCTTAACGATGTCCGGCGCATTCCCCATGGCAACGCTGGTGCCGGCATATTGAAGCATCTCGATGTCATTCAAATAATCGCCGAACGCGTAGATATCTTCTTTAGCAATGCCTAGTTTATTCAGCGCCACTTCAATGCCTTTTGCTTTGGACCCTCCAAGCGGCAGCACATCCATGGAAAACTGATGCCACCGAATGAAGTCCAAATTCGGGAACCGCTCACGGTAAAGAGGCTCCTCCCCGATCGTACAGAAAACTAACCCTTGGAAAATATCCCTGCCCCGGAAGTAATCTGGATCATACGCCGGATGAGGCGCCTTAAGCGTAGCGATGCTCTCTTGAATATGAACATGAAACTCAGCGCTGCTTTTCATCGTCTCAAGGTCCATGTACACCAGGGGATGTCCATGCTGATCGGCATAATCGGTCAGTTTCTCAAGCAGATCGGTGTCAATGGGATTTCTGTAGATCGTTTTATTTTCCCACTCCACATATTGACCGTTATAGCTTACGTAAGAGTCAATACCTAGCCGCTCTCGAATTTCTTTGAACATGAATGGAGCTCTGCCGGTAGCAATGGCTACTTGGTGGCCCTTTTGCTTTAGCTGGTGAACGGCGTCTATCGTCGATTCGGGCAATTGTTTGTCATGGTCGAGCAGAGTACCGTCAATATCGAAAAAAATCAGTTTTCCCGTCATGTGTCCTCCAGCTTCTGCTTGTATTTCCCTTTACTATAACATAGCTGGCTAACGGAGATGCGGGATGCTCCAGCTGAAAAAATAAGTACAGTCATGGCGGAAACGCCACGAACTGCTCTGAAACCAAAGTTACCTTAAGGTCTATTCTACAATGAATGTCCCCGTCATTTTAGAATGGCCGGCACCGCATATGACCGAGCATGCGAACGGAAACTCTCCGGCTTGATCTGCTATGAATTCAACACTTCCCGGCTCTTTTAAGTCGATGTTTAAATCAGGAATCGAAAAGCCGTGAGCTCCTTCCTTACTTTCAAATGTCAGCTTTATCTTTTCTCCCTTCTTCACACGTATTTCCTTTTGATCAAACTCGAAATTCGACGCCGTTACTTTGATTTCCCTCACTCCATTATCGGCCGGCTGAGGCGAAGCCTGAGAGGCGGGCTGCGAAGAAGACGGTGAGTCAGCTTCCGAAGCACCCTGCGTAGGATTTGAAGAATTCTCGTTGCTGCCTCCACAGCCTGACAATAAAAGCGAGAGAAATAACACCAAAGCCGTTATCCGTTTCATTTGAAAAGCCTCCTAAGCACGTTCCTCGACATTTTTGTTGTCAATAAGCTTTTTCTCGGCGTTGTCACTATCTGAATGATCCTCCATAACCGTTTTAGTGGAATTCCGAAACTCACGCAAAGTATCACCGACGGCTCTCCCCAATTGCGGAAGTTTAGATGGACCAAACAGCACCAAAGCTATAATCAGAATAATGACTAAGCCGGAAACTCCGATATTGCTGAACATGCGGCTTACCTCCCCGTGACTTGCGTTGTATCCCCAATGTAATCAGGCCTGCAACGCGAGCTTCGCTTTTTTTCGCAAGTACCAGCCGGAAAAGAAAATGCTGACTTCATAGAGCAAGATAAGCGGAATGGTGACCAAGATGTGAGAGATGTAATCGGGCGGGGATATCATTGTACCTGCGATCACAAGAATGAAGTATGTCTTCTTTCTAAATTTCTTCAGCCTCAGCGGATTGATGATCCCGAGTTTCGTCAGAAACAAAGTGACGACCGGCATTTGAAACGCGATGCTAAGCGGCAGCAGTACATTGAACAGTAAGGAAAAAAATCGGTCTATTCCATAAGTTTCAACCGCTCCGATGCTTTCGTTTATCGTGCTCATGAATTTCACCATCATGGGAAAGACGACGAAGTAACCGAAGGAAACACCCATTAAAACAAGCCCAAAAGACATTGGCACAAACCAAACCAAACCTTTAGCCTCGAATTCTGTAAGACCAGGTCTGACAAATATCCAAATCTGGAGGAGCATGACCGGTAAAGTAACCAAAAGGGCAATAATCAGGGCACATTTTAAGTAAAGAAATATACCGTCTGTTAACGAAAAGACATTCCACACAATGTTGACGGCTGCGGGCTGCTCCTTAATGATCAGAAGAATTTTAGGCGACAAGTAGAAGCCGACAGCCAAGGAAAGAACAAAAATAACAAGGACGATAATGATCCGTTTTCTTAACTCCGTCAGATGCTCTAAGGAATCGATAGGGGACTCCATAATTACCTCACACCAGTGATCCGCCTTGTTTTAAATATTTCAAAGCTCCTTCGGCAGCTCTGTAGGCCAGCGCACCGACCGTAGCCGTTGGATTGTAGCCGCTGTTATGAGCGAATGCCGATGCCCCGACGACGAACATATTCTCATAATCCCACATTTGCAAATAGTTGTTGACCGCTGAAGATTTAGGATCTGCTCCCATGATAACTCCGCCGGTATTGTGTGTGGACTGATAAGGGGTGATATTATACGATGTTAAGTCCCGGCCAGGGACAGTACTGGTGGCACCCATTTCCTTAAGTATTTCTGAACTCTTTGCCGCCAAAAACTTACCCATCTCGCGATCCTGCTCTTCGAAATCATATGTCATGCGAAGAAGCGGCAGTCCATATACGTCTTTGTATGTCGGATCCAAGTCGAGATAGTGATGCCGCCATGGCATATTGGAGCCTTGGCCGCTGACCGAAAGGGTACGATAGCTGTATTTTAATGAAGCTTTTTTAAACTCCGCCCCCCAAGAAGGCGTTCCGGACGGCACCGTGTTGTTAGCGATCGGCCGGCTGCCGCTTTGGGCGTGACGGATATTGCCGCCATGAATAAACTTCAGATCCGAGTGGTCAAAGTTATCACCGTTAAAGTCATCCAGGCATACACCGAGCGCACCGGCACCCATGTAGCTGTTAAACTCCTTATCTTCGAAGAATCCGGTCGCTCCTCCGCCGGTTTGATAAGCGTAATTTTTGCCGATGACACCGGTGCCGGTCGCAGGATCGTAGGGTTTCCCCATTTGGGAGATCAGCAAAAGTTTCACGTTGTTGAGTACATAGCTCGTCATGATGACAAGGTCTGCCGGCTGTTCGAATTCTTCACCGGTTAAGGTGTTTAGATACACGACGCCGGTTGCCTTCTTGCCTTTGTGAAGCACTCTAAGCACGTTAGAATGGGTACGGGTTTCGAGCTTTCCGGTCTTTTCGGCTACGGGGATTACCGTTACGACGGGATCTGCTTTAGCACCGTATTCGCAGCCGAAACGTTCGCAGTACGCACAATATTGGCATGCGGCACGTTCAATTCCGTCCGGATTTTTATACGGCTGGGACAGATTGGCGGAGGGACCGTTATACGGGTTGTAGCCTAGCTTTTTTGCCGCCTCCATAAACAATTTCATGCTGGGTGTTTGTTTCATCGGCGGTGTCGGGTAAGGATTCGAGCGTTTTCCGATCATCGGATTCTGTTCGGCATCTCCCGAGATTCCCGCCATTTTCTCATATTTATCGAAATACGGTTCTATTTCTTCCCATTTAATACCCCAATCTTGAATGGTCATTCCGGCCGGTATTTTCTTTTTTCCGTAGCGTTCCACCGTTTTGGAGTAAATTTCAAAATCGTACGGAAGAAAGCGAACGGATACGCCGTTCCAGTGTTTCCCCGCTCCTCCCACGCCGTCCCCAGGTAAAAATGAACCGTATGTCCGCATTGGCAGCGCCGTCATTTTATCGTTATTCCGGAACGTGATCGTCTCTTTGGATAAATCCTGCATCATATCATGCCGCAAGGCGTAACGTACTTCATCATGCATGGCATAGTAATCTTCTAACTTCGCCCGTTTACCCCGCTCCAAAGCAACGACTTTGTGACCGGCTTTCGTCAACTCTGAGGCAATGATGCCGCCGGCCCAGCCCAGGCCCACAATAAGTACGGGTACTTTCGGCAGTTTGGTCGCCATATTCAGATCGCCCCCATTATCAATGATTCAGATGATCGTGAAGACTTTTGGGCTCTATTACGATGAAGCCGTCTTTCTCAATGTCGTTGAAATAGCTCGGTTGGTTGCCGGGGTATCGTTTCATTTTCCAGCCCTGCATATCTTTGTTGCCGCCGTAAAGCGGATCGGAATATATGCCTTCCAGGGTTCCAGTGCGCAGCAGGCCAAAGAACGCGGACGTCGATGTTCCCTCCAGCTGTACCGCTTCACCGGCTTCGAAAACTTTTAACACCTCATCCTGCTCCGCCGCGGATAAATCTGCGAACCCTTTCTTATATTTCTGCATGCTGTAATCTTGCAGACCTTGCAGGCCAATGGCGAAAATCTCCTTGCGCGTGAGCCGCGTCTGCATGCCTTGAGTTGGCTCTGCCTTGGGGAACGGCCCCATCATATAATCCCTGGAATTATTTCCCCAAGGCCCGGCCAGTTGATGATCGATGTAAAAAGCAGCTCCCAGCTCTTTGGCTCCGGGACCCGAATCGTCTTGCGGGAAAATGCGTTCGGCAGCCGCTTCCGCGATCGCGAACTGCTCCAAGCTGAAAAACATGAGAGCCTGATGGTAGTAAACCGGTTGCGGGACAATCTTTTCCACTTCTTTCTCAACCACTTTTTCAACGACTTTTTCTTCCACTTTGGTTTCAACCTTCGTTTCCACTTTCACCTGCGGCTTTGGCCTAAGCAGGACGCCTCCGACAACTCCCCCGACCACAACACCTCCTAATGCAATACCAGACTGTTTGAGAAACGTGCGCCTTGCAGCGTTCTGCGGTTTCGCGTCTTGTTCAGACACATTACACTCCTCCTTCAGAGTTCAGTCTGCAACGATTACTTTGGTCAAGCTGTCGTAATCCGAAGCCATCTGTCGATTGGTGCATTGTATTAAAATACATATGTAGCCGAGCGACAGCTATGACACCAAATAAACCGAGCATAGGAGGTACGTAAAATGGAGTTTAAATGAGACACAAAAAAAAACGCCTAGCCATATAGGCTAAGCGGAAGCTTTTCCTGCTCAATTTTTACTTTTGCTCGATGTCGTCCCAGCATTGAATGTTACGCACGCCTTCGATGCTATGTTTAGTGAACACAGGGTCTTTGCCTGCTTTTTTCTGTTTGTTATAGTCATTGAGAGCAGCGAAGGCGATCTTTGACAGCAACGTGATGGCAATCAGGTTTACGATAACCATGAAGCCCATGAACACGTCTGCCAAATCCCACACCAGCTGTACCTTTGCCACGGATCCGAATATAACCATAGCGACAACGCTGAATCGGTAAAGCCACAGCCAAGTTCGATTGGACTTTAGAAAATCAATATTGGTCTCCCCATAATAGTAATTCCCGATCAACGTACTAAACGCGAACAGAAAAATCATGATCGCCAGAAAACCGGATGCCCAAGAACCGATATGTGTGCTCAGCGCCGATTGTGTAAGCTCGATGCCGGCGGCGGTGCTGCCGTAAGCATCGGAAAGCAGGATAATAAAAGCCGTACAGCTGCAAATCACGAACGTATCTATGAGCACAGCCAGAGCCTGAATTAGTCCCTGTTTGGCCGGATGGCTTGTTGTTGCGGTTGCTGCGGCGTTGGGTGCGCTCCCCATACCCGCTTCATTGGAGAAAAGGCCTCGTTTGATTCCTTGCAGAATGGCGGCTCCAAGCGTTCCGCCCGCCACTTGTTCAATGCCGAACGCATGTTTGAAGATCGTCATGAACATCCCAGGAACTTCAGTAATATTTGCCAGCACAATAAATAACGAAACGCCAATGTAGAGCGCGGCCATAAAAATGACCATATATTCGGAAATTCTCGCAATACGCTTTACACCGCCGAAGATAATAGCCGCGAATATCGCGGCCATGATCAAGCCGACAGTCAAACGGTTTGTACCGAAAGAATTTTGAAAAGCAATTGTAATCGTATTGGATTGCACGGCGTTAAACACAAGACCGAAGGATAGCGTGATCAGAACCGCGAACAATGCGCCCATCCAACGTGCATTCAAGCCGAACTGCATATAATATGCAGGACCTCCGCGAAAACCCGTCTCATCCCTAACTTTATATATTTGCGCAAGCGTGCTTTCTATATAGCTGGAAGCTGAACCGATTAAGGCGATCAGCCACATCCAGAATACAGCCCCGGGTCCGCCTAATCCAATAGCGATTGCAACCCCCGTTATATTACCTGTGCCCACTCGGGCGGCCATACTTATACAGAATGCTTGGAATGGAGAGATGTCATTGCGCGCGCCGCCTCTGGACTCCATAAGAAGTCTGAACATTTCTCTGAACATCCGAATTTGTAAAAATTTCGATCTGGATGTGAAATAAAAGCCGAGAGCGATAAGCAGCACAATTAACAAATTGGACCAAAGAAAATCGTTTATTCCGCTAATCGCTACCTGAAGTGATTCAGTCATGTAAGAGATCCTCGCTGATGTGATTTTTTGCAGCAATGGAGAAAAGAAGCTGCCCTTATTATCTTTACCTGATGAGGACGTGTTGCAAACACTCACCCATCAAAAGCATAGACCAATGCACTTTTGTCTAATTCAAATTGCCAATCCACATATAGGGCACGATGTTTTCGCTTCAGGATAGCCGTGGCCTGGGCTTCCGAAAGGAAGCTTTGTCTTTCGAGGGTACGTTTGGCCGTCCATAAACCGTCCGTAAACCCGAGCTTGATCAGCTCTTTCTCAAGCTTGATGAAGAGTCCTTCCCGAACAATTACCAGCATATTGTCTCCCGTCCAGAATGAATAAATGCTGTCCGGGACTTTTTGTACATCGTAAGTAATCTTGGCAACCTGTCGGTGAATTTCGTCTTTGCCGGGATAATAGTCTTCATGCTCGCGGTAGCGGCTGCCTTGCGGCAACCCGATTATAAGCCCGGATGAATCACTGTCGTTCCAATCGTAGTACATACTTTCAAACTTAATGCCGCTTACTTTGTTAATGAAATCGCCCAAGTCCGGAATAACGTAATCGACGATCAAATCCCGAGTTGCACGCATATCATGTTGGTCCAATCTGACCATTGTCTCTTGAGCGGATGTAAATAAATGATGTAACTGTATGGTCAGGCATCGCTCATCTAACGAGACAGTGATGTCTTCGGGGATCAGTCCTAAATTCCGGAGTAATGTTTGTGTCTCTGCGGAAATCTGGTCTGTGATTTTTGTGATAAGCATGAATCCACCACCCCTGTCAATGTTTTTTGAAATTTCTTTGTGTATGTAATACCCCGTTTTACAATAAATAGAAACGACCCCCTTCGAATATGCGGCAGAGGAAAGTGCAAATGTGAAGTGGATACGCGTGAGAAACTGGTTGCCAAGCAACGGTACATATACAGCGACTCGTCACGAAAAAGACCCGCCGTATGGGCAGGTCTGATCGTTTTTTTAAATGCTGCGGGGTGACTATTGCGTTATCCCTTCATCATTTGCAATCGGCTGAACTTCATTCGTACTGCCTTTTTTGTACTTCTCATCCGTACCATTCTGCTGTTCGAGTTGATCAAGCTGTTTTTGTACGTTTTCAGCATTTATTTTACCTGTCTGAGTTTCTTGATCCATCGTTGCGTTTCCTCCTCCATAACAAAGATTGGATTGATCTTCATTATGGTAAGGTAATAATTGCAAATTTATACAAACCCGGTGCTATCGCCGCCCTGCTTTCCTATTGAAAGCCCAAGATGCCCAAATGTAAGATCCAACAAGAATGAGCATGCACCATCCGACCGCCCACCATGCGACGTCAGAGATTGGGGTTCCCGTGAGCAACCCTCGGATCGTTTCGATGACCGGCGTGATGGGCTGGTTATCGGCGACTCCGCGCAGCCAGGTTGGCATCGTGTCTGTCGGAACGAATGCGCTGGAGAGATAGGGGAGAAAAAGCAGGGCAAATCCGTAACCGCTCGCGGCCGACGGACTCCCCGCCACTAAGCCGATGGCCGCGTAGAGCCAAGTAAATGTAAGAATGAACAGGGTGATCACGCCGACTGCAGCGAGCCACTCCATAATACCCGCAGTTGTGCGGAACCCCACGAGCAGTGCGACCCCGATTACAACGGCGGTAGCCACGAGGTTGCGGACGAGGCTCGCGATGACGTGGCCTACTATAACACTCATGCTGCTTATTGGCATCGTGCGAAACCGGTCGATAATGCCGTTAGTCATATCTCCAGCCACGTCCACCGCGGTGCTTGAGGAACCGAATCCCGCGCAAAGCAGAATAATACCCGGTACGACGTAGTTTACGTAATGCCCGCCCGGCTGAATCGCTCCTCCAAACACGTAGGTGAACAGCAGCATAAGCATGATTGGAAGTGCGATGGCCATGACCAAAGCCTCCGTGTTGCGAACGCTGTGACGTATGCTTCGTCCAATGAAGACCGCGTTTGTGCTGGCGAATGATGCCGATTTGGCCGGTTTGATGAGAGAGTTCATATTGCGGATTCCTCCAGTTCCTTAGTCGTGAGGGCAACGAATACATCTTCCATACTCGGTCTGCGAATATTCACGCGCGATCCCTCAGGCGCTGCGCGCACCAACTCATCGATCGTCATTTTCACTTCTCGGATGCTGCTGCCTGTCGGTACTTCACGTATAATTTCGTCATTCTCGTCGCGAAGCTCGACTACGTCTCCACCGACGCGCGACTTGAGCTCATCCGCCGTTCCCTGCGCCACGACGCGGCCGCCCGCGATGACGGCGATAGCATCAGCCAATTGATCCGCTTCCTCTAAATACTGCGTGGTTAGAAAAACAGTGACACCCTTCGCGGCAAGCTGCCGGATATCGTTCCATAACGCCCGCCTGCTTTGGGTGTCGAGACCCGTGGTCGGCTCGTCAAGGAACAGGATCGGCCGGGTCACTACGAGACTCAGGGCCAAGTCCAAGCGACGGCGCATGCCCCCCGAATATGTCTTCACCCGTTTGTGCGCAGCGGCTGTAAGGTCGAAACTGGCCAGCAGTTCTATCGCTCTTCTGCGAGCTTCCGCTGCCGTAAGTCCGCAAAGCCGGCCCATCATGCGTAGGTTCTCTTCCGCGGTTAACACCTCATCGACGGCAGCGAACTGTCCCGTCAGGCTGATGGACTGTTTAACCCCTTCCTTATCGGTTATGACATCGTGCCCTGCTACGCGAACGCTTCCCGAATCCGGAGCGACAAGCGTGGAAAGGATGTGGATGAGCGTCGTCTTGCCTGCACCATTCGGACCAATAAGCGCAAAAATCGCTCCGGATGGAACCGACAGGTCGATACCGTCCAACACGACATGATCTCCGAAGGCTTTGCGCAGCCCTTTCACCTCAATCATTGCAGTCACCATATTCCAATCCCCTTTCTGCTTATATGATAAACAGTATATTGCATACACAGTATATTATGTATACAGTTATCTTGCAACGATTATTTTTGGTTAAGATTAGGAGACAGAGGAAACACAGGAGGGCATTCTAATGGATCGCGAAATCGAGGCAAAGCTGCCGCACGGAGTGGCGCTCAGCTGGGGGATCGTCAAACAGCCTCAGCGGGGGCCGAAGCGTGAGATGAGCATAGAACAAATCGTGGATGCCGCGGTTTCCATCGCTGACAAGGAAGGGCTCGCCGCCGTTTCCATGAACCGGGTTGCGGCTTCCTTGGGTTTTACTACGATGTCTCTTTACAGGTATATTCCCAGCAAGGACGACCTGCTGCTGCTCATGCAGGAAGCCGTAAGTCACGTAGATTTGCCCGAGAAGGCGGAAGGCGAGCACTGGCGGGAAAGCCTGCGGAAATATGTACGAGTAGCTATGACGGTCTTCCGGGAGCATCCTTGGTTCGGAGATATACCGATTATGGGCGTCCCCATTACGCCAAACAACCTTCGGATGGTGGATTGGGCGCTTGGCGCGATGGAAGGACTCTGTCTGAACAACAGTGAGAAAATGTCCGTAATCCTCCTGTTAAGCAGTTATGCGCGAGCGACGGGCATGTTGGTTCGGGATATGGAACGTGCCATTCGGGCGGGCGCCAGTCCGGGCGCTGTCAGCGGAACGGATTACAGCGCCGCGTTGAAACAACTGGTCACAGCGGAACGTTTTCCGCATTTGCATCCGGTTTTTATGTCCGGTGCGTATACAGGCGAGAGCGACGAAGATCTCACCATCGGAAACGACTTTGATTTCGGCCTGGAGCGGATTCTGGACGGCATAGAGCATTACCTCAACTCCAAGCCGTCGGATAACTAAAAAACCGTCTGCAGCCCCAGCGGATCGCGGGCGCAGAACGGCTCAAAAAAAGCATAGAAGGCTGCCGATCAGTGGAGCTCGGCAGCCTTTGCAGGATATTAATCCATCTATTATTCGATCAACCAAGGTATGGGTGTAACCTTATTGTTCTCCCAATCTTCCCTGATGACCGCGTAGCCGACCGAGTCAAACAATTGCCCGGCTTGCCTCCAGTCCTCCCGCATTCTTATTACTGTGTAACCTCTGGCTCTAGGTCAGTTCATATTGGGTCAGCTGTTGCCGGCGCTTCGTGCCCCGAATCCCCAGTTGCGGAATCTGTTGGTGCCTGTTCCACAGGTGCCGAGTCCCCTGGAGGTGTTTCCAGAACCGACCCCGTATTTACTGCTGCACGGAACTTTTCGACGGCGCTGGCCAGCTTTTGTGCAGCTACATCGATATCCGCTTGTGCAGCTGATTTGTTGTTGAACATCTCTTCGGCCCGAGTGATCTCCGCCTGAAGTGCCGCCTTTGACCCTGATGGATATTGGCCCTCTTGATTTCCTTCGATTGCGGCATCATGAACGGCTTGTGCTTCTGCGATCAGCCCTTGCAGAGCCGTGAAGGTCGATGTCGGCGCGGTGCTGCTGCTTGCGTGTTCAATCTTGATATCGTCGAAGAATCCGCGTCCCAGACCGGTTTGACCGGTAGCGTTAAAAGAGACCATAACGCGATCTACAGTTTTCCCTGCAGCGACCAGCCCTATCTCAGACGTAATCAAGTTCCATTGGTCCGCTATGAGCTTGCCGCCAGCTCCTTGCTGCTGTGGATGCAGTCCGATGCCATGTTGATCCGTGGCTCCAAGATCGTGGAGATACGTACCGTCGGTAAAATGCAGGTCTACCGAAACATACTTACTTGTAGCCAAGGCACCGTTGAAATTAGCTTGAGGAAGTACCCAGTAAGACAACACGGTAGTAGGCTTAATGTCGAAGTCCACGTCAAACATCTCGTTGTAGGAATAATTCTCTACCGCGTCCAGGGCCCTGCCGGAATAGAGTATCGCTGTGCTGCTATCCCGCCCCGGTGTTCCCGGAATTGATTCTAATCCGCCTATGCCGCAACAGAATTCTCCTACGTTTTTAGCTATGATTTCCTGGTTGTTCCAATTCGGCATCACATCGCCCGCTTCCAATCCGGTAGCGAAGTCGATGCCTTCCTCATAGACCAGATCGGCAGCATCGATTGCTAATACTGTGACGTCAAAGATCTTGGTTTGTGTTACAGTTCCACGGGTTACCGTTGCAGTGAAGGTCAACTGCGCGTTCGGCTCTCCTTGTGCGGGACGTTTCACCATTCTGCCGTCATGGGTCATGACAGCCGTATCGGAGCTCTGCCAACTGATCTTGGTCCCGAATTCGAAGTTCTCGACAGGCAGCTTCAAACTTTTTCTAACGGCACTGGTATCGCCCAGAGATAATATTGAAATCGTCTCTGCCACTGCTTGGTTGTCGGTCAGCGGAGCCGATGGGTAGGCCATCAACTCAAACTCAGCCAAGGAAGTAACAGCTTCACCGCTGTTTGTGACAATTTCCAATCGATAGAAACTGTACGGCTTCGATTTCTTAATTGAGAATGCACGAGTAAAAGATCTCCACTGGAAGCTTTCATTGCTTCTCTCATCCAATAGATCCCACTTGGAGCCGTCATTAGAACCCTGGAGCACCCAGCTTTTCGGATCTCCGGCGGCTGTACCGGAAGTCAATGTATACATAACAGCTTCCCGTTTGCCGCTTAGGAATTCATATTGGATCCATGGCGTCTGGCTGGCGAAGTTGACGGTCGTTCTGGAGTTGTTGTCGAAAAGATTCCCGAGATTCGCATTGTTCTGGCTGTCGGTTGCCACCGCTGTTCCCGATGGGATCAATTTATCCGTCGCATCCCGGAATGGCCCGTCTTTTTTTGCGTTTATTATCATTGTTTCTGCTGTCATCATTGTCTTTGTTACGATCATCATGATCCTCTGTTTCATCCTCAGCTTCAACGCCCCATGAGCTAGGCTGTGCTGCCATTTCAAAGTCCAGTCTGGCGCCCCGGGCCAGCAAAGAATGAGACAATGTCGTGCTGTCATGGCTCTCTCCGTTCACCTTCAAGCTGCGAACATATTTGTTTTGTTTACTGTTATTCGGAGCGTTGATGACAATTTTCTTTCCGTTGTCAAGATTGATCGTAGCTTTCTTGAATAATGGCGCACCGATTGTGTATTCAGGACTCCCCATTTTGAGAGGATAGAAGCCGAGCGAACTGAAGATATACCAGCGGACATCTCGCCGTTATCTTCGTCGCCCGCATACCCTTGACCGATTTCACTGCCGATATAAAGACGGTCTAATACTTCGCGTACCTTTTCTTGTGTTTTCCAAGGTTGATCGGCGTAGTTGTAGATATAAGGGATGTGATGAGACGGTTGATTGCTGTGTCCGTACTGCCCCATTCTTACATCTCTGGCTTCTCTCATTTCGTGGATGACTCCACCGTAAGAACCGACATTCGCTGCAGTTTCAGGGATGCTGAAGAACTGATCCAATTTGGCAGCCAACTGGGCTTTACCGCCATACAGCTTCGCCAAGCCCTCACCGTCTTGCGGAACATGGAATGCCATATTCCAAGCATTCGTTTCCGTGTAGTCGCCTCCCCATTCTCTCGGATCGAAATCCGCCGGCGAGGATCTCCAATCTCCGCTTGGGGTTCTGCCCATAAAGAAGCCTGCGTCAGCGTTGAACATATTGATATAGTTATGTGCCCGATTCATGTAATACACAGAATCGTCCGTATATTGGCGATTCATAGGATCCTTCTTATCCGTTTTCTTCGCCAGTGCCTTTGCCAGGTTGGCAATGCCATAGTCGTTGATATATCCGTCCATCGCCCATGACAAACCTTCACCGGTGTCAGTGTTCGTGTAGCCGTCGAACACGGAAGTGGAAATGCCTTTTCTGCCTACATTTGCATTAGGAGGATTCACTGCGGCGTCTTTTAACGCCGAGTCGTAGAAGCTTTTCACATCAAAGTTGGTGACTCCTTTTAGATACGCATCGGCAAAAGCGACATTGGCGCTCGTGCCCACCATCAGGTTGGCGTATCCGGGTGAAGACCATCTCGAAATCCAGCCGCCGTCACGATAATGCTGTACGAATCCGTCGATTAATTCACCGGCCTTGTTCGGTGTTAACAAAGTGTATGCCGGCCATGTGGTACGGTAAGTATCCCAGAAGCCGTTGTTCACATAAGTCTTGCCATCAACGATCCGCGCGCATGTAGTCGTCGCGGTGCTTGTTCCGCAGCTTTGAATCGGTGTTTGATCCGCATGCTTGTATACCGGCTCTGCGTTTGTACCTACATTTTCATACGCAGAGTTCGGGTACAGATAAAGCCGGTACAAGTTGGAATACAAAGTGACCAGCTGATCCTCTGTCGCGCCTTCCACCTGAATCAATCCCATAATTTGATCCCACTGCGTCTGAGCCCTTTCTTTCACTGTCTCGAAAGTGTCCCCAGTTGAGATCTCCAGTTGTAAGTTTCTCTTAGCTTGATCCAAGCTGATCAGAGAGGTAGCAATTTTCATTGAGACAACTTTATCTACCGATGTGTCGAATTTAAGATATCCCTGCACATTAGCTCCGCCACCGCCGCCGCCAGTCAGCTTACCGCCGGCTGTTACCGGTTTGTCGATTTCAGCATAGATAAACATTCGCGTTGCGCCGGTCGACAGGCCGCTTCTCCGGTCCGAATATCCCGTTAGAGTGCCAGTGGCTGTGTCTAGTGTGAGCCCGCCGCTGTTATCCATATTGTCAAAAATAAGGTTCCCGGTATTACCGGTAAAGGTGAATCTGAACATTGCAGCGTGATCAGTCGGCGTAAACTCCGTTTTTATTCCATTCTCAAATGTGACTCCGTAGTAATACGGTTTGCCCACTTCGTTGGCATGTTTGAATGGCAAAGCACGTGCAGTACGGCTGATGTTTGGCGTCCCTTCTGCACCAGAGGGCATAAGATGGAACGTTTGGCGATCACCCATCCACGGACTTGGCTCATGACTTAAGGTGAACGCTTGAATCGTCGGGAGATTGTTGCCGTTATTGGCCTCATGATACCGGTATCCGAAATCTGAGCTCGCATTTGTTTTGGGAATCCAGAAATTAAACCCATGCGGCACAGCCACCGCCGGAATGTTATTTCCCCTGGAAAATGTCCCGTTGGCCTGAGTCCCTCTAAGAATATCTGTATATTCAGATAATCGGGAGTAGCTTTTCGCCGTAGGTTTACCCTCTATTTTAATGTCATCGATGGTTCCTTTGAACGCGCTTCCGTTAACAGCCGCAGGATTATCGTAACCGATTAGTATCCGCTTGACTGTTTTTCCGGAAGCCACTTCACCGATTTTAGCTTTTTTGAAGTTCCATTGATTGTTATACAGCGTCTTGGAGTTCCCTTGATCTTGCGGAGTCAACTTGACGCCATGCTGATCAACTGCACCGAGCTCATGAAGATATGTGCCATCTGTAAATGCTAAATCCACCGCTGCGTAAGTACTGGAATATTCCGTTTGCGCCGTGTCTGTAAATTCGGGAGCGATATAATAAGAGAGTTCCGTATCAGGCGTTACCTGAATATTAACATCGTAAATTTTGTTATAGGAATAGACTCTTCCATCGGCAATATGCTTCCTGAGAACGTAAATGCTTTGAGACCGGTCCAACCGACATTGGGCTTCGCCGCATAGAGGCCGGAAGGCCCGTTCGATACGAATGATTTCATATCACCAGGCGGCGGAGGAGGCAAAACTACGCCATCTGACAGCTGGAACTCCGCCAATTGGATGATATTCTCACCATGGTTTAGTGTGATATTAAGACGGTAGTACAGGAACGCTTTGTCATTGGAGAAGTCATATACGTTTGTGACGAAGCGCCCGCTGAAGTCTGATTGGTTCGGGTGTCGACCACAGTCCATGTCTGCCCGTCATCAGAACCCTCGAACGTCCAGTTTCTCGGGTCTCTTCCTGGGGCATCATTAGCTGAGGTCAGCGCATATTTCACCACCGCTGCCGGTTCGGAAAGCTTAAATTGAACCCAGCTGGTGGAGTTGAAATCCAGCCACTTTGAATTGCTATCGGAGTCAACAAGATTTCCGGCAACCTCACCGGCTCCTGTGTTTTCACCTCTGGCCTTAGCCTCTACGACCTTGTGCGTAATACTTCCGGGAATACCTGTAAAAGGAGCATTACCATCAACTCCGGAGCTCAATTGGTTACCCTGGGCATCCGTTTCAACAGTGCTTTCCCATGTGACTTGTGGATCGCCCGTTTCAAATGATGAATAGAAATCGCTGCCGTCGTTGGCAGCTGATGCGGTTCTATCTGCAGGGACATAGAGGATACCTGATATAAGAGCAATGCACACTGCAACAGGAAGAATTTTGCCGCTTGTTCGGTAGAACATTCGATGATACCTCCCAATGATTGATGTCACCCTTTAATAGAGCCAGCAAGCAATCCCCGGATAAAATAACGGCTAAGAAAAACATAAACGAGCAGTGTCGGTAAAGCAGCCAGTAAAGCACCGGCCATTTGCACGTTCCACTGCACGATCTGGCTCCCCGACAGATTCTGCAGCGCAACCATGATCGGCTGCTGCTTCTGCGATGTCAGAGTCACAGCAAAAAGGAATTCATTCCATATACTCGTAAACTGCCAAATAGCGACTACCACGAAACCCGTCAGCGACAGCGGCACCATCACATAGCGGTAAATCCCGAAGAATCCGCCACCGTCTATTTTTGCAGCCTCAAGCACTTCAGTCGGAACGCCGACATAGAAATTTCGGAACATCAAAGTACAGATCGGAAGTCCATATACCACATGAACGAGGATCAACCCCGGTATGGTGTTGTACAGATTGATCTTTTGCATGAACTGGATCAATGGTATGAGCACGCTCTGGTATGGGATGAACATTCCGAACAACATAATCGTGAACAGAACATCTGATCCTTTGAACCGCCACTTAGCCAATATATAGCCGTTCATCGATCCGAGTATGGAAGAGATGAGAGTTGCCGGGATTGCAAGCAAAAAGCTATTTGTCAGATTGGGCACCAGTTTGGTGAATGCTTGTTCATAACCGGCCAGACTGAAGCTGTTCGGCAGCTGCCACATTCGATCCAGTGTGATCTCATCTAAGCCTTTGACGCTGGTAACGAGCATGATATAAACCGGAACCAAGAAGAGAACGGCCAAAATGACTAATGTAACGTACATCAGCGCACGGTTAAACCGCTGCATCGTCATTAGCCCTCCCCCTTCCTCATGTTGGAGACGAGGTACGGCACTATTAGCAACGAAACGAGCAGCAGCATTATGATTGCGATACCGGCCCCTTGTGCGTAATGGTTGCCGCGGAAAGTTGTTTCAAACATGTAGACGCCGGGCACGTCTGTTACGAACATTGCTCCGGGCCCGGTCATCGCGTATACAAGGTCGAAGATCTTGAGTGAGATGTGAGCCAAAATAATAATAAGGCTCATCGTGATCGGTCTGAGCTGAGGGAGAATAACCTTTTGCAGAACCTGCCTTTCTGATGCCCCATCCACTCTGGCCGCTTCCCGAAGATCGTCGGGAATACCCCTCAAACCTGCAAGATACATGGCCATAGCAAAGCCGGACATCTGCCAGATGGCGGCAAGGGCTACTGAAATGATAGCAACGGGCAGACCGAATTCAATTTGACCCACATGGATCTTGGGCACGATATCCGTACTCACGAACCAGTTCGGAACGTTGTTAACTCCGATGGATTTCAATATCAGATTGATACCTGTTGTGGGGTTGAGGATCCATTGCCACACGACACCCGTTACAACAAAAGACAGGGCCATCGGAAAAATAAATATATTGCGAAAAAATGCTTCACCGCGCACCTTCCGGTCAACCATAACCGCTAAAAATAATCCGATAACCATGGCACCTAAGATGAAGAGAACGGTGAACATCAGCGTGTTTCTTAGATCCGACTGAAAGCGGAAATCCTGGAACAGAAATTTGTAATTATCCAAGCCTGCGAATGAAAAATCAGTGACAAGTGTATTCCACTCGGATAAGGATACATAACCGGTCCACGCGATAAATCCATAAACAAAAATCGCGATAGCCGCCACGGAAGGCAGAAGCATGAGCAGCGGGACGAGCTTGTCCGACTTCCGCCTGCTGCTGTGAACAGTCACGGCTGATATAACACCAGTTTTATTCGATTGTTCGGTTGAACGGAGTGAATTCATCAGTTCACACTCCAAGTAAGGCGGGCCGGACGCCTGCCTTGCCATCCGGCCCGGTTATTTTGGTTATTTCTTCATGCCGTTGGATTCCTGCGCTTGTTTCAGTGCTTTGGCAGTCTGCTCCACGTTTCCTTGCGTAACGAAAATATTAATCGCTTGGTTCGCCTGTGTCGTAAAGCCTTCCGGAGCTGCCGATCCATGAGCCATGCTTGGTGTAAGCTTGCTTTTCTTGAAGTCCTCTATGGTTGCTTTACCATACACATCGTATTTGCTTGCATCCGCATCGACCCGTGCAGGAATAGAGCCTTTTAGCGGGTTAAACACATCCTGGCCTTCCACGGACCCGAGCACCTTGAGAAACTCTTTTGCAGTAGCCTGGTCCTTGGATTCCTTCGGAAGCGCAAAAGTATCCGTGACAACCATAAATGTGCCTGTGGAACCTGGAGAGGCCACCCACCCGAAATCCTTATCCGCAGTTAGTTTCAAGTCGGTTGTGAAGTAACCTTTTGCCCAGTCTCCCATATTGTTCATTGCTGCTTCGCCCTTTGCGACCAGCTGGGCGGCATCCTGCCAATTCCGTGCCGCATGGTCTTTGTTGACGTACGTGAGCATCTTTTTGAACGTTTCCAGTGATTTGACCACTCGGGCGTCATCGAATGCAATCTCACCGGTCCATAGTTTTTTGTAATCCTCTGCACCGAGCTCGCCAAGGAGCACATTCTCAAACAGCATCGTCGCCGTCCATGGCTCTTTGTCACCCAGTGCAAGCGGTGTAATTCCCTTCGCCTGAAGCGCATCCGCAACTTTGAAGAACTCTTCAAAGGTAGTGGGCGCTTTCAGCCCATTGTCGTCGAATATTTTTTTGTTGTAGAAGATCACGTTTCCACGATGGATATTGACCGGCACAGAATAGATATTGCCGTCCTTACTGACCATGTCAATCAGGTCTTTCGGGAATTTGTCTTTCCACCCTTCCTGATCGTACAAATCATTCAATGGACTTACTTTATCCGCGGCAACCCAGCCGGTGTTAAGCTCCGCCCCTCCATGAACCTGGAATGCGGACGGCGGATCTCCGCCCTGCATCCGGCTCGCCAGCACGGCTTTCGCGTTTGTACCGGCGCCTCCGGCTACTGCAGCGTTGATGACTTCAATATCAGGCTGCTTTTGCTTAAAGAGATCGATGAGCGCCAGCAGTCCCGCCTCTTCGCCGGCTCCCGTCCACCAGCTGAAGATCTCCACTTTCTTGTCTCCCTGCTCAGCCGGTTCCGGTGATGCAGGCTCCGTCGAAGCAGGAGTCGTCTCAGCGGGCGTCGATGCCGGAGGGCTGCTGCTCTGGCTCGGCGACGCATCTGAATTCGAGTTCCCGCCGCAAGCAGTCAATACCATACTGAGCAGGAAGATAGCCGACAGAATTACACTAAATTTTCGTTTCACGTTTACTTCCCCTTTCACCCTTTTTGGAATGTAAGCGTTTTACACAATAATCATAGTCAATCGGCCAATCTTTTTTAATGCGGTAATTCTATCTTTTATTCCGATTTTGTGCACAGATCAGCTTAGGCTGCTCCTTCAAGCAAAACGCGCACGGTAATCGCCGGGTGACATTCCCGTCTGTCTTTGGAACCATTCGCTGAAGTAACGGGCATTCGGATAGCCTACGGATTCACCGACCTGGTAAATTTTAAGCGTACTGTTGCTGAGAAGTTGACAGGCTCTTTCAATTCTCATTTGCGATAGACAATCACTGAATGACTTCCCGGTTTCCTGACGGAATAACCGGCTTAAATAATTCGAAGTTACGAACAACTGATCTGCGATTTGGGCAAGATGGATGTCTTCCGTATATCGGTCAGTGATAATTTGGAGCGCCTTTTTAATGAGGTAGGAGGCGGGTTGCTCCAAATTGAGCAGTCCGGCCGAATCATGATTCGAAAACTGCGGGGCAGCGGAACATAAACTTTTTGCTTTTTGCAGAACGATTTCAATCTCTTGTACATCTGTGGGCTTAAGTAAGTAGTCCACCGCTCCAAGCCGCAACGCTTCTTGAGCATATTTGAAATCACCATATCCGCTTAGAAAGATGACCTTAGGGAACTGCAGGGTACCCGATTCCCCTTGTGAGCGCAACCTTGAAACGAGCTCCAATCCGGTCATATTGGGCATGCGAATATCGGATACTACAATATCAATCGGATGGCTCTCCAAATAAACCGCCGCCTCAAGCCCATCCTTAAATACTTCTACAAGCTCGATTCCGAGCGCCCCCCAATTGATATGCTCACTCAGACCTTCCCGGATCCATTCCTCATCATCGATAATAACAGCACGGCATATTGAGGCGTTCAAATCGAATTCCTCCATCCTATCGAGAATTTCGGTTCATCCGTCCGGTAAGCTGGCGCAGCTCTTGCGCAGCCTCCGAGAAGCTGTCTTTAGCACTCTCATACATGGTGACGATCTTCGCCAACGCTTTCTCTTCTATATCTACCATCGCCGGGTAGTAACTGACGGAAGGTTCGTTCTTGGCAATGCCCATTGTTTCCAAGATCAAGGAGAAATCAGGCCGCGTTTCTCGAAAAGACACATCTCCCAGAATCGAGCGTCTGGCCGGTACGCCTCCGTTCCTCGCATAGACAGCGCCTCCCCGTTTGCCCGTTGCAAATTTGATAAACTCCCAAGCCTCCAGCGGGTGGTTGGAGCTGGCGTTGATGGCAAGGGTCCATCCATGCTGAAAAGGTACTCGGGTGATTCGTCCACTTGCGTCTTTGATGCCCGGCACCATTGCGATTCGGATTGCATCTTTGAAAGGGCTGTTGCTGTTTTTAATCATGGGATATGCTGCATTCCAATATGGAGCCGCCATCGCGGCCTCGCCCATGAGAAGACCTTCCCGCGTTCTCGAAAAATCCCAATTGAGCAGGTCTTGCGGCACAATTTTTTGCCTTATCAATTTTTCCAGATATTCTCCCGCTTGAATCGAGGCGATGCTGTCGAACTGCACATTGCCTTCTTTCTCAGTCAGCACATCGCCCCCATGCGACCACAACAAAGAAGCGAATATTTTTGTTCTTTCCTCCGGCGCGACAGCGGGCATCGTCAGACCCCAGACTGTAGGCGAGTCAGAGTTGATGCTTTTCGTGAATCTTAACGCTGTCTTGTACAATTCGTCCCATGTTTCCGGCGGCTGCGGAATCAAATCGCTGCGATAATAAAGAAAATGGGTGCTGATATCTGTGGGGAGCGCATACGTGATTCCTTGATAGCGATAAACGGCAAGAAAATCATCCAGATCAAGGGCGTCCAAATCGGTCAAGTTTGTGTCTTGCATAAAAGGATCCAGAGGCAATATGGCACGCGCTGAGGCAAATTGAGCTATAGACGTATTGGGTACTGAGACGATATCGAACGCTTCTGTGCCGGCAAGCAGTTGGGTTCCTACCGAAGTAAAATAAACATCTCTGCCAAGTTCCGTAAATTCCACTTTGATTCCGGTTTCCTTCTCGAAGATTGTGGATATTTGCCGCAGCGCGCCTGACTCGGTTCCTGTTCGGATCAATACCTTGATCTTCTTCTGGCCGGCCGCCACCTGTGGCGGATCGAGAGGCATTTGCTCCAACAATATGAGGCTGCTCACAGCCCATATCAAGAGAAGCACGAAAGATAGGAAAACCAATCGGTTGTTTTTCACGCCCATCCCTGCTGCACCTCTTTCTCTGTTTTGCTGAGTGCGTTAATGAGCATATGGAATGCTTACGAACACGATTGTCCCCTGTTCACGTCCGGGCGAAAGCGAAATGCCGTAATCCGCACCGAACGCCATTTGGATTCTCTGCTGCACGTTCCGCAGACCCAGATGGTCAGTGGCCGATGGGTCATCCATTAGTCGATTTGCATATTCCACATTGATGGGTAAGCCTGTGTTCTCGACGGAAATACACACTCGGTCTTCTGCCCGGTGTGCACTAACCGTAATAATTCCGCCGTCCGGGCTTTTTGATATGCCATGCTCAATAGCGTTTTCGATAATGGGCTGCAGAATAAGTGGCATGATAGGGACAGCAGAAACAGAGGGATCCACATTAATGTCATAGGAAAGTTTATCCCTGTAACGAAAGGATTGAATTTGCAAATAGTTCTCGACATGTTCAATCTCTTTGCCTAATGTCGTCCATTCCTGTCCGGAGCTTAAAGTGAACCGGAAAAATCGGCCTAACGCCGTAACCAACTTGCTGATGGAGTCCGCTTTGTGTTTCTTTGACATCCAGTAAATCATGTCCAATGTGTTATATAAAAAATGGGGATGAATCTGCATCTGTAAAGCTTGGAGCAGTGCCTCTCTTTTTTCCTTCTGCTGCACCTCGTTTTCATGAATCAGCTGCTGGACCCGCTCCATCAACAGGTTGAAATTCACTTGCAGCATACCGATTTCCCGAATGGAACCGAGCTCATCCCTCACATGCAGATTGTTTTTTGAAGCAAAGGACATTAATCTGGCCAAATGAATAACCGGTTTGGAAATGGCCGTAGCCAGCAGAAAAGACACGATGACAGAAACAACGGCGCCGAATATCGCGATGATCAGCAAGTAACGCAAAATCGTTTGGGAAGATCCTTGTAATTCATCTAATGGTACGAGTGCAGTCATCTTCCAACCGCTTATTGGGGATGAGTCAGAGGCAAGCAGCCAATTTTCGTCAACAACCTGCAGTCCTTGACTCTCGGATGACAAAGATTTAATTACCTCGTTCACTTTGTCGTTATGTAACAATTGAGGATTCTGCTGATAAAGCACATCACCATTGTTAGCCGATACCAGTATAGAACCGGTTGCGCCGATTTGTACTTTATCCAGGTATTCTTTCAAAAACAGGTCATTGAATTGCACGAACAAGTAGCCTCTAAGCTGCCCTGTATTACTATCAATCAGACGCCTTGCCGCTGTTACCGAAGCTCTGACGGGAGTCTGGAAGCCGACTTCCGCGCGATAGATCGCTTGTTGCTCAGTGAACCAGCTCATTTTTAGAGGACGCCGATCAACCTCTTGAATCACTTCTTTATAGTTATGCTCGTTTACTTGGGAGATGGAATAGAAGGAGTTATCGGTAGAAAGAACATTCCCGTCCGGCGTGATGAAATAGATGGCGCGAATGTGTTCCAGCCTGCCGCGAAACAACTTGGAGTATACGAGATCTTTGAATTTCTGATTGGCGTCGAACAATAGATAAGCCGACTCCTGAGTGCCGTCGATAAACTGTAACGATTGTTCATATACCAAGGCCCATGTAAGCCGGTCAATCTCAGAGAGATTGGCATCGAGCGCACGATGTGATTGTTCAACGGTCTGAAGCAGATATTGGCTCATCTGTTTTTGAGACAGCTGAGCTTCCTTCTTGTAGGTCACGAAAGTGATCACTACTAAAGGGAAAATCATGAGAAGCAGAAATATGGAGAGCAATATCGTTCGAATAGATATTGAGTTGCTGAATGACAAGCGAGCCAACAATCTGTTCACCGGGAAACCCCTTTGACAAGTTTTGTAAGGCACCACTAATGTAGCATGCAGCAGTGAAAAAACCTGTCGAACTTAGTGATTGGTAAGACAAATCGTTCCAAGCATGGGACGCATGGGTAACAAGAAGACCAAGCGAGCCTTTTCAGGCTCGCTTGGTCTTCTGCGCAATTACTCCTTTAATTACATTTTTGCTTATTTTGCTGCGTACCGTTGGAATCCGTATTTAAAATCCCAAGGCTGTACAAATTTCGCGTCGCCGGGCAAGCATGCACGAACTTCCCGAAGAATACTCTGCTCAACCGATTCGCTCCCTCTCATTAATGCTGTTCAATTCATTCTACTATAAACCGATAACATTTATTGATAGACAAAATTACCTCGTTGCAGATACTATTAAATGAAACAAACATGATAAGAAAAAGGTGATGATCTCTTTGAACCCGCGTTTGATCCATGCGAATGAAAAATCTTTGTTTATAGTTTGCATATTAATGAGTATCGGAATTTATTTCAGTCTAATTATGTCGATAGTAGGTATCCCGTATCTTATCATCGGCTTATTGGTCAGCTTTTTCCTGCATGGCCTGATGATCGGGCATATCCGTTCGAACGGCGTGAAATTGAGCCCTCAGCAGTTTGCCACGGTATACGGAAAAATGCGCGAATTATGTGCCCTGATGGATATTAAGAAAGTTCCGGATGTGTATGTTCTGCAGTCGGATGGCATGCTCAACGCATTCGCTACCCGATTCTTCGGCCGCAACATGGTCGTGCTGTATTCGAACTTGTTTGAATTAATCGAAACCGGGGAAGAGGAGGAGCTCACATACGTTCTTGCACATGAGCTTGCGCATATCAAACGAAACCATATGAGCAAAAATCTGTTGATCCTTCCGGCCATGTGGGTCCCGTTTATCGGCAAAGCGTACTCCCGTGGCTGTGAATACACGTGTGACCGCATTGCTGCCGTTTTTACCGGAAACGCAAATGCGGCCATTCGCGGGTTGACGATTCTGGCGATAGGTCGGACGCTGCACAAAAGGTTGAACGTTCCCGAATATGTCGCGGAAAGTGCCAAGGAAGGCGGCTTCTTCGTATGGCTAAGCCAAGTGACGTCGACGCATCCTCCGCTCCCCCAACGGATAGTTAAAATCGAACATTTGCAGTCCTATCCTGAAAACTACGGTTATCGCACGACGTCCTTCGAACGGGACTTGTCCGCTTGATCCGAACTCATGCCAAACGCAAAAGGCACCCGAAACTCGGGTGCCTTTTGCGTTTGGTTTACATTCCAATTAGGAGACCGCTGCGCCTCTGGTTTCGGCGATGAAGCCTTTGGTCACCAGTACGACACGGGAGCTTTCATCGGATGGCGTGTATCCTTTTTCCAGCAGGTCGTTAATGTGCAGCTTGTTGTAAATAAAGCAGAATACCAAGTTGGAAACACCGAAGGTGAGAGAACTGCAAATGAATTGAATGATGGCCCATTTCCAGTCGCCCCGGAACAGCGCCGGGAAAAAGGCGAAGAAGAAGGTCGTCCATGAAAACCCGACTTTCCGTTGTTTAATCATTCCAACTTGGTTGCGAAGATTGATGTACATCCATTGTCCCCTTTTCAAATAGGTGATATGTCCTATGAAAGTAGTATAATTCGACACCACCTGAAAAGAAAGTCCAAAAATTTACAAATTATTTATATATGCACCATTTAGTTTGCAATAACCGGCACCACAAAAAAACCGACCGCAAGAGTCGGCTTTTCCGCAGTCCTTCATATAATGTCCAACGGCGGCATTCTCGAGAACATGCTGCTTCGTCGAAGCTTTCGGAATGGCGGTCCAGGTTGGAAACTCCCCACCTCAGTATTTTCCCCTCTTCCACCAGTTTCTCCATGCCTTCGATCGTCTCGCTGAGCGGCACGCTGCCTCGCCAGTGAAGTAAATAAAGATCAAGCCGATCGGTTTTCAGCCTTCTTAAGCTTTCCTCACAGCTTTTGCCGATCTGACTTTGTCCTGCATGATGAGGGTACACCTTGGATACCAAGAACACTTGGTCCCTGATCCGTCGATTGCTTCCCCGACCAAGGACTCCGATCGCCCATCCCCGCACATCTCCGCCGTACCGATCACGTTCATTCCGAGCTCCACCCCGAATCTCAACGTGGAGATTTCTTCTTGGGCGGTGGATGCGCTATCTCCGATATACCAAGTCCCTTGACCCAATCTTGGCAGCAAAGTTCCATCCGGAAGCTTCACCCTGTGCTCGTTCAGGCTCTTCTTTATTCGGTCTATCTCATCTCGCTCGATTGTCGCCATTTTCTCATTCCCTTACTCGTCAGTTCCTTCCGCTCCTGCAGAGAACAGAAACCGGAAACGGCTTCGAGAGTCTTACAGAGTAATAATGATATAGTCTTCTGCTATCAGATCGGCTATGCTGGCATGACCTTCATTGCCCTTCGACGGCGTGATATTCGCCTTCTGAACGTCTTCCTCAACGCCAAAAGCCGCGGCGCAATGCTCGCAAGCCTCGATTATGCCAAGAGCTTTGACTTTCTTGTACAATGGGTTCAACGTGTGCCCAGGGTCTTCCAATCGGCGAATCCACACCGTACCTTCCCCATCGAATATCAATCTCACTTTATTGCCGGCCGAGTGGATTTCCTCTGCGTACAATAAACCGTGAACGGCTCTGCCCAATTCCTTTTCACCTGCATGTACGAAAATCGCCACTTTTTTCATGTTCGTCACCCCTTTCGGTTTTTACCCCATTCGTTGTTATTTCCAATTTGCCCGTACCTATTTAAGATATTTGACTGTAGAATCTGAAAATCAAAAAGAACCCTTGCTCCGCAAGGGTCCTTCATTTATCTTATTGAACTCAGAACGGAAACTTGCGGAATTCATGCTGCAGTGACACCCATTTGGTGATGGTGAATTCCTCCACGATCCACGGATTCCCGAAACGTCCGCTGCCGCTTGCTTTGTTGCCGCCGAACGGAACGTTGGGCGCGTCGTTGACCGTTTGGTCATTAATGTGCGTCATGCCGCTGTCGATTTGGAGAGCATACCGTTCACCCTTCTCCATATCGCTTGTGAAGATGGCGGAACTTAATCCATACAGCGTCTCCCCCGCCATCCGGATGGCATCGTCATCGGTTTCCGCTTTAATGATGGTGGCTATAGGGGCGAACAGCTCCGTCTGTGCCAGCTTACTGTCATTGTCTACGTCAACGAATACATAAGGGGTGATGACGCTGCCCTCACGTTTGCCTTCCAGCGCCATTTTCACGCCGTCCAGCTTGGCTTCTTCAATTACGTTCAACGCCTTTTCGAGCTGCCGTTCGTTAACGATGGGTCCGATAATCGTTTTCGGATCTCTCGGATCACCGCATGGAATGGCTTTCGCTCTTTCCACGAATTTGGCGACGAACTCGTCGTATTTGTCCTTGTGGACGATGAGACGGTTGATGATCATGCAGATCTGCCCTTGATGGATGAATTTGCCGAAGATCGCGGCGTCGACCGCGCGATCCACGTCCGCGTCCGACAACACGACGAACGGGCTGTTGCCCCCGAGTTCAAGAATGACCCGCTTTAGATTCTGTCCCGCGATAGAGCCAATATGCCGACCGACCGCAGTCGAGCCGGTGAAGCTGATCAAATTCGGAATCGGGTTGGTCAGCATCTCGTCCCCAATTTCCGAAATGTCGGTCAACACCACGTTGAAAACTCCCGGCGGGAGGCCGGCGTACTCGAACGCTTTGGCCAGAACGGAGCCGCCCGTCAATCCGACTTGGATGTCGGGCTTGTGCACAACGCTGTTGCCCAGCGCAATCGCCGGCGCGATCGTTCGCATGGAGAGGTTCATCGGGAAGTTGAAAGGCGAGATGGAAGCCACAACGCCCAAAGGAAGCCGATGAATATGGTTGACCTTGCCCGGAATGTGGGCGGGGACTTCCCGAACCTTGTAGATTTCGTCCGCGTAGTGGAGGGCCTCCTCCAGGAGCTCTAAGGTGAGGTGGACTTCCACGTTGGCTTTCAGTTGGCTTCCGCCTGTTTCGCGTACGACTAGATCCACAATACTTTCACGGTTTTCTTTTAAATATTCCGCCGCCTTGTGAAGAACTTCCTTTCTCTGCTCCGCAGTGGATCGGGCCCACTCTTTCTGGGCTTTCTTCGCAATCTCGAAAGACTCCCTGACCTGTTCGAGCGACGCGAGCCGCACCGACGTCACTACCGATTGATCATAAGGGTTCAAAATCTCGTAGGTCCTTCCGCTGTTGCCTTCCGTCCATACGCCGTTCAAGTAACTTTTGTTTGCGCTTTCAAAAGCGGTTGCCGTGGTCATGCCAGAACACCTCTTCCGATTGAAATTTCTTGAAAAATGTAAGCCTTTACTAGGTATAATACATCAAGACTGTTCTATAGAGAATACATGCATTGCGAAATGAAAACAAAAAACCGCCCCAAGGTCCCCACCTCGGAACGGTTTCCATGGCCAACAAGATTACACGGTGATTTTGTCACCGCGGAACGCCTTCACTTTCTCCATCAGCGCTTTCACTCGTTGAACATCCACATGGTTTTCGAACACGCCGTCATATTTAAAGGTGGTACCTACCACTGCGCCGTCTGCGACGGACAATTGGCGTTCCACATTTTCCAGCCGGATCCCCGTATTCGCGAGTACGACCGTACTGCCGGCGTTGTTCTTCACGCGTTGCAGAATCTCGTCGTTCGTCTCTGCGCCCGCCGTTAATCCCGATACGCACAACGCATCCGGCCTGTTATTGAATACCGTGGATTTCACGATGCTCTCGATATCGCGGTCGGCAACGTACTTCGCAGCCTCCGGCACGATATTGAACAGCAGCTTCACATTGCTCGCTCCTACGCGATGCTGGTGCCGGATCGTTTCGCCTACGTTCGTATTCCACAGCCCGAAATCGCTCGCATATACGCCGGTGAAGATCTCACGCACAAATTTGGCGCCTGTCGCGGCAGCCAGGTCAAGAGACTTTTTCGCGTCCCACAACACGTTCACGCCGAACGGGATTTTGATCACCGGCATCAGCTCCCCGATAATGCGGGCCATGGCGGCTACCGTTTCGGTTTTGACATCCGTCAAATACGGCAGGCTGAACTCGTTGGAGAACATCACGGCATCGACGCCGCCTTCTTGCAGGGCGAGAAAATCCTTACGAGCCATCTCAATCGCATAATCCATGCCTTTGGCGGGGTCGTAAGACGGATCTCCCGGAAGGGGCAGCAAATGACACATGGCGATGATGGCTTTTTCCGTACCGATGACGTCTTTTAACCAGGTCATTGTTTCTCACTCCAATATATTGATGGTTTTATTGTGCCTGCGGTTTCCCTCTGCTCACTCGGATGAACGCGATGCTAAGCAGCAAGATGACGAGCAGCAAAAGATAAGACATCGCGGACGCATACCCTGTATCGAGAAACGTGTAAGCCTGCTTATAGATGTGGTAGCTGATCACTTCTGTGGTTGTGCCGGGACCGCCTTTGGTCAGGACGAAGATCAGGTCATAGGTTTTGATGGCCGTGATCGCCCGGAACAGGATGGCGACAATGATCGTCTCCTTCATCAGAGGAACCGTTATGGTCCAAAATGTCTGCAGCCTGCCCGCTCCGTCGATTTTGGCCGCTTCGTACGGTTCGCTAGGCATCGAAACCAGGCCAGCGAGCAGCAGCAAAATCATGAACGGAACCTGATGCCATATATCGATCATAACCACGGTGAACATCGCCAGACTAGAATCCCCCAGCCAAGCATGGCCCTCGACCCCGAACAGGCTAAGCATGTAATTTACGATCCCGAGATCGGGGTGAAGAAGCAATCTCCAGATGAGGCCGACCGCAACCGGGGTGATGAGCATCGGGATGATGATGATCGTGAAAAATATTTTTTTACCGAATCGAATGCGGTTTAGCATCAGTGCGACTATGAATCCAAACACAAACTCAAGCGTTACGACCAATACTGTAAACACAGTGGTCGTCCATACAGAGCCGATAAAATGCGTATCGTGAAAAATCCGTATGTAGTTGTCCAGCCCGATGAAGTCTCCCAGCCCTCTCCGCTTCAAGGAAGAATCCGTGAAACTCATGAAAAGGGCATATATAAGCGGATAGAGCACCGTAGCCGCGAGGACAATCATCGACGGAAGGAAGAAAATAAGGAACGATTTTCTTTTCTCCGAAAGCATCGGCACACACCCCCTCTCTGCACCGCATCAATCTGAATTGCCGCTTACTTCAACTGCCCGACGTCTTTAGCCACCGTGTCCAGCGCATCTTTCGGAGATTTCCCGCCGGATACCGCTTCGGACAGCTCGCGACCGAGAATTTCGATCAGTTGCGGCGCTTGAGGAATGATTGGAATCATCTTGGATGCTTCGAGAATCTTCTGAACTTTCACATAGTGCGGGAACTGACCCAGCACGTCGCTGTCGGCAAGCACATCTTTACGGGTCGGAGATCCGCCCAACAGAGCGCGTTCCTTCGCCGCATCAAAAGACTCAATCCATTTGAGATACTGCCAGGAAGCTTCCTTGTCTTCGGCATTTTTCGGAATCGCCCATCCCCATCCGCCGTTAAGCGAGGTTCCGCCCGGCACGCTGGCGATGTCGACCTTGCCCGCCACTTTCGATTCGGCGGCATTTTGCAGCTTTGGCAGCATCCAGTTGTAGGTAATGAACGAGGCGGCATTGCCTTGCGCGAATACGTTGAACGCTTCATCAAATCCAAAGCCGGCGGCTCCCTTCGGAGCGGCATTTTTCATATTGTCGACGTACAGTTCGAGTGCTTTGACCGCCTTGTCGTCATTGATTCTCAACGTATTGTCGCCGTTGTAGAAGTCTCCTCCGGAGCTGTATAAGTAATTGAGCCATTCTACGCTGATCGGGTCAGGGCGCAGTCCCATCATGACGGAGCCGTACATGGATTCGCCCTTCTGCTTGGTGATGAATTTGCTGATGTTCACGTACTCTTCCAAAGTGTCCGGAATTTTCAGCTCTTTACCCGCTTCCGCCTGGTACTTGCTTTTGAGATCGGCATCCTCAAATACATCCTTACGATAGATTAGAGCCATCGCATAATTGTAGAAAGGAAGCATATAGGTTGTTCCTTCTACTTGGCCGACCATATCGAACATCGATTTCAGATAGACGCTCGTATCAAACTTGTCCCTCTTTATAAAGGAATCCAGCGGTTCGAGCCAGCCTGCGTCCGTGAACTCGCCGACCCAATAGTTGTCTACGACAATCAAATCATAGCTGCTAGTCGCTCCAAGAAGTTGAGGCACGAGCTTCTCATGCATTGAAGCGTAGTTGACGGCCTCAATATTGACTTTAATGCCTGTCTCTTGGGTGAATTTCTCCGTGACTTTCTGCACCATCTCAGTGTCAGGTACAGTTTCCATAAGAATATTAAGCTCTTTCTTGCTGCCACCTTTACCCGAGGCCGCAGGCGCGGAAGAACTTGCCCCCTCGCCGCCTTTACCGGAACTGCAGGCCGTGACAAGCGATAAAATCAGAATCGTTACGATACCCAACAGCCAGTGCTTTTTCATCCGAAATATTCCCCCTTATTTGATTGAACCCGTCGTCATGCCGTTTACCAGGTACTTTTGTATGAATAGAGACAGGATGACGACCGGAAGAATGATGATCACCGTCGCGGCGCACAACTCGGCGATCATGACGCCTTGCTGCGTTTCCATGTTGGCGATCGCTACCGGAAGCGTCCTGGACCCCGTACCGGTCAGAACCAGTGCGAACAAGAATTCATTCCATGCGAGCAGAAAACTCAGGATGCCGGCCGCCATGATCCCCGGTGCGGCTAACGGAAGGACGACTTTCGTGAACGCCTGCATTTTCGTACAGCCATCCATTTCGCAGGCTTCGTCCAAGTCTTTGGGGATCGTCTCGAAGAACCCGATAAGCAGCCAAATCATATACGGCAGATTGAAAGAGAGGTAAGTGACGATCAACGTTTCCCAGGAATCGAGCATGTCCAGGCTTTTGACCATCAGGAAAATCGGAATCACCATGACGATCGGCGGCAGCATTTGCGTCACCAATACGGCAATGCGGAGGAAGTTGCCTCCCTTCGAACTGCGGGCAATCCAGTAAGCCGCCATCGCGCCCAGGAATACGGCGATCAATGTCGATACAAGCGAGACGAGCATACTGTTAAAAAAATACTTGCCGAACGGATTATCAGAGAAGATCGCGCGGTAATTGTCCAGCGTCGGCGTAACGAACCATTGGGGCGGTATTTGATAAGCGACCGCCTTGGTTGTGAAGGATGTTCGGATGATCCACAAGATCGGCAGAAGAAAAATGAGAGAACATGCGATTAGGGCGATATAGGTAATACGGTTGAGCAACTTGTCGCTAAAGCTTAGATTCATTGGCTATCACCTCCCGCGCATCACTTCGAGTTCCTCGAGAGAGTCGATAATGGTGCACTCAAACGCCATCATCTTCTCTCTCATCATGTTGTCATCGGGAATGCCCACTCCGATGCTGCCGGCCGCTTGCGCCATCTGCACATCCACGTAGGAGTCGCCGATCATCATGATTCTGTTCAGCGGTATGCCCAGTAAGTCAGAGATGAGGATGAGCATATCCGGATTCGGCTTGCCTCGTTTCACCTCCACTGGAGTGACGATAAACCGAAGAGCATCTGCACGATCGAACTGATCCACGGATACGCGCGTTCTATGAGCATCGTCCGAGGTGGCAATACCGTATGGAATCCCGGCTTCCCTAAGCTGCTGGAAAATGGCGGGAAACCCGGGTTTGGGAAGCAGCGCTTTGCGAACGTCAAACCTTATGTCCGACTGATGGAACGCCTGCGACGCCATGCTTCGGCATGCTTCCCATTCCTGACCAGTAGCTTCATGCAACAGCGACGCGGTCACGATCGTCTCCTCATAAGGGGAGGCGATCGCGAAGATGCCGGCGGGGTGAATGCTTACGACCTTGCCGTCTTCGCGCTCAACGCCGAATAGGCTGCACCACTTGTCGATGGGAAACCCCTCGTACTCACTAAGCGTTTCAATTCGAATCTCTGCAAGCGCCTTCCAAAAATACTGAGAATCGAACAGCAATCCGTCTTTATCGAAAACAACGGCGTCAACGTCGAAGATTTCCTTGCCCGCCCGTATTTGGGTCACATCATGTGCGCTCCGCCGGTAATGTCCATCGCCTCGCCGGTAATGAAATCCGCTTCCGGTGAAGCGAGGAAGCCCACAGCCTTCGCCACATCGTCGGGCGTGCAGAGCCTGGCCAACGGAGTTTCGTAATGTATTCCGCCTTTACTGCCTCCGTCGTCATGCCGCGCAATCCGGCTTCCCATTCCAGCTCCCTGTCCTGCATGCTCGTCTTAACAAAACCGGGACACACGCAGTTGACGGTTATGTTCAATGGTGCGAGCTCAATCGCGGCACTCTGGGTGAAGCCGAGAACCGCATACTTCGAAGCTGTATAATGGGCGAGCAGCGGAGCCGCTCTCTTGGCCGCCATTGAGGCCGTATTTACGATCTTCCCGCAGCCGTTCTTCCTCATATAAGGAATCACTGCCTGGGTACAGAAGAAGACGCCTTTGATATTCACATCAAAATTGAAGTCCCATTCCTTCTCGGTGAGGTTCTCGATCGTGTTCATTGTCGACACGCCGGCGTTGTTGATCAGAATATCGATGGTGCCGTACTCCGCGGCGACTTCCTCAAACACGCGAACCACTTCCGCACGATCGGTGACATCCAGCTTCTTGGCCCCGTGGGCCGGCGACTGCGCAGCCAATTGGGATTTGGTATCTTCCGCCGCTTCCAGACGCATGTCGGTTACGACTACTGTCGCTCCCATTGCTGCGAGCTTACGAGCGATGCTCTGACCGATGCCGGCGCCGCCGCCCGTTACCAAGGCGACCTTATGATTTAAAGGCAATGACATGGTAATCTCTCTCCCTTAGTAAAGTTTTTGAACGGCTGCAAAAGACGGCTGCAATTGCTTGTACAAGTCCCGATAGATTCGATAGCTCTTATCGTAAACGTCCGAATGGGACGGAATCGGGGAGAAATCACGGTACTCGTCTAAGAAGCTGTGGATCTTATTCCAATCGGTGAACATCCCCGTCGACTTGCCTGCCACGAAAGCGACTCCCAGCGCGGAACCCGGATGCGATGGGAACGAACGAATATCGCTTTTCAGTACATCGGCTGCAATTTGGCACCAAAACTTACTTTTGGCCCCTCCGTTGGTGGCATAAATCTTGTTCGGACGGTAGCCGAGAGACTCAAGCACTTCGATATGATGGCGAAATCCATAGATCACAGCTTCAAGAATCGCTCGGAATATATGTCCCCGGCCGTGTGTCAGGGTGAGCCCGAACATCACGCCTCTTGCCTCAGGGTCGAAGATGGGCGTCTTCTCGCCAAGAAAATAAGGAAGAATGATGAGACCATCCGATCCTGGCTTCACTTGCAGTGCGGCCGCGTCCAGTTCGGCGAAAATCCCCTCGGACGATTCGCGCAAAATATCTTTGATATACCATTTGACCAATGATCCGCTGGCCGCCATGCAGCCATTGAGCAAATACCGATCGGGAACAACATGGTAATCGAAAAACAATTCCGGCGTGGTCACGATCTGGTTGGTACAGTAGAGAATGTCTCCTGCTCCTCCAAATTTGATCAGCAGGTCGCCTTCTTCTACAATGCCTGCAGCCAATGTCGACGCGACATGGTCAGCACTTCCCGCGATAACCGGGATGCCCCCCGGAAGACTGGTCGCCTGCGCCGCCAAACTTGTTATCGTTCCGACAATTTCGGATGATGCGTGAACTTGAGGGAACATAGAATGCGGGATGTCACAGGCATCCAATTGATCGGTGAGCCAGCCTCCACGACGAATGTCGTACATACCGCTCTCGACCGCCCAGTTCACCTCAATGGACGTTTGGCCGGTCAACAGATACGTGATATAGTCGTAAGAACCGAGTACGGTGGCAGTTTTTGACCAAACTTCGGGTTCGTTCGCCTTCACCCACAACAGACGCGGAAGAACATGCTGTTGATTGGTGAACCCGCCGGTGAGTTCATATAATCGCTGTTGATCCAATTTGTTTTTCAACATTTCAATTTCATTGGTCGACCTGGCGTCATTCTGTTGGATTGAGCGTCGAAGCGGCAGCCCCTGGTCATCCAGCATGACAATTGCCGGTACCATTCCGCTTACTCCGACCGCTTCGATATGAGAAGCTGCGCCAGGAACCTTGTCGAGAATTTGACGGATAACCGAAACAGTATTCGCCCACCACTGCTCGGCATTTTCTTCGGCCCAGCCGATTTTCTCCGAGTAAAGGTCGTGAGGTGCGTTAGTCTCGTATATGATTCTGCCTTCTTGGCTGATCAGAAGGGCTTTAACCGAAGTTGTGCCGATATCGATTCCCAGTGCGTAGCGGGACATCGCGAATTCCCCCCTGGATGAACCCTTAGTTCCAATACAAATATGTATGCACTTTATTTTCTGAATATATCACGATGTTTAATTATGGTCAATTAATAAACATATAATGATCTTGTTTCTATCAATAATTGATCTATATATGATCATATACACATAAAAAAGAGACAGATTGTCGCTGCCTCTTTCGTGTCACAATCCTATCTATACAAACACCCACCTGCCGCTGAACGGGATCTGCTTGATCAATGATTTGTCCACTCCATCGTTCGTCACAATCTCATCAATGTCACTGAACTCGCATATTTTCACAAGCGAAGTGGCGCCTATTTTGGTGCTGTCCGCCAATGCCGTAACATGCCTGGATCTTTCGACGAAGGCTCGCTTTACTTCCACTTCTTCCAAGCTGAAATCCGTCGGCCCGTGATCCGGCGAAATACCGGCCACGCCCATGAAGAAGCGATCGAAGTGAAACTTGCTTATCGTATCGCGTGTGATCGAGCCGACCAGAGACATTTCCGTTTTCCGGAGATTGCCCCCGACCAGATATAAGTTTAGATTGCTTTGCGCCAAAATGCCTGCAGCTTGAAAAGAGTAAGTAAACACTGTGACATTCTTCTTCCGCAGCAGTTCTTTGGCCAGCTCTGCGATCGTTGTGCCGACATCCAAGGCAATGACCTCGCCCTCGCAAACCTGGTCGGCAGTGTAGGCGGCGATTGTATGTTTAAGTTCAGCGTTCGCCTTCATCCGTTGATTGAACAAAGGCTCGATGCCCAGTCCGGGCAGTGAAATCCAGCCGCGTTTTCTTATGATCAAGCCTTTCTGCACCATCTCCGCCAGATCTCTCCGCACAGTGACTTCCGCAATCTTAAAATGCTCCGCCAGCTGTTCCACAGACAACGAAGACTTTTGGTGGAGCATGTCCAAAATGGCTTTCTCTCTTCCGTTATTCAATAACTAATCCCCCTTTCTGAATATAATGTATCATATTTCGATCAAATGATCATCTTCTGATCATAATTTGACTTACCAGCCGTAGATAACGCAGCTGAGATCTGAAGATCACATCAAGATATGTCTGATTCTCATATTGCTGATCGACGCCGGCAGATCGAATATAAGCAATTAGACACGCTAAGCCATCCATTTTATATAGAAAACGGTAATTGGTTCCGTTCTACCTTGCTCCAATCATCGTACCCAGCAGATTTAAAGATATCGCCATTTTTCTGTTTCGAATATTTATCAAAACCATACTTAATGTCGCTATAACTGATCTTTTTTACATAAAGGTTTTCATCGTTCAACTTAACAAGAAGATAATAATCATGCATTTCTACTTTTCCATTCTTCCCGCTATGCTGTAATATCAATGCAATTCGCTCAGCTTTATCGGCACTTAATTTCTCGCTGGGATTCAGACTTTCGAACAGTTCTCTAAATTTCTTTAAATCGTCTGCGGCAGAGAACATGGTTGACAATTCCGGCTGTGCTTTCTTTGAGCCCTCGTTATATAGATGAAGTTCGACGTCAATGATTCCTATATTGTTCGCCTCTTCACCTACTTTCTCGCCATCGTTTATTAAAGTCGATTTATTTGCTTCCGAGACAACGATTCGTCCCATATAGACCTCAGCTGTAGTAGGGATTTGGACAGCCGCTATCAAGCAGCTCGACGAAGGTGTCCATTCCAGGTGTACAATACCCATTTCATTATTTGTAAGTGTTTTGAGATTCGTGGCGTCCGCATCGCTCAACATTATTCTGCTGCCTTCGCTGGTGTTTTTTGCGAATACGAGCTTGTTACCGTCTGGCGAAAAGCTGTAAAAGGATGTTGTATACTTGTCAGTTGAATAATCAAGCTGAGGTAGAGCTATTTGTTCCGCGTTGTCCGTATAAAGGCTAACTTTTCCCTCTGTTGCAATTAAAACTTGATGCCGTGAAGGATTGTTTGCCACATGTGTATCACCGGTCCTATCGGTATTCAGGATCATATTTTCCGTTGATTCCTTTATTTTTAGAATTCTAAGTTGCCTGATATCATCAAAACCCGTGCTGGCAAGAACTGTTTCCCCTGGATTTATCCATTGAAGACCACCCCAGAATCCTTTTTCAAATGGCAAAATGGTTTCTTTCTGTTGTTTGACATTATAAATAGCCGGCACTTTTTCTGGCCCCGCACCATCACCAAGGCTTTTGCCTGTCTCGTGCAAATATAGGTATCGTTCTCTATCGGGAAACCAAAGCTTTCTATTGTCTCGGTTGGTTTGATCTTCGGCTAATTCCTGTACTTTTCCTTGTGAGAGCTTAAACCAACGTGCTGTTTCGTCTCCCTGCGTCGCGCGAATTCTAATTCCTGTTTGTCTTCATTATCTGGTACGCGTTCAATCGAAATGATTTTTTGCTGCCCTTGCCACAAGACGGCTGACTGATTTGTGTCCCAATTATATCTGACCAAACGGCTTTCGCTTCCATCCAGTTTGTCTTCCGAATACACTGTTTCTGTATCACTAATAACCTTGAATAAACTTTTTTGCCACCCCGTATCGTTTTCTGCAACATCGTCAAAGCTTCGTTTTATAATATCGACTTCCGTTGTTTCGGCTAGCTGATTACTTATCGGTTGACTTGATAGAGGTGTATGTTCAGTAGTAATAGAAGTCTCTTTGGCAGCTGTACATCCGCTTAATACAATCGTTATCAGAACGATATATAGTAAATGTTTCAAATAATTCCTCCTAAAAATCAATTGATCATCCCTGACGAATCGATCTTCTCCGTTTCCGGAGCAAATCGAGCAGAAATCCCACGCAAATCCAAAACAATAGCCCTAAAAGTGCAGTAATAAAATTAAATCTGAAGTTGACAATGTCAGTTAAGCCAAGAGTTGCTTTGATATAGTACTCGACATTTGAAACCAGATTAGCGATCACCTGATTGTCAGCTTCACCGGCTCCATTTTGAGATCTCAAGTCAAACAACACCGAAACAATAACCAAAACCAATTGGATTAGGGGCAACAAGTACGAGAACCTCACTCTCACGACAGGACCTCCTTAGCCTGAGTTAACACTAGCATCAGTCGATATTTGCTATCTTCCACTTGCCGTCTTTGCCTTGAAGAGAAGTAAAGACGTATCCGGATTCGCTAATTAATACGTCTTCGGTAATGCCTCGAATTTTGATGCCGCGAGGAGGACTAACTTACTTTCCATCAACTGCTGATCCCCTTCGGACTGCATAATAATGTGAATCGGGAAAAACCAATATTTGGGTTAAGCTTAACCATGATTATAACCGCTTCTTGGATGGCTTTGCTACCACCGTGCTACAACGGAGCGAAAGTAACCTTCACAGCTCCAAAATTGTTTTGCGCAACGAATAAACAAATACAAAAAGATCCCTTGCTCCGCAAGGGTTCTTGTCACTGATTAAGTATGGATCAAGATAGTCAATTTACCTATTATTTGTTCTTAACAGATGTTTTGTTTCTGGTGTGTAAAGCTAAAAACATGGATCCTATTGAGAAAAACATGATAAACAAAATAAAGAATGGAACTTTGTTTGCTGAAACAAATGTACTGCTTAAAAATGAAAGAGAACCAAGGAAAGAAAACATACTTGCCAATAAAAGGAGTTTGGATTTCTCCAACTTCAATCACCTCCAGTGTTTTCACTATGTTCACCAGAATGGACCAATATACGGTCAATTTATTTAGCATTCACCCTTCAACCAATTCTCAAAGATCTGCTCATGGACTAAATATCTGCGTCCGACCTTCAATACATGAAACTCACCACTATTAATTATCTCATGAGCTCGATTCCGTCCAACACCCATTTTTTTCATAATGTCAGTGACACTTAACATAACTCTGCGTTTTGCCTTGATGTCCAATATATACACCTCATCTAACTTGTTCAGTATGCTACTAGTTGTGGATAACACGGCCGTATTCTACGCGAATTGATTTTTTATATATGTCCATGGAAGCTTTTGTTGCTTCTTTTCTCATCCATTCTTCTGAGTCTTTTTCTTTATGATGAAAGAATTTATCATCTTTGATAATATTGAACAATGCTGTTTTAGCTGCTTCTATTGCCTTTTCTTCACACTGCAGCAAATGGAGACATACTGAGTAAATTTCGGTTTCATAACCTTTAAGGATAGTTACCCGTTTTGCTATATCCATCATGCCCTCCCTAACAAAGTTGGTTTTATTGTATTTTGATGAGCCAAAAGGTTTCATTAAAATGAGAAGAAGGATACCCGCAACTGTGAAAAATGCGAGTAACCCCAATAAACTGACCAGTCAGTCATTTAAATATTATTATTTCATATAGTATTTGTCAATCAGTTTCAATAAATCAAGCCTTGTTACTATTGTTTAGGTTTCAAATCATCTGCATTCACAATCGTTACATTTTTAGGTAGTGTCAGTTTGAAAGTAGCCGCACTAAACTTAGGCGCAAAATCAACTTTCACGACTTCCTTAAACCTTTCAATGGATAGACGTGTATCCCTTTCCGTATCTTTCATAACAAATCCAGTCTTTGTATCTATCCATATTTCTCTATCTGGATATGTATGCTTGAATGAATCAGATTGCCCTCTGTTGTTAATTGTGATTGTTTCCGTTTTGCCTTTACCTTTTAGATGGTACACGGATCGATTTAGAAGTTTTTCTACTCCAACGAATGTTAGCACCGTTGTCTCTTGCATCTCTTTCAAAACGGGTTTAGCATCGTTTAGACTAACAGTTGTTCCGGCATTATACTCAATTGCCTGATTCTCACCTTTTGTATAGGTAATCGTTTTTTTGCCCGAACTGACCGAATAGCTGATCGTATCACCTATTTTCTCTTCAGTCCGGAATTGACCTTTGATTGTATTATCCCATGCCTTTATGGTCATACCTGTATGTCCCGAACCCGTTGAATTTGCCTCAATCTCGGCATACGTGGGAACCAGCTTCGTATGCAGTATCTTTTCGACAACTTCCTTAGTAGTCATCTTTTTGGCGGAAGAAGCTGCCGACACTGAACTGAATCCAGAGCAGGATAATAAAAATATGCCTAGCAGCACCAAGATCATCATTTTCATTTTCATCGTAATCGCGACCTTTCTTTTTTTAAAATTTCATATAAATAAATTCTGTAGGCTCGTAGGCGAAAAATAATATGCCCAAAAACAGAGCAATCCAAAGCATTGAATAACCCAAAGTCACTATAATACTGAGCAATACCTGGCGAACTTTGTTGAGCATACTCTCACTCCAGTAAAGTTATAGTTTTTTGAAATAGAATTTCTCCGAACTGTTTGTTTCCCTCGTCAGTTAAATGTGTGGGGTCCCGGTAGAGACGGTGCGGGATGACATTCTTCCGATTATTGAACTCGATAAATGGATACCCGGCTTCTTCCACTCGTTTCCGATAAGCGCTCATGACACGCTCATAATCATTCCAATTAAGCATTTTACGGTTGTTTATCAACTCATAGTCCAGCGGTGCCGAATAGAAAATCGCTTTCTTGTTATGCTTCCGGATTAACTCAAGTGTCTTAACGATCATAAAAAGGCCAAAGCTGTCCTGTTCAGAAAAGGGCTTATTCCAATGATATAAAGTGTGGAATCCTTTATCGATCCGCTGTTTGCTTTCTGTTGACATCTTGTCATACGGTTTATACATCGGGTCGTACGGGGTCAGTTTACCTTTTTTCTTATCGTATTCCCTCCTAAACTTTTCTTTCGGTGTTCGGGTTTTGAAAAAATGATAGCTTAGTACGTCCCGCTCTCTGTACAAAGTAAAATGATTCATAAGATTAGACGCCACCCATCCGTGCGCTCGGCTTGGCAGTGAATTTTCATTTTTATCCGGAAAAGACTTTAGCCACTCCCTTGGAATCGAGTGTCCGAGCTTCCCGATCAAAGTCGGATAGGCGACGGGTTCCGGCTCGTTCTCGCTCACAACCGTCATGCCGTAATTAATTTCAAAAACAACAACATCTACATCGTATATCATGGATTCGACAAGGGCGTAAGTATCGGTAAAACGCGCACCGCTAAGACCCAAGTTCAAAACCCGATGGTCCTTAAGATGAGATTGGAATACTCCGGCCGATGTATTGGCACTCTTCATCACTGTTGTGCCGTACACCGTCGATGAGCCAAAGAATCCGATTACAGGTTTTTGACCGTCCAGATCGCTTTGAAGATGTTCGACCCACAATGGTGTATACACGATTGAATCATATGGCGGCACTCGCAGTTCCTTGTCGGCATAGGAAGCGACATACTCCTTCATATCCGATGCAATAGGTACCGCAAGTGAATTGATGATCGTGATTCCTATGGCAGCAATCAAGAAGCTAAGAACAAATTTACTTTTTAGATAGACTAAAGTTGCCAATGAAATAATCACTCCTATATCGAGTTTTCCAGACCGAGTAATTTTAATGAAAACTTCCAACCCTCCGAAATCGGCATTACGAAAAAGATACGGCTGATCGTCACACAAAAAAACGTGAATACAACAGCTAAAGCTGTGAAAGCAGGAGATAAAAATGGAATCGAGCTTCGACCCTTCAGCCGTTTGACATAAAAGCGGTAAATGCACAACATGGCCCCGTGAAACATACCCCATACAACAAAATGCCAAGCCGCCCCATGCCATAAACCTGACACTGTCATCGTGAGCATGAGATTTATGTAAGTCCGATGCTCTGCAAGCCTGCTGCCGCCTAGCGGAAAATAGATGTATTTGGTGAGCCAGGCTCCAAGTGAAACATGCCAACGGTTCCAAAATTCTGCGATGTTGCGACTCAAATATGGATTACGGAAGTTGGGCGGCAGAACAATGCCAAACAATCTGGCGGTTCCAATGGCAATATCCGAATATCCGGAAAAATCGAAGTAAATCACAAAAGTATAAGCGACCAAAGCCGCCCAGAGCATAAGCGTTTGTTCTGCGGCCATCCCCTCTTTCGCATATAGCGGCTGTGCAAGGATATCAAGTGTGCCGGCTAAGACCAGCTTTTTAAAAAGACCGGTTGCGATGAGTACCAAACCCGACCGCATATTCGCCCATTCGAATCGGGAACGGAGCTGTGGAAAATACTTTTCAAATTGTTTAATCGGGCCTGCGAATAATGTAGGGAAAAAGAAAACGAACGCCAGGAAATCGGTGAAGCGATGCTCGGGCAGATTCTCCTTTTTCTTCTCGACCAGATAATGAATCAGTTCGAATGTGAAATAGGATATGCCAAGCGGGAGTACGACCTGATCCGCCCGAGGCAAATAGGGTTTGTTAAAAAACGAGAAGAGATTTAAAACCGGTTGAAGAAGTAACTCATTATATTTGTAATAGATGAGAACCAAAGCCGCGCCAGCTATTACACCGGCAAAAAACCACCGCTTTGTGCGGCGCGAGATGAAAGCTGCAGCCCAACCGATCAGGCAAGCCTCAGTAATTAAAAGCATCAATAAAGGACCCGCGTAATAGCCATAGAAATTGGCACCTGCCGCAACAATGAGTAGAGGTCGAATTTTTCCCGGCAGCAAATAATACGATGAGCAAACGAACGCAATGAACAACCAATATAGCCAATCGGAATAAAACATGGTTTGAGCCACCTATGTATAAGGATAATTAGGTATGACAAAAGAAGCCCGAACAAGCACATCCGGGCGCGTGCACTTATAACAGCGTTTAAGGAACGGTTATTGGAATGACCTTGTTTACGATAACTGCATCCTCATACCTGTAAATATTCAGTGTATATTTATCTTGTTCCGGCGCCATAATCATCACTTGATAAACACCGGGAACTTCTTTTCCCTTTGAATCGATCTTCAGATAAGATCTGCCATATGCCTGGCCGGAGTATACTTTATATTTCTCTTGATAGAGTTTGAACAACTCGGGATCTTCGTTCATTTTTAGAATATAGTTGCCGAACTCCATTTTCCAGGGCCGCAATTCCTTTGCCTCCGGCTGGGCCTTATTGATATCCAAGTAGAGATGGCCGTTCTCATAACGACTGCCCATGATCGTTATTTTGTGATTGTGAAATTGTATGGTTTGCGGAAAAGTCTTCTGATCCTTCAGCGAAAGGTCAAAGGATAAACGGTCGTTCTTATCCGTAATCCATACTTTATCGATATGAAGCTCCGCCTCATCCCCGGATTTGAAATAAACGGAAGGATGAAACGTGAGTTCGTTTCGATCACCGTCGATTCTATGACCGCCCGTCGATTTGGACGCATAGACGTCACCATTCTTATCCACGATATAAGGATTTTCTTCCGAGCCGTACTTATCGATCATGATTTCCATTCCCTCAGATCTTTGCAGGGTGTAATTAAGCTTCATCTCCGTAGGCGAAACTGTTAATTCATTCAATTCCACCGAGACCGTTTTCTCTATAGTAAGCTCATTATCCAGAGCAATTCGCTTTGATTTCAGGAATGACGAACCATCGAAAGGAACTTGAATGTCCATAAAATGATGCTCCCTTTCACCCTCCGAAGTTGGAGTTTCCATAACTTCAAAATTCAGATGATCAGGCTTTGTCTTCAGAAATTCCTGTACTTCAGCAGGATCTAAAGTCTGGACGATTTGTGCCACATCAATTTTCTTTCCATGTTCATCTTTCAAGGTCGTGTTACTCATACGCCAACCGGCGTGTTGAAAGTCGGATGAAGCAATTCTATATCCTCTTTGCTTTTCCACTGCACCGTTAATTGCTGCATAGAAAACAAGTCTCTCCTCTTCCAAGTAAATATTCTCCAATGTGATCGATATACCGTCTTTCTGAACAGTGACCGGAGGTATCGGCCGATAGTTGTTAACCTGCGCATCTTGAATTCCGCTGTATTCGGCGAACAATGTTTTCCAACTGACGGGTACCTGCAGGCCGAGCCACTGCTTCGCGAATGCTGACAGTGTAGGAGAAATCACTATAACAGCCAGGAGAATGACTGCCGCGGCTATAGAACTGGAGATACTCAGCTGCCAACGTCTATTTTTCCTCTGTCGGTCTGCTGTGCTTCGGATGACGGAACGAATCCGGTCACCCAGCTCGGATGGAACAACCGTTTGATTGTCATCCATGCGGTGTCCAAGCGTCTGCTCGAATAACAGGTCCATGTCCTCTTCGTTGAATTCATTTCCCTGAGCTGCCATTTATTTCACCTCCAGCTTGACTCGCAATTGGCGCAGAGTGGTATAAAGTTTTGTTTTAACCGTTCCAAGCGGCATTTCCGTCATATCCGCTATTTCCTCGAAAGAATAACCCAGATAATATTTCATCTGTATGATCAGTCTCTCAATCGGGGGTAAATTGCTCAATGTCTGCTCCAAATCCATCACTTCAGCGGAGGTATCTTTCGTTCCAGGTATGTATAATGAATCAGCGATGTCAATTGTCGTTTGACGTTTTCGGAGTTGAATTTTACTTTCATTGATCACAATGCGCATGAACCATGTCGAGAAGAACTTGGGTTCCCTTAGTTTTTTAATATTCAGCAACGCTTTTACTACCGCATCGCTAACTGCATCCATACTATTGGATTCATTTCTTAAATAGGAATAAGCAATACGGTAGGCCCTGTCTTTCAGTTTCATTACGACCACTTCAAAGCTGTGAAAGTCTCCTTTTTGTGCTTTCCGGATTAGTTCCTCATCGCTCATCGATACCGACACCTTCTTTATCTCTATAATCGCTATCAATCATTAGATGATTTAAATTGACATTTGGCTTTAACGGTTAAACTTTTATTTTTGAAACTAGCCAATCACCCTGGATACCCGGCCCACAAGAAACAAGAAAAGCACCGAGAGGTAAGCGTCTAGGTGCAATTGGCACAAACCAGTAGAAAATACTACTCTAAAGCGTTTTCAGATACTCTGATGCAATAAGCGCAGCAATTCTTGTTCGCGTACCTGTTCCAATGCCGCTTTAAGCTGTGCAGTTTGGAGGCTTTTTATTAAACTGACTGTTCAGTTTTATATATTATGATAAAATAATAGTGATATTGCAAGTACATTTTAAGTTCATCCGTTTTCATAAACTTTGAGCAGATGATCATATTTATCACTGAAGTGATGAAACGGTTGGATTCGGTACAGTTCTATAGTCTGCTGAAGTAGTGCGCCGTAACTAGATTTGAGGAGAGAACGAGATGTCACCTAAAGTTTCCAATGCATATAAGGAAGAGAAAAGAGCCGTTATTTTGGAGGGGGCCTTACATTGCTTTACTGAAAAGGGCTACCAGGCTACAACCATTGACGATATCGTACGCCATCTGGGAATGAGCAAAGGTTTGATTTATAATTACTTCTCCAGCAAAGAAGAAATGTATATACAAATGGCTGACACCCGAATGAACGGCATGGTGGAAACACTCACCGAGCAGTTTCAAGAGATACCAAGCGCGGCGGATAAGCTTCGTCATTTGTTTGCAAAGTTTTACAGGCAATCGCTTGATGAACTGCGCAAGTGGCTGCCTTTTCAAATGGAATTTACAATCTACGCCGGACGCCAACCAGAATTAACAAATTTATTATCCGTACAGATGAGCAAAGCGTTGTCATTGATCCAAGGTATCATTGAGGAAGGCAAACGCAGCGGGGAATTTAAGCCAGATCTTGACGCAAGGTCGGCTGCTGAACTGTTCTGGTCCGTCCGAGACGGGCTTGCGGTTCATTTTATGCTTGGTGGCGAGGAAACGGAGTACAAGTCCATCCTCAATGACATGGAAACGATGGTATTCCGCTACATTTTGAATCAGTAAAAGCAACCACCTTCAAGATTTCGGTGGTTTCTTTACTCTATGGTCGTCACCCACGAAAGGCGTATCTTATGCATACAAATGGCAAGCGACAAACTGGCCGTATCGGTGTCCTTAATGTCCCCTCAAGTATGGTGCGGTCGAGAGGACTCGAACCTCCACGAGATTGCTCCCGCCAGCCCCTCAAGCTGGGTGACAGTGTCTTTTCTGGTGGGTTTGTATACGAAGAATGCTGATACAGTGCGCTTTTTCCATGGCGTCTTTGCGATTGATTGGGATTGAGTTGGATCTTATATGTCCCCATTTGTTCCCAAACTGTCCCCATCGGGGAGATAAGGAAATCATATGGAGATGGAGAAAGACGTTGATGCAGAAATCGTAGATACGATTAAAGTTAGTGTAATTATTCCCGGCAGAAACAACGCTTACCTATTCCAGTAGATTCCACGCGACAAAATGCATCGATTTGTGGAAATGACAGGTCGATTTAAAGGACTACAATGATCTGCTGAAATTGAAGCTTGTTTTTCTTTTCCAGGACATCATGGCAAGTTATTAATCACTGGCTTTAATAGTAACCGCATACCTGTCGTAAACCTCAATGGATATTAATTCCGATTTGCAGAGTGTCATCAAAATAAATATGACTCTGGTATAATGGGTTTACAAATTGCAAAGGGGTTAAACGGCATATGTTGATCAACAAGAGAATTTGCTTCATTGGCGCTGGAGCGATGGCAGAAGCCATTTTATCCGGTTTAATTAGAAAAGGCGTAGTGAATTCTGAGTTTCTCTCGGTTACTAACCGTTCAAATGAAAGCCGGTTGCACGAATTGAGCCAAAAGTATGGAGTACAGGCTGATGCCTCGCGAAAATCCGAATTCATAAAACACGCGGATATATTGATGCTTGCCATGAAGCCTAAGGACACTGCAGCTACGCTGGAAGAAATCCGGGCATTCACGCATAGCGGACAGTTAATTATCTCTGTAGCCGCAGGTGTGACCACTGACCGTATCTCTGCTCTACTCGGGCATGATGCGCCCGTGATTCGCAGCATGCCCAATACCTCGGCGGCCATCGGCCAATCGGTAACAGGTTTATGCGGCGGCGCTGCTGCTGAGGCTATACATTTTGAGACCGCCTCGCAGATTTTCGAATCCATCGGAAAGGTGTTTCAGGTGGAGGAGGGGAAGATCGATTCATTAACAGCTGTTTCCGGCAGCGGACCGGCATTCTTTTATTATTTTGTAGAGGCCATGCTGGCTGGGGCACGCGATGTCGGTTTGGACGAAAGGTTCGCCACGGAGCTTGTGCAGCACACGATGCTGGGAGCCGCTAATATGCTGATTCAATCGGGTAAAGAGCCCTCCAAGCTGCGAGTGGAAATCTGTTCCCCCGGCGGAACAACGCTCGCCGGTCTGGATGTGCTTCAATCCCGAGGGTTTGAGGATGCGATTCGGTTATGCGTGCAGGCCGCGGCAAGAAGAGCGGCTGAACTTGGAAAGAAATTCTCGTAAATAATAAAAATGGATGCGAGCTTTTACAGCTCGACATCCATTTTTTTTGATCCGGCCGAATCTGGTGTAAACGCGGTCATGAGTTTTTTTTCCAAAATGAAATAAAAAATATCGCAAAAATACCCGATCGTTACGGAAAACAGGATTGTACCTATAAACACAGGTCCTCCAAGCCATACGCCTGCTCCCAAAACTGAGAGTTCTATTATCGTGCGAATGACTCCGAATCGAGCGCGGAACAAGGCGGCAAAAGCAAGCGTAAAGCCGTCCCGCGGACCGGCGCCCCAGCCGATTGACAGATACATGCCGATTCCGCAGCCGGTCAACGCAACCCCAAGCATAAATTGGGTGAGCGATACAGGGAAGGATGCAAAGTGCGGAATCCACTCCCATTCCATGAGCCGATCAATCCAATAACCAATAAAAAACATGTTCAATACGGTACCTGATTTGCGACCAGATCCCGAAGGTCAGGCCCCAGGTTTTCGTCAAACCGGTATGCAGCACGTCCCACGGCGGCAGGCCTATTCCCGCCATGATCATGCAGACACTGCCCACGGCAATGGTGAACAGTCCAGCCATAAAGAACACAAAAGACAACAGATGACGCACGACTACTCCCCTTATTGATCGATCTGATACTCTTGATCCAGAAGCAATACAGTATGATACAAAAGTTGCGCACCTTTTTCACAATCCTCAAAAACTGCTCCACTCTTTAGGATTGTGGCTGATCCCTAGCTCGGAACGGACAAAAATCATGCCGATCGGGCAAACTTCCCGGAACTGCATGGCATCATGTCCTGCACCGCTGGGCAAATACAGAGGTTCGATGCCGGCCAAGACGCAGGCCTTCGCAACGATAGATTGCACCTGTTTCGAGCAAGGAACAGGGGGAACCCTCTGAAAGTCTTCCAACTCCCAGGTTATTCCCCTTGGCACACAGATTTCAGCAATGGCGGCGCGAATCTTTGCCTCCGCTTCGTCACGTATATTCGCATCAATATCCCTTAAGTCTATGGAGAACTCTACATCAGAAGGAATAATATTAATCCCCCCGGGAAGCAACTGAAGCTTGCCGACCGTAGCCACTGCAACGGGATAAGATCGAGCAATGTCCTCAATACGGACGATTACTGCCGCCGCCGCGGCTAGTGCATCCTTGCGAAACCGCATCGGAGCAGCGCCCGCGTGCCCCGCTTGGCCCTTTAATTTGACCTTCATCCAGAGTGGACCCGCGATTCCAGTCACAATGCCCGCCGGTAAAGACGCTGACTCCAGCACCTGGCCTTGTTCGATATGCAGCTCCAAATAGGCATGAATTCCGGGTGCCTTGGCGCCAGCGATTAAGGCCGGCTCGAGGCCGGCGGCAAGCATCGCTTCTCTGATGGATACCCCTTCCGAATCCCTGCAGCTCAGATCCTCTTCGTTAAGCGTTCCCGCCATTGCTCTGCTTCCGATCATCCCAAACCCAAATCGGGCACCTTCTTCATCTGTGAATGCCACAACTTCAACCGGGTGTTTCAGCGTCAGTCCTTGCTCGACGATCGACTGAACCGCTTCAATGCCGGCAAGCACGCCGAGAGCGCCGTCAAACTTACCGCCCTGCACCACCGTGTCGATGTGAGAACCAATGACAATCGGCGATAACTGTGAGTTGTTCCACTCTTTACGCCCGATTAGATTACCCGCGGCATCTTCTCGAACCTCAAGTCCTGCTTCCTTCATATATTCAGCTGTCAAGTCTTTCGCTTTTCTCTCTTCAGAGGTAAACGATAGCCGGCTGATCCCACCGCTCTCCTGCGCGCCAATCTGCGCAAGCCGCATTATCCGCTGCCACAGCCGCGATCCTTGAACCGCCATCTCACTCACCGCTTTTCCCTAGAAAAATAAGAGGCGAACGCCTCTCATTTTTGCTTGTTTTCTTTTTTAGTTTCTTCCTTATTTTCTTCTTTATCATCTTTCATTTGAAACCGGAAATGACATGTACCCTCTTTGAGGATGTATTGATCGTGAATAACCTCAAAATTGGGGTTAAAGCCCCGGGCAATTGCAGGATCGATCATCTCGCAGTACATGATTCCGACGTCTTCCATGCCGTCTTTCTTCCATTGCTCCGCAAAAGCACACTTGGTGAACGTTTGTTCGATTTCTTTTGGATGTATCAGAGTTTCGTATTCGAATAGATCAGAACGACCCAGATCATAGTTGGGCAAGTAGTTTTCGATCCCATTCGGCTCACCGACAAGGGCTGCACGCCGGGCGATGTCTCGTCCGCGTTCTTCGCCAAATGTCCGTACACCCTCCTTCACTGCTGCCCTGCCTTCTTCTCCGAAGCGGTCCACCACTGCTTTGGCTACATGAGCAAAGAGCTTCGCCATTATGGCATGCGTCGAGACCGGCTCAAGCTTCTCCTTCGGTTCCATAGCAATACCTCCTTAGTGGATTCCTAGATAAATTCTACGGATCATATCATTATTCTGCAGTTCATCGGCAGTTCCTTGCGCGACAATCTCTCCGGTTTCCAACACATAGCCGTGATGCGCTACCGACAGAGCCATATTGGCGTTTTGCTCTACAAGCAGGACGGTGGTCCCTTCATCGTTAATTCTTTTGATGATTTTAAAGATTTCCTTTACGATAATCGGAGCGAGCCCCATCGAGGGTTCATCAAGCAGCAATAACTTAGGCCTTGCCATTAGCGCGCGCCCCATCGCCAGCATCTGCTGTTCACCGCCGCTTAGTGTACCTGATTGCTGGTGTTTACGTTCATTTAATCGTGGAAAAAGAGCGAAAACCTCTTCCAAATCTTTATTAATCGCCTGCTTATCCTTGCGGATAAAGGCGCCGAGCTTCAGGTTCTCCAGCACCGTCAGGTCGGCGAATACTCCGCGCCCTTCCGGAACTTGAGATATTCCCATTCGAACGATTTCGTGAGAATCGAGCCTGCTCAAGTCTTTTCCTTCGAACAATATGCGGCCTGATTTGGGCTTAATAATCCCGGAAATCCCCCGAAGGGTAGTCGTCTTGCCGGAACCATTGGTTCCGATCAGACAGACCACCTTTCCTTGCGGGATATCAATATTTAATTCTTTTACCGCCGGGATAACGCCATAATGGATCGTTAATCCCTCAATTTTTAACATATTCCTTTTCTCCCATCCTTGCATTCTCGCGATGATGGATGACACCTGCTAAAGCATAAAGCACAATGGTCGAAGCGATATGAGCGGAGAATTTGTTCGCGTCGTGCTGCGGATAAATCTCCACGAAGTCCATTCCCGCCACGCCCAGCTTACAAATTTCATAGACCAATTCGAGAAGTTCATAGGAGCTTAAACCGTTGCCGTCAGCAGGTCCACCCGGGTTGAAGGCATAGTCCATGACGTCGGAACAAATGCTGAGGTATACAGCTTTCGTGCCTTTGCTTGCAATGTCGTGCATTTGTTTAGCGAGCGCCTGAAGGTTGCCGTTCTTGCGGATATCTCGAACGGTGATCGTTGTGGCGCCTACGGAGTTGGCCAATCGGCCGTTGTCCGGATGGTTTCTTGGGCCGTGGATCCCTGCGTGAACGATGGACTCACTTCTCACACCTTCTTGCTCGTACAAGCGGGCAAACGGCGAGCAGCGGGCGAATTTATCACCGGCGAAGTTCGGTTTGTTGTCGTAATGCGTGTCCAAGTGAATGATTCCCACTTCGCCGTCCGTCTTTTGTGCCAAGGCTTTCACAATCGGAAACGTAATTCCGTGATCTCCACCCAGGGCTACTGCAAACTTACCAGAATCCCACACCTCGGAAGCGAAGTTCTCAATGCGTCGCATCGTCTCTTCTACATCCGCAGGGACGATATCGACGTCACCCATATCACCCAGCTTCATATGTTCAAATACGTCCAAATGGTCGATTTCCGGCAGGTAACCGGTATATCTCGCACTTACAAGACGCATGACCTTAGGACCCAATTCGCAACCCGTATAATCACCCCAAGTAACAGCACCTTCCCACGGTACGCCGTATACCGCTACGTCCAGGCCCTCGGTGTTTTTATCTGCGCTGATGTTTTTGGCTCCCAGGAAACAAGGTGTGTTACCGTAGATGTTTTTGCTGCTCATGACTATATGTCCTCCCCTAAGTAGGCTTTGATGACTTTTGGATTGTTCTGTACTTCCGGGCCGATACCCTCAGCGATTTTCTCGCCATGCTCTAAGACGACGACCCGGTCGGCAATGCTCATGACCATCCTTATGTCATGCTCGATGATCAAAATTTCAACGTTGTATGTTTTTGACAGGTTGCGAATGACGTCAACCAACTGCTTTTTTTCTTGTGAATTCATACCGGCTGCCGGCTCATCCAGCAAGAGCAACCGGCATTTCGTCGCCATAGCGCGGGCGATTTCCAGCAGCCTTTGTTCCCCGTAAGGAAGATTTCCGGCTAGCTCATCGATTTTAGAATCCAACCCGACGATCTTCAATACTTCCATGCAATCAGCCACAACGTTTTGACGCTGTTGTTTGGTTTTGCTCGTTAAAAACATGGACCGCCATACCGACTCAGAATTGCAGCCTTTATGAGCCACCAAAACGTTCTCTAGAACCGTCATATTTTTAATGAGACGTATGTTCTGGAACGTTCGGGCAATGCCTAGATCCACACGTTCGTATGGCTTCAGCTTATTGACCGGCTGCTGCTTATAGAAAACAGTACCCGAGGTCGGGGAATAGATACCGGTTAAGAGATTGAATAAGGTCGTTTTACCGGCGCCGTTCGGACCGATCAAAGCAAGAATTTCGCCTTGATCCATGTGAAGGTCAACTTTGTTAACCGCGACCAGTCCCCCGAACTTGACCGTAACTCCCTCCAGCCGTAAGATTTCCATCTTGATAACCTCCCGTCTTACCGAAGAAATTCCGTTTCCGTTTGCTTTCACCCCAGAAACCTGACGGTTTATATACCATCATAAGGACGATAACTAGACCAAGCAGGATCATCCGGTAATCGCTGATAAATCGTAGAATCTCCGGAGCTACCGTAAGGATAGTGGCACCTAAGACCGAACCTGCAATACTTCCTGTCCCACCCAAAACCACCATCGCCAGAATGTTCACCGACTCTACGTATTGGAATGAGTCAGGGCTGACGAACATCGCAGTGACCGCGAACAGCGCACCTGCAACGCCGGCAAACAGTGCCCCGATGGTGAAGGCCAATAACTTGTATCGGGTCGGACGAATCCCAATCGATTCAGCCGCGATTTCATCCTCGCGGACGGTAAGCAAATTCAGGCCGAAGCCGGACTGAACGATTCGGCGGATAATAAATACACTTACGACTGTGATGACAAGGACGAGATAATAAAAATCACTATTCGAAGTCAGCGTATATCCGCCGACTGAAGGTGAGGGTATCGCAGGAATGCCCATAGGCCCGTTTGTAAGATCAATCCAATTGACGAAGATCAGACGTACGATTTCCCCGAATCCGAGAGTTACGATCCCGAGATAATCACCTTTGAGACGCATCACGGGAGTTCCGAGCAGGAAACCGAAGAAACCGCTGACGATAGCCGCTGCAGGCAGCGCCAGCCAAAAGGAAAGTTCGTAATTTACCATTAGAATTGCGGCGGTATAAGCGCCTATCCCGTAAAAGGCGGCGTGTCCCAGAGCAAACTGCCCGGCGTAGCGACGATTATATTCAAGCTTAGCGTCAAAATGATATAAATACCGATCATGACGGCAATCCGCATCAAAAAATCCCCGCTGCCCAGACCTTGAAACAAGAAAGGCAGAGCGATCAGCAGAATTGCTGTAAGTAATGCTAAGACCTTTTTGGATTTCATGGTTCCACCTACACTTTTTTGATTTCTTTTTTGCCAAGAATACCCGTAGGTCTCACTATTAAAACCAAGATCAAAATAGCAAATGCAATGATATCCTGGAATTTGGAAGCGATATAAGCGCTGCCCAAATTCTCGGTAACACCCAGCAAAAGTCCGCCCACCATCGCACCCGGAATGCTTCCGATGCCGCCCAGTACGGCCGCAGTAAACGCTTTGAGGCCTGCTGTATAACCCATCGTCGGATAAACGGCATCGTAGTAAATTCCTACTAAAATACCTGCCGCTGCCGCTAATGCCGAACCGATCGCGAAGGTAAGCATAATAATGAAATTCGTGTTGATGCCCATTAATGAGGCATTCGTGATGCTGATCGAAGTGGCGCGCATGGCTGTGCCGATTTTTGTTTTATGAACAAACAAATGCAAAGCTATCATGGCGATGATCGACAATGTAACGATAAGGATTTGAATGGTTGAAAACGTCACGCTTCCAATCGAATAAGTTTTGATTTGAATAACCTGAGGAAAAGTATGTACCTCAGAACCCCACAGTTTCTGGGCCAAGTTGGCCAAGAAGATCGACACTCCCATCGCGCTGATGAGGGGGACGATCCGATCCGCAAATCGAAGCCTCCGATAAGCAAAACGTTCCACAATGATCCCCAGTAGGGCCGTTAAAACAGCCGCAGCAGCAAAAGCCGCCACGAACGGAAGGCCTGCATTCCTGATCAGGATTAAGCCGAAGAAGCTGCCCATCATGAATATATCTCCGTGAGCGAAGTTTACGATTTTTAAAATTCCGTAAACCATTGTATACCCGATAGCAATAAGCGCGTAGATCATCCCGATCGTTAAACCGTTCACAATTTGCTGCGAGAACATAGATGTCTCCTTTCAACAATTTCGGGCAAAGGTCGTTAACCCTTGCCCGAAAAAATCACTTTTTATAAGGCTGGAACTTCCCGTCTTTGACGATTAATTTTTCAGGGTTCTTCAGTACGTCGCCTTTTTCATCGAAATCGTTAACGCCGGTTGCGCCTTTAAAGCCTTTCAAACTGCTCATGTACTGCTGAATTTTTTCACGGTCCGCACCGTTTTTCTTGATGCTTTCAATGATGATGTTCGTCGCATCAAACGCGTAAGCTGCGTATGTTCCTGGATCGGAATTGTGAGCCGCCTTGTAGGCGTCAACAAACTTCTTGGTTTCTGCTGCATCGCTATTGGGATTAAAGAATCCCGGGATCAGGAAGCCTTCAACCGCGTCACCGCCCAATTTGATCAGCGCATCGGAGAACAATGCATCCACGCCAAGGAAAGGAACCTGTATGCCTTGCTGTTTGGCTTGCTTCGCGATCAATGCAGCTTCATTGTACAGACCGCCTATGAAAATAGCATTTGGTTGCTTTTCTTTGATTTTGGTTAATACGGAAGCAAAGTCCTTGGTTTGACCGGCGGTATACGCCTCGGAGGCAACGATTTGAATTCCGTTTGCTTCAGCCGCCTTTTGGTAAACATCCGCAAGTCCTACACCGTAATCGGTTTGTTCGTAGAGGATCGCAACTTTATTAAGGCCTTCTTCTTTCGTCCATTTTGCGACAAATTCGCCTTGGAAAGCATCAGTCGTGATGACACGGAAAGTATAATCCCCGGCATCCGTGACTTTCGGTGAACTTGAACCTGGAGACACTTCAACAATTTTGTTTCTGTTATAAACCGGTGCGCCGGCCAACGTCGCGCTGCTGTTGAAGTGGCCTACAACTGCGAGCACCGACTTGTCAGATGCCAATTTGTTCGCAACGTTGGTAGCTTCTTTCGGATCGCCTTTGTCGTCTAATGCGGTAAGAGAGAGTTGCTTGCCGTCGATTCCGCCGGCGTCGTTTGCTAATTTAATTGCAAGTTCGACACCTTTTTTAATAGATTCGCCGTCTTGTGCGGAAGCTCCGCTAAGCGGTGCCGCCAGCCCGATCTTCAATGTGTCGGAGCTGCCTCCGCCCGAGTTTGCTGAGCATCCCGTAATTGCAAATGCCGCAACTGAAATCGCCGCCAATAGCTTTAAGCCTTTTTTCATGCTGCTGCTTGCCTCCCCTTTTTGATCAACCGCCTACACAGCTTTCAGTAGTAGATGTAATCTTTTTTAACATATATAAAAACATGTTGTAAACTAGTCGATTTTTCCACTATAAAGACGCTTTGCATTTTTGCAAAACGTCGAATCTTGGCAATCAACCTTGCAGCTTAATATTGTACTTCTTACATTTTCTTGAGAGGGTAGAAACATCGATTCCGAGTTCGGTGCTGGTGCTAAGAAGTGTCTTGTGGCGTCGGACTGCCTCTTTGATAATATCGTACTCATATCCTTCCAGCATTTCCCTTAAACTGCGTTGCGCTTGTTCCGGCTTGGTCCGGTTTTCTTCGATGCTGTCCAAGATCTCCGGCGGAATATCATAGATATCGATAAGATTCTCTCTGCTTGTCACGACGAGACGCTCCACCAAATTTTTCAATTCACGAATATTTCCCGGCCATTGATACTGCATAAGCACGTTTACGACACTGGCGCTGATTATTTTTCTTTTCGAATACTTCCTGTTTAAATAATTAACAAAAAAATCAATAAATCCGGGAATATCTTCTCTGCGTTCCCGCAATGACGGTACCTTAATGGGCACTACATTCAATCGGTGATACAACTCTTCGCGAAATTTGCCGCTTTCAATCAGGCTGCGCAAATTCCGGCTGGTGGCCGTAATCACCCGGATATCTACTGTAATCGCCTCCACTGAGTCAATCGGATAAAAATGCCTTTCCTGTATGACGCGCAGCAGCTTGCCTTGGATCGGGAGCGTCAACTCAGCGATTTCATCCAAGAAAAGAGTCCCGCGGTTGGCCAACGAAATGAGCCCGAGTTTTCCCTGATGTTTGACTCCCGAAAAAACTCCCTCCGCATATCCGAACATTTCTGATTCCATCAAATTCTCAGGAATAGCCCCGCAGTTGATCCTAACAAACGGTCCGTTCCGGCGCGGACTCTTTTCATGAATCCTTTGTACAACAACTTCTTTTCCCACTCCGGATTCCCCGAGAACCAGCACATTCGAATCAAACTGGGCCACTTGATCGACTTGCTCATAAAGCAGTTGGACCGCTTTTGCTTTAGTAAATTCAAACTCTGAATAATCGCTGTTCCGATGCGCTGACAACGTAATCCCCCCTTCATTAATCTAATTAAAAATCCGAACTTTGCATTTCTGCAAATCATATTGTTTTTTTGCAAAGCTTTTTTTATTGAAGTAGGTCTACCACCCACGCCTTCACACATCCGATAAACCGTTTGGAGGCTGGTGACATCTGTTTGAAAGATACGGATGCCAGAGCCAAGGAACGGTAGCTGTCCTGATCGAAGCTTGCCATATGAACATGATTCGCCGTACCCGCTAAAATCATCTCTGGTAGAATGCTGACGCCGAGCCCGTTTGCGACCATGGCAATGATGGCTTGGTCAAGCGCCATTTCGAACCGGATATTCGGTTTTACCCCAGCCTCTCTAAACATTCTGCGAACGTCATTGTCACATCCGTCCTTAGGCATGATAAACGATTCTTCACAGATGTCTTCGATACGAATCGTCTGTTTTTCGCTCAGCGCATGTCCCTGGGGCATGATGCAGAGCATCCTGTCTTTCTTTAGCGGAATCGTCTCGAAGGGGGCCGCAGTTGGTAACGATATAAAGCCGAAATCGACATCGCCGTTCAAAATCCACCGTTCGACCTCATCATAATTCCCTTCCAAGAGCCTTATTTCAATAGATGGATGCTGAGCCTGAAACTCCTTCAATATACCGGGAAGCCATTGGATGGATACACTCGGGAACGTGCCGACGCGCACCGTCCCGATTTCCAGACCCTTAATGATAGCGGCTTCCTGTTTGATCTGTTCGTTCTTCTGAAGAATATCCCGAATATATTTCAAAATCCTTTCCCCATCGCAGGTGAGGCTGATTCCGGAACGGCCTCGTATCAGTAGCGGAAATCCCATTTCCGTTTCGAGACTCGCAATCGCATGGCTGACACCCGATTGCGTTAGATGAAGCGCCTCGGCTGCCTTTGTGAGGCTCCCGAGTTCAATGACCGTATTGAATACTTCGAATTTTGCAATTGTCACACAGAAACCTCCAGCGACTCATTACATTAAATTTATTCAACATACCCATTATAAACATTCATTTTACTTATGATAAGACGCTTCTTAAACTTAAGTCCAAGAGATTGCTAAATTTGCGAGAGTAAATGTGTTTGCTGCTTGGAGGGAAGGCAATGAATATAAAATCAAACAAATGGACATCCGAAAATTCACTGGCTTTTGCCGCTCTTTTATTCGTTTCCGCCATTTGGGGACTACACGGAGTCTTTGGAAAATCTATCGGCGATCGTATCGAACCGTTTCCATTGACGCTTTTAAGATTTACGGCGTTCGCGCTGTTTTTCCTGCCATGGTATTCGAATCTTGGCTTCATCCTGAGGCGGAGTAAAACAATATTCTTACAAATAGTGATTTCAGGGTTGTGCTTTTCCATTCTGTTTCCGGTTTTCTTTTACAAATCGCTGATGTTGCTCACACCCGTTACCGTTCTTATGCTGGTCAGTATATCACCTTTTTTTGCCACGCTTATAGAAAGGTACTGCTTTAACGAAAGAATCCCGAGCAAAACTTGGGTCGGTATGCTGGTTTCATTGCTGGGGGCAGCCGTTCTTATCATTGATCAATGGAGTGAAGCCGCATCGACCCGCGGAATTGTTTATGGACTTATTAGCTCCGCCGCATTTGCCGTGTATACGGCGTCATCTCGAAAGTTATTCCAAACCCTGCCTTTCCGGGATGTACTTATGGCTACGTCCGTCGTCGGGACAATCGGTTTATGGATGATTGCCCCTTTTGTAGGAGGAATTCAAGCAGCCGTTTTATCACTGTCTTATTTTCAACCGATTGATTGGGCCGAGTTGGCTTTCATCGTGTTTCTTGTCAGTCTGTTGGGTTATGTCCTTAACGGCTATGGACTCAAGCGTCTGCCGGCCGGCATCGCTTCATCTTTGACCTTATACCCTCAGCCCATTTTTGCGGCTGCGGCGCAATGGGTCTGGCTGGGAACCGCTGCCTCTCCGTCAACCCTCCTAAGCGCTGTACTAATATTTGGTGGAACTGCCATCATGCGCTCCAGCAGCAAAAACCTTGTGAATAAAGCTGATGGTACAGTACCTCTACGCCGACCGCACCCTCTAAAACAAAGTTAAAAATCAATAGCGAAAAACCACCTCTTGTACGGCTAACAAAACCGCGAAAGAGTGGTTTTTACTAAGCAAAAAGAGCCCACTAAGTCGTGAGTTGCAAAACCCTTTAATTTGTATGTATGGTGCGGTCGAAATGACGCGAACCTCCACGGCAGTTTCCAAGATCCTTGCTGAGTTAATCGATCAAACTCGAGTAATGTCATGCTTTTTATTTTCATTATCATCAATTCATTTCTGTTTTCTAACCTCTTCAAAGTGCCCTACAAAAGTCCTGGCATTAGGCTGAAGTGCCCGACTAACGAATAAATACACTGGTATTATAGATTTCCCAAAAAGTCCCCATTCTTCATCACTAGCCTTTTTTAAACATTTACGGCCAATAAAAGAAAAACTCAAAAAACCCTTGCTCCGCAAGGGTTTCGTCATTTGTTAAGTATGGTGCGGTCGAGAGGACTCGAACCTCCACGAGATTGCTCCCGCCAGCCCCTCAAGCTGGTGCGTCTGCCATTCCGCCACGACCGCATATATGAATGTCGTCCGAAGGTTTCACGCCTTCCGGATCAAATAAACCTGGTGAGCCATGAAGGACTCGAACCTTCGACACCCTGATTAAAAGTCAGGTGCTCTACCAACTGAGCTAATGGCTCGCGAGTGGTGACCCGTAGGGGACTCGAACCCCTGTTACCTCCGTGAAAGGGAGGTGTCTTAACCACTTGACCAACGGGCCATTCGGGCTTGCGATTCCGGAATTCAACGATAACCCGTTTCAGACGACAAGACTGATTATATCTGAATACCGGACTGAAGGCAAGCATAATTCGGCAATATTATTTAAGGTAAAATCAGGCACTGAATATCGGTGTATTGGCCCTTTTCATGAAAAAAGAGCCACCAGCGCAAACGCCGATGAGGCCCTTCCATAGTCGTTTTTGGTTGAGTGGCGGAGAGAGAGGGATTCGAACCCTCGCACGCATGACACGTCTACTCCCTTAGCAGAGGAGCCCCTTATAGCCACTTGGGTATCTCTCCATGGCTCCCCGAACAGGACTCGAACCTGTGACAACTCGATTAACAGTCGAGTGCTCTACCAACTGAGCTATCAGGGAATATTCAAAAGCGACAAGAATAAATTTAACATGATTCAAAAGTGAAGTCAAGCCTTGAAAGCCCGTTTTTAGCTTAGGGTAATATGTTCCAGATGATGCCGGTATGATTGTAAAATAACATGCATATAACCCTCATTGCGGCTTAGTTTGGTACAGCTTCAGACGTCCCCTGCAGCGGCCGCAAGCATACTTGCGGGGATCAACCCGGCGTTTGCGCGGGTACTCCATGCCGCATGCGTCACATACCAGCAAATAGCGCACCGGCAACCGGCGAGCGGCACCGGGCAGCGGACTGCAATGGCGCGTCGCGCCTACCTGTACAAGAAGTGACTTGAAGTCCTGATCACGATGCTGGTATCCTTTCCCCTGCAAGTGCAAATGATAATGGCAAAGCTCATGCTTGATAATCGCTTCCGTCTCTTCCTTGCCGTGCACTTCCAGCTGGTGAGGGCTGATCTCGATATTATGGGTTTTGGTAAAATAACGTCCGCCGGTTGTCCTGAGCCGTCCGTTGAAGGTTGCCCGGTGCAGGAACGGCCTGCCGAAATCCCGGGCAGAGACCTGTTCCACCCACTGCTGAAGTTCTTGATTGTCCACTACGATCCCCTTCCTTTCATCCGGAGATTCACGACCGTCCGCGGCTTGGTCCTACTTGAATTGTAGACTGGGGTTGGGCTACACTGTCAAGTAGAAATGGATGAGGGGGGAACGCCGCATTATGCCGGAAATGGCTTATATTCTCATGCAGTCTGACGATGGACGTCTGGAGTTCGTCCAAATGCCCGCTTCACATGCGTATCAATTGAGCGCGCTTAATCTTAGACTGCACAAGGAACTGTCCAAGCTGACTGCGGACAACGTGCCTAAGCTTCCCAAAGCAGTAGCAGAATGCCGCACAGTCGAGCTCCTCGATGACACCCGGTCACCGACGAACGGCCTTGAATATATTAATCAGCTTGAGCAATCATTCTCCGCCATTCGTGAAAATTCCTACCCGCTGATCTCGCTTCTTACGGAAATTCGCGCACTGCAAGCACAGCTGGAGCAATGGTACGAAGAAGAGGGCTTGCTGTAAGTAACCGTGTGAATCGGACCTGCACGGACATTCGCCCAGTTCCATATGTTAGTAATACAGATCTGGAATCGGAGGGAGGCGATTTCTGTGCCGCAATGGCTTTGCCATCAATTGATGTCCGCGTTCCAGAAAAAAGATCGCCGGCAAATTCGTCTGCTGAACGATTGCTGGTTTTATTATCGAGCACGACCGGAGAAATCCAAAGACACCGCTGGGGTTCAGCATTGATAAAGCTAAAAGACCGACCCACCGCCGCGAGGCGGCAGGAATCGGTCTTTTTTTTTTACAGCTTCATTTCATTCCAGCTCGTCACTTCATCTACCGACAGCCGAACGGTCGGGTGGCCGGGTTTAGCCGCTTTACCAATCGCAATCAGCATAATCGGCACGTAACGCTCACCGATTCCGAACGCTTTAACAAACTTCTCCGCATCATATCCGCCCATCGGCACGGTATCGTAACCTCTTGCTTTCGCTGCCAGCATCAGCTGCATGGATACGAGCCCGCCGTCCGTATAGACGATTCTCCTCATGACTTCGGGCGGAAGCGAAGAGTACATCGCTACCGTTCGCTCCACGAACGCGTTCTTCCTGTCTTCCGGCATGTAACCGGCTTTAAAAGCCCTGTCATAAATCGTCTCAGCCAATTTGTAGCTTTCCACATCACCGAGCACGGCGATCACCGCTGAAGCATCTAAAACCTGCTGCTGATTGTTAGCGATGGGGAAGAGCTTCTCCTTCAACGGCTGTTCATCAATAACAAGAAACCGCCAAGGCTGCAGATTCGACGAGGATGGCGCAAGCATTGCCTCAGCCAACAGAGCCTTCATATCATCGCGAGATATTTTAAACTTGGAATCATATGATCTTACGGAATGACGCTCGCGGATCACGTCAGAGAACGTCTCGTCTTTAACCGTTTGTGTTGCCGACATTCAAAATCTCCTCCATCCAAAAAGTAATATTTCTCTATACTGTGTAATTTTTACCACAGTTAACTGTAACGATTTCTAGCACAGTATAACCCCACAAAAAGGGCGGTGTCAACCGCCCATGCTTCCCCCCCGACTTTTGTGATTTTTCCCCTAATTCCGCAATCCATTCGCTCGCTCGGCAATCCCGCCAATCGTATATCGCCCAAGCAGATCCAGCACAGCACGATCCATTTCGGCAGTGATATCCGCGAAAATCGACTTCATCTCCACGCCGAAAGGGTGGGAGCCCGCTGTTTCTATGATGCCGTAGCACAGCGGGTCGCTCACCTGAAGTGTGTTATACACCTCAGACAAGGTAATCGAATAAGGATCTCTTTTCAACCGATAACCGCCGTCACGGCCTTCACGGGTTTCCAATATCCCCTCTTTTGCCAGGATCGCGAGAATACGCCGCAGCAAAGTGGCTTCCGATTGGAGATAGGCCGCAAGTTCTACACTAGGGCATGTTTGGATGTTTTCTTTCGATAATATAACTAAGGCTTGCACTGCCAATCCAAACCATTTGGGATGATGCGATCCGATACAATTTTCCGGAGTCATCCGACTCATCCTCCAATTCGTCCGATCCTTACGGCTGACGCATCGTCAAGCTCACGCGGCCTTTCTTCAAATCTGTGGTCAACACCCACACCGTCACCGTATCCCCTACTGCGACTACCTCGGTCGGATGCTTCACAAACTTGCTGCTCATTTGGGAGACATGCACGAGACCGTCATTTTTGATGCCGATGTCGACGAAAGCGCCGAAATCTACCACATTTCGAACCGTCCCTTTAAGCTCCATGCCGGGCTTCAGATCTTCAATATCCAGCACGTCCGTATGGAAGATCGGCGGCGGAAGCTCATCGCGCGGATCACGGCCGGGACGCTGGAGGCTGTCTACGATATCTCGCAGTGTAGGCACGCCGACACCCAGCCGCCCGGCAACCTCTTCCAGCTCAATCTCTCTAAGCTTTGCCTTCAGCGGCTCTGAACCGATGTCCGCAAGCTGCAACCCGAGATCCTGGAATAATTTCTTCACTACATCGTACGATTCCGGATGGATCGGCGTGCGATCCAGGGGATTTTTGCCTTCCGTAATACGCAGAAAGCCGACACATTGCTCATACGTTTTGGCACCCAATCTGGGCACCTTTTGCAGCTGTTTGCGCTCGATGAACTTTCCGTTCTCCTCACGCACCTTAACAATATTACGAGCTAAAGTGGCATTGATCCCGGAAACATACGACAGCAAAGAAGGAGAAGCTGTGTTTACGTCAACCCCTACATGGTTAACCGCGGATTCCACGACACCGGACAAGCTTTCATCCAGCCTCTTTTGCGTGACATCGTGCTGGTATTGGCCGACACCGATTGCTTTGGGTTCGATCTTTACGAGCTCCGCCAGCGGATCCTGCAATCTTCGGGCGATGGACACCGCGCTGCGCTCTGCCACGTCCAGGTCGGGAAACTCCTCTTGCGCCAGTTTGGATGCGGAATACACGCTCGCACCCGCTTCGTTGACGATCAAATATTGAAGCCCCTTATCCGGCATGCGTGAATGACACTGACCACAAACTGCTCCGTTTCCCGGGATGCCGTACCGTTACCGATGACGATCAGCTCAACGCCGTATTGATTGATCAACCGCCGGAATGTGGCCTCTGCTTCAGCGGTTTTGTGATGCGGCGCCGTCGGATAGGTGACGGACACTTCCATCAGTTTGCCCGTCTCATCTACGACCGCAAGCTTGCAGCCTGTGCGAAAAGCGGGATCCGCGCCGAGCACGACCCTTCCTTTCACCGGAGGCTGCAGAAGCAGGTTGCGCAGGTTTTCGGAGAAGATGCTGATGGCGTGCTCCTCCGCTCGCTCCGTCAATTCTCCGCGAAGCTCACGCTCAATTGAAGGTGCAATCAGCCGCTTGTAGGCATCTTCAGCTGCTGCGGCAAGCACATCTCGAGCCGTGGAAGGACCTTTGATCAATCTGCGGTGCAATTCCGCTGCAATCCGATCCGCCTGTACATCTATGGATACATTCAGGACATCTTCTCGTTCGCCGCGATTGATCGCAAGAATGCGGTGAGGCGGCAGTCTTTTGACTGGCTCGGAATATTGATAATACATCTCGTATACCGATTCGGCTTCACTATTCTTCGCTTTGCTTATAAGAATTCCTTGATCCCAAGTAAACTTACGCACCCATTTGCGAATGTCGGGATCGTCGGCAACGCCCTCCGCGATGATGTCCATCGCTCCTTGCAAGGCATCTTCCGCCGAATTCACACCTTTGTCCTCGTCGATGTACTTCGCTGCTTCAGCAGGTACATCGCCGCTTCTAGGCTGTGCAAGAAGCCACTCAGCCAGAGGCTCAAGCCCGCGTTCCTTGGCCACGCTTGCGCGAGTTTTCCGTTTTTGCCGATAGGGACGATAGAGATCCTCCACTTCCTGCAGCTTCACGGCCTTGCGGATAGACGCTTCAAGTTCGGGAGTAAGCTTGCCCTGCTCATCAATCAACCGGATGACTTCGACTTTGCGATCCTCCAGCCCTTTCAAATAGCTGCGGCGCTCTTCGATGGCGCGCAGCTGATTCTCATCGAGTTCACCCGTCATTTCTTTCCGGTAACGCGCGATAAAAGGAATTGTGTTGCCGTCATCGAGCAGCGAAGCGACTGTCCGCACTTGCGCAGCACCGATCCCAAGCTCACTTGCGATCTGCTTTATCATTCTCTGTTCGGTTTCTTTAGCCAAAGCCTGGTTGGTTTCCGTCATACATCCATAGCTCCCATCATGGTTACACCTGCAAAGGAGCGCCCCTCAAGGGACGCTCCTTCGATTATACCTTCTATGAATACAGAATAAAACGAGTTTAAGGCGCGCGTTTCGGCAAAAGTCTGACGTACTCGTCGGAAAGCTTCAACAGCTTCAAAGTATACTCATAGTCCTGCCGGTATGGCGATATATCCTTTACCGGTTCCAGTGACTTGATCGAGACGGCCGTTCCATCATCGAACCCTTTGCCGGGCACAAACAGAATATCATTATTGATAAATGAACCAGTCGGCAAATAGTAGCGCATGCCGAACGTATTACGTTCAATATTCAGCAAATCATGACCAAATGCGGTGAAATGTTCACTTTTCAGGTTAACGCCCAAAAGGTTGGCAACGGTCGGCAGAAAATCGAGCTGCCCGCCGGCTTGTTCGATCACCTTCCCTTTGTCATTACCCGGTACATGGATGACGAGAGGGATGTTAAAGCGACTCACGACCGGGTCATAGGTGATGCCAAGCTGCGATTTGATAAATGCCGGATCATTGTCCTGCGGCTGCAGCCCGAAATGGTCACCGTACACCACAAGAACGGTATTGTCCCACAAGCCTTCCTGCTTTAACCGGTCGATGAACGTTCCCAGTGCATAATCCGTATAATTGACGGCAGCCAAATAATCGCCAAGCTGGGTTCCCTGCATCGATTCCGGAATGGCGATCCGCTTGCGATCGTCCGGAATTTTGAAAGGATGGTGGCTGGACACGGTAACGAACTGCGCATAGAACGGTTTGTTCTGCTTCGCACGAGCTAATATTTTATCCATCCCGAGTTTATAGAGTTCTTCATCGGAAGGTCCGAAATCGTTAAAATGATCATTCTTATAAAACGGTTTGTCGTAATAGTGATCAAAATGGAGAGCGGGATAAAGCTTGTTCCGATCCCAGAACTTCACATCGTTAACATGGAAAGTAGAAGCCTCATAGCCGTATTTCTGCAGAAGCCGAGGTAAGCTCGGCAGCTCCCGGTCCCCATATCCCATAGACATTGCAATCTTTCCCGTAGGATAAATAGATGTGTTCGACATAAACTCCGCATCCGCGGTGTTCCCTTGTCCGATTTGCTGGAAGACGTGCGGGAAGTATAGACCCTCATCAGTCAGCCGATTCAACACAGGCGTCAGCACTTGCCCGCCTAGCGACAGATGGATGGGGAAGTTCTGGAAAGCCTCCAATTGCACGATGATCAGATTCTTCCCTTTCGCGGCGCCGAAGTACGCAGGCTTATCGAGTTTCTTTGCACGAGTCTGCAAGGGGTAGTCGGCTTCGAGCTTATCCAGCTTCGCCGCTGTGTCCTGCAGACTGCCGCCCTTGGCTGCCTCGTCTTCCCGGCTTAGCTTAATTGCAGCTGATACCTGGTAATCCAGAAAGCCCAGGCTCTCCAATTCCGCGTTCTCATTGGCGATAGAGCCGCCGGATTGGATGTACCTCCCGGAAACGAAAATACACACGAGGGCTATAACCATAACTCCCGTCTTCCAAGCGAGATTGCTTTTCATGGTTGCGGCAAACCTCATCTTTTTCCGGTATGCCATCCAAACTGCGATCAGTACAATCAGATCGGCAAAAAATAAAAAATAACCCGGCCGGACGGTTGACTCGACACTGGCTCTGATTTGCATCACCTGCTTTAATGCCAACAACGCCGTGTAGGTCGGTACAGATCCGTAATAGGAGTAATACACGGTTGACGCGAACAGGATCAATGAGAAAATGAAGTTCACGATGAAGAAGCACATCCGTTTCCACGCAGCCGAAGTTGCCAGTTCAACCAAGCACAGGATGGCCAACAGTGCCAAGCCGTCTGCGGGAAGCCTGCTCCATCCGGCGTCATCGAACAAAAAGAGACGAAATAGCATAAGCTTCAGCATCAGCAGAATAAATGTATAAAAGAATGGCCGAGCGAGCTTGTTAAGCAGCTTGCCCTCTTGTATCGGTTCAGACAAAATTAAACCACTCCTCTTGCTAATAAAAAACACTTCAGTATCCCTGAAGTGTTCGGGTGAACAGCCTGTTTAGCTTAGAAATCGATCAACCCTACGCTGATCTGCAGCGCTTCATCCACTTTACGCATGGATTCCTCGTCCAGATGAGTGATTTTATCCGTTAAACGCTGTTTATCAATTGTACGTATCTGTTCGAGCAGTACGACCGAATCGCGTTCCATGCCGTGCGTTTTGGCTTCGATTTCAACATGTGTAGGCAATTTCGCCTTTTGGATTTGTGCCGTAATTGCGGCGACAATGACTGTTGGGCTGAAACGGTTGCCGATATCGTTCTGGATCACCAGCACAGGGCGTACGCCACCTTGCTCCGAGCCGACGACCGGCGACAAATCCGCATAGAATACATCCCCGCGTTTGACAATCAAACGTTACACCCCGCTAACGAGGCGTCCGAGTGTGCTTTCGGCATCTTCTTCGGCATAAAAAGCTTCCGATGCCATGTTCAGATTAATTTTGGCCATCTCCATATACCCGCGCTGCATGGCGTCGTGAATCAACCGCTTTTTCCGGTCTACCAGGTAATACTTCATGGCCTGACGGATAATTTCACTCCGATTCGTATTTTCCTTTGCCACGACAAAATCCACTTCCCGCAGCAAATGATCCGGAAGACTAATCATAATGCGCTTCGTATTGTGCAAATTGGCCACCGAACAGACACCCCCAAAGATTTTCCAAGACGCGACCTAATTTCCAGTATGCATGAGACAACACATAATTATACGAATATCATTCGTATTTCATTCTAGCTATACCTTTCACTTTCCTGCCGGTGGAGCACAAAAAACAGCTGTAAATCTATACCAGAAGCGCATTGGTGACAGCAGCAACATTCCCATTACTTTGGTATATACGCGGTACACGAGATGCTATCATGCAGATCAGCTCATAGTTGATCGTACCAAGCTTTGCGGCCAGTTCCTCTGCAGATATGAACTCGTTCCCCTGCCGTCCGATCAGCACGACTTCTTCTCCGGGTTCGATCGGGGGCTCACCCTCCAGCCTTGCGTCGCCGGCCCGGATCATGCATTGATCCATGCAAATCGTCCCGACCACGGGAACGCGAACGCCTCTGAGCAGCGCTTCCGCCTTACCGGTCAACATGCGGCTGAATCCGTCCGCATAGCCGATCGGCAGTGTACCGATCGTCTCTAAACCTGTTGTGAAATACCGGCAACCGTAGCTGATACCTTCTCCGGCCTTCACATTTTTTACATGAACTATTTTTGTTTTCAAAGAGAGCACCGGTTCCAGTTGAATCGCTTGAGTGCCCACTTCACTGCTCGGATAAAGTCCGTACATGCTGATGCCAAGCCGGAGCATCTCGCCGACATGCCCGGGCAGATCGATCCCGGCCGCACTGTTGCCCGAATGGACGATCGACACCGGCATACCGCTTCGGCGGACGTAGTCCACGACGGTGGAGAACCGCTCCGCCTGCATCATGGTGTATTGCTTATCAAGCTCATCCGCCTTGGCGAAGTGGGTGAACAAGCCTTCCACCTCTAGCTGACCGATGGCAAACGCCCGCTCCAAAAAGCCTTCCGCTTGCTGCCCCGGCAGAAGCCCAAGACGCCCCATACCGGAATCGATCTTGATGTGGGCCTTCAATTTTTTTCCTGTTTCAGGTAAGCTCCGTGCAGCGTCCAGCATTTCATCACGGTACAGCGTAAGCGTTATATTGTGCTCGCGCGCAACCGGAAACCCTTCCGGCGGCGTATATCCAAGCACCAGAATCGGCGCCTGAATGCCTGCTTTCCGCAGTTCAAGCGCCTCATCCAAAAATGCGACTCCCAAATAATCGGCTCCGCAGGCAACGGCGTGCCGCGCAACCTCAGCCGCACCATGACCGTAGGCATTGGCCTTCACCGAAGCCAGCAATTTGGTGCCGGCGGCCAAACGTTCGCGGAATGCTCCGATGTTGCGTCCGAGGGCATCCAGCGAAATCTCGGCCACGGTCGGCCGGTAATAGCAGTCCACAGACCGGTCACCACCCCTGTTGTACATCTACACAATAAAGTAATGTTACCGGGTGCGGGCGGTACTGTCAACGCAATTAAGGCAGTCAACCTTTTCCTTTTCGCAGCAAAAGGGGCCGATCTGCTAAAGACCGGCCTCTTATCCCATTATTTACCTGACGATTGCTCCATGGATTGCGCGATGGTCACCATATCCTCTTGCGGCAGATCCGCGCTCGTCAGCCGATATTCTATGCCTTGATACGTCCAGGTCAAGGTTTTAACATCGCCAAGCGACAGATGTCCGACCGTAAAGCCGAGGTCCTGGACGATTCCTTCACTGTTCAAAGCTTTGCGGTCCTTAGGAATCATCTCCAGGATCGTGAAATCGTACGTACCCGAATATCTGAGCATCACGCCCATATTTTCACCGAGCTGAACTTCCGCTCTATCCTTGAATTGCACGCCCACCGGCAGCGCTTCCGGATCGGGTTCCACAACGTCCAAGCTCTGCTCAGGCAGTGTGCTTGCGTCTTCCTCGTTCACACCGTCTGCATCTTCCGGCGATGCGGATGCACCCGGTGCCGCTGTAGCATCCGGACTTGAGCCATCTCCTGCGCCGGTTGAGGGCTTCGTCCCCGGCTTGGATCCCATGTTCGTATCCATATCGAATGCGGATTTATCGAATTTCTTGCCGAACTTGAAGTTCTTGAAGTCGACCTCGATCATGACGTTCGCGTTCGTATCCGTCACTTCAACGTGTCTAGGCGAATAGTCATTTTGCGAGAGCCATATTTTCTGCCGCGCAAACGACCCGTTCTGGTAATTGCTTGCCATCACATCAAACACATAAGTGTCCTTGTCTGTCGTCAACTGTCTCGATTCGTCCAGCATGATGCTTTGCACCAGTGTCTGATATAAGTAAACTTGCCCCTGGTTGTCCGGCCAATCGCTTTGGAAACGATAGCTCTTGTTCAGCTGCGGAGTGAGTACGAACACCCCTTCATCGTTGCGAAGCACGATTTGGGTGATGTCCCTTTTGGCATTCGTAAGGGCGATCCGGTAATATTGCGGTTTCTGGTACCATACTTCCACTTCATACTCCAGCGGCTGCTGTCCGGTATGTAATTTCATCGTGCCGCTTCCTTCATAGCTTTCCATTTTACCCACGACTTTGTCCAGGTCCTTCACGATCGAATCCGCATTCTTGCTCCCGCAACCGGCCAACAGGACGGTAATAAGCAGGGCAACAGCGGTGATCCATGGGATCCGACGACGCATGCGATCCACCCCTCTGCACTTTGGTTATTCCATGGTTCATGTCTATGAGGGGACTTGGCCGATTATGCAGACTAGCATGACGAGCCTGACAAGTTATAAATTTCAGATGAATAGGTCAAGTCGTTCCAAAATAGGATGAAAATCGGGCTCAATGTTACATAGCGCATCTTGTTTAACGCGCACTGCCCGGGGTAATGGATTAATAAACGGCAGTCTGTGATCAAGCAACGGAATCATGAACCTAAGGAGGTATCCCAATCCCATGTTTGACCAGCACAGTGCCGGCCGTCTCAGGCTGTCAGGTAAGGTGGCAGTCGTCACGGGTGCCGCATCCGGGGATCGGTCTCGCATCCGCTGTGCGAATGGCAGAGGAAGGCGCGAAAATCGCCTTGCTGGACCTCCAGGGCTCTCCATTGGCAGCAGCGCAGCAGCAAATAGAGAAGGCCGGAGCTGAATCGCTGGTCTTGGAAGCCGACATTTCGCAGGAAGAAGATATCCGAAAGGCGATAGCTTCCGTGCTTGAGCATTGGGGGCGTCTGGATATCCTTGTCGCGAATGCCGGTATCAACGGCGTGCTGTCACCCATCGAATCGATGGAGCTTAACGATTGGAACCGGACGATGAGCATCAATCTGACAGGTACGTTTCTATGCTTGAAACATGCCATTGCCGCTCTGAAAAAGAATGGCGGCGGCAGCATTGTCATCACGAGCTCCATCAATGGGAACCGGGTATTCTCCAGTTTCGGCTTCAGTGCGTACAGCACTTCCAAAGCGGGGCAAGTGGCTTTTACGAAAATGGCGGCACTGGAATTGGCCCGGTACAAAATCCGCGTGAACGCGATCTGCCCAGGCGCAATCGAGACGAACATCGGAGAGAGTACCGAACGCCGACCTGAAGTGGAGAACATCAAAATACCCGTTGAATTCCCCGAAGGGGATCAACCGTTGAAACATAAAGCCGGGCAGCCGCGCCAGGTTGCAAATCTGGTGTTGTTCCTGGCTTCGGACGAGTCGGATCATGTGACCGGGTCGGTCGTATTCGTGGATGGCGCGGAGTCATTAATTCACGGTTAACTTTTATTCAGGAGGCATCCATTCCGAATGATAAGCGAATCTTGCATAGCCCTGCTTCTAGCCGGAGGGGAAGGAAAAAGACTGGAGCCGCTGACCGGCGAGTGGGCTAAACCAGCCGTTCCTTTCGGCGGGCGGTACCGCATCGTTGATTTTCCACTCAGCAACTGCGCGAACTCCGGCATTCATCGGAATTTTTACTCAATATAAATCGGAATCCCTGGAAAGCCATATTGGGGATGGCGCAGCATGGCTCGGTTCCGATAAGAAAAGTGGACTTCGTATACTCCCCGCAAGCCGCACCGGCACAAACTACCGCGGAACGGCAGATGCCATCTACCGGAACATCGATTATGTAGACAGTCAGAATCCGGACCACGTGTTAATTTTATCCGCAGACCATATTTACACGATGGATTATCGTCCATTGCTGGAATACCATCGGCACAAGGGCGCCTCCGCCACGATCGTGGTCAAACGGGTGCCTTGGAAGGATGCCGGACGATTCGGTATTATGAACACGGATGAATCCTTGAAAATTACCGACTTTGTAGAGAAGCCTTCCAGACCGGAAAGCAATTTGGCCTCAATGGGTATTTATGTTTTCCGTTGGGCGGATTTGCGGAAGTATTTAATTGAGGATGCGTATCGTGATCATTCCAGTCACGACTTCGGCAAGGATGTCATCCCGCTGTTGGTCCAAACCGGAACACCGCTCACCGCTTATCCTTTTGACGGATACGGAGGGATGTCGGAACGATAGACAGCCTATGGGAGTCCAATATGGACTTAATCGAGGGAAGGTTTGAACCCATCCGTCTCGAATGGCCGATTGCTTCTACCGGAAAGTATTTCAGCGCTTCCACGAACCCCTATTGTGAGTTGAGACGTTCGATTATACAGCATGGCTGCTCCGTCGAAGGAAAAGTTCATCGCTCCGTCATCTCTTCCGGAGTCTATGTCGGCCAAGAGAGCACCATCAGCGACAGTTATGTGATGCCGAACGCCGTTATCGGTAACCATGTACGGATCAGCAGAGCCATTATCGGCGAAGGCGCGATTATCGGGGATCACGCCATCATTGAAGGAACGGAGCAAGAAATCAAGGTGGTCGCTCCTCGAGTACATATCCTGTCACGCGAATACAGCCTGCCGTCGTTAAACCTGGTGAAGGCCGCATTCAAGACAGACTCGGCAGTTCAGCAGCCGCCCCTTGTTATCTAATTGGGTGCCCCTATAATACATAACAGCTTCACCGACAATGGCTGTCAGTGAAGCTGTTGTTTGTTTTACAACACTTTGCTGAGGAACTCCTGGGTCCTCGGATGCTGCGGGGCCGAGAAGATGTCCCGTGGATTCCCCTGTTCTACAATGACCCCGCCGTCGATAAACAGCAGGCGGTCGCCGACTTCACGCGCAAATCCCATTTCATGCGTGACGATGACCATTGTCATCCCTTCGCGGGCCAAGGACTTCATGACGTCGAGTACTTCGCCTACCATCTCCGGATCGAGTGCGGATGTAGGTTCATCGAACAGCATGACATGAGGCCGCATCGCCAGCGCGCGCGCAATCGCCACTCGCTGCTTCTGACCGCCCGAGAGCCGGTTCGGATAAGCATCCCGCTTATCCTCCAGACCGACTCGGCGAAGCAATTCGATGCCTATTCGCTCCGCTTCCTCTCTGGGTGTATTCCTGACCCCAATGGGAGCAAGGGTTATATTTTGCATTACCGTCTTGTGCGGAAACAGGTTAAACTGCTGGAACACCATGCCCATGCTCTGACGAAGCACATTGATATTTACGCCGCTGCCTGTGATTTCTTTGCCCTCAAATTCGATTTCACCGCCCGTAGGCGCCTCAAGAAGATTTAAGCAGCGCAGAAAAGTGCTTTTACCGGAACCACTAGGCCCGATCACCACGACAACTTCCCCTTTGGCGATGTCTACATCGATTCCATTCAAGACATTCGTTTTACCGAACGATTTGGTCAATCCGCGCACTTTAATCACTGGCTTTCAACCTCCTTTCACCGATTCCGAGAAGCTTGGACAGCGTAAACGTAAGCACAAAGTATATTCCTGCTACAATAATCAGCGGTTCCAATGGCGAATAAGTGGCGCCTCGAATGGCATTCGCTTGATAAGTCAATTCAGCGAACCCGACGATGGAGAGCACGGAAGATTCCTTCACTACGACAACAAATTCATTACCGATTGCCGGCAAAACGTTTTTAAAAGCTTGCGGCAAAATGATTTGGCCTCATCGCCATAGTTCTGCTCATACCGAGAGAACGTGCTGCCTCCATCTGTCCACGATCGACGGCTTGGATACCGGCTCTCATGATTTCAGCAATGTATGCTCCGCTGTTAATGGACAAAGCAATACAAGCTGCGGCAAAGATGCCTAAGTCGACGCCCAAGAAAAGCGGCAATCCGTAATAAAATAAATACACCTGTACGAGCAGCGGCGTGCCCCGAATAATTTCAACGTATGTCGTTCCAATGAATCGAATCGGCCAAATTCGTGACAACCGCACCAGCGCCACAAGAATCCCTACAAGAAGTCCGCCGATTACCGCCACAAGTGATACGGACAAGGTCATTTTCGTTCCGACCCAAAATAACGAACCATACTCATCCAAAAAAGAAAAATCCCAGTTATAGGCTAAACTCACGCTTTATTGTCCTCCCCTCATACCCTGAAAAAAGGGAAACAGGGGCGCTTCATAATAGCCGCCTCTATTTCCCCTCCGCCTGTCCAAGTTAACGGCTTATTTGTCCGCCAATTCGGTCATCTCAGCAACCCACTTATCGATGGTTTTTTCTGCCATTAGACGGTCAAGCGAATTTTGGATCTCAGCAAGTAGATCCGCCTCTCCTTTGTTTACCGCTACAGCAGAACCGCCGTCCTGATATTCGGGCACGACATCCGTCAAAGCCAGATCGGGATTTTTATTGACATAGCCTTGCGCCACGGGAAGTTCCACAATGAGAGCATCGACTTTCTTGGATTTAAGCTCCAAAACCAATTCTGTTGTTTTACCGAGCGACTTTACTTTTGCATCTTTAATTCCTTTTGCAATTTTCTCCTGAGTCGAGCCCATTTGTACGCCAATAGACTTTCCTTCAAGATCCGCCATGGTTTTGAACTTATCTTTGTCTTCAGCTCTAACGAATACGGCTTGCTTTGCTTCGTAATAGTTTTTGGAGAAATCTACGCTCTTACGACGATCTTCATCCGGCGTCATTCCTGCAAGAACAAAATCGATTTTGCCCAGCTTCAGTTCCGTCAACAGGTTGTCAAATTGCATATCTTTAATCTCCAATTCGACTCCCATATCTGCTGCGATTGCCTTGGCGATCTCAATGTCGAAACCAACAATTTGATCCTTACCGTCAATCATTTTATGGAACTCATAAGGTGCATACTCCGCGCTTGTACCCAGTACGATTTTTCCGGCCTTCTTTATGTCTGCCAGCTTACCGGAAGCCGTGTTGCTTGGAGCGCCGCTTTGGCTTGCGCCCGGGGCCGCGTTCGAACCTGAGTTTTCTTCTTTTTTTCCGCAAGCCGCAAGCGCGAAAGCCAGCACTAACGACAGAACGAGCAAAATTCCTTTTTTCATAGCCTGTCCATCTCCTGTAAGTTATAATTTCTCGTGATGAATATTTATTTATTGTAATGCATAAAAGCCCAATGGAATACCGGAAAAAGTTACAATTTTTCAACGAAATCAGGCGGTTGTTTGATATGAATTGCAACGCCAGAAAATCAACGGTTACTTTTATCCTCATGGGGCTTGATTGTTTCCCTGCGTGAGGGCTACCATAGTATTAATAAGAAACGATCGAAGGAGCCTTCCAATGGAACAATTAAAAAGCACCATTCGCGATACGATCTCCCGATATGCACCGCGGTTAAAGGAAGTTGCAGCATTTATCGGCGCACATCCCGAGCTAGGGCACGAGGAGAAGCAAGCTTCAGAATTGCTCGTTTCGGAGCTGCAAAAGCTCGGCTTTAACGTTAAGACGGAAGTTCTGGGCTTGTCTACCGCATTCATCGCCGAATACCGCTCCGGAAAACCCGGTCCCGTCATCGCCCTGCTCGCTGAATATGATGCTCTCCCGGAGATCGGACATGCATGCGGCCATCATCTGATCTGCACCATGTCGCTCGGCGCAGCAGCCGGATTGCGAGCCATAGCGGAAGAGACGGGCGGTACGATCCGTGTATATGGAACGCCGGCCGAGGAGACCATGGGCGCCAAAGTCGATATGGCCGCCGCAGGCTTGTTCGATGATTGCGACATCGCACTGATGGCGCACCCCTTCCACACCTATGAGAGATCGGGAGCTTCGCTCGCTATGGATGCGCTGCAGTTTGAATTCCACGGCAAGCCCGCACATGCGGCAGCCAACCCGCACCTCGGTATTAACGCGCTGGATGCGGTCATTCAATTGTTCAATTCCGTGAACGCAATGCGCCAGCAAACCCAGAGCGATTCACGAATTCACGGTATTATATCCAATGGGGGACAGGCGCCCAATATTATACCCGAATATGCGGCAGCCCAATTTTATGTCAGGTCCGCCAGCCGGGCATATACCAACGAGCTCTCGCGCAAGGTCACTGTCTGTGCCGAAGCGGCGGCCTTAGCTACCGGAAGCAAGCTTACCGTCAGCAATTACCAGTATTCTTACGACGAAATGAGAACGAATGAAACATTGTCCGACATTTTTACCGCAAATCTGCTCGCAGCCGGAATTAAACCGGAGGACATTCCGATCGGCAAAGATCACGGCTCATTGGATCTGGGCAACGTCTCTTTGCGCTGTCCCGCGATTCATCCTTACATTAAAGTTGTAGATCAACCTTATAATTTGCATACGGTAGAGTTCCGCGACGCCGCACAAACCGCTCCAGCCTACGAGGCTATGGTGTTCGGCGCCACTATGTTAGCTTTTACTGCGTCTGAAGTGCTGGCCCGACCAGACTTGCTAAAGCAAATCCGCGATGAGTTTGAAATCAATCGATAACGCTCAAAAGTTAAATAGAAAACGCACCGATTCCAAGCTGGCTCCCGCATTCCACCGGAGCCGGCTTGTTTTTTTGTCCTTCGATCTGATCAACCGACATATTCCCCTACCGTTTATGTTTCTTCGACTTTTTAGGCAGAAAATATGCGCTGTTTACTATGCCGGAATATAAGCGTTTTCATAATACTTAATTTTCGATATATTTACATCAAGAACGGCCAACTATTTCAAGGGGGTAACACAGAATGCAGAAAGGCAAACTGAGCAAGATCTTGTTTGCATTGACAGCGCTTTTATTGGTTCTGACCGCATGCGGACAAAACTCGGGAACAGGCAGCAAGTCCGACGGGCCTATTAAAATCGGCGCCATCCTCTCCTTCTCGGGCAACTTCGCTCCACTTTCCGAAAGTATCAAAGAAGGTATGGAACTGTACTTCGAATTGAACGGCAACAAAATCGGCGACCGTCCCGTAACGATTAAATATGAGGATGATGAAGCCAACCCGCAAGTCGCTCTTCGCAAATACCGTTCCCTGGTAGAGAACGAGAAAGTTGACATTCTGACGGGCCCTATCTCTTCAGCCGTTATTTACGCTCTTCGCGACGTGATTGAGAAAGACAAAATGGTGCTGATCGACGCCAATGCAGCGGCCAATGATATTTCATGGGCTAAGAAAAGCGATTATATCTACCGCGTATCTATCTCCAACTGGCAGGACGGCACTCCAGGCGCAGAATATATTTACAAAAATGTCGGCAAAAAAGCTTATGTCATCGCTCCAGACTATCCGGCCGGCCACGAAACGATCGAGGCTTTCAAAGCGGCTTTCATCAAAGCCGGCGGCGAGATCGTAAAAGAAGCATGGCCGAAGCTCGGCACGAACGATTACGCAACCTACATGACGGAAATTCAAGACTCCAAACCGGATCTGGTGTTCCCGTTCTTGGCCGGTACGGATGCAATCCGTTTTGTCCAGCAGTATGAGCAGTTCGGTCTGAAAGGTAAAATTCCATTGACAGGCACACAGGAATTCCTTGACCCGCTTGTAACAGTACCTGCGGGCAAAGCAGCGGAAGGCATTATCGGCGCTACGATGTATACGGCCACAGTCGACAATGCAACCAACAAGAAGTTCGTTGAGGAATTCACCAAGAAATACAACAAAACGCCTAACTACTTCAATGTCCAAGGCTACGATGTGGCTCAAGTCATCAGCAAAGCGGTTGAAAAAGCCGGCAGCACGAAATCCGAGGATTTGATCAAAGTCTTGAAAGATATCAGCTTCAGCAGCCCTCGCGGCGAGCTGGTTATGGATCCGAACACTCACAACTTGGCTTTGGATATGTATCTGGCAAAGAACGTTTGGAAAGACGGAAAAATCGAACAAGAGATTCTCGGTATCGCAGCGAAAGGTCTGAAAATACCGGACGCACCGCCGGCAAAATAAGTTTAAGTGATGACGGGGGGCGTGTCCCCCCGTTTCACCTATGTACGAGTGAGGAAAGAGGAGGATCCCATGTCTGTTACAACACTGACAATGCATTTATTAAACGGGCTCGCCTACGGCATGCTGTTGTTTATGATCGCGGCCGGTTTATCGATTATTTTCGGATTAATGAATGTCGTTAACTTGGCGCATGGAACATTTTACTTGGCAGGTGTGTATATCGCCTATTACTTTATAGGCCGGCAATTCGGATTTTGGCTGTCAATGCTTCTGTCGATCATCGTTGTGGCCATTCTTGGCGTCCTGATGGAGAAACTGCTGCTTGAACGGGTGTACGGCAAGGAGCTGGAACAGGTGCTCCTCACGTTCGGGCTTTCTTTTATATTTGCGGATGTCGTCAAGTGGATCTGGGGAACGAGTCCTTTGACTCTGCCTGTTCCCTCGGGATTGGACGTTTCCGCGGACCTTGGGTTTATGATTTTCCCGGCTTACCGCATTTTCGTCATCCTCGTCGGCTGTATGCTTGCGGTGCTTCTCTGGTATATGGAGAACAAAACGCGAGTCGGCGCGATGATTCGGGCTGGAGTCGACGACCGCGATATGCTGTCGGCACTCGGCATTAACATTAAAGTGGTGTTCACGTGCATCTTTGCCTTCGGCGCAGGGCTGGCCGGCCTTAGCGGAGTTTTGGGCGGACCTATTATGGGAATGTATGTAGGCATCGATTCTGAAATCCTGATCTCCTCCCTTGTCATTGTGGTGATCGGCGGGCTCGGAACCTGGAAAGGCGCTTTCATCGGGGCCATTATGGTCGGTGTTGTAGATACACTTGGACGTGTCCTGTTCCCTTCCTTCACGATGGCGATGATCTTTGCCATTATGATTGTGGTGCTTTTGATTAAACCGAACGGCTTGTTTGGACGGGGGGCTCACGCATGAAAAATCGACCATTATGGCTTAACCTCGTCCTTCTCGTTGTCCTGGCTGTAATGCCTCTCCTGCTTTCCTCATACGGATTGAAGCTGGGCAGCGAAGTGCTCATTATGGCCATCTTCGTCATGAGTCTCGGCCTGATTATCGGTTTTGCCGGTCTTGTTTCACTCGGCCATGCAGCGTTTTTCGGAGCAGGCGCTTATACGGTTACATTAATCGGCGATCATCTGAACAATACGTATGTGCTGCTGCTCGCCGCAATCCTTGTGTCCGGTATTCTCGCATTCATTTCCGGATTGTTATTTATTCGTTCATCCGGCGCTTATTTCTTGATGATTACATTGGCGTTCGGCCAAATGTTGTACGCCATCGCTTACAAGATGGAGGATATCACCGGCGGGGTAGACGGGAAGCCGGTTCTGGCAACCTTTGACCTTGGATTCGGTGCCATCGACAGCCGCTTGACCTTTTACTATGTGACCGCTGTTGCTTTTGCAGCCAGTTATTTCTTGCTTCGCGTGTTCATTTCCTCCCCGCTCGGCAAGAGCGTCAGAGGGATTAAAGAAAACGAGTCCAGGATGACGGCACTCGGATACAACACCCGTAATTATAAGCTTGTCGTCTACACGCTGTCCGGCATGATGGCTGGGTTTGCTGGCGGACTCTACTCCTACTTCAACGAGTATATTTCCCCGGACCTGCTCAACTGGATGTTCTCCGGCCAAGCACTGATCATGGTTATCGTCGGCGGCGTAGGAACGCTGCTGGGACCGGCAATCGGTGCCGGATTCTTCGTTATCCTGCAGAATTATATCAGCTCTTACACCGAGCGTTGGCCAATCATTATGGGATTGATTTTCGTAGCGATCGTCCTTTACGGCCGAGGAGGAATCATTCATATCGTCTCGTTGATATGGAACCTGCTTTTCCGACGCAAAAACCGGGATCAGAATATGCAGCATAAGGAGGGAACCGGCATTGACTCTTCTAAAAGTGGAACATCTGTCTAAATCGTTCAAAGCGCTCAACGTGTTAAAGGACGTTTCTCTTGAAGTTCGGGAAGGAGAACGCCATGTCGTAATCGGACCGAACGGTGCCGGCAAAACAACCTTGTTCAACTGCATCACAGGAACGCTGCCGATCAATCAAGGCACGGTAACGGTGAACAATACGCAAATCAGCGGGCTGCCGGCGTACACCGCCGTCGGTGTCGGTATGTCGAGAACCTTCCAAAAGAACAATCTGTTCGGAAGTCTGACCGTTGAGGAGAACCTGCACCTAGCGATCAACGCTTGTAAACCCTACCGGTTCAACTTCTTCAAGCCTATCAATAAATTTACCGACGTATTGGAAGAAACGGAACATCTGCTGAAAGAATGGAACCTCTGGGATCGTCGGGACCGTGTGGTGAACGAGCTGTCTTACGGCGAACAACGACTCCTGGAAGTACTGCTCGCTCTCGCCTCCAAGCCGAAAATCTTGCTTTTAGATGAGCCTACTTCGGGCATGTCTCCCGCGGAAACGATACAAACGACCAAGCTCATTCAAAGCATGCCCCGCTCGATCACCCTGCTTGTGATCGAACATGATATGGAAGTGGTGTTCTCCATTGCCGACCGCATTACCGTGCTGCATCATGGCGAAGTGTTCTTGAGCGGCGCGCCGGAGGAGATTAAGGGTGACGAGCGTGTGAAAGAAATTTACTTCGGGGGAGGCACGCTTAAACATGCTTAAGCTGGATCAAGTAGATACGTATTACGGAAACAGCCACATCCTGCAGCGACTCTCGTTCGAAGTACCCGAAGGAAAATGCGTCGCCCTTCTCGGACGCAACGGAGCGGGCAAAACGACGACCATCCATTCCATTGCAGGCTTGACTCCTCCGCGGCAAGGGAGCATTACTTATAAGGGCCAACCGATTTCCGGCCTGCCGCCTTATAAGATCGCCCGCCGCGGCATCGGCTTGGTGCCCCAAGGAAGACGGATCTTCCCTTCGCTTTCAATCCGGGAGAACTTGACGGTGCCCGCCAAAGACAGCCGCAGTACGGAATCCAGCAGGCAAAAGTGGACCTTGGACGAAGTGTATAAACTGTTTCCGATCCTCAAAGAACGAGAGCATAACATGGGCACTCAGCTTTCGGGCGGACAGCAGCAGATGCTGGCCATCGGAAGAGCCCTCATGACGAACCCGGAGTTCATTCTCATGGATGAACCGTCCGAAGGATTGGCACCGGTCATTATCGAGCAGGTAGGGGATATCATTAAGAAGTTGAAGGAAACCGGCTTATCCATTCTCTTGGTGGAGCAGAACTTTTACCTGGCTTGCGGCGCAGCCGACGAGGTGCTTGTCATGAACAAGGGGCACATCGTGTGGAAAGGCACACCTCAGGAGCTGCTTGCGAACGAGGAAATACAGCATCAATACTTGGGCGTTTAAAAGCGTTCAATACAAAAGGTGGTTCCTGAATTGATCAGGAACCACCTTTTGTATTAAACATTTAAGAAGCAAAAGAGATAATGGCATTTCCGCTGCCCGATGATTGACCATAGCCCCAGAACTCGGCTTTCTGTTCGTTATCCAATACGCCGAGAAGAGCCGCCAGATGACGTCCTCCCGACTCTACGCCGGCTATTTTTGAATATTGATTCAACATTTCGCGCGCGGCCGCATAGTCTCCGGTCATCATATACTGAATGAATTGATTATCCATAGCCTGTTCCGATCTTGACGGCATGTTCTCCCGCCCTCTGACCAGATTGTGGGACAAGGCGCCGCTGCTGACGAATACCACTTTCTTGTTTGTCTCCCGAAGCACCTTGCCGATTTGCTCTCCCCATTTGAACGTTTCATCTAAGCTTGCCGCACAGCAAATGGAAAGGCTGATGATCGGAATATTCTGCTCGGGCACCAAATATCGCAGGGGAACCACTGTACCGTAGTCCCAAATGTAAGTCGGATCATCGAGTTTCACGACGGGTAAATCCGCGTCCCTTCCCGCTGCCACCAGCTGGCTGGCAAGCTCGTGATCCCCCGGATGGTCATACGGCACATCCGAGATTAAATCCGGGCATTCCAGCGCCGTCAGTATTCCTGTATGCCGGGGTGTGGCATCGACATAATGATGAAACGTTGTTGGAAAATGGCAGGACATCAACACGATCGCTTCGGTCTGCATCTCTTGCATGCGATCCCGCATTTGCCGCAGCCCTTTGATTAATTCCTGTTGAAATGCCGGAGACCTCTCCTCATGACAGATGCTTGGAACATGCGCTGCCAGCAAAGCCATCTGCAGTGACATTCGAATCCCTCCTGTATATGCTTCCTTCACGAATGTAAACCTTTTCATTAAAATAATGCTTATTTGCTCTTAATGCAATAGACCGATTCCTTTATCCGGAACACGGAGACAGACAATTGCGCAATTTACATTTTTACGATACGGTACTTACATGAGCTCTAAATGGTTCATAATCGTTCAGTTCACAGGAGGTTCCTGCAGTGTCAGCAGAAAAAAGCGAGAAAAGGCTCCTATCCTCCCTGCAAAACGCCCTTCAAATCCTTCGTTCCTACACTTTGGACAATCCCTTGCAAGGAATTACGGATATCTCGAACAATTTGGGGCTGGGCAAAAGCACGGTGCATCGTCTGGTTACCACATTGGCGGAAGAAGGCTTTCTGATAAAAGATAAAGAGACGCAAAAGTACCGGCTCGGGTATTCCGTTCTGGCACTAAGCGGTGTCGTAACATCCAACTTGGACATTTACAATGAATCGCTGCCGGTCGTGCGAAATCTGGTAAACAAAGTGGATGAAACGGCCCATATCGGCGTGCTGGATGACGGCCATATCATCTACTTGCTCAAGGTGGAATGCAATCACCTCGTGCGCTTTTTGACGCATGTGGGCAGAAGGAATCCACTCCATTGCACGAGCTCCGGCAAAGTCATGCTTGCCCATCAAACTCCTGAATACATTAACGACTATATTGAAAACGGTCTAAAGGGATACACCAAGTCCACGATTACCAATCCCAGACTCCTCAACAAGACATTGGAGGAAATCCGGGAAAAGGGGTATGCAACAAGCTATGAAGAGCTTTTGGAAGGCGTTCACTCGGTAGCTGCGCCGATCCGGGACTACACCGGGAAAGTCATTTCCTCGATTACCACCGTCGGGCCGAAACAAAGGATTACTCTATCCAAAATACCTTTCTTCGCAAAAAATGTGATGGAGGCCGCCAACGAGATATCTATGAAAATGGGTTACATGAAGCGTATGAGATTGAGTTAATTTGATGCATTAGCCTTAGAGCGCCATAGGCAAACCTACGTAATTCTCGGCCAAACTTGCAGCAGCCACGCGGGAGGTGGTTACGTATTCCAATTCGGCGAGTTGGATTCCGCGCTCGAATGGCGTATGCTCCGCATGGCGGTGGAGCATCGACGTCATGTAAGAGGAGAACCGCTCCGCCTTCCAAACCCGCCGAAGAGCGGTATGCGAGTATTGCGCCAGCAAATCGTTTTTGCCGGAAGTATAGAGTTGTTGCAGCCCCCGTGCAAGTACCTGTACGTCCGCAAAAGCCAGGTTCAATCCTTTAGCACCGGTCGGCGGTACGATGTGCGCCGCGTCGCCGGCCAGGAATAAGCGCCCGTATTGCATGGGATCGCAGACGAAGCTGCGCATGGAAAGGATACTTTTCTGTATGATCGGTCCTTCAATGAGGTTAAATCCGTCATGCGTTTCGAGCCGGGCGTGAAGCTCCGTCCAAATACGGTCATCCGACCAATTGGCAATGTTGTCGGTTATGTCTACTTGCAGATACAACCGCTGAATTTCCGGCGATCGAGTGCTGAGTAACGCGAATCCGCGATCATGGTTGGCATATACGAGTTCGGGAGCGGACGGCGGCGCCTCTGCAAGAATACCGAGCCAGCCGAACGGATATTTTTTCTGGTAATCGACCCGGATATTAACCGGTATGTTCGGCCGGCTCGGTCCGTGAAAGCCGTCGCAGCCTGCAATGTAATCACACAAAATCTCCTGAAGTTCGGCGCCTTTATGAGGGCGAAATTGAATTTTGGGCAGCTCTGTATCCAGACCATGCAGGCTGACATCATCCACTCCGAAATAGATTTCACCGGCAGAGTCAAGCCTTGCAGCAACCAAATCCTTAATCACTTCATGCTGAGGATAAACGGTAACGTTCTTTCCTTCGGTAAGTTCATGCATATTGATTCGATGGCCCTGTCTGTTAAAACGCAATTCGATGCCATGGTGACAATGCCCTTCCCGCATCATGCGTTCGCCGACACCGGCCGCATTCATCAGATCTACGGATCCCTGTTCGAGAACGCCTGCGCGAATCGTTCCTTCAATTTCTTCCCGACTGCGATTCTCGAGTATTATGGAGTCGATCCCCTGTAGGTGCAGCAGATGGGAAAGCATCAAACCGGCGGGCCCAGCCCCGATGATTCCAACTTGTGTACGCACGTTGTAGCCCCCTTGATCAAGTCTTGACGCATCAATCCTACCAGTAATGAATGCGCTTTCAATATAGAACATGATACTCCTCTTTTTTCAGATTTAAAAGAGCATGATCTCTCTATGTGGAACATCATACGATAAAAAGCCCGGCCAGATATCTGGCCGGGCTTATGTTGCGCAGTATACTGCTTATTACATCATATCCATGCCGCCCATGCCGCCCATACCGCCAGGCATGCCCCCAGCAGCTTTGTCTTTCTCAGGCTTATCGGCAATAACCGCTTCGGTTGTCAGGAACATCGCTGCCACGGAAGCAGCGTTCTGCAATGCGGATCGAGTCACTTTCACCGGATCGATGATGCCGGCTTCGAACATGTTGACCCATTCGCCGGTTGCAGCGTTGTATCCTGTGCCGACGGATTCTTTCTTCAGGCGCTCAACGATAACGGATCCTTCTTGGCCTGCGTTGGACGCGATCGTACGGATCGGCTCTTCCAAAGCGCGAAGAATGATGTTTACGCCGGTTTTCTCGTCGCCGTCAGCTTTAACTGCGGAAACAGCGCTATATACATTAACGAGTGCCGTTCCGCCGCCGGATACGATTCCTTCTTCAACGGCTGCACGAGTAGCGTTCAATGCATCTTCAATGCGGAGCTTGCGCTCTTTCAACTCAGTTTCAGTAGCTGCGCCGACTTTAATTACGGCTACGCCGCCCGACAATTTCGCCAAGCGCTCTTGCAGTTTCTCGCGGTCGAAGTCGGAAGTGGTGTCTTCGATTTGCGCTTTGATTTGGTTGACACGAGCGACGATATCCGCTTTGTCGCCTGCACCGTCAACAACGATTGTGTTCTCTTTGTTAACGCGAATTTGACGAGCCGTACCGAGCTGTTGAATGGTCGTGGATTTCAGTTCAAGACCAAGTTCCTCGGTGATCACTTGACCGCCCGTAAGAGCGGCGATATCTTGCAGCATCGCTTTGCGGCGATCGCCAAAGCCTGGAGCTTTAACGCCGACACAAGTGAACGTACCGCGCAGACGGTTAACGACCAGCGTTGCCAAAGCTTCGCCTTCGATGTCTTCTGCGATGATCAGAAGCTGCTTGCCGGATTGAACGACCTTCTCCAGGACAGGCAGGATCTCTTGGATGTTTGTGATTTTCTTATCGGTGATCAGGATGTATGGGTTTTCGAGGACAGCTTCCATTTTGTCCGTGTCCGTAATCATGTACGGGGAGATGTAGCCGCGGTCGAACTGCATACCTTCTACGACTTCAAGCTCGGTTTGGAAGCCTTTCGATTCTTCTACAGTAATAACGCCGTCTTTACCGACTTTCTCCATAGCGTCAGCGATCAGCTGGCCGACTTCTTCGTCACCGGCAGAGATCGAAGCAACTTGAGCAATGTCATTGCGGCCTTCTACTTGTTTGGAAATGGACTGCAAACCTTCGACAGCAGCTCTCACCGCTTTGTCGATCCCTCTGCGGACGACCATAGGGTTTGCGCCTGCAGTTACGTTCTTCAAACCTTCGCGGATCATAGCCTGAGCCAGAACCGTAGCCGTTGTCGTACCGTCACCGGCGATATCGTTCGTTTTGGTAGCAACTTCTTTAACAAGCTGCGCTCCCATGTTCTCGAACGCATCTTCCAGCTCGATTTCTTTAGCAATGGTTACACCATCATTCGTGATGAGCGGGGAACCGAATTTTTTCTCGAGAACAACGTTGCGGCCTTTAGGTCCGAGCGTTACTTTTACTGCGTTCGCAAGAGCGTCAACCCCGCGAAGCATTGCGCGGCGTGCGTCTTCGCTAAACTTAATTTCTTTAGCCATGTTCAATAGCCTCCTTAAGTTCTTAACATATGTGCTTCCGCTGCCGTTTAAGGCCTCATGTTATGTTGCTATCTCTGCGCGCAATCAGCCTACGATTGCGTGAATGTCGCTTTCTTTCATAATCAAGTACTCTTTGCCTTCATACTTGATTTCGGTACCGGCATATTTGGAGAACAATACACGGTCGCCTTCTTTGACTTCCAGCGCGATCCGCTCGCCGTCCTTGTTCAGTGCGCCGGCTCCTACCGCGATAATGGTTCCTTCTTGCGGTTTCTCTTTCGCCGTGTCCGGCAGAACGATGCCGCTTGCGGTTTTTTCTTCTTTTGCGCTTGCTTCGACAAGTACGCGATCACCCAAAGGTTTGATCATGAAAAAGCCTCCTTCTTAAATAGGTGTAAAGTTTTTTTGCGGGTTGTACCCCTGTTAGCACTCGATTGCGTCAAGTGCTAATAACCATTTTCTATGATACTGATTTTGAAGTTGGTTTTCAAGCCCTTTTGAGATAATCCTTCACAAAAAAAAATACGGATCCGCATCTGCAGCGGATCCGCACCGATCGTCACGATTTCCATTGTTTCCCTTTTGGAAGAACCTCATTCATTCCTTGATCAACAGTCCATGGCGACCTGTTAAAGGTTGTCTTGCGCGGCCAATTGAGCCTCTTTGCTCTCACGTGCCTGAATACGTTTGCGATAGGCGATACGTGACAGCAGCACACTGAACTCATACAGTAGAACGAGCGGCACGGAGACCAGCACATCCGAAACGACATCCGGCGGCGTAATCATCGTGGCGATGGCTATGAGCGCAAACCAAGCGACTTTGCGCATTTTCTGCAGCAGTCTCGGATTCAGGATTCCGATCCGGGTGAGAAACAGAATAATCAGAGGAAGCTCGAACAGTAAGGAGACCGGCAGCAAAATATTGAAAAGAAAAGCGAAATACTGCGTCACTCCGTACAACTGTTGCAAGCCTAGGCTGGTCGACACTTTGTCTGTAAACAGATAAGCCATCGGAAAAACGACAAAGTAGGCAAAAGCAAGACCGATCAGAAACATAAGCAGCGCTCCGGGAACAAATTGAAGCGTGGACCGCTGCTCCTTCTCTCCCAATGCCGGGCGCACGAATGCCCACAATTGAAACAGGGTGAAGGGGATGGCGGCAATGAAAGAAATGAGTATCGCAAATTTCATATATAGGCCGATTGCGTCCCAAGGGGAGAATACATTCAATTTCAACTGCTCCACCGGGGCTGCGGCTACCAAATAATCATACAAGGGCTGGGCGCCGAATAAGCCGCCGACCAGACCGAGAACAAATACGATCAAACAATAGATGATCCGCTTTCGCAGTTCACCTACGTGCTCCAATACCGGCATCCAATTCTCATCCGGCCGGGAGTCGGGACTTTGCGCCATAGCTTGCCTCCTCGATTAATACGGTAGTCCGTCAAAGTGTTTACTCGCACAAGAGGGCTATCCCGCACGCAAGCACTTATCTGCGCAATGGGACAGCCCCTTGATGTATACCGGTAAACCCGAGTTATTCCGGGAGACGGCGTTCCGCCTTCGGCTGCTCGTTCTCCTCGGGGGATACGTCCACCCTACCCGCGGTACGGTCTTTGGAATCGTCCATGAGATCGTTAGCGCCTTTTTTGAATTCACGCAGTGTGCGGCCGAATGCGCGTCCTAATTCAGGCAGCTTGTTCGGTCCGAACAGAAGCAGCGCAATAAGTACCAGCAATATAATTCCTGAAGCGCCAATTCCGGACATGAGAATAACCTCCGTTCTCAATCTATTTCAAAAATATGCCGACATTACGCCTAATATCAGTATCATATCATACCATTGTTCACGGAAGTAGTGTATTTCCTTGACAATTATTTGTCCGCCCGCTGCTTCAAAGGGTTTGTTCCTGACTCAGTCCTCTTAACCCTTTCACTTGATCCAATGCTTCCGGGAGCATGTCCATAACGGCCATCAAATGTTCATGACGCCCTTCGGATCCCCGGGCAAATTCAGGATCAAGGTTCGTCCCCGAATGGCGCAGACGCCCCGGAAAAGCATGCCGCGGCGGGAGCGCTGCATTACAGCTGCACGCATAGCCTCAGCCATACCAGGAACAACACGCTCAGCAATCATAAGAGTCACTTCAGGAGTGACGTCGCGGATCGCCAGTTCCGTGCCGCCTGTAGTCAACACCAGATCCGCCTGAAAATAATCCGCCATTTCAATCAAAGCTGCCCGTATTTCATCCTTTTCGTCAGGAACGATGCGATAATCTACTATGTCTCCGCCCAGCTCTTCCTCTACCAACTCGCGTACAACTTGGGCGCTTGTATCTTCACGTTCCCCGCGCGATCCTTTATCGCTTGCCGTCAAAAGAGCGACCTTCCAACGCATGTTCCATCCCCCCGCTCCCATGAATGCGACGCTATTGCAATCTTATTCGGCTTCTCCGGCGTTGTAGGTATAATCGCCGGATTTCCCGCCGCTCTTTATCAATAACTTCACCGGACCGATCACCATATCCTTCTGGAGAGCCTTACACATATCGTAAACGGTCAACGCGGCTGCGGAGACGGCAGTAAGTGCTTCCATTTCCACGCCTGTTTTGCCTGTCGTTTTCACTTCGGCGGTAATCGTGAGAGTATCGGCTCCGTTATCCGCGAATTTCAGGTTGACGCCGGTTAACGGCAGCGGGTGGCACATCGGAATCCAATCGGAAGTCCGCTTGGCGGCCTGAATACCGGCAACTTGAGCGACAGCCAGCACGTCCCCTTTGGCCACGGAACCCGCTTTAATTCGCTGCAGCGTATCCGGCGCCATCGTGACTAGCCCTTGCGCAACGGCCACCCGGGCTGTCACCGGCTTATCGGACACATCAACCATAACCGCGCGGCCCTGTTCATTAAAATGGGTCAGACGATCTTCCGCATCAGCCATTACAATCCCCCCTGATCGTTGAACCAAATAATACCCTTATCTGTAGCCAAAGCATCGAGCCTTAGATCATGGGATTCTACCGGCAGCGGCTCTTCCACAACCTGATTGGAAAATGCAAAGCCGATCCACAGCGGGTTCTGCTTGCCGCTTGCCGTCATGGCCTCGTACAGCCGGTCATAATGTCCGCCGCCATATCCCAGCCGGCCGCCATTCTTGCTGAAGGCTAATCCGGGGACAAGTACAATGTCGATCGGCTGCGTGTCTTCCCAGAGCGCCGTTTGACGGGGATCCGGCTCCGGCACTCCCCATTTGCCGGGAATCCAGCTATACAATGCTTCGACCTTTCTTAACTGCATTCCTTCTTGGGCCGGCAGAATTGCCGGAGCATAGATCGCGTCCCCCATCTGCCAACATTGTTCGAGAAGCCGGACCGGGTCCGCCTCGGAGCGGAAAGCAGCGTATGCGCATAAGTTCAATGACCGGTTCAGACTCTGCCGAAGGGGGATAAGGATTTGGTCCTGCACCAGACGGCTGAGCTCATCGGAACGCTTTTTCCTTTCATCCGCCGACAGCGATTCCCGCACGGCTGTCATGCGGCTGCGCCATTCTCTTTTATCAGGCTTGCCTTGTGACGCTACCATGAAGGAAACCCACCTTTTAATCCGTCAAAAAGTAGTTCTATTTTATCATTTTTCACCTATTTGCGCCAAAAGAATGCCGCTTGGACGATCCCCTGCATTTAAGATACACTTGAATTATTAAGACGAAATTAAATCTTCGGAGGGATACCTCTTGCTTTTACAATCATCAGGCATTACCAAACATTATGGCGTGACCCCCGTACTCGAAGGAGTCTCACTTCAAATAAACGAACGCGAGCGAATAGGCCTCGTAGGCGTAAATGGCGCAGGAAAATCGACGTTCCTCAAAATATTGGCCGGGGAAATAACAGCGGATAACGGTTCGATTTCCAAACCGAGAGAGCTGCGAATCGGATATTTGGCACAAAACGGAGGCCTCCAAGGACACCTCACGATCATGGAGGAAATGATCTCGGCATTCGGACCACTCCTGGAGCAGGAAAGGATTTTGCGCGGCTTGGAGGAACGCATGGCCGACCCTGCCGAGCTGGAGAATCCGGAGCGTTATGAATCCTTGGTCTCCCAGTTCGCCGATCTAAGTGAAAAGTTTCGGGAAAATGGCGGATACGAGATGAATAACCGCATTCGCAGCGTTCTTCACGGCATGGGCTTCGGAGATTTCGCCCCGGATACGCCTGTTTCCTCTTTAAGCGGCGGACAGCGGACGAGATTGGCATTGGCCAGACTTCTGCTCGTTCATCCGGACCTGCTTCTGCTGGACGAGCCGACCAACCATCTGGACATCGACACATTGAGCTGGCTGGAACAGTATCTTCGTTCGTATTCCGGCGCTATGGTCATCGTCTCCCACGACCGTTATTTTCTTGACGCAACGGTTACTTCCATCGTAGAAATCGAACGGCATGCGGCCATCCGATATACGGGCAACTACACGCGATTCATGGAGCTGAAGGCTGCAGCTTTCGCCCAACAGCTTAAACTCTATGAGCAGCAGCGCAAAGAACTGTCGCGTATGGAGGACTTTGTGCAGCGCAACATTGCGCGGGCATCTACGACGAGACGGGCACAGAGCCGGCAGAAGTCGATCGAACGGATTGAAAGGCTGGAAAGACCGGGAAGTCTGCGGCAAGCCAGTTTTTCTTTTACAACTGAGCGAAGAAGCGGCAAAGAGGTTCTTAGGGCCGTTAATTGTTCTGCAGCTCCTAAGCCGGAGTTGGAAGCCCTGTTTCAAAACGTTACGTTTGAGGTTAAAAGAGGTGAAAGGCTTGCTTTGTTAGGACCGAACGGTGTCGGTAAAACGACCTTGTTAAAGACGCTCATCGGCAAATTAGAATTGCGGAGCGGCACCATTGAATGGGGAGCGGGAATCTCTCTCGGTTACTATGATCAGGAACAACGGGAAGTGAATCCCGGCAATACGGTGCTTGAAGAACTGTGGAGCGCGTTCCCCCAGCTTCCTGAAGCAGAAATTCGCACCGTGCTCGGTAATTTTCTGTTCAGCGGCGATGATGTCCGGAAGAAAATCAGCTCCTTAAGCGGCGGAGAAAAAGCGCGGGTAGCTCTCTCGAAGCTCATGCTGCGCAAAGCCAATGTTCTGCTGCTCGATGAGCCGACGAATCATCTGGATCTGATGAGCCGCGAAGTGCTGGAAGCTGCGCTTGATGAATATGACGGCACCCTGATTTTCGTATCTCACGACCGTTATTTTCTGAATCGGATCGCTGATCGCATTGTCGAGCTTCATCCGAACGGGACGGAGCATTTCCTCGGAAATTATGACGAAATGGTTGCGAAAAAACAAGAAATGCTGGAGTGGGAAAACGCTGCGGATACCATTTCCTCAAAAGTTTCGGATCCGTCTGTAAGCGATTATGAAGCGGATAAGCAGGCAAAACGCGAGGAACGCGCGCGCCAGCGCAAACGGGAGCAGGCGGAAGCGGATATCGCGAAGCTGGAGACCGAGCTGACCGGCTTGGAAGAGGAAATGGCTTCGCCGGAGTTGAGCACGGATTATATGAAACTCCGGGATAAACAGGCGGAAGCCGAGCAAAAGCGTGAGGCACTGGATGAGGCCTACCAAGCTTGGGAACAATTGATGGAAGAATAAATCGGTTTATTTATTTTACTTATACACAGGCCTATCCACAGCTTGCGCATAACAAGGGCGATCGGCGGATTTTTTAATCCTCCGCATTCTTCTTGGTGCGCAGGCTGTTTTTATGTCTTTTTTTAGCAGAAGGTACACTTTTCCACCGATTTATCCCCATTATCCACAAATCTATGAAAAGAGAATTGAAAAACTCATCCCCCGCTTCATTTTTTCATCCGTCATCTGCGCCAACGGTTTCACAATTTTATCCCCACTATCCACAAGCCCTGTGGATAACCTTGTCCACAAAGGGGTTTTTACTGTCCTTGATTCGGTAATATGGGCAGTTAAACCGCTCCCAGCGGCTTACACGTGCTGAACCGCGGCTGAGTGCGCAAATAAGCCGCTCCCAGCGGCTTACACGAGCTGAACAGTGGCTGAATGCGCAAATAAGCCGCTCCCAGCGGCTTACACGAGCTCAGCCGGGGCTGAGTGTGCAAATAAGCCGCTGACAACGGGTTAAATGGACCTAGTTAAGCTTCTTTACGCACCTTTCGATTGCCGTCCGCCAGCAACGCGGAATTGCAGGCAGAGACATAAGCACGTGCAGAGGCCAGAATGATGTCCTGGTGAATCGCAGTGCCTCGGAACCTTTGTCCGTTGCTCACTACAGTAACTACCGCCTCCCCGAATGCCTCCTCACCGGTAGAAAGTGATTGAAGTTCCAAATCCTCGAATACCGCCTCGACAGGCATTGCTTGACGGATACAATGGATAACCGCCTCAAGCGGACCTTCACCGGCTCCGGTATAGGTTTTGCCGATGCCATCCTCAGCGCTGCTTATGGTAACGGACGCGATCCGGGAACGGTTGGAACCGGCCAGCACTTGCAAATCCACTAAAGTGAACGGCTCTATGCTCGAGCCCGTCGATTCGCCGAGCAGCTGGAGAAGAACGTCGTCTGTAATGATTTTCTGCTCATCCGCTTTTTCTTTGAATCGTCGATACAAGTCGTCCATCGCGGAATCTGCCAACGTCACCCCATATTCTGCTGCCCTGTGTTTAATGGCATGACGGCCGGAATGTTTGCCCAGAATGATCATGCTCCGAGGTATGCCCATAGCTTCCGGATCCATAATCTCGTACGTGCTGCGGTTTTTAAGCAGTCCGTCCTGATGGATACCTGACTCGTGCTGGAACGCGTTTCTTCCGACGATAGGTTTGTTAAAGGCAACCGGAAAATGCATGGTTCGGCTTACCAAGCGGGAGTCTCGTAAATTTGATCCGTGCGGATCCCGGTTTCAACCCCAATGGACTCGCCCCGCGTCTGAACGGCCATAACCAGCTCCTCCAAAGCACAATTGCCCGCGCGCTCCCCGACTCCATTGACGCTTACTTCGACCTGAGTTGCGCCGTGGCGGATCGCAGCAAGGCTGTTCGCAACAGCCAAACCTAAATCGTTGTGACAGTGGGTGCTGAATACCACTCTGTCTGCGCCCCGCACCGCTTTACGCAGCCGGGAAAAGAGCGGCCCGAACTCTTCCGGCAGGGCGTAGCCCATTGTATCCGGAATGTTGATGATCGTTGCTCCTTCCTCGATGGCCGCCTCAACCACTTGAATAAGAAACTCCTCAGTTGAACGGGAAGCATCCATGGGTGAAAACTCGATTTCGTCGACGAATTGTTTTCCGTAGGCAACCATGTCGCGCAGCATGCGAATAACTTGGTCCTGGGTTTTACGAAGCTGAAAATCCAGGTGTATTTGTGAAGAAGAGATGAACAGATGCAGACGCCGGCGGGCCGCGTCTTGCGTTGCCGCTGCCGCAGCGTCGATGTCCGCTTTTACGCAGCGTGCAAACCCGCAAATTTCTACGTTTTGAAGCTCGCGTGAAATTTGCCGGATCGCCTCGAACTCCCCGGGGCTGGAGATCGGAAAGCCGGGCTCTATGACATCCACTCCCAAGCGGGCAAGCTGGCGGGCAATGACAATTTTCTGCTCGGGTTTCAAGGATGCTCCGGGAGCTTGCTCGCCGTCTCTCAATGTCGTATCGAAAATTTGAATTCGTCTTTTGTTTGTGCTTGTCATTAAGTTAACCTCCTTGAAATTGTGAGTACGGCATATCGAGAGAACGACAAAAAGCCCGTCGTCTCTTAAGGCTAGAGACGACGGGCTTGTGAGCCGCCGCGGTACCACTCCGCTTGAAGGGGTTCGCTTCCGAACGGCGAACTGTTCCTCCCACTTATGCGCCGGCTTCCATCGTTCGGTCGATGGAAGCGGCGAGCGCCCGATATCGGAGGCCAACCGTACCCGTGTACCCGATGGCGGCTGGAGGCCGTCCTTCGATCCACGTTTCCGCTCCCGGGCGAGTTCGGATCCCTTATACGGCTGCGTCGCACCAACCCGCAGCTCTCTGCACGATAAGGGGTTCCTACTGCTCCCGTTCATTGCGTTCTTAATATAAAAGCCCGCCGTCTCCTGAATAAGAGACGGCGGGCACGATGGCCTTCCGCGGTACCACTCTTGTTGATGTCCCTGCCTCCATACCAGAAGGGGAATATCCGCTTTACACCTTGTCACGGAGGTTCACCGTACAAGTGTACTGATCGGACTTAGGCCGATCCTTCCACATGTCCGCTCCCAGGCGAGTTTCGGGTTCCCTTCCGCTGCGTTGCACCGTCCCGCAGCTCTCTGTATGCCGGGTGAATTCCCTACTGTTCCTGATCTTTGCGTTTATTTGGCTATGTTCCCGCTTTTCGGGGATTGATCTTATTATATTCACCGGAAAATTATCTGTCAATTCCGTCTTTTTACCCTTTGACCGACCAGTCTTCCAACGAGAAGCCCGGCTCTGCTTTCATATCGAGTGAGGTAAACTCGCTTCTGCGCCACTTCAAATCCGCAGCTGCGCCAATCATCGCCGCATTATCGGTACACAGAACATGGGGCGGGATCAACAGCGGTAAATTCGCCTCCCGGCACAAGGCTGTCAACGTCTCCCTCAATCCCCGGTTTGCCGCCACCCCTCCGCAGAGAAGCAGCTGCCGGACGCCGAATTCCGCCGCTGCTCTCATCGCCTTGCCCGTGACGACATCTATAACCGATTGCTGAAATCCACGAGCCAAAGCTGAAAAATCGGGAGTTTCCCCTTTCATCCGGGAACGGTTGATTTCCGCCAGCACGGCGGATTTTAACCCGCTGAAGCTGAAATCATAGGAGTCCGGTTCCAGCCAGGAACGCGGAAGCACCACCTCATCCTGCGCTTCATGCGCAAGACGGTCGACATGCGGCCCGCCGGGATAAGGAAATTTGAGCGCGCGCGCGACTTTGTCATACGCCTCGCCCACCGCATCATCCCTTGTTCGGCCGACGATGCGGAATTGTCCTTCCTTTTCGATCAGAACAAGCTCTGTATGTCCGCCGGAAACAACGAGCGCGAGAGCAGGATAGAGAATATCCCCAATCAATTGATTCGCATAGATGTGGCCTGCAATATGATGCGTTCCGATGAGGGGAACATCCAGCGCAAGAGCAAGGCTTTTGGCCGCCACAATCCCGACCAGCAATGCTCCCACCAGCCCTGGCCCTTGCGTAACCGCTACCGTATCTATATCTCCCGGGCTTACGCCCGCTTTTTTGAATGCTTCCTCAATGATGACCGTAATGCTCTCCACATGCTTGCGGGAAGCGATCTCCGGAACGACGCCGCCGAACTGGCGGTGTGTCTCGATCTGGCTGGAAACGATATTCGAAAGTATTTGCCGGCCGCCTTTAACGACTGCAACCGATGTCTCGTCACAGCTCGTTTCGATCGCAAGCATCAGATAGTCCGGCTTAGTTGCCATTCCACTCATGTCTGTCCCCTTCCCGGCCTCCTGCCGTTTCCGCATCGGCGGCCGATCCGTTGGACGTAAGCTCCGCCCACATAATCAGCGCATCCTCTCTATTATCCGAATAGTAAGCCGGGCGGATGCCGGATGGGTAGAATCCCATTTTACGATATAAGGATTGCGCTCTTTCGTTCGAGACCCGCACCTCCAGCGTCATACGCAGCGCACCAAGCCAGAGCGCGGTTTTCATCATTTCTCGGAGCAGCTTCTTTCCATAGCCTTGGCCCCGATACTGCTCCCGGATGGCAATGTTCGTCACATGCGCCTCATCGACAATAAGCCACATGCCGCCGTAACCCAACACCTTGTCATCCAGTTCCATAATCATATATTTGGCGAAAGCATTTTGTGTAAGTTCGGTGCGAAAGGCTTCTTCCGACCATGGCGCGGTGAAAGACTCCCGCTCGATTTGTACGATCATGCCGATGTCGTCCAAAGTCATGCTCCTGTAATTCATGCGATCCTCGATTTCCTCTATCTTCTGCCGCATCCTTTCACTCTCCCCGCGATGCTGCGAGCAGCTTGGCTTCCGCTTCCGCGAGCTGAGTATAATTCGGAACGAAAGAATGCACATCATCCCGGCCGCCTTCACGAAAACGGATTTCCGCAAGCCGGCCTAATGCTCCCGCATCCATATCGCATGCCAAGGTGCGAAGCCGCATGCCCGACTGCTCCGCCATCTCGATAGCGGCGGAATGCGGTGCGACTTCGCCGACGAACCAAACTGCAGACACTCGTTCGTCATCCGTGGCTTCATTTTCCAGCAATTGTGACCAGCCGGCGATCAGCCTGATCCCGTCTTCGTCGAGTGTTTCCCATTTACGCGGATGGCCGGCGGCATATCGCGACGTGTAGACTTGTCCTCGACGCGCGTCCATGAGAGGGATGATCCACACAGCCCGATCTGTGCCGATGTTCTCGTCAGCGGATTGTAAAGACTCCCATGCTCCAAGCGCCAAAGCTTCCAAGCTGGACACGCCGATAAGCGGTTTGTTCCAGGTCCAAGCCAGCGTTTTGGCCGCAGTGACTGCAATTCTGACGCCGGTGTAAGATCCCGGTCCTTGACCGACTGCAATCGCATCTATATCTTGTGCTTTCAGACCGTTACGCTGCAGCAGGTCCTTGATCTCTGAAATCACTTTAACGGAATGATTGCGTTCGCTGAAAGATAGAATTGAATCCACAGTCTCGCCGTCTCTAACTATAGCTGCAGCGAGCGAAGCGGTGGATGTATCGAAGGACAGTATGGTGACCGAGCGATCACCCGTTTCATTTGCATCGTGTTTCATCCTGCCGTACCCTCCTCTTCCGCCTTACGCAGTCGAAGTTGTCTGCACCAGGCTTCATACCTTTGTCCAATAGGCCGGCAAACGATTTTCCGCGAGTGCGGTCCTGTTGTTTCCAGCCGAATGTGCAGCCGTTCCGGCGGCAAGATCGGTTCGATGATGGAGGCCCACTCTACTAATGTTACGCCTTCCCCGTGAAAATACTCGTCCAATCCGAGCTCATCCGCTTCCGGAAGCGACAATCGATAGACATCCATATGGTAAAAAGGCAATTTGCCGCCATCATATTCTTTAATAATCGTATAAGTAGGGCTGTTCACGGTTCCAGGCACACCGAGCCCATGAGCAAAGGCTTGTGCGAACCTCGTCTTCCCTGCGCCCAAATCGCCGTCCAGCGCCAGAAGGGTTCCAGGTGCCGCAAGCTGCGCCAATGCCGCCGCAAAATGAGCCGTATCCGCTTCGTTCTGTGCATGGAGCACGAATTCTAATGTGTGAATCTCCTTGTTATTTCGCTGCATGCGCCCGGTTATCCCTTCGAGAAATGATTGTAGCCCTGTTTTAAAATTTGCTGTCTGCGACCTGATGAGGCTTCGAGTAATACTTCCGGCGCGCCTTGTTCCACTTCTCCGATAATGAACAAAGGTATTCCTTCCGCGCGAAACTGTTCCTTCATCGCCGCTTCATGCCGGTGATCCGCAGTGCCCAGCAGCACATAATCCTCACCGCCGTACAGCACCCAATCCAGCGGGTTGATCCGGCATCGGTGGGCATACGCAGCGAGTTCCCCTGACAAAGGAAGCTGGGCTTCCTTCAATATGAGACGAACACTCGACGCTTCCGCGATTTCCCAAGCCTCGCTAGCTAAGCCGTCACTTATATCATTGAGTGCGGACCCCCAGCCCTGTTCGACCAGAAGCCGGCCCGCCTTAACGGAAGGTGAAGGACGTTGATGCGCCTTAATTAATCGCTGCGGTGGGCGCGGGCTTCGGCTGCCTTCAGGTTTCGGCAATAAACCGTGAAGCCCTGCCGCGGATAATCCCGTGGCTCCCGTCAGAAACACGAACTGGCCCGGACCGGCATCGCTCCGGCGAAGAGCCCGGCCTGCTTCAACTGTGCCCATCACCGTAACCGAGACGACCAAATGACGCGGCGCAGCGGTAGTGTCGCCGCCGACAACCGCCACTTCATACTGCGCAGCGCACTCGTAGAGACCGTCATACACTTTCTTCATGCGCTGCTCATTCCAGTTCGGAGGTATGCTGACCGATACGAGAGCGAACTTGGGCACACCACCCATGGCAGCAATATCGCTAATATTGGAGGCGAGGGCTTTATAACCGATGTCTTCTTCGCACATGGTATCCGAAAGAAAATGCACCTCTTCAACCATAGTGTCCATCGCCAGCAGCCATTCCTGACCGGATGCTCCTTGCACGATCGCAGTGTCGTCACCGATCCCCAGAATTACTCCCGAGCCTTGCAGGAATTCCTTCGACTGACGGTCTTCCGTCCAGACGCGAATGAGTCCGAACTCGTCAATTGTCGGCACCGGAAAATCCCCTTTATACGTCATTTTGTCATTAATTATATCGGGGTGTGCCTGAACATGCAAAGACCCGTTCGGCGGCGCCGAACGGGTTTTCGCGTTTGTATCGGACTATTGACGGTTGCCGAGATTCGCGAGAGCGGCCGTAAGTCCGCCATCCATCGGCATAGCGCCGGACATAGGTCCCATGGCGCCCATTGCCGTACGCGTTCCGTCCATCGGCAGATATCCGGTTCCACCCATCATGCTGCTGCCGCCCATACCCGCCCATCGGAACCCATCGATCCCATGCTGCTTCCGCCTACCGCCCATGACCCAT